>JAPPIG010000062.1 GCA_028820635.1 Candidatus Poribacteria bacterium
CTACAAAACGCCTACGCACATTATACACCGTCTTGTGATGACACGAAAATGCTTCTGCTATCTGTTTATCTGTCCAACCCGGTCCCTTGGTATCTGCTTTCAATAAAATGTGGGCATGTTTGATCTTATACGCTTTATTTTCTCCTCTACTTATACACATATTCAGTTCTTCACGCTCCGCATCTGTCAATGCAACTCTATATTTCTTGTTCAAAATACTGTGCCTCCAAAAGCTATTTGGGAACAGTCTAAAAGAAATGATATTATTCTGTCAAGTATTCGGAAAAAATAGAAAACTATAATTTTAGAATGGACTATCCACTAGTCTGTTGAGGTATATGTGCCAATTATTTTGCGTAAGTCCTGATATATAGGAAATGTTGGGTTTCACCTGCGGTTCAACCTATAGGTGTAAAGTTAAGGATTCTCCAAATTTGGGAACCTTCTTCAGTCCCGTAGGGACGATATGTTTATAGAATTATGTTTAATTTCCCTCTTTAGTCCCGTAGGGACGCAATGTTTATGGACTTTTCATTAGTATCCACATATCGTCCCTACGGGACTAAAGAGAACTTGTTCGCCCATGATCTATAAACATATCGTCCCTACCAAATCAACGCTATGAATGCCTTTATGGCATTCAGCGGGACTGAAGAGGGGACAATCCCAATAACAGTCCGTATTGAGAAAGAATCGTAATGATTCAGACGTTTTCTTAAGTTTACACCTATGGGTTTCACCTGCGGTTCAACCCAACCTACGAAAGAAACTGTTAGTAACACTCATCAACTGGAAATTCTTAAAACTAAATAGCCCCTGTAGTGTTGCAGGGTTATTTAGTTTTCGAATTTTTCTGGTATATTTTTCACATTTTCATATAAACTCATACCAATTAACGTGATTCGTCTTGCCAAGTGTGCGGTTAGGAAACCGCACCTACCGTCGGAAAAAGATAAATTCCGTTAATATGGTATCATACGTATGCAAAGTAGTAGGCACACTCCGTGTGCCGTATACCTAAAATGTAAAGCGGACGGCACCAAATCAACGGTATGAATCATGGCGAATGCCATACGCGCATTCGTCTTTAGGCATTCCCCGCAGAGCGTGCCTGCTACCTTTAAATCAATGTGTAAGTTGACACATAAGGGGAGAGCACAAGCAAACCCGACGGACGATATAAACTATCAGTAATACTCATTAACTGGAAATTCTTGAAACTATATAACCCTGTTATTGTTGGGTGTGTAGAGTTTTGTGATGAAATCACTGGTAGGAGCGATCTCCGAATTGCTATTACAATATAATGTGGACACAGTACTAATGTTGATCACATATTCTTGTAGGTTCTTGCCCCTTAATAAAAGGCTCGTTACTTATGTTTTCTGGGGGACACTTATCTTTATTTTTTAGTAGACCTGTCATTTTATCAATTTCCCAGAATTCAATTCCTTCTGGTACGGAAAATTCCTTTTCTGGACCGCGGGCTGCCTCTTTTATGAAACGCGCCCAGATAGGTAATGCTGCTTCCGCTCCTTCTTCATTGTAATTACGACGATTTCGTTTATATACATCAAAACCGACCCAAACACCGACAATCAAGTCAGCAGTATATCCAACGAACCAAGCATCCACGTTCCCATTCGTAGTCCCAGTTTTTCCAGCTATAGGGCGAGTGATTTGATAACCACGGTTTGGTAATATAGCACGCCGTCCCGTTCCCTGTTTAATAACACTTTCCAAAAACGAAGTAATCTGGTACGCTAACCTTTCATCCAAAACACGAGTGCGTTCCGGTTGAGAAGTATAAATCGGTTTACCAGCTGCATCTACGATATATTGGATGTAAACAGGTTCTGTTAGAATTCCACGATTCGCGAAGACCCCATAAGCTGCTGTTAATTCAATCACCTTCATACCAGACGCACCCAAAGTAAGTGCTGGTGTTGGTTGCATAGGGCTTTCAATTCCCATTCTTTTTGTTAGTTTCACAATCCGATCTATACCTTCCCACAATCCATCTTCATTAACTGGTGTTTCCAAAGCAGCTCGGACCGTTGGAACGTTAATTGAACGTTTGATTATATCTCGAACAGTAAGTGGACCATTAAAGGTTTTACTATAGTTGTCGGGGTACCACATTGGTTGCCCTTGTGCTGGCACTATTCCCCAACTTTCATCAATAAGAATCGTTGCGGGAGTAACTATAGAAGGTTCTTCCATAAGTGCAGCAAAAACGATGGGTTTAAACGCTGAACCCGGCTGCCGACGCGCGGGGTCACGTCGGGTGCCGATAGTTCTATTAAAATCGTTAAAATTATATTTGCCTACCATCCCATTATCAGATATACGGTAATCGCGCCCACCCATCATCGCTTTAACATGTCCCGTGCGCGGATCAAATGCGATGAGTGCCGCTTGCAAATAACTATCTATTGGATCAATGCGTCGTGGATTGTCCTTATTTTTGTCGTAATTCGGTAGGTGTTTCGCCCATGTTCTATCCATGAATCGCAAGTGGTCTGCTATTGCATTTACCGCGACTGATTGCATTGACATATCTATTGTTGTGTAGACTTTCAATCCATCTTTATACAATCTGCTTTGAAGTTCCGGAATTTTATCCAGTTCCAATTCAATATGATTTAAAAAGTGTCCTGCAGTAATTTGATTCTCTTTAATAGATGTATTTGTCGGTTCTTGAACTTGTATCGGTTGATTCCGATTTTCGCTGTATTCCTTAGGTGTGATAAGTCCTTGGTTATACATCGCTCTAAGTACCAAATCGCGGCGCTTTTTAGCATTTTCAGGATTTTTTACTGGTGAATAAAACGTCGTTCCCTTTGGAATAGCTGCGAGCAAAGCACATTCGTGGTAATCCAGCTCAGAAACCTCTTTGTCAAAGAAAGCCAAAGCAGCTTTTTGGACACCAAATAGTTGTTGCCCCCCAAATCGTCCGAAGTCAATATAGTTAAGATATCCTTCCAAGATTTGAGATTTTGACAATTGTTTTTCGATTCTAAATGCGAGCAATATTTCACGAGTTTTTCTTGCCGGAGTTCGTTCTTTTCCCAAGTAGATATTACGAGTTAACTGCTGTGTCAGTGTGCTTGTAGCACCAATTCGGTCACCGCCCGTAAGAGAATCCTTGATCGCCCCGACGAGTCGGATAATATCAACCCCCGAATGCTGATAAAATCGTCGGTCCTCAATTGCGATAAATGCATCCACAAGTTTTCTTGGCATCTCGTCAAGTGGAATAATTTTGCGCGTTGTCCCTTTTTCATCTCCAGAAAATTCCTCAATCAGTTCAGGTTCAAGGTAAAAATTACGGATTGAGTTCCTCTCATCGTTTTTGATAGATTCTATTTTTCCTTTTTTTATTGAGAGATAAATGCGTTTTGCTTCTGTATCTTTTTCCATATACGGGTATACAAATTCGCGAAGAAATATATCAATAGTTCCATTTTGTTCGCCTTTTTTTCCACTGAGTTGCAGCAAATATTGACCCTGAGAGTTTATGCCTGTACCGCCTTGCTTAACCGCTTCATATTCCAAACGTTGAAGTTTATCGGTTAAAAAGACAGCAGAATCTTTGAGCTGCACTTCACATATTGATGAATATACCTCAAGATGCTGTCGCCAAGTTTGTTTATCTACTTTATAATTTAAGTTGTCCAGCTTGAGTGCTGCCACATCTTCCCAACATCCATACATAAAACCACCCGCAACACCAATTCCGAAACAGACAACAAAGAATATAAGGAGAAAACTGACAAAGATAATACTAAGAATTACTTGCAAAGAATTATATAAGAATTGGCGCATATCATTCTCCAATCAATGGGTGTTCTGTGAAGGTAATCAACTGTTTCTAACTTCTGTGCTAAGGTGTTCGATCTAAATCTGCTTTTCTGATTCGTTTAATGGTGCACCCAATTGCACGTGTTTTTTTCTGCTTATCTGGAATAGTCTTTCCATCTAACACTAATTCCAACACATTCTTGAGATAATGCGTTTTAGGCGTATTTCGACTATCGTCAATTGCCCCTCTATATCGGAGCATTTTTTCTGTATCTATAAGAAAAACCTCTGGTGTTCTGCGTGCTTGAAAATAGTCTGCAATATTGTTATCTGGATCCTTGAGAATAGGAAATTCAAAGTTGTGTTTCTCGCGATACTTTTTGATTTTTTCCACCGTTTCGTACTTATTGGAATGAATACCTACAAATTGGACATTTTTCTCTTTGTAATCTTTAACCAGCGTATTGATACGTTCAACATATTCATCCATCGCCGGACATTGTGTAGCAAGAAATATCAACACAACCGCCTTTTTTTCTTTACACAGCGTTTTCAAGCAATGGGTTTTATTTTCAGTGTCTTTGAGACTCCACTCCTTAACCTTTTCATCAATTTTGACCGGTTTTTCCGCTGCTAACGAGAAAGCGGCAAGTACAAATATGAGTCCAAAACTTGTGATAAACTTCCGCATCTGATGTCTCCTTATGTTAAAACGATGTAAACCTAATTTCGTTTATAATCCATGCCTTCCAAATAGCGAGCATTTGGTTAAGATTTTACGGATGACAGAAAATCGGTCAATTCGTGTAAATGGGAGAGTTGAACGTCTACAACGGATAGGTCTGGACAATCTTTTGTTTGGTTTCCAACCATCCAAGCGGTCCACATTCCTACGTTCTTCGCACCAATCATATCTGCTTTATAACTATCTCCAATATAGATTGCTTCAGCAGGAGCAACATTTAATTCAGCCAAAGCGGCTTCAAAAATGCGTGGATCAGGTTTTGCTACGCCGAATACAGTAGAATCTATGATTACATCAAGCAATGGGGAGAGTTCATATTCATCACACCACCCACGCGTATTCCCAAAGTTATTACTGATTACGCCAAGTTTATAGGTGCTATGGAGTGTTTTGAGCCACTGTCTATTTTCTGTAAGACTCTGCGAGACTCCTTTGCAAAACCATTCCACATATTCGTCTTTCAATTGATCACTCAAATCGAGTCGTTTAAAAATTCCCGTACCGATAGCATCTGACGTTTCTCGTAAAGTACAACGTGCCGCTTCGCTATTTGCAATTGCTCCGACAGGCAACATTGAGCCTTCCTGATAAGACCACTCAACCGAGGAATCACCGAATGCAAATTCTGATATTGTGGCTTGATCTGCAACATCAAACTCCTCTCGGGTAATTTCAGGATGATGTTTTTGAATAAACTGGTACGTGCGTTCTAACCAGTGGATACCGTTACCATCTAAAGTGCCACCAAAGTCAAAAATTAATGCTCTGATCATCTATATCTTTTATTCCTTTTCTGAAAATTTAATGTCTAATTAATGTGAGTTCCTTATTTGTAGCGTAAACTGTTAGTTTGCGCCTTTTGGGACACAATCTGAATGAAGATTAATTTATTATTTGGGTAATTTTCATTATGCATATTCGGAACATTTTAAGGGATCTTCAGTTCCGTAGGAACGATATGTTTATAGCAGCGCGGACGACTCACCCCTTTAGTCCCGTAGGGACGATATGTGAGAACAAAGACATTAGATAAACATCTCGTTCCTACTAAATCAACGGTATGAATGCCATTTAGGCATTCCCCGGAACTCAAGAGGTGCGTTTATTTCGTTTTTCTATAAACATTGCGTCCCTAACGGGACTAAGGAAAATACCGGATTTATTTTTTAATCTTCATACAGATTGTGCTACAAAAAACCATCAAATTGGAAAATAAACGTGACGAGTTTCGGATGACTTCTTTATTTATGGAACTCACGTTAATTAGAATTATTCTGATTTAACTTTGTTGCTAATGCTTCAACAACCTCAGTTATTTTAATTTCTTCCATGCACAGGTACGGTATATCCTGCCGATGGCAAGTGCGTTTATAACACGGTCTACACGAAACAGACTTCTCAATGACGGTATGACCAGTGCCGTAAGGTTGATGACGCCTTGGGTCTGTTGGGCCGAAGAGTGCAATGGTCGGGGTGCCTACTGCAGCAGCAATGTGCATCGGACCGCTATCACAAGTTAGACATACTTCACAACGTTCTAATAGTGCGCCAAGCTGCAATATGTCTGTTTTTCCTACAAGATTAATTGTTGATTCTGAATGTGGTAATTCTTCTACAAGTGAAATTTCTGCTGTTGAGCCTGTTAAGACGATTTTGACATCGGGCAAAACGTTAGAAATTTGATTGATAACAGCAACAAAATTACTTATATCCCACTGTTTTGTCCGCCATGTTGTCCCTAAATTAACTGCGATTAGTCTATCATTTGGAGTTATCCCTTCATTCTGCAGTAGTTTTTGAGTCGATTGACGTTCGGCATCTGTATGCCAAAATTCCAATTTGGATTGTGAGAAACCTTGCATTGTATCTTTGGAACTTGAAGTAGGGACGGTGTTTATATTCAGTATGCGCAGTACAGTTAGGTAACGATCAACTTCATGAAGATTGGTGTTGTGCGGACAAGATGTTGTTAGTAAAAAGCCTCGCCCCTTATAGTTTGATCCAATGCGTATTGGTATTCGTGCTATGAAGCAGAGCAGGGCATTACGGAATGAGGTCGGATGCAACACAACCGAAATATCAAATTTATGTTCTCGTATCTGGCGAACCACTTTCAACAGTGATCTAAATTGACCGTTAGTTCTTGTGTCAACAATATACTCGTCAACATACGGATTTGATTTCATCAAGTCAACGACAAGTGGTCGCAAAAGTAATGTCAGAAAGGATTCTGGATACGCCTGTTTGAGCGCGCGCAAAGCAGGCGTAAGTAGGACCATATCACCAATCCAAGCACCTGTGTGACACACAAGTATTTTATGCATTAAAAATAAAATGGATTTGACCAAGCTTTTTTGCCTGTCACATCCGTCACTTCAATTCGGACATATTTTGTGCCTTGAGAAACAGAATACGTTGCTTCTGTTAGGAGTTCTCCATTCGATGGAAGGACACGCCTACCACGACTACGTTCGGCTTTAAATACGATTGATTGTGCTTCTGAACACTTAACGGTTAGTTGGTTATCAGTGAGGTCTATATCCTTGATTTCTGGTCCGAGCGTTGAATAAAATGCACCTGTTCGGAGTGCTTCCATAATGTTATCAAGTGTCAATTCTTGTGCTTTCACCATAATCCATCCGTGGAAACAATCGTGTTCTGTACCGTGTGCATCGTCGGCAGCGATGCCGTGCACCGGACCACATATATCTAATAGATCATCCCATGACTGTTCTGAAAAACCTTTGCCGATAGTCATACAGGTATCATTGTAGACTTCAACAGCAAAGTAACCACGCAACGGCAAATAATCAGTAATTGTGTGTCCACACCAATAAGGATGGCACAAGACTGCCTCTCCGCCCTGTTCTTTAATGTCATCAATAACAGCATTCGGATGCATCTTGGCACAATTTACAGGTTCATGGATATTTATCGCTACAAAATGATATGTGCCGCCTCCATAAGGGTTTGATGGATGCACTTCACTTCCGGATATTGCCAAAAAGTCAGATGTACTGTAAGCCTCCACATCGTTAACTTTACGGTGATCGGTTAACACGAGAAAATCGTAACCTGCCTCTTGGTAGGCTCCAAAACGGTCTGGGACAGAAAGTTTCCCATCAGATTCTGTGCTGTGACTATGGGTATTACCTCGATACCATTGCCCTGGTTGCTGAAAAGGATTTGTGGTCAACATAGTTTTACTCCTTACATATTGATACGATTCTGAATTGGTAGAAATACTACATGCTCCTGCGTATATGTATGTCGCAGTTATAGCGAATACTATTCAATTTTAACATAATCATAAGTCATTTGTCAAATAATCAGGTTGCAAATTCCTGAGAATAACACTTGACAGAATCATATTTGTGAAGTATGCTTAAGAAAATACATCTGATGAAATTAGCAATGAATTTTAAAAGGAACTGTGATGACTGGTGGCACAATTTTTGTCGAATGTTTGAAAGCACAAGGTGTTGAGGTTATTTTCGGTCTACCGGGAAACCATCTTGACACTGTCTATGAGGCATTGTATAACAATCAAGAAAGTATTCGGCACTATGTGACGCGGCACGAAGGCGGCGCTGCGTTCATGGCAGATGGTTATGCACGTGCAACTGGTGATGTCGGTGTTTGCATGACTGTTCCGGGACCTGGCTCAAATAACGCTGCTATAGGGATATGTGAGGCATATACGGCGTGTTCGCCAGTGTTACTGATTACAGGACAAAATCCGTCTTACTTAGCACAGAAAGATCCACGAAAGAGTTTTCATGGGTTGGATCAGCAAGCTGCCTTTGCCCCGATGACAAAGCATATAGAGATTGTACGCCGTGTTGATCAGATTCCGGATGCTGTCAATCGTGCATTTAGTGCGCTGCGTTCAGGACGCCCTGGTCCTGTGTTAATGGAACTTGCAACGGATGCATTACAAGCGGATGCTGAGCTGCCAATCCCACCAAGAAATAACGGTGTACAGACGATGGCAAGCCCGGAAGATGTTGACGCAGCGATGGCGTTGATTAGTTCCTCTGAACGTCCGTTAATTGTTTCTGGTGGTGGCATTAATCATACGCGTGCAACAGAAGAGCTGCTTGAATTTGCGCATCTGTTGGATGCTCCTGTCGCAATGACGGGCATGGGAAAAGGTGCTGTTCCTGAAGATTCACCTTATTCAATTGGTCTTTTCCGCGATGGCGTTGCACAAGCAGCGATGAAAGTATCCGATCTCATCATTGCTATTGGAACCCGATTTACCTATCGCGACACAGGCAATTGGTCGCTTCAAATTCCTCAACCCCTTATACACATTGAAGCAGATGTCAGCGAAATTCATAAGGAATACCCTGCAACCGTAGGAATCGGTGCAAATCCTAAATTAGTGCTACAACAGTTAAACGATGCGCTCGGTGGAGAAAAACTGACCGGTGGTTGGGGGGCGAACTTACTACAACTTCATCGCCAATTCGCTTCTATTGAATCGCCGCGTATTCTTAAAGAGATGCGCGATGTGATGCCGCGGGATGCGATTTTATCTGTTGATGTGAATATTACTGGTTACGGTGCGCTCCCTCATTTTCCAACTTATTCTGCTGGAAGTTTTATTTTTTCAGGAATTTCGGTTGCAATGGGAATTGGGTTGACTGCCGCTATCGGTGCACAGGTAGCATATCCAGATCGGAAAGTTGTTGCTTTAAGCGGAGATGGTGAGTTTTTGATGACGAGTCCTGATCTCGCCACTGCTGTGATGTACGACCTGCCTATTGTCACCCTTGTGATGAATGATAATCAATACACTTCCATTGAGCGGGGGCAGCTACGACGGTTTGGGAAACGTATCGGCGTTGAATTGGTAAATCCTGATTTTGTGCAGTTCGCGGAATCATTTGGTGCAATTGGGTTACGCGTTGAAGATATGGATGATTTTAGACCGACACTTGAAAAAACACTCGCTTTAGATAAACCTGTAATTATTGAAGTAATAAAGTAAATTCAATCTCAAAAGGGAACGACAAAGTGGTCGCGCCATTTACAAATTAGAGCAACACAGCGGTTGTTTTATACAAAATAGAAGGTTTCTTTTAGTCTTGATTACTACCTAATTTTAATTAAGAGATTTGGAGTTTAGAATATGCGAAAAAAGATAGGAGTTTTGACAGGGGGTGGTGATACCAGTGCGCTCAACGCCACCCTCAAAGGCATTGCATTGAAAGCCGAAGAACTCGGTTTTGAACTCGTCGGTTTTATGGAGGGATGGCGAGGTGTTTTGAAAGGTGGACGCTACTTTACACTAACACCTGACTTAATTGATGAAAATCACGGTGGAACGATTTTAAAAAGCTCACGCACCAACCTTATCGCATCAAATAAGTTAGATGAAGCGATTGAAAACCTAAAGAAGTTGAACATTAGTGGACTTATACCTATTGGCGGTGACGATACACTAACAGTTGGCACCGCGCTTTCAGAGCAATTCACCACAGTTTTTGTTACAAAGACGATTGATAACGATGTTGGTATGAATCCACCTGCGGGAGATTCGGTTGATTATTCAAAAATGGTCAACTATTTTTGTCCCGGTTTTCCATCAGCAGCAAGTCGGGTAATTAATGCTGTCCGCGATTTACGTACAACGACCTATTCCCATGACCGCGTGATTATTGTGGAAGCGATGGGCAGAGATGCAGGGTGGTTGACGTTGTCGGCGGCTTATGGCTTGGCAGACTTAATCGTTGTGCCTGAGGTGCCGTATCAGCCTGACAGGCTGGCAGAAGCAATCAAAGAAAAACATACTGAACAGGGAAATGTCATTGCCGTTGTCTCGGAAGGTATCCGAAATGATGCGGGCGAATTAATGATTACCTCACAGGCAGAACTTGATGCTTTCGGTCACACAAAACCGGGTGGCTGTTCAGAGATTATCGTGGAGGCAATGAAGACACGACTTCCTGAAATTTCCAGTTCAGCATTCCGTGCGTTGATACTTGGGTATATGCAAAGGTGCGGTAGTCCAATAGAATTGGATAGAGATACCGCAATTAATGCAGGGGCACTTGCGGTGCGATCTCTGGCTGATGGTATGGTTAATGGCGTGGCAACAATTACCCGCACAGATGCTGGCATAGAACCGATTATGTTGCCTATTGAACAGGTACTAAAACGTGATGAAACGGGACACGTTATCCGCCGCAGTCTTGACCCACGGTTTTACGATGCAGAACGCTATCATCTTTCACCCGAAGGTGCTGGATATTTCCGACCACTTTTTGGTGACCTGCCGCGCAGGAGGCGAAACCCAGAAGAGCGCGGTATTGAAATTGGCGAAATTGTGTGATATAAACTTGTCAGAATAGGCAGCAGGTGCACCTACGCAGCCCTTGCATTAGTTAAGATGACAATTGCGTATCCAGTTTTAATTTTGGAATCTGTTCACGAAGCCTACGAATCGGTGTGATATTCTGAATCGGGTTACCCTTGATTGATAAATTTTTTAAACGCTTAAAGTTTTCAACAACACTAACATCACTGATTTCATTGCTGTGAAGCCATAAGGATTCAAGTTGTGTCAAATTGGCAAGGGGTGTGATGTCGCTGATAGCATTGCCGTCAAGCCATAAGGATTTAAGTTGTGTCAAATTGGCAAAGGGTGTGATGTCGCTGATAGCATTACCGCTAAGTGATAAATACGTAAGCTGCGTTAATCCTGTGAGCGGCGTGATGTCTACAATTTCATCATTGCTGTACAGCCATAAGCTCTTCAAACTCGTCATTTTCTCTATGCCTGTTAAATCTCTTATACCCATATACATAGCCTGTAGTTGTTCTCTTTCCTTCAGATTCTTTTCCAAGATAGGCTCACCTGGACTTAAGCGGAGGGCTACAGCTAATCTCGCATCGGGTATCTCTACATGTCCCATAGCAGTATGTCCTTTATTACAGCGGTAATGAAATTGGGGTGCCAGTTTGTGAGGAACGATATGTTGCTTCTGCCAATTCAATTCCATCTCTCCCAATACGTCCATGTGTTGTAGGTTCTGCTTCACCGGCAATGCACTCCAACCAATGGTCAATACTCGCGCCTTTTGCTGCGATTCCCCAATAGCGTTGATTCCGATGATCTTCTGGCATATTGCGATAGGTATCATCATCTGGGACAGGCGCGG
Source organism: Candidatus Poribacteria bacterium (assembly GCA_028820635.1). Lineage (GTDB taxonomy): Bacteria > Poribacteria > WGA-4E > WGA-4E > WGA-3G > MSPOR6. Next base: position 11,719 of record JAPPIG010000062.1, read on the forward strand.
TAAATTCTTCTGCAGATGTCATATCGTGGGTTTTCCAGCGCAGTCCATGCCGAATCAACGTTGCAGAGCCTTCGCTGGTAACGAGTCCGTTCCCACTATTCCCGATTTCAGCAGCCCAACTTTTAATCATCATACCGATGCCACCGTTTTTGAAATGGACAGTTAATACAGCGTTGTTCTCAACCGCTTCCTCAGCAGGTGGATAAGTGCCGCCAAGCGGAACATGGCTCGTGAATCCATAGACAGACGTAGCGGGACCGTATAACCACAACCAGATGTCAAGATTATGAATTGCTTGCTCCACAAGCATGCCACCCGATTCCGCTTTGACGAAAAGCCACGGATGTCGTTCGGGTGAAAAATAACCTACCTGATTGGAATACGCCATCTGCAATGTGCCGAGTGTGCCGTCTTCTAACAGCGATTTCAATTTCATGTATCCCGGATCAAATCGCATCATATAGGCGACCATCAGTAGCACGCCAGCATTTTCTGCAGCGGAGACCATTTCGTCGCCCTCAGCAACGTTACAACACATCGGTTTTTCCATTAAGATATGTTTGCCAGCATCGGCGGCAGCACGAGTTATCTCAAGATGTGGGCGCGGGTGAACACATACATCAACTGCATCTATATCTTGTCTATCAAGAAGTTCATGATAATCGGTGTACGCGTCTGCGTCAAAACGGTCTGCTTGTTCGTTAGCAGATGCCTCGTTAATGTCTGCAATTGCAACAATATCAGCGCGTCGTGTCGGTTCTTGGTAGTACGGCGCGTGGAGGTTGCGAAAAATACCCCCACATCCGATAATGCCAATTCTAATTTTGTCCATCAAATTCTCCTTTCCGATTGCTACTTTTTAGGATAGGAGGCGTTCCTTCATCTTGTAAGAGTTCAAGTGTCTCTGCGATAATCGCATGTTGTAATGTCGGATTGTTCGGTTCACCGAGTGGATGCCCAAGACGATACGGGACCAGCAAGGCACGCGGCGGTTTCACCCGTTTCGTGATGCTTTCAACAAGCGTAATTGAAACCGTGGAAATTCCTGCTTCTTCAACAGCACGTTGTATCAACCCTACAGACTGATTACACATCGGTCACACAGGAGTTAAGAAGGCAACATCCACCCCATCGGATTTTAGCATCTGTGCCACCTCTGGTGCAGTTCGCTTAATAAGCGATTTTGGTTTTGTGATTGACCCCATAAAACTGAAATGTCTGTGATTGAGCGAACCGATTTTTCCTTCAATTTCCAACTCCTTAAACCTATCCAGCGGAAACGCCAAATTTACATCCTTTTCAATACCTCGTTTATCGTAAGCCTCGCTTTTATGTCCAGCAGAAAGAACTTCGGTCTGGATTGAATTAGGAATTTCACGATAGGAACAGTCATTGCTATCAAAAGGGACCTGTTCAGGGAGATAAAACCCGGCAGTCGTAATGAGGGCAACTTTACATTCGTTCAACGGCAAACACAACGGTGTATGAGGAGAAGTTTTATAACGCTGAATGCGATAAAACTTCATAAAGAATTGAATTATATGGTCAATTTTGCGTATAGATGCCATTCCCGCCTCATATTAGCCGTTGGCGAAGATAAGCCGTTGCCTATTTTGACAAGGAAGTTCTATTGTCTGCCCAGTGATACCACTTTCAATTGTAGCAAAGCCAATTTCATTAACGGCAGTGTAGTCATCACGCGAGCAATGAGGCAATGCTCCACCATCAAGGTAATCGGTAATCTGTTGATACGCCACTTTGAATGGACCCGCATTTTCAGGGAGGTCAAGGGTTGCATTGTCAATCAATTTGCCTTCTCTATGCACAGTCGTACCGCTATAAAACCCCGCTTGAACAGAGCCTTCACTACCGAGGACATCGACTGAAAATCCGCCACGGACACCGTGTTTTCCGACATGGAAACCGATAACACCACTTTCAAATTGTATAGTTGAACCGACAATGGCAGGTTCAGGTTCGTAAGGCTCAGGCACATCACCGCCACCTTCAACATATCCAGTCACCGAGACGGGATCATATCCAGCGAACTGACAAATCATGTCGGTTGTGTGGATAGCGAAAGATAGCACACCGCCTCCGCAATACCCGATGACACTGTGCACCTCTCCAATCAGCCCGTCCTTAATCAACGATTGAAGTCGGATCAGATGCGGTCCCCAATGTCGTGTATAGTCAACAACAATTGGAATGCCTTTTGCGTCAGCACCCGCAGTCATTGTATCAACTTCTTCAAGTGAGCAACCAGCAGGTTTCTCAAGAAAGATGGCTTTGATGTCTGCTTTCAAGACGTTCTGCATCACTTGAAAATGGTGAGGGCCGCGCACACAGACGGCAACGATGTCTAACTTCTCACTCTCCAACATTTGGATGTCTGTTTCGTAGTAATTGATGGAATTGTCTGGGAATCCTGGTCCCCACGTGCTTTTAAATTCAGCTTGCCGTTCAGCGGACATATCTGCGACTGCTACCAATTCGGTTGTTTCACAATGACGAATACCACCTGCATGGCAATAAGGGTAAGCGTCATCTGGGTTTGAATAACGTGCAGCGATACTGCCTAATCCGATTATTCCGACACGATACATGGAGTTACTCCTTTTTTGATGATTGGTTAGAGGATAGCATAAGTAGGGTAAATTGGCAAGGGTTATAAGACAGAAACAGTACCGTTCACCTTTCGAGTTTTCTCAATATTTATGGTAGATTTTACAATTAACCAGGACTTACGCAAATTGAGCAGAAAAAGGGTGTATTTTGCTTAAGTAAAGTAGAGCGTATCTCATAAATAGAATTTGTTGGTTCATTATCAGTTGATTCTCTTTGTAGGAGGGAACTCCGATTCCCGACAGGTCGCGATTCGGAGATCGCTCCTACAGGATTTTGAAATCGGGCTTTCAAAGCCCTCCAACTATTTATGAGATAGGTTGTAGTTATTTCAGTGTTTTTAACCCCCTAAATCCCCCTTATCAGTGGGACTTTAAGAAAAATGCGTAAGTCCTGTTAACTTTACATTGTCGCTCGACAGGGACAAAGTGATCTACAGTTTTAAAGTCGCGAGCTGGAGCTCGCTCCTACTGGAAGTCGCGCAATGAATTGCGCGACTACTAACGTATTCTTAGTGATAATCGGACTTATGAAGTACTCCTATAAGGATGATTTCACGAGAATTGATGTATTTCAAATGTTTTGGCATAGAATAGGGAAATATGATATAATAAGATGGATATATCAACTTTGTGAAAAATGACGCTTGGAACGCACAAGGATTAGTCCTATTGTGCGGATAGACACATCTCTATAGGAGGGAGATATGTCGGAAACAAATTTGAAACAGCGTATTCGTGATGGTGAGCATGTCTTTGGGGCTTCCGTTTCAATGACAATAGATAGCGACAGTCTTGCCGAAAGGGTTGAAAAAGGCGGTTACGACTTTGTGGCTGTGGATAGCCAACATTCAGCATATAATGAGGATAGACTTGTCGCATTTTGCAATTTAGCAGATGAATTGGATATTCCGGTCAACTTTAGGATAAAACACACCCGTAATGCCTATCTTATTGGCAACTATCTGGACCTCGGACCATCTGGTATAGAAGTGCCTCAAGTAGAATTAGAGGAGACGGTAGATGAAGCGGTTGCTTCTTTTTACTATCCACAACAAGGCATTCGTAGTTGGGGTGGCGGTGCAAGAAAAAATTCGGAAGGCAGAGAACGGCTTGAATATGCAGATTGGTGGAATAATTACGGTATGCTCTGGATGCAGATAGAGTCGATTGAGGCTGTAACCCATGCACGTAGACTCGCGAAAGCAGGTGTGGATTGTCTCTCCTTTGGTCCCACGGATTTAACGTTCAGTATGGAAGGTCATCTGAATCACGCGCTTCAAACAGTAGATGCCTGTGTGCAGTACGTGGCAAAAGAATTGGAAGGAAGCCCAACTGCTGTCTGTTTTAGAAACGGTAATCCGAGTACGCGTGAAAAGTATGCGGAGATGGGTGTTACCGTCTTTTTAGAATAGTCTCAAAAATGTTAAACTATGGACTTGTAAGCACAGCGATAACTGAAGATAGGCAGCAACTACGAGAAGGCATGCGTCTTTTAGCGAAAATGGCGCATCAATACAATATCCCAATTACATGGGCAATCGTTGCTGATTCAGCGCAATTTTTAGCAAAGGATCTAACAGAGTGGCATAATGAATTTGGGGACGAACCTTTGCTTATGCTGGGTATCAAGTCATTATGGGAGGAAAACTGGGCTGAACTTACTGGGCAACCTGTGCCAGACCCGAACACTGAAAGCGAACCAATTGATACTTCAATGGCAGGTGTTTCACCAGAAATCATCGCTGAACATCTCGTAAAAATGCGGGAAACTTTACCGCGCTATATCGGGACAGAATGGAAAAAAATTGGGCGTGCAATGGAATGGGCAGTGCCAAGTGTCGCAGGCGCTGAATGGAAAAACCATGTTTTAGTTCACGCTCTGGAACAGGTTGGTTTTCGTGGTTTGTGGGGCTATCGTTGGGATGAACGCGGTTCAGTAGCAGAGGTGGATCGTGGCAGTCCATTCGGTTTTTTTTATCCGTCAGCAGAACAACACAATTTTAGTGCACCGGCTGCAGGAAGCATCGTTGGGATTCCTTACTTTTCGGCAGCACATCTTGATAATAACGCAGACACTCTTCGTGCTTCACTTATAAACGGGGCAATACAGCAGAATTATGATCTATATGTAGAAAATGAAAAATGGAATCGGTGGCTCAGTTATGTTGAACATATCAACGCTTTGGAGGTTGCTCAGTTAGGACAAGAGACATTAGAGAGACTGGATACATATTTCGCGCATGTAGCAAGCAATGAAAGCACAAAGTTGTTACCACTTTCTGAGATGGTTGATGATTATTGGACAAGTTGCCAACAGACTGAACCAACCTATATAGTTGCTACGACACTTGATTCTCAGAATAGTGCTGAATCTTTGGGATCAGATTCAGCAATGTCAACTGATGGGAATACATCAACAGAGCAAAAAGAGAAAAAGGTGTTTTTTTATTACGATTCAAAGTGCCAATTCACCTTTTCTGAAGGGACGATGGAACCTGTTGACATGAAAAACTATATTTCACCACCGGTTATGGAAAATCTTGGAAGTGATATTTCACATCAGGGTGCTTCTATTCATGGGGTTGAGTATCATTTACCGGAGGCAGTTCATTTTAGACCTACTCGGAAACGCTCACGATTACACGTCACTTTTGCAATTGAATCTACCAAAGCGATGCCTTACGGTGTGGCGATATGGGGCAACCACCTCGGTTTGCAATTGGCAAATTCTAATGCCGAGGTTGTTACTTGGGTAGATAAGCACTTGCTTTTTATTCGTGTTGCCTTGGAACCGGGAAACAACGAATTTGAAATCGTCCTAACAATTTGAAGAAATCAGAATATTTTAGAAAAAAGCACATATAATAACTAACACCAGAGCCATTTAATGATTCTTGAACACTCTTGTAGGAGAACTTTATAAGCTCGAATTTAAATGCTTTGGTTAATATCTATACATCTTAGCCAAATTGAAGTATTTGGAGGCAAAAATGGAAAAAGTTTTAGGCTTAAAATGTCGCGAATGTGAACGCGAGTATCCAAAGGAACCGCTTCATGTTTGCGAGTTCTGTTTCGGTCCATTAGAGGTAAACTATAATTATAATGCTATTCAAAAGTCAATCTCAAGAAACTCAATTGAACAGGGACCGGAAAGTTTATGGCGATACATTGACCTATTACCGATTGACGGTGAACCGACAGACGGACTCAACTCTGGTTTTACACCCTTAATCCGTGCGAAAAATCTTGGTGATGCACTCGGTGTAAAGGAATTATACATAAAAGACGATTCTGTGTGTCATCCAACATTGTCATTTAAAGACCGAGTTGTAGCGATTGCATTGAGTAAATCTAAGGAATTTGATTTTGATACCGTATCGTGTGCATCCACAGGCAACTTAGCAAATGCTGTTGCGGCGCATGCTGCTGTCGCTAATCTAAACTGTTATATCTTTATTCCAGCCGATTTAGAATTAGGCAAAGTTGTTGCCTCACTTGTTTACGCACCAACAGTCGTAGGCATTATGGGAAATTATGACGATGTGAACCGCCTGTGTAGTGAGATTGCAGGTGTCTATCCGTGGGCATTTGTCAACATCAATATCCGTCCGTATTATGCAGAAGGTTCTAAAACACTCTGCTTTGAGTTGATTGAACAACTTGGTTGGGAAGCACCTGACCACATCATTGCTCCTGCTGCTGGCGGTTCGCTGATTACAAAGATTGGTAAGGCACTCAAAGAATTTCATCTATTAGGTTTGATAGATAAACCGAATACTAAGATTCATGTCGCACAAGCAGAAGGTTGCGGTCCGATTGTCAATACCTATAAAGAAAATGGTGATTTTGTCAAACCGGTGAAACCCGATACAATTGCGAAATCCCTGGCAATTGGGAATCCAGCAGACGGCATTTATGCTGTGGATACAGTCCGAAAATCTGGTGGTGTAGGCGAACATGCCAATGATGATGAAATTGTTGAGGCGATTAAGCTACTTGCAGCAACCGAAGGTATTTTCACAGAGACAGCAGGCGGTGTAACCCTCGCCGCAACCAAAAAACTGATCGAGAGTGGTGACATTGACCGGGATGAACGGATTGTAGTAGCAATTACAGGTAACGGCTTCAAAACAATTGAGGCACTTGAAAACAAAACGGATGAGCCACACATTATTGCACCACAATTGAATGCTTTTCGTAAACTAATGGCAAACATTGAATAATTGTATTCTTTTGAGAACTTCAGTTTGTAACGCATCACGGAGGATTAGAGTATGACACAATTAGATACGCACGACCCTTTGCAAGATATACCTCTTCCGGAACCTGGCACAATGACATTGGATGAATTCCTTGAGAACGATGTAGAAGGGTATGAATTCATTGAAGGAGAATTGGTTCCGATGACGACAGGTGCAAAAAGACACGGTGAAATAGGCGTAAATGTGATTCGGTATTTATATTCTCCTGTTGTTGAAAATAAAATTGGACAACTGTACCTGTTAACATCGTTTAAAGTTGGAAATTCTGTGCTAAAACCTGATCTTGCATTTGTCTCCACGCCTCGTTTAAGCGGAGATAAAGACAAAGGGTTCCCAATCCCTCCTGACTTAGCAATTGAAGTGGTTTCACCAATAGATATCCAATACCAAGTCATAAAGAAAACACTTGCATACCTTGACGCTGGAACACGTTGTGTTTGGGTGCTTGAACCAGTATCGCAAACTGTGACGGTATATAAATCTGAAACGGACATCAAAACACTTACGCGTGAAGGGACACTTACCGGTGATGATGTAGTCCCCGGTTTTTCTTGTCCAGTTGAACTATTGTTTGAGTAAATATATCAACAAGTAACGTTTTCAAGTTTATCAGGGAGGATAACAGAATGGCACAAATTGAAAATCACGAACACGCGCAAGATATTACCTCTGTCAAACCTACCACGATGACGTTAAATGAATTCCTTGAGAACGATGTAGAAGGATATGAATATATTAAAGGGGAATTAGTTCCGATGCCAGATGCATCAATAAGACACAGTGAAATTGGTATGAATCTAAGTCATTACTTGAATATGCATGTACGAGAAAAAAAAATTGGACGCGTGTATTCGTTAGAACTATCGTTTAAGATTGGAGAACGGGTGCTGAAACCAGATTTAGCGTTCGTCTCAGCAGAAAGGTTAAACGACGATCAAGACAAAAACAAAGGTTTTCCAATACCACCTGACCTTGCGATCGAAGTGATTTCTCCTTCAGATATACATTCTCGTGTAATTGGAAAGGCACTCGCTTATTTAGATGCTGGTACACACTGTGTTTGGATTGTTGACCCCGTATCTCAAACTGTAACAGTATATAAATCTGAAACGGACATCAAAACACTCACACGAGAAGATACACTTACTGGAGACAATGTAGTCCCCGGGTTTTCCTGTCCCGTTGAACTATTGTTTGAATAGTGGATAACAACATGGAAACGCTAAACGGCATCCTTGAACGGATAGTTTTTGAAAATCCTGATACCGGCTATACTATCGGCAGGTTTTCTGCGCGCGGTCATGCTGAACTTGTCACGATTGTTGGCAATCTTGCGTCTGTCAACCCAGGCGAAAGCCTACTACTCAACGGTGAATGGGTAAACAATCCGAAATACGGGAGACAATTTCAGATTGAGCGGTCTGAAACTATTCAACCAGCGAATATCATGGGAATAAGAAAATATCTGGGGTCTGGCTTGATTAAAGGAATCGGTCCTAAGATGGCTGCCCGAATTGTCGGTCTGTTCGGTATGGATACGATTGATGTCATCGAGCAGGCACCAGAAAAATTAGCAGGTGTTCCCGGAATAGGTCGGAAGCGAGTTAAAATGATCCAGCAGGCGTGGGAAGAACAGCGCGAAATAAAAAACGTCATGCTTTTTCTACAATCACATAACGTTAGCACTTCACACGCAGCAAAAATATATAAAACATACAAAAATGAATCTATTTCGATTGTAACTGCAAATCCTTATCGCCTTGCTGATGATATATACGGCATCGGATTTGTCACTGCAGACACCATTGCACAAAAACTGGGCATTGATAAAAACGACCCACATCGCATACAAGCTGGCATCAAATATGTACTCAGCCAAAAAGCGGATGATGGACATGTTTTTCAATATTCCAATGAATTGATAGAAGCATGTGAAAACATCCTTGAACAAGAACCTCAAACAATTAAAATGGGTGTCCTTGCCCTGACTCAAAAAGAGGAGATAATCCTTTCAAGAGAAAATGGAACGGTTGAAATCGTTGCGGAGCAAAGTAAAATAACGGATTGGCTTAATAGCGGATCGCAAGGCACAATAACTGAAAGTCATAACGAGTATATTGAAATCTGTGATGATGAAACGGGGGATCTACCTAATGAGCAACAGTCTGAACAACTATCCGCAATGTTTGAAAGTAATGCCATCTATCTTGCACCGTTTTATTATGCTGAAATGGGTGTGGCAAACCAGTTTTTGAGGTTGCTTTCAAATGGAATGCGAAATATCAGTTCACTGGACATAGACGCATCATTGGCTCAGTTGGAAAATGAGATGGACATCCAATTTGCACCTCAGCAACGGGAAGCAATTCGGACTGCCCTCACGGAACGTGCGATGATTCTGACAGGTGGTCCAGGCACAGGAAAAACGACAACGACAGTCGGTATGATTCGGTTGTTTGAAGCAGAAGGGAGACGTATCGTTTTGGCTGCGCCAACTGGACGGGCTGCGAAACGACTCAGCGAAACGACAGGGAAGGAAGCAAAAACGATACATCGGCTACTTGAATTCTCTTTTCAAGATAACGGATTCAAACGTAATCGTGAAAACCCGTTGGAAGCGGATGTTGTGATTGTGGACGAGATGTCTATGGTGGATCTCGTTCTAATGAACCGATTAATGCAGGCGATTCCCTTAGATGCTACTGTCATCCTGATTGGTGACATTGATCAACTGCCATCTGTTGGTGCAGGCAAGGTGTTAAATTCGCTCATCGAATCGCAAAAGATACCGGTTGTTAGACTCACGGAGATTTTCCGTCAAGCACAAAAGAGCATGATCATCACTAACGCACATCGCATAAACAATGGGGAATTTCCACAATTTTCCGGTCCAAAGGATCGGGATTTCTTTTTTATTGAAGAAGAAGAACCTGAATCAGTAGTTCAAGAGATTACTTCGCTGATTGCTGATCGTCTACCTTACCACTACAACTTTCATCCTATAGACGACATTCAGCTGTTATGCCCGATGCGGCGCGGCACACTCGGTGCTGAAAACCTCAATAAATGTTTACAAGATGTGCTTAACCCAAACGCAGAACAAGCCGTAAGAGGATGGCAAGCGTTCCGTATCGGCGATAAAGTTATGCAGATACGCAATAACTACGACTATGATGTGTATAACGGTGATATAGGCAGAATTGTCAGCATTGATCAGATAGACAAGACGGTGCAGGTTCGGTTTCCTGAAAAAATTGTTGTTTATGATATGGCAGACCTTAACGAACTGGTTTTAGCTTATGCAACTACTATTCATAAGGCGCAAGGCAGTGAGTATCCTGCAGTTGTCATCCCTTTACACACGCAACACTATATTATGTTACAACGAAACCTGCTTTATACAGGCATCACCCGGGCAAAGGAACTTGCAGTGATTGTTGGTACCAAACAAGCACTCGGCATCTGTATCAATAACACGCAGGTGATGTGGCGTAACAGTTACCTTGCGGAACGTCTTCAAGGTTTTGAAAACTATAGTTAAAGCAACAATTATTTGTTTGGCATATCGCTAGGACACAACTGTATCATCAAATTGGCAATAATCGGAAAACAAAGTTGAGTTTTTCAGATAGGTTTATCACTTCATAATGAGATATTACAACACACGTACAAATTATTGCGTAATCCTATAGGAGTTTTATAGATGGTAAAAAAGAAAAAAGACACAGCAAAAGTGAGTGTCTCCGAGTTATTTAAAGACAAAGTTCAGTATAAGATACCTTTATTTCAACGGCATTATGTATGGAATAAGACGCATCAATGGGAACCGTTGTGGAATGACATTGTGCATCTACACGAATCACCAACGGATGATAGAAGGTCTGCACATTTTACTGGAGCGATCGTCATCCAGCATCACCAAACACTTGCGGGCGATGTGTCTCAATATGACATCATTGATGGACAACAAAGACTGACGACTTTTCAAATTATTCTCTGTGCGATAAGGGATATATGTGAAAAAGAGAAGTATTGTGACATTTTGAGTAAAGTTGAAAACTACATTCGAAATCAAGGGGAAGGTTTACAAGAAAATGATCTGTATAAACTGGTTCCGAGCGAGCGAAATAGAGTTTCATTTCTGGCATTAGTGAATGGTTCTTCCAAGGAGAGTGGTGGCACTATTTTTTCGGCCTATAGTTTTTTCCATGATGAGATGACAGAGTATATTGACAGTAATCGTGAGAAACTCGATAGTTTGTTTCATTGCATCCTAAATAAGTTTCGTTTTGTTCAGATACTGATTGATGATACCGATAAGCCGGAAAAGATATTTGAAACGCTGAATGCACGGGGTAAAGACCTTTTTGAGTTTGATTTGCTACGAAATAATTTATTTCTGCGTGCTGGTGAAAATAGGGATAGCTTCTATGAGAAGTATTGGAAACATTTTGATACACCTTATTGGGATCCTGAAGTAGAAGGGAACGCATCCTCTGAAACTTTCTTACAGCATTTCTTAATGTCAAAACTGGGCGAGGAAGGTGTTAAACCTGAATTTCATATTTATGAACGCAGGTATTTAGATAAATTGAGAGCGGAAGAGGCAACCATCAAGGATGAGTTTGCAGAATTAGAGCGGTATTCGCAAATGTATAAAGAAATGACGGATCGCGAGGAATCTTCCGACATTGGGAAACGGATGATATTTTACCATATCTTTGGTATTACCACTTTGCATCCATTCGTCTTATTTTTGACCTGTGAAGTTGGACTGAAAAGCCAACAATTAGAACGCGTGTTCGATATTTTGGAATCTTATACAATTCGGCGTATGTTATGTTTTAATGGTAAGGGCGGACTAAAGGAATATAACAAGTTCTTTTGCAGACTCATCCGTAGTCTTAGAGGCAAGTTTGATTTAGACAATTTCATAGAACGCTTGTCTATGGAAAAATCAGAGACGAATAGGTATCCAACGGATAATGAAATTGTACCGACTCTGCACACAAGGTTTGTTCAAAATCCTCTCCCTTTTCCTGACGACGATACACTTGTTTTTCCTGACGATATGCTTGTCAAAGCTGCATTGGAAGGGCTTTGGATCAACACCGCAGGACAAATCAAGCTAAGGCTCATCCGTTATATTTTGTATCGCATTGAACTGATGCGGCGTGAAGACAATTATTCGGAACCGCTACCATTTGAAGATAAGTTTACAACTTTAGAACATGTAATGCCTCAAGCGTGGTTATCCACCTGGGGTTTACCTGTTGATCCTCAATCGATCAGGTATGATAACGAGATGAAAAGAGTTTTGGTAAATAGAACTTTCAACAGTGAATGGAAAACTTACGAGGCATTGTCCGCTGATGAAGCAACCGAACCGATAGAACATGTAAAGCATTTGTATCTGGCACGGAACAATTTATTGAACAGTATAGGAAACCTAACACTTGTCACCAGAGAACTCAATGCAAAACTTGGCAAACGCGTGTTCTCGGAGAAAAAGGAAATTTTAGATGAGTATGCGGGCCTAAGGCGTCTCAATAACGAAATTTGCGCGAAGGATCACTGGGATGTGAATGAAATTCATGAGCGGGCTGAAACGCTAATAGCGGATTTTCGGAAGATATGGCCTTCTTTGGGTCGCTTCAGAGGAGATGAATAATCCCTTCAAAGTTTGCAATACTGTCAAAGACGTGAAATACTTATCAATGAGTTTGCGAGATGTGGAGGTGTTTCCCCAAATTGCTAGCGAATTTTGAAAATAAAGAGACACATTTTCTGTAGAAGTGATCTCCGAATCGCGACGAAACTCACTGATAGTCGGGAATCGGAGTTCCCTCCTACAACTCAAAATATCTTGTTAATTCTAAAGTTCGCTATATACAGGCATCACCCGTGCAAAGGAACTTGCAGTGATTGTTGGCACGAAACAAGCACTTGGAATCTGTATCCATAACACACAGGTGACGGAACGTAACAGTTACCTTGCGGAACGCCTCAATAGCAAGCAGTTTTAAAGGAGCTAAGATATGAAACGACTCGTCCTATTTTTTACTTTTTACTTTTTATTTTTTACACAAGCCCTCGTATATTCCGAGGTTACGCTGCCACGTGTTATTGGCAGCAACATGGTATTGCAACGCGACATGCAGGTCCCCATCTGGGGGTGGGCATCTGTAGGCGAAGAAATCTCTATAACCCTCAGTACCGAAGGGATCGAATCTCCTCCGGTACTCACCACTACAGCCGATGCCGACGGTAATTGGCGAATCGATCTTCCCGCGATGGAAGCCGGTGGACCATACACACTTCAGGTTACCGGCAGTAACACCCTGGAACTTACGAATGTGCTTTTCGGGGAAGTCTGGGTCTGTTCAGGTCAATCAAACATGCAATGGTCTGTTAGGGCATCAAAGGATAGCGGCGCAGAAATTGCCGCAGCAACATATCCAAAAATTCGGTTGTTCTATGTGCCGAGAAGATCATCTGGATTGCTCAAGAAAGATGTAGAAGCGGACTGGCAGGAAACCAGTCCTGAGACAATCCGAAATTTCTCGGCTGTTGCCTACTACTTTGGTCGGAAACTTCACAAAGAACTCAACGTGCCGATTGGGTTAATCAATTCCTCGTGGGGTGGTACCCGCATTGAACCGTGGACGCCGCTTGTGGGTTTCCTCTCAGTGCCAGCCCTGAAACACATATCTAAAGAAGTTCAAGAGGTACAAGCGAATTATCGCCAGCAACTTCCTCAGAAAATCAAGGAAATTGAAGCGTGGATAGCCAAAACACGGGAGGCTTTGAAAACCGGTGCAATCCTTACACAGATGCCCGAAATTGTCCACCCGTTTAGTAATCATAGGAGACCAACCTCGATTTACAATGGCATGGTGTATCCGATCATTCCTTACGCAATCCGTGGTGTTATTTGGTATCAAGGGGAATCAAACCTTAGAGATGGGTTGAACTACCATAGAAAGATGAAGGCACTCATCCACGGGTGGCGCGAGGTTTGGCAGCAGGGCGAGTTCCCCTTTTACTATGTACAACTTGCCCCTTTCAATTATGATCGTATTGCAGCACAACGCGGACTGAAAAGGAATCCGTTTCTCTTACCGAAAATCTGGGAAGCGCAAAAAGCGACATTAGCAGTAACTAGGTTGTGTTTACATTTGAAAAGTATTGACATTATGCGGACATTTTATTATA
>JAPPIG010000001.1 GCA_028820635.1 Candidatus Poribacteria bacterium
AAACCACGCTAACAATATTTGCTCCTGTGTTCGCGTAGGATACACAGGATACTGAAAGGTCAATCTCATGGTATATCTCGTATCTCGTTTTAACCCCTATACAGTAGGTGGGACCGACACGCAACCGAGCGGTTACGCTGTATATGTCGGTCCACGAGATACATATATTAAACCACAATTTCGTAGAAATGTCAAGCGTTTTTTTCTATTAATTTTAGACGTTTGGTCTAATTCACAAGAGCGGGCTTTCCTCCCAAATCTAAAGATTTGGGCTTCCAGCCCGTAAAGTCCCGTGATCCTGTCTGCCGTACCATCAACAGTGCTACTATTCGGTTGACTATTGAAGACTATAGAGGTATGAAAATTTCATAGTATTTCATAGTAAGCGTTTGAAAAAGGGTCTTTGTAACCCTTTCAAAACATAGGTGTGGTATGGGATTAGAGCCATTTGGAGGGTATTACATTTTTTGGCGTTTACTATGAAACTTTAAAATTGGGACTCGATTCGATCCCCTGAAAACCCAGTCACGGTATGGGTTTAGAGCCACTTTGGAAATTTCGTACTTTTTAGGGTTACTATGAAAATTGTTTTGTTGAAGTAAATATAACATCCTGATAAATTGTCTCGTTAAAATGTTACACCAGTGTAACATTTGGTAGGTAACAGCTATTGGCAGAAAACCCAGTGGCCGTAAGGGTTTATGGTCCCTTTTTCTTCACCTCTCCGTTTTGGAAAAAAATAATTTGGCGGAAAGTGTAACATTTTCTCATGTTCTTTCTGATGTAATGTGTGTATCGTTTAAATCGCGGATTAAGGGGCGTAAAGTTCCAAGTTGCCAGATAAGCACAGCTACAACTTATAGACCCCAGAATAGTGACATGAAAGTATTATAACATGTAAAGCATAATATATCAAGGGGCGAATTTTCAAACCTCACACTTCGACTCCTACATCTTGATAGGTACGCTTAATCAGTTCAATTGCGGCATCAGAATTTCATGGAGGACTGTAGGTATTTATCGTCTGAATCAGGATTTATAGGATCAAAGGATGGACAGGATAAGAGATCATCACTGTATTATAACCGCGCTCGTTCCAGCGGAGTAGTATGCATCTGGTTTGTAGTAGTGCGATTCATCGCACGTTCAACGCGTTAGGCGAAGATGCTTTAATGCTTGCCAGCCTTCCTTTTCGAAAAAACTAAATCTCTTCCTCTTCTCCAAAATCATATTTGCCTAAGCGAAGTAAAGCTAATATCATCAAGTTCATATAAGACCAACCGTACCCCTGGAATGGCAACAGAGAATGAGCAATTTTATGCCTCAGATTGTATCCAACTTTTTCGACTAATAGGAATTTGAAAAACAGCAAATCGTTTTCATCGAAAAGTTCTGTAATTGCATCTTCACGTTTATCGTGGACTCCGTGATGGGATTCGTCCCGATCCAGTTTTCATCGAAAAGTTCTGTAATTGCATCTTCACGTAGCAGGGCACCAATATCTTTTTCAAGTGCTATATTTTTTTGCGAATTATCTTGTTTGTGGCGGGAAGTTGTGACACTATAATTTCGGCACAGATCCCTAAAAAGCCCTTCTATTTTTAACGTTAAGGAATCCAGACTCAAAACAAAATTAGGATAATTGCGGGTCGGATCTGCCAAATGGAAATCCATCTGGACAAAATACTCATTGAGAGCTGGCGCAATTAAATTCAACCAATTATATGCGGAAGTATGGCCGTTACGTGATGGATATGCCAGATTTTTTCCATACCAACAGTGTTTGTTTAAAAAACTTAGCAATACATCAACGGTCAATTTCCTATCCAGAATTGCTTCAGTGAAAACTGCGTTTATTAAGTGAATGTACCCCAACTCAAGTTCCAATCTATAACTCTCAAGTATACTGAAATATTCTCTCTCCTCCTCCTTCTCAAAGTGCTGCGCCGTATTTCTACTTTGATCCGATATAACCTTTGGAAGGAGATAGAGTGTTGGTGATTGATTAATCTGTTCCTTCAGCGAATCTCGGATTCCTTGATATGTCGGAAGAAAACTTTGATCTGAAATTAAGCAACTGATAATTTCCTCAGAAGTCGAATTTTTCACAAAACTTCTCGCAAACTCTTTTGAGTTCTTCACGATTTCCGTTAAGTCAACTTCCGTCTCAAAAGTTTTAAATTCCGCAGAATCCTTGAGCTCAACGTAACGTTGCTCTAATTCCCTCACCTTTTCTTCATCACGAATTCTTTTATAGTTTCCAATTGCTTCCATGCAAAAATGCAATGCAACAAGCGGATCTGGTTCGTGCGCCTTCATCATAGTCTCATAATGTTGGGCAATTCGGAGAAACCAATCATGAGATCGCTTGCCAAGTCTTTGATCGATCTCCTCTCCCAATGTGAGATAGTCAATTGTCGTGTGCCCGTCCTTTACAAAAGACTCCGCAATTTGCCAGCACATATTTTCTAAACCCTCAAAGTCAGCTGTAGTAAATAGCTTTTTGGACTTCAACATGAATTGAATGAG
Organism: Candidatus Poribacteria bacterium; assembly: GCA_028820635.1. Taxonomy (GTDB): domain Bacteria; phylum Poribacteria; class WGA-4E; order WGA-4E; family WGA-3G; genus MSPOR6. The sequence continues at coordinate 2,530 of JAPPIG010000001.1, forward strand.
ATCACCTGCAGAAAATGCTGCGCCTGAACTAAATTTTCGGATCAGCCGTTTTATCTCCGATTTAGTCTTTTCTACTTCATAACCGACTCGATGAGCGATAGAATAAGCATTGATGACAATTTCTGATATTTCACGGCTGCAGTCCTCACCTTCGTCATATTTCTGCTCATAAATCGAAACCGTTTCCAGATACGAACCAACCGCTATTTTGGCAAACTTTCCGTGCTTTTTTGGACTTTCCCACAGAATATGAGCGTACCGAGCTTTAAGTTGGGGATGGTTAGGTAGTGTTTACATTGTGGCTCCGGATTCAGTCATGGCAAGGCCTCCATAGT
>JAPPIG010000023.1 GCA_028820635.1 Candidatus Poribacteria bacterium
AGAATACTTGTCTTAGCTTTACGAAATTATGGTCTAAAAAATCGATGGCACTTCAGGTATTTACACATTACATCGTGCCATTTTTGCCATAAACATGTTGTATAATCCACTGTTCAAAAAATATTTGATAAAGATTTTGGTTTTAAGTATAATATAGGTTAGGAAATCAAACTCCACTATTTTCTATTATTGAAGGAAACGATTATGCAAAGAAAAAGCTCCAGATCGCGATACTGTATGGGCGAACTCATTGAACGTGAAGATTTTTCAGAAGATTTAGCTGCATTTAAGTTCAAAACTGATCAGCAACTTCCTTTTATTCCGGGGCAATACGCCACTATCGGGTTTGAAGTTGATGAGAAGATCGTCCAACGTCCCTATTCTATTGTGTCCTCACCGCACGAACCTTTTATGGAAGTCTTCGTAGAATTAGTACCGGAAGGAGCAACGACTCCACTGTTTTGGGAACTAAAACTTGGAGACACAGTTTTTATCAGAGACCGCCTCGTTGGCAAATTTGTGATGGACACGGAGAGCGGCATGACACGTCACGTCATGGCTGGGACTGTCACAGGCGCGGCACCGTATATCAGTATTGCGCGCACACAGAAAATTGAACAGGAACAAGGCAAGTCAAGTCCGCATCAGATTCTCGCAATTGTCGGTGCCAGTCGTTCATGGGAACTTGGATATTACATGGATGAACTCAATGAACTCGCGGCACAAGAAGAATGGTTTTCTTTTGTGCCGACTGTGAGTCGTCCTTGGGAAGATACGGAATGGCAAGGTGAAAGTGGTCGTGCGGAAGATGTTGTTCGGAAATACGGTGATCAGATGGGTTATGACCATACGAACTCAGTTGTTTATGCATGTGGCCATCCGCAGATGATTGAGAATGCCAAAGCGATTTGGGCGCGTGCGCGTTTCCCCGAAGAAAGGATTAAAGAGGAGAAATTCTTTGTGATTAAGGAGTAATGTCGATCGTTTGGCAAACCACAATGGACAAGATATTGTGTAATAGCGGTATAGAAGAAAGTGGAATCTTTCATCTATGCCGTTATTTATGGTACAGAGCATTTTTTCATGCATTGCTTAAGACGACTTTTCACTTGACATAGGCGGTAAGATTCTCTTAAAATAGAATGAACAATGTCTAAGGAATCCTACTGTATGTTTACAGACAACAAACCGAAAATCGCCACACAACAGATAAAAGAAATCCGTAAAATCACGATATGGGGAGTCGGCTTAATAGGCGGTTCACTTGGGTTGGCACTGAAGAAAAACGGATTTCAGGGGCAGCGCGTCGGTTTGGGACGGAACATACACAGACTCGAAAATGCACAACAACAAGATGCAGTGGACTCTGTGACAACTGATGTGGCAGAAGGAATTCAAGACAGTGACCTTGTAGTCCTTTGCATGCCAGTGAAACTTATACCAATGTTTGTAAAACGCATCATTGAATCTGTTGTTGACAACCAGAAAAAGCGGATTGTAGTTACCGATGTGGGAAGCACGAAATCGTTATTAGTCCAGTCGGTTGAGACACAAGTGCGGGCAGTTCCATCATTAGGTATCTCATTTGTTGGCGGACACCCGATGGCAGGATCACATGAAACAGGCGTTGGTGCTGCGCGGGCAGACTTATTTGAAAATGCTAAATGTCTTTTAACACCGACAAAACATACGGATGAGGCTGCCCTGCAATTAGTTAAGAACCTCTGGGAATTAGTTGGGGCACAACCGTATCTGTGTTCACCTGCAGTGCATGATCAACTTATCGGTGCCGCGAGCCACTTTCCCCATCTGATTGCAAGCATTCTTGCCAACAGTGTGGCTAACGTGGAAACACCAAACGGCAAGGCACTGGATTTTACGGCGACAGGTTTTCGGGATACCACGCGCATTGCTGCAGGTTCGCCTGAATTATGGACAAGTATTTTCACGCAGAATGCAGATGTGCTTTTATTATTAATGGATGCGTTCTCCCAAAATTTAAACGAATTCAGAACTTTTCTTGAGACATATAATCATGCTGAAATTGAACGCGTACTTTTGGAAGCCCAAGATATTGTAAAAAAACAGAGAGAAAATCTGTAAAAGAAATGAAACAGACTGGAGATGATGTGACAATCGCAATAGATGGACCTGCCGGATCCGGGAAAAGCACTGTTGCTCGACTTGTTGCAGAAAAACTCGGATTGCTTTACCTCGATTCCGGTGCAATGTACCGAGCAGTAACAGTGCTTGCAATAAAAAATAAAGTAGAAACAGATATACCCAAACTCATAGAACTTGTGAAAACATGTCGTATCAATTTTGAGGAAAATGGCAGAAAGATTTTGCTAAATTCTGATGATGTTTCAGTTCAGATACGCACACCAGAAGTGAATAATTTAGTTGCGGATATTGCAAAAGTTCCAGAGATTCGGCACGAGATTGTTAAACATCAACAAAAAATTGGAAAAGAAGGTAGTATTATTGCTGAAGGAAGGGATTTGACGACGATTGTATTTCCAGATGCCGATTTTAAATTTTATCTCGACGCATCTGTGAGGGAACGCGCAAAGCGAAGGTTTGCAGAACTTCAAGCCCAAAATGTGGATACAACTTTAGAGGCAGTGGAAACGGAAATTAATGCGCGTGATGAAAAGGATACATCGCGAGAACATAGCCCACTACGAGCGGCTGAGGACGCGATTCACGTAGACACGACTGGCAAAACGATTGAAGAAGTAGTAGACTTTATCGTTGCACAGGTAAGTAGTGGAATTGATCAGGGTTAATATTTAGGGGAGGGTTAAAGCATCAATGCTATAACGAAGATTCATGTGGTATACTAATAATCAGTTCTGGTCGTCACGCCGCTTGTATCGGTGGGGGCATAGACTTACAAATCTGTTTTGTAAAGTAATGGGATGCCTTGAAGCACGCGGTGTTAAACATATTCCAAGGGGAGGCGGAGTTTTGCTCGTCTCAAATCATATCAGCATTTTAGACCCGGTGATTATAGGGTCTGCCGCAAATCGTGAAATACATTTCATGGGGCGTAGCAATCTTTTCAAAATTCCCGGTTTAGGTAAGTTAATTACTGCATTTAATGCTTATCCGGTGAATAGATGGTCCGCTGACTTCGGTGCTTTACGAAGAACAATTTCTCTTCTGAAAGAAGGAAAAGCAGTTCTAATTTTCCCAGAAGGCACTCGGAGCGCTGATGGCACTATGGGCAAAGCGCATGATGGTGCATGTTTTATTGCTCATAGAGCAGATGTCCCAACAATTCCGGTATATCATTGTGGTGCAGGGGAAATGTTACCGCGCGGGAGTAGTCGTATACGTCGTGCGAAATTGAATGTAATTTTTGGAGAACCAATTGATTTTAGTGGAATAGATGAAACTGAAGTAAAACGGGAAATGTATCAACAGATGGGGGTAAAAATGAGAGAAGCAATCATGAAATTGCGGGATGAGTTGTAGAAAATATATTAACACAAAGTAAACCTGAAAACAATTATTAATCAATCATTTAGTTGCATTTGCTAAAATCGTTAAAACATCACCCTCTTGAACTTGATATGTTTTTCCCTCCGCTCTAACTAATCCTTTACTACGCGCTTGCGTGTAGCTGCCACAAGTAGCTAAATCTTCCCAATTGATGCACTCTGAACGGACAAATCCCTGTTCAAAATCGGTATGAATCAATCCAGCAGCTTCCACAGCGGTTTGCCCACTCCGAAGTGTCCATGCCCGCGTCTCTTTTAGACCGCCTGTAAAAAATGTGATTAACCCCATTAATTGATATGAAGTATGAATGAACCTCTCTAATGCGGATTCCTTCAATCCCATTTCAGCCATAAATACTTCAGTGTCTGCGGAATCAAGTTGGGCGATTTCCATCTCTAATTGTGCTGCGAGTACAATAACACCGGTCTGTGGTAGTCCCTCATATTTAGCAAAGCGCCCTAAAATTTCATCTGCTTCGTCAAGTTGCGTTTCACTGATGTTGCAAATAAGTAGTAGAGGCTTTTGTGTTAAGAACCCGTAACCTCGTATTAACTTTTCCTCATTTTCTGATATTGTAAGAGAACGAAGCGGTTTTCCTTCCTCAAGGGACTGTTTGCATTCTTCTAAAATCCGCAGTTCATTTTGATGTTCAGCGGACTTTTGGTTTTTCAGCAGTTTTTCAAGTCTATCGATTCGTCCTTCAATGATTTGGAGATCAGAGAGTGCAAATTCCAAATTGACAGATTCAATGTCTCTTTCAGCATGAACGCAACCATCAACATGTGGCACTGTTTCATCTTCAAAAAGTCTGACAACATGAGCAAGTGCATCAACAGTGCGGAGTTCACCAAGCACTTCAGGGTCTAACGCTGTGTGCTCAAGACGTTCAATATTAGGATTTATTGCTGAACGCGAGGTGCCGCCACCATCCATGTAGTCAATCGTCGCGGGTATAATTTTCTCAGATTGAAACACCTTTGCCAAAGGTTCTAAACGTTCATCTGAAACAGATACAGTGCTAAGATTTATCTGTTTTTTGCTGGTGTAGCCCCCAATTTCAGCATTAGAATGTGCTAAAGCGTTGAAAACTGTCGTTTTTCCTACGTGTGGTCGACCTACAATACCTATTTTCATAATGGTTATCGGTTAATTGGTTCTGATATCAAGATGGATTATAACTAACTTGATGAACATTCAGGATTTTTCAGTTTTTCTGTGCATTTTATTGCAAACGTTAATATTTATAGTCGCATTGTAGGTCGGGTAGAGCGAAGCGAAACCCGCAGCATGCCAAAAGCGCATGCTGCGTTGATTTGGACAATCTTAGTGTGACAGTGCGATCATGTCGGGTTTCGTAAACTCTACCCGCTGAATCATGCAGAATGCCATACGCGCATTCTGCTAAAGGCATTCATAGCGTTGATTTGGACCTACAATATAAACTCTCAGTAAAACCTATTAACCGATTATTCTTAAAACTGAATAACCATGATGAACATTTGTTTTTTATTGACAACATTCAGGTGAGATGCTAATATATCCTATCGTATTTAATAATGCCATTGTATTAGTGTTGCGAAAATCAAAGAGGTAAATTCAAAATGAGCACAGAGAACCGCAATTGGAAACGTCGTCTGACCAAGGTGTTAACTATTTTGCTGATATTCATGGTTTGCCTTTCTATTTTCCAATGGTTTATCATTGCTGCACTTTTCGAATTTGGTGCGGAGACGTTGAAGGATGCTATGGTTAGACAAGCACCCGAAGGTGTAAATCGCAATGACATAATAAATACTTTTGAAAGAGTTAAAAGCGCGGCACAGCGAATACCATTTAGTTTTATCACAGGAAAAATCAGCCTTCGTAAAATTAAAGCTGCAGGTGAATACGCTATTGAAGCGAACGACGATGAAACCTGGAACGCGGAGGAAATCAATACCCTCCTGAGGATGCTCAATGCTGCTGTAGGATATAAAGAAAAATTGAGCAATTGATGTCAATGCTATTAACACCGCCTTATGAAAAATTTGCCTATGCTTATGACCGGATGATGAAAAACGTTAACTATCCACGATGGAGCGATTATATAGAATCACTTTTTAAAATGTACGGTTGTGAACCACGGAATATCCTTGATTTGGCGTGCGGAACGGGAGCATTAAGCGTCTTATTAGCATCAAAGGGATATCTGGTGACCGGGATAGATAGGGCAAAAGGAATGCTGAACATTGCCCGTGAAAAAGCCAAAGATCAAAACTTGCCAATCACATTCCATCATGGAGATATGCTTAATTTTCGGTTAGATGAGCAGTTTGATGCGATCCTTTGCACCTATGACAGCATAAATTATGCAGACAACGAAAATGAATTAAGTGGTATGTTTGAAACTGTGTCTAAACATCTCGTGCAGGACGGATTATTTATCTTTGATGTCACGACTGAACGGAATATAGTAGAGCATTTCCACAACAAAACATTTTCTGAAAACCACGAAGATTATTCCTATATTTGGAAGAATAATTATCTCTATCACACCAAAATGTGCCGCACCTTCCTAACTTTTTTTATACGTGAAGGCGAGTTGTTTAGACGCTATGAAGAGGTTCACAAACAACGAATTTATGAGGTAGATACGGTCAATAAATTACTCAAAGCAGCAGGCTACAAAATGCTAAGTGCTTTTGATATGTATACCTTCAATAAGTGGACTCGCTCTTCAAATCGGATTAACTTCACTGCACAATTGGCATAATAGTGTCGTTGAAATTGTGGTTATACCAAACTCAATTTACAAACCTTGTGCGATAAGGTCTCCAACCTCTTCAGTAGTATACCCCATTCTTCCAGCCCCGAGATCTTTAATTTTTCCACTTGCGAGCAAATCACTAATAGACTTTTCCACTTTTACAGCTGCGTCAGCATGCCCAAGGTGATCCAGCATCATGCCTGCTGCACCGACAGCGGCAATGGGGTTAATCTGATTTTTTCCCGTATACCGCGGTGCTGAACCGTGGATCGGTTCAAACATAGCGACACTTTCTGGATTCAAATTACCTGATGCTGCAACACCCATACCGCCTTGAATCATTGCCCCAAGGTCAGTAATGATGTCCCCGAACATATTACAAGTTACAATCACATCAAACCATTCAGGATTTTTAACCATCCACATCGTTGTCGCGTCCACGAATGCGTATTCTTTTTTTATATCAGGGTAATCTTCTCCAACCTCGTCAAAGACACGTCGCCACAAGTCATGTGCGTAGGTAAGTACGTTTGCTTTATCGCATGAGGTTAAGGTATTCGTCTTGTTGCGTTTTCGGGTGAGTTCATACGCATAGCGAACACATCGTTCCACACCTTTATAGGTGTTAATCATCTCTTGGATTGCAACTTCATCCTGTGTGCCGCGTTTCAAATAACCACCGATTCCGGAGTATAAGCCTTCTGTATTTTCGCGAACAATGATGAAGTCAATATCTTCTGGACCTTTGTCCTTCAACGGTGTTGGTACACCAGGATATAGTTTTACAGGACGCAGGTTAATATAGAGATCAAGTTCAAACCGGACCTTTAGTAAAATCCCTTTCTCCAAAATGCCAGGTTTGACATCGGGATGCCCAATCGCACCAAGATAAATTGCATCAAGTTCCCGGAGTTCTTCAAGCACTGAATCTGGTAGCACTTCACCTGTTTCCAGATATCGGTCTCCACCGACATCGTACTCAACAGTTTCGTATTTAATTCCTTCTTGTGCAGCTGCTGCCCCGAAGACCTTCATTGCTTCACGCGTTACTTCGGGGCCAATTCCGTCTCCTGGAATGAGACCGATTTTATACATCAATTCCCTCCAAATCGTCACGTCATAGTTTTTGGCTCTCTATATTTTAACATATTTGGGGTGATATTGCAAATTAGGAGTCTTGTTGGGTGTGTAAAGTTTTTGGCCTGAATACTCTTTTTCTCTTGTTGGAGGGGTTTCAACTCCACTGAATGCCATACGCGCATTCAGTGTTGATTTGGATTTCTCAATTGCCACAAGTATATTGGACATTGACTTGGGTCTCTTCTGTAGGAGCGACCTCCCGGTCGCGACCAGGAGGTCGCTCCTACAGAATCCGCATAATCCGTGAACTAACAAGTGACAAGAACTTTACACACCCCGTATACCATTTTTCTGTGATTATATTAGAGCGTATCTCATAAATCATCTGTAGGGTTATTTGATCGGAAATCGGGGTTACAAAGCCCTCCCACAAGAGATAATCCAGCATTAATTATCTAACTCGTTTCCACAGGACAATTGTCTTGTCAGTACTTCCACTGGCGAGAAGGTCTCCATGAGAATTGAAGGCAACTTGTGATACCCTGCCTGTATGCCCGTTAAGTGCTGCTTTACATGTTCCACTGGACGTATCCCATAACCTTAGTGTTTTGTCAGCACTTCCACTTGCCAGTATGGTGCTGTCAGGGTTGTAAGCGATACTCCATACTCTGTGTGAATGTCCGCTGAGCGTTGCTTTGTATGATCCATTTGCTGGATTCCATAGCCGTACGGTTTTATCAAAACTTCCGCCACTTGCGAGGATTTGACCATCAGGACTGAAAACGGTACTATAGATATTACCTTGATGTCTCGTAAGTGTTGTTTTACAATGCTGCGTTTTAATATCCCATAAGCGGACAGTTTCATCTGCGCTCCCAGTTGCCAGCGTCTCACCATCGGGACTGAAAGCGACACTCAAGACACTGCCGCGATGACCTGTGAATGTCCCTTTATGGTCGTCGCTAACAACATCCCAGAGTCGCGCTGTATTGTCCAAACTTCCAGTTGCAAGTGTGTTTCCGTCTGGTGAAAACGCAACACTCCAAACCCAATCGCTATGTCCAGTGAGTGTCTTTTGCAGTTCACCACTTGTAGGATTCCACAAACGTATCGTGCCATCCTCACTAACACTTGCCAACAACGAGCCATCAGGATTAAAAGCGACAGTATTGACTGGGGCATTATGCTCAGTAAGTGTTATTTTTTTGGTGCCGCTTATAGTATCCCATAGCTTTATTGTTGTGTCTAAACCACCGCTTGCAAGTGTAGTTCCATCCGGGGAAAATGCCACGGAACGTACTGAGCGAGTGTGTCCAGTCAGGACAGAAAGCTTAATCATTGTCATGATTTATAGTTTCCAAGTTCTCTATGGTGAATTATAAACTATATTCCAAACCAATACCGACATTTTATTAAAAATATGTTTTGCCCATCATCTGTGAAACTGCTGCCCAAGCGATGCAGCGGACGAAATTCAAGGTCTGCTTCCTGAACCGATTCCAAGGCAGCTTCACGCGATTGAGACCAGACGAAAAATAGTGTGCTGCCGGGACGAAATTCCCAGCGGAGAACGGTGTTTCCACGTAAAGAACGCCGATGGAAGTCACGGTTCTCATTTAGTGGATACGGTTGAAACTGGTAAGATTTCGGTTCTATCAATTCTTTAAAGTGAGTATAATCACCAATGGTGATGAAAGGCTGTACGTAGAATTGGAGGCTCAGCGTTGGTGTAAAACTGATGTTTGCGCGCGTGGTGAAGTCTAAAGTGCGGTTCTCAAGTTCCCCATAAACGTAATGTTGCTGCGTTTTCCCATTGATATGCTTTTCAACGATATCTACCCATTGTGCATCCCGTTTCTGATAGTTATACCGTGGGCCAACGGTAAACTCAACGTTAGATGCGATCTTAATGCGTAGACCGAACCGGACATCATACCCATACGAACTTCTGTCGTCAACCCATGAGAAGATCTGATTCATATCTAATTGAACCATTTTGCGGCTGTCAGTTGCCAGTCGGGCGGCAACCCACCAACCCGGTGGATTTTTGATCAGTGTGCCACCCCGTCTTACGTCTTCATCACTAAACGATTCAAAGTTACGTGCAACCCAGAGTTCGTAGTCCCAATAGTTTTTAAAAAGACCAATTGTCCATATTTCCGAGAAATTCTTGATATTCACCCTGTCGTAGTTCCAAGTGCGCCAGCCATAAAGCCCAAATCTGACACGTCGGAAGATGCTAAATGGATTCTCTTTGCGTATCGTGAAGTCGTAATTCCAATCTAATTTGTCACTACGTTGGTGGTAGCCGAGGTCATTTGTCTCAAAAGCGGGAGAGAGTGCTTTAAAATCGGTATCAAATCTCAACCATCCGCCGCGTTTAGCAAAGTTGAAGTGGGCGAGATAGCCCGATTTACGGGCATCAAGTTTCCCCGTCTGACTTACTGCTAAGGTGCCGCTTATTAAGAAACGTTCCTGGACAAACTTCAAATCCCAATCAAGCCCACTTACATAAGCAGCATTGGAGTTTTGACGATTAACAGCGGTGGTTATCAACCCAACACGCGAATTCCCCTTTAACACGTCTTGATTGATTCGCCCTACAAAATGGTTTGTCAAGGGTTCAATGAGATGTTCACTGTGATTGCCGTTTTCCTTGATTTGGGCATATTCAGGTGCGGTGACTACCTCCATGATACCGAAAGAAGTTCCCCCTTGCGTTCTGCCAACAATTTTGGCAGCACCGAGAATCGTTGTCGATTCAGGACGGTTCAGTTCCTTTGCACCAGAGGGGATATCAAAATGCCCCGGGCGCCGTCCAATACGGCGGGAATAAAAGAAACGATGTCCACTGGTTTGAAAGATTGACGCTCCTTTGACAAAGAAGGGACGACGTTCCTCAAAAAACTCTTCATAGGCAGAGAGATTCAAAGTGGCAGGATCCGCTTCTACCTGTCCAAAATCGGGGTTGATTGTGGCATTGAGGGTGGTTCCGGTACTAATCCCATATTGGATATCAGTGCCAATATTTCCCCACAAATCTGTTTTGCTATTGAGGATTGTCCTACCCATCGCATAAGGCACAATTTCAAGATGTCGGGAGGGATGAATATCTTTGATGCCAGTGAGGTCTCCCAAGCGGGCCACCCAGCCCGGTTCATCTTTCTTAATCAAACGCCAATGGGCATCCTCTTTTTTTCTGCTAATATACCGATTAACTTGGAGTCCCCAAACATATTTATCCTTTGGAGAAAAACGCAGTACATGAAACGGGATTTTGTATTCGACTGACCAACCATCCGCGTGAATTTGCGTCTTGGCATCCCACACACCATCCCATGTCCTGTCAGGATATTTATTATCGGAAATGATACCGTCTGTCACGGATCCTGAAGGATGCACAGTAAACCAGAAAGCACTCTGTCTGTTGTAATGTGGATCAATGTTAATATTGACTTTATCTGAGTCAACAAAAACATTGTCACGCCTGATTAATTGGGTATCTATTTTATCCGGTTCACTGTCATAGCACATGATTCCAAAGTAGAGTGCATCGTCATCGTAGACGATTTGGAATGTAGTGCGTTCAGAGGCGGGTTCGCCTTCAACGGGGTCGCGTTGACGAAAGTTTTCGTGAAGTGGGGCAATCTTCCAGATGTCGTCGTCCAAAAAGCCATCCAATTTTGGTGGTGCGCCTTCAATGCGAATAGCTGCCGCTGTGCGGTGTGCTGAAGCTTTTTCGGTTTCAGCCAATAAATCGCCTGAGGGTTGAAAAGCGAAAAAAATCGCAATCAATCCCCAGGCGATCCAATAGTCAAAATCAATTGTCATAATGCTTCTGTCCTCCTTTGTGTGTTAATTTTCACCTTAACACTCCAACGGATGCACTTTTAGTAAAACCCTCCTATTAAAGAAGTTGTGGATGTCTTAGTGTATAGTTTTACTATTGCCTTACTTTACCAGTTTTGATGTTACCCCAAGTTGTTGTTAACCTGCCCAAGGGAGACACAGCGAGTGCGTCCTCAAGCCCTTTTGTCATAATATCATTGATGTCGTCTACATCCAGAGCGGTGTTGAAAATCGCCACTTCGTCGAGGACTCCCGAAAAGTCCCAACCCGCTTCACCTTTCCATCGTGCTAACCAGATGGAGCCGCTTTCTCGATTTTTGGTGAGATCGGGTTGTCCAACGTTGATGTCCGCAACTTCTTCACCGTCGACATATAATATAAGCGTCTTGCCATCGTGCGTGAGTGCAACAAAACTCCACTCTTCCAATTCCCATGTCCCGCTCCGTATTTGGCTATTATCTATTCCACCATTGAATACAAAACTTCCGTAGAAATCATTGGGACCGATAAGAATATTTGGATTGTGCCAATCTCTTTCTATGAGACGAATATGCGGACCACCCGGCACTCCCAGGGGTTTTACCCAGAGCAAGTACGTAAACCCATCGCGATAATCGTCAATGGTAGCACTTGCGGGAATGACAACCTGATTACTCCCATCAAATTCAACACCCATGCCGATCTTACCTTCTACTCGTTTTGCCCCAACAATCTTGCCATCATTTCCTTTACCTGAGGAGTCCTTAACTTCTGCCCCTTTTCCTGAATCGAAGAGCCATACACCCATTACGGATTCTGCATCAATTGCCGCACAACTTTCGTGAATCCAGACTCCAGTAAGAAATAGTACCAGTATAACAACCGAAATATTTATGACTTTCATTTTTTGCCTCCTTTTTTCTTATTATCCCGTACGGCGTACTGTTAGTCAAGTTCAATACCACATCGTGGACAGTTATCACCCCAGGTTGAACGTCTGCCTTCACCACAACCGTCGCATTCACCAAACGGATGTTCATCTGGTTTTGCGCGGGCACCGCCTTTCTTGTATGTAATAATACGCCACACCGTCTCGCCATCCTCTTCCCAACAATGCCACACGCCTTCTTTTCTCCCATCGGAAGAGGTGCCATCATGTTTTTTGTAGGGACCACCCCATTTGCGATTCCCATTCTCATGATAGCAGATATAATCGCCTTCGTACTTATCATCACGAAAATAGGCTACGCTGGAAATATTCCCATTCTTGTGATATAGAATCCATTTCCCATCCTTTTTGCCGTGAATAAAGTTTCCTTCGCTTCTTTTTAATCCACTCGCGAAATATGTAATCCAATACCCGTGTTTCTTACCGTTGACCATTTCACCCGTATCTCGTGTACTTGCCATAATCTACCTCATTGCTTATGCCTCATCAACTTCTGCGCCACATTTTGGACAATTATCACCCCAACTTAAACGTCTTCCTTCGCCACAAACGTGGCACGTTCCGAGTGGATACTCATCCGGTTTTGCGCGGGCACCGCCTTTCTTGTAGGTTACGATTAGCCATACCGTTTCACCATCTTCCTCGTACCCGTAAAATGGTCCTTCCTTTTTGCCATCGTAAGATTTACCTTCATGTTTAGGATAGGCACCCTTGGATCTGAGATTCCCATTTTCATGATAGCTGATACAAGGTCCTTCATATTTCCCTTCGCGAAAGGAGGCTTCACCAGATTTGTTTCCATTTTTGTGATAATTGATCCAAGGTCCATCCTTTTTGCCGTGAATGTAGTTGCCTTCGCTTCGCTTTACCCCGTTCGCGTAATAGGTAATCCAATACCCGTGTTTTTTACTATCAACCATCTCACCCGTATCAAGTTTACTTGGCATGATTCACCTCTTGTGTAGTAAATGTATACCAGTATTCTTTGGAATCCCTATTGCAAATTTTCGTCAAGGTATTCCTCAAATTTTTCTATTGTTTTCGGACCAATACCTTTGATCCCTTTTAACTTACCTTCATCAATTGCTGTTCGGAGTGATAGCAGACTGTCAATGCCAACCTCCTGATATAGAAGTTTAATTGTTTTGGGACCGAGTCCAGGGATGGGTATGAGTTCAACAATTGTCTCTGGAACGTCGCTTGCGTATTCTTGTAATTTAGAACATGTTCCAGTCTCAACATATTCAGTGATGATGGTAGCGACTATATCTCCCACGCCCGGAATCTCGTCTTGCAATCGTCCTTGTGCGACCAATTCCGCCACAGATTCCTCCATCCGAGAAATTGTATACGCTAAGCGAGGATAACGGGAAGCATGGTCTTCTGGATAGTCAGCTACAAGTAGAATCGTATTAAGCTCCATCAACTTCTGTGCTATTTCTTCGTTTGTCATAGTTCGTCTCCGTGCTTTCTAATCAGTATAAGATTTGTTTTTTGATGGTATCTCTTGTATAAAATGAAGAATATCAAGGATTTTGGAGGGTGCGAGCTGGAGCTCGCTCCTACAAGAAGAACAAATGACATTGCTGAACCCTATTTTAATCAGTCTCGGCACTACACTGGGGACAATTATCGCCCCACTTTAGACGTTTCGCTTCACCACAAACGTGGCATGTCCCGAGTGGATATTCGTCGGGTTTTGCGCGGGCACCACCTCTTTTATAGGTGATGATACGCCAGATCGTTTCTCCATCGTCTTCGTACCATTGCCATGCCCCTTCCTTTTTACCATCATAAGATTTGCCCTCATGTTTGGGATAAGTCCCAATCATTCCGAGGGTTCCATTTTCATGATAGGATGTGTAAGTGCCTTCATGCTTATCATTATGGAAAAAGGCTTCAACATAAATGTTGCCATTCTTGTGGTACTGGATCCAAGGACCTTCCTTTTTGCCATGAATATAGTTTCCTTCGCTGCGTTTTAAACCGTTCGCGTAGTAGGTAACCCAATATCCATGTTTTTTACCACCAACCATTTCACCGGTAGTTCGTGAATTTGCCATAGTTTACATCCAAGATGAGTAGATATGTCTGTTATTTCCTAAAATCGCGAGTTTGAACGAATGCGTGCTGGATTGAATTCACGATACCTGTAACTGTCAATTAGTGTTTCTTCATCCCGGTAGGTTCGGTTTTCCGACAATACGGCACACGCATTTAGCGTCGTTTGAACATGGTAGTAGGCACGCTCCGCGTGCCGTTCCAAGTGAAAAATTACGGTACACGGAGTGTGCCTACTACTTTGCATCGCACATCATTTTAGTTAACATATATGCCAAAGTTTTATTTTCACGCGGAAGGATATATGATTTCCTTCAACTTATCATCTCGGAAGCAAGCTTCAGTTGCCTTGTTGCCATCTTTGTAGTACTGAATCCAAATACCATCTTTTTTCCCATGAATGTAGCGGCCTTGGCTACGTTTTATTCCATTATCATAATAGGTAATCCAATACCCATGCTTTTTGCCACCAACCATATTACCTGTGATTTGTACATTTGCCATAATATCATCTCTATTGCGGTCCCCTATATCCGCAGTTCAAGGAATGTTAATTTATAAGTTTGTATTGAGGTATTCCTCAATTTTATCTAACGTTTTCTTTCCAATACCTTTGAAACCTTTGAGTTTACCTTCATCAATTGCTGTTCGGAGGGTAGCAAGGCTATCAACTTCAATATCCTCATATAAGCGCTTAATTGTTTTCGCACCAAGCCCAGGAATGGGAACAAGTTCTGCAACTGTCTGCGGAATGTCACCTGCGTAATCCTGTACTTTCGAACACGTTCCAGTTTGTAGATATTCAGTGATGATAGTCTCAACTATTTCACCAACCCCACCAATTTCTTCTATCAACCGTCCTTGATCGACAAGATCAGCGATGGATTCTGGAAAACGGGAGATGGAATGTGCCAAACGCGGATATCGCGAGGCATGATCTTCTGGATAGTCTGCAATAATCAGGAATGTATGTAGTTCCAATAGTCTTAACGCTATTTCATCGTTAACGTGCCATCGGGTACGTCCCTTTTCATCAGTGTAAAATTTACTGTGATTTTCCATCTCTTTTCCACCTTAAAATCTGAATTGTGGTA
Source organism: Candidatus Poribacteria bacterium (assembly GCA_028820635.1). Classification (GTDB taxonomy): domain Bacteria; phylum Poribacteria; class WGA-4E; order WGA-4E; family WGA-3G; genus MSPOR6. The sequence continues at coordinate 15,266 of JAPPIG010000023.1, forward strand.
TCCCATAATGCGACTGCCAAATACGCACCGTTGGGTGAAAATGCTAACGCTTGAATGCCAGTAGGATAGGTTTCCCAAATTATTGATTCTCCACCCGGAATTTTCCATACTCGGAGATTGCCTTTTTCGTCTCCAGAAGCAAGGTATTCCGTAGAATTTGAATTCTCATTGGGTGCAAAAGCGAGGGCACGTGTCCAATATGCTTCAAATCCAGATTTGTTGAGGAGCCGCGCTCCTGTTTTTATATTCCATACACAAATCCCAGATTTCGCGTTGAGTTGCGTGTCAACAGCGAGCATCGTTCCGCCATTTGAAAACACCAAATTCCACATGCCAAGAATTTCGCCAGTGTTGAAAACACGCATAGGTTGCTTTTCATTGTTTGCATCCCAAATCTCAACAATTGTGCGATGTCCTACGTCATCACGATAAGTGCCTTCGGCAGCCGCAATATATTTACCATCATTAGAAAGCGTAAGACCATTCCTAATCGGCAAAGTTGTCAGAAAGGTCTTTACAGACTTCGGACTCTCCTTAGCGAGTTGCCAAAATTCAAATTCTTTGTCACCTTTTGACAATACTGCCAAAGTGCTGTCTGCCGAGAGACTTCCACTTTCATACTGACCTTTTATTATCTGTGTTTCATCGCCACCTCCAAGATTGAGAATTGTAACATCATCCTCTTTCTGAATTAAAAGTTGATTAGTACCAGCAGCATAAACAAACAATCGTTTTGCGTGGATATCTCCTACTTCTCGTTTTTGGCGTGAGTGAATATCCCACTCTACCAAGGTTCCATCCATGCCTTTAGCAATTAACTTTGTGCTATCCTTGTTAAAAGCCATATACCGTGCGACATCAGAAAGCAATCTGTCAAGTCTCGGATTCTGTTTTTCACCAAGTTGAAATACGAACTCTAACGATGCGCCATGAACTGACACACATAATAGACTAAAAAAAATAAATAAAAAGATTTTTTTCATTTGTTAGTTAACGGGAGTTTGAGCGGTAGGTTTCAATTATTGTTAATCTTTCTTGTGGGAGGGTTTTGCAAGTTTGATAAATAGATTTCCCTTAATCTGAACCAGGATTCTCCTATCTCAAGATTCAAGCAATAATCGAGGTTGAAAACCCTTCCAATAATAGGATACGTCTTTAAGTTGACACCTATAGATTACGGAAATCAATATCAAATACGACTGTTGGAATAGTGGAAGGTTAGATCGTTATCGTAAAATACCAATCATTGATATTCACTTTATATACACCACGTGGATATGTCCCAAGAGTAAGCTCAGTTGTATACAGTGGTATATTATTTTCTGAAAATGGATACGGATATAACACCTGTTCACAGGTGTTATCAATAGGAGCAACTTGCATTATATCAACATTGATAACCCCCAGTTCATCTCGTTCAGTTTGTATGTTGTGGTCAGGTTCACAGGCGAATCTGGATTGGAAGGTAACCTTGAGGATCACTTGCACTGGGTCAGAAAAATCATCTGGAATCTCTGTGAGTTCATCTTCACTGAGTGTTTTCGTTATAATATCAATGTCGGCAAGTGTGCCTTTTGTGACGACATACGCTGTATCTTCTTCAATATGCAGCTGCATTTGTTCAGTATCGTGTGTTATGATTTTATATTTACCTACTTCAAGTTTTCTGATCGTTACGTCTCCATATACTTCGGTAATTGCCTGACCACAAAAACCAGAACCAGAACCGCCGGCTTTGTACTTCGCCGAGACTTGAATTGTGTTTCCATTTCGATCGTAATATACCTTTGGTTGGCTGACACAGGTGTTTTTATACCAACCGGTAACTCGAATAACAACATCGGCAGGTCTCTCATCGGAAATAGAGATTATACCAATATCCGTTATATCCATTATAGTCGTTGGCACACCACTACCAGAATCACACCCTGTTAGCAATATAACAATATATAATACAAAAAGAATCCTAATAATGCGATTTGGCATGTTTTCCTCCCTTTGTGATTTGTTGTTCTATAGTAAATTCTGTAAATAGGTTCACATATATTCTGTAGGAGCGATCTCCGAATCGCGACGCAACCACTAATAGTCGGGAATCGGAGTTCCCTCCTACAGCTCAGATGTAAAGTTAATTGTAGAATCCACTATAATAGAGAAATTCGTTCATTTATTTTTAGAGAATTTATATAAAGATAGATAAAAAAGTAGGGCAAGGTGTTAAACCTTGCCCTACAATAATGGTTAATTATATTACTCGTAAAGTTCCGTAGCGGTCTCACCTTTTGCGAAGCGGTGTGCAGTCTGCACTGCCGAATCGTTCCCTGCATTCCTGCGAACATCCGTTGCCCATCGTGCCAACCCAACAATCAGTTGATTTCTGGCGGGATGTGATTCACAGTAATGCCACTCACGATCCACGATGTGAATCGTGCTAAGGAGATCCGCACCGTTATCATCCTTGAGGATACATTGTCCCATCTCAGCCATCAGTTTTTCCGCGGAACATCCAGAATTTAGATATTCACGGGTACGTCGACCAATTTCCTGGATGCGGACAGATTCAATCCCATCAATAATTGCGTCAAGTGCCATATCTTCATCAAGGACTTTAGTGGTCGAAGACGTTCTCGCCTCCGAAATCGGTTGATGCCGAATGTTTAGCCATCGGTTTGAGTAAAATCTCCATCCACAATGGTAGAGTGCCTTCGCGGCAATTTTAGTCCCACCAAAACGGAGCACCTTTCTGATGTTCGCCGCTAATTCCATCTCTTCTTGTAAATCCCACCAACCTGGACTCATGTTAACCGGTGTTCTTGCCATTCTATCAGCGGAGGTCATGACCATGGTTGTCGCAATCGCGTCAATGGAAGCACCTGCTGTGAGCACTTTCGTTATAGCATCAAAAATTGTGTCTACATCCCCACTGACCAGATCAGCGGATAATTCATCTTCGTCAAAGTCAACATCTGCGTCAGGTGATTTTTCCTGCGGAAGATCGTCAAAGATATGTTCAATTTCTTCCAGTTTTTGGAGTGCTTCACGGAGACGTTCACCGGGTCTGCCACGGCCTTGTCCAAGTATCTTTGCACCGAGATTGCACACTAACTCCCCAGTCAACTCCCAACCCCATTTTTCAAGCAATTCAGCCAGATGACATAGATCAATTAAGTTTCTGGAGTGGCTGATAAAGAACCATTGCGATGCGCAGTTGAGGAAGAGCGGGATGAATTTGTCTTCATGTCCCCCTAATTCTCTCGCTGTGATAAGACATTTTTCAATGCCTTCCCACTCTTTGTCGGCGGTAAAAACTCTAATCCAGTTTTCAAGTTTTTCCCAATCAACAGGCGGTGGAAGCGGTTGACGATCAGGACGATCATCAAGTCCACCAGCAGAATGCGATGCAGCCATCATCAGCGGAATAAGTCGGTCGTCCGATTCATACATGTGTGCGACCTTAATTCCGTGCATAAATGTGGCTATACGTCCACCACCAAAGCGTGCATTTTGCCCCGTAGTAATATGACGGACCATGTGCTTCACCATTATCTCCAATGCTTCGTCTTCTGAAACACCCTTTGCTAACATAATGGCAATTGCTTTGGAAAGCGTCCAACTATCGCGTGAAAACAGTCCCTCTTTCAACAACAGATAATGTGCGTCATCCCGTTTCTTTCCACCACTGCCAACATCTACATAGATATCACCATTTCGCACATCAACAGGAAATGTGGCGAGGTCATCACAACCACCGGTGAAGCATCCGCCACCTTCCATGTCATAACTCCAACCGTGCCAGTCGCACGACAAAACGCCTCTTTTGACATGCCCTCTGATTAGTGGATAGCCCATGTGCGGACACTGGTTATCCGTTGCATATACAGAGCCTTCGTGTTCAAAGAGGGCAATACTATGTCCTTCAACTCTGACTGCCCTCGGTTTTCCCTCTGCTATATCACTTCGGGCAGCGACTTTTACGAAATTTCCATTTTCTGATAACATTATATACTTCTCCTATCACATCAACGGTAAGAGACGATTGCCCTAACCGAAGACTAAATATGTATCACATTAATTCAATTGTTGGTTTCACTCCGTTTTATCCATAGGTATCAACTTGATAACAGAATCGTTTCGAATGGTAGGAGGGAACTCCGATTCCCGACTTACAAACAGATCGCGATTCGGAGATCGCTCCTACAAAGAGTATATTTCAAACATATCTGACCGCTAAATTGACATCTATAGGTTTCACTTGATTCTACCCAACCTACTAATTTGGTAAATTCTATACTTCTGCAGCGCCAACGCCACGCAAATACTTAATCGCACCTCTGTTCCCACTTTTTAAAGCAATCCCAAGAGGCGTTTGGTTCTGATAATGGCGACGATCATTCATATCGGCACCCGCATCAATCAAAATCTGCAGCGATTCTGCATATTCTTGTTCTCGCCCTTCGCCACACGAAGAACCGCCAAACGCAGCAGCATGAACCGCATCTAAAGACATAGGATCCGCTCTATTTGCAAGAAGTAAGCGTATCGTTGAAGTCCATGCATTATTAGCCGCCCAAGAAAGCACAGAACGATACCAGTTTGCATCACTTGCATTTATATCTGAACCGTATTCAAGTAACTTAAGCACAAGCTGATCTTTTCCGTCATTGGCAGCATAATGCAGTGCGGTACTGCCTTTGACAAACGGTTGTCCTTTTTCATCTGGACCAGGCCACGTCAGTTTAGCAATTTCTGGATGCGCTTCAACAATAGCAATACCGAGAACTTCCTCTTCTTGCTTATATTTCGTAGCAAGCAATTTATAGAAAGGTGAATTGTCATCGTATTGCATGCTTGAATCCTCCTGATCTGATACTAAGTAATCTGATTTAGTATCTTCGGATAAAGTCAGTATTGCGAACTACCAAATCAACGCTTCTTACAATAATGTAAGTAGTATTCTGATAATACAGAGCGGTTGAAACCGCTCCAACCGCGGGCGAAGGTAACGGATTTAATAGGGCTTACAAAGCCCTCCAACAATAAAACTATCCCTTCTGAGATAATTCTGTCAGAAAATCTGCAACCGATTTCCGCTTTGCTTTCTTGGCATAATCAAGCGGTGTCTGTCCGGCATCATCACGGGCATTGACATCAGCGCCATGCTCAATCAGCAGCTCGGCTTGGTTTTTGCCAACACCCTTGTGTGCAATGAAGTGTAGCGGCGTTTGCCCCTTATCATCAGTCACATTCGGGTTAGCGCCGTTTGCCAATAAACAAGCGACACCGTTCGTCAAGCCACGTTGTGCAACCCAATGTAGTGGAGTCCACATACCACGCCGATGCTTTTGAAGCGCGTTGATATCCAGGCCTTTGGCAAGAAATCCCTTCAGCAAAGTGTCAAACCGCTTCGGTCCTTGCCCAACCAGGACATACCAATCTCGCAAGTTTATCTCATAACCTAAATCAATCAGCAGATCAACGATTGCTGGTTGACTTGATTGAAGTGCGATTTCAAGCAGCGGCATGGTCGGTCCGACCTGATAAGCATAGACATGTCCACCGGGAACGACTTGTGGATGGTCGCCTGTAACCTTTGGCGGCTTAGATGATGGGATAATGTAGCCTTCAGATGCTTTCATATTTAACCTAAGACTTAGTATTTCAGGATTTTTCTGAAATACTGCTCTTGCCTGTTCAACGTACCCCCTTGCACAATAGAGGACAACGTCCGCTTCAGCGCCCTGGTCAAGCAGGTATTCACATACTTCAGGTCGTCTCCGTATTGTCCATTGCGCTGCAGTTCCCCAATGATCACGGTCGCGAAGATTTATGTCCGCGCCGTTCTTGAGGAGTAGTTCGGCAATTCGAGGTGTCGCTGAAAAATGAAGTGGAGACATGCCATCACATCCTGGTGCGTTAACAACATCTGGATTTTCACGAATCAACGCCTCAAGTGTTTCAAACATATCCAAACCTGCAGCTGAATGTGCGTCAATCGTAGCACCGCGTCCAATTAGATAGTCAGCCATTTTCGGGCTGTATCCGAGCATTGACCCTGCTGCGTGCTGCAGTGCTGTCGTTCCGCCTGCCCACCATGAACTCTTAACATTGATGTCTGCTCCGGCATCAAGCAGCACCTCTACAAGCGGACGATCAACCATTGAAGCGGCAAACACAACTGCGGGGGCATCAAATTCGAACCAAGGTTCATCAATGAACTCAAGAAGTTCCTCGTTATCTACTAACAAGGATTTGACTCGATTCTCGTCCCTTATTTTTACCGCTTCAATATATTCTGCACGTGGCAAGTGCAACCCTTTTTGAGTCATTGGATATTACTCCTCAAAGACCTCAATTGTAGTTCTGCCTTCAGCAAAATTCATCGCTGTAGTAGCTGCGGATTTGTTATCCGTGTTGGATCGGATATCTGTGACGTAACGTGCTAATCCGACCAGCAGTTGAGGTTGCGCGGGATGTCCTTCTGCGTGCTTCCATTCATCAAATACTGTGCGCAATGTCGGGAGAACTTCACTTCCAGTATCATCCCAAAGTACTGAATGTCCGATTGCTTCAATCAGTCTTTCACCGGAATAGCCAGCATTTAGATAGCCAAGTACTTGTGGTCCCACATCTTGCACGTTGAGTGACTCAATCGTTCCAATAATGTGTTTGATACCTTCTGCTTCATTTGCGACATCAAGTTTTTCTTCACTTAACGGTTCGCTGAGAGGTCGTGAGGATATATTTATCCAGCGGTCAGCGAAGATTTGCCACGCAACGTGGAAAAGCCCCTTCGCTGCGACAAGACTTCCACCCACTTGTTGCGCACTTCGTAAAGATGCCGCGAGGTTGAGTTCCATCGTTAAGTTCCACCAACCTGCATCTACATTCACAGGTGTGCTTGCCATCCTGTCCGCTGCAAGCAGAACAAGTGAAGTAATCACCCTATCTAACTTGACACCATCAACTATGACGGCTTGTACTTCCTCAAATGAACGTTGGAGATTGACACTGGTAAGTGCTTCAACGAAGGCATCTTCGTCAAATTTATTGGTCCGCTCTAAGGCTGCGGCTTCAATTGTGGGCATCATCTCTTTCAGGAGATTGATAGCGTCTCTACGGTACCGTTCTGGATCCGCCGGGTGATGTCCCACGAGGTCTGCACCAAGATAGAAGAATAGGTCTGCCGTTCTATCCCATCCAAATTCGTCAACGACTTCAGACAGATAACTCACATAAAGTGGGATTTGTGGATTATCAATAAAATTGGGTTCCATAGCACATTCAATGAGCAGTGGACGCAATTTATCTGCATCGCCTTTTTGGTATGCTGTGAACAAGCATCGTTCAATGCGACTGGATTGTCCTTCATAAGAGAAGATACGAACCCATCGCTCTATCTTTTCCCAAGAAACAGGTTCAGGCAGTGGCACGACTTCAAGCCGTTGACGTGCTTCTCCAGCAGCGGAACACGCGGCAGTTGTAACTGCGATAAGCCTATCTTCACCCTCATATCTACTGCCAACTCTGAGTCCATTGATGAGTCTGGAAACATCCTCGCCACCTTCTGAGCCATGAGCGGAAGGAATATGTCTTGCAACGTGTTCCAGAATTGAACCCATCACCTCTTCTTCTGGCACACCACCTTTAAGTAACAAGGCAATTGCTTTGGACATCGTCCATCGGTCTTCGCTCAAAAGACCTTCTCTGAGCAGTTGCTTGTGTTCTTCTGCGCGGCGGTAGATCATATCTCCCGGTTCAATCCAAATTTCATCGCCTCGGATATCCACCGGAAAAACCTTCAAATCATCACATTCAACGTGAAAACAGCCACCACCTTCTAAATCAAAACTGCGGCGGTGCCAATCACATGTCAGGATACCGTCTCGAATTGTGCCTCGTGTTAATGGGTAACCCATGTGCGGACACTGGTTATCAGTCGCATAAATTTTCCCATCAACGTTAAAGAGAGCAATGCTACGCCCCTCTCCCATTTTAATTGTCTTCGGTTGTCCGTCCGGCACCTCGCTTAATTCAGCCACTTTCACCCAATCGGGTGTTCTATTTTCCATAGTAAATATTCCTTTTTCTTGTTATTTACTGTTTAAAATACATTAACATCACCTAAAATGCTAATGACAACTATAAAACATTAGTGCTATAATATATTAACGTTACAATAATCCCAAACGTTACAAAAAATTTTTGCTATGTTGTAAAGTTTGTTTCACCATTTATTTTAATGCAAACTGGACCGTATTAAAACGTTGTGCTACTCGCGCGACTTTAGGTTTGACTGTATCGGATGATTCTCCTGAGAGCGCAGCGACAATACAATCTGCGATATCCGGTGCATCTTCCGTTGTCATACCCCAACGGGTAACCTCTTGCACGCCGAAACGCAAACCAGAGGTGCCAACTTCAGGAGGTAATCCTGCAGCGCCCGCAATAATATGGCATGCTTCCAACTGATTTGCTAATTCGTTCCCATCATCGCCAAAAGTGTCTACAATTGGTATCAACGTATGCGACTCCGTAAATCCAAGTTTAGCACCGAGCATCGGCACACCGCGATCGGCTAACGCCTGCCCCAAAGCCTTCGCGTTAGCGACAATAGCATCTGCATGTGCTGCACCGCATACCATCCATTCCACAAACGTTCCCGCTAATGCAGGCAATCGACTCAAATGATGGTTGCTCATCAGCAACGGATACAACGTTTTCCCAATTCGTTCTGCAATAGATTTATCGTTGGTTAAAACTATGCCACCTTGCGGACCCGCGAGGGTTTTGTGTGTGCTGGAGATAATAACATCCGCACCTTCTGCAAATGGGGACTGAAACCGCCCACCCGCTATGAGTCCAATAACATGTGCAGCGTCATAGATAAGATATGAGTCTGGATTTGCTTGACGCATTGCATTTTTGAGTTCCGCGACAGGTTGTGGAAAGAGAAACACGCCAGAGCCGATGTTTACGATTTTCGGTTTGTGTAGCTCAATCAGTTCAATCGTTGCGGGAAGGTCAATGTTTGATCGGAGACCATCCCACGGAATTGGAATTGACTGTAGTTCGACCTTTAACGGAGACGAAGCAAGTTTATTTGCATAACGATGACCATTATGCACTTCTAACGCAATATCTCCCGGTTCTGCCAGCGCGAATGTCGTTGCAATTCCTGCAATGTTTCCAGAGAGCGGACGAAAATCAACGAACTTCGCATTGAACAGTTCTTTTGCCAATTCCTGCGTATATGCCTCTATTTCAGCGATATAGCGGTTGCCCTTATAGTTCCGCTGATATAGATCAATTCCAGAATAATTTCCGTATCGACGCGCCAACTTCTCGTCAAAAAGTTCTTCTACTAACGGTGAAGGCGTATTTTCTGATGCAATGAGATTCAAGCAAGTTTCGCGATATTCATGATGTTTATTGAGAAGCGAGGTCAGTTTTTCAATTTTTTGATTTGGGTTCATTCAGAAGCATTTCCATAGGAAAGAATTTTGTATAGTGATTTAGTTTTTTTAGATGCGTGTGGTGTTATCGCATTTATGTTATGTGTTAAGAGGATTGCCACTTTAAAGGAACCCGACATTTACCAAATTTATTAACGATTACTAAAGACTAAAAGTTTCTTAATTTCTGCAGTTGGGAATAGAATTATCTAAACCAAGATTCATAGGATTATCCTCATTTAATGTGAATATCCACAAACCTGATAATCCGCGTAATCCGCGAAATCTGTTTAATCCGCGATTCTGACAAGAACAACCCTAACTTGACAAAAGACAGATACATTCCCTAATTGACACCTATGGGTAGAATGCAGTAAGACCCATAAGTGTCAATATAGCGTTTTACCTCTCTTGTTGGAGGGCTTTGTAAGCCCGATTTTGTGAGGCATAATCCTGTAAATCGGGGTTCTAAACCTCTCCTACAAGAATGCCTTTTGACAATTGAATGACTCTACGAGTACGGACAGGGTTATTTAGTTTTCGATTTTTCTGGTATATTTTTCACATTTTCATATAAACTAATACGTATGCAAAGTAGTAGGCACACGCCGTGGGTTTCCGTTCACCCAAAATGTAAAGCGGACGGCACCAAATCAACGGTATGAATCATGGCGAATGCCATACGCGCATTCGTCTTTAGGCATTCCCCGCAGAGCGTGCCTGCTACCTTTAGATCAACGTTTAAGTTGACACATAATGGAGAACACAAGTAAAACCCGACAGACGATATAAACTATCAGTAATACTCATTAACTGGAAATTCTTAAAACTAAATAACCCTGGAGTACGGAACTTTAACTTGAAATCATGACGCTCCTCATGCAATAATAAACGCAAACGATATGGCAAGCTTGACGAACTTATAGAAGTTTTGTGTTTTAAATTCTGCTGAGAGTTTTTCTACATACGCGCTTTCCAAAATAAAAGATTTGTGGTATGAAACCTAAAATTACAAGAACTATTCACTATGCTCTCATTCTATCCATAGGTCTTCACGTCTTTCTGGTTTCTGTTCTGAAAGTACTACACCAAACTGAACCAAGTTCGGTAGAAGATATAACACACATCGAAATATCAAAGATTCCTTCGCAACGTGCTTTACGCAAAATAAAACGAGAGCAATATATTCCTCCAAAATTAACATCCGTTAAGCAAAAGCAGATTGAAACGGAGGTAAACCCTCCGACAGCATCCTTACCTACCACGACGCCAATTGCACATCAGAATCCTGTAACCCCTTTAAGCGGTTTTTCTCTTCCTAATTCCCATACCTTAGGTAACAACAAATCCGGTATAAATTCTACAGATGCGGCAGTTAATCAAGACATAGGAAGCCTACCAGGGGCAGGAAATTTTAATTCACAAGACATATTCCGTGGCACAAAACATCAATCTTCCAAACCTCACGCAGATGTCACGCTTCCCAGTGTTAGCGACGTCCCATTGCCGACCGCTATATTGACACGAATCGGACAACATATCGTAACAAACCGAACCGCAGATATTGTTGACATTGTCTTCATCATTGATGCAAGCGGTAGTATGAAAGATAATATAAACGCAGTCCGAACACATCTGAATCGCATGACCGATCTGTTTGACGACGCTGAACTTGATTTTACACTTGGAATCGTCATCTTTCGAGAGAACATGCTCGGTTTGAATCTTGATGTTATACCACAAACCCGTTCCGTCTCTCAGATCAAAAGAGCCTTATCACAAGTAAAATGTCGTGGTGGTGAAAAAGCCATAGATGCCCTTATCCGTGCCACCGATGAAGTCGACTTCAGGCAAAATGCTGATGTACATTTCATCTTGATCACTGACGAATATGTCAGTGGCAACTATTCTGCCCGTGATGTGCTAACCAAAATCAGTGGCACCAAAATTAAGGTGGATGTCGTAGGTCTTGATGAACCTTTTCAAAAATTCATCACTCGCAGCACTGGCGGTATATGGTTACCTATTTCCAGTTTAGGCGCTCATTAAAAAACTTAATGTTTTCCCAGAATTTTTTCCGATCCCTATTATATCAAACTCAAGAATCCTACCATCCACGCCGTCTACACAAATTTGATCTGTACTACGCGCTCGGTGTGACCACACTTTTCCTCCTTGTGGGTAGTTACGCAGCAATACACCATGAAATGTGGCGGGACGAAATTCAAGCATGGCTGCTTGCAAGGGATAGTGCATCTGTTTTTGAACTCTTCGCGAATATGAAATATGAAGGGCATCCTGCTTTCTGGCATCTCTGCCTCATGCCCCTCAGTCGCATCTCTGCTTCGCCTGTTATGATGCAGGTGTTTCACCTTCTGATTGCTGCCGCAACAGTATTCCTGTTTACACGCTACGCCCCATTTCATTGGCTCCACAAATTTCTATTCGCCTTTGGATATTTCGCACTTTACGAATACGCAATCGTTGCCCGAAATTATGCACTCGGTGTGTTGCTAATCACCATCTTTTGTGTGCTTTATAGGGAGCGTTATAAACGATTTGTATGGATCGGTATTGTCCTAATACTGATGGCACACACCAGCGTGCATGCCCTCATCGTAACCATTGCCATCGGATTCGCTCTTTTGTGTGAATACCTCTATTTCTACTGCTGTAAGGAGGGAACACTCACAGAACATAGACGACAAATATGGATCGGTTTTGCTCTCATCGGTTTTGGCATTGTGACTGCTGTCCTGCAACTCAATCCCCCTGCTGATACAGGATTCGCTGTCGGATGGAACTTCAATTTTACAGTCAAACGTATGAACGACATCACCAAAATCATTACGCAAGCCATGCTGCCATCTCCAAGAGCAGCTATGGGATTTTGGGGTAGCCATCAACTCAATAGCTACCCGCTCTTTCAGCTCATCCGATTACCGCTCTGCTATCTCATCGTCTTCTGGTGTGTGCTCCGTTTCTTGAAACGTCCGACCGCGCTTCTTACCTATATGGTAGCCACCGTTGGACTTCTCGCGTTTTTCTATGTCAAGTATGGTGGGAGTATACGCCATCACGGCTTCCTGTTTTTTACATTTGTCCTGACGAGTTGGATTTACTATGATTGTCCTGAGATAAAACTGAAATTCAATCGTATCAGTGAATTGGCACAACAATTATTCAGCCCCGTTTTCATTGTCATCCTTATTGTGCATTTTCTTGGTGGCATCACCGCTATCCGTATGGACATAACACACATCTTTTCTAATGGAAAAAGAACTGCTGAATATATCAGAGCGCAAGGCAGGCAAGATATGCTCATGGTGGGGCATGGGGACCCTCAGGTGAGTACCGTTGTCGGCTACCTTGAAAAAGATCAAATTTATTATCCTCGTGGCAGCCGATTCGGTTCATTTGTCAGATGGGACAAAGCCAGAACAGGTAGTGTCTCCAACAGAGATGTCGTCAAAGAAGCCCAAATGCTAAGCACGCAAAACTCCCAAGACGTGCTAATTATCATGAGTGGTGCTTTGAATGTGTCGCAGATTGAGGAGTATCAACTTACACTGTTAGAAAAATTCACAGGTTCAACGGTTGGCGATGAAGGTTTTCACCTTTATCTCATGGAAGCTCCGTGATATAGAGTCATTCAGTTCTCGCACAAATTCTCTCGTTCACACCTTGACGGGTGTGTAAAGTTTTGGTTATAAGTATCATGCTGCTTGTTTAAGTTCATTCCAATATCTGTCCCACGCCCCATTTTTCACTAAACACCGTAAGGCAAGCACCTTATTGATACCTTCTTTTTTCCATCTCATAGCAGCTTGTTTACATCTTTATCCTACAACATGTTTACACGCACTCTCAATCACACCACTACCGATCTGATACCCTTTTTCACGAAACGCTTTGTATTGCATCCGCTTTGCGTGTTTTTCAAAATACCGCGCTTCTCTTTCTAAAATATCCAAAACTTCCGACTGCTGTGCTGCGAAGCCACGAATGCGAGCCACTACTGCTGTGATGTCCCCATCAAAAAGTAGTGGTTCCACTACGCTTACCCAAGACCCGATAGTTTCAATCTCTGTCTCGCCAAAGGCAAGTTTCGCCACATCATAGAGATGGGATTTCGCATGCATACTATCCACAATCTCAACAGCATTGGGAAAGTATTCATCATAAAGGTTCCAAATCCACGCCGCACCATCTCCGATAAACACAACTTCCTGAGTATCTATCGCTTCTTGGTAGATACCACTGTGTGTCGCTAACGCAAACAACTTCGGACCAAACTGTATGTGAGTTGGTATGAGTGCCATCACAACTCACATACTAACGCTCATTTTCCAAAAGTTTTTGGATTGCCACTTGTTCAGGGACACGCAAATCTTCTGACCACTCACCCACTTTCTGATGCAGCGTCGTGTGGCTCACTTCTATACCCTGACGCAATAATTCATCTGCAGCTTCTCTAAAATCAAGCTGCATCGCCAAACGACACATCATCTCTGCGACACGATGCGTGTATTTATCCAATAACTGCTGCTTCGCATCCCACGGCGCATGCCGATGTCCTCGCTCACATTGATATACCCAACGACGCACACTTATTTCCCACAAAGCGTTGAAAAATCTTTTTTCTGTAGACGCAACGGGGAACAAGGGCTGTGGCACACCGGACAGGCAACCGGTTCACTCACTTTCTTACCCGCCTCTATAGAGACACACACTTCTAAAAGCGTTTGCGCCAACGAACGAAATGTATCGGAGACACGGATTTCAGCATCTGCTAAAGACGCATTCTCTTCAGAAGTCAGGTAACCCAACAGGTCGTTTAGTTCGGCTACAAACTTGTTCATTTTCTTTGTCTGTTCATTGTCTTTACAACTATTTAATGATATACTAAACATCAGTATCCTCTCCTATATCAATATTGAACTTATGAGGAAAGGATACTATTTCTATAATAACTTTGCAAGACCCACCACGCAATTCATGCAAAAAACTTTACACACCCGCTCAAAAACCTCCCTTGACAATTCAATCCATACAAGATATAATTAAAGAAACCAATTTATAGAAAGCCGAAAAGCAATTATATCTATGAATCGAATTGAAAAGAAATTTCAGGAACTCAAACAGCAAGGTGCCAGCGCATTTATGCCGTATGTCTGTGCTGGAGATCCAAACCCAGAACTAACCCCTAAACTTTTTCTTACCCTTGAAGAAGTTGGTGCTGACATCATAGAATTTGGTGTTCCCTTCTCCGACCCGATAGCAGACGGGCCGACTATTCAACGTGCCAGCGAACGGGCACTCAAACACCGCATCTCTCTCCAACAAATTCTTGAGATTGTAAAAACTCTCCGACAACAGACGGAAATCCCCATCGCTTTGATGAGTTACTATAACCCTATCTTTCGGATGGGCGAGGAGTCATTTTGCAAAGCTGCGCAAGCTGCTGGTATTGATGGTGTAATCATTCCGGATTTACCGCCTGAGCAGGCGGATTCGCTTCTGAAAGTTGCATCACAATACAATCTTGCGACTATTTTTCTCGTCGCACCGACAAGTCCACCAGAACGAATGCAATTGATTGCATCAGTCAGCACAGGATTTATCTATTGCGTCTCGGTAACAGGTGTAACTGGAGCAAGGGCAACTTTGTCGGATGAGGTTGCACCGATGATTACAGAACTACGTAAGCACACAGACAAACCGATTTGTGTTGGTTTCGGTATATCAACCCCTGAGCAGGCAACACAAGTTGCCCAGATTGCTGATGGTGCTATCGTGGCAAGTGCTATCATCAATGTTGCTGAAAAGAATATGGATGACGAAACAAAATTGCTTACTGAGGTGAAACAGTTTGCATCAGATTTGGCGGCTGGAACAAAAATAGTTGATATTTAAACTCAGATCGTTTTAGGTGTGACTTGTTAACTTTTTCAAGTAAAAGTTCGGCTTAATTACGATTAGACCCACTCTCTCAACACTTGTTCAGGATCAGTCTCTGGATTGAAAACCAATAAACCTTCATCGCGCGCTGCTCTCAGCAGACGTTGATCGGATGCAACAAGTACTAACTTATCCTCCGAAGCGTTATGAAGTTCTATTGCGACATCTAACGCTGAGCGTAACACCATTGCATCAACGCTGTTGATTGAATGCTTATCCATCAAATTTAGTGATGCCCAAATTAGGGAATTGGGTATTGAAATTGTTTTGAAATCTGAGGCTGCATCGATTATTTCAAGGTTTAGATTGGCCACCGCATGATTAAAGTCATATTGTGTAATTCGCTTGTCATTCCTTTTGCGAACAAAAATTGATAAGACCTCTGCTGCACCGATAGCCAAACACCTGAAATATCCGAGAGAAGTATTAGCAAAAGGAAGTTAACTTTGTTACTACCAATTTCAAGGAGGTACCGCTTGACAAGCGCGCTGGCATCGTAGTAGGAATAATACACACTTATTTTTCCCGTTCTTCAATGATCGCTCGGCTAAATTCGTTTTCCTCGGCACGAATGCCATTACGCTCCATACTTTTGTGGAGTTCTTCAATCGATATAGGGTCAAGACCAATAATTCCGTGCCGTTCAAAAAATGGGCGCAGAATTCTTGCTGCCTCTCGCTTATCTGCATAAACCGGTTTGCCAACTTCTACGTTCTTCTCATCTGCTTTCTGCCAATGGGGTGCCATTTCTTCAAGAAGCAAAGACAGTTGGCGTTTCACCTCTGTTAACGTCTTTTCTACTTTACCTAACCGTTCAGCAAGCGTTTCAACTGTTTCTGCCATTGTTCACAATTCTCCTTTTGCTTCTGAGTGGGACATCCAACAGTATAATTGCGTTGTCTACATTTGTCAAGATGAGATTGCAAAAAACTAATTAAGAACTCTGTTAGGAATTTGATTTTAATAATGCACTTGGTTTACATGCCACGTTTGATTCCAAATTCTGCCTCAAACGCTTCCCAAATTTCTTCCGATACGTCAGCGGTAGCCGCTTTATATCCATCCTCCACTTGTGCTTTGTCCGCCGGACCAAACATCACAACCCCGTCTATAGGTGCAGCAAGACAAAACTGCATCGCTAAATGACGAATATTGACATCCCGTTCTTGACACCATTTCCACATAGAGTATGCTTTAGGTTCAGCATCAGGATTACGCCTACGCTCATCATCAACATTTGGTTCTGCCCCCGTTAAACTTCCCATTCCCAAAGGACTCGCAAGGATAATGCCAACATCGTGTTCGCGTGCTAATGGTAAAGTCGTCTGCGCGACGGATTGCGATAATAACGTGTAATCCAAGAAGGTGAGAATAATATCAATATGTCCTGTTTCAATCAGTTGTTTGTGGAATTCATGGGAACGCACTCCTGCCCCGATGTGTCGGATTAAGCCTTCATCTTTCATCTCTAAAAGCGTATCCAACGCGCGTCCTTTATCTAATACACTTTCCATATCCAATGGGTCATGGATCAACACTGCATCAAGATAGTCTGTTTGCATGTCTTTAAGACTATTTGTCACACTCCACCGTGTGCCGTCCGCGGAGAAATCTTTCCTACGTTCAGGATGTGTGCCAACTTTAGCTTGTAGATAGACTTTTTCTCTCAAACCGTCAGAAAGTGCTTCACCCCAAAGATGCTCCCTGTGTCCAGGGTAGGTGTCAATATAGTTGATACCGAGTCCAATTGCTTTTCTGATTGCACTAATAACCTCTTCATCTGGTTTTGAGGACAACCATGCTGCACCAAGTGCTAATGCATTTGGTCGCATCTCAGTCCGTCCCATTCGGCGAGTCTCCAATTTTTGTGCCATAATAAAACTCCTTAAAGAGCTGCTTCTACTGTTCCTCAAGTGCTTTTCGTAATTTATGTGTAGATGTAGCAAGTGATTCCTGCAAATAAGGGTATGGAAAACCACCCCACCGATCAGGCGGAGGTTCATGTGCCTGCGCGATCCTTAGATTTACAAAAACAGGACCGGGTTCATTCCAAATTTTTGGAAGATCGGTTTCAAGTATATCTATGTCATCAAATTCATATACTTGCTCAAAACCCGTTCCTTTCGCAATTGTCACCCAACTAAAATCAGCATTTCGTGGAACGGGTTGATTACCAGTTACCTCATACGTCCCGTTATCACACACAAAAAGGAGATAGTTCGCAGGCGGTTTTGCTAAACTCGTAATCGTTGCGAGTGTTCCTAAACACATCAGCATACTCCCATCGCCGTTAAGCACAACAACCTTTTTGTCAGGTTTGGCAAGCGCAATACCGAGTGCGAAGTCCGCAGCGTGTCCCATAGCACTTCCAACAGAGGCGTAGTCCAGTGGATGTGTTGATATTTTTGCCCACGGCACGCTCATCCCCATCGTAGCAATAACGATTTCATCTGTCCGTTGAGATGCAATGAGTTGTAAACACTCTTCTTTGATGAGCATGAATCCTCCATTTTTGGTAAAGAAATACTACTTTTTGCCTTCCTCTAAGGGTAAAAATTTGATTTTGGGTCTATTTTTCATCGTTGTTATCATAATTTGGAGGTGTTGCAAAAATTCCGATTGGGTTTCTATTCCATTAATTCCACCTTCCCAAATAGCAAATGTCCGATAACTGATTCGTCCTTCGCTATCAGGATTTAGGGAAATAGACAAACGGGATGCATCTGTGTCAATCAAGCTACTTGTCTGTGTTGTGGGATGTATTAGTGCTATACCGAGAGGATATGTTCCATCAGGGTCTGTTCCCCAACTCCATAACAAACCTTGGTCTTCGTCAACACCAGATGTTTCCCCCAGTTTTGGAATACCCGCGACGATAGCATAATCCGCAGGTAACTCTCTATCTAATTGGATTTGGTGTTCAATCCAAGGATTACTGCCATAAATAAAAGTTGTTGACTTAAGATGGTATGTTTCACCGTCAATGTACCAACTTGGGAGAATCCGCTGAACTACAGAACGCATACCTCCATCGGCAAGAATCCGAACGTAATCCTCATCACTTGGCAGTGGAATCAATTCGTTTTCTCCCCTATGCCATAGTGCGAATCCGCCACATCCGATCAATTCATCCAGAGGTGTTAACATAACCATTGTGGTGTTTTCTGGATCAAGAAGCGTATTTAGGGACAACCCAATTGACTTGAATAGATTGAGTTGTTCCTCAGTTTTTCGGACAAAGTAATCTTCCTGATTCTCCAAGTCATGGATCACCCAACGCTGTTCAGGTTTTTTAACTTCTTTTTTTATCGCCTGTGGATTTTGGGACAATGATATGTTTTTGCTTTCAAAATGGAACCTAAATTCAGGTGACAACGGAACATCGTTTTCTAATTCACTTTGAAACATTCCATCAACACCGAAAAGTTCTTCTCGCTTTTTGCCATAAGCAACTACAGCACCGCTTGGCTTCAGCAGATATGCGATTAAATCGGATTCTACCGCCGCCACAGCATCCATCTCAGGAAAGATACCAGCACGTGTCTGCTTTTTTACATCAAGTGTAAATGTCGCCTTAACATTAGGGTCGTAGAGAATTGAGATCTCTTTTGTTTGCTCCCGCTCGAGATCCAAGAGAAAAACCAATTGGTCCCGTTCTCCATCATAGTTTAAGTCATCCGCTTGCGCGGGAATCATTGCCTCTCGCGGTTGTTTACCAGTAACCACAGAATAAGCATTCAGGGAGAAATCTGGACTGACTTTTCGCAGCTGGTCTAAAGTCATCACAATTGGAACGTTTTCTCTATCAATTGCGAGTGTATTTTGAATAGTAAACCGGATGCGGTTTGTCTTCTGTTTCCCCCCTGGGAACGTACAACCAGCAAAAAATACCAAAAATGTCAAAATAAGCCAGTGCCAACATTTCATTTTCAGAATTTGAGTTTTTTCATCTGTATATATCATCAATTTTCATTTCCGATTGAAAGTCATACCTTAGAAAATGCCTTTAATTTTCGGGTAAAGTTTCAAGCAAATCTGCAATTTCTAATTCCGTGTTGTAAAAATGTGGTGAGACTCGGACTCCGCTACCGCGTTCTGCAGTAATTATATTCCTTTCATTAAGTAGCGTAAAAAGTTCAGCAGGTGTATAGTGGTCGCTTTCAAAAACCACGATCCCTGAACGTTCAGAATCCGACTTTGGCGTGATGACACGATAACCTTTTGCGTTTAATCCTTTAATTAAGCCTGATGTCAGTTCCAAAATGCGTGTCTCAATGTTAGAAACACCTATTTCAAGTAAAAGATCAATCGCTGCCTTAAGTCCATATAAACCGATGCTATTGTAGGATCCCTCTTCAAAACGTGTTGCATCCGGTTTCTGTGTTAGGTCATAATCGAGAAATTCGCGAGGATTTACAACGCTTGCCCATCCAACATTGGTATTGATAAGTCGTTCCAGTTTGTCTTTAGCGCAATAGAAAATCGCTGCACCCTCTGGTGCCAGCAACCATTTGTGACCATCTGCTGCAAGAATATCAACGTGGCTTGACTTCACATCCACCTCAATCGCACCGAGGCTTTGTATTGCATCCACTACAAACCATACATCGCGTTCTCGACATATCTCCCCAATTGCTTTGATGTCGTTCCGGTAGCCAGAAGCGAATTCCACGTGGCTAATTGTTACGACTCGTGTCCGTTCATCAATTGCTTCAATAATATCTTCAAGGTGAATGCGACCGTCCCGCTCAGGTACCATGCGTGTCTGAACGCCATAGCGTTCCTTCAAACTCCACCACGGATAGACATTCGCGGGAAATTCAACCGCTGTAGTGACGACGTTATCTCCTTGACACCAATCAATGCCGTTTGCAGCGATCAGTATTCCCTGCGTCGTATTTTTCATAAACGCTATCTCTGTGGCATCGGCGTTGATAAGTTGTGCCGCAACGGATCGGCACATTTCAACCGTTTCTGTCCAGGTGTCAACGTTTACAGCACCGTTCACAGTGGCATCTTCCACAAAGCCTACCATTGCATCCCTTACCCGACGTGATAATGGCGCAACACCTGCATGGTTCATATAAACATAGGATTTAGTAACCGGAAATTCGGCACGCCACTTCTCAAAGAACGTTCTCAATACGTTTGACATCTTCCCTCGCATTCAAAACTATTTCAACTGTATAATCTTTAACTCGTTTTGCATTTGCAAAAACTATTGCTTCACCAAACAATCCACAGCAGAAAATCAAAATTCCGGTATTTATCAAAATAGGACTAACGTTTGGAAAACCTATTGTTAAAATACCACCCAATGCTGTTAACAGAGTGCCAAAGGGACCAAAATATCGAATAGGGCGTCTTGCACAACGATATATAAAAAAAGGCGCGAGTGGGCTTAAATCAGCGGCTTCCCGTTGTGCCTTGGAAATTGACCAGCTTGTTATTAAACTAATTCCCATCAGCGATATCCCCATGCCAATGCAACTAAGGGCAGCAATTATGGCAACATTAATAAGAAGAAACCCGATAATGAAGAAAGGAAGGCTTAGAAACGCCGCGATACGATAAACATGGAATTTCGGGTTAATTTCGTTGTCATAGGATTTTTGCGTAAGAGAATTACCATTCGGATTGGACTGTCGCGCGAAAATTGAAAGAATTAACTTAAATGCTAAAATATCCAGTATGACGCGCCAGATTCTACTGAGACCATATTTGCTTGTACCAAAACGGCGAGGGTGATGTTTGACGACCATTTCTGCGATGCGCGCGCCTACGACCTTAGACATGGCTGGAATGAACCGATGCATTTCTCCATAAAGCGGCACCTGTTTGATAATCTCAGCTCGATATGCTTTAAGTGAACAACCGTTGTCATGGATAGCAACACCCGTCACCTTACTAATTATCCAATTGGCAGCCACAGAAGGGACTCGCCTTGTCCAGAATTTGTCTTGGCGTTCTCTTCGCCATCCACACACCAAATCATAATCTTCGTCAAGTTTCTCAAGCAATTGCGGAATATCGGCAGGGTCATTTTGTAGGTCACCATCCATGCTTATAATCCGCTCACCTTGGGCAAATTCAAAACCTGCTGCCATCGCAGCTGTTTGACCAGCGTTCTCTTGGAATCGGATCACGACTAAATGGTGTTCCTGATTACGCAATTCTGATAGCACTTCAAAGGTGTTATCTTGACTCCCGTCGTCAACAAAAAGCACTTCATAAGTTCTGCCAATAGCCTCACATACCGTCCGAATTTTTTCATATAGTGGCCGGACATTCTCCTCCTCGTTGTACACCGGGACAACAATTGATAGATATGGTTTTTGTGTAGCGTTCAATGCTACTCCTTCCGATTCAAAAGAATTTGATGTGCTTTCGTTAGGGAATCAAAAGTCCCTGCATCAATCCATTCACCTTGTAATAAACTATGTTCAAGTTGTCCTCGTTCAATATAGACATTATTAACCGAAGTAATCTCGTATTCCCCGCGTGCTGAAGGTTCAATTGTCCGAATAACATCAAATACTAATGAATCATAAAAATAGACACCTACTACAGCATAATCGCTTTCGGGTTGTCTTGGTTTCTCGTCAATTCTCACGACTTGGTCACCATTCAAGGTCGCTACCCCGTATCGTTCAGGATCATCAACTTTTTTGAGCAAAACGCGAGCACCCGCTTGTTGTGCCTCAAAATCAGAAACGACTTGTTGAATTGAGGACTCAAAAATGTTGTCGCCAAGTAAGACAACTATTCTACCGTCAGCAGCAAAACCTTCGGCTAAAGCAAGCGCATTCGCAATACCCTTAGCCTCTTCCTGCACCCGATAGGTGAATTCACAACCGAACTCTTTGCCGCTCCCTAACACGTTCACAAAATCTCCGACGTAAGATGGATTCGTAACAATAAGAATTTCGGTAATTCCTGCTTCTGTTAGTTGCCTGACTCCGTGAAAAATCATCGGCTCATTGCCAACAGGTAAAAGATGTTTACTGGTAACCTTAGTAAGTGGATATAAGCGGGTACCCAAACCTCCCGCGAGAATTACGCCTCTAAGCATCGCTTCTTTTATGGTTTTCGGCATCAGTCAGTTTCTAACAAATTCATCGGGTAATATCGTTAGAACCTCTTATGCTTGAAATTACGAGTTTTTTCCGCGTCCAGGGAATGTTAATTCTGCGACACCAGACTTATCCAACTCACCTAATCCCAGTTCTA
The DNA here is from genome assembly GCA_028820635.1 of Candidatus Poribacteria bacterium. Classification (GTDB taxonomy): domain Bacteria; phylum Poribacteria; class WGA-4E; order WGA-4E; family WGA-3G; genus MSPOR6. Next base: position 37,909 of record JAPPIG010000023.1, read on the forward strand.
TCATACGATCATACTGCTCTTTTGTAGCTTGTGCCAGTGGAAGCGCAATGCCCGCATCATTCGCAAGGTCAAGCGCGATACCCGAATCCTTAGAGGCATGCGCGGCCGAAAAATAACATTCATGATCGCGTATCTGCATATCCTCTCCATCTGTTTCTAAAACACGAGAGTTTGCACCCGTTTGAGCAAAAACTTCCTGCAACATCTCCAGATCCAAACCAAGTGCAGCACCCAACCCAAGCCCTTCTGCAAGACCAGCGGTGTTGATGTTCATCACCATGTTGACTAATGCTTTTACTTGTGCAGCCTTTCCTGCTTCACCGATATAACGGAGGGAAACACTCATTGAATCCAAAATTACACGCGCCTTATCAAAAGTAGCCTTTTTGCCACCACACATTAAATAAAGTGTACCTTCTCGCGCTTGTGTAATGCTACTCGCCATACAGCCTTCAAGACTTTCTGCCCCATGTTTTTCCGCGAGGTTCTCAACATCTACATGAGCTTGTGGACTGATCGTGGCACAATTGATAAAAACTGTGCCAGACGCACCTTTGAGCAAACTATCATCCGCATCATCAGAATATATCTGCCGCATTGAATCGTCATCTGTAACTACTGTAATAATGTAATCGGCAAGTTCAGTAACTTGTGCTAATTTATCTACAGCCGTAGTGTCAAGTTCCGATGCTAATTCCTGAGCACGTTCACCTGCAGCATCGTAAACAGCAACTACTTTGAACCCTTCGTCATTAAGATGTCGAGCAATGTTCGCCCCCATCCTGCCCACACCTACAACGCCAATTTTATAATCTGCGTTTGCCATATTTGCCTCCCTACTCTAATCAAAATTCACAAAAGGAAATACAATCTACTATAAGTTTGTTATTAGATTATTGTATAAATTTTACTCTGATTTGTCAACAGGTTTTCTTGAAAAGGCAGGGTTATTTAGTTTTCAGTTTTCAGTTTTTCTGTTCATTTTATTGCAAACGTTAATATTTATAGTCGCATTGTAGGTCGGATAGAGTTTACGAAACCCGACATGATTGCCCTGTGACACAAAAATTGTCGGGTTTCGCTGCGCTCTACCCGCTGAATCATGTAGAATGCCAAAAGCGCATTCTACCAAGGCATTCATAGCGTTGATTTACTCCAACAAAAAAAGAGTATTCATGCCAAAAACTTTACACACCCTTGATGAAAAGTAAACAATAGATTTTCCCATTTTTTCTAAAATAAATAATACAAAACTTTTTTCTTGACAATTTTTGTATTTTTGTTATACTAAAAACATAAATCAAAACCAGTAAATCTTATCAATTTACTGGCAGGTTTTCATTATTTTATTCTGAGGAGGATTAGCAACGATGACCCGTTTCACACCAGATTTCGCTCTAAGAATAGATCGAAACTACCTTTTTATTATCATACTTGTCCTGTTTGTGGTACCACATATTGGGTGCATAGGAGGGGTTGACATCGTACCATTGAGTGCGAAAATCCAAAATGCTGATAACGCATTTGAAGAGGCAGAAGCTGTTTCTACCCGATCAGATGACCCAGAAGAGAAACAGGAAGCACGGGCCAGGCAGCAAAAAGCTTATGATAGAGCGATGTCCCTTTATCTTGAAGTCATTGCAAAAGATGCTAAAGCAAAATATGCCCAGCGTGCACACTATCAAATTGCAAGAATTTACAAGAAGCATTATGAATGGGATAAAGCGAATGAACATTATCAAGCAATTGTTGAACTTGACCCAACAGGATACTACGCAAGTGAAGCAAAGAGTGGTATCGCAAGTATTCGTAAGAATCGTCAACTAATTAAAGATGAATTAGCAAATTATCAAAACTACAAAGCCATCTATGACACTGAACCGACTGATGAAACCTATGCTATAGCCGCAAACTCGCTCTACAAGGTGGCACAGGCGTATGAAGCATTAGAAAATTTCCCTGAAGCCATTGCTACTTTTGAAAGATTGGTTGAAGAATTTCCCAATCATGACAAAGCTGTACAATCCCAATATCAGGTTGGAAACATCTATTTTTACAAATTGTATGATTATACCAATTCTGGTGGTTGGGGTGCTTTTGTAGCAGTCGCGGAAAAATTTCCTGATACTTACGAGGCTGGGCAGGTTAAAAATGAATTGAATAAGACTAAAGACATCTTGACTGAAATCAAACAATATCAAGATGAAATTCAGCGAAACAAGAGGAAAACAGCAGTCGAATATGAAAAACTTGGAAGGTATGTGCTGCCATCAGAAAAATGGTTGATGGGAAAAACCGACCTCGTTGTTCAGAGTTATCAACAAATTGCCAATAACTGGGAAAAACTCCGTAACTATCCGAACGCTATTGAAACATATAAGGTGTTAATTCGCGATCTTTCACATAAAAAGTACGCGGTTGCCGATGCTTTTTACCAAGTCGGTTCACTCTACCAGCAAAGCGCTGAGTATGAACGCGCCATTCAAGCTTTTGATGACCTGCTTGAAAATGCACCAGAATCCACATGGCGGAATGAATCTGTATATCAACAGGCAGTCTGCTATCGTTCTATCCGTGAATTTGGTGCCGCTTATAAAGGGTTCAAAACATATATTAGTCTCGCAAAAGGCGATCGCCCTTATCTTCGAGAGGCTGAACAGATCATACGCCAGTACGAGCTTGATCAAGACCAAGATGGCTACTTGTTCTATCAAGAACTTGAAAACGGTACCTCTGATCAAGATCCGAACTCACAACCTGGCGCAGGAAACTAAGGGTTTTGGCGGTTTAAATTTCTGATAGGTGGGTTGAAAGAAAGCAATCGTCATTCATAGCCGCGGTAGGTGCGGTTTTCATGAAGATTAATTTTTTAATTCGGTAATTTTCTATCTGTATCTGCACAGGCAGGTGTGTCCCCTGCTGGCGAGGCGGGGAATGCCTAAATGGCATTCATACCCGGTGAATACCAAAAAGGTATTCATACCGTTGATTTCTTGATTTCTTCCTAACCTCGCCAAATTACCGATTTATTTTCTTAAACTTCATCTAACCGCACCGATCCAAAAAATAGTTTATGCGAAACTCACGTTTTCTTCCTAAATCCACCTATAAATTAAAACAGCACGAAGTTAAATCTACCGTGGCATAAATGCAGTAGACGTGTTTGTCATATAAACAAGTGAACACGGGAGTGTTCAGAAGTTGGCAACTTTTTGAAAACTTCTTGCCTGATTAACTCAGGTGTGTAACGGCGTGAAAAGTGATTTAGAACAATATACTCACTTTCAAAATGTTCTAACAGAGTTGGCAACATATCTAAATGCAAATGTTTCGTCTTCTTAGCTCGTTCACGATGCTCGGGTGTAATAAAAGTGCATTCACAAATTAAAAGTTTGCACTGCTTTAGCAATGGATGTGCATCAAGCGAAATGCCTCGTGTATCACCTAAATATGCTACCAACGGTAACTGTACTTCTTTTGTTATTTCAACCCCTGAAAGCTTGAGTGTCACGATTTCTCTTCCTGATAAATCGCGGTATTCAGGCTTCAGTTTTTTGCGAACTTCACAAATCAGATAGGAAACAGCAGGGACACTATGGTTCCCTGGCAAAATGTGAGCAATTAAATTTCGCCGAAACGGAAAAGAATCGCCTGCTTCTACTGGTGTAATCTGATAATTCCAATCCCGAGCTGTGTCTAACGCAGAAATCCTATCAAGGATATTCTTTAATTGTTTGAACCCGCTCAACGGAACGTAGATATTTCCAGGCGGCATACCGGCAAGCCAACGTTGACTTATATAGATCGGTAACCCAAAATAGTGGTCAAGGTGAAAATGTGAAATAAAAACATGGTTAGTCCCAATAAAATGCATCGGGCACCTACCCAGATCAAAAATCAGATCAAGTTCCTTTATCCTAATGTAAGTCGCTACAGCTGAACTTGATTTTCCTTCAAGTTTCCAGTTTCCACATTGTAACAATGGCATAGTAAATTAAAAATGAATTTCGTTGCTTTCCCTTTGGAGAATAGAAATATATGTATGTCAAAATCGGTATAATTGGCGGTAGTGGCTTCTATCAGATAGAAGGCTTAACCGACATTGAAACAATTGAAATTGATACCCCTTTTGGAAAACCAAGTGATAACCTGATTTACGGTAATCTTGATGGGCAACCAGTGGTTTTTCTGCCACGTCATGGTGTTGGACACCCACTTCTTCCCTCTGATATTAATGTCCGTGCCAATATTTTCGCCCTAAAATCGTTAGGTGTAGAATGGCTAATCTCCGTTAGCGCTGTAGGTAGCCTCAAACAAGAGATTGAACCACGCCACTTTGTTGTGCCGGATCAACTCTACGATCACACAAAAAACCGTGAATCAACTTTTTTTGGTGACGGTATTGCCTCCCATATTAGTCTTGCACACCCGTTCTGCTCTCATCTAAGTACACTATTATATTCAGCAGCAACAGAAGTCGGTGCGACCGTTCACAATGGCGGCACCTACATCTGTATGGAGGGACCGGCGTTTTCTACACAAGCAGAATCTAATGTTTACCGACATCTCGGTTTTGACATTATCGGCATGACCGCAGCACCGGAAGCAAAACTGGCGCGCGAAGCAGAAATCTGTTACGCAGTCTTGGCATGTTCTACCGACTACGACTGCTGGCATCCAGAACACGATAACGTTACCACTGAGATGATTCTGGATAACCTCCGATCCAATGTAGAGATTTCCAAACAGATAGTAAAAAATTTGGTCTCCAAAATTCCAGATAAACAACGGAATTGTTATTGTGCCAATGCCCTTCAATATGCTATCGCTACGCAACCGGACAAGATTCCGATCACTAAACGACATGAGTTAAAACTTCTATTGGACAAGTACCTCACGTAACGTGTTGAAAATTTGATCTGCTTCTGATTCATTAAGGATAAGAGGTGGCGCAATATAAATGATGTTCTCTGGTTCGTCAACTGCATGTCCGATTTTCCCAACAATAACGCCATTTTCTCTCAATTGCCCAACAATTTGGTTCGTTTTTGCAGTTTCAAGATGTGCGCCATCGGTTTGAATGAGTTCTACAGCAAGCATCAAACCTTTGCCTCGCACATCGCCGACAATAGGTAATGATTCCAAAGTCTTTAGTTTTTCAAGGAGATAACTTCCTACCTTTTCAGAATTTTCCCAGAGACGTTCTGATTGCAAAATTTTCAGGTTCGCCACACCAGCAGCACACGCAACAGGATGTCCCCCATAGGTACAAACTTGAGAAAATTCCCGATTTTCATCAGAATCCCCAAGGAATGTGTTGAACACAGAAGTTGATGCAACACATGCACCGAGCGGAATATAACCACTTGTCAATCCCTTAGCAAGCGTGATAAGGTCAGGTTGGATGTCCCAATGCTCACAAGCAAACATCTTTCCTGTTCGTCCAAAACCTGTAATCACTTCATCAAGAATAAGCAACAAACCGTAATCATCACAGATTTTTCGTAATTTAGAAAAGTAATCATCAGATGGCACAATTACACCACCACCACCGATAATAGGTTCTGCTATCACAGCAATCACGGTTTCGGGTCCTTCCGACTGAATTATCCGTTCAATATCGTTTACGCACGCATCATTGCACGATTTTTCATCTAATCCGAGTGGACAACGATAGCAATAGGGTGGATGTGCATGATGGAATCCAGGTGCCAGCGGTTCAAACGCTTTTCGTCTTCGTGCCTGTCCTGTTGCTGACATAGCACCATAAGTAAATCCGTGATAACCGCGATATCGACTTATTATCTTGTAGCGATTTTCTCCAGGATAGGTTTGTCTACCGTACTGACGCGCAATTTTAATTGCAGTTTCATTTGCTTCGGAACCGCTGTTGCAAAAATACACATGGTTCAAATCGCCGGGAAGACATTCCGCCAACTGTTCTGCTAATTCAGTCGCTGGGACATTAATTTGAGAGTGTGGATAATAACACAATTCCTGTATTTGTGCATAGACCGTATCTGCAATTTCTTGTCTGCCGTACCCGACATTGACATTCCACAGTGCCGAATACGCATCTAAATATTCATTTCCCTCTGCATCTACCAAAGTTGTACCTTGTGCCGACTTAAAAACCAACAAATCCGTTTCGTCAAGCCGTTGGTGTTGAAACAGTGGATGCCACACATGTGCCTTATCAATTTCTTTATAATTTGCTGCCATTTATGGAAAATCTCCGTTAAAATTTACATCGATTCGGGTGCTGAAATACCTAACAGTTTTAACCCATTTGCTAACACCGTTTGCACACTCTGAATAAGGATGAGTCTTGCATAAGTCCGTTCCATATTTGAGGCATCAAGTACCCGATGCTGATTGTAATACGGATGGAATATGCCTGCTAATTCGTGTAGATAATGTGGAATACGGTGTGCCTCGCGTTCCTCCGCACTGGACAGAACAATTGCTGGAAATTCGGCTAACTTTCGTATCAGTTCGTGTTCATGCGCTTCTGTAAGCAGGGCAAAAGAAACTTCATCAATCGGTTTTATCTTAATCTGCTGCTCTCGTCCTTGCTGGAAAATACTACAACATCGCGCATGTGCATATTGTATGTAAAAAACAGGGTTTTCATTCGCTTGCGTAACCGCTAATTCAAGGTTGAAATCCAGGTGTGTATTGTTTGCACGCATCAGGAAAAAGTATCGTGCCACATCCACAGCAAACCGTTCACCAACAGCATCCGCAAGTTCGTCAATGAGTGAATCAAGTGTCAAAAATTGTCCCTGCCGTTTTGACATATCCCGTCGATTACCATCAGAATCAACCAGATTCACTTGCTGAATAATATCAACTTCCAACCAGTCATCTGCTAAACCGAGTGCTTTTACAAAGTTCTTTAATCTTGTTACATGCCCTTGATGGTCCGGTCCGAGCAGGTCAATAACTTTATCAAATCCGCGATCAAATTTATCGTGATGATAGGCTGCGTCTGGAACAAAATAGGTATATTCACCGTTGGTGCGGATTACGACACAATCCTTATCATCTCCGAAATCTGTCATCCGAAACCATGTTGCCCCTTCTGCTTCGTAGAGATAATCCTTTTCACGAAACATCTCTATAATTTGGTCTGGCTTTCTACTATCTCGAATTGCTTTTTCGCTTGTCCAAACATCAAAGTTAACACCAAAACGTTCCAGAGAGACTTTTTGTTGTCCAAGAAGGTAAGCAACCCCCTTATCTCGAAAAAGTTCAACCCGTTCTTCTTGGCTAAGTTTTAGATAGGCATCACCTTCCTTAGCGGCGATAGTTTGTGCAAACTCTTGCAAATATTCACCTTGATATCCACCCTCTGGAATTTTTAAGTTCTTTTCACCTAACGCTTGCCGATAGCGTACATCAATTGATTCTCCAAGTCGTTCAACTTGCCCACCCGCATCATTGACATAATACTCACGAATAGCCTCATAACCCACTGCGTTTAATAGGTTAACAAGCGTATCACCAACTGCTGCAGCGCGTCCACTTACAATGTTAAGCGGACCTGTTGGATTTGCACTAACAAATTCAATTTGAACCCGCTTTCCAATACCTATTTCGCCACTTCCATAAGCGTCCTGTGCGTCTACAATTGTCCTAAGTATATCGTCCAACCACTCATTGGAGAGATACACATTAATAAAACCCGGTCCCGCGATTTCAAGATCACGGATATGCGGGCATTTATCACAATCAACATGCTTAACAATAATTTCGGCAATTGATCGTGGTGCCATCTTGGCACTTTTTGCCAATCCCAATGCCACTGGAGTGGCTATATCACCATGTTCAGGGGTTTTAGTCGGAGAAAAAGGGATTTCGGGAACGTCCGGTATCGGAAGTTCCCCTGACTCAATTGCAGCACGAATCGCACCTTTTAATATATCGTAAATTTCTGATTTGATTTCATCCATATCCACAAAACTTCCATTTATATCATTTTATTAGTTTGTGTTTTTCAGTAACCGAAATTATATCACAACAGACACCTCAAGTCAATTTTGTTAAGGTGATAGAGTGTGTAAAGTTTTTCGCGAAAGTATGATTTGAAGTGAATTGTCAGCACGTTTATACACTTTGAAATTCACAGCGTATCAGTTTAGAAAGACCCAGAAAACCTTGTCCCGACAAGGGGCACACCCTTTTTTTCACTTATTAATTTCTCATTTATTTTAATATGTGAGGGATTGAGGATTGCTATGTTAAGTCCAATTTATGCTCTTCATGCAAAAAACTTTACACACCCAAGGTGATAGGGCAGAGGCATTCAATTCTCCAGTAATTTCACATTTTATTATAAGTCTTTTCTTGTGAATCAACGCCGAATACGGGTTTGGCATTCGGCGGGAGCGATCTCCGAATCGCGACGAAAACATTGGTATCGGGAATCGGAGTTCCCTCCTACAAAGAGAATCAACTGATAATGAACCAACAAATCCTATTTATGAGATACGCTCTACTTTCTGGAAACTAACCTGACAATCAAAATATTACAAAATGTGCCTGCTCCGTGAAGACATATTTTGTCTACAGTGGAGCAGGCTTGAACTTGTACAAAATCTGTGAAACTTACCTACGCTAATTCTGATGTTTTTTAATAGAACTTGCTTCTAAAATACATCTCGCATAGCGCGGCGACGTTCATCGGCAAGTTCGCGCACGCTTTCTTCATCAGACCGTTCATCAAGCTGCTCAGCAACGATAGGACGATATTGCGCGGCTTCACTTCTCCGTTTAAAGAGGCGGAAATAGTCAAATCTCGTTAAAGTGGGCGGAATATTTCCGGGACAGAGCGCGTGTACTCCGACTTGTACCCGAGGCCCCATTGCAACGCGGGTGACTCCGACACCTCTCCAATGAATACCGTCTTGGCTGGCAAAGGCGGAAAATTGATTACCGCGACGTTCAAGACGTAGAAATAGTTCGCGTACATTCCGCATTCCACCACGGGCGACAAGACCGAAACGACGGTTGACATGCCGTTCAAATCGAACATCCCCTCGGAAAGCATGCGGTCCGGAGGTTTTTTCTAATCGGAGGAACTGATTTTCATTTTTCCATATAATTAAACCGCCGTGCTCTCTGAGTTGCGGTGAAATACGCATACGGGTTTCTATAGCAAAGTCCTCTGTAACCTCCATCAGAAGTCGGGGAGCATCCATATCTCCACCTCTGCCGTTTGGGCCGTGCCACAAGTCCTGTCCGGGATCTGTCCGCATTTCAAGATAGCCTTGACGTTCCGTCCAGGCACCGCCACCTTGCGGGTCTACCCATTGCCATTCTGGACGCATATCGTTTCCGATAAATTCATCATCAAACACCATCTCAGTGAATTCACCGGATGAAGCCCATCCCTCAATTTTTATAGCGGAAATAGAGTCACCAAAACTTTGCGGCAGCAGATGTAAGTTTGGCAGTTCCTTCTTGAATTCTGATGGTTCCATACGAATATGCAATTTGTCACCTTCAAATTCCGGGTGTTCATAAAAGATAACTTCTGCCCCATCAGATGGAAAATCAGGACCTTTAAACATGCGGATAGAGGAAATTCTATCTTCAAACCATGTGCCTCCCTGCGGGTCTCTAAGGTTCGCTATATCTCGTAGGATCGTAATCTTTTTCCCTCTGAATTCTACATGCTCATAACACTCTACAATCATTGGAATAGTGCCCCATTCTGGACCAACTACATCAATGGTAGATCCGAAGTTTATTGAGGAAATCCTGTCAGCGAAGTTGAATGCTACATCATGTATGTTCGGGTAAAATCCGGGACCGAGCGGCAATTTCTTTCCTTTATAGTTCACATGCTGATAAAGAAGTGCCTTGTAATTTGGGCTTCCCGAAAAATTAGGACCTTTGAAAACTCTAAGAGAGGATATGTTGTCTTGGAATCCGATCCTACCTGTATGTGGAATCGGTTCTAAAACATATCCCATCCTACCACGAAAGTTTGTGTGTTGAAAAACCTCAACGATGAGGCGGGGTATTACAACTGGCATTTTTTTCTCCTATTTGTTGGTATGTTTTAATTGGTTTTTCTACTTACGGTTTCTTATACTTGTATTAAACTTTGGAAATTTTATATTCCTTATACGACGGCAAAGGTAACAAAACATTTTTGGCACTAATATGAAATTTATTTATAGACATTTCGCCCCTCTGGGGCTTATATCTGGGTGGTCCCACGGTCTATAAACATTTCGCCCCTCTGGGGCTATAGCATCCACAAAATACAAGGATTTATCTCTTAAATTGCACCTATGGTTCACTTACGTTCAACCAATTTACGGCTAAACTTAAATCCTATATCGGATTTACAATAAAATTATACATTTTCAAGAGTTGCTTCATATATTTGGGCAAAACCACTTCTATCTGAGGTATACACGACATACTTTCCATCAGGACTAAAAGATGGATGCGAATGTGTATGCTGCGGTGCATAGACTGTAATAGGACCGTCTGCATAAGGAAATGGTCCATTCCAATGTTCGCCGATAGAAGAAGCACTCGGATAACAGAGTGTTTTCGGTTCACCAATTCCATCACACGGGTCATAAGTTTGGATACCGATGTCTGGGAAATTGGTATCTGCTACCATAAGTGTACCATCTTTGTTGCAGATAGCGTGCCATGCGTTGAATGTCGTTACCTGTCGTTCTTCTTCTGTGTCAACATTCACACATCTCACACCTCGCGGCCAATCAACAAAAGCAAGTTCACGCGTGCCCGGTATCCATGTTTCGTGCGTTATCCACTCATTTTTTTCTACATTACGGGCATAAAGCCTACGATTTCCTGAACCATCCCGATGAATAACCCATACGCGGTCGGTTAGCGGACCTGCATAATAGAGCAGGTTAGAATCATCAGGACAAAATTGAAGATGTGCGATACTATCTCTGCGAAGGATGATTTCGTGATCACCCGTATCCGTATCAACAATAGCAAGCGCAGACTCAGTGCCTGCTTTGAATCGGATTGCCCACCATTTATCATCATGGCTAAGTGCGGTTGTTCCCATTGCAGCAGCGATCATTCCCTCATCACGCATTTCAGTTGCTGCAAAGTTAACCAACTCTTGCTCTTCCAACGTTTCCAAATCAAGTTGCCAACCACTTGTGCCAGCGGTGAAAAACACCGATTTCCCATTGTGTGAAGGATGTACCGACCATTCGCTCAAATCGGGTCTGTCTGTCAACTGGCGTAGTTCCCCAGTACTCCGTTCTTCAGCAAAAATCTGCGGTGTGCCGGTACGGTATGATACAAAAATCAATCGCTGCATCGCGTCATCATACGCTGGAATAATAAAAAACGGATGATGGTGATGGGCAGATGCGGTGGTAACTTGACGGATACGCGTCCCGGTCTGTCTATCATAAAACGTCCGAGATTCAGATGAAGAAACAGAACCCTTCGCCATCAATCTGTCCTAATATGAAACAGGCAGATATTTTCATATCTGCCTGTCACTGTTTTATTCTTCAAAAGCTGCGTCAAAGGCAACAGCAGAAGGTTCAAAATCATAGCCTTTTACTGCACCACACGCTTCACGCGCGCCATGCTCGCGATCCATTCCGCTATCTTCCCATTCAATGGAAAGCGGTCCGTCATAACCGATATTATTCAAGGCACGGATGATCTCTTCAAAATCGATATTGCCGCGTCCGATAGAGCGGAAATCCCAGAAACGTTTTGAATCTCCGAAGTTCAAATGTCCACCGAATACACCCGACAAACGTGGTGTTTCTGCCCACCAGACATCTTTCATGTGGACGTGATAGATGCGATCACTTAACCTTTCAATGAATGCAACATAATCAACGCCTTGATATCCGAGGTGACTCGGGTCATAGTTGAAACCGAAGGTCTCTCTACCGTCAAGTGCTTCAATAGCGCGTTCAGCCGTCACGATGTCAAATGCGATTTCAGTAGGATGGACTTCAAGTCCAAACTTAACACCGACGTCATCAAATACATCAAAAATCGGATTCCAACGGTCAGCAAAATCTTGGAAGCCAGCATCAATCTCCGCGGGGTCTACCGGTGGAAATGAATAGAGCAGATGCCAGATAGAACTTCCTGTAAAGCCGTTAACAACGTCAACACCGAGTTTCGCTGCGGCGCGCGCCGTGTTTTTCATCTCTTCTGCAGCACGTTCTTGAACACCAGCGGGATCACCATCGCCCCAAATCTGTTCTGATATAATTCCTTGATGTCGACTATCAATATTATCGCAAACTGCTTGCCCAACGAGATGATTGCTGATTGACCAAACTTTTAATCCGTATTTTGCGAGCAAGTCATGTCTGCCTTGACAGTAACTGTCGTCAGAAAGTGCTTTGTCGGTCTCAAAGTGGTCTCCCCAGCAAGCGAGTTCCAAACCGTCATATCCCCACTCACTGGCTTTTTTCGCTAAATCTTCAAGTGTTAAGTCTGCCCATTGTCCTGTAAACAGAGTCACAGGTCTTGCCATATTATGTCTCCTTTGTTCTGTATAGGAGGGTTTTCAAACCCGATAATTTATAGTGCTTTTCTTACGCTGGAGGTGTATAACTTGCATCAACCCAGCCGCGCTGTTTGCCACTTTCTACTGCAGTATTAATAAAATGGACCCCGCGAGCACCGTCTTGAACCGTCGGAAAGTCGGTGTCAAATTCACCAGGGGACTCTCCTGCTATCTTCGCTGCCATTGTCCGAGATGCATTGACATAGATGTTTGCAAATGCTTCAATAAATGCCTCTGGATGTCCAAACGGAATACGAGAATTGTGTTGTGTAATTTCTGCAAGGTAATCATTGCCGCGTTTATAGACCTGTTCAGGTCCGTCAGGAAAACGAACAGAGAGATAATTCGGATTTTCTTGATGCCATTCCAATGATGCGTCTGTTCCATATACGCGGATGCGTAGATTATTTTCTTCACCTACGGAAATTTGTGAAGCAAACAAGATGCCACGGACACCACTTTCATAATGGACTAATAGGTTGCCATCATCCTCTAACAGACGACCTTCTACGAATGTGGTCATGTCAGCGCAAATCTCTTCCATTTCAAGCCCTGTGATGTAGTGTGCCAGATTCTCTGCGTGTGAGCCGATGTCTCCGATACACGATGATGCCCCCGCCTGTTTTGGATCTGTTCGCCAAACTGCCTGCTTCGCTCCTTCATTTTCCAAAAATGTGGAGAGCCATCCTTGCGGATATTCAACTACAATCTTACGTATCGTACCGAGTTCTCCTTCTTTTATCAGTTCACGTGCCTGTTTCACCATCGGGTAGCCAGTATAATTGTGGGTCAGCGCGAAGATTACATCATGTGACTTAACAAGACGACAGAGGGATTCGGCATCTTCTACTGTTGTTGTCATCGGTTTATCACAGACAACGTGGAATCCGGCTTCTATGAAGGTTTTTGCGACATCAAAATGAACGTGATTGGGCGTGACAATTGAAACAAAATCTATGCGTTCACCTTCAGGGAGTTGACTCTCTTTTTCTGCCATCTCCTTATACGAACCGTAAACTCGGTTTTCATGAAGAAAAAGTTCTGCTCCTTGCTGACGTGATTTTTCAGGTGAGGATGAAAATGCGCCAGCAACTAAGTCTATTTCTCCATCAAGTGCAGCAGCTTTACGATGCACAGCCCCAATGAACGCATCTGGTCCACCGCCTACCATTCCATAACGTATTTTCCTACCAAGTGGCATATTGCGTATCCATTCCTTTATTCGGTGTGCGATGACATCTGCACGCGACAATCTGCGATATATCAACACACGGGATAAAATAATTTCTTTGTTTAAGAATTATGTCATATTTTTTCATTTTTTTCAAGGTGTTTTTGGTAGAAAACCATTGTAATTCGGTAAACTGGAGAATTCTAAAAAGTTGACATTTCATTTCTTGTTGGGTTGATTCTTTGTAGGAGCAACCTAATGGTGTGTTTAGTTTAAAATTTAGGTATAAGGAATAGTCGGGAATCGGAGTTCCCCCCTACAATACGATATATTTCGGTAGGAGCGATCTCCGAATCGCGACTTACAATATAAAGGTGGATACTCCACTAATGGTCGCGACTCGATCTAAGATATTGAGAAAAACCCGAAGACTGAATATATCAGCCAAAATTTTCCAGGATTATTCAGTTTTCAGTTTTTCTGTGCATTTTATTGCAAACGTTAATATTTTATAGTCGCATTGTAGGTCGGGTAGAGCGAAGCGACACCCGACAATCTTAGTGTGACAGTGCGATCATGTCGGGTTTCGTAAACTCAACCCGCTGAATCATGTAGAATGCCAAAAAGCGCATTCTACCAAAGGCATTCATAGCGTTGATTTGGACCTACAATATAAACTCACAGTAAAACCTATTAACCGATTATATCTTAAAACTGAATAACCCTGAAAATTTTCTAAGGGACTTGACGAATCTGATAAAATATGATACAATACTTATGTCATCTCAAACGTAATATAGTATAAGGTGTTTATAAGTTTGCTTAGAACAAATTTCAGCTTAGGAGGACAAAATGAAGAATATGCTAAGAATTGCTATCGCTGCATTTGTTGCGATCTGCTGGATAATTGGCACAAGTAATGCCGCTATAAATCCCGATAACATTACGGGAATGTGGCTATTTAATGAGGGTAATGGAAATACGGCAAAAGATTCTTCAGGTAACAAGAATGATGGTAAAATCCACGGTGCAAAGTGGGTTGATGGAAAGTTTGGGAAGGCACTTGAGTTCAATGGATCTGATAATTGGGTCGAAGTTCCTCATTCAAACACTGTCGGGTTTAAAAAGGGTGTTTCCTTCACAATTACTGTCCATTTTAAAGGCACTAAAGTTGGTGGCTCGCTTGTCGGCAAAAACTATGAGGATAAATCGCAGGCACTTCCATGGTTTCTGCTTTGGAACGGTGGTGGGGACAACAAAGTAACACTTTATCTGCGAAATTCTGCTTCAGTGAGTTTTCGGGCAGATAGCACAAGCCAGATTGGTGATGACGAGTGGCACTTTGTTGCTGGTAGAGCCGATGCCAGCACTGGAAAAGCTTCAATATGGATAGATGGTAAGAAGGAAGCCGAGGTCGATTTTGACAAAAATGATGGATACGGCACAAGTGAAGGGGTACTCCATATCGCGCGGCACTTTGACAGATACACTAACGGAATTATTGACGATGTTGCGCTTTTTAATGTCGCATTAAGTGAAGGTGATATGAAAACTCTTATGGATAATGGTGTTGAAGAAGCCGCCGCTGTGGAACCCGTCAACAAATATACTACAACGTGGGCAAGAATCAAACGCCAAACTGTTAAATAATAAGGAGAAATATTAATGTTAAAAAATAAAAGTGTGGGAATTACGTTTACGAGTCTAATAACTGCTTTTTTGTTGATTGCGCTGCCTGGCTACGCTGAGTTTGACTTTGAGAATATCACTGCCATGTGGTTATTTGATGAAGGGGAAGGTGCTGCCGTAACCGACTCGTCAGACCAAGAAAATGAGGGGAAAATTCACGGTGCCAAGTGGGTAGATGGCAAATTCGGAAAAGCACTTGAATTTGATGGTACTGATGATTGGGTGGAAATTCCACACTCTGACAGTGTTGGGTTTGAAGCAGGAACATCATTCACCTTGACACTTCATTACAAAGGCACAAAAGTGGGTGGTTCGCTTGCGGGCAAAAACTACGAAGATAAATCGCAAGTTTTACCGTGGTATATGTTTTGGAATGGCGGCGGCGATGGCAAAATCACCTTTTTCCTACGTAATGCTGGTGGAACGAGTTATAGACCACAAAGCACATCCAATATCTCAGATGACAAGTGGCATTTCATTGCTGGCATAGCAAACACTGACACAGGCAAGGCGAGTCTGTGGATAGATGGTAAAAAAGAAGCTGAAATTGATTTTGATACTAAAAGTGGATACGGCAATAGCGAAGGTGTTTTTCACATCGGACGCCACTTTGATCGGTATACTGCTGGCATCATTGACGATATAGCGCTCTTTAATGTCGCCTTAGATGAAGCTGATTTACAATCAATTATGGATGATGGTCTTATGACTCTCACCGCTGTTGAAGCTGCGGGTAAACTCACAACGACGTGGGCAAGTGTTAAACAACGTATTGCCCGATAGACCTCAAGAATAGATGAGAAACTGACGCGAATTAGTGTTTTAGCGAAAAACGAGTTAAATAGGAAGTCTATACCGCTATATTCGCGTCAGTATTCTTATAATAAATGAAGAAAACAAGACATAAAAAGAACAAAGTAACATGTATTAAAGATATTGAAAAGGAACTCATGATGAAAAAGATACTGACATTTCCTGCAATAGCATTTTTGCTATTAGCCGCATTGGGATGTGGAACTTCAGAGGATACGACGGACCCTGTCCCAACTGAAATCATGACAGGCGAATTCCGCGGGAGTATTGAATTACTTGAAGATGCAACTATTCAGGTGCACTTGCTCAAAGCAGGAGAACTCTTCGCGCAAATTGAATTCGCAAAAGTAGGTGTATCACAGACAAGCGTTGGGAACGTTCAAGCCGATATCTTCGCGTCAACTGATTCAGGGGTCGGAAACTTTCGCGTTACCGATGCTGAACTCGGCGATTATACACTACAAATTTCTGCTAAGGGATACCAAGAGACTGAACTTAACGTGACTGTCGTAGCGGATCAAGAGGTATCACTGGATAAGGTAGCTCTCGTGGCATTGGCAGAACCTGTATCACATCTGCGTGGGGTTTTAACCGACTCGGAAACGGGAGAGGTGCTTTCTGATGTGCTTGTCCAACTTACGGATAAGGCAGGTAAAGAGTATGAAGTATTAACAACGAAAGACGGTGTTTTTACCTTTGAGAATCTCCCCGTAGATCAAGGATTCACCTTGACGGTTATGCATAAAGGTTTTGAAGATAACACAGTTGATGTGGATCCGATTTCTGCTAATGAGACCTTTGAACTGGATGTAGAACTCACGGCAATACTTGAACCTGTGAAGTTGGATCCCGGTCAAGGATTAAGTATTGGCAGCCAAGCCCCCGAATTTCAGTTGTCTGACGGGAATGATAAGGAGCATGCCCTTGCGGACTATGTTGGTAACAAAAAGGTTGCTATCGTCTTTTACCGCGGTGGTTGGTGACCGTTTTGTCGTGGGCAACTCGGAGAGTTGCAAGACAATTATAATAAATTTCAAGCTGCAGGTGCTGAACTTATTGCTATTAGTTCTGATAATGTAGCAGCAACAAAACAAACGATTGAAAAAGAAGGTCTAAAATACGTCGTGCTCGCTGATAACGACAGAGAAGTAATTGAAGCTTACAACGTTGTTGATCCAGCTAACAAGAGAATAGCACGACCTGCATCCTATGTTATTAGAAAAGATGGAAAAGTTGCATGGAAATCCCTTGATCCAAAGGTCGGACGTGTTCCAACAGCCAAAATTCTTGAAGAATTGGGCAAACTTTAACAATTAACTTGTAGGTGTCAATTTAGAGTATTTTCTTTTTTTGTTGGAGGGCTTTGTAAGCCCGATTTTCTGCATGTATGAGCGTGCTCCAGTTCGCGACCCATTTTTTGAGAAAAGGAGTAATATTTATTCATGAAACAGATACAAAGTCTTTTCGCATTGATAGTTTTGCTGTTTGCTGCATTCGGTTGTGGTACAGCAGACAATCCCATTGATGACAGAGACAAAATTGAAACATTAACAGGCACACTGCAAGGAGAAGTGCAGTCAATTGATGGAGTAGCAATTCATGTGCGCCTATTAAAAGACGGACAACTCGTCGCGCATACCGAAGCACATGGCAGCTACGAACTCAATGATATTGAGGCAGGAGATTACACGCTCCACATTTCTGCCAATGGATACCAAGAAGTTGAACACAATGTTACTATTGTTGGTGGAGAAACAGTTTCATTGGATAAAGTGTCACTTGTTGAATTAGCAATCCCTGAACATGATTTGGAACCGGGTGAAGGACTGAACATCGGTAGCCAAGCACCAGATTTTGAGTTACCCGATGGAAATGGTGAGTTACACGCTTTTGCAGACTATATCGGAAATGACAAAAAGGTTGTACTCGTCTTTTATAGAACAGGTGGCTGAGGACTTTGCACATCACAACTCGTGGAGTTGCAACAGAATTACGAAAAAATCCAAGATACTGGTGCCGAACTTTTTGCTATCAGTTCAGAAAACGTGGCGTTAACACAAAGGACAGCAGAAAACCACGGACTCAAATATCCTGTGCTATCTGACAACAAAAAAGAGATGATTATCGCTTACAATGTGCTCGATCCGTATGACACCAGAATAGCACGTCCTGCAGCGTATATTATTACGCCAGACGGAAAGGTTGCTTGGAAATCACTTGATACTGCGGGGGCCCGTGTGCCGACAGCAACTATCCTAACAGAATTGGATAAACTCTGATGAAACGTCAAGATAAAGTTATAGCAAACATCCTCGCGGACAGTGAAGAGGGGATGCAAAAACGAGATCCGCTCAACCGGCGTCAATTCCTAAGTCGTATCGGTACTATTAGTGGTGCTGCGCTAAGTACTCTCCCCGCTTTCGCGCAAATCGGTGGTGGGCGTGTGTTGACCCCTCCAACGGAAACAGCAGCACTTCCGCCTGTAGTCGAAGCCCTCGGCAAACAGGTTTGGGATGAAGACAGACTCAACGAAGATGCTGTTGGTGAAATGATCGATCAGGCAATGATGAAGTTGACTGGTCGAGATTCTGCCAAAGAGGCGTGGCGTGACTTTGTGCTACCAGACCACATCGTCGGTATTAAAATTAATCCGCTTGCCGGCCCAAAGTTAAGTACACATTCAGCAATAGTCAACAAAATTATTGAGGGATTATTCAGTGCTGGCGTACTTAGAAAGCAGATTATTATTTGGGACCGGTTTGAAGCACATCTACTTAACGCTGGGTATCCGATTAAGACAGATGAAGGGGATGTCCGAACACTTGCCTCTGATATGGATGGCATCGGGTATGACGACAAAGTGTTTTATGAAACAGAAAAAGACAGTATCACCAGACGAGAAAATGAAAGCACCCGTTCTCAATATTCTCGCATTGTTACAGAACTGGTAGATGTATTAATTAATGTGCCTGTCTTGAAACATCACGATATGGCAGGCGTAAGCGGTTGTTTGAAAAACATGGCTTTTGGTAGTGTTGACAATACACAACGGTTCCACGGTAAGCCCCTCTACTGCAATCCTGCTATCGGCGAGATTTTTCAAAACAAAGTTCTGAAAGAAAAGGTCGTCCTCAACATCGTTGACGGGTTGACTGCATCTTTTGACCGAGGTCCTGAATATGACGCAGAGAGTACTTGGAACTTTGGTGGCATGTTTGTGGGGGCTGATCCGGTCATCCTTGATGTGCTTATTCTTCAAACTGTGAATCTGAAACGCGAGGAGATGGGATTGAGTTCAATGTCTAAATATGCCAACCATATCACTACCGCAAGCAGTCTCGGTTTGGGCAGCAATTCACTGAATCAGGTTAATCTACAGAAAATCGAGGTATAATTCCATGAAAAGCAGATACATTCCTATATTTATTCTACTGAGCGTATTTTTCATAGCTGTTGTATTTTCAGGTTGTACGGTGACCTTCACAGCAAACGACTCGTTACAGTTTAACCTTTCAAAACCGACTGACAAAACCGTATCCCTTGTTACTGAATTTGAATCAGGTGAAGAAGATAACGTTTCTGGTGATGTCACACAGAAGGCTGGCAGTGTCTGTGCTGGCGGAGCATGCATCATTTATTAGATCTTATCTGACAATCATAATACACTGATAGGTGCTATTTCAACAACCCTATTACTGAATTAAAGGTTCACTCCTTATGTTCTGTTTTCTATTTCCAGAGATTTTGTCCCAATCCCATAGTAGGACTGTGCCGTCTGCACTACCGCTGGCAAGAGTTTTACCGTCCTGTGAAAATACAAGTTTTTCTATCGGTTCTGTATGTCCAGACAATGTCCCCAAACTTCTACCTGCTTTCACATCCCATAATTTAATTGAGTAATTCCACATATCACTTCCAGAACCAATTAGAATAGTGCCATCAGGTGAAAGTATAACTCTACCCCTGAATCCATCTAATTTGCTTGGTAGATAAGTTATATTGTTAGGTTTGTCGGCTACTAATTCTATGTGTAAATTCCACAAGTAAATACCGCTTTTGCGGATCATTGCAAGGGTAGAACTATCATGTGAAAATAGTGATACCCTAACATTCTCAATATTGGGTGGAGATATGTCACGCTGTGTCGTAATATCCCATACTTTTGGACTATTACTATCACTTATAGCAGCAAGTTTTTTCCCATCAGGTGAGAACACTAATCTCCGTACGGACAAAGGTTGTTCTGTGTTAAGTTTAAACAATTCCGTTCCTGTCTTTAGGTGCCACGCACGAATTCCTTGATCATTGCCTACTACAAGTATGTTGTTGTACGGTGAAATTGCGAATACTTTTCTTCTGTCGTGGACTTCCAGCCAAGGTAGAGAAAGTTTCTCACTTGTGGCAATATTCCAAAATTGACGATCACTAAGATCTCCGCCTTCTCTGCTACTTTGGAATCCGAATCCGACTGGATTGAAGTAAAACATCCCTTCACTGCCGCGCCAAGCAAAATACTTAGCCTTCGGTGACAAAACGACTGTCCCGGATATATTGCCATGTTCGACAGTTAAGGTCCTCAATTTTTGCCGAGTATTTAGACTCCATACATCAACAGTACCGTTATAGGCAGCGCTCGCAAGAGTTACCCCATCTTCGGAAAATGCGACTGCTTTTACCCATTCTGTATATCCATCTGCAAAAATAGTGAGTTCTTCTCCATTATCTGGATTCCAGAAACGGATTGTGCCATCTGCACTGCCACTGGCAAGACAACTGCCAAAAACGGGTGTTGATTCTGGTGCGAAGGCTAAAGCGTTGATGGTATTTTTGTGCCCTGTTAGTGTGACACGTTCTTTCTGTGATTCTAAATCCCAGAGTTTGATTGATTCTCTTGCGTCCCCACTGGCAATGGTTTTGCCGTCCCCTGAAAATGCGATGGCGGTAATCCAAGCATTATGTGCTTTAAGCGTCGCAAGTTCGGTGTGGTTCTGAGTATCCCATAATTTTACCGTTTTGTCAGCACTCCCGCTTGCGAGGATTTTTTTATCTTTTGAGAACGCCAGCGACAAAATCTCCAGGTCTCTGCCATCTCCATGTCCCGTAAGAGTTGCGTATTGACTGTTTGTCGTTGTATCCCATAACTGAATTTTTCCTTCTCGGTTTGCAGCAGCAAGGCTACTACCATCTTGGGAAAATATCACCTTATCTCCTGAAACAACGAAACTTGCTTCCGATAAATTGCTTCCGATTTCTATATTCCAGTAGGCAACTTTACGTAACCTGTTTATACCGACAAGTGTTTTGCCATAAAACGTCAATGCAGATAATGTATTGGGACTCTGAGTTAATGTGAGAGTAGAGTGTTTGCTTTTAGTTTCTACATCCCAAACTTGAAGGATAGAGTTGTTAAATCCTCCGCTTGCAAGGTATTTTCCATCAGGTGAAAATGCAAGTGCGTTCACATGCCCAGTATGTCCCGTGAATAAAGCTGTCTCTTTTCCATCAGGCACGGTATATAACCAAACGCCGACATCTGTTCCTACCGCGAGATATGCACCATCCGATGAAAATCGCATGATATTTATCCCACCTTTTCCAAGCCGTGCGATTGCCCCTTCTGGTAGACCGACCTGTGTGTTATCTTGTGCAAAACCAATTGTGAGTGCCGCAGCTAACAACAAATATGTGGTGAAAAAATGTTTTGCTTTCATCGCTTCTACTCCATTTGGATAATTATGGTAGAGATTAGAATTACCGCTACATTCCTGAACTGTGAATCAACGCTGAATGCGCGTATGGCATGCAGCGGGAGGGAACTCCGATTCCCGACTGCTCCTAAGTTTCTGTCGCGATTCGGAGATCGCTCCTACAGAGGAGATGTAGAATTA
Organism: Candidatus Poribacteria bacterium; assembly: GCA_028820635.1. GTDB lineage: Bacteria > Poribacteria > WGA-4E > WGA-4E > WGA-3G > MSPOR6. The sequence continues at coordinate 60,023 of JAPPIG010000023.1, forward strand.
TTTCTATAGTCCACTATAAATTCCCGTGCAATGCAGGGTTAAAGTTATTGATTGAGATTTGATGTATCTATTGGCAGGAGGTTGTCATCTTTGTCAAAAGTGAAATCTGCGAATCCAACACCTGTGATACTAATCCGAAAGTTCCCCAGCCCATCGGTCATGAGACTAACATCGCCCCTACTCATATATCCTAATACTCTTATCTGTAGGGATCCATCACTTTGATACCTATTCCTATTATTTATTTCTCTAAGAATGACATTACCTTTCTCTTTTTTTACTTGATAGTTATTTTGCTTTAGCCAGTTTTGCACGACTTCCGAGTCTTTTTTCCAAGGCTTTTTTACGATTTTATCTGGCACTTCTCTAACACCGATTTTGTTCCAATCCCAAAAGAGTACAGTACCATCTTGGCTGCCACTGGCAAGCATCTTTCCGTCGGGAGAAAAATCCAATGTTTCAATCGGTTTTGTATGTCCGTTCACAGTTCCTAAACCGTTACCTGTTTCTACATCCCATATTTGAACATCATACTCTTTAACCTGCGATCTTGCAGCCAGAAGAGATCTGCTGTTTGGAGAAAACAATATGACATTCGTAACACCCCTAAAATCATTTAAAATCATGCTGGATTCTCCAATTCCTGTTGATGTTACTTTTGACAAAATGACACCGTACCGATCTTTCACTGCAAGGGTGGTACCATCGGGTGAGAATGCCACTACTTCAGATCGATCATTTGCTGTAGCAAAAGGAGTAAGGTCACGCTTCGAATTGATATTCCAGACCTGTGTTGGGACCCGAAGTCCATAAGTGGCAAGTAAAGAACCGTCAGATGAAAATATCAACTTTCTTTCTCCGAACGGTTCTTTCGTTTTTAGGTGAAACATTTTCAATCGTGTGTTCGTATCCCACAATTCAATTGTCTGTGAATTGCCGTAAGCCAATGTTTTTTTATCAGGTGAAAATGCCACTGCTGTAGCCTTTCCGCCTACCTCCAACTCGGGAACGGGAATCTCATTTCCAGTAGCTATCTCCCATAGTTTCATATGTTTGTCAATTTTGAATTCTGAACGCCTAAGTCCAATCATAGCAGTACCACCCCAACTCATAAAGCGCATAGCATCAGGTGACAATACAAGTTGACGTGCCATATCGCTCCTGCCAGCAGAAAAGGTAATTAGTTCTTGCTTCGTTTTTAGACTCCAAATCTCAATAGTTCCGTTATATGATCCGCATGCCAGTGTTGTGCCATCTTCAGAAAACTTAACTGCCTTTACAGATTCGGTATGACCTGATGTAAATGTAGTGATTTCTTCTCCTGTGTCTTGATTCCAAAACCGGATTGTGCCATCGTAACTACCACTCGCCAATGTTCTTCCATCAGGGGAAAACGTTAATGCGTTGATTGCGCTTGCATGTCCTAATAGCGTGGCACGTTCGGCATGTGTCTCTATATCCCATAATTTGATAACCTTATTCGCATCACCACTTGCCAAGATTCTTCCATCTTTAGAAATAGCTAACGCATTAATCCACCCTTTATGTCCTTCAAGTATCGTAAGTCTTTTCCGTTTATCAGCATCCCATAATGGTACAGTTTTATCTTCACCTCCGCTTGCAAGTACTCTTCCATCGGGTGAAAACGCTATAGCAGTAATATTTCGATCTCTTGGGGAATTAACCATACCTTCAACCAATTTTACGGATCCCAACAAAGTATTATGTCCCCTGAGAGTGGCTCGCTTTTTGCCAGAATTCGAATCCCACAAATATATTTTTCCATCATTATGTCCAGTGGCAAAGATGTTCTGATCTTCAGCAAAGGATATTGCATGATATGCGTCTAACTTCCACAATTCTGATCCTAAGTTCAACAGCTTTTTGCCGGTGCTTGCGTTCCAATACTCAATTTGACCAGTTCTATCCAGACTTATGAGTGTTGTACCACTAAATGTCAACGCCTTAATAAACATTACTCTTTCAGTTAATGTGGGTGTAGAAAGAATGTTACCTGTATCTAAATCCCAAACCTGAATAAAAGGGATTTCCACTCCAGCGCTTGCAAGCATTCTGCTATCTGATGAAAACGCAAGGGCGTTCACCTGACCAATATGTTCAGTGAATAAAGCGGTCTCTTTTCCATCTGGGACATCGTATAACCACACGCCTACATCCGTTCCTACAGCGAGGTGTGTACCGTCCGGTGAAAAGCGAATAATATTGATCCCACCTTTGCCAAGACGTGCGATTGCGCCTTCAGGTAAACCGACTTGTGTGTTATCTTGTGCAAAACTGGTTGAAAGTATTGCTAAAATCAATAGAAAAGTCAGGCAAAATAGGCTTTTGATTTTCATGGCTACATTCATTTATTTGTGTTTTTTCCTTCGTCAAGAGACTTGTGTTTCAGTTTTCCTTCATCATCAAACATAAACGTGCCTAACCCTACACCAGCCACACGAATTTCAAGAACACCGTTTAAGTCAATCTTAACATTTACCTTGCCACTTCCTAATCTTCCTCCGCCGCCTCCGGAAATTCTGGCTCTACTACCACCGCGTGTAAGTGTATATCCATTTGAGGTTTTCTTAAGTTGATAACCGTTTTTCTGCATCCAGTTTATGATCGCTTCTGCTTCTTCTGCTTTGCTGGCATATTCCGCAGGCTTATCAGGAGGTGTCAAATTGTTGCTAAGGTTTTTTCCTTTAGCATCATTTTTCGCTTTGGTAACGATTTTTTCCCAATCCCAAAGAAGGACTGTACCATCTTTGCTTCCACTTGCAAACGTTTTACCGTCTGTTGAAAATTCTAAGGTTGTAATTTCCTCAGTATGTCCTGATAGAGTTCCAAGACCCCAGCCGTTCTTCACACCCCATAACTGAATAAGATTTTCCCAACCTTTTCTTTTAAAAGTAATAAGGACATCTCCGTCAGGTGAGAACATTAATTCCTCGTTATATCCACTATTAAGTATTTTACCGCGTTGCTTCATGCCGGTTGGTGTGATATCCCAAAAAACAATACGATCATGATCCCCAGCGGCAAGGAGTGTACTGTCGTGTGAAAATGCTACTGCTTTGGCACGTTCCATGAATGGAGGCGTAATTTCTTGCTGCGTCACGACATCCCATATTTGTGCTCGGACATGACCACCACTTGATGCAAGTAGTTTGCCGTTAGGAGAAAACTCAATCTTCATTGAAAAAGGATTCTCCAAGTTAAAGCGGAGCATCTCTTCACCAGTGTTTATATCCCACGAAAAAATGCCACCTCTACGACCAATTCCAGCGACAAGTATTTTGTTGTCCGGAGAGATTGCAAGTGCGTTCACTCTTCTATCCATATCCTGCCAAGGTCCAGAGATATTATCACCAGTGGTTATATCCCACAATTGGATATTTTTCTGCATACCTGCTCCTGAACCTCGAAATCCAAAACCATGGGGTCTGAATGCAAGTGTTGCACCGTTGACACCTTGACTAACAAGATGTGTCGCATCCGGTGAAAATGCTATGCCATTGGTACTATCGTTTTGTGCTGCAGTAAAGGTGGTTAGTTCACGTTTCGTCTTTACGCTCCAAACATCAACAGTTCCATCAAAGAATGCACTTGTGAGTATTGTGCCGTTTTCTGAGAATGCGACTGTCTTAACCCACTCTGTGTGTCCAGCGGTAAAAGTAGAAATTTCTTCTCCAGTATCTTGATTCCAGAACCGAATTGTGCCATCGTAACTACCACTCGCCAATGTTTTTCCATCAGGTGAAAACGCTAATGCGCTAACCGCATTTGTATGTCCAATGAGTGTAGCCCGTTCCTGTTTTGTGTTTACATCCCAAAGTTTAATGACTTTATTTGTATCGCCACTTGCTAAGATACTCCCATCAGCAGAGAAAGCTACAGCAATAATCCAACCATTATGACCTTTGAAGGTGGTAAGGTTCTTACGATTTTCAGTATTCCACAATCGGACAGTTTTATCTAAACTTCCACTTGCAAGCACTTTTCCATCGGGAGAAAACGCCAAAGCCCAAACATCTTTGTCATCTCTATTAAGTAATCTTGCATGTCCCGTTAGGTTTGCTTGTCGTTTCCCCGTTGTTGCATCCCATAAACGGATTTTGCCATCTCTATGTCCAGAGGCAAGTATGTTGTTTGCTGGAGAAAATACAACCGCCTCGTGAGATTGCATCCGACTTGAACTGGAAGTTTTATTGCCAGTTTCAATATCCCAATGTGTGAATTTCCCAACCATATCCATGCTGACAAGTGTTTTATCGTCTTCAGAGAATACTAATGCCTCAATTGAATCAGTCGGTCTTGATAATGTGAATTGTGATCGCTTCTTTCCAGTTTCTATATCCCAAAGTTGAATAACGGGGTTGTTAAATCCCCCGCTTGCGAGGATTCTTCCATCAGGTGAAAATGCAAGTGCATTAACATGCCCAGTATGTCCCGTGAATAAAGCGGTCTCTTTTCCACTTGGCACATCGTATAGCCACACACCGACATCTGTTCCTACTGCGAGATGCGTGCCATCAGGTGAAAACTGCATGATATTGATCCCGCCTTTGCCAAGACGTGCGATTGCACCTTCAGGTAGACCAGCTTGCGTATTGTCTTGTGCGAAACTGCTTGAGAGCAGTGTAACTGTGAATAGCATAATTGTGAAGGATATGATTTTAGTTTTCATGTTTAATTTCCTTTATTTTTATGTGCTTTGGTAATGATTTTTCCCCAGTCCCATAAAAGAACGGTGCCATCATTGCTACCACTTGCCAGTATTTTACCGTCGTGTGAAAACACAAGTGCTTCTATCGGTTCTGTATGCCCAGACAAGATTCCAAGACTATTACCTGTTTCCACATCCCATAATTTAATTGGATTACCCAACATGTGCATACCTGACCCAACGAGTATGGCGCCATCAAGAGAAAAAACCAATTCATTTTAAATCCGCCTAAATTTCCTGCGATTAAGATAGGTGACTTTTCCAATTCTATGTCTAATTTCCATAAGTAAATGCCTTCATTGCTCACCGTTGCAAGCACAGAACTATCTGGTGAAAATGCCAACGTACTTGTCCTTTTGATATTGGGTGGTGTGATGTCACGCTGCGTAGAAATATCCCATACTTGTAGGTTGCCAGAACGCCCTGTGACAGCAAGTTTTTTTCCGTCAGGTGAGAACATCAGTTTATCATTGAACGAAGGTTGTTTTGCGTTAAGTTGGAATAATTCTATTCCAGTGTTCAGGTGCCAGGCACGAATTTCTTGGCGACTGCTTGCAGCAAATATATTGCTATTTGGTGAGAATACAGCTGCAGAAGGCAAGATGACAACATCTTGCAAAGGAAAGGGTAATTCCTCGCCTGTCATTATATCCCATAATTGAAGACGCTTTATACCTACATTTCCATCCCCACCACCATGCAGTCCGAATCCTACCGGATTAAATACAATCCAACCGCCGCTGCCACGACAAGCAAGAAACTTAGCATCCGGTGACAAAACGACTGTTTGTGTGTTATTGCTCTGCGCAGTAGTGAAGTTCATCAGTTCCTGTCGAGTCTTTAGACTCCATACATCTACAGTTCCATTAAAGGCGGCACTCGCGAGGGTTGTTCCATTTTCAGAAAAAGCGATTACTTTTATCCACTCTGTATGTCCAGTCGTAAAAATAGTAAGTTCCGCTCCATTTTCTGGATTCCAGAAACGGATTGTTCCATCTGCACTGCCACTCGCAAGACACCCACCGTAACGGGGTGTTCCCACAGGTGCGAAGACTAAAGCATTAATAGTGTTTTTATGTCCCCTAAGGGTTGTACGTTCTTGCTGTGATTCTAAATCCCAGAGTTTGATAACCTTGTCTGCGTCTCCACTTGCAATGGTTTTTCCGTCACTTGAGAATGCAACGGTGGTAACCCAAGCATCATGTCCTTTAAGTTTCTCGAGTTCGGTGTAGTTCTGCGTATCCCACAACATTACCGTTTTGTCTTCACTTCCGCTGGCGAATATACTATTATCAGGCGAAAACGCTAAAGCCCAAATATCCGTATGTCTACCACGGGCATGTCCTTTGAGAACTCCTGACTGGCTGCTTGTGGTTGTGTCCCATAGGTGAATTTTTCCGACTTGATCTGAAACTGCAAAATTACTGCCATCTTGAGAAAAGACAGTCCTATCAAACGAATTATCTAAACTGAACCTTAATAATTTTTCGCCGGTGTCAACATGCCAATAGGTTATTTCCTTACCTCTATTTATGCTGATTAATGTCCGACCATAGAATGTCAATGAAGATAATACATTGGGAAACCCCTGAGTTGCTGTGACGGTTGAGTGTTTGTTCTTAGTTTCCATATCCCAAAGTTGAATAACGGGGTTGTTAAATCCCCCGCTTGCGAGAATTCTTCCATCAGGTGAAAATGCAAGCGCGTTCACATGCCCAGTGTGTCCCGTGAACAAAGCAGTCTCTTTTCCATCAGGCACATCATATAACCAAACGCCCACATCTGTCCCTACAGCAAGTTGTGTGCCATCGGGTGAAAACCGCATGATATTTATACCACCTTTGCCAAGCCGTGCGATTGCCCCCTCAGGCAGACTAACCTGGGTACTGTCTCGCGCAAAACTGCTTGAGTCCATCGTAATAATCAACAGCAAAATGATGAAAAATGGATATTTGTTTTTCATAGATCAATTTCCTTTGTTTTCTTTTGCTTTGGAGATGGTTTTTTCCCAGTCCCAGAGGAGGACTGTGCCGTCCGCTGCACCACTTGCAAGAATTTTTCCATCGTGTGAAAACGCCAATGTCTCAATCCATTTCGCATGTCCAGATACATTCCCCAAATCATTGCCTGTATCCACATCCCAAAACTGGATAAGACTTTTTCGACCATTATATTGTTGTACGTCAATAATGGTTTTCCCATCGGGAGAAAACATTAAGATGTTACCAAACCCTCGACGACTATTACGGGTGATCTCCCTATATTTTTCAATACTTGTTGGAGTTACACGCCATAGATCAATCCCCCCACGATATTTGAGAGCAAGTAGAGAACTGTCTGGAGAAAACGCTAATCCATCGGAATTTTGGATGTTCGGTAATGTAATTTTGCGCTGCTCAACAACATCCCATAGCTGTGTTTGAACAAATGTGCCATGTATTGCGAGAAGTTTCCCGTTAGGTGAGAACACTAATCTTTTTCCAAACGGTTCCTTCATTTTAATATTAAATAGCTCGGTACCAGAGTTTATGTCAAATAGACTGATACTCTGACGATGAGTGCCTGCAGCGAGAATTTTGTTATCAGGTGAGAATGCGAGTGCTGATGTCTCTTGTGGGAAAGATATGAGTTTGTCCCCTGTGGGAAGAATCGACAACCGAATTTCTTTGTGGGATTTCGATCTGGCAGTTGCGGTAGTCCCTTCTGAACTGATAATAGTATCTACTCCGTTGCAAGCAAAGAGCGTAGCGTCTTGAGAGAATGCTAATGCGTTTATAGCATCGAAATGTGGAACCGATGGAGAAGGTAATTCTTTTCCTGTCTCAACATGCCATATTTGCACTACGCCATCATATCCTGCACTGCATAACATGGTGTTATTTGTACTGAACGCAAGGGCTTTCACTGATGCTGTATAGTCTATCGTAAAGATTGATTGTTCTTTTCCGTCATTTGTGTTCCAGAATCGCACAGTGCCGTCAGCGCTTCCACTCGCAAGTAGTCCTTTTTCTGTGGGAGAGAACATTAGTGCGTTAATGTTATTCTTGTGTCCAGAAAGAGTGGCAAGATGCCGACCTTCTTTGGCATCCCACAACATAATTATTCTGTCAGCACTACCACTTGCAAGTATTTTACTGTCTGGTGAAAAAGCGACCGTATTAATGATTTCCGTATGTCCTTTAAGACTGATACGTTCCGTTTTGGTGCTGGTATCCCATAATCGGATCATGTTGTCGTCGTGTGCGCTCGCGATGGTTTTGTTATCGGGTGAAATTGCTAATGTTTCAACACCTTTTTTGACCTCTTTATTCTTTGGGTTTCCACCAAGTAACTTAGAGACGGTATTTCCTAAGGAGAGATTTGATTTTACCTTAAATACATTACCTAAACTACCATCGACTGTATCACCTAAACGGATTTTACATGCGATTGCATCCCCTGTAACAAATGTCTTACCGTCTTTGGCAAATGCAACGACTGACTTTGAATTATTGAATTGTTTCTTTGATATATCTCTACCTGTTTCAATATCCCACTCTGTAATATGTCCTGATTTGCCGATACTGAAAAGTGTTTTATTGTTTTCGGAAAATACCAGTGCTGAAACTCCAGAAATCTTTTGGGGTAATGTGAAGGTTGATAACTTATTGCCTGTTTCCAAATCCCACATAAGAATGACGGAATTATTATACCCACCACTTGCGAGTTTCTTGCCATCTGGTGAGAATGCGATTACGTTGCTTTCCTCAGTATATCTTGGAAATAAAGCAGTCTCATTTCTGTCCTCCACATCGTATACCCATACACCAATACTTGTTCCAACTGCAAGATGTTCCCCATTAGGTGAAAACTGCATCACATTTATCCCACCTTTGCCAAGCCGTGCTATCGCGCCTTCAGGTAATCCGACTTGAGTATTGTCTTGAGCAAAATTGGTTAAAATCGGAACAAAACTGAAAACTAAAATTGAGAAAAACGTATATAACCTACTCATTTGTCTCTCTTTTAAATATGGGAACATGTGTTAAACATTGAATGGGTGAACAAGGTTAGAATCAGACAAAAGACTTGAGATAAAACAAGATGTGTGTAATACTTATAGTATATACCAAATCTTTCTAACTTTCCACCCCAAAAATTTGAGACGTTCGTAAAAAATTAGGAGAATGTATATGGTTGAACATATTGTTTTACTCAAGTTGAAGTCGGATGTCACCTCAGAACAATTGGATGCCTTGCCTGATGCTTTATTAGAAATGGCTGATGAAATACCTGGCATTGAATCTATTACTGCTGGCACTAACAACAGTCCCGAGGGCAAGAGTCAAGGATATGCCTACGGATTTATAGTGCGATTTACAGGTGAAGCAGCGCGAGACGCATATCTGCCGCATCCGTTTCACCAAAAAGTAGCGGGTGAACACATTCGTCCACTTGTTGAGGACGTTCTTGTCTTTGACTATACAGTTTAACTTTAAATGATTCTTTGTTGTATCAATTGCAACTAACTAAAATAGATTTCATAAATTCCTTTGGAGGTAATATATGAGTTGGAATATTGTCGTCGTTGTTTCAGATACACTTCGGACAGCATATTTAAGCCCTTATGGTAACGATTGGGTGCACACACCGAATTTGCAGCGTTTTGCCGAAGAGGGTGTGAGATTTACCAATGCGCACCCTGAATGTTTGCCAACAATTCCGACGCGCCGCACACTACACACAGGTAGGCGTGTCTATCCATTTAGCTCTTACAACCCCGTGCCGTGGGATAATGTCTATACCCCCGGTTGGCAGCCGATGTCCTCGGATGAACCTGCAATTGCAGAGTCGCTTGTCCGAAATGGGTATCACACAGGTTTCTTCGCTGATGTGCCACACTATTTTGTGCCGGGTATGAATTTTACACGTGGATTCCGACAGTGGCAGTTTGTTAGAGGACAAGCAGAAGACAGATATCGTGGTGGCGCACACGCTGATCCAAGCCAAGTTGCCAGATACCGTGGTAATCCAGAACGTGTCAAATCTCACATTGTGAATGTTCAACCGGAACGTGAGGAAGAAAACTGGCCCACTGCGCGATTGTTCCGTGCTGCAATTGAATTTGTAGAACATAATCATGAAAACACACCTTTTTATTTATATGTAGACGGATTTACGCCACACGAAACATGGGAAGCACCTATCCACTATTATGACCTCTACGGTAGTAGAGAAGACCGGGAACCGATCTGTCTCAATCTGCCCTACGGTTCGCTCAAAGATGAAGAACTTGAAAATCGTATACCAAGTGTAAAAGCAAACTACGCTGGTTTGGTAACCCTTGTGGATACGTGGTTTGGAAGGTTAGTGGATACAATTGATTTGCTCGGACTACGCGATAACACACTAATTATTTTCCTAAGTGATCACGGCACAAACTTTGCGGAGAACCCAGATAAAGCCACAGGAAAACCTGCCAACTTCATGTATCCCGGTACAATGGATATTCCGCTTCTCGTACGTCATCCATCTGGGGTTAACGCTGGCACAACGTGCGATGAATTTGTGTATACGCTTGATGTTCCTGCAACCGTTATGGCAGCAAGTGAAGTTGAACCTGCTGGTGAAATTCAGGGACAGAATCTGCTTCCCCTCGTTGAAGGCAAAAGCGGATTTACATCGCGTGAATATCTGACGTGTCGCTATGTAAATTCTGTTTGGTATAAAGACACGAAGAGTTGGTATTTCTCAAGTGTTGATCTCAATAATGGCAAACGTCTCTTTGACCTTGAGGCGGACCCAACATGTCAGAATGACATTACAGATCAAGGTGCAGATCGGATTGCCCTTGCACATGAACGCATTTTAGCGGATGCAGGTGGACATTTGCCGCACTACAAACGTCAAGGTAGAACGGATGCACTCGGTAGACCACAGTTCGCTGAGGAATAAGATTTAGTCAAAGGATGCATGTTATAAGCAAAAAAACACTGCGCGAATTTTGGGAAAAATATTCGGACAGTCAATCTCCGCTTAGACGTTGGTTCAAACTCATGAGCAAAATTCGTTCGGAAGTTTTATTGAATTGCGCGCAGTGTTTCCAAGTGTCGATCTTGTAGATGATTTAATCGTGTTTAACATCAGTGGCAATAAGTATCGTTTGATTGCCTCTATCCATTTCAATCGAGGAAAAGTGTATGTTCGTAGCATTTTAACACATGATGAATATAACAGAGGAGCATGGAAAAAATGAGCATCATTGCTAAAGATATACAAACACACTGGCGTGTTGTTCAACCTCTTTTTTCAATTCGTAATGAGAAAGAATACGACAAAGCCGTTACCGTCCTAAACGAGTTGATTGACGAAATAGGGACCAATGAAAAACACCCACTCTATGGACTACTTGATACACTTGGTACAGTGATACATGCCTATGAAGATAAACACCATCCAATTCCCGAATGTAGCGGTGTTGAAATGTTACAATTTTTAATGGAGGAACATCAACTTAAACCATCAGATTTGACTGAACTCGGTACCCCAGATACTGTTCTGGCAATCCTTGAAGGTGAAAGTGATTTAACAGTCAAACACATTCATGCTTTAGCAGTAAGGTTTCAGGTTGCCCCAGCGGTGTTTGTATAATCACCTAAAATCTGTTTGAGAATATACATTAAGTTTCATTACCAATAAGTGTTAGTCTAAACTTACCTAAAGGAGATTAAGTTTATGAAACGTCTACATTCCAGACAATCTTCAATTACCATGCTTCTTGTCATCCTTGTGCTTACATTTGCAATCTCTTGGAATGCCACTGCACAAAAAACCTTATCAAGTATTTCCGGTAAAGTTATAGATGAAAATGGGGAACCGGTTGTGGGTATAAAACTTGCCATAAAACCTGTTAAGATTGGTTTTCTTCGGGGTGAGATTCCAGCACTCAAACCTTTTTTATCTTGGCGGCGAGTAATAACTGACACTGAAGGACGTTTTTCTTTTCTTAATATAGACTCTGTTTCATCACAATTTACTATGTTTCCAGAACATGGGTCAGATAATGAACTTATATCCATCACAATCGGCGACCTAACCTTCCATTCAATAGCGTTTCGCGGATCAATGCCTACCTCTTTTGGTAAATTGACATTTGCCGTTGAACAAGGTGAACACCTTGAAAATGTTGTTGTGAACGTTACAACGCCGCGGACGAGGATTCGTGGACAAATTCTACTACAAGATGGAACGCCACTTATGAATGAAAAGGTATGGCTTGAAGTTAGACGTTATCGTCGTTCTCTAGGGGGACGTGGAGGGGGTGGAGGCGGTTCTGGCTATGGTGTTTCTACCGATAACCAAGGTTATTTCGTATCGTATAATGCAGGGGCACCAGCAGAGAACACGGTGAAGATGACTTATAAAGGTATGGTCGCACAGTCAGAGACAATCGTCCTAAACGAAGGTGAACGTTACGATGATCTTGTTTTTGTCCTCAAAAACATTGATAGAATGGAAGCGCGAGAGGGAATTTGGTTAGTGAATCCTGATAATGGGCACGGATACAAAAAAATTGAGTGTGATAGTTGGGAAGATGCTAAAACTAAAGCTGCAGCTGAAAACGCACACCTCGTTACTATTAACGACGAAGCGGAACAGAAATGGTTAGAAGGGCTATTTCCTAAAAAAACGTTTTTTTGGATTGGGTTGAGCGTTCCTGAAAATGAGGCATCGTGGCAGTGGGATAATGGGCAACCCCTCACCTATATGAACTGGAGAAATTCAGAGAAACCTGATTATATCAATGTTAACGAAAGTAAAGACCCTTTTGCTTTGGGTTTCCATTCAAAGAAATGGATGGTAATTGGACCCAATAGTCCATTCTTGCCTTCAGTGAAGTACGCAATCCTTGAAAAAGAGGGGTTAAACGTGCCTACGCCACAAGCAGAGAAGTAATGCTGCTCTTACTGCTTAACAACAGTTATTTGTGAAACCTATAAGGAGAAAATTATCATGACTCTTTTACGCATCAGAAAAAATCCAATTTCAGCGTTAACATTACTTGGTGTGTTTTTTCTTTTACTTACCAACATTACTCTTGCTGAGGAAAATTTCTCAACGTTATCAGGGCGTGTTATTTCTGCAGATGGTGAGCCCGTTGCTGAGACACCAATTGTGCTTTTTCATGTTAAGATTAGAGACGTGGGAGGCATAGAAACTATTTACGACAAGACGCTGTATCCTTTTCTCCGGCAGCGACCAGGTCCACCTCCCAATATGCCTGCCCATGTCCGCCAACGTATGATGGGAAAAGTCCCCAATGAACAAGACATGCAAACTCGTCCACCTTTTTTAAGAACTGTGACAGATTCAGAAGGACGTTTTACTTTTACAGAGATAGCCTCTGGATTGGCTCAAATCATGGTTTTGCATGCTAATCCACCGAAAAAGGAACAGCAACCGCCAGGTCGTGAACACCTCAGTTATACGCCGCCACCTGCGATAAAATCCATTAACTTCGGCAAATTTACGTTCTATGCGCACGAATTCTCTTTCTCCCCTGAAACTGGTGGCGTAACATTTGCAATCCAACCTGGGGCAAAAATCGAAAATGTAGCAGTAATAATGATGGGATCTAATGAGAGAAATCAACTTTTGATTGAGGGCAAAATCATTTTTAAAGATGGCACGCCGCTTGTAGACACATCCCTTAATGTTAAAGTTGGTAATCTTACTTTAGGTGAAACAGACGGAGATACATTCAGTCGCTCAATTAGTACTGATACTGATGGTAACTTCCGACTCTCTGTGTTCGCACCCGGGATTTATTCTTTGTCGATTGAACATCTTGGGCTCTCTGCAATCGCAGATATGTTTGTCCTCAAAGAAGGGGAGCCACATGAAGGCGTGATTATGGCACTGGACGGTAATTCTGATGAACTTGCTGACCCACCTCCGGAAAACGGCGACTCAGAAATGAATCGTTATCGCTACGAACCCGATGTTCCCAAGGTCTGGATCGTTAATCCAGAAAACGGACACGCGTATATGGTAATTCGGTGTGAGGATAGGGAGGATGCACAAACGATAGCGGATGCTGAAGAGGCACATCTCGTTACCATTACCAGTGAGCAAGAACAGTTATGGCTTGACGCGGCTTTTGAAATTGAAGGTTCTTTTGGAAACGAACCTTATTGGATCGGTCTGAGCTATGCCACCTTTGGGAGCAAATGGCAGTGGGATACTGGCGAACCTCTCGAATATACCAATTGGACTTTGGCAGAGAATGATGACGACTTTTTCATGCGCCGTCCACCTGGCTTTCCAGGTATGGACAAAAATTTCGCAATAATGTCCAGCGAAGGAAAGTGGAAAGCTATTGATTTGGAAGGTAGATCTCGAGATAGAGTACGAATGGCAGTCATTGAAAAGGACGGTATGCGCGCAAAGAAATTGGATGTTGAGGAATAGACCATTTTTCTTGTTCTCATGATTGAGTTATACTCGATTATAGTAAAACTTACAATTAATGGACACTTCTGTAACGCAAACTTTTAATTTGCGTCCTCACAGGCACAATCTAACAGATTGTGCTACATAGGCGGCAACTTAGGTTATAAATAGGAAAAATAAGGATTTTTATGCAAACACACTATTCTCAACTTAGCGATCACCTATATGTCCATCACGGACATGTCAATACCGGCATACTTCGTGATGACAACCGCGCGCTTCTCATTGATCCAAGTGGATTAACTCTCCATACAACACTAACAGAGTTGGGAATTACCCAAGTAGAGCAGATTCTATGTACGCACCATCATCGCGATAGCACAGCAGGGTTCCCTATCCCAGAGAATGTTCGTGTCGGCGTTCCAGCGGCTGAGGCACAGTGGTTTTCTGAGGTTGAAACCTTTTGGAAAGATCCAAAATACAGATGGCATCTTTACAACTGCCACCCGCACAATCTTATGCTCGCCAATTCTATCCATGTGACAGATACCTACGCCGAAGGCGCGCAATTTGAGTGGGGATCCGCATCAATCAAAGTGATTGAAACGCCCGGACATACTGACGGCAGTGTTACCTATCTCATTGATGTTGACGACAAACGTTTCGCGTTCACCGGCGATCTCATCTACGACGACGGTAAGTTGTGGGAACTCTATAGCCTACAGAAGGGACAGCAAACTACCGACTATCATGGTTTTCTCGGTGCGCGAGATGAGTTGAAAGAAAGTCTTGAAAAGGTTCGTCAGTCATCGCCAACGGCACTTGTTCCGACACACGGAGTCGTCATGGAAAATCCTGACACTGCAATCAACAAACTTTTTGAACAATTGGATTATTGTTATGATAAATATGTGTCAATCTCTGCACTCCGCCACTATTTTCCACAATTATTTGCCGAATTTGAGGGGCGCGATGACCACATGCCTATCCGAGAAGGCAAGCCTCCTCCTGATTTTTTGCGTCACTTCGGCACGACATGGCTGATTATCTCTGAAAATGGTGAAGCGTTCGTGATGGATTGTGGTTCACCGAATATCATCAAACAGATTCAGCGGTTGCAAGCAGACGGTGAAATTTCAGAGGTGACGCAGTTTTGGGTAACGCACTATCACGATGACCATGTGAATGCTATCCCCGAATTTCAGGAAACCTTCCCTTGTGAAACAATAACAGACGCGATTGTTACTAAAGTTATTGCCAATCCGAAGGCTTTCCGATTACCATGTATTTCTCCTGCAGTAACACGCGTAGATCGTGCCACTCATGATGGCGATTCATGGCAGTGGAATGAATTCAAAATGACTGCGTACTATTTTCCCGGACAGACATATTATCATGGAGGATTGCTCGTTGAGGGGCGCGGGGTACGGATGTTTTTTGCTGGTGATTCATTCACGATGGCAGGTATTGACGATTACTGTTCTGGTAATCGGAATCTGCTTGGCAAAGATGTCGGCTACGAAAAATGCCTGCGTCTCATTCAGGAACTCAAGCCTACACATATTTTCAACTGCCATGTTGATCCTGCGTTTGATTTCACTGATAAAGAGATAGACTTTATGTTAGACACCCTCGCTGAACGTGAAAAATGTTATACCGATCTCTTTCCTTGGGATCACGCAAACTACGGCATGGACGATCAGTGGGTGAGATGTTATCCTTATGAACAGGAAATTGCCCATGGCGAAACGGTAACATTGCAAGTTGAGATAACCAACCATTCATCTGAGCTGCGCACAGCAACTGCACAACCAATTCTTCCTACGTCGTGGGGTATTATTGAGGTTGATTCAGCAGAAACAACAATTCCATCGAAAGCGGATGGACACATTCAGTTTTCTATCCCTATTCCACAACGTTCTGAGTTGGAGGGGTATGCAACCCCGATAGGACGGATTATAATTCCTATTGAAATGACCTACAACGACACGCCACTGGGGCAATTTCGTGAAGCCATTTTTGTTCTCACGGGAGGTTAAAAACAGTGCTAAACTTATCACATCCTACTGTTGACATCGCAATAACTTGTAGCAACTTTGAGGAGTCATTGGACTTTTATCACAACAAATTGGGTTTTGAGATTGTCTTGGACTTGGAGATTCCAGCGGCACTTGCAAGAGATGTTGGACTTGCACCGACAGGCTTTCGGCAGGTACGCCTTAAAGCAGGTAACACACTCATCAAACTGATGGATATTGAAAAGCCGCCCCCAACACCAACAGACGAATTCTCTGCAGGTGTTCGTTGGCTCACCTTTTTCGTTGCGGACATACAGAAAACTGTTGAGACTTTAAAACAGAACGGGGTTGAATTTCTTTCCGAATCGATAAGCGCACCTGATGCAGCAGGTGTCGTGTGTGCAAAAGACCCTGATGGCATTCTAATTGAACTCGTGCAGATATGAGAGGTATTATGAAGGCACTAACTGATTCCCAAATTCATGACTTTAACGAAAACGGGTATCTTCTTATTGAAGACGCACTCGCTTCCGAAGATTTGAACCCGTTAATATCAGAGTTTGAAGAAATTGTAGACGCGGGGGCATCGCAACTCTATGCAGAAGGTGAAATTGACTCTGAATTCAAAACAGAAGGTTTTGATACGCGCTTAGCAAAAATCACGGAACAGTCTCCTACAGTTTTTCAAAAGGTTTTTAGTGGTGCACACACCGGTCCGGCACTCTTTGATCTTCTGGTTAATCCGAAACTGCTTGACATTGCAGAGGCACTTGTCGGACCGGAGATTATGTGTCATCCTGCCTACCGTGTACGTCCAAAACTGCCAGAGCATGACCGAACCCTTGTCCCGTGGCATCAAGATGCAGGTTATATGGAGCCGAGATGTGATTCTGTTTTACAACTTACCATCTGGATTCCTCTGATAGATGCCACCATTGAAAACGGCTGCCTTGAAGTTATTCCGCATGCACACCGTGATGGTGTATTCTTACATCGTCCCTCCGAACTTTTCTATCTTGAAATACCAGATGACGCATTGCCAGATGTAGAACCTGTAGTCGTTCCTATGAAATCTGGCAGTGTCTTGTTGTTCACCAATCTAACTCCGCACCGCTCCATTCCGAATGTTAGCCATCAAGTACGATGGAGTATTGATTCACGTTATCAGGACGCTGCGAAACCGACCGGCTATCAACCGGAAGCAGGTTTTCTGGCAAGAAGCAAACTAAATTCTGATGATGTTGTTAAAACACCAGAAGAATTCAAACGGATTCGCGATGAACATCAACCCGGTCCAGGTCCAAATCGGTGGGCGAAAAAGGAGTAAAATGATACACAATTCCAAATTCTACTCTCCAATTTTTATTGTTCTAATCCTACTGCTGAGCGGTGCAAAACCGACAACCGAAGTGCCAAAACCGAAAGACGTTGAACTCCACGGCAAAACCCTTTGTTTAGCGGAAGAGATGCATACGCACTATAAAGTTGAACTCTCTGGAGAACATGAACATCTATACGGTATCAAGACCAAGGATGGTAAATATTACACGCTTCTGCGTACATCGTTATCCGAAGCACTGTTTGTAGACAAACGATTACATGAAAAAGACTTGATTATCAACGGTCGTGTTTTTCCAAAAACACAATTGCTGGAGGTAATTCGCATTAGATCCATCCACGATGGAGTTGTCCATGAACTTTACTACTACTGCGATACATGCTACATCCGCGCTGTTGCACCGGGGAATTGTGATTGTTGCCAGGCACCAGTAGTTTTGATAGAAAAACCGCTAAATGTTGATTCCTTAATACCTTCCCCCTAATTCATTTGCACCTCGCCAAAAGTGCATGTTATAATAGCCATGTGTTATAATATAGCGTTTTAAGTCGTGGCACCCCGCCACCCACAGTGCTATCCATGACAGTTATAGCAGGAAAACAGTTAACGGATGTAACCCGAAAAAACTAAGTGCAGGACGATAGTTCCTTTTCTCTCAGACAGCGGTCTACATCACGGCTTGTTAGAACTGCATTACAGAAAATGAAACCGAGTCAATTATAGATTCGTAAAATTAATCGAACCTTTTCTGACTTAATCCGTCAAATATAACAAAATCAAAATAATATAAAAAATAAATACACACAAAAACAAATAAATTAAAATAGGAGAAAAATCATGAAAACTCAAGTCCACGAGAAAAATGGCATCACGATTTTGAAACCTAATGGTAAAATAATGGGAAACTCGGTATCAGAATTCAAGAAAACTATCTCGCCACAGATAGAGGCTTCTAATAAACCTCGCATCCTCATCAATTTGGAGGGCGTTGACAAGATGGACAGTTCAGGGCTCGGTGTCCTTATCGGTGCTTATGTTGCTGCAACACAGAAGCAAGGTCGTATAGGGATCATCCATGTTGGAAAAAACATCAAAAATCTGATTGTTATTAGCCGACTTGTGAGGCTCTTTGAACATTTCGACACTGAGGAAGCTGCTCTTTCTGCTCTGGCAGCTTGATAGCCCCATCCCTATTTGGAGCGTCCATAGTTTTGCTATGTGACGCTCCAAACTTTTTGGACACAATAGATTTTTATTTGTATGTATCGCTACCCCACACAACTATTCTACCTTTCCTCTTCTTCAAAAAACATCTCCCCTGTCCTCTCATAAATTGTAAAGCATGTCTCTTTCAAAGAATCTAAATTCATCGTAAGGCCGAATCAACACGAAATGCGGTTTTAGCATTTGTCGGGTTCGCTACCGCTCTACCCGACCTACGAAGAAATACTACCATATAATCTTAACAAGAGCTTGATGTATACATCTTCTGGTTTTAGCAGGGTTATTCAGTTTTCAATATTTTTGGTGGTTTTTTGCTATGACGTTAATTTTATGTGTTGTTATCTTGTCCGTATCTTTAGTCCCGTATGAAGTTTAAATAAATATTTCGGTAATTTCTTTAGTCCCGTATGAAGTTTAAATAAATATTTCGGTAGGGGGCGAGGTTAGGAAACCTCGCCAAATTACCCAATTTATTTTTTTATCTTCATTAGGGACGATATGTTTATAGAAAAATGTTACCCACCACCTCTTGAGTTCCGTAGGAACGGCATAGAAGACTTAACATATCGTCCCTACCAAATCAACGCTATGAATGCGCGTAGGCATTCAGCGGAACTAAAGAACTGGAGGGGTACTCGTTTTCTATAAACATATCGTCCCTACGGGACTAAAAACAATGTTCATGTTTCTGGGTATTAACTTTCAGTAAATCTCAATACCAGAAACTCTTAAAACTGAAAAACCCTGTGGTTTTAGAAATATGACAAAAGATTCTGGATAATGTGATATAATGTGTTTGGTGAGTTTTGACAGTTATCATGTTTATCGGGTTTGCTGAAGTTTAAGGAGGAAGCATGGAAAAACGCCCAAAAATTGCTGCAATTGCGACAATATACCACAAATACTCACACGCACAACACTTCGTTGATCGGTTTTTGGAAGGTTACGGATGGAATAGCAGACACCATTACCCACCGATGGACCTTGTCTCACTATACGTTGAACAGGTCAAGGACAACGATCTTAGCCATGACCGATTAGAACGTTTCCCTACGATGAAGGGATATCCAACAATCGCTGAAGCGCTCACCCTCGGAGGTGAGGAATTAGCTGTTGATGGTGTACTACTCATCGGGGAACACGGGGAATATCCGTCTAATGAAAAAGGGCAACGTCTCTATCCACGCTATGAACACTTCACGCAGATGGTTGAGGTGTTTGCACGGAGTAGACGTGGTGTGCCGATATTCAACGATAAACACCTTTCATGGAATTGGGAGTGGGCACGTGAGATGTATGACATTTCCCAAGATATGGACTTCGCCTTTATGGCGGGGTCTTCACTGCCTGTCACGTGGCGCACGCCTTCAATTGACATGCCGCTCGGAACTTCTGTGTCAGAAGCAGTATGTGTTGCTTACGGTGGTGTGGATAGTTACGATTTCCACGCGTTAGAAACGTTGCAGTGTATGGTAGAACGGCGCGAAGGTGGTGAAAGCGGCGTGAAATGGCTACAGGCATATAGGGGTGATGCGTTCTGGCAAGCACATCATTCTGAACTATGGTCAAGAGAACTCTTTGAATCCGCGCTCTGTCGCAGTCATACCCTTACACCATCACGACCAGGGTTTAACAATCCATTTCCCACACTGGATGAAATGAAGGAGATTGTGAAAGACCCAATTGCGTATCAGTATGAACACCAAGACGGGCTTAAATCTACGATGATTCTGATGAACGGATTGGTGCAGGATTTCAACTTCGCAGCTTATATTGGATCTGAGAACGAAATTCTTTCAACACAGATGTACCTGCCGATGCCCCCTGCACGGACAACTTTAGCAAACTTCTTTTCGCCACTTGTTAACAATATTGAGAAAATGTTTTTGACTGGTGAAGCAACCTATCCTGTTGAACGCACATTGTTGACGACAGGTCTTGTTGCAGCAGGCGTGAACAGTCTGTTCGCTGATAGTACGAAACAAGAGACATCGCATTTAGACATCGCCTATCAAGCCACTGAAGAATCAACCTTCTGGAGGACATAAAGTTATGAAACGAATTGCTGTCATTACGACTATCTACCGTTATCTATCACATGCACAACATTTTGCAGACCGTTTTCTTGTCGGTTATCCGAAAGAGGGCAGATGGCACCGTCCAAATATGAAAGTCGTATCACTCTATGTTGACCAGAAACCAGAAGGTGAACAAAGCGAAGACCGTGCCAAAGAATTCGGATTTTCTGTCCATCCTACCATTGCTGAAGCACTTCGCTGTGGTGGCGATAAACTTGCAGTGGATGCAGTACTTCTGATCGGTGAACATGGCAACTATCCTAACAATGAAAAAAGCCAAGTGTTGTATCCACGTTATGATTTTTTCAAGGAGTGCGTCAAGGTTTTTGAAAAAGATGGAAGGGCAGTGCCTATTTTTAACGACAAACACCTCTCCTACAGTTTTGAAAAAGCGCAGGAGATGGTAGATGATGGACACCGACTCGGTTTTGGGGTGCTTGCGGGGTCATCATTACCTGTTACGTGGCGATTGCCCGATGTGGAATTGCCGTTGGAGTGTGAGATAGAAGAGGCTTTGATGGTAGGCGTTGGCGGTTCAGACCCGATGGATTATCACGCGTTAGAAGCGATGCAATGTATGGTGGAACGCAGAGAAGGCGGCGAAACAGGGGTTGCTGCTGTGCAATTAATTGACGGAGAGGAAGTTTGGAAAGCGGGTGAAGATGGACGTTGGTCTCTGGAATTGCTGGAAGCGGCATTTTCAAGAAGTGACACACCGTGCGGTTTAACAGATGAAGATGGTAGAACGCAAGATATAATTGGTAATGGAGAACTAAAAAGACTCGTCCAAAATCCTTCTGCCTATTTCATTGAATATAACAATGGATTGAAAGCAACACTTCTGATGCTCAACGGTGCTGTACGGGACTACTGCTTTGCTGCAAAACTTAAGGACGAACCTATTCCAGTTTCAACGCAGTTTTTCTTAACACCGACCCCAAATGTTACTTATTCGGCATGTCTCATCGCCAAGATTGAGGAACTTTTTGAGACAGGTGTTGCACCGTATCCTGCAGAACGTACCTTGTTGGTGAGTGGGACATTGGAGAGTTGTTTGACTTCACGCCATCAAGGACATATACGATTAGCAACACCACATCTTAATGTTGAATACCGCGCACCTGCGGAATCGCAATATGCACGGCGTTAATCTACCGCCTCAGAACTAACCAATTTTGTCAACTCAAGTTTATCTCAGAAAGGAATTGGGACAATGAAATTCAAACGCGAAGAAATTTTAGAAGAATTGCGAAACAATATTGACGCTGGCAAACCTATCATTGGGGCAGGTGCTGGCACAGGCATCTCAGCAAAATGTGAAGAGGCAGGCGGCATTGACTTGATAATCATATACAATTCGGGTAGATTTCGCATGGCAGGCAGAGGTTCGCTTGCGGGCATGATGCCTTACGGGGACGCAAACCAGATTGTTGTTGAAATGGCAAGTGAAGTGTTGCCTGTTATCAAAAATACGCCTGTTCTTGCAGGTGTTTGCGGAACTGATCCGTTTCGCTTGATGGATATATTTTTAGGTCAAATAGACGCTATAGGATTTTCAGGAGTGCAGAACTTTCCAACAGTAGGACTAATTGACGGCACTTTCCGTCAACTGCTTGAAGAAACCGATATGGGATATGGTCCCGAAGTAGAGATGATTCGGACAGCACATCAGATGGGGCTGCTTACTACACCGTATGCATTCAACGAAACCGAGGCAGAACAGATGGCAGATGCGGGAGCGGATATTCTCGTTGCTCACATGGGATTGACAACGAAAGGCTCTATCGGCGCAAAAACTGCTTTTACGCTTGAAGATGCTGCAAAACGTGTTCAGGCAATTCATGACGCTGCAAAAGGTGTTAATCCTGAAATTCTCGTAATCTGTCACGGAGGCCCCATCGCTGAACCAGAAGATGCCACTTATGTCTTGGAAAATACCAATGGTGTTGTCGGATTCTACGGTGCCTCAAGTGCTGAACGGTTGCCGACAGAACGCGCTATTACAGCACAAATTGAGGCTTTTAAGAAAATACGGTTATAGAATTATCCTAAAAATGTTGTTTCAAAGATATAGGATTTTCCTGAATATCTTAGCAAAGGAGATTGTAAACTATGACTGACGAAGAAAAATTTAGATTTGACTTAACAGGATTTCTTGTGCGTCCAGCTATTCTGAGCAAAGACGAAGTGGATGCAATCGTTGATCAACTTGATCGAATTCGCCATAATCCAGAATCTTTACCACCTGAACACCGCGCAGTTCCAGGTGGTGCCTCGAATGTTCTCATTGATCATCCGAAAGTGATTGAAGTGTTGCACCAAATCATCGGTCCCGATGTCCGAATGGAGAGCACCTTTTTTGTGTGGCGCGAAAAAGGACAAGAACACGGTGGACTCCACGGAGGAGGTCCGCGGCAAGCAGACCCTATTTTTGGGTATCGTGTAAATAATGGTAGGATTCATGCCGGTATGGTGCGCGTCGTTTTTGAACTCACGGATATTTCTAAAGGCGATGGTGCTACCCATTTCATCGTTGGTAGTCATAAATCAAACTTCCCAATGCATTCAGATCACATGTCGTTAGAGGAAAAAAAGAAAAGTCCTTTTCTAATGACCTATGAATGTCCCGCTGGTAGTGCCATATTCTTTACGGAAAACCTCTGCCATGCTGGCCCCGTATGGCAACGTGAAACCCCACGTATCGCGATTCTAAATGCTTATGCACATCTCGCAACGCACTGGCATCGTCTTCGCATTCCGCCAGAGGTGCTGAATGGACTCCCACGAGAAAAACAGGCATACTTTCGTGAACCGTGGATTGCCGATTTTCGGACAAGTCCCGCTACGCATAATACAATAGATCGTTTTATTGAAAAGGACGACGAACCTCCTATTAACACGAACCATAGTCCGTGAAATGCGTTCTTTGTTTATAGTAAAATCCGAAAATATGTTCACATTTCAATGAACAACAAACCCTACACCATAACCGCTGGCGAGGTTTCCTAACCTCGCTAATGTAAAGGTAATTATGGATTTTACTATAAGCTGAATCCCAGAGCCATTCAATTGTCGATTTTTCCCATTTAATTGCATTGTAGGAGGGAACTCCGATTCCCGACCATCATTGTGTTTGTCGCGATTCGGAGATCGCTCCTACAAGAAGAAACCTATGTCGGATGTGCAATTACTGGAAATTTGAATGGCTCTGAGCTGAATCCCTTTTCAATTCTCCTAATTTGTGGTAAACTACCATCGCGTGTGTAAAATATAATTGGGTTCAAGAAAACTCATGCATTCCAGAGGTCAATTGGGAAACAGAAGTGTGATTCTGGGTAGATAATGGCACATATTAAACTACAAAATATAATAAAACGATTCGGCGATGTTGTCGCAGTAAAAGATTTTAATTTGGAAGTTGAAGATAAGGAGTTTGTGGTTTTCTTAGGTCCATCAGGTTGTGGAAAAACGACAACGCTGCGATTGATCGCTGGGCTGGAACATCCTGACGAAGGCGAAATTCTAATTGATGGACATCTCGTCAACGGTTTGTCTCCAGCGGACCGGGACATCGCATTCGTGTTTCAATTTTATGCACTATATCCGCATCTGAGTGTGTATGATAATATCGCGTTTCCACTAAAAGCGGTGAAGGTTGAAAAACCAGAAATTGAAGAGCGAGTAAAAAAGGTTGCAGAAATTTTGCAGCTCACTGACATTTTAAATCGAAAACCGAGCGTGTTGAGCGGCGGTGAGATGCAACGCGTTGCACTTGGCCGTGCGATGGTCCGCCAACCAAAAGTCTACCTGCTTGATGAACCGATGGCGAATTTAGATGCGAAACTCCGAATTGATACGCGAGCAGAAATTAAACGTCTCCAACATGAAATCGGAGCGACCACTATTTTTGTGACACATGACCAGGTCGAAGCGATGTCTCTCGCTGACCGCATAGCAGTAATTCATCAAGGTGTACTTCAGCAAATCGGCACACCCCATGAGGTTTATAACAAACCGAAAAGCCTTTTTGTTGCTGGATTTATGGGTATGCCAGCCATGAATCTACTTGATGTTGAACTAACCTCTCATGAAGGCAAGCCAGCATTGCACCTAAGTCATACTGATGTGCAGTTAGAACTTTCTCCTTGGCAGCAATCTAACCTAAACGCAAATAGTCAGCATAACGATTGTGTCTTAGGCATCCGACCTGAGCATATTACTGCTTCAAGAGAACCAGTTGGACGCAAAATTGCTGCGGATGTTCATCTGATTGAACCCCTTGGTTCTGTCAATATCCTTGACTTAATGCTCGGAACACATCAGGAGACACAAGAACCTATTCTCCTCCGAGTGAGGACACATCCTACATTTAATGCTGATATTGGAGAGACTATCTGGTTGGATTTTGATGACGATCAAATGCACCTATTTGACAGTGGAACAGAGCAAGCAATTTGGTAAAATCCTTGATTTTTGATGGGAAAAAACAGATATGAAAATACCGTGTCGTTTGGCAGCTTTCGATTTAGACGGAACACTACTGAATAGTGATCACAAGTTATCATCTCAAAACTGTGAAGCACTTCAACAACTTGCAAAAAATGAAATCTTGGTAGTCTTAGTTTCAGGAAGAATGCATCAATCTATTAAACCCATAAGCGATCAGATTGGATTGGAAAATCCAATTATTTCGTATAATGGAGCGATGGTAAAGCATGCAACTACTGATGAGATTTATCATCATACGCCAGTTCCAGCAGACATTGCAATGGCTATAGTTAACGATTGCATGGAGCAAGATTTGCATCTCAATTTCTGCTTGAACGATGAACTGTTTGTTGCAGAAAAGAATAAGTGGAGTGAACTTTATGAATCTCGAACGGGTGTTCCTGCTACCCCTGTAGGTAATCTTCGGCAGTTAGCAGGCAAAACGCCAACAAAATTGCTTATCATTCATCCGCCAGAAAAATTACCACCACTTTTGAACAGTTTCAAAACACAATATGATGGTAAATTATATGTAACGCAGACACAACCTGAGTATATCGAATTTATGAATCCAGATGTTACCAAAGGTCGTGCGCTGACAGCACTTGCGAAACGTTGCGAGATTCCAATAGAATCCGTTGTCGCTTTTGGTGATAGTTACAACGACGAAAGTTTGCTCAAAACGGCAGGATTTGGCATAGCGATGGAGAACGCAGTCACTCCGATTAAAGCTTGTGCGGACCACATTACTGCGACCAACGATGAAAACGGTGTCGCTAAAGCAATCTGGAAGTTAATTCTTTAACAAGAGAAAAGGATTACAATTTTAAAAAACAACTACGAAGTTAACGATTTTTTTTAGATTGATTAAACGGAAAATCTGCCATCAGCACGTAGGAATTACCTTCACGTTTTAAGGACATCTTGACAGAGTTCATCGTAAATTCAAAGTATTTCGCCAACACTTCAGTTAATTCAAACTGTAGTTTTTTCATCGAATCCTCACCGACCTCAAACCGATCTTGTGTGAGAATGAGTTGTAAACGCTGCGTAGCAATTTCGCTCGATTTAGATTTGCGAGTAAATAAACTTCTGAAATCCATAATAACCCCTATTTATTTCTTGAAAACCAGTTTGCTACATGAGAGAAAAAGTTTTCTTCTCGCATTTCAGGAATTGGAACTCGTTGCCCAGTCATGCGTCGTGCTATTCGCATATATGCCTCTGCTCCTTGAGAGCCTGCGTTATGCACAAGTGGAATGCCACGGTTTGTAGAGGCAATTACCCCGGTATCCTCAGGGACAACACCGAGTAGATCTATGTTCAAAAAGTCTAATACGTCATTCTTACTGATCATATTCCCTTTTTTCACAAGTGCTGGCGACAATCTATTCAATACCAAATTAATAGGTTGAATTTCTTGATTTTGCAAAAGCCCAATGATACGGTCGGCATCTCGGATAGCTGATAAGTCAGGGGTAGTGATGATGATAGCTTCATCAGCACCTGCAGCCGCGTTGCGGAAACCTTGTTCTATCCCTGCAGGAGAGTCAACAAGAACAAAGTCATATTCTTGTTTTAGTTTTTCACAAACTTCCTGCATCTGCTCAGGCTTAATATCATCTTTTCTGTTCCGTTGTGAAGCAGCAAGAAGCATCAAATCTTCAACGCGTCGGTCTTTTACAAGGGCTTTATATAACTCACAACGTTTTTCAAAAACGTCCATAGAAGTATAAACCACTCTGCTTTCTAATCCCATGACGACATCAAGATTTCGTAATCCGACATCAGCGTCAACCATAACCACTGTTTTGCCTATCATCGCTAATGCAGTGCCGAGGTTGGCTGTTGATGTCGTTTTACCGACTCCCCCCTTTCCAGAAGTAATCACGATTACTTTACCCATTGTCAAACCTTCCTTCTTTTAGAATTTAATAAATTCCTCTACGATGATAATATCTTCGGCACCAACGCGAGCAATTTCAGGATATCCCCTCGGTTTTTCCCCTATCGGAGGACGATTCACATACGAGCCGATTTGAAGTTGTAAAGGTATCAACTCCATCGCTATAATAACCGAGGTGAGTCTTCCGTTTATACCGGCATGTGCACTTCCACGTAACGCACCGAGCACTATTATATCACCAGCAGCAACAACTTCACCCCCAGGATTAACATCTCCATATACAATAACACTTCCTGTTAAACAAGATGTAGTTTGTCCTGAACGAATCATTTGACGGACGATATGTGCATGTTCAAAATCCGGATGGTTGTCGGCAGCCAAACTCTGTGAAATACTATGAGTGGCTGGGGCTGCCAAGATTGGAGATTCGTTCTCTTCATCAAATACGTTAACACCGCTGACAACAAGATTATATTTTTCTGTCAGGTGTGTTTCTAAATTATTCAGATCTTCGGATGTAAATATAGGCGGCCTCATATCAATATGAATAGAAGTACCCGCTAACGGTTGATTCATTTCACCCAGTAACTCTTGAATCGCCGTTTCAATTTCAGGAAGCGAGACCTTCGGATTGATAATCAGATGCAAACCATCT
Organism: Candidatus Poribacteria bacterium; assembly: GCA_028820635.1. Classification (GTDB taxonomy): domain Bacteria; phylum Poribacteria; class WGA-4E; order WGA-4E; family WGA-3G; genus MSPOR6. Next base: position 87,892 of record JAPPIG010000023.1, read on the forward strand.
TTATATCCTCTGAGTTTTACGATTGAATTTTCCATATTCACTACACACGAACTATCTTAATTTACGAGGCATTGTCTCATGGTGGAATTAAAAGTGAAAATTTTGACAATGTATTATGAAACAGCACGTTCAACTTTAGCTAAGACGTACGGTCCTTCAGGGATCGCTGCTATCTGGACATCCTCTCCATAACGTATTAATAATTCTTCAATTCCTTCTTGCGGATTCTTTAACGGATGTACAAACAGTTTTGATCTTTGTTGATACGGGATACCGTCTGTATAAAAATAGATATCGGCTTTACGAGCGACCTTAGCCAATTCTTCCAATTGCCACTGATCAATAACGAAATTAGCTGGGTTATAAAGTCCTTGAACAAAGGCAGTCAGGTCATCAGTTTTGAATAGCAGATCGGTGAAAGGTTTACTACCAATTCCCTCACTACACGCAGCTACAAGGAGAATACTACCACCCTGTTTAACGATTTCTACCGCAGTGAGTAAACCCTTTATCGCTTGGTAGAATGTAGTGTCCAAAGGATACCCAGCACTGGAAACTACAACCGCATCAACAGGCTCTGATAGTGTAACCTTAGCGTTTTTCTCTACAAATTTTGCACCGGTGAGATGAGACTCAACAAGGTCTCCAGCAAAAATACCGGTAATCTGTTTCTGTTTGTCAATTGCAACATTAAGGCTAAAGTCAACACCGGCCATCAGCGCGATCTCAGTTGCTTCCATGTGAAACGGATTTCCATCCAAGATACCGACTGCAGATTTAGGGTGTTCCATTAGTTCAGGACCATGCATCACTTTCATCGTTTCAATAGACGCAAGCCCTGGGCAGATTGCTTTCCTACCACCAGAATATCCTGCCATCAAGTGGGGTTCAATCAACCCTGTTATAATCTTCAGGTCTGCCGCGAGATAGGTCTTATCAATGTAAACTGGTGTGCCTTTGCGCGTCTCACCTAAATGTGTGTGCGTCTCCGGATTTTGAGAAAAATGGTTGACGATACGGTACGAGTCCATAATCGAACGACCGACCATTTCCTCAAGTTCCTTGCCTTCATTGGGACGGTGAATCCCTGTTGCGATGAGGATTGTTATCTCATCACGCGATATTCCTGCCTGTTCAAGCGTTTCAAGTATTGGAGGTAAAATCACTTGATTAGGCACAGGACGGGTTATATCGGAAATTACAATACACGCTGAGCCTCGCCCCTTAGCAACTTCTGCTAAGGACAGTGAAGCAGTAGGCTGTGAAATCGCTTGCCAAACCGCTTTGTCAGCATCAGCTAATGGAACACTTGCTGCAGTTTCCAAAACTCCTGCCAAATTTTTGTCAGGAATCTCTACTGCAACTGTGCCATGTCCGTATCTCATCTGGACTCGCATGATTGATTTTTCCTCAAATTAGTGACTGGTTAAATTGAAATAAATATGATGCCGTGTTTAAATATGTCGTGAAACTGCAAAAATTGAATTGTGATTACAAATTTAGAGTGTAACACACCTGACATTAGATGTCAACTTTTTCCATTCAAACTTATTTGATACTGCTTGAATTTTTTTACATTGCATGTTAGAATTTACATGTTTCCAACAGAATCTACGAACTCTTGAGAGATATCTAAACCTGAACGGAGAATCAAACGGACATGCAACGCATAGAAGTTACTACAAAACCTAACGGCGCTGGTCGCAATTGGCTTGAGGTCGGTTCTTTTGAAGTTGATTCACTCGGTCGTAAACAGTGGGTCAAGAAAAATGTGCCACATCAAGAATCAAAACTAACTGTGGATAGACAGTATTCTGAACGTGGCGAAACGATTGATTGGATTGTACTTATCCCAGAAAACTACCCACTAACGCTTATCAAAGTAACGTACGACCGTTTGAATCCAATGGACCTTGAAGTGCTTTGGGAACCAGGGACATCTAACCAAACAGAGGATTCCCGTGAAATTAAAAAGAAACGTGCTTTTGAACTTGCTGCTGGAAACGAAGAACTTATATCTCTATTGAAGGAACTCCTTGCAGATTAACATTTGCAGAATGTAAAAGTGCAACAGAACTCTATTCTCACCACCCATAACGATCTGGTCCCCACGGTTTTGTTATCAATTCCTGTTTTGCCATCACCATCGTTTTGCTTGGGACATCTTCGTATAAAATAACCCCTGGTCCAACAACGCTATAAGAACCGATTCGTCTTCCCGGCATTATTATCGCATTGACTCCTGTGCGGCAATAATCTCCCATGTAAGTGGCGTTAGCACCGTAAGCTGGTATTTCGTAGCGTCCTTCTACTTGAATTGGTGTATCACGGTCATCAAACCGTAGTGTGCCACACACTGTAGCAGCCCCAATATCTGTCGCGCATCCAAATACACCGGACATTTCACAGTAATGATACAGATAAACTTTGTCAAACATGACACCGGACATCTCCGCGCCGTGTCCTACGATGCACCGATTTCCGATGGCACTGCTCTCAATATCGCAATAATCGCTAATACGACAATGATCTCCGATGTATAGGTTTCCATGTAAAATCGCGCCGTTTGTGATGTTATTATTTGCACCGGCTATAAGTGTCCCATTCACAACGACACGCGGACCAATAACTGTGTTTTCTCCTAATACGACGTGCCCATTAATTTCGGCTGCATCGGAAATTTCAGCACCTGCTGCTATGTGGTTCTCATCAACCTGTTTTGTGAGGTAATCAACTAATCTGCGGTTTGCTTCTAAAACATGCCAAGGTTTATCAACGTCAACAAAAAAGTCTGTTGTTTCGACTGTTAACACCTCTATTCCGTCATCAATCATGATTTGGAGAGATTGTGCAACTTCAGACTCAGGCGGTGGCATTCCGCCGACAGGGACTTGAGTGACGATTCCGGGATTCCTTAACAAATAAGGTTTTGCTGTTGCTTTAAAAGCATAGATTCCACATAGACGATGCGAACCCCCTCTCGGATGTCCATCAATACCTGATAAACACCCGTTATGGGTTTTAGCACAGAGCCAGTTACTCGCGTCCTCATCGCTAAGTGGTTGAATTAACGCAGCTGCTTCCGCATTTTGACTTTCAAACGCTTTAATAAGGTTACGATAATTTTCAGAAGTGGTTACAGTATCACCATAAATTATGAGAAAATTTTCATCATTTAACATTTTTAACGTAGTTAAAGCTGCATCTGCAGTGCCATCAAGAGGATGCTGTGTTAAAAATTTAACGTTTGGAAAATCTGCAATTGCACCACGGACCTGTTGCGCATAATGTCCGACCACAACAATAATTTGGTCTATTCCGATTTCAATGAGATTCTCTACTATTCGACGAATTATCGGTTTATTTGCGACAGGGATTGTACACTTCTGGCGAAATTCTCCATAAGGCCAGACTTTGCGTCCTAAACCTGCAGCTAAAACAATAGCGTTTTTCATAATTTATTTGTTAAAATACCTCTTTATGGCTACATCTAATTTGCCTAAATCAACATGTTGATTTATAAAATCCGCAAAAAACTTAACATCGGGTTTTGGTGTATCTACGCGTTTTTCATAAGGGACAACACCGATGATTGGCACTTGTGTTAACCGCTCAATCTCTGCAGGATTAGTCTGTTCGGCAAGACCTGCTGTTTCAGGTTGAAACTGATTTAGAACAATTCCTGTTATCTGTAGGTTGAACTGTCTGGCAAACGCCACGGTTAGCATCGTATGATTTATAGTGCCTAAACCTGCGTTGGCAACGATTAGCACTGGTAATTCCAGTTGACTGATAAGATGTGCTACGAGAAAATCATCGTTAAGTGGCACAGCAATACCACCGACACCTTCTACTATCATAGAGTCGTATTTCTGTTTCAGTTTAGAAAATGCGGTTTTAATTATTGCTAAGTCTAATTGTATACCTTCTAATCTCGCGGATACGGAAGGTGCTAAAGGATGATGGAGTTGGACTGGGTTAATCGACGCAATCGTATCGTCTACTTGTGCAGCATGTTTAAGAAATTGAGCATCAGAGGTATCACCTGAACTGATAGGCTTCATGACTCCAACGTTAACCCTACTACGTTTAAGTGACGCTGCGATACCACCTGCAATTACTGTTTTTCCTATTTCTGTGTCCGTTCCCGTTATAAATATGCCGCTTACATGATTATGTAGATCCACAGAGCATTATCCGCAAATATTGTTAGTAATAAATCTTTGGTGTGTTAACAAAAGCCTTAGATTGACGTTTAATGTTTGAAAGGTGTAACATTCTGTATTTTACATTTTAATTTAAAACTTTGACTGTGTCAAAATTATTTTTAGATTAAAAATGAACAAAACATCTATTAACGTGAGTTTGATAATAAAATGTGAGTTTGCTCTAAACACTTTTCATGCCTAAAAAAAGCAGTATCTTTGTAGCATAACCTGTTAGGTTGTGCCGTTTTTTGCAAAAAATAACACAGAACGCTGCGGGTGAAAGTTCTTTTAAACTCACGTTCTATTAGGTTGTTTTTTTAACTTGAATATGGGAAAATAGAAATTAAGAATTTCTTAAGGGGAAGTAATCATGAATTCAGAGAATCTGCGCTTAGCTTTATCAAAATCTAAGGATATTACACTTAATTTTCTTGGTCGTATTCTATCAAATACACGGATGGAACCGATTCGTGATGAGGAAGGCGTTAAAGGCGTTAAGGCTTCTTGGGTAGGTGAGCAAGGTGAAAGCAGTGTTGCGATAGATACTGGCGAATGGAATGCTAACGTTAAAATGGAGGCAGACGAACCGCCAACCGTAGAATATACGCAACATGGCGATACACGAAGTGTTGAAATAAAAAATATCAACAATATATCTTGTTCGGTAGATCGTGAGACATTAGACCAATTTGCTACTCCGAGGGGTGCTGCGATTGCTGTTTGTGCTGGGGCGGCCGCCGGTTTGGTCGGTTGGTTTGTTGTTTCTGTCATGCGGGCACTCGCAGTACCAAATAGAGAAGACCAAGAACCTGCTGTAGCCGCGCTTTCTTCTGAGAATGTTGAAGCCGCCACGGAAAATCCATCCGCTGAAGCATGAAAATAATAGCCGTAGATCCTTTTTACTTACGGATGCCAGAGATCACTGATGCAGCGGATGGCACACAAGATACGCTCTTAGTCCGAGTCCGGACTGATGCGGGAATTGAAGGATGGGGAGAGTGTGATGCTTCGCCGTTGGTTAGTATTGCTGCATATTGCTGCCCGATGTCACACGGCAATATCATCAATATCCGCAATTCGCTAATAGGTGAGACGCTTGATAGTCCAGAGGATGTACTGCGCTTGAGTGGAAAGGTGTTGCGGAATGGGTTAGACATTCAGCAGATACAGCACGCTTATAGCGGCACAGAGATAGCACTATGGGATATTATCGGCAAGAAGTTAGAAAAACCTGTTTATCTTTTTCTCGCGGAGATGTCTGGCACATCTGACATTGCACACCCGAAACTCCCTTATGCTTCCGTGCTATTTGGCGATACCCCTGAAGACACCTATCAAATCGCAGTAGGATTACGCGAGCAAGGGTATCGTGCTGCAAAGTTTGGTTGGGGACCGATGGGAAAATTCGGTGCGAAAAACGACATTGCACTTGTGCATGCGGCACGCGAAGGTATGGGTACTGATGCGCAGATTATGATTTATGCGGGTGTTGTCTGGGGAACAGATTACGAGACCGCTTACAACCGCGCAGAAGCGTTTGCAGAATTTTCTCCCACGTGGTTGGAAGAACCACTTGCCCCGGATGCTATTGATGCTTACGGTTCGCTAACCAAAAAGAATCCTCGTGTTCCTATTGCAGCTGGTGAGGGTTCAAATACCTATCGCATGGCGGAAGATATGATCGTTCATGGCGGTGTCCAGTTTGTGCAGATTGACACAGGACGCATCGGTGGGATTATGCCCTCTTTTCAGGTACGCCAACTTGCTGAACAACGCGGTGTTCAATACGTCAATCACACCTTTAAAAGCCATCTCAGCCTTGCCGCTGCACTACATGTTTTCGCCACGAATCCAGATTTTAACCTATTGGAATATCCTGCTGCAGGTTCTGAACTATCGCAACGAATAGTTAAAAACCCATTTAAAGTTGATCCTGATGGAATGGTTCGCGTTAATGATTTGCCCGGACTTGGTGTACAAGTGGATACGGATGCCATCCGTCCATATTTAGTTCCAGTAAATATCCACGTTGGTACTGAAACGGTTTTCCAAAATGCATTTCTTTAGTCTGGACTCTTACTTATTCTAACCCATTCACATTCACTATATTTCTAACCAGTTTATGCAATTCTGTACTTCTGAATTCATACGATATTATATTACCGTCTTTGTCAATTAACCACTTAGATGGCATACCGCTAACACGGTACAGTTTTTTTAGAGGTCCTTCCTTTCCATCAAAAATCTGCCGCCAAGGTAAGCTACACACATTTAGGTATTCGGACATATCTGCTTCTTCCGTATCCCGGTTAATACCGATAACGTCAAAACCGAAATCTCTATTAGCATCATATACTTTTTTCACAATTGGCATATTACCAGTACAAGGCCCACACCAAGTTGCCCAAAAATAGAGTAACACCACTTTTCCTCTATAGTCTTTAAGCGAAATTGAGTTACCATCAATATCTATCAATGAGAAGTCAGGTGCTGGCTTTCCAATCATCTCTAACTTTGAATCCGCCTTCAGAAAATACGCTCTTGCCAGTTCAATGTTTCCTTTTTCTTCATGAATCATGGCGATTTCACGATAGATGCTTCGGATAAAAGGGTTCTTCTGCTCAGTTTTTTCAAGGTGTTGTAAAAGTTGAAATGCCTCTTCATGTTTCTCGACCACTTTAAGCATGTCAACAAGCGTCCAATAGTCTCGAAACCGCATGATGTCCTCACCATGTGGTTTCATGACGGATTTGAAACTTTCAATGAGGTTTTCCGCATCTTTTTCTTGCTCAGCTTTTACATAGAGACGAATAAGTTCAGAATAGAGATTGAAGAAATTTGGATCTTCAGGTACGCGGTGAAGTGCTTTTTCGTACCCAGCGATTGCTGCTTTAAGGTTTCCGTACATTCCTATCGGATCCTTTCTCCAATCACCTTCAGATAAGTAGATAGTATTGGAAAAGCTTAAGTTTAAATATAAATTTGACAATAATGTAGAATCTGAATAGGGATTGGCGTGGTGTGGACATTGGACAATCGGATTGGCACCATTGTAGACATGTCGTTCCTCTTTTAACCACTGCTGATAATACTCTGGGGTGCAATCATAGTTGTAACTCACAGGTAGATTCGGGTCTGTGTCATAGGGCAAAATTGGCACACCTTGCTCTTCATCTGCAGGGCAAATTAAGTGACTTTCACCGGTCAAATACTGGGGATGTAGTTCTGAAAGCCATTCTGGAAAATCACCATGTTCTTTTTCATAGGTTCTTAATGCTTCACCAATTGAAGCCAAGTTTTGCGTACATGTTTTAAGGTTTTTGGATTCCTGTTCGGTTATGAGGGATTCATCCTCAAAGTCTATACGGGTTTTGGATTTGTCAGATTCGTTGAAGTTCACAGCAGATATTGCAGAAGTAAACAATAAACTTAATGTCATTAATTCCTCCATTATGTGATGTTTAGGTTGAGAAAAGTAAACGTTCTTATTGTTACACATCAATGGATGCACTTTAGAAACATGGAGGAATTGCTGGAAATTAGTTATTGACTTTCAAATCTGCCCAACTGGTGGTAAATTTTCCTGTTGCAGATACAAGTCCCCTCAGACGAACAGTTGCAAACTGCTTGCGAACGCCCGCATGCGACACATCCTCTATCCGATAATAGTAGACGGTATTCGGTTGGGCAGTGGAATCTGTCCATGTATATTCGCTGCGTTCGCCTGTAGTGCCAGCTCCTTGTATCATGGTGGGGTTGACAACCTTGAATTTACCATCCTTTGTTTCACTTCGGTAGATGTAGAAGCCAGCGTTGTCTACTTCTGATTCCGTTGTCCAGTTGATAACAGCGCCGTTAGCCGTGCGCTCAGCTTTGAAACGGGACAACGTAACAGGAAGCGGTTCGCCGCCTCTCTGGTGATAGATTTTTATTTCCCGATTGCGCCGCAAGAGCGTGAGTAGCGGTTCTCGGTCCGTAATCGGATTTCCCCAAATCCAGAGTTCTTTTAGCCTTACCAACCCCATAAGTGGACGCACATCGCTGATCTGATTGTTAACCAAAGCAAGTCTCTCCAACTTTGTTAATCGTGACAGTGGCCTGATGTCTATAACCTGATTGTTAGTCAAACCAAGCTCATATAATTCTGTCATGTTCGCAAGGGGCATGATGTCTACAATCTGATTGTTAAACAAGGCAAGTGCCCTTAATCCCGTCAAGTTTGCGAGGGGTGAAATATCGCGTAATTGATTATTCCTAATATCTAATTCGACTAACTGCGTCAATCGTGACAGTGGTGAGATGTCAGTGATCATAGGGCTTGGGAGTTGCAACAATCTCAATTGTGTCAAATCTTTGAGTGCCGAAATATCGTCTATCCGGTCATTGCCATCAAGATATAACCGCTTTAATCGGACTAACCCCTTGAGTGCGGAAATATCACGAATCTCGTTGTGCTGAACTACTAAATTTTCTAAATTGATTAGATTTTTGAGAGGTGTAACATCACGGATTTGATTAAAACCGAGTTCTAAATCCTTCAACTGTGTCAAGTTTGCCATGGGCGTAATGTCTTGGAGGACGTAATTTCCTATGATCAATAACTGTTTGAGCTGCGTTAAGTTTGCCAAGGGCGTAATGTCCCTGATTTCATTGTAACCGCGTGCAGGTATGATATCCTCATTGATGGGGTCGAATTCAAGATGACCACTACTAAGTTCTAACGCAGTGAGCTGCCTCAAGTTTGCCAAGGATGTAATATTACGGATCTGATTTCCAGCAAGAACTAACACTTCAAGCTGCCTCAAGTTTGCCAAGGCAGTAATATCTCGGATCTGATTACTACCGATTCTTAACTCTGTGAGTTGCGTCAACTTGGACACCTGCGTTAGGTCTCCGATAGCGTTATCATTGAGCAATAACTTGCGGAGGAGTGGCAACGCTGATATCGGTGTAATGTCTTGAATTTGATTACCACTAAGGTCTAAAAAATCTAATCGCGCAGCATGTTCAAGTCCTGTGAGGTCTGTTATCCCACGGTTGGTAGCCGTTAGAGATGTGAGTCTGGCTATATCAAACGTAGTGATCCGTTGTGCAGGTAGCATCTTCAATTCTTCCCGTATTGCTGAAGCTAAATATGAATCGGGTATAAAGGCGGCATCGGCATCGGGGGTCGGCACTGTTGAGTCAACTTCAAAGAATCTTCTTGTATAGTTGCCTTCTTTGTCTATCACCTGAATCATGATAAAATCCGAAATTCGCGTTGTGGCAAATTCAGCAATTCCGCTCACGCCGCTTAACGCTTGACAGCCTATAAACTCTGGTTCACTGCTATCATTTAATGCCGCGCTTTTGGATACAATAAGTTGTGCTTGATGAAGTCCATCCGGGTCATTTAATTCAAAACGGAGCCTGAATGCATGGGGCGGTTTCACATCATATCCGGCTGATAATGGATGTATGTTTGTATTTAGATTTCGAGTGATGATTTTGTCCGGGTTGAAATAAGGATGAACACTCAACCATTCGGCATTACAGAAAGACAATTCCTTTGAAGACAAATCCTCGCGAACTGCTCCATAAGACATAATATCAGCAGAATTGAAAAAGTAGTGCTGTAATCCAAATGCATGTCCGAGTTCGTGTGGGATAAGGGCAACATTATCACGACAACCTCCTGATGCAGGGACTAAAACATGACCACCATTTTTATTGTCTCCACCAATACCACACACAGTCTCGTTAAAAGCACGATTGCTGATCTCAACGGCGATGACATAGATATTGTTGGCAAAATCAAATTGTCCTTCCAGTTCGTCAATGATTTTAGTGATTGGGTCAGTCTGATAATATGTGTCATTGTGTTTCCCGTTTACATGATGAACAATCGCATTGCCGTTTTCGTCCGTTTCAAATCTAAAAGCTTTTCTACCAAAACCGTGCCGTGCCATCTCATCGGCGTAGAACTTCTGTGTCCTTTTTAGTGAAGCATCTAATGTTGTGTCAATGTCCGGTTGAGCCTCACGGTCGTTTGGTAGTAAATAGATAAGCCTCACCACATAATCCGATGTGTTCACCATAAAATCTTGCTGCGGAACCTCTTCAACAACAGTTACATCGTCTTGGGCAAAACCTGTTGGCACAAACGTAAGCGTTACAAAAGTGAGTAATGTAAATGTGAAATATAGTGTCGTTTTCATAAGTTCATTCACCTTATTGTGAGAGGGTGGTCTCTGTGATTGTGTGAGTAACACAGAAAACCACCTGAGTTTGGAAAAATTTATTTCCGTATCAACATCTTGCGCGTAGCAGAAAAATCGCCCGCAGTAAGCGTATAGAAATAGACACCGCTCGCAACAGGTTCACCAAACACGTTTTTCCCATCCCAGTACGCAGCGCGAGAACGGTTCTGATACATCCCCGCAGCTTGATGTCCAAGCGTCAACGTCCGCACCAAGGTGCCGTTCATCGCATAGATATGCAGTGTAACATCTGCCTCCTTTGCTAAGTGATACGGTATCCATGTCTCTGGATTGAATGGGTTCGGATAGTTTGGTAAGAGTGCTGTCTTTTTGGGTGTCAACGCTACAAGGAGTTGTTGTAGGAATAGAATACCGCGCTGTGACATTGCATTTGTAATACCCAATTGTTGCGCAGCGGAAAGCCACTGTTTAACATCTGTTGCCGTGAGCATTTCCAAAGCTTGAGAATTCAGTGAAGGAGCGGCGGCACTTGTGCCTAATGCACCAGCAACGAGCACAAGGTCTTGTATGTTGACAATACCATCGCCGTTAACATCCGCACTATTTGTGCCTGTTTGTCCCAACCTCCCTGCCACTAACACTAAGTCCTGAATGTTTACAATGCCATCACCGTTGATGTCTTCTTTGAGTTGAGTCGTTTCGGTTATTTGGGCATTTTCAATTGTTGGCACAAAAGCTTTACCAGCACTATTAGTAAGCAGCACATCAGATAATGTCAAAGTGGATGCCTTCACCGCAATCACCTCAAAAGTGAGTGTGGCGAGAGTGCCGTCTCCGTTGCTTTCTCCAGCGAGAGATGCAGCGTTGAGTTTGACAAGATTGCCCTCCACTTTCGGTTCCACAAAGAACGCACCAGCGGGCAGGTAATCACCATTTGCGCCTGAGACATATCGGAGCGCGGTTGTGTCAAATTGCACGGTTGCTTGGTAGCCTGCCACGTTTTCACCTTCGGCGATGTTCAAGGAGAGTGTTAGTTGTTGTCCGACAGCAGGGGATGCCACTGAAGCGGGGGAGATGCTCACCTTGACACCGGTGGTTGCAGGTGTTGACTCCGGTTGTTGAGTTGAGGTATCGTTAGTATCTGGTACTTCACTTGTTGTTTCCTCAGCTGGTGCTTCACTTGTTGTTCCTTCAGCAATCGAAGACCACTTATCAGAAAACTCACCATGATCATAGAAAGTACAACTCAAACCCTGACTCCTATATTGCACTTGGTATGTCGTATTCGGGGTAAGGTTACTTATGATGACTGAACCTTTCCCACGTATCGCTCCTCTCTTCATCTCTATACATGCTTCGTGCCAAAGTCCTTGTGGCTCTTTTTGCCGCCATCGGAACACAAAACCTGGAGAACTAAAAAAACCGATGTCGCCATGATTGATATGAACCACAAGTGATGTATTATCACCAGGTAGAACGTTAAACCCTACGAGAGTTGTGGTTTCATGGGTTTGTTGAATATCAGGCACCTGCTGTGTAGCTTCAGGTGTCGTGTCAATATCAGGGACCTGCTGTGTGCCTGCTTCAGGTGTGACTTCTACAGTTGTGATTTCCCACTTGCGCATATTACCATCTTCGCTCGTGCTGTAAACCGTGGCACCATCAGGACTGAAGGCGACGTTTCTGACAGGTGATTCATGCCCGAGTTTGGCGATGACTTTCTCCATACCTAAATGCCACAAACGCACCGCACCATCTGAACTTCCACTGGCAAGTATTTCCCTATCAGGACTAAAGGCAATACTCAAGACAGGCGATTTATGGTCAAACAACGCTGTCTCTTGCGCTGTCTGCGGGTTCCACAAACGGACGGTGTTGTCTGTGCTGGCACTGGCGAGTAGTAATCCATCCGGACTGAAGGCAACACTCAAAACACTGTTTGTATGTCCCCTAAGCGTGCCTTCAGGAGTATGTAGCTGCGGGTTCCACATGCGGACGGTGTTATCTGCGCTCGCACTGGCGAGTAGTGATCCGTCAGGACTGAAGGCAACACGCGTAACGCTGTCTGTATGTCCCCTGAGTGTGTCTTCAAGAGTATGTAGCTGCGGGTTCCACAAACGGACGGTGTTATCTTCGCTGGCACTGGCGAGTAATGTCCCATCAGGACTGAAGGCAACACTCAAGACCTTGTCTACATGTCCTTGAAGAACTTTTTGAAGTTTCTCGGTGTTAGGGTTCCACAATTGAATGTTGCCGTCCTCACTTGCACTCGCCAGTAGCCCACCATCTGGACTAACAGCGATGCTTTTGATATCCGCGTCATGTGTGAGTGTAGCTGTAGTCTGCTCCGTAGACGGATCCCACAAGTGGATAAGGTTTGAAACTACGACCCCAATTATGCCACCGTTCGGAAAGAGTTCAATACTATTTAGACTGTCTGTATGCCAGAAGATAACACCGACAGCCCTGATGGTGATCCCGATGGCTTCGGCAGCCGCCGCGACAGCTTCTCCTGCAGCCGCAAAAGCAGCACCAACACCCTCAGCAACAGCACCAACGGCATCTCCGACAGCTCCGGCAACATCACCTATAGCATCAATGATACCCCCGATGAAACCATGACTCATTCCTTGTATTCCAAAAACCAAGGAAACAGTTAGTAGTATTAACACGATTAGATTTCGATTCACAATTAGCGTTTTCATCATATACTCCTTTTATATTGGTTGTCAGTTATCAGTTACCAGTTTTCAGTTAAAAGAGGTATTGTGGCAGCGAAAAACAAAGCAATTTCCACAAAGTGTTAACTGATAACCGACAACTGACAACTGATAATTATTTTCGTATCAACATCTTCCGCGTAGCAGAAAAATCGCCAGAGGTAAGCGTATAGAAATACACGCCACTTGCAACAGGTTCACCAAATTCGTTTTTACCATCCCAGTGCGCCGCACGACTACGACTCTGATATCGTCCCGCAGCCTGATGTCCAAGCATCAACGACCGTACCAATGTGCCGTTTACAGCATAGATATGCAGTGTGACATCCGCATCTTTTGATAAATGGTACGGTATCCACGTCTCAGGGTTGAACGGGTTTGGGAAGTTCGGTAGAAGTGCTGTCTTTTTGGGTGTCAGTGCCTTATGGAGTTGTTCCAGCACTGTAATACCGCGCAGGTATGCAGGATCAGTAAGCGATAATTGCCGTGCTTGTGTTAGCCAATCCTTCACATCCGTGGCGGTGAGCAGCTCCAATATCTGGGAGTTCAACGGTGGCGCAGCAGCATCTGCACCAAGTTCGTTTGCCACGAGCACAAGATCAGCAATATCAACAATACCATCGCTGTTGATATCAGCACGATTTTCGCCGCGCAGACCAAAACGCCAACTCACAAGCACCAAATCTCGGATGTTCACGACACCATCACGGTTAATATCTCCAACGATGTCGTGTGCTGGTTCCGTCACCTCAGCGCCTTCAATCTCGACTTCCCAACGCACCCCTTCACGGTCAACAATGTAGACGTCGGACAAGGTCATCTTGGAATCCACAACATCATACACCTCAAAGGTAAGGGTGGCGAGTGTACCGTTACCGTTGCTAACATCATCAAGAGCGGTTGCAGCGATTGGCACACGGTGATACGGATAAAACTCGTCATCTGGAACAGTTGGCGCTACAAAGAACGCGTCCGCTGGCAGATAGTTGCCTTTGGCACTCTCACGATAATCAAGTGAATTATCATCAAACGTGACAATGGCTTGAAACCCAGCAACATTCTCACCACCTGCGATTTTTAGGCTGACAGTCAACAGTTCAAAAAGTGGCGGAGACACGATTGGGTTTGGCGAGATGCTTATTGTCGCGCCCGATTGCTTTATGGCAGTAACTGGTATTTGTGCGGTTAATGCTTTTCCGTAACCAGAAATTGCCCCTGCACCGACGGTAAAGGTGAGTGTGCTATCGGTGTCAAAATCTGTTCCGTCATAACTCAATTCAACAGCGACCTCATTGTGACTCACACGGTCTACATCAAAGAAATCATCAAAACTGACACCTTCAATACCGGTAATTGATACTTCATCGTTGATGTCAAAGAATGACGACGCATAAGAACGACCGTTCAGTTTCAATATAACCTCAGTTCCGTTAAGCGTTGCCTCTGTCAAGTCAAACTTGGATGATATATCCAATGACTCCTCCACCGCCGTAACAGGTATTTGTGCGGTAAATGCTTCGTTGTAGCCTGCAATGGCACCCGCTCCAACCTCAATGGTAAGTGTAGCATTTGTGTCTATGTTGCCATCAAAGGCAAGCGGAATTATCACTTCATCCAGCTCTTCATCCTCAACATAATATTCGCCGATAGTAAGACCTTCTACGCCGGTTAATGTTACAGCATCTTCAATTTCCCATCGCCACCACGTGAATTGCCGTCCGATGAGTTTGAGTGTGATTACACCACCATTTAGCATTGCTTCTGTCAACGGAGATTCTGTTGAGATTTCCAACCTTTCCTCAACCGCAGTGACGGGAAATTCAAAGGTGAATACTTCATTGTAACTGGATATCGCATCCGCGCCAACCTCCAAATTAAGTATACCATTTGTGTCTATGTTACCAGCGAATAATAAGGTAACCTTTACTTCTGTGTTACTTACACGTTCTACACTGTCCCTGCTAACAAAAACACCTTCAATACCAGTAAAGGACAATGCATCTCTGATGTCCCATTCGTCTGTAAAATGCCTCCCGCTGAGTGTGAGTGTTACAACGCTGCCAGTAAGGGACGCTTCTGTTAAAGGGGTCTCTGTTGTTGCGATAAGCGACTCCTCAACAGCAGTCACAGGGAATTCAAAGGAAAATCCTTGATTGTAGCCTAAGATTGCATCCGCACCGACGGTGATTGTAAGCACGCCATCCGTGTCAAAGTCTACGGAAGAAATAAGTGTAACCTTTACTTCTGTGTTACTTACCCGATCAACGCCCCACCGACTGACAAAAACACCTTCAATACCAGTAACCGTCAAAGCATCTGTGATGTCCGATTCTCTGGCGAAGTTACGCCCGCTGAGCTTAAGCGCCACCACGCTTCCACTCAGTGTTACCTCTGTCAGAGGGGTCTCTGTTGTTGCGACAAGCGACTCCTCAACAGCAGTCACAGGCAGTTGGAGAGTGAACCCTTGATTGTAGCCAACTATAGCATTCGCATTAACCGTGATGGTAAGTGTAGCATCCGTGTCAATATTCCCGGAGAAGGTCAGTTCAACCGTCATTTTTGTAGTGCTCACACGTTTTATTCCATATCTGGCGATATTCACACCCTCAATACCAGATATTGCGATTATCGGATCTCTACTATATTCTACGAAAGAACGCCCACTGAGGGTGAGTGTTACAACGCTGCCGCTCAGTGTCGCCTCTGTCAAGGGGGCTACCGTTGATGCAACCAATGACTCCTCTACTGCTGTGACGGGGAGTTGGACAGTGAACCCTTGATTGTAACCTATGATTACATCTGCGTCAACGGTGATAGTGAGCGTTGCATCTGTGTCTATGTTGCCGGAGAATATCAGTGGAACTGTCACTTTTGTGTTATTGACACGATCCACATCATACTGATCAACAGCGACACCTTCAATACCAGATATTGTCAAAGCCCTTTCAATGTCATATTCAGACCCTACGAAAGAACGCCCACTGAGGGTGAGTGTCACCACACTACCGCTCAATGTTGCCTCTGTCAAGGGAGACTCTGTTGTTGCGACCAATGACTCCTCTACAGTCGTGACAGGCAGCTGGAGAGTGAACCCTTTATTGTAGCCGGCTATAGCATTCGCATTAACCGTGATGGTCAATGTAGCATCGGCGTCAATATCCCCGGAGAATGTTAGTGTAACCGCCAATTTAGTTGCACTCACACGTTTTATTCCAAACCTGGCAATATTCGCACCTTCAATCCCAGATATGGCTATGATAGGATCTCTACTATATTCTACGAAAGAACGCCCACTGAGGGTGAGTGTCACCACACTACCGCTCAATGTTGCCTCTGTCAAGGGAGACTCTGTTGTTGCGACCAATGACTCCTCTACCGCTGTGACAGATAGTTGGACAGTGAACCCTTGATTGTAACCAACTATAGCATCCGCACCCACGGTGAGTGTGAGTGTGGCATCAGCATCAATGTTCCCAGAGAAGGTCAATGGCACAGTCACCTTCGTGCCGCTTATACGTTCTACATCAAACTTGTCAAACGATGCGCCTTCAATGCCAGAGACCGTCAGGGCATTATAGACATTCCATTCATCGTTGAAATTACGCCCGCTGAGTGTAAGTGTCACAATACTTCCGCTCAGCGTTGCCTCTGTCAAGGGAGACTCTGTTGTTGCGACAAGTGTCTCTGCTAAAGCAGTTACAGGGACTTGTGCAGTAAGTGCAGCACCATCATAGTCTGCTATTCCCCCTGCTCCCACTGTAAAAACGAGGTTTGTATCTGTATCTATATTTCCAGAAAATGTCAGTTCCACGGTTACCTTTGAATCACTAACCCGATCCACATCCCATGAATCAAAAGTGACACCCCCAATACCGGAGACCGTTAACGCACGCGAAATAGTAAATTCAGATCGTGTATAAACACTCCCACTGAGCGTAAGCGTCACAACATTCCCATGCAAGTTTGCCTCTGTCAACGGTTCTTCAACGGATGCAGTTATTGTCGGGTTTCCTTCCTGTGCGTAACTGATATTTAGCGTTCCAAAGGTAACCATCAAAATGGTCCCAAAAATAAATACAAAACCTTTTTGTCTAAAAAATTGCGTTTTCATAATAAATTCCTTCTTGTTACATAAGTTGCCATCTAAGCGAAAATTCCTATTAACCACTGAAACAGTTATATTAAGCCAAGACATTTTAATCATATTTTGTTTGCCTTGATGTCTTATACGGTATTCTACCACGTCTTGACTCATTAAATCAATAAAGTTTTTTAGGAACTCATGTAAAATGAAAGGACAATTAGCTCAATAAGGCGGGATCAAACAATATCTTTTATAGGAGGGAAGTTGGGACTGTATAGGTTTCGATTGAAACCTACAATCAGATTATTG
The DNA here is from genome assembly GCA_028820635.1 of Candidatus Poribacteria bacterium. Classification (GTDB taxonomy): domain Bacteria; phylum Poribacteria; class WGA-4E; order WGA-4E; family WGA-3G; genus MSPOR6. The sequence goes on from JAPPIG010000023.1 coordinate 105,413, forward strand.
GGCAAAAGTAAGGAAGAATGGAAGGTTAATAACTTCCATTCTTCCGGGTTGTTGTGGTAAATATTATTTCAGTATTAACATTTTCCGCGTGGCAGAAAAATTACCTGCAGTGAGTGTGTAAAAATACAGACCACTTGCCACAGATTCACCAAGAGCATTTTTACCATCCCAATACGCCGCATGGCTGCGACTTTGATAGGTACCCGCGGGAAGATGTCCTAACGTAAGTGTCCGAACTAATCCACCATCTGCAGCATGGATAGAGATGCTAACATCGGCAGAGGCTGCCAATTGATACGGTATCCACGTTTCGGGATTGAACGGATTCGGATAGTTAGCAAGGAGTGCTGTTTCTTTTGGCATCAAATTTTGCAAAATTTGTTCCAACACTTGAATTCCTCGTTGATACGAAAACATATCCAACTCTGAAGTCAGTGTAATTTGTGATGAATCTTGCTTCGCAAGTCTCAGCCACTCCTGCACCTGCGCTGCAGTCAGTTGTTCTCTTGAAAGTGACTGCATAGAAGGTGCTGATTCGATATTTTCCAATGCGTTTGCAACTAAATAAAGGTCCAGTAAATTGACTTCACCATCATTGTTGATATCTGCGGGCGTGTCACCAGATTCACCGAAACTTGATGCAATCAACACGACATCAAGTATATTCAAAGTACCGTCGTTGTTCACATCTGCGAACACCGTGAGAACTTGTTCTATACTCATCGGGAGTGGGTATGCCCACAGAATAACAGTTCCGTCAAAACTACCGCTCGCAATTGTAGCACCATCTGGACTGACTGCTACACTTGTGATAGAATATGTATGCCCTTCAAGGGTATAAAGTTGTTCTCCCGTGGTAGTGTCCCACAAGCGGATGGTTCTGTCGTAACTTCCACTGATAAGAACTCTACCATCCGGACTAAAAACAATACTTGTCGCATTCGCGGGTAGATCTGTAGGTAAGTCGCCTGTTGACTCTTCTGGCGCGCCGACTGGTATTTCGCGATCAAGCGGTCTACGGAATGTCTGTAGTATCTCCGCTGTAGCGACATCCCATAGAGATACTTTGTCACCACCACCGCTTGCGAGTTTCGTTCCGTCCGGACTAAATGCAACTGCCCAGACATCGTCCTCATGTTCACTGATTGTGTGGATGGCGTCTCGTGTTTCGAGATCCCATATTATAATTTTATCGTCACGGCTACCACTGGCAAGCATGGTGCCATCTGGACTGAATGCAAGTGTCTCAACACCTGCTTCATGCTCCCACAATCCTCCGATGTATCGTCCTGTGGATACATTCCATAAACGTATACTGTCGTCTTCGCTACCACTTGCTAAGATACTTCCATCCGGACTGAATGCAAGGCTAATCAGATAGGACCAATGCCCTCTGAGCGTCTTTATATGGTCGCCCGTAATAGCATCCCATAACCGGACGGTGTTATCTTGGCTACCACTGGCAAGCGTTCTCCCATCCGGACTAAACACAACAATGTCGACATCATCTTGGTGTCCAATGAGTGTATGGCGAAGTTGCCCTGTATCAGCATCCCATAGGCGAATGGTTTTGTCCCAACTCCGAGTGGCAAGGATTCTGCCATCAGCACTATAGGTGACACTCGCAACAGCATCAGTATGTCCCGTAATTGTTTTGAGGTGTTTTCCCGTGACAGGATCCCATGAACGTATTGAAGCGTCCCACGCCCCACTGGTAAGCACCGAGCCATCTGGCGTGAAAGCAAGTCCAAAGACATCAGCTGTATGTTCAGTGATTGTGTGTAAAGGTTCACCTGTGGCTGCATCCCACACCCGGACGGTGTCATCTTCACCCGCACTCGCGAGAATACTCCCGTCCGGACTATATGTCATGTGATAGATATGAGACGTATGCCCGATAAGGGTATCCTTTATCGTCCATGTAGCAGTATCCCATAGATGGATAATGGCGTTCAAATCTCCACTGGCAAGCGTTTTACCATCTGGACTAACCACAACACTTGTAACATTATCTCGATGTTCTTCCAGCGTTTGCACCTCTTCTCCTGATGCAATATCCCATATTCTGATAGTATCGTCTCGACTACCACTGATGATGGTGCCGCCATCTCCACTGAAGGCAACACTGTCAACACCATCCGTATGTCCTCTAAGTGTATGCGCAAGTTCGCCTGTTTCAGGATTCCACAAACGGACGGTCCTATCCCTACTACCGCTTGCGAGTATGGACCCGTCATCGTTAAATACGAGGCTACGTACACTTCGCCAATGTTGGTCAAGAGTGTGCAGTATTTCACCTGTATCCGTATCATACAGACGGATGTCTCCGTTTGTACTTCCAGCGGCGAGTGTTTTTCCGTCAGGGGAATAGGTCAGTGCCGAAACGCCCCATCCAAACCCATTCAATAACGTAATTTCTTTATCTGTTGCTGTGTCATAAATCCAAACACCAAGAGTGCCGCAAGCAGCAAGCCGTGTGCCATCTGGTGAATATTGAATTTCATATAGCCAACCTTTACCAAGACGCGTCGTAGCACCTTCAGGTAGATTCCATTGCGGCGAGTCTTGAGCGAAAATGTTTGGTTGATAAAACATTAAAGCACAAAACAGTGTTAAGAATATGTGAATTTGTTTTTTCTTCATAATTTAATCTCCCCTTTCTTAGTTGAGAAAATTGTCATACTGGACAAAATAAAAGAATTAAAATTAGAACCGAAATCTTTGCCTAATATGGTTATTATATCTTATATTAGGCGTATAAGTCAAACTGAAAGAAATCCGTGTGTGTAAATATATTATCACATAGGTCCAATTCCGAAAATCCTTTGCGTTTTCAACTATTGGGTTCCTGCATTTCTTTTTTATTCTTGTATAGCATTTGCGATTTGAACGAGATCTAAAATATTGATTACACCATCATTGTTAACATCGGCATCAGGATTATATTCGTCGCCAAAACTTTGTGCTACAAGCACTAAATCTTGAATATTAACGACCCCGTCAGCATTTACGTCTTCTGGGAGGCGTTCGGGTTCAAGTGTGCCGGCATCTACGTTCCACAAAAGCACCGTGCCATCCCATCCGCTGCTTGCAAGTATATGTCCCTCAGGACTAAATGCTAACCCTGTGACATGCCCGCCTTTGTGTGCTTCTCTGTATGTGTGCAGCTGTGTGCCAGTATTCATATCCCACAAATGAATCGAACCATCACTATCGCCAGAAACAATTGTTTTTCCATCCGGACTAAATGCGAGGCTCTTTGGACCCCAAATACGCGTCGTCCTGAGTAGTTTTCCAGTATCCACATCCCATAAATAGAATCCATCATCCACAGGAGGAGGCCAGCCGTCTATAGCTCTATCCCATTCACCCCAATCATTCTCAAATGTGCCTGCGATTATCTTTCCATCAGGGCTAAAGGCAATACTATCACCACCAAAAAAGAAATCCCCATTTTTGAGACTGTGTAGTAGTGTACCAGTGTTCGTGTCCCATAGATAAACAGCATCGCTGCTGCTTGCGAGGGTTTGTCCGACAGGGCTGAATACAACGCTTTTAACAAGTCTATTACCTTCCGCGAGTGTGTGCAGATATTCACCAGTCTCTGCATTCCATAAAGACATGGTTTTATCATGGCTTGCACTTGCAAGTCTCTTTCCATCCTGGCTCACAGCAATCCTGCTGATAACCTGCGTATGCATATCTCCTGTTTCTATTATACGTAACACACTCGTGCCACTACTCCTCAAAAGTGCATTGTAATCCCAGAATACAACCTCTCCGTCTATACCTGCACTCACAAGTATAGGTTCAGTTAAGTTGAAAAAGGTAACGCTTCTGACGTTCCTTTTATGCCCCGTCAATATGGACTTAAATTCACCTGTGGCTGCATCCCAAAAACGAATGTATGAATCGGCATGTCCGCTTGCGATTATTTTCCCATCAGGACTAAATGCGACACTATGAACAATATCTGTATGCCCGTAGATATATTGTTGCTTCAAGAGGCTAAATGTGTTTACGTCCCACAGTTCAATGTTTCCCCCACCACCATTTGCAAGTGCAAGTGTTTGCCCATCAGGTGTGAACGCCCAGGCTGTCGATCCATGTAACTTTAACGTGGGTGCTTTTACTCCTAACACACGCCCTCCTAAACCAGCAGAGATAGGTGTTACATACGTGCCAGTATTTACATCCCAAATGTGAAGAGGACTACCTTGTGCAATTTGAAGTAGAAATTGACCATTTGGACTAAATGTTATCTGACTGTATTCTAAAGGGGTTTCCATTGTGTGTTTGATTGCACCTGTGTTTGTGTTCCATAGATAGATTCGTTTCGCTGTCGTGCCCGCGAGTGTTTGCCCATCTGGACTGAGGGCTATCATGTTTATACGTTCATTCGGCACAGTAAGTGTCCTAACTGGATTATAAGTCGCTATATCCCAAAAAATAATTTTATCTATACTTTGGCTTATCAGTATTTGTCCATTTGGGCTAAATGCAAGGGCCCGCGCTGATGGTTCTCCTGATGCGTTATGGTGGATAGATCGTATCAGTGTGCCAGCCTTTGGATCCCATAAGTTTATGGTGTTGTCCAGACTGCCGCAACTCGCGAGCATTTGTCCGACAGGACTGAACACAATACTATTGATAGCATTCCAAGTTTTGACGTGTGCCAATGTGTGCAGGCGCGTTCTTGTGTTTACATCCCATAGGTAGATGTTGTTATCACCGTTGCCATGACTTGCGAGTATTTGCCCATCTGGGCTAAACTCAACACCCATAACCCATGCTTTTTGTCCTGTGAGCAGATCAAGTTCTTTAGTAGTCTGTGCGTCATAAATCCAAACACCGATAGAACTTGCGACTGCAAGTTGTGTTCCGTCTGGTGAATAGGCTATGCCATTCATGTTTCCTTTACCGAGACGGGCTTTCGCGCCTTCAGGCAGTGCCCACTGGGTATAATCTTGGGCAAAACTGGTCGATAAATATAAATTAAAAACAAAAAGTAGTGTAAAAAATATAGTAAATTGTGTTTTTTTCATTGTGTTCTTGGAAAATGACTAAAATTGTCCAGAAACAGTTCGTAGGTCGGGTAGAGCGAAGCGACACCCGACAATATCAGGGTTTCAGAGATAATATATCAGATTTAGAAATCGCTAAAAAGGTAACTTCCTCCATCTGATAACTCCACATTCAGAACTAACATGTCGGGTGTCGCTGCGCTCTACCCGCTGAATCATGCAGAATGCCATACGCGCATTCTGCTAAAGGCATTCATAGCGTTGATTTGGACCTACAATCCATTAGCGTTTAGACTATATTTCGGTCTTAGTATTGTCAGATACTTACGATTAAATCATTATAATGTCTATTGTGTTCTTGGAAAATGACTAAAATTGCCCAGAAACAGAGATACGTTGCGAACCACCGAGTGTATGTGCATTGAATGCATAGTCAACAAAAAACGTCATCGTGCTAACGCTCAACTGGAGTCCAGTTCCAGCAGAAAAACCATGTCCGTTCCAACCGCAGCGCAAAGCAAGTGTCCTGAAAAGCCAATATTCCGCGCCTGTGCGAAAGAGAAGTCCACCGCCAGAATCAGTGCCTTCTTCTAAATCCGCTTGATCGGTTTCAAAGTCTGCACTGATAGCACCTTCACCGAAGCTTGGAAAGGTAAATTGATATGCACCACCAAACCGCAACCTCCGTCCACGAGTAAAAATCGGCTTATCTGCGGTATCCCACCTGATTTGCGTGCCAGTAGCATCAAGCAACATTGTACCGAGCCGTAAACCTTTGTAAGGAGCGAGAATAAGACCGATGTCAATGCCGAAGCCTCTTCCACTGTTCTCAAAAATAGATTGACTTAGGAGTTTGAGGTTTCCACCGACAGCAGCAATTGAGTGGATTTGACGTGCATAAGAGACGAGCAAAGCGTTATCAGTATTACTAAAATATTCTGCAACTGTAGGTCTGTCAATGTAGGGTTCACCTTCATCTTTAATACCGTTTCCGTTGATGTCCTGATAATCACCGAGAAAACCGTTGTTATCAACATCAATGAAAGTAGTACGTGGTATGTCATCAATGCCGAGGCGAATCCAACTTAGACCAAGACTCCCAATTCCTTCAATTTGATGCACGTAATTGACAAAATTGTAGTTGACTAAGCCTTTACTAAAAAAACTTCCGTCCCCAGTGCTAAAGGTATCGGAATACATTGCTGAAAAACTATGTTTTTTGACATTCGTCAAACCAGCAGGATTCCAATAAGTAGCAGTAGCATCGTCTGCGATTGCAACGAATGCGCTTCCCATTCCGAGCGCGCGTGCGCCAACGCCATGGCTGAGAAACTCGGCTGCATGTGCGCCTTCATCGGCAGCAAAAGCGATTAAAGGTAAGATGAAACCAATTAAAAGTACAATGAGAGAAATTTTTATTGTATTCATGATAATTTACCCCGGTGCAAAGTCGTAGATAGGTTCTCGGATTATGACGCTCAGGACACTCCAGAAAGCGCCTACGCAGTATTCACCGAGAATAACTCCAAAGAAGAAGAAAATCATCCTCCTATATGTGGTAGGACCTCCAAATCGTAGTGCCATCCACTTAAGAAATGTACTGATAACAAGACAACTCCAAAAATAACCAACACCAAACGTCATAGAGATTGGATACCCCGCAGGATGTAGGGGCCACCAAATAAAACGCATACGCATGAACATCAATAAAAACGTGAATCCCATACCGCCAGCCATAAAAGTCATCGCAGGCACGTTGGGATCGCGCGGGAAAGCGAAAAGACCCGCAAGCCATCCAAATTGACCGATATGACCGACAGACGGACCGATGCCACCACCCGCACCTGTAACAGCCCCACCGAGACGATACAGTTCACTCAGCGTCGCCCAGAATGCTGAGAGTGAACCAAGCACAACAGCAATAATCATTGCCAATACCAGCTTTTTCGTGTTCATATTGGCACGCTCTGCCATCTTGAAGGATTCAAGTTGATGTGGCATGATGTGTTCACGATAGCCGCGCCCACTGAAAAACCAAAAATATGGAAAAACTGTTAGGTTGTTAGGTCCGATGCGTCGCGTGCCCAAAATATTCACTAAAAATTGCTGCGCGTTACACATTCCTGCCATCTCATGTGCGGGAGGACCCAATTCAGCACGAACACGTGTGATAGCGATTGAAATAGCATAGAAAAATCCAAAGAAGGGCAGAATAATTGGAAGCGTCATCCCCGCCTTTAGACAAAACCAGATAATATAAAGACTCGCAAGAACTATTAAGAGAAATGCAGTGCGATATCGGATCGGTTCCTGTGCATCGTCAATACCACCCTGCATACCTAAGATAGTTCGGGCAACCTTTACAATGTGTCTACGCGTTACCAGCAACGCGATGATAAAGATTGCCATCCAACCTCCTATGGATTGCTCACTACCATACGGAAAAGGTGCAGGGATTCCAACAGCACTCCCGAAAACGCGTTGCATTTTCTCAAAAAGATAGAAAAACCATAGCGAGAAAGATAGGTCAAGCGGCAAAAGAAAACCTAAACCGATTACAAAAGGATATAGCGGAACAGGGATATTCCCAACAGCGTTCCACGGCTTTTCAGTGAAAAATGTCCCCCAATTTCTTGCGTTGTGTCGGACGCTGAAATCTGGAAGTATTGGGAAAAAGTGTGCTAATCCGTGCCAGACATTCAGTATAGCGGCAGCGATGAAACCATACCACAAAAGTCGGTTTCGGAAAAGTTGCGCTCTACCGCCGCCTTCTGTAATTGCCATAGGAAGTTGAATGATAGGATATGCAAGTTTTTCATGCTCAGTCCACTGTTTACGGATTAGGACATTTAGGCAGATCATGATCGCACCGAGTGCGAGGATAAAGGATGTCCACCACAAGGTTGGCATTATCCATGCACCGCCAATCTGGGCGTTGTAAAACGGTGTGTCGCCTTCGTAGAATCCACGGATAATCTCTTTATCTGACACAACGAGGTGTTGAGGTATATAACTGTGGAATGTCCCAGCCCAATCATTCTCTATCGTAGCGAACCAGAACGCATGTGGCAGCGCAGGAATTGTTAATGCCAACATATCGTGTCCGGCTAAACCAGAGGCGATAGAGAGCATCGCGTAAATCGTAATCAACTCACCCTGTGTTAATGCTGCTCTTGGTGCTACTCTCTTTATGAAGAGGTTAATGAGGATTAGGAAAAAGATGTTGAGAACAACATTCCAAAACAGGGAAATAGTGGTTGGATGTCCAGAGTGCCACACACACTCAACTTCAATGATCCAAAATACATTGGGTGGAATTAAGAAAATCGCAATGAGTATCGCACGCCATGTGACACCAAAATCACGATTTTTGTTCAGTTTGCTGAGGTTTTGTTCTGATGATTCCATATTTTCAGATTTGGCAACAGTACTTTGTCAACACAATAATGTCGGTCGCGATTCGGAGATCGCTCCTACCGATGGACTATTTATGGTAGGAGGGTACTCCGGGGAATGCCAAAAAGGTATTCATACCGTTGATTTCTTGATTTGGATTCCCGACTACTTTCAATACCCATCAATTAGCACTTAACGAAGCAATAGTATCCCCAAGTTAAACAGGACTATTTAGTTTAAAGTATCATCAGTTGATGAGTGTTACAGAGAGTTTACATCGTAGGTCGGGTAGAGCGCAGCGA
>JAPPIG010000122.1 GCA_028820635.1 Candidatus Poribacteria bacterium
AGAATACTTGTCTTAGCTTTACGAAATTATGGTCTAAAAAATCGATGGCACTTCAATTCTTCAACTATCTGTCATTGATAAATATAATAATGTTAACCTAACATATAATTCTCTAAGAAGAGGATTATCAAGGTGACGTTTGAATTAAAAATTAAAAGCCAACGAACACAAATTGTTATAACAACTCAACAGTATTAACAGAGTTCTTCTGGTGAAAACAAGATGGCTAATTCGCTCTTGGCGTTCTCCAAACAATCCGAGGCATGCACAAGGTTATATGTAATATCAGTTGAATAATCCCCGCGGATACTTCCAGGTGCAGATTCTAATGGATCGGTGACACCGTTGATAAGGCGAGCTAATTTAATAGCGTTCTTACCCTCAACAGCCATCGCAACAATTGGAGTTGATGTCATAAATTCAATGAGTCGATCATAAAACGGTTGTTCTTTGTGGATAGCATACAGTTCCTCCGCTTTGACGAGCGGGAGTTGCAATAATTTCAACCCAATAAGTTTAAGTCCTTTTCGTTCGTAACGGGAAATGATTTCTCCGATAAGTCCACGTTGAACACCATCTGGTTTCACCAGAATCAGTGTCTGTTCTATTTCCATATCAACTCCGTTTCAATTCTTACCACAGTATATATAATTTGAAAGCCAGTGTTCGTTCTTGACACCTAATTAATTTAAGTATATGATATTTTTAAATTTTTGTCAAATATTAAAATTTTCTGGATGTGAGGGAAAATGTATAAAAAATTGGGAAACACAGTGCTAAAAACAGGCGAAAGTATGGAAGTTGGTGTGATTACCGCACCAGATGAACGTCATGCCGAAGAGGTAAAACAGTTCCTTGGACACAAGGGGGGAAACTGGGAGTGGCATATTGAGCGATGTGTTACCGAATCGCTTGACGAGCTGGAAACCCGTTTCTATGTTGGGAAGATTAAAGAAAGCATCATTACTAATATCATGACAGTTGAACATGAGGGCATCGGTATTTTAGGGCATGTATTTACATTGCCAGAACAGCGCAGGAAAGGTGCATGTAAAGGGGTAATGGCTTATCAGATGGAACATTTTCGGCAAAGAGATGGACACGCGCTTTACCTGGGAACAGGATACAATGGTCATCCATACCGTATCTATCATAGTTTTGGATTTGAGAGTGTATACCCAGAATCGGGTTTCATGAAATATCACGTAAACGAGGATTTTGAAGAACGCTATTTCGCTCATGTGCCTGTGCAGCCAAAACCTGTTGAATGGCATGATTGGTCGAAGATCACGGCGTTGTCGGGCATTGTAGGATGGGATATCCTGCGAAGTCTTAAGTGGGGTGTTTATGGTCCCACGAATTTTGAAGGTGGCTTTCTAAGTTTCAAACACGCTTTGGAAACAGAAGATGTCTACGATGATACGAAGTTGTTAATCTCATCAGATGGTGCGATTGTCAGTTGGGCAACTGTGAGTCGCGATGCACGCTGGCAACCACCGACAGCAGTGTTGGATTTCTTCTTTCATCCTAATTTTGCCGAATCTGTTCCTGCTTTACTTTCAGCATTGCAGTTTCCCGAATTGAAAGTGCAGTGTTATGTTGATAGCACTGCTAAGAAAAAAGCAGAGGTTTTAGAAGCAACGGGTTTTGCTTGTGAAGGAAGGTTCAAAAATCAGTTTACATACAGTGGGCAGCATTACGATGTTTTGGTGTTTGGGCGCGAGGTGAAGTAGTAGGTATATCTCTACTTAAGAACCACAATCTTACCCACCTTCTGCGCGCGTTCGTCACCATTGGTAGCGGTGAATTTGTAGATATAAACACCGTTCGCGAGAGGCTCACCATCAGCATCTAAACCGTCAAAATGGTATTCGTTATAAGAAGTTGCCGCATCAAGCGTATCAATAGTTGTAATTAGTTTGCCGGTAAGTGTGTAAATCTTGAGGGTAATTTTATCTGCGCTTTCTGTAAGATAATAGGCAAAGTCTGTTCCTTTTCCAGCACCTTGTCCAGGACGGAATGGGTTTGGAAAATTCGCTATGTTTTTAATCTCAAATCCGCCAGCGACCCTTGCTGTTCGTTCGGTGTCTGCGACATTACCATTTGCATCCTGAGCCTGCAACCGAATTCGATACTCACCTGCTTGCAGCGCATCATCCGGGGAATAGGTGATTAGGAGTACGTTGCTACTTATCGGAGAAGCAGATATTGTGTACTCATCCCGTGGAACGCGATTACCGTTTTTCGTGAGAATAATATTTTCTGGACGAGGGTCAATACCGTTTGCGTCCTCTATTCTTGCAGAAATAGTGGGCATATCAGAGATGTAATCCCCATCAATGAATCCCTGATTTTCAACGGTTAATTCCAGTGCTGGTGGACGAGAATCTGTGTGGGAGAGCAATGCGAACGTTCCCGGTAGTTTAACCTCCGCTGAGATAGTCTCACCGTTATCTGTTTGCTTCCCGACTCGAATCCAGTTGCCTGTTTCACTATCCTGCATATAAATATAAGCGTCTGGACTCTCGTTTTTCAAAAACGTGGCTGTTCCTGCCAATTCAGTTGGCTGACTGAAGTCAAGACGATAGGCGAGAGGTGCTGTCTGTTCAGTTGCTGTGGGAACCTGGATAATATCTGGTTGGTTTACAATGGTCAATTTTTCGGTTTCAAACGTCATCACAGGGAGTATTTGAGAGTTCTCAGGCGGGATTGTGATACGAAGGATACCATCTGGACTCTGAATCGGTTTGTCCGTATTTTCGGGTGTTAAAAAGACCTGATTGTTTACAAATTCCCGGGACGCACTGTTATTGTTTTCTCTCTCTTCAATAAGGATACCTTCAGGTTGTTCCGTGGAGGGCATATCCACAAACACCGTTACAAGAAATTTACCGGGATCAGGTTGCCAAGGGACACTTGCTACAGCGAGACCTTCAGGAGGAACCTCCGATATGATTTTCTCTCCGATAGGCGTTGCATTTTGGAGCATCTCAAGCGTTACTTCTTGTGTCTCTGGATTATCAGTAGCGGGCATTTGAAAAAAGCGTACAGGCACGTTTTTAGCGAAAAGGGTGCCACGGTTTTTGATTTGTGCTGAAAGAAGAAAAGGAGTGTCGGTACTCCAGTTGATAGTATGTTCTAAAACGGTGAGATCCGTTTCACCTATTTCGTAGGTCACAACCTTTGTGTTGAGTATACGTCCATTCTTCGGTTTGACAAGTAGGTAATAATCAATTAGATCGCCTAATGGATGTGCGGGAATGGGTTGTTCAGTTCTGTAGGTTGTTCCTTCGTGTCGAACCATCGGGATTGCATCTGCCTCTGTACGACGATTTTCTATGACAAACAGACTCCAGTAGAGGGTTATTTCGTCAATTAAACTTTCATTGACGGCATCTGCGTAAATATGAACAGGTTGGTCAGGTGGAACGGGATAAGGTTCAAGGCGGATGTTTTTAATATATCGCTCAAGAGGGGTGTAATCCATGTGCCCAATTGCATCTTCTTCGGTATTCCATGCGTAAACTTTCAACTTTAACGCATCAAATGCACTATTGAAGGGGATTGGTATTTGTGTTTTGAATGTGCCGTTAACTACCGCTACATTTTCTGTACGAGGCGTTGTGTCTATAGAACGTCGAATTGCTATGTTTGGAGGTCTACGTTGTGATCGTTTTTTCTTAATTTCTCTGTCTGGTGGATTTGGAAGGACAGTAATCTCGGCATCTCCACTAAATTCGGGATTAGGCAACGTTCCAGAAATAGACAGTAATGTTTCTGTTTTGAAATTTTCCTGATCAGATGTCTCATCTATATCAACATTGAGTTGCATTTCAGTGTGTGGCAATCTCAACCGCGTTGCTGGATCGCCGAAAAGGGTAAAAACCTCGACAAGATCAGGAAAACCCGGTGAGTTAATCAGTAACTGCGTTTTCGCCTCGGCAAGGATGGCACCGATATGTTTTGTATTGTCATTGAAGATAACCTCAAATATTTCCTTATTGAGAAGATGATCTCCATCTAATAGTCCGATGCTTGTTCCACCAATAACACCAATGGCACCACCACTTTCCGAACGGAGTAGCGCTTCCGCAAGACAATCTGTCGGGCTATCGAACTCACCGGTAAAACAAGTCATGCTGATAACAAAGGGAAGTTGTGAGATATTTGTCAGATTTTTTTCAGGATCCTCTAAATCCATCATACGGCTTGACGACCAAACACCACCACCACCATGACCAATATAATTTACAAGAGTCGCTCCATCGTTAAAACCCTCAATAACCTGTCGTCCAACGGGAGTGCTACCTTCACCTAATGTCAGTTCGTCTTCGGCAGTAGGCGGTGCATAGATTAGTTTTGTCTCATATTTTTCGGTAAGTCGCCTCTCTTCAATAAGTTCATCGGTTTGGATGTGAAATCTTTCATCTGAGCCAGCAAGCATAAGTATACGTTTGTGCCACGGACCTACTTCAGCAGTGCTTTCATAGTTGATTGCGCGCTCAACGAATATTCGCACATCTATACTATTTGATGCGGGCGCTCTCCCGATAAGCATATCAGGGAAACTATCATGACCACGGAATGTAACGAACTGGTGATCGCTTGCCGATGAACCGTAACCGGGTATTTGTACCTGAATTGTAGGCACAAAACTAATTTTATCCTTTGGCGTTGTATCCCCAATCAGTAAAACATAGGTCGGGGCAGGCGGTTGCCAGTTTTCATAAGTATACTTAAGAAATTCGCGGAGTTTGTAAGGGTTAGGAATTCCGTGATTAAATTCATCGTATATATTTTGGACATCCACCACTTTTGTTCGCATTCCCTGTTGATTTCGAAAGTTGGCAAGGGGTTGCACATCGCGGAGGAACTCCGAATACGTAATAATGATGTAATCCGCACCGTTGTTTGGATTCCGTAGATCGGAAGGTATATCCTTGATGATTTTCACAGGTTTGAAATATTTGTCGTTTGTTAATGCAATATATTGGATAGATGTATCAAGTGGGGCATTAGAGAGGTTTTGCGGTACGCCGCCGACACGCGATGATTGAAAAGCGACGTTGTAGATTCCTGATCGATCATTATCTTTAGTTGGTGCTAAGCCAACATACCGAGTTCCATCAACGCCATAAATTTCAATGTTAGGATTAGAAAAGTTTTTTAACTCAACTTTGAAATAAGGATTTACATTACCGGTCTCGTCGTCTGGCAGAAATGTGATTGAAAAGGGTAGCACATCTTCTTTTGCTTCAAAAGTTCGCCAATAGTCAATTTCAAACCAATTCAACATGATGAGGTCCAACTCTCGGAATTCAGGAATACGAGCGTTAATTGCATTTCTATCATCTTTAAGATAGGATTGTGAAATCTGCTGATTCTCAAATAGGTACTCCCTTTCCCCGCTCCACTCTGCATTTCCAAAGACATCATCATTGTTCAGCCATAGTTCTGTAAAGTGTGAACCTGCCGATCTACCGTGTAATGAGACCCGTATGGTCGCTTTTTGACCAGTTTCAGCAACACCAGCAAGCGTAAAAGGAAAGGCTTTTATTTCTGGTGCGCTGAGTTGTGTCCAAAACCAACTGTCGTCTGGTAATTCTGGTAAAGTTTCGAGAATGAAGAACCGTTGTTGGATACCACCACCAATTTCGTTATACTGACTACCTTCTGGTAACCCAAAATCTTTAAATCGCCGAAACTGATTATCCTTTTCAAAATGGACACGTGTCAAGAAGTTTTTAGGTTCATACTGGCCAGGTATATCTGAAGAGAGGACTTTCGTTTCCATTCGGAGTCCTGTAGCCTCATTCCACGAAAGCCAATAGATATTTTCATCTGAATGCGGATCAATATAAGTTTTTTCACCGCTGTGACGTTCGCCGTAAAAGATAATTTCACCTTTTGCATCAAAACCAGTGGTGCCATCTGATGTTCTTCCGTTGTCTACGTTCCGCACAAAAATCGGAATCTGTTTTCCTTTATTAGAAAGTGTTAGTGTAGTGGGTCTGATAGTAGTTATATCAACGCCAGCTGCTACTAAATCACTTGCTGTTATGCGATACATACCTGACTCGGTGATAATAACTTTATAGCGGGGAGAGGTGATTGCAGGAGCAGCCGCTAAAGAGAAGACAGAACTGTCCGCAGTGAGTGTTCCATCTCTTGAAGAATCGTCTCTTAGGGACACAGGTCTAATTGGAGAACGCCACTGCTTAGCAGTTTGTGGGTTAATCAGTAGATTCTCAAACATTTCCTCGTAAAAAGGAGATTCTGGGCGTTGGAATCCTTGAATCGCTGATGGAGCATTGCCTAATCTGTTGAATTGCACCTCAACCACAAGCCGATGATAGAGTTTAACCTCGCCACTAATAGGGTTATATTGAACAGGGTTCAATTGAATAGGAAGAACACGGTTCTCCCGAATCTTGCCTGCCGTTCTAATTTCAGCAAGATTGTCCGGGAAAAAGCGATTAGATGTATAAACCTGACCGTCCCTTGATTCTGTTTTAGACATCACATCATTGAAATTGCGTTGCCTAAAATAAACGCTGCGGTCTGCAAGTGTGTGCTGGAGTTTGTAGATACTGAAGTCACTGCTTTCAACGATACGCACCGTAAAAGTAACGCCAGGCGGTACCCCTATCAGGGTAGTTTGCATGGGGAGGTGAGGTGTTCTTAGTTCTGTCGTGAAACGACATCTTGGGAATGAGAGTGTCTGAAATTGTTTGCCGTTGTGTTCCTGCGTTTCTATCTTAAAATCCGATTTGTCAATAGTAAGTTGAAGCACTATCCCATGAGTTGTAGCACTTACCAATTCGATTTTCCCGCTGTTGGTTGTTTCTATTTTAGCGAACGGTTGATTGTTTTTATTCACTGGTGATGCCTCTACAGACATTTCAGTTGAGAAAAACGCTATTTTTAAAAGGACAAGAATTGCTATATAAAAAACAGGATGTTTCATTTTGATAACCAGATAATAAGAGAAGATTGTGAGTACGGGTTTATTTTACTTATTTTTCGCGAGGTGATAGACCTCAATTTCGCGGATTTGAGCAATTGAAGGTCGGACAACTCGGTAGTGAGGTAAGTATTGACCCGCCATCGTTTTACGCTGGTTTACCACTTTGTCGCCAGGGTCGGTGACAAATTTGTTCACAACGATGTCGTCTACAGTCCGAGTTACGGTAATCCGAATCATCTGTGTGCGAAAGTTCAATCTATCAATGATAAACTGAGATTGGGCGCGCTTGCCTTCAAGATTGCGCCGCTGAATAACAGAATGGAAATTTTCCCATTCACCAGTTTCAGGGTTTAGATAATCCATTTGAAACCGGAATAGGTTCTCGTTGTGAATAACGATTTTGCGGACTGGGTGTACTTCAGCAAATCTAACGACAAAGTTGCGGTCATTCTTTGCGGGAATAGTTGCTACGGTTTCAAGGTTTCCATCGTTCAGCCCAGGATGGTTTGCTTCGGTCCCGTAATTGGCTCGTGCTATATTTTCGCTGTACTGTGTTGATAATACGGATGCAAGTCTACATGCACTCATACTTAAACAGATGAAAAGTAGACAGAAAACGTAGAATAGGGGTTTTCGGACCGTAGTGCCTATAACAGTAAAACACTGTGCTAACAGGTTGAAGTTAACGATATTGTTTCTGCTTATTCGTGCCATTTTGTTTCCTCCAGAAATTCCACGTCAAAATGATCTACAATGCCCATAATAAGTTCGCGCATAGGGGCATTTTCTATGCCGAAAACCTCTTGTGCAACGCCAGGACCAGCACCGACAATTACCGTATCGCCTTCGCCTGCCCCGACATAATCGACAGCGATTGTTGGTGTGCGGACAAGTTCTGATCTTAAACTCAACGGTTGGACAAGCAGCAGCGTGCGATCTTGATATGCTGGATGCTTAAGTACAGATACGACTTTTCCAATGACTTTCGCAAGGTACATAAAAACCTACAAGATTTCGTAAGATTGCATGATGTAGAACCGAAATATACGTTGTTTTACCATTTCTATGTGATTATAGGGCATTATTTCGTAGGTCGGGTTTCGCTTGCGACACCCGACAAATCATGCAGAATATCATACGCATGTTCTGCCACGCGCATTTGGCGTTGATTTAGACATGAAAACCTGATGAAACAAAGCATGTCGGGTGTCGCTTCGCTCTACCCGACCTACAGGCGATTATACAAAAAACTATATGACAATTTGTCAATTAGACATGGTATCACAATCATGTTTTGCTCGGTTCTTCAAGCAGCGTGAGAGAATCAACAAGACCAACGATTGCTACATCCACTGGCATTCGCTTACCGGGTATAACACCTACCGCATCTCCTCCGGTAACTATATAGACTATTTCTCCTACTCCAGCGTCCTGTAGTGTATCTACTGCGACAAGAGGTTCCGAAATAGGATTATGATTTTCATCCAAAGGTTGCACGACAAGAAGGCGTGTGCCTTCTAAACTCGGGTCTTTTCGCGTTGCGACAACGGTTCCAATAACTTTACCTATGTCCATTAGTATAATCTCAATTTGATTTAATTCATTTATTTTTAGAATTCACAAACTGTTATTTAATATCATATTCGTTTAACTTAGTATGTAACGTATTCCGATTGATCCCAAGTATCTCTGATGCTTTGCTACGGTTACCATCCGTGTGTTCAAGGACAATTTCAAAAAGTGGTTTTTCAAAAACAGATCGAATTGCAGCATATAATTGTCCTGCATCCGCCTCGGATTCCAAATAACGCTCCACTTCACCCTGGAGAAGTGCATGAATTTGTTGGTCAGGATTTTGGTTGTCTATTGTGCTATCTGAAATCGGTTTGTCAAAAATTTGTGAAAAATGTTCTGTGAGCAGCATCTGCCCAGAACACATTACAAGCGCGCGTTTGATAGCATTCTCAAGTTCACGCACATTGCCGGGCCACTCATATTCAATAAGTTTCATTATTGTTTCAGAGGAAATTCCTATTTTGGGAAGTTGATATTCTTGTGCAAATCGGCTTGTAAATAGGTCAATAAGTTCTGGAATATCCTCTTTGCGTTCCCTGAGAGGCGGCAGCGAAATTGGCACAACATTCAAACGATAATAAAGATCATCTCGAAATGTCTTTTGTGAAATTGCAGTATCAAGTTTTCGGTTAGTCGCAGCAATGATACGTACATTTACAGGTCGTGTTTCGTTACTACCCACGGGTTCTATTTTTCGTTCTTGGAGAACGCGTAACAACTTCATCTGGACATCAATCGGCAATTCGCCAACTTCGTCAAGAAAAATTGTGCCGCTATCTGCCTGTTCAAATTTACCTTTCCGGTCAGCATGTGCATCTGTAAACGCACCTTTGACATGCCCAAAAAGCGTGCTTTCAATAAGACTCGGCGGGATAGCGCTACAATCAACTACAACAAACGGATTTTCACTACGCGGGCTATTTTGATGGATCAGTTCCGCTACCAATTCTTTTCCGGTGCCACTTTCTCCCATAATAAGAACGGTTTCGTCACTGACAGCAGCGCGCCCAATTATCTGATAAACAGTTTGCATAGTAGGACTCTGCCCGACCATTCTACCCTGTCCGTCAATTGACTGTGCGGTTTGTACGACACCGATTTCTGTTTCCTCTTTTGTAATACTTGCTGCAGATGCTGCGCGGTCTACCAAATCAAGCAATTCATTCCGGTCAACAGGTTTGGTAAGATAACTATAAGCTTGACGTTTGGCTGCTTCAATTGCGGTTTGTGTTGTGCCGTGACCAGTAATAACAATAATAGCCGCTGTCGGATTCAAATCCTGAATAGATTCTATTAACTCTAATCCGTCCGTATCTCCTAAAAAAATATCAAGCAGAATGACATCAAACTCATCTTTTTGAACGCAATCAATAGCCTCTTTCCCATTACGTGCTTTGACTGTGTGGTATCCTGCCTTATTAAGAGCGGCACTTAAAACTGAACGTAGA
Source organism: Candidatus Poribacteria bacterium (assembly GCA_028820635.1). Taxonomy (GTDB): domain Bacteria; phylum Poribacteria; class WGA-4E; order WGA-4E; family WGA-3G; genus MSPOR6. The sequence continues at coordinate 9,991 of JAPPIG010000122.1, forward strand.
CTGTGGTCGTCATCGGCAATTAGAACTGAATAAGACATAATTTGTTTACCTGTAGCTATTGGTTACTAATAGTCTATTCTTAATACTGAAGAAACTAAACTGTATTAGGAAGCGATATGATAAAAGCGGTGCCGGTTGCCAGATTAGCATCAACTTCAATACTGCCTCCGTGTTCTGCTAAAATCTTTTGACTGATGTAAAGTCCAAGCCCTGTTCCCTTCTGTTTTGTAGTATAAAAAGCATCAAAGAGATTTGGAACGTCGCCAGACGGAATACCTGGCCCCGTATCTTGAAAACGCATATAAACGTTTTCAGATTCCGCTTCTGTGTACGTCTGAATTGTCAGAGTGCCTCCGTCTTCCATTGCTTCAATCGCATTAGAAAACAGATTCAGAACAACTTGTGTTATCCCGTCTTGATTAATATAGACTGACGGGCACTCCCCGTATTCGCAAACAACATTGATATTGTGTCGGTCAAATTCGGGTTGATAAGTGGCGAGGCAGTTGTCAAGTAATTTGTGTGCGTCACAAAGTTCCGCATCCGTCATTGCTGGTTTACCGAAGGCAAGCAGTTGTTCAATAGATCGGTTAAGTCGGTCTACCTCTTTGATAATGATTGCAGTGTATTCGTCAATTTCTGCCTGTTCCTCTTTTGGTAACGGAGCAAATCGGTCAGTCGGTTCACTGAGAAGTTGGGTTGCTAAACGTATACTGCCTAACGGATTTCGCACCTCATGTGCTATGGTTGTAACCAATTTACCGAGTGCTGCCAGACGTTCTGATTGAACTAATGCGTCGATTGTCTGCTTAATTTTAACACGCTGAGCGATAATTGAGGCGATAATTTCCAGCACCTGTAAGTCCTCAGATGCTGAAAGTTCATCTTTCGCTTTGTCAATCCTTAGCGTACCAATGATTTGATCCTCTACAATCACAGGTAAGCACCAGAAAGCGATATTATCTTTGGATTCAACCCGTTCAGGAAGAAAAAGTTTCACAGACGGTGTAGGGATGCGTTGCTGCGGGACACCAATCGCCTTACCATCTGCCAAAACTCTTTTCTCAATTTCCTCTATTTGGTGATCAGTTCCACGTTTTTGTTCTGCTGCTGTTAACCCCAAAATCACTTCAACGGATGTAATCATCTCCCCATTTGCATAAAGGTTTAAGGTGCCACGATAGATTCCAAGTCGTTCTGAAAGGATTTCAATAATCCGTTGAAAAAGTTCTTCAAATTCAAGAGCGTCATTTGTTGCTTGGCTTACTTCAAAAACGATGGATAGGTCGCGCACCCGTTTTTCTAAAGTCGTCTTTGCCGTGCTTATCCTATCCATCTCTTTAGCGCGATTTAAGCGCTGAATTCGCAGTTGACGAATCGTCCTGACAAACAAAAATGCTACAACTGGATATAGGAATGCTACCGTAAAGTTTTCTATCTGTTGTGGATGTTGTAAAACATATACCCAATTGGCGGTGGTCGTCAATCCAAGCAGTAAATTCTGGTTCCGCGAACTTTCGTAAATGGCGGCTAACAACATCACACCGTAGTAAAGATGGGAAACCGTGAAATAGTAGTGATGCGTTCCCGATACATATATAAAAATATTAGCACACAGCACACCGAGTGCTAAAAATAGTGTTTTCATGAGATATTCGCATGTCGTTTGGAATTATGACGGATCCCAAATGTGATAATAGCCAAGATTCTTTACAAACAGATAAGAAAATTTCAGAGTTTTCAGAGTCAACTCTAAATTGCTGTTTTGTCAAAAGCGCTAAGAATCCTTATTAGGACTGACTTCATCGGTAGTTTGCTATATAAATCCTGAAAACTGACTCTGAAAATTTGGGGTTGACTCTGAAATATCAATGTTTCTACAAATTAGAAAAATAGATGCTTATTAAACTTATGTTAATTTTAAAAAGTTCTCTAACATTTTTAATCCGACGCGCCCGCTTTTCTCCAAATGAAATTGTGTTGCGACCAGATTGTTATGGGCAATTGCACTACAAAATTCAAGTCCGTACGTTGTTTTTCCGATAATCGTTTCCTCAACCTCTGGCACTGGATAGTAAGCGTTGACGAAGTAAAAATGAGCAGGGTTGGGAACATCTTCAAAGATTTTATGCGGACGAACTTGCCTGACTTCATTCCATCCGATTTGAGGCACTTTGAGTCGTTTATGTGCAGGGTACTTTTTCACGTGACCCGATAGCAGTCCAAGGCAATCAGTATCTTCTTCTTCACTGTGTTCAAAAAGGATTTGGATGCCGATACAGATGCCTAACATCGGTTTACCTGTATCGTAAAACTTGAGAAGTACATCGTCAAGAGAACGGTCTTGCAAATTCCCCATAGTTGCTTTTGCAGCGCCGACTCCAGGGAAAATTACACGTTCTGCAGCGAGAATGGTTTTAGCATCATCCGTGATCTGGTTTTCATAACCGAGACGGTCCAAAGCACGGGCAACGCTTGTTAGATTTCCAGCTTTGTAGTCTATAATTGCAATCATTTATGTTTACTCTAACACATTCCGCTTTTTCAATCAAGCGAATTGTATCTGTGTGCCAGTGCCTTCGTTGAATTGTACGCGCCGCAGGTCGGTTTTTTTATGCCCACCCCTCTATTACTTAGGCGGGACATCCTTCACACACCGGAACCCGCGGAAGACGCTGGTATAGTGCTGTACTCCCCAGTCACGGTAGTCAACCCGGAGGAATACCCCGTTATCGCTCCAGCAGCCGCCCCTTAAAACACGATTTTTCTTCCTGATAACTTTGAAACTCTTGATAACCTCTTCGCGCGTGCCACCTGAAAATGGATTTTCACGGACAGATTGTGCGTAGAAGTTGGGATCATATTCATCAAGACACCATTCGGAGACGTTTCCAGCCATATCGTATAGACCGTACCCGTTGGGAGGATATTGCCCAACAGCAATTGGCTCGTTGATATGCCGGAAATAGTTTGCGCGGGTTGCATCAATCGTATCGCCCCATGGATATGCTTTCCCGACGAGTCCGCCACGCGCCGCTTTTTCCCACTCCGCTTCTGTCGGCAGCCGCTTGCCTGCCCATTCTGCATAAGCCATCACTGCGTACCAACTGACATAAACGACCGGATGGTCAGCTTTGCCTTCAGGATAGTTATTCCCATCCCAGAGTCGGAGGTATACACTGTCGTGATATTCCGCCGCAATGTTATCTTTCTGCCACTGCGGATTTGCATCGATGAAAACCTTGTATTGCGCGTTTGTCACCTCATAGATGTCCATATAGAACGCATCTACATAGACAGTATGCACTGGACGTTCATTGGCAGCCCCTTGGTTACGACCCATTTCAAATTCACCTGCAGGTATTAGCACCATACCGTCAGGGGTATCATTGACAGGAGGAAGGCTATCCCTGGCAGAGGGAATATGTCGCGGTGTGCCGCAACCCAGCAACATAGTAAGGATTAGGAGACACACAATTCTTTTTTGGATCATTATATTAACTCCTTTCGTGTCCATTGGTTCGTGGATGCATTAACGCTGCCTATTCACAAGATAAATCCCTGCTGCCACTAACCCAGTCCCGCCCAATACATCAATCGTCAATTCATCGCCTAAAAACAAGTTGCTAAACAGGACACCTGATACTGGCATTAGAAAAGAGAAGACAACTAATTTACTTGCTTTGTATTTCCTTAACACTGATGTTAGGACTAAAAAGCAGAAGCCCGTAATAATCCATCCTTGATAAAATAATCCTGCACAACTTTCCAGTGTCCATTTGATCGGTTGCCCACGTTCAAAGAGGTAGGAAAGACATAGAAAACAAGGAATACTTAAACCTAATAGCCAGACAAGAAGCCTGTGGGAGTAAATATCCTGGACGAACACTTTCGTGAGTGTAATACGGAGACCTAAGAAACACGCTGCAAGGAGGACAATCAGATCACCGATGAGGTACGTCGTAGTGATGCCGCTTTGCAGATTCGGTGCAAGCGTTACAAAGACACCGATGAAGGCGATTAGAATCCCCAATACCTTTTTAGGCGAGAGCCGATCATTTGGTAGCCAGAAATGCCCGAACAGCACTGTAAACAGCGGATAAAGCGTAAAAAAAATGGTGGATCGGGAAGCTGTTGTAAGGTGGGTGCCAACATTTAACGTGATTGTATGTCCTATGTAAAGCATCGCAATTATAAGCAACCGAGGCAGCTCCTCAAAACGCAACCGCATCGATATCCCATAATAGAATCCTATTCCGCCAACAACGATAAGTCCTAATATACAGCGGAAAAGTGCCATTTTCAGTGGTGGAAAGCCCTGCAAACCGAGTTTAAAAGAGAATGCCCCGCCACCGATGAGGGAAACGACGAATAGGACAAGCGCAATAATCTTTCCAGGAGGATCTTCGTTTCTAAATTCTTTTTCCAGCATCAATGTAATTCCTGATTCGACGGAGATCCATTCAGTTTGTCTAAAATAGTCAATTTCCTCCGATTTAGTCCAAGTTATTTAGTTTAAGGTTTTTCTAAACATAGGAACCTTCTTCAGTCCCGTGAATCAACGCCAAATACGCTTATGGTATTCGTCGGGACGATATGTTTATCTTTCTATGCCGTTCCTACGGAACTAAAGAGGGGAGAAACAACATTTTTCTATAAACATTCCGTCCCTACCAAATCAACGCTATGAATGCCTTTTTGGCATTCAGCGGGACTAAAGATACGGACAAGAGGTTATATAGAAAAACCTATAATTAATGAGACACTTTTGTAGCGCAAACTAAAAGTTTGCGCTACAAAATGGGATTACTCAAAAAACTGAAGTTTTCCGTCCTTGACGACCATTATAATCTGGTCATACAGTGCGTCTCCGTCAGGATTGAAAGAGAATTTGCCTAACCTGCCCAAAATTGTGGGAAAATCTGTCGTTTTTGCAAGTGCATCCCGAATGAGGGTCGGATCCGTTGATTGTGCCACCTTAATTGCATTGGCGAGCACATAGAGGGTTGCATACGACTGTGCCGCCCACGGTTCAGGTTGAATGCCGTATTTTGCCTGATAATTCCGAACGAAGGCTTGGTTTCCGGGTGCGTCAGATGTATTAGACCATCCGATAAAACCTATTGTCCCTTCGGCGGCATCGCCAGCCTGTTGGACTTCGTTCATGGTGAGATCAGGGGCAATAATGTCAATACTGTCGGGAACACCTACCTCGGATGTTTGCGCGACAATCTGTGCTATTTCTTGTGAAAGTGCGGAGATAAAGAGTGCGTCAGGTTTTGCCGCTATTATATTTGTTAATTGCTGAGAAAAATCGGTGTCGCCGGTTTGGAAGGTTTCCATGGTTAGAATCTCTACGCCGTTTGCCTCAAGTGCTGTCCTTAGCACTTCATTACTATTTTTGGCGTAGACATCGATCTCATCATATATCGTTGCTACTTTTTTATAGCCAAGTTTTTCCTGAGTTGCCATCAAACCACTGGGAATGCTTATATTTGTGGCGAGACTGGTGCGGAAGATAAAATCCCCGATCCCACTCAAACCTGCAGCGGAGGAGACCGAACTGAAAGCGATAACGTTGCCTTCCTGCGCAATCGGAGCAGCCGCTTTAAGGTGCGTCGAGATAGCAAGCCCAACTATAGCTGGGATGCCTTGATCCACCAAGTGCTGTACAGCTGCCTTCGCCCCCTCTGGCGTGCTCTGATCATCCACAGTGATAAACTTGAGTTTCACATCACCGAGGTTATTAATCTCTTCTCGTGCCAATTCAAAACCGCGTTGCATAGAGAACCCATACGCCTCGGCATGCTTCCCTGTCAGTGCCACAACAACACCGATGGGAACATCTCCATTCATGATCTGATTTCCTTTGTTATCAGACGTTTTACAATTGAAAAGTCCGACAGTCAAGGCAACAATTGCTAACACATATACGAATGTAATGATTCTTTTTGTCCTCATGCCAATCTCTTTTCTTTCTTCATATAAAAATTTGGAGTTTTCGGTAAAACGATATTGTCAATGGAATATGGATGCACAAACTGACAGTTTGTGCAACAAGGAGGGTTAGGAAACCACCTACCGTTCGGAAATAAGACAAACCCGTTAATTTGTATTACAAAGACATCAAGAACCGAGCGTTTGCAGTTGTTTGTGAAGGTTCGCCATTTCAATTGCGGTTACAGCGGCTTCAGCGCCTTTGTTTCCTGCTTTTGTCCCTGCACGTTCAATTGCTTGTTCAATCGTATCTGTGGTGATAATTCCATAGATGATCGGGATACCCGTATTGAGAGAAACTTGCGCGATCCCTTTGGCACTTTCACCCGCAACATAATCAAAATGTGGTGTGGCACCGCGAATAACAGCACCAATACAGATAAGTGCATCGTATCGCTCACTTTCGGCAAGTTGTTTGGCAATACTTGGCGTTTCAAAAGCACCAGGAATCCACACAACATCCACTTCATCTAAGTTGCCGCCGTGGCGTTTAATGGCATCAAGTGCGCCATCCAAAAGTTTTGTCGTGATGAAACTGTTAAACCGACTTACGATGATTCCGAATTTGAGTCCACTGCTATTTAGGTCACCTTCATATATGTTTGGCATATTTATTGTTCCTAATCTAAGTAGCCACATAGTAGCACAACTTTCAGTTTGTGCATCCATAGAACACGGGGAATGCCATAAGGCATTCATACCGTTGATTTACTAAAAGTTTGCGCTACAAAATCTTGTCCATAGCAACTTGGGTAATTTAGAGGAGATGTCCCAGTTTTGTGCGTTTTGTCTGTAGATAACGTCTGTTAAAAGGATTCGGTGTCGTCTGCAAGGGAACTTGTTCAACGATTTCCAACCCATAACCTGATAAACCTTTGACTTTGTGAGGGTTGTTCGTCATAAGCCGCATCTTCCTAACGCCCAAATCCACGAGAATTTGCGCACCGATACCGTAATCGCGTAAATCTGGTGGAAATCCGAGGCGTTCGTTCGCTTCAACAGTGTCCAAACCTTCATTGTCTTGGAGATGATAAGCGCGAATCTTGTTTTTCAGCCCCATACCCCTACCTTCCTGACGCATATACAGCAGCACACCCCTTCCTTCTTTTTCAATGTTTTGGAGTGCGATTTGGAGTTGTTCCCCACAATCACAACGGAGTGAACCGAAAACATCACCTGTGAGGCATTGCGAATGTACCCTCACCAATATAGGACTTCCATCGGCAATTTCACCTTTGGTCAACGCAACGTGTGTATCACTTGGCTCACCCGGTGTTGGTCCTCCGTCAACATTGCTCTCATAAGCGTGTAGTTTGAATTCTCCGTGGGCAGTCGGGATTTCTGCTGTTGAAACCTGTTTAATTAAGGTTTCGGTGCGGCGGCGATATGCGATAAGGTCAGAGATAGTGATAATTTTGAGGTCGTGGTGCTGTGCGAATTCAAGTAGTTCAGGGACACGCGCCATCGTGCCATCATCGTTGAGGACTTCACACAAAACGCCTGCTGGGTATAATCCTGCGAGTCGTGCTAAATCAACCGTTGCCTCCGTATGTCCTGCTCGTCGTAGCACACCACCCGGTTTTGCTTCCAATGGGAAGATATGCCCCGGTCTCACAAAATCTGATGGAACGGCATTTTTATCAACAAATTTCCGAATGGTATAGGATCTTTCTTGGGCAGAAATTCCTGTGGTGACTTCTTTTGCGTCAATGGTTACAGTAAACGCAGTTTGCATCTGTGCGGTGTTGTCTGTGACCATTGGGTTTAGTTGAAGTTCAGCGAGACGTTCTGAACAGGTAGGAAGGCATATTAACCCACGCCCGTATTTTGCCATAAAGTTGATGGCTTCTGGTGTCACCTTTTCCGCCGCCATAATGAGGTCGCCTTCATTTTCGCGGTCCGGTTCGTCAACAACAAGAATCATCTCACCAGCTTTAATAGCTGATAATGCCTCAGGGATGGTACTAAATTCCATAATACTTTCTTACCTTAGTGGACTGTGCAATTCTTAAATTGTATGTAGCAGCAATAGTCGGGAATCGGAGTTCCCTCCTACAAAGAGCAGACGGTATTGGTAGAAGCGATCTCCGAATCGCGACCAATACCTATAAATTTGAATAGACACAGCATTAGGTTCCTTAACCGTACCCATGTTTTTGTAAGAATTCTAAGTCTATTGTCTGCGATGGCGGTATCTGGTTTTGCATGAGCGTTTCAATGTAACGTGCCATCACATCAACTTCAATGTTCACGCTATCACCGTTTCGTTTGTCTCCAAGGGTCGTGACCTGTAATGTATGAGGAATGAGTGCTACCTCAAATTTATTATCAGATACGTCCGCAATAGTTAAACTCACACCATCAACAGCGATAGAACCTTTATAGGCGATATAGGGTTTTATTTTTGGACTTACTGTTACCTGCATAATTGAAGAAGTGCCTTCGTTTTTCCAGCCGCTGATGGTAGCAATTTCATCAACATGACCTAATACCAGATGCCCACCAATACGATCACCCAATCGGAGCGAACGTTCCAGATTGACACGTGCGCCGACCTTGCATGAACGTAAGGTGGTTCTGCGGCGGGTCTCCTCACTTATATCAACGACGAATGCCCTCTGTTCAAGTTCGCGTACTGTTAGGCACGGGCCATCAACCGCGATACTATCCCCTATTTTAGCATCCTCCAGCACCGTTTCTGCCGTAATTTTGACAGTTACACCGCTGGATTGTGGATGTACTTCGGTAATTGTGCCAATTTCTTCAACGATACCGGTAAACATTATTTTATGAAATACCCCTCAATCAATAGGTCGCAGTCAAGTTCAGTGATTGTCCATCGTTCTAATTCCGGTGCATCAGCCAGACGTTTGATTCCTTCACCGTCAAACACACCTGGTGCTTGTTTTCCACCAATGAATTTGGGAGCGATAAAACACATCGCTTTATCCACAACATTCGATGCTAATGCACTCACGTTAACTTTACCACCACCCTCTACCAAAACACTTGTTATGGCGCGTTCTCCTAATGTCTCCATCAGTGTTTTGAAACAAACTCGTCCCTCTTTCGCAGGTGTGATTATGACTTCTGCTCCTGCCTTTTCCAAAGTAGCAATGTTTTGAGCAGGTGCTTGCGGCGTAACAGCAATAATAACGCCCACCCCACTCTCCGAATTGAATATCTTTGCTGATGTAGGTGTTCGTCCGTGTGAATCTAAAACAATCCTCGTAGCGTCTTTTCCCTGTTTGTTCGGCAGTCTTGTCGTTAGAGCAGGATTGTCGCTTACAATAGTGCCTATTCCCACAAGAATTGCGTCTACTTCATCGCGTATTTCATGCGCTTTTTGTCGTGATGCCGCAGATGTAATCCATTGGGATTCACCTGTGGACGTTGCGATTTTTCCATCCAAACTCATCGCCATTTTCAGTATCACAAACGGGTAACCCGTTTTCACATGTTTTATATAGATTTCATTCAGTTGTTCCGCTGCTTCTGCACGCAACCCGACGTTAACTGTTATACTCGCTACCTCTAATTGCTGAATTCCTTTTCCTGCGACTTTCGGATTTGGGTCTAAATGTGCAGCGAAAACATGCTTGATTCCCGCTTGAATGATTGCATCAGTACAAGGCGGTGTCCGTCCCCAATGACAACAAGGTTCAAGGTTTACATAGAGTGTTCCGCCTTTTGCTTTCTCTCCAGCTGCGCGCAATGCGTGAATTTCTGCGTGCGGTTCACCTGCTTTCTGATGATACCCTTCACCGACAATTTGCCCAGCGTTAACAATCACCGCGCCGACAAGCGGATTCGGACTTGTGCGTCCCTTTCCTTGCTGTGCCAAAGCCAATGCTCGGTTCATAAACGCTCTGTGCGTCTCGTTCATCGCAATGTATCACCTACAATGCTGTACATATAATATTATACCACATCTTCATTGCAATTCAAAATCATTTTATCGCTGTCTATTGACTTCGAGCATTCAAGCACCTCAGCATGATCCACCAAATCAAACTGATGCGACCCGATATACATATACCGAATTGTACCGAGTTTGTCAATGAGGAAGGTCGCAGGTCTGGCAATGTTGTAAGCCTCAAAACTGAGCCAGTGGTATACACCATAACTTTTGATGACACCCCGATCTTTGTCAACTAATAGTGGATAGGTAATTCTGTTCCGCTCGGCGAAACCGCGTAGTTCACGGGGCCACTGTCCGGCAATAGCGATCGGTGTCGCGTTGTAATTTGCGTAATCGTCAGAATGTTCTTGCACTGCAGCCAACTGGCGGCGGCTATTTGGTCACCATGTGCCTCTAAAAAAGGTCAAAATCACGTGTTGTTTGTCGCTATAAGACGCGAGTGAAACAGTCTGCCGCCGATGGGACGGCAGTGAAAATAAGGGTGCAGCATCGCCTATGTTGAGGATTTTGTTTTTCCGTGGCATGGGGTTATTTTCGCAGAAAAGAGGGGTTGTGTCAAGGGTGAAATCAGAATCGCGGATGAGGCGGATTGCGCGGATTTTAGGAGTGTCAGCGTTTGTAGTCGCGCAATTCATTGCGCCTCTTTATTGGCAATCAGCGGTCAGCCATCAGTGGAAGGATACCTTGTAATCTCGATTTTGTGAGTCTCAATTCGTTCTACCTATGGATAAAATCAGGTTAAAGAGGGAGTAAACAGGAGGTAAATAGCACGGAATGTCGCGAGCTGGAGCTCGCTCCTACAAGAAGAGGTATTTGGGAAAACCACACCTACCAGGGAAATGTTCACATATTTTTAGGTTTTACTATAAGTGAAATTAGATGTTTTTTATTTTATGAGGCTGAATGCTTTCTCAATTTCGTCTATCAGAGATTGAGGGCTTTCAGATTTGGCAAACTTTAAGGCAGTTCGGAAATCTATTTTTGCTTCCGATACACTGTCTATTTCAACCTTTGTCTTTCCGCGTTGATAGTATGCCTTGATATAGTCAGGTTTCAAGTAGATAGCTGAATCGTAATCTTTAATGGCGTTTTTATAGTTGCGTAGATTGGCGTTTGCATCGCCTCGTGTCTTATACGCTTCAGCGAGTTCTGGGTCAAGACGAATCGCGGTATTACAGTCATCAATTGCACCTTTATTGTCGTTAATGGGCAACTTTGCAGCAGCACGTCTACTATAGGCGTAAGCAGAAAAGTCGGTATTGTCAGTAGCAAGGCGGATAGCGTTGTCATAATCTTGGATTGCTCCTACATTGTCACCTAACTTAGACTTTGCAGTGGCACGATGCGCATAAGTTTCGGCAAGCATGGCATTTGAGGGTTTTAGGCGGATAACTTCGCTGTAATCTTCAATAGCACTTTTGGTGTCGCCAAATTTAGACTTGGCAAGCCCACGATTGAGATATGCAACGGGCAGAACACGATTGAGATACGCAGTGGTCAGAACAGTATTGTTAGATTTTTGGTGGATCGCTCGATTGTAATCTTCAATCGCTCCTATATAATTATTCATATCCGATTTCGTGTTGGCTCGTTTTAGGTAAGAAGCGGCAAGTAGCATACCTTTCGGTTTGAGTTGAATCGCAGTATTGTAATCTTCAATTGCAGTTTTGTAATCCCCCAAATCTGACTTAAGGTTTCCACGGTTCAAGTAAGCCTCAACACTCTCTGGGTCAAGAGAAATTGCCTTATTATAGTCCTTGATGGTGCCCTTATAGTTTTTTAATGTTCTTTTAACGACCCCTCGGTTTACATAGATAGCTGCATAATCCATACCGAGAGCAATAGCTGCGTCATAGTCTTTTATAGACCCTTTGTAGTTTCCCAAGCGATACTTCGCCGATCCTCGCCGTGAAAAGGCAGCTGCAAAATCCGGCTTTAGACCTATAGCAGCGTTGTAAGCCGTGATTGCTTGCTTAACATCTCCTAATGCTGAGCTTTTATCACCCTGTTTTACGATAGCATAGGCTTGAATGAAACGTTCCTCTCGCCATTTATCCAAAGGTTTTTCTTGTGCTGGCATGTCCTGCAGCAGTTTCCTAAGATGGTTTGATGGAATAACGTATCCATAGTTTTTTGTGATGCCACCCGTTACGCAAATCCCGACTACTTTACCTGCGTCATTTAGGAGCGGACCGCCACTATATCCCGGAGGGAGTGTCGCTTGCATACGAAAAAAATCGGGAGTGATTCGGCTTATCGTGCCTTTTACCATTTCACCGGTGGCATTGTTCCCATGTGTGCCTATAGCGAAAACATCTTCGTCAAGGATTACTGCCTCACTTTCACCAAGAGACAGAACATTCTTGCTTACACCATCAACCTTTAAGATAACCAAATCGTGTTCTGGATCACTCGCCATCACCCCTTTGATGTCATATTCTATAGGTTGGTTAACCTGTTTTGCAATACAACTGATTGATTTCCCGTGAATACCAGAAACGACGTGAATGTTAGTGACAATTAGGTCTTGCCGTATGAAGAAGCCGCTACCGCTATCAAGCACGCCGTCGGTTGTTTTAACAACTAAATTAACCGTAGCGTCTTTGCCGATTTGTACAATATCGGGGTGTGTTGTGCCTTTTTTAATTGTGCTGTCTTGAATATCAATTCCTTGGGCATAAAATAGGAGACACTCGAATGCAAGGACTCCCACTAAAACCATAATACCATTTTTAATTGATCGATTTTGATTAACAAAAAACGTGTTTAACTGCAATTCAATGCTCTCCTTATATTCTTCATCTTATTCAATTTCTGAATAGACATTATAACGAATTAATTGTTAATATTACTATAGTTTGGACAGTTTACACGTTGTTCAAGTGAATTTGACGAGAGTTCAGTCCAAAGTCTTATTTAGATGCCCACACCTGTCGCCCCGCTGGGCTTATAGGGTTGGAATATCGTTTCTATACACATTTCGCCCGCTGGACTACTGGTTAGTTGAGCAGTAAGAATCATTTGCTACGCGTTACGTTTTTTGTTAAGCCTCACAGAAAAACAGATATTGGATGCGATAAGAGCGGCCCCAGCGGACGAAATGTGTCCCAGAATCTTTCTGAGCTGTCCAGCGTTTCATCTAACCTAAATCTATGGGACAGAAACTTTTAAAATTGTCCAAACTATAAGTAAATCATTATAATGTCTACTGTTTTTGAGTAGATAGAAGGCATGCCGATAAACCTGATCTTGATGTTTGCGGACCAGTTCAAGGAATTCATCTTCTGTCATGTCGCAACTCCGCGCGCTCGGGTTAACACTACTACAAACAAGTTGCAAACAAGTTGCATCTTTTTTGTATTTCTTGAATCATAGACATTATAACGAATTAAGTGTTAATTTTAGTTAATCTCTGTTAGACTTGTATCAATCTACATTTTGAGGTTAACAGATAACCAGTTATCAAACATTAAAGGACAAACCTAAAAGGTTTCTGGCACTGACAGGATATACGCCAGAAGAGTTTTCTAAACTGTCCTCTTGTTTTTCCGAATGTTTTTTAGAGTATGTTCAAACACATACTCTTGAAGGAAAACGGCGTAAAAAACGGAGATATACTGAAGATTCAGACTCATCTTCTTTGACATCTGCCCCACAGCCCAATATAAAGATCAGAATTATTATTGACAACAATTTTCTCTTTATGCTTATTTCTTTAAAAACAAACATGCTGATTTCTCCTATTGGTGGGATAAGGAATAGCTTGCTATCCCTTGCCAATGAAAAATCAGCATGTTTCTGTAGAACTGTTTATCAATTTCAGTTACGTGGTCCTAAACAGAATTTTTGTTAGGTTCAGGCTACACGATATTTTTTTTGACAAACAAATCTAATTATGCTACAATTTAAATCAGCAAGGGATAGCAAAACTATTCCTTCTATTTGTAATTCATTGCAGGGTTTTCTTTTGCGGGATAACCCTGCAACTTCATTTATAAATGATAGTTACAAATTGACAAAATGTCAAGAAAAATCACCGTATGGTGAGTCGTCCGTTGTAACTCTAACACACGTCAATCGGCAAAATGTTCCCAAAAAATCAAGGTAAATGATTTTTTTTTGCTTCAGTTCCCTCTGTAACTGGTTCGGACCATTAAATTTTGTTATGATACTTTTGACTCTCTCACTGTTTGACTTGATTTCATTAGCAGCATGAACTATTGTTTGAACCGCTTCAATTTCTTGTAAAAAAGGCATTCATAGCGTTGATTTATGGGTTTCGCTGAGACTTTGCCCGACCTACAACACGGTTTCCATCTGATTTTACTCGTCAACTTTTATTGTCTCTGTATCTGTGATGATTACTTGTTCTACATTATCCCCTTCTAACAGAGACGGATCTATATCGGGACCAGTACCATCAGTGGAAATAAAAACTTTTGCGTCCTGACCTTTGTTCTGTTGTAGTATCGTTAGAACACGCATCAAATTCTGTCGATTTTCCTGCTGATCCTCAGGTAAAAGCGCAATCCAATCCTCAAAAAGTGCAGTAACATCCTCAAGGTTGACGGGTCCCCCGGACATCTGTTTCAGTCTGTCCATAATCGATTCAACTTCTGGGGATTGCCCATATTTCTCTTGCAGATATTTCTGCGTTTTTTCAATGTCTTCCGCCTCTGCTTCACCATCCAAGAGCGAGGTGACCTCTTCTGGTAATCCTAAAGCAGGAAGTAAATGTGTCGGATCAAACTCGGATTCCGCTGTTTTTTCTGCCGACACGGCTTTATCTTCTGTGGTATTCGTCGACTCAGACTCGCTCGTCGCTTCTGATTTAACCTCAAGGTTTTTGTTAACCGACTCTGGCGATGATGTGGAATTAGGTTGTTCTGAAGGTGTAGCAGGTTCGGATGTTGTCGTGGACTGGAGAGGCACATCAAGCTCCGATGCAAAACGTTTGTAACTCCACTGTGAATATATGTAGACGCCTGATAAGAGAAGTATAGCAATAAAGGCTATACCGCCAATTATTTTTATATCAAATTGTTTGAACATGTTTTCTCCTTTTTTCTCAATGTTAACTTGCATATAGTAGTTTGTAGTTAGGATTTCGCGTTGCTCTTACCCATAGTTCTTGTAGGTTGGGTTGAGGGACGAAACCCATAAATCAACGGTATGAATGCCATCAGGC
>JAPPIG010000068.1:0-82634 GCA_028820635.1 Candidatus Poribacteria bacterium
TCGTCCTGAGCCGGTATCATACTCTCCACAAAAGTATTGAAGTACATCTTCAAATAATTGAAGCGCACTCACAAGCTATATAATAGGCACGTCACGTTCACTATTTAACTTTCAAAGAACAACTTTACCTTCCTAAATTGAAAGGTAATGTTAATTATACACTTTAAAAAATGCTTTGTCAAATAAAATTGTAAAAAAATACATAATTTTTGTAAAAGTTATGCATTTTAAGGAATTTAAGCGTTTTTAACCGCTTTGTGATCAGTTAGGTGAATACATGGTTTTGTTCGAGAGTTTCTAACATGCATCTTTAATCGTCTATAATCTCCGTTTTAGTTTTAACGTCTACAATCTCCGTTTTAGTATCTACAATGTTAAAACGTTTCACATTATCTCCTTCAAGCAGAGACGGATCTAAATCTAAATCCGTACCAACGATAACTTGAACTGGATTGCTACCTCCCTGAGCCTTTGCCTGATTGAGCAGTGTTAGAACACCCATCAATTGTCGGCGATTTTCTTGCTGTTCCTCAGGCAAAATCTCAATCCAGTCCTCAAAAAGCGCTGTCAAATCGTCAAGTTCTACTGGACCACCAGACATCTGCTTCAGTCTATCCATTATTGCATCAACTTCGGCAGATTGACCGTATTTCTCAGCGAGATAAGCCTGTGCCTTTTCAAAGTCTGCCTCTTCAGCGTCCTCATCAAGAAGTGATTTAACTTCTTCAGGTATGCCAAATGTGGACATTAGCGATGAAGCATCAAATTTGGGTGTCTCTGTTTTTTCAGCAGGTGCTTCCATGTTTTCTGTGGTATTGGCTAACTCAGATTCACCTACAGACTTTGAATCAACCTTAATACTCTTGTTACCTGATTTTGGTGATTGTGACAGCTTAGACTGTTCGGAAGATGTGATTGTATCGCTTTCGGAGGCAGCTTTAGATGGTGCCTTGGATTCGGGGGATACCCCGATGTCTGATGCGAAACGTTTATAACTTCGTTGTGAGTAAAAATATGTGCCTGCTACAAGAAGAACAGCAATAATTACGATACCACCAATTACTTTGAGATTGAGTTGTTTGAACATTGTTTCTCCTTTTTCTAAAGTCGTTAATCTTAAATGGACACTTTTGAGACATCAAAATATAGCAAAGTGCCGTATTTAAAAATACACACTCAATACACCAAAATGTTCCAAAATCTGTAGGGTTTAAATGAAATGGAATATGGCACAAACTGACAGTTTGTGCTACAAAAGAGGGACATTATATACCGTCGCTGATGGTAGGAAGGAATGGAGTTCAGCGTATGCGTCAACGCGTTCGTGCATGTCTATTCTGATAAAATACTGTTGACGCAAACACCGATACCAGATAGGAGCGATTGTCCTTACACTATCGCTTCATTGAGGTATTTTATGGCCAATAAGTTATGCTCTTTCCACTTGATTCTGATGGATCAACGTATTTAGCCAAATCACGAAATGCAATGACGGTACAGTCTTTATCACGAAGATAATCCATGTATGTCTTAAACACCTCGGGGGGAACATCAACCCATGGATGTTCAAGGGCAGGCACACCGTGGAATGTCAGGACGGTGATTTTGCCGTCTTTTGCTTGGTCAACTGCCCAAACTAAATCCTCAAATTTATAGTTCGGACCCGGAATACTTGACGGAATGACCAACGGGTGATGGACATCCGGATCGTAAATTGGTCCACGTCCACCCTCTCGATGATGTGGAAAATCGGGTGCAACACCTCGCCGTACGAACCCATACCCTTTTTCTCTCAACACCTCTATCGATTCTGGACTTCGACAACTCGCAGGATAGGCGAAGGTCTCAGGCACAGGAATACCGTGTTCTTCGCACCGTTCATCAATATGTATCAAGTCTGCCAACAACTCCTCTTTCGATTGTGTATTGGCATGCGTGTGGTTCCGGGTATGGTTTCCGATTTCAAAACCTTGTTGATGTAACTCCCTAATTTCTTCCCAAGTGACATAGTAGTCTTTGTTGTTAAGAAAATTTAGACCTTCAGTGATGAAAAATGTCGCCCCAAAACCGTATTCTTTTAATAGTGGGGCAACATAATTATAGTCTGACTTGTTCCCGTCATCAAAGGTGAGAACAATTAACCTGTCGGGGATGGGTTGTAAGGTTTCAGTTTCAGATAATTCTTGATTCTGTTTTTGCATTTTTACACCTAACAATTTTATAGTGGATTTTACAATTAACTTTACATTAGTCACTCGGCATTTACAAAGTATTCTACAGTTTTAAAGTCGCGACCAGGAGGCCGCTCCTACAGGAAGAGGCGCAATGAATTGCGCGACTACAAACGCATCAAACCTATAAAGAACTGTAAAAGTAATTTTAGATTTCACTATAACTACGGTAATTAGACACCATAAAGAGGTGAGGTTGGAAACCTCGCCAGCGGTAGTGGAGGTTTTCCTTCTATTGAGATGTCTACTTATCCGTTTGTTTATACCTTGTATCTACTCATCAATGGGTTTTCTCCAGCGGCGATGGTAAGCCGGTAGGACATCCATATCAATTGCGTTCCAATAATACTTTAGCGGATCGTCTGTTTCCCACTCAGAATAGACCTCTTCCCATTTCGCACATCCCAGATGAACGGTGAGAGCGTCTTCATCAACGGGTTCATTGACCGACTGGTAGCGGGCACTCGTTGCAAGTCGTATAATGTCATCAGTCATATTGTCCCGCCCTCGGTGAATCGTCAAACTATGAAACATGAGGACATCACCGGTCTTAAAGGGATTCCATGCCCATTCGGTATTGTCTTCAATCGACTTCCAGGAACGGACACCGCCATCTTCTAAGTGCCCACGACGGTTTGATCCGCGTGCAATTGCTAAGCCACCCAACTCAGCATCACAGTCTCCTAAAGGTGTCCACACGGTCCAGGTTTCCTGCGAACCACGAACCGGACTGAAGTCCTGATGCGGTGGGGTGGTATACTGATGTTCCCCTGGAAATATGACGTGGCAGATATGACGGGGATGGATGAAAACAGATGTTCCAAACAGAACTTCCAAGACACGTAGGATACGCTCGTGATGCGGAAGCTCGTGGAAAAGTCGGAGTTTCTGGACATCAATATAGAATCGTATATACGTCTCAGATCTGTCCTGTTCACAGACGAAAACACCGCTTCTGCGGATACCGGCATCTGGATCAGTGTCCGGTGCAAGGAGTTCGTGCTGCTCTGCCACACGAAATACCTGTCTCCGTAATTCAAGCACCGGCTCCACAGGGAGCAGCCCAGGAAAGAAGATATATCCGTTATTGTGGCTATGTTCAAGAAGTCGGTCACGGTCTGCGATTAAGTCTGTACAATCTATGAATGGCGATTCGGTGCGCATTAGGTTTAGACCTTTCAACTTTATCGCTGCATCTTAAGCTTTCCCCATGTAACTGGCAGGGCATCTTCAGGATTTACTGGAGAAACATGTCCCACGGTTGTAACCAACACATTGTCATAAAGAGTATGTTCACCTGTCCAAGCTCTGAAACCTACGGCACCTTTACTATGAGTCTTATCTTTCCATGTGCAACACAATTCAAGGTCATCGCCTCGTTCACCCAAGAAGATATCGTAACTTCCATCTTTCACAACAATCTTTATCGTATACCATTTACCAAGTTCCGGGTGTACACCTGATTTGTTGTCTAACTTACCATGGTCAGGAACATCATACGCGCCGTTTACTCGGGTAAACCACCAGAATTGATTCCGAGCATCCGCTACTATTTGAACCAGTGTGCAATTATCTTGGTCTTCTGCATGCACAACCCAATTCGCTGACCATAGCGGGTTCACCATATTAAAGTCAACATTGAACTCAAATTCAGTTAAATCAGTAACTTTGGAAATTCCTACGCCTCCACCGTTAACGTCAAGTTTCCCACCATCCAGGGACCAACCATCTGTAGGAATCCATATATTTTTATCAATATTTCCCTTATCAAAATCATCCTCAATCAACACCTTGCCTACACAAAGAGGTGCATATACTGAGATGAGTATAAATGAAAAGAGTGTGAAGACGCTGAATCTCAATTTTCTTGATTTCATCATAACTTCTCCTTTTTTGAGGATTATGCTTCTTTTTACCAGAATCAATTGGAGAAAGAGTAACACACCTGCCATAAACTGTCAATCAAAAACCATTTGAATGGGTGTGTAAAGTTTTGTCACTGATTTTTAGAAGGGTGTGTAAAGTTTTTGTGAAAATAAACCTACTATTATTGTGAGTATGTGTTACTTTCCCGCTTAGGTGTTGTCTTTATGCACTTTATTATTTGAAATATGCCATTCAGTCCCGTAGGGACGATATGTTTATAGAAAAAAACGTTAACCCACCTTAATTGAGTTCCGTAGGAACGATATGTGCATAATCAACTCGGACAATAAAGGACAACATATCGTCCCCGACAAATACCAAACGCGTATTTGGCGTTGATTCACGGGACTAAACAGAAGTGTGGGTCTCGCTTCTATAAACATATCGTCCCCGACAAATACCAAACGCGTATTTGGCGTTGATTCACGGGACTAAACAGAACAAAAGTTTATGCCTTTGTGCCAAAAACTTTACACACCCAAAAGAGGCACAATGAATTGCGATTTAACCCGTTTTTTGTTAAGGTAATCTTGATTGTACACTTTTCCACTGGAACTATTTATGGAAAATATGTAATGGTTTTTCCAGTAGTTTTGGAGGAATCAACATATTTCTTCAAATCACGCAACGCAATGACGGTACAGTTTTTGTCACGAAGATAATCCATATAGGTTTTGAACTGATCAGGTGAAGTGTCAACCCACGGATGTTCAAGAGCGGGTACACCGTGAAATGTCAGAACAGCGATTTTCCCATCCTTTGCCTGTTCAACCGCCCAAACTAAATCTCCGAATTCATAGTTTGGACCGGGTACACCTGTTGACGGGATGACCAACGGATGATGAATATCAGGGTCGTAAGCTGGACCACGCCCTCCCTCTAAATTATAAGGAAAATCTGGTCCGACACCACGTCGTGCGAAAGGATATCCTCTTTCTGTCAACACTTCTATTGCTTCAGGTCCGCGACTATCTCCAGGATAAGCAAAGGTCACAGGAATAGGGATTTCATACGTCTCACACTGATTGTCAATGTGTATCAATTCTGCCAAAAACTCTTCTTGTGATAGTGTGTTGATGTTATTATGATGTCGGGTGTGGTTACCGATTTCAAAGCCTTCATCGTGTAACCAACGGATTTCTTCCCATGTAACATAGTGATCTTTGTTGTTCAGAAAACCGAGACCTTCTGTAATGAAAAAAGTTGCCCCAAAACCGTAACTTTTTAACAGAGGCGCAACATAATTATAATCTGATTTGTTACCGTCATCAAAAGTGAGGACAACTAATCTATCTGGAATAGGTTTCAGGATTTTAGTTTCTGGTATCTCTTGATTTTGCATCTGCTTCTTTGGTCCTGTATAACAGTTAGGAAGTTTCTATTATCCACCGCCGATGGCAGGGAGGAAATGGAGTTCTGCGTCTGCGTCAACGCGTTCGTGCATGCCTAAAAAACTCAAATTCACCTATTGAAAATACAATTACTAACTTAAAATAAAATTACCTTCTTCATCAAAGCAAGGAATCCATTGTTTATCTAATTTGAAACAGTCATATACCTCTTGCACCAAATCGTAAGCCAGGTGATCTGGGACGAAATTGGAGGGAACGGTTTGGTGTGAAACAATAGGGGTTGAGTGCGTGTATATACCTCTTTCGTCTTCGTATACGCCAAAAAAAGGCTCGGATGGTGCCCCACCCGGTAACATAAATCCTGTGAGATTACGGTATTCTTGTTGGACAAATACGTCCGAATTTATACCAGCTGCATCATAGACTGCCTTAACCAATCTCAGGAATGTCACCGGAAACTCACATACTACATACGGGTACAACCATTTTATACAATCAGGAATTCTGAAATACCTGTGTGCTCCTTGAAACTGTATATCAATTGGACATCGCACTTCAAGATAGCCATTCTTTAGTAAGATAATTTCTCCACCGTTTTCGTTAGGACCGGCAATTCCCTCAGTAGACGGAGCCATTTCTGTTCTCAAGAGGCCTCTTATACCAAATCTTCCAAAACGTCTATTAGGTGGATTATGCATAATCTCACGTATGCCTTCATCATATGTATCAACAGCATCAGGAATAAGTTCTTTGGGTAAAGCGAAAATTCGATAATAAGGTTGGTCGGATATAGTCTCATCAAATCGGAGTTTCATTAGATGAAGCAGATCTCTGACCTCTACCTGTTCTAAAGGGTCATCCTCAGGTGTCATAGAATTTCTTCTGTCTACTTCCATATTTCTTGAAATAGTGTCCAATTTGCGGTCAATTGAACCAATAATTGGTGGGTAATGACGAACTGAAAAAGCTTCACCTAATTCGGACATGGGATATTCTCTTGTGTTGTCACCGTAACGTTTTACGAAATTAGAAGAACCTCCCCATATAAACCTGTGAGGACGGATTTCACTCGGTGGGATGTGGACTATTACTAATTCAATGTCTTTGTTTTCCCATTTCAGAGAATACGGTTCTACTTCAAAATTAGGGATCCTCGGGTCAATATATTGCAGACAAATTCCATTAATTCTTTTTACAAGATTAGCGGCATCCGGCACGGTAAAAAAACCTTGTGCAAGTTTGTTCTTTTCCGATATGCCAATGATAATATATCCACCTTCCGCGTTAGCCATTGCCGTAACATCTTTGCAGATCTCACGTTTATACTTTTCACAATCATTAGGATCTTTGTGATAGTCTTGCTGTTTGAAATCAATCCACAGGTTTTCTTCTTGGCTACCAATTAGATCTATCAGCTCTTGGGGTGTAATCTCTGAAATTTTTCGATTGTCAAATATCATTTAACTTATGTAACTCCTTTCAGGTTAGCAAGTTAAAATTCAAGCACCCCATCAATCTCCACCATCACCCGCAACGTCTCCGCAACAGCAACCAAAATAGAGCGATACTGCCGCACCTCCGTATGGCTTAACGTTTCGCCTCGCCTATCCTTCAACCACTTCTCACACACTTGATACGCGCCGACCTCATATTCCCACACATCTTTTCAATATAACCGATGGGTAGTAATCCGTCCGATGCAATAAAGTCGGGTCGGATTGTGTTTGACGTATTCTCTGTAAATAACGGTCACAATGTGTTTGAAAATTCATATTGTTTCTGGGTGCTAATCTGATACAACACCGCCACCGATGGCAGGAAGGAAATGGAGTTCTGCGTCTGCGTCAACGCGTGCGTGCATGCCTACTCTTGTGACTACACCGTTGATATAGACACCGATACTGGGATGGATACGGTCACCGTCGCAGAGTTTCGCTTTTGTTCCTGGGTAACGGGTTTCAAGGTTGTCAATGACCTCTCGGATGGTAGCACCGGGGATTGTGACACTATCTTCACCGTCTGTTAGATTACGCATGAGTGCTGGAATGGCTACAACAGGCATTGAGGTATTTCCTGATTGGGTAGACGCGGTTTGAAACCGCGCCTATAGAGTATGTGCAAACTGCAAATTATGGTTAATTATTGAAAATTATACACCTCACTTGTAGGAGCGATCTCCGAATCGTGACCAACGCTTTGATAGTCGGGAATCGGAGTTCCCTCCTACAGGTGAATAAGGTCCGATTAATTCCAAATCTACCATATACGATGGTTTATATTTTTCCCATCGCTTTTAAGAGGCGGTCAGGCGACATCGGCAGTTCAGTCATACGGATACCAACTGCATCATAGATAGCGTTGGCAATTGCAGCAGGCGGCGGCACAATCGGCACTTCACCGACACCACGCACACCGTAAGGATGTCCGGGATTCGGCACCTCTACGATAACAGCATCAATCATCGGCAGGTCTAAGCAGGTCGGCATACGATAATCAAGGAAACTGGCATTTGTCATTTCGCCTTCGTCGTTGTAGATATATTCCTCATTCAATGCCCAACCGATACCTTGAACAACACCACCTTGTATCTGTCCCTCAACATAACTCGGATGGATGGCTTTTCCAGCATCCTGTGTTGCGGTGTAGCGTAGAATTTCAACCTTACCGGTTTCTTCGTCCACTGCCACATCAACGACGTGGGTAGCAAATGCACCACCAGCACCCGCGGGATTCATTGTGGCTCTGCCGACAACGGGACCGCCAGTTTCACCAAGCCTTGCAGATAGGTCCCGGAAACTAATCTGTTCCTCTTTACCGTTAATAGATGAGAATTCGCCATCAGTGAACTGCACATTAGCCTCATCAACGTCCCAGAGTTTTGCGGCGCGTTCAATCATCTGTCGGACCACATCCTGTGCTGCTTCATAAGCAGCATAGCCGGTTGCGTAAGTTGTACGGCTTCCACCCGTCACAGCAGTGTAACCGATGGAGTTGGTATCAACGACAGTTGGATTGACGGATTCGGCGGGAATGCCGAGTACTTCCGCTGCTTGCATTGCAATTGAAGCACGCGTGCCGCCAATGTCCGTGGAACCTTCAACGAGGTTAACTGTGCCGTCAGGATTCACGTTGATCGTAACGCTGGATTCCAAACCGATGTTAAACCAGAAACCAGAGGCAACACCACGTCCATGATGTTTTTTGCCATTTGGTGCGGTGTAATGTGGGTGCGATTTCGCTGCCTCGACTGTTTCTATGAAACCAATACGCGGAAAAACCGGTCCATCTGCCCGATGGTCTCCCTCTTTTGCGCCATTCATAAGACGAATCTCAAGCGGATCTATGTTCAGTTCTTCCGCGAGTTCATCAATAACTGTTTCCGAGCCGAAGGCTGCGTTTGTTGCACCAGGAGCTCGATAAGGTGCAGTTTTTGGCTTATTCACAACAACGTCGTAGCCATCAATTAAGACATTCTCAGTGTTATAGGGTGCGAAGATACACATTGCACCTGCACCGACTGGTGAGCCGGGATACGCGCCCGCTTCAAAAGCCATAGATGTCTGGGCAGCAGTTATCTTGCCATCTTTGGTTGCACCCATTTTCACCGTGATATAAGAGGCAGGTGTTGGTCCTGTGCCTTCAAATACATCTGCGCGATTCATGAGAACTTTAACAGGTTTTCCAGTTTTCTTCGCAAGCAGTGCTGCGACAGGTTTAATGTAAACGTTAATCTTACCACCAAAACCGCCGCCGATCTCCAACGGAACCACTTTGATTTTAGAAATGGGATATTGCAAAATTTCAGCGAGTTGTTCACGGACGGTGAATGCACCTTGTGTGCTACACCATACCGTCAGCTGTCCATCTGGATTGTATAGTGCGGTAGCATTGTGCGGTTCAATATAACCTTGATGGACAGTGCCTGTAACAAATTCGCGTTCAATAACGATGTCAGCTTCGTCAAATCCTTTTTCAATGTCTCCTTTTTTAAACTGGATGTGACTGGCGACGTTGCTCGGTTTGTCACCTGTTTCGCCAAGCGAAGATGTTCTTATGTTTTCATGAATAATGGGTGCATCTGGTTCCATCGCTGCGCGCACTTCTAACACAGGCGGCAGCACCTCATATTCAACATCAATCAGTTCGCATGCCTCTTCGGCAATATGCGGGTCAGTTGCAGCGACAGCGGCAATGGCGTGCCCCTTATAGAGAGCTTTATCGCTGGCTAAAATGTTATCGCAAAGATATTTGAGACTAACTGCACCTTCCCCAAGGTCTGCTATTTTGTCCTCTGCCTCAGGCAGGTCTTGCGCAGTGACAACACCTTTAACACCGGGATGTGCTTCGGCACGGCTTGTGTCAATTGAGACGATTCGTGCATGGGCATGTGGACTCCGTAACACTCTGCCGTGCAGGAGTCCGGTAATCTGAAAATCTGCTCCATAAATTGCCCTACCGGTGACTTTATCCACGCCGTCATGCCGAATAGGGCGAGTTCCGATAACTTTATATTCCTTTTTTTCAGACATAAGGACGCTCCTTTTACGTAGCTGCGGCTGCATCAAGTACAGCGCGGACGATTTTATCGTAACCGGTACAGCGGCATAAATTTCCTGCCAACCAGTATCGGACTTCGTGTTCTGTCGGGTTGGGGTTTTGATCAAGTAAGGCTTTTGCACTGATAATAAAACCAGGTGTGCAAATACCGCATTGAAGCGCGGCATTTTCAAGGAATGCATCTTGAATCGGATGCAATTTATCTGGGTCAGCAAGTCCCTCAATGGTCTCAACAGATTTACCATCAGTTTCTACGCCGAGAACAAGGCATGAATTGACGAGTCTGCCATCAAGGATAACACTGCATGCCCCACAATTCCCGTTATTGCATCCTTCTTTTGCACCAGTGAGGTGGAGTTCATCTCTGAGGACTTCCAGTAGACTTTGCCGAGGTTCGCAGAGAAATTCCACCGCTTCACCATTTATTGTGGTTTGAACGTGCGATTTTCTCGCCATAATATCGGTTTCCTTTCGTATTTATAGTAGATTTTGAATTACTTCGGCACGCTGCGGTAGGCATGGTTAAGTACCTTGTCTACCACAGAGTGTCTGAGGCACTGCATGCCACACACATGCTGCTTTGATTTGTCAATGAATTGCGCGACTTCAAACGCCGCAATTCTAAGAAAATGTTCGCTTATTTTCATAATTCACTATTTTAGAATAAGCATTTTACGAGTAGCCGTGAAATCGTCCGCTGTCAATGTATAAAAATAGAGACCGCTTGCCACAGACTCACCTACGGCATTCCTACCGTCCCAATACGCCGCACGGGAACGGCTCCGATATAGGTGTTTATCTATAGTGACGGTTCCACCGTGTCGTCCTTCGTTTACTCCGAATTTTCAAATAGTAAAATCCAAAATATGTTTACATCTCAATGAACAACAATCCCTACACCATAACGCTGGCGCAGGTTTCCTAACCTCGCCAATGTGAAGGTAATTGTGGATTTCACAAAATCTACCCGCTGTTGGTAAGTTTATTGTTTAGTCCCTGTAGTTTCGCCGATTTTTTGATCACAATCCGTTACTCCGAGTTTTCAAAAAATAACTCGTTGATTACAATTGCCAGCATCCCTGAGACGACACATCCGATTAAATATCCCCGATCTATATATTGTCCTCTGAGCTGTCGGCTTCTTTTTTTGTAGACATCTGTGTAAACAGCAATATATTCAGGCGATTTTCCGAGGAGACGCTCAGGGGGTGGCGTTGGTTGATGCCTACGAATCAAAACGTGGCGGCCTAAGTAAGCAGATGTCAAACCAACACAGAACCCGCATGCTTGCGGGCCGCTGAAGAGCGAGCTTCTTGAGGATTGAGGACCGAATGAACCAGCCACAAGACCTAATGTAGTGAGTAGCGGAAAAGCACAACCAGTGCCCATCCATAACTCCTTATTCAAATTAGCCTCAGCATCCTGTTTGGCTTGGCCCTCTGCTGGAATTTGCTGGGCAAGGGTTGTCAAAGGCAAACTAAGCAAAAGCATCACCATGACAAATGCCAATAATGATGAACAGGGCATTAAATTCGTTTTCATAAAATCTCCTTCTACCGGTTTTTTGATCACAATCCCTTACTCCGAGTTTTCAAAAATAAATGTTGTCAATTACAATTGCCAGAACCCGTTGATAAGGGATATGGGGGTTGGGGAAATGCGTCCATCCCGTCTCATTAGAATTACGCTGCGTCCCTGACTCTTTGGATTGCTCCATTAAGTGCACGTCGCGTCAGTACACCAACGAGATGTGTCCGTTGTTCAGCAGTGCCGCGCATGTCACTAATCGGGCGGGCGATAGCTTGTGCGGCTTGTGCTGCCTCGTCTATAGTGGCATCAGAGATTTCTTTACCGGCAAGTAGCGCGCTTGCCTCTTCGGCAAAGAGCGGCGTGGGTGCTACAGCAGCGAGCGCGATCCGGGCAGAGACTATACGTTGTTTTGCTTCATCTAACACGACAGCAGCACCTGCCCCAACGACTGCAATATCCATTTCGTTGCGCGGGATAAATCTAAGATAATAGGAGCTGGAATTTTGCAGTGGAGTTGGTATTTTTATAGAGACAAGTATCTCACTTTTCCCGAGTACAGTCTGCCCGGGAGCGGTGCAGAAATCTTCAACAGGTATTTCGCGTTCACCGTTTGGACCTGCGATAACACAGGTAGCGTTTAAGACAATTAGTGGCGGTATACAATCAGCAGCGGGTGAAGCATTGCAAAGATTACCTCCTACCGCAGCGCGCCCCTGAATGGCGGTGCCTCCGATGATTATGGTTGCATCTACCAAACCGGGATATGCCTCGCAAATCGCATCAACAGCATAAACCTGATAACACGGCACTGCTGCGCCGAGGGTCAACCCTGTTTCTGCGTCATAATCTAATACGTTGACTTCCGGAATGGATTTGATGTCTATCATCCAGTCAAGCGTTCTTCTCCCCTCTCTTGCTTGAACGATTAGATCAGTGCCTCCCGCCAAGATTCGGGCTTGGTCTCCCTTTTCGTCAAGCAATGCGACAGCTTCGGATACCGTTTTTGCTGCGATATATTCAAATGCTTGCATAGACACAATCTCCTTTCATTGATATTGAATAAACTGTCATTTTTAATTTGATTATACCACATATACGAAAAGATGCAAGTTTTTTCGTTAGTGTCAACCCACATAAATTGGATATTTTTCAGAAGTTGTGCTATTCTTTAACAGAAGGAGGGAACTATGCGAAAATTGTGGATAAAGCGCACTATACAGATTTGCGGATGTGTTATGCTCTGCTGCGTGTTTGCAGTGGCACAGAAAAATGAGGACCCTGCAAAGGAAGGCATTACTTTGGCTGACCTCGGTGTAACATCGGAACAGAAAACCCAAATTGATGCAATGTGGAAACTAAAACGACAGAAACATACACAAGCAGTCAAAGACTTGAAGACCTTGAATCGGTTTGTGAAAGATTCGCTTATGAGTGAAAAAGAGATACAAGAGACACTGAAGAAATTCCGCACGAAACGGAAAGAGATGCAGGTTCAGATTGATAAGGCAGAGGAAGCGTTAATAAAGACCTTGTCGCCACGAGCACAACTCCATCTAACAGTTTTAGGTATTTTGGATAACGGGTTGCCTCGTAGGACGATGAGAACACAGGCAAATAAAACGGCAGGACAGAAAAACAGCGATGCTCCAACACCTGCTGAACAATCGCAGGACAAGACACCGCAATAAAAATGGTGGAGGATACCAGACTTGAACTGGTGACCCCTTGCATGCCATGCAAGTGCTCTCCCAACTGAGCTAATCCCCCACTTGATTTAACTTTTTTAATGATAACATATATCCACGTAAAAAGCAAATAAATTTAAGTTTTTCAGGGAAATTATGAAAAATAGCGAAACTGATACATTTTTTTATTTTGCGGATCAGCCAGATACTGAAGTAGGACTCGCAATCGGTGCGTTACTTATTGCACAGAGCGAATACCCGGATGTTGATATTGACGACTACCTTCAGAAGTTAAATGAAATGGCGGATGAAGTCCGGGAAAGAATATCTGAAACGGCACCACCCCACGAACAGATTGCTGAATACAATCGTTATTTCTTCACGGAAAATAGGTTCAAAAGAGAGATTGTCGGCTTTTACGAACCTGCTAACAACTACCTCAACGATGTGATTGATAGAAAAACCGGAATAGATGTAACTCTCTATGTGTTATATATTGAAATCGGCAGGAAAGCGGGATTGCCACTTTCTGCTATCAATGTACCCTCCCATTGTATTGTTAAATATAAATTAAAGCATTTCGATATTTTCTTAGATTTAGGTGACGAAGGGCGAATTATATCAGAGGAAACACTCCAAGAAAAATTAGAAATTGTATATGGTGAAGAGGCTGATTTGCAGCGTAGATCGCTCAATGAAGATGCGAATAAGGAGACGTTAGCACGGATTTTACGTAATTTGGCACGGATATATACCGATGAGAACGAACACGACAAAGCCATTCAAGCACTTAAACGCATCACATGGCTTACACCACAATATATGACCCCGTATCGTCGCCTTGGAAATCTCTTTTATCAGGTGGGCAGTTATAATGAAGCGTTAACGGCATTTGAGACATATTTAGATGGTATAGAGAGTCCGTCAAACGAAGAACATGTGATTGAAAATATTCGGACGCTCCGAAGGATACTTGCAAAGATGAATTAGAGGAGTTCCCAATGATTACCAAGACCGAAATTGCCAGCGAAAAATTAAATCCTAATTCTCCTTTTTTTTCTGTTGTCCTCGCGCCAACCAATGAAGAACAGCAGCTGCTTTTTACGCTTAAAAATCTCGGCAAACTTCCCGATGGCTTTGATGGTGAATTGTTTGTACCTTTGCTGGAACATCGCAACCCGAAAATTCGGTGTCTCGCTGTCAAAAATGTTGGAAAGTTAAAAGACATAAGTTTTTTGACGAAACTCGTCGCGTTTGCCAAAGCAGAAAAAAACACAATCGCTCGCCGTGAAGCGGTATCAGCAATAGGTAGACTCAAAACTGAAAATGCAATTCCGATTTTAACACAGTTTACCACGGACGCTGATCCAAAAATTATACTGCAGGCACTACGGGGATTGCTTTACTTCAGAGAACATCCTGACGTAAAAACAGCGTTAACCTCACTTGCAGAACACCCTAACGAAATGATTCGGGAACAAATAACGAAGGAACTGAAGGTCCGTGGACAGACAGAATCCCCCAAAACGCGAAACCATCCTGCCAGTCCAGAAGCACTTAAAAATGTGATGGTCCGTGCCGATGTTCAGGATGTTTTAAAAATTATTCCAGACGAGTCAGTCCATCTTACTTTTACATCTCCACCGTACTACAATGCGCGCGACTACACCATTTTTCCGAGTTACGAGGCGTATCTTGATTTTTTGACTGCTGTATTCAGGGAAACACATCGAATTACTAAAGAGGGAAGATTCTTTGTCCTTAATACATCACCTGTTATTGTGCCGCGCATTAGTCGTGCCCATTCCAGCAAACGATATGCAATCCCTTATGACATTCACCCGCGCCTTACAGAAATCGGATGGGAGTTTATTGACGACATTGTATGGGTAAAACCAGAATATGCTGCGAAGAATCGGAATGGCGGATTTTTCCAACACCGTAAACCTCTTGGTTACAAAGCAAATTCACTTACTGAAAGTGTAATGGTGTATCGCAAAAAAACAGATAAGTTGATTGATTGGAATCTACGCCAGTATGACGACGAAACAATTGCCGCAAGTAAAGTAATGGGTAAATATGAAAAAACAAACGTTTGGCAAATCAATCCAGCAACAGATAAAGTTCACCCTGCAATTTTTCCACCTGAGTTGGCTGCGCGCGTTATTAAGTTTTATTCTTTCAAAGGGGACCTTGTCTTTGACCCATTTGGAGGCAGTGGGACTGTTGGATACGTTGCCCTCGCCCACGAGAGAAATTATTTTCTCTGTGAAAAAGAAGCGGAATATATTGAACGTGCAGAGCAGATGCTTAATACCTCTCTATTTTCTGCCGCAAATCCTCGAATTCTTTCGCTTACTGAATTAAAATCTGATATAGCAGCGGAGATTCAAAAACTATGACTGTTACTGGGGTTGTAATCAAGAACATAATTCGTAAACTCATCACGTCACAAGATCATCGTTCTGAAGTTTTGGCTTTGATTGACGCTGAATTTTTGCAGTATGCTGTTGACTTTTTCAAGCGCGTTGCCTGTGCGAAGTTAGATAGAAACGATGTAACAGTTGATTGGTACAAAGATGAACTCCTCTGTTCAGATTCACTATCTAAAGAGGAAGTAGCTGTCCATTCTGGCCTGAACATAAAAACAATCTCAAATATGTACAATTCGGCGCGCAAAGAGATTGTATTAGAAGCATCTTTGAAGCATTACGATGCACTTCGCGAAGTGATTAACAGTTTGACTGAACAAGATGACACAAACATAACGCTCACAATAAAGTTTAGAGAAGTCAGTGTTGATTTGAATATCAATGAGAGCCTAATTGTTATCAACACGCTTGCTGTCAAACGTTCTGCACTACGAGGCGGATTATGGAGCACATTAGGAAAACAGGTAGAAAAACCTTTGATGATAACGCTCTGCGCGCTTTTCCAAGTCCCGATAAAATGTTTTGACCAGAAGAATCTCCCAGAATCGGAACGCGAATCCGACTTTTATCTATTTGACGAAACAGGAAAGGACTATCCTTGTGAAGTAAAGCTGATGGGGAAAGGGAATCCTGAAAGTGCTGATGCAGTATTTGCCCGCGGTGGCCGCGTCCTTGTTGCCAATAAACTTTCTGATACCAACAAACAACAGATGGATAAAGATGGTATTCATTGGGTGGAACTTCAAACTAAAGACGGATATAAACGATTTGAACAAGTGCTAAAGGCACTGTCAATTCCTTGTAAATCTTTTACCGGAAATCTTGAGGAAGCGTTAGAAAAAATTTTGTCTCTTATTCTATCCGATGATGTTCAAGATTCTGTAACTCCAAAATCAGTTTTGCAAGAGAATTTGTTTAATGACAATTCCGACTCAGAATTACTGATTGAATTTGAATGAAAATTTTAGGCATTGATACCTCAACTCCTATCGGAAGCGTTGCCCTCATAGATGATGACTACATAGTTGCCGAACATACCCTCAATATCGTCCAAGCACACTCCTCCAGACTCATGCCCGCAATTGACACTGTCCTCAAATGGGGAGAAGTTACACCAGATGCCTTAGATGGTTGTGCTGTGGGTATTGGACCTGGATCGTTTACCGGTATCCGTATTGGTGTGGCAACAGTAAAATCACTCTGCTATGCCGTAGATAAGCCAATTGTTGGCGTGTCAACTTTAGAAGCGATCGCATATAATCTGCGATGGACAGATGGGTTTGTTTGTCCGATTCTTGATGCACGGCGAAGTGAGATTTACGGTAGTGTCTTTCACGGTGGCACAGAATGGCAACGCCTCACCGATGACCTCTGCTTACCAGTGGATGCATTCTTAGACGAACTGGATAACCATATCTCACCAGATTCTATTATCACCTTTGTTGGTGACGGACTTGCGAGTTATGGAGATGCAGTCCGGGAGAGATTTGATAAGATAGAATCGGGGTTACAAACCCCTCCCACAAGCGAATCGGTAGTCCATTTTGCAGATACTATTTTTAATGTGCCGCGCGGTGCCACTATTGCGAAACTCGGCGCGCAACGCTTGAAACAAGGTGATAGTGATAGTTATTGGACTTTAGTCCCGAACTATGTTAGAATCGGGTTGTATTAACAACTCACTATAGGTGTCAACTTAAGGATATTTCCCATTGTTGGAGGGGTTTCCAACCCCGATTTTATTGGTTAAGACTCACAATATCGGGCTTCCAAAGCCCTCCAACAAGAGAAAATACGGCATTTTTTCTTAAGTTGACACCTATGGGTTGTATTAACAACTCACAACCAAAAACTGAATTCCTTAAACAACCTGCCCGTTTTTTAATTCGCTTTCCATGAAATGAACCGTATTTTTAAAAACACGTTTACGCTGTTTAGCGCACACCTCATTGGCCGCTTTGGCTCACTCGTGATCATCTGGTTGATGCATCGTTCTTTTACAGAAAGTGAGTTAGGTGGCTATTTTGTTGCAATCGCCTTAACAAATCTCATCGCAAGCCTCACAGAACTCGGCATACATAACCCGTTGATTCGGGAGATGACGCTGCATCTGGAGCAAACGCGTCACTACCTTGGCAATACTCTTCTCGTGCGCCTTGTCTTGTCAGTTGTAGCGTACGCGCTCATGATTTTCAGCGGTGTATTGCTCGGATACACCTCAATAATCGTGACGATGATAGTCTATTTAGGGTTAGCGGAGATTGTTAACTCTATCGCTCAGCTCTATAGATGCGTTTTCCGTGCACATGAAGAGATGAAATATGAGGCGTGGACGGTGGTTGCTGAGCGCGGTGTTTTTTTTCTGGGCGGTGGTGGTGCTATTCTACTCGGATATGGGGTTGTGAATGTGTGTCAGGTGATGCTAATAGCAAGTGGTATTAACCTGATTTTGAGCATCGGATTCACCCGATTCCGTTTCACACGACTTCGCTTTGAACTGAGTCGTCGAATTGTGATGGTGCTGATGCAGCAAGCACTACCGTTTGCTGTTGGCAATCTGTTCCACCTTATCTATTTTCGGATTGATGCGATTATGCTTTCAAAACTAAGTCCGGATGGTTTAGATGCTAATACGTGGTATGGTCTGGCTTATACGATTGTCAATGCATTCACGACGTTACCGGGTGCGTTTATGATGGGTGCGATGTTTCCAGTGCTATCGCGTGCGTATGAAAAGGAACGGAACAGATTACCTGACGCATATACATTCGGTGTGCGGTGGATGGTGATCTGTGGCGTGCCGTTAGCTGTTGGTCTTGCCGCACTTTCCCATGAAATTATCGCCACGTTGCCTATTACCTATACGCCAGATACTTTAGAGAAAATTGCAACAGCACTGCAATGGCTAAGCGTGTCAGGTGGATTGATTTTCTTGACAACCGTTGTCTTGACGATGCTGCGTGCTGCGGATAAACGTCGCGCGTTTACGGTTCTTATGGGAACAACTGCCCTTTTGAATATCGGTTTGAATCTGGTACTAATTCCGCGTTTTAACCACGTTGGCGCAGCGATTGCAATGGTTATTAGTGAAGTATATCTGCTCATTGTTGGGTTTGGCTATATTTCAAAACGGATTGTCAAACTTACTGAAACTCGTTTTATTTTTAAATCCATCATCCTTTCTGTTGCAATGGGAATAGGTTTGGTGTTATTGAAAGGGATTCTGACTATTTGGCTTCTGATTCCGTTGGCAATGGTGTTTTATGGTGTTGGGATTTTTGTTTTAGGTGAATTTCGGACAAAATTTGAGTTTGATTGAATCTCAGAATTGCCACTTCCATACGGAAAACACTTGATATATTGAGACAAAGATGTTAAACTACATTTCAACTAACCGATTTAGAGACTAAGGAGTTTTTCATGAGTGTAGCATATACATCGGCAATCGCCGAAATAATTGAAAAATTAGAAGCAGGCAATCCACTTCCGCCGCTTGTTCCAGAAAGCCCATGGAGTAATGAACTTACAGATGCGCTGTTAGACATGTCCCCTGAAGACCTTTTGCAAGGACAATCACTGAAAGATGATATTTTTGGCGGTGCTATTAAAAGTGGTTTGCTACTTTGGAACGATGCGTTGGACGATTCCCACGACGTATCACAAGAACTGGGGAACAATACTGGCAGTTATTGGCACGGTATTATGCACCGACGTGAACCTGATTATAGTAATGCCAAGTATTGGTTCGGTAGAGTCGGCACACACCCGATTTTTCCTGAACTTCGGGAACGTGCTATCGCACTTTTTAAAGAAACATCAAATCCATCGGATGCACTTGCACAGATCGGGCAAGCCATTGAAACACAAGAACATTGGGACGCATACCAGTTTATTGATTGGTGTCAGGCTGCAGAAAATGATCTATCTTCAGATACCACTCAATTCTTGCAACAGGTGCAGGCAGAAGAGATCAAATTGTTACTCGCGTATTCCTATCGGAATGCTGTTTAAAGGTGATTTACTCGATGGTAATAGAAACTTAAAGGAGAAAAATGATGTTATCACGAAATAACATTGTGAGGGTAAGCGGTTGGTGTTATCTTCTAACTATCCTCACAAGCATATTATTGTTAGTTTCTTGTGTGCCTTCCACCCTTAATACCTCGGGATCAACACGCGTTCAAGCGAGTGATGGATACGCTGAAATCAAAGCAATTGAAAAAGACTTATCTACCAGCAGCGAACCAGTTACTGCTGAGATGTTAATTGAGAAATCAAGGGCTTTTATCAAAACACATCCGAAATATAAGCAGGTGGATGAGGTCTACTATATCCTCGGCTCTACTTTAGTTCAGTTTAATCGAACTGAAGAAGGAATCTCGGTCTTAGATGAACTGGTTAGATACTATCCACTTGCTCCATCCATTGGAGAGAGTTTGTTAACATTAGGGTTAGCTTACGACAAAGTTAGCAAGCATGACAAGGCAGATGAAGTTTACAGAAAACTCGTTAATAACTCAAAGTACAATGGAAGCAAACTCACCGAAGCTGCACAGCAACTATTAGAAGCAGATAAAACAGACCGAAAAGGGGCACTTGAAGGGTTGTCTGATAGTTCCAACTCGCCTAATTTTGTTGGTCAACCTGCTTTAGATTTTCAGGTAAAGGATCTGAATGGAAAACCACTATCGTTAGAAAAACTTAAAGGGCAAGTTGTGCTTCTTGATTTCTGGGCAACCTGGTGTGGTCCCTGTCTCACCGAGATGCCGAATGTGAAACGAACATATCAAAAGTATAAAAATAAGAAATTTGAGATTATTGGTATCAGTTTAGATAGAGGGAAAGCACCACTTGAGGATTATATTGAGAAAGAAGGAATTACGTGGCCGCAGTATTACGATAACAGCAGACAGATTTCCAATATGTACCAGATCCGAGCCATTCCGTCTACTTTTCTGATTGATGCCGATGGAATTATCCGCCAGACGAACCTTCGCGGAAATGCGCTTGAGACTGCTGTGGCACAACTTGTACAGGAAAATATGGCGCGGTAAACAACTAAACGAATGGCGAGATAAAAGGATTTCAACTGTTTCACAAATCTGAGGAGGTAGAAGATGTTTTTCCAAAATCAAACAACGTTAATTCAAAAAAAATTTACAAGTATCTTTGTTCGCAATCTTAGTATTTTAACAGTCGTTGTGTTATTGGGTTTCTGTGCTGACCTTGCCAATGCTGATTCGGCACAAACGAGTACAAATGTAAGTCCAGCAAAAATCGGGTTCAAATACCAAGAAATTAAGGCAATTGCTAAAAAACTCAATAATCAGAGTGCACCAGAAGAATTAGAGAAATTAGTTGAAAAGTCAACGTATTTTATCGCATCGTTTCCGGAATACAAACGTGTGGATGAAGTATACTACCGTCTCGGCAACGCCTTATTTCGG
Organism: Candidatus Poribacteria bacterium; assembly: GCA_028820635.1. Taxonomy (GTDB): domain Bacteria; phylum Poribacteria; class WGA-4E; order WGA-4E; family WGA-3G; genus MSPOR6. The sequence continues at coordinate 21,161 of JAPPIG010000068.1, forward strand.
TTGGAACGTGTTGAAGAAAGTATTAAAGTTTTTGAGGAATTAGACAAGAAAGACCCAGATGCGCGTTGGGTTGCACCGATTCTGTTAGAATTGGGTTTGGCTTACGACAAACTCGGCAAACATGATAAAGCAGATGAAGCCTATAACAAACTGATCAACCACTCAAAATATGGTGAGCGGTCGTATGCACAACATGCCAAAACGATACTTGAACAGGATAAAGCCTCGCGAAAAGGTGAATTACCCAAACCTCCTGGTGCAAGTTCTACACCTGTAAGTGAATTGGTCGGTAAACCTGCCCCAGATTTTCTGGTGACAGATTTGAAAGGTGAAGAACTCACCTTAGAAAAATACCGAGGACAGGTTGTCCTTCTTGATTTCTGGGCAACATGGTGTGGGCCGTGTATCAGGGAGTTACCAAACGTTAAGAGAACTTATGAAAAGTACAAAGATCAAAAGTTTCAAATTATCGGTATTAGCCTTGACAGGTCACAACAACCGCTTGAGGCGTTTATTGAAAGAGAAGGACTTGCTTGGGTCCACTATTGGGATAAAAGCCAAAAGATAACGAATCAATATGGAGTGCGGGGAATTCCATCAGTCTTTCTGATTGACGGTGAGGGTGTTATCCGTAAGACAAATCTCCGTGGGCATTCGCTTGAAACTGCCGTTGCTGAATTGGTGAAGGAAAATCTCGCCAAACCTACAGACACCAGACCGAAGTCAATACCCGCAACGAAACTTATTAAACCGAGTTCTACGCCTCAAAAAACTGAATCGCTTGAGTCTCTCAAAGCGAAAATGAACGAGTGGGTTGGTAAACCCGCCCCAGATTTTGAGGTGACGGATTTGAAGGGTGAAGAACTTACCTTGAAGAAATTCCGGGGACAGGTTGTGCTTCTTGATTTCTGGGCAACATGGTGTGGTCCCTGTCTCGTTGAGATGCCCAAAGTTAAGAAGACTTACGAAAAATATAAAGATCAAAAGTTCCAGATTATTGGAATTAGTCGTGATAACTCAAAAACACCGCTTGAAGCTTATGTTGAGAAAGAAGGGCTTGCATGGATTAACTATTGGGATGAAAACGGTAAGTTGACGGATCTATACAAGGTTATAGGATTTCCGACAACTTTTTTGATTGACGGTGCAGGTGTAATACGAAAAGCGAGTCTCGGCGGTTCTGATGTTGAAACTGCTGTTGCCGAATTGGTAAAGGAAAATCTTGCGAAACCCTACCTACCTGAAAAAACCACCTCCGATTCTCCTGTAGATAACCCAAAAGTAGATGCTAAGGCAAAAGAAATTATTGATGCTGCTGTTGCTGCACACGGTGGACTTGATAAATTAGCAGCAGTGAAAAACATTGTGATAGAATCTCACAGTTTTGAACACTTCCCAGATGATTCCGTGCAGGATGAGGGACAGAGTAAAACCTATTATTACACTAACAAATTTCGCAACGATTGGTACATACGTGACAGTGTAGAAAGTTTAATCTTTGATGGTGATTCTCTGTTTCAGCTTACAAATGGGGAGGCCAAACCAATTCCGCAGGAGAGGGCTAAATCTTTTGTTGACTACTTCAAAGATAGTATTTTCCGAGAACCGATTTGGCTTCTAGCAAAACTCTCACAAAACGACATTCCGGTTCAATACTTAGGGACAGAGAATGTAAAAGGTGTCCCTGCATTTGTGCTTCTTGTTACGCAGCCTTCTGGAAAAGAACTCAAAATTTTTATTAGTAAGGAAACTCGTTACGTAGTGCAGTTCAAGCATAGTATTGATATGGGAAGAGAAACGGAAAACGCAGAAACGGTCTTTGAGGATTATCGTGATGTAGATGGCATTAAAATCGCATACCATCGCACTACAAAATCCTTTGAACATCGGGAAACTCTAATTACTGACATTAAGCTGAACACTGAAATTGACGAAACTCTGTTCAGTCCTAAAGAAGCAAATGAATAGCCTCCAATTTTCTGCTCTCGCTTTTCGTTATAGCGGGAGCAGAAACCAGCAGGTAAAAACGGCATCTAATCAGAGAAGGGAAATATGATTCGTATCAGTTTATTTGCAACACTAATTATTTGTGTGAGTATTTCCCTTGCTACTCCATCTGTAAACGGGCAAGAAGCAGAATTTATGGAGAGTGGTGCGACAATGCGAGGTGAAATTATTGATACCTCACCCGAACAGAAACCTATAGAAGAAGTTCAAGTTAAAATCATCAATGTCAAGACGGAAAATACATATACTGTGACAACCAATATAGATGGTATCTACGAAAAGAAGGGTTTACCTTCAGGCCGCTATGCGATTGTTGCCTATAAAAAAGGATACAAGCCTCACGTCGGTAGATCTAAGATTATTGTGGCAGATGGTGAATTTTTCGATCAAATTAAAATGGAAAAACAAAATATCATAATTGCATTTTTCCAGAGAGGCTATTTCACTTGGCAACTTTTCATCGGTTTTGCCGCAGGAATTCTTTTAATGTTAATCATAATTTCCTTACGATCACGTGCTTGAGGAAAAATAATGGCGCACGTCACTTTAAAAGGTATTACCAAAATTTATGACGGTGATGTCCTTGCTGTTGAAAAGGCAGATTTTCAAATTCCAGATGAGTCGTTTACTGTGCTTGTTGGTCCATCAGGATGTGGCAAATCTACAATTTTACGGATGATTGCTGGGTTGGAGGAGGTTACCGAAGGTGAAATCTATATTGATGACGAACGCGTTAACGACACCCCACCGAAGGACAGGGATATCGCCATGGTTTTCCAAAACTATGCACTCTATCCACACATGACAGTGTATAAGAACATGGCGTTCGGATTAAAACTCCGCAAATATCCGAAAAGCGAGATTGACCAACGCGTCAACGAAGCCGCAGACATCCTCAGCATTTCTCACCTACTAAACCGTAAACCGAAACACCTCTCCGGTGGTGAACGCCAACGTGTTGCAGTCGGCAGAGCAATCGTCCGACAACCAAAGGTATTTCTGTTTGATGAGCCTTTGAGCAACCTTGATGCGAAGCTGCGCGTACAAATGCGGATGGAAATCAGTTGCCTACATGACCGGCTCAACGCTACCATAGTGTATGTCACGCACGATCAGGTAGAAGCGATGACGATGGGGGACCAGATAGTCGTTCTCAATGAGGGGAAAATCAAGCAGATTGCTGATCCGGGGACACTCTATCATAAGCCTGCCAATCAATTCGTCGGTGGATTCATTGGCACGCCACCGATGAACTTTATAAATACGGAAATTGTGAACAATGGCAATTCACCGAAACTAAGGTTTGAAGGCTTTGAAGTGGAACTGAATCACGATTTACAGTCAGTGATCAGCAAACTTTCGGGGAAGTTGGTTACGCTCGGCATCCGACCAGAGAATATTCATGTTGGTGAAGATGGAAGAAATCAGGTTTTAACGCAGGTGGAACTGGTTGAACCGCTCGGAAACTATGCGCTCCTATATCTACGGACAGAGAAGAGTAGTTTTGTCGCACAATCTAATCTTGTCGATTTACCACAACATAATACACCTTTGACGGTCAATTTTGATATTGACAAAGCACATCTATTCCATCCAGACACAGGTGAATCATTAACAGCAGTATAACATATCGGATATGACACTGTAGGAGCGACCTCCTGGTCGTGATTAATCTCCTTGCTTCAAGTTACCCACGTAGTTGCTAACTTCTCCTTTGCCACGACATCAAGCTTCTGGATTAGAAAATCGAAAATTGAATACCTCTGATTCAATTCACAAAAAAGTTGACATCTAAACACGTATCCTATACAATTCCATTCAGAAACCATCTCATAATATGCCCTATCGCTTTGGTAAAGCGTAACTACAAGCATTTATGAGCCATGTTCTTAAAAAGAAGATAGGATGAATACCATCTTTAAATATAAAAGAATTGCCTAAGGAGGCAGAAATGGCAGAACGAATTAAAATGGGTTTAGTCGGATGCGGTGGTATGTCTGGTGCCCACATGGGTGGATATCGCGAGTTGTGGTCCAAAGATGTCCGAGATTTCGATATCGTCGCTGCGTGTGATATTGACAAGGGGCGGGCAGAAAATCGAGCAAATGAAGCACATGAGTTCCAAGGGGGCACGAAACCTGCTGTTTATACAGAACTTGATGAGATGCTTGATAAGCATCCAGATTTAGAGTGCGTTGACATCTGCGCTTTGCATAGTGCACACCACGTGCTTGCCGTGCCAGCATTGGAAGCGGGTAAACATGTTATCATTGAAAAGCCTTTTGGTATTACCATGCGTGCATGCAAATTGATGATGGAAGCAGCGGAGCGAAACGATAAGATTATTTCAGTCGCAGAAAACTATCGGTTGAGTCGTATGGAACGGACGCGTAGCTGGGTAATTGCGCAGGGACGTATCGGTGATCCCCGGATGTTCTTCTGGATTGATGTTGGCGAGGCATTAGGTAAATGGGGTTGGCGCAACTTCAAGATGGATGCTGGCGGCGGATGGGCATTAGACGGTGGCGTGCATTTTACCGATCTAATGCGTTATATTCTTGGTCTGGAAGCAGAGGAAGTTTACGCTATCAATAAGGCTTACGAACCTTATCGCTACGATAATGCTGGTGCACGTGAAGGCGGTTATTCGGTTGATGTGGAAGACGCAATGATCTCAACAATCAAGTTTGAACAAGGCGTTACTGCACAGTGGACATGGGTCGGCTCTGCTCCCGCTCACGGTTTTGGACAGAAAGTTATCTACGGCAGTGAAGGAGCACTTGATTGGGGAAGAGGTTTGGTGCCACGCGGTGGCGAGGCAATCTCTAATGATGATTTACAGAAAGAATTCACTGATAGCCTTAGCGATGATGAGAAGGAATATTTCTTCCCTGCTGGCATCGGTAACACGGTGGCAATTGAGTTGAAATATTTCGCAGACGCTATTCGCAGCGGTGGTAAACCGGAAGTAGACGCAGTAGAAGGAATGAAGTCTGAAGCGATCTGCATGGCAGCCTATGAATCTGGATACTGGGGTCGCCCCGTAACAATTGCCGAAATTGAAAACTGTGAACTGGAAGGCTACCAGAAGGAAATTAACGACCATTTAGGGATAAAATAATAAACCTTGACGTTTTTCCCATGTCATGCCATTTCTAATGAGTATATTATATTAGGTAGGCGCGCTTTACAAGCGCGCCTTTGTCAATATATAATACCAATTCTAAATAATGATATAACATTATTTAGAAAATCGGTTGGAAGAACGCAATACTTTCTTCTGTAGGAGCGACCTCCTGGTCGCGACCAGGAGGTCGCTCCTACAAAGAAACTCAAAATCGGAATGATACTTTGTCAATTAGAAATGGTATAATCTTTAGTTCGCCTACTTAGCCCTAACTCACAATCATGAATTTCAGAGACATCTTTTATGGCATGTCTCAAGGGAATTTGAGTGAAAACATCCATATTACAATTGTGTCTTATCGGATTACTTGCCACTTTTCTTGTGTCATCTTTGCCCGAAAATGCACACGCGCTCAATAGTGAAGACAGAAATATCATTTATGAACGGCGCAATATTTTTCGTCGAACTAAAAATCTACGAGGGAGACGTCAAGGTTTCATTTTTGGTATCGGCACTGGTGTTGGCAATACTAATTTTGAAACACCACTTGCGGAGTATTGGGGAAACGCTTACGAAGGTAGTTGGCCGGACCCGCGTGCCACGGCATCTGCCTTCGCTACAGAGCTTAAGGTGGGACACGGACTTACAGATCAGTTCCTTCTTTACTATACCAGTCGTATCGCGTGGCTTCCGTTATCAAACCTATATCAGGATACTATGATTGCGAATGGGACTGCTGGCGTTGGCATGATGCTTTATCCGCTCCGCAGTTCAGATTTTTATCTTGCCGGTTCCGTTGGTCTCGCAGTTCTCGTGACTTACCAACCCCCTTTCAAATTAGAAAAGGCGCGGCAAACTGGGCTTGCCGTATCTGGTGGAGTCGGTTATGAACTTCTGCGGCATCTAACCATTGACTTTACCATGAATTTTGGAAACGCTAATTCGACACAACTTGATGAAGCGAATGAGATAACACTTACAAATGAGATTGTCACATTTTTGGTGAATGTTAACTTAATTTTTTACTAAGTGGATTCGACAAGAAAATCTATGCCTCCAAAAAGAATTGCAAAGTCTACTATAACTGGACTACTTCTCATAGTTGTGTTTACATCTCTCCAGAGTTGCGGGAATGATGAAGAATCTACGGAACGGATTCGATTTACCGAATTTGTGCTTTTCCCGACAGCACCTTACGTTGATAAGTCGTACATAGAAATAGTGCCAGAAGATGAAGTTGCGTCTTTGGAAATTGATTTTGCTGCAGAAATAGCAGCAATTCAGGAGGTGTATAAGGCTTTCATAAAAGCCTATCTGGAAGAAGATATGGCAGCACTCATCAAAACATTTGACACAGCAGAAGGAATGGAATACGGCACCTCTACCGCAAATGTTTATGGATGGAACAATATTAAAACCTATATTGAAGCGAACTGGGAAAAGTCGGACTGTGAAGGCAATCTAAGTTGGGAACTAACAGATTTCTATATTCGTTCCAAGAATATAGAGGTTCCTTGGACCGAAGCAAGTGCAAAGGGACCTATGTTTTATTACGATCCGGGCACTTTCCGATGTTATACGGGGACAGGACAATTTTACCTAACGAAAAAATCTGACAAGTGGCGCATTCATCAGATTGATGGATCGAAATACTTTACGGACTCAAAATATAAAGCACCTTGACATTGACTTAATCTAACCAGCCATATCACAAAATATCTTGCTAACTATCACGAATATTACGAGGAAAACATGCCAAAACCAACAGATATCCGCATCCTTGACGTTCAATGTGATTTTGAAGAACATCAATACCGCACTCCGCTCAAATTCGGCGGCGTGCCAACAGATCACTGTGTCCTCTTTAACGTGCGGATGCAAGTACAAACGCGTGACGGCAGAGAAGCAGAAGGCACAGGTTCTATGCCGCTTGGTAACGTCTGGGCATTTCCGCCGCGCTACGCGCCTTTTGACCAAAGCCTCGCCGCGATGATAAATCTCGCTGAATTAGCAGTTGATGCAACACGTGATTGCACGCTTTGCGCACATCCGCTTGAACTCTCTGAAGTGCTGGAACCCGAATTCTTACAAATCGCAGACGAATTGTCTCAGACGATGCAGCTTACATCACCGATACCGAAATTATGTACTGTTGTCACGACAAGTCCGATTGACGCTGCAATTTACGATGGGTTTGGAAAGGTAAACGGTATTAATAGTTACAACGGATTAGACGCAGATTTCATTGAAGCAGATCTGTCGCATTTCTTGGATGGAAACTTCGCAGGAAAATACCTTGATCGATATACAACACGACACCCACAGCCCGATATGCCGCTTTATCACCTGATTGGTGCGCTTGACCCGCTTACGGAAGCCGATATTACAGAACGTCTTAACGATAGCCTACCAGAGACACTACCGGAATGGATTTTTGCCGATGGGTTGACACATCTAAAAATAAAGTTGAATGGCGATGACTTGGAATGGGACGTGGCGCGCGTCCTTGCAATTGATAGAATCACCGCGGAAACACAAGCAAAGCGAGGCATTAGCACTTGGCACTATTCCGCTGATTTCAACGAGACATGCCAAGATGTGGAATACTTGTTGGAATTTCTCAATCGGATTCAGGAAGGTGAAGCACAAGCATTTGAACGTCTTGCTTACATTGAACAACCAACTGACCGGGACCTTGAGGCACACCCCGAAAACAAGATGCACAAAGCTGCAGAAATAAAACCGGTGGTGATTGACGAGTCGCTAACCGACTTTGAAACCTTACTATTGGCGCGTGATCAAGGGTATTCTGGGGTTGCGCTTAAGGCGTGTAAGGGACAGTCGCAGGCATTGCTGATGGGTGCCGCTGCTCAAGAGTACGGTATGTTCCTTGCCGTACAGGATTTGACGTGTCCGGGCGCATCGTTCTTACACTCCGCCGGACTTGCTGCGCGTATCCGTGGCGTAACGGCTATTGAGGGGAACGCTCGTCAATTTTGCCCAAGTGCAAATGACGGTTGGCGAGAAGGATATCCGTCAATTTTCAATATTACCGATGGCACTGTAGGAACACAAGTACTTACGGGTCCTGGGCTTGGACATTGATATTCCGTGTGTCTCGTATAAAAAAACAAAGGTTGCAGCAAACATGTTAAATGTTTACTACTGGTCAGAGGAATCCTTCTTGATTTCTCCCCATTGCGTTTGCTTCTTACCTTTTGGAGATACCGGTAACGCCCTGCCACTAACCCAATCTACACCATAACCGTCTACAAGCGGACTCGTCAATTCGGTTAATTTTTTTGTGGCGATATGATACTTATAGATATGATAGTCAAGTACTTCCACAAAGTCAAGCTTGTTTAGTTCTATTTTCCGCATAGACAAAAGCACAGATTCCCCGTCATCCATCCAGTCAAGCCCTACAGGAAACCAATCCTTGGGAATATCTAACTCGCGTATGTTCTCGCCATTTTGATCACATATCATATATCTGTGAGCCTTATGGATTTCGGTCACTACCTTGCCGACCTGCTGATCTACATACTCATCCTGTGAATACAGTATCTGTTGACCATCAGGGGACCATCTGGGTCTTGATTGCACAATTTTCGTCACTCCCTCCTGTGCAGGTAAAAGTTGGCGAGCGTTCTTGCCATCTGCATCCATTATCCAGAGGTTACGAGAATCTTCAGCAAATTGGTCAGTTGAAAAAACAATCTTTCTGCCATCTGGTGACCAAGTAGGATATCTGGGTGATGTCTTATTAAGATTAGCGATCTCTATGATTTCACCGCTTTCTAAGTCCAAGATGTTTATACTACGTTTATTGATTTTATTTTCATACCTTGTGAAAAGAACCTGCTTTCCATCTGGTGAAAATGATGGATAATAATCAGACCCGATCTCTGGTTTAGTGAGCTGCCGAATATCTGTGCCGCCGGCATTCATAATGGCAATATGAAAGTGTTGTCTGCCACCATCCGAGCTGAATCGCGCGAACACGATCTGTTTTCCATTTGGAGACCAATTTGGGTTGCGGGGGGCAGACTTTTTGGTTAACAACTTGACGTTACTGCCATCATCGTCCATGACATACATTCCAGTAAATCCTTCATCAATCGATTTAAATACAATTTTAGCATTACCAACAGTTGTAAGTAATAGGATCAAGCAGAAACTTGTTAGAAGAGTACGCATTGCTAACTTCCTTATACTCCTTTATTTCGCAACAGCAGGAACAATAACAATTTCGTGAAATGTTCTGAATGCTTCACTGCGTTTTCAAAGAATCCTTCTTGATTTCTCCCCATTGCCTTTGCATCTTACCTTTTGGGGATACCGGCAACGTATATCCGCTAATCCAATCAAGCTCAGAATCACTTCCGGGGTGATCCGTCAATTGCGTTGTTCTCTTTGTTGCAATATGATGCTTATAGATATTATAGTGGTGGTTATTGCCCAAAAGAAACCTATTTAGCTTAAGCTCTGCCGCACTAAAAAGTACTGATTCACCGTTATCCATCCAATCAATACCTTTAGACATCAATTTCTTTGATATACTCAGTTGAAGTATGTTTTCACCGTTCTGATCGCAAATGAAATAACGATTAGCCTTGACAATAAGGAATTTAAAAAAGCCTCTTTTCTCGAATGTATACTCAGATTCTGTATACAGTATCTGTGTCCCATCTGGCGACCACCTGGGGCGACTACGATCAATTATCCTCCCATCAACAGCTGGTGTTGGCAACAGTCGCCGTGCGTTTTCGCCATTCGCATCCATAATCCAGATATTTCCTCCAGCACCACCAGCAATGGCAAATGAGGTGCTTGCGAAAACAATTTGTCTACCATCCGGCGACCAATCGGGTGAATTAGCCACGATGTCAGGGAGTTGAACAATCTCACCGCTCTCTAAATCCAGTATGTTTGAGCAGTGTTTTTTGAATGTATCTCTTGTAAAAAGAACTTGTTTTCCATCTGGTGAAAATATAGGGTCGTTATTTATCCCAACCTGTGGTTCATTAAGAGGACGTACATTTGTACCGCTGGTGTTCATCAGAAAAAGATGATACTCATATTTTTCAGGCAGACTCACTCGCATCCGAAATAAAATTTGCTTTCCGTCTGGTGACCACCGTGGATAATGCGGATAATTAGACACCAGTTTATCGGTTAATAGCGTTTCGTTACTGCCATCGTCGTTCATGACGTAGATTCCAGTAATCCCATCGCGTTTAGAACTAAAAACGATTTTAGCATCTCCAACCGTTGAAAGCAAAAAAACAAGACAGAAAATTATTAATAATATACGCATTACGGACCTCCATTGAAATTGTAGGTTTTACCGTAGCTGCTTGGATTTAGACTTTCATGAGTTCGTGTTGACCAACGTCCGCTAATCGTTGATTGGCAAAACCTTATGGAATAGGTTCCGAACTCTCTTGTTCGTTAGTATTTGCATCAGCGACGGTGATATTGGTAACTACGTTTCGCTGTTCCGGTAGCCGAACTGGAAAATCTTTTATTTCTTCATTGATTGACTCTTTCACCATCGTTTTGACACTATCAAACGGGATACATTCCAAGATGATGATGGCGCGATGTTTGGAAGGTGCGATGTTGTATGTCAATCCATACTGTATGCCCAATTGTAGCAATTCTGGCTCGACGTTGATAGAAATCTGCCTGCGTTCTTGTTCTGTGATGAAATAACTATCAACAATGAAGTGCGTATGAATCCACGCTTCTTTTTCTTCAATAATCTTCATAGTGCTGTATTGTAGCATTAAAAGTGGCAAGTGTCAACGGTACGGTGTGGAAAGTTTATTATATCAAAAGTACTTATTTCTTTATTTTTAGACGCGGGCGTACTACCCGAAACCCAATCGTATGTGTGGAATCCAAAGGATAGAACATAGACCGTAAACCTGAACGGAGGAATACACTGCCAACATCCCATGCACCGCCGCGAATGACTCGCGCACGTAACACATCACGGAACCGGAGGTTTAACGGATTTCGTCTCACATCTTTACTATTTTGTTGGTAAAAAGAAGGATTGTATTCATCAAGACACCACTCCCAGACATTTCCAGCAAGATCAGCAATACCATTTGGAGAATTGCCGTTTGGGAATTGCCCCACTGGTGTTGGTCGATTGGCACGGCGTGCAAAATTTGCATGGTGCCGTACTTTTGGAGGATCATTACCCCACGGATATATGCGTCTCGCTGTGCCACGCGCAGCGCGTTCCCACTGCGCCTCAGTCGGTAAACTTCCGCCAATCCATTCTGCAAACGCTTGTGCGTCAAACCATGTTACACCGACAACAGGTTGCGTATCAGCGCTGAAGTCTTCATCTTTCCAAGTTTTTTCACCTCGATGTCCACGAGGTGTAGGCCGTCCTGTTGCCTCAATGAAGACACGGTACTGTGCGTTAGTGATTTCGTATCGAGAGATTTGGTATGCGGAGAGATAGACGGTGTGTTGTGGAACTTCAGCATCAAAGGAGTGTTTTTCGAGCAGGGAACTTCGTAATTTTGCGTCTGTGTAGGCGGCTTCTGCCTCCTCTGGTGTGGATCCCATTATAAATTCGCCTTCAGGGATCGCTACCCATTCTATAGTGGCGAGTATCTTTTCAGCAGCAGGACTTAATTCGGCAGTAATAATACCCTGCCAAGCAGAAAGAAGAAATACCAGAATCGTAAGATAGACACAACGCATAACCCAAAAATCCTTTTGGCATATTTTATCATACCAATATGAAGGTGTCAAATTTTAGGTAGATTCAAAGAAGCACGTTTTTGGCTTGATGCTTATGGAAAATTCTGTTATATTAAAAGACAAGCAATTTGTCGGATGAAGGAATCTACACTCACTAAATGCATAAGACTAACGCTAATAAACTGGTTATCGGTTCTTTAGTTGCCGAGCCCGGCACACGGGTAGAAGGACGTTTATCCGTTGGCAATATGCCAGATGGAACACCGATTCGTGTGCCTGTTGTCCTCATCAACGGGAAACAACCTGGAAAAACCCTCTATCTCCAAGCAATTAGCGATGGAAACGAACTGAACGGCATCGCAGTTATCCATGAAATTTTAAGTCGGATTGAACCTACTGAATTAAGCGGCAAACTCATCATAGTCCCAGTTGTCAATGTTCACGCTTTTCACGCGAAGCAAGCGTATAGTCCAGTTGATAATGTCAAGATGAACCGCTGTTTTCCCGGGCGATCCGATGGCACATCAAGCGAACGTATCGCGTATCAGTTGTTTGAAAAGGCTATCCGAAATGCTGACTACTGTATAGACCTGCATCAGGGTGGTGTTCAACCTATGATTGATGAGGTGCGCGTGCGTGTTGGAGAGAAACATCAATGTCATAGTGCTTGTCTCGCGTTAGCGAGCGTTTTCGGTATCGGTTATATTCTGGACCAAAAGGGACCGAAGGGACAACTGGCACAAGCTGCACCAGATATTGGGATACCGACAATTGATCCAGAACTCGGCGGCACACACGGATGGGACGCTACCAGCATCAATAAAGGTGTCCGAGGTGTTCTAAATGTCCTCAAGCAGTATCAATTTATTGACGGAACGCCTGAAATTCCTGACCAACAGATCGTTGTCAATAAGTTTGTGTCTATCCTCAGCAATAAAGGCGGATTTGTATACTACAAAGCAAAATTGTACGATAAACTTGAGGCACGGCAACCGATAGCTGAAATCCGTGATGTATTCGGACATGTATCCGAAGTTGTTCGCAGTCCGGAGGAAGGGATCTTTTGGTCGCATCCGGTATATCCGATGGTGGCGAGCGGTGGTATTATCGGTAAGATAGGAACACCGATTAGTTATCTCTGAAATGGCTAATTAGCTATTAGTTTTCAGCAGTCGGTTAAAGAGATTCTTTTAGAAAGTTGATTTAAATTGGGTTTACAAAGCCCTTCTACAAGAGAGCGTATGCATAAAGAAAATCGCGAAAACTTCATAGAGCAGATGGATTCCGGTAGCGTAGCAATCTTTGTCAGTGCTCCTGCTGCAATGCGAAATCACGATACAGAACACATCTATAATCCCGATCCGAATTTTTACTATCTCACAGGTTTTGAAGAGCCAGAGTCAATTTGTGTGATCGCACCTGACCATCCGAAACATCAATATATCCTGTTTGTGCTGCCCAAAGACGAAAAAGCTGAAATCTGGAATGGGAAGCGGGTCGGTGTTAAAGATGCGTGTGCGCACTACGGAGCAGACAAGGCGTTTCCAATAGATAAATTTGATGAAAAATTAGGCAGATACTTAGAAGGTGCTGAGCGACTCTATTACACGCTTGGATCCGACTCACACATTGATGTGAAAATCCTTGACCGTTTCAGAAGAGGTGTTAAATCACGTATTCGCACTGGAAAAGGAATTCACACGCTTATTGACCCAAGTCCGATTCTCAGTGAGATGCGATTAATCAAAAATGAGACAGAACTAAATCGTATAAAAAAGGCTACCGATATTACAGTTGATGGTCATATCGCTGCAATGGTCGCAGCGCAGCCGGGAATGTACGAATACGAATTGGAAGCAATTGTTGACGCAACCTTTCGTAGCGGCGGTGCAAACAGCACTGCTTTCCCAACTATTGTCGCAAGTGGGGGAAACGCAACAACACTCCATTACACAACTAACGACTGTCGAATTGAAGATGATACACTCGTTCTCATTGATGCGGGGGCAGAATATAAACGCTACTGTGGCGATGTAACGCGAACTTTTCCTGTCAACGGCACCTTTACCGATGCACAAAGAGAGATATATCAACTTGTTCTTGATGCACAATATGCGATTATTGACACAATTCGTCCCGGTGTTTCTATTGACGAACCGCATCAAAAATCCATTGAGTTGTTGACAGAAGGGATGCTCAGCCTCGGTCTTCTAAAGGGAAAAACAAAAAAGTTGATAAAAAAGGAGAAATACAGACAATTTTATATGTATCGTGTTGGTCACATGATTGGCTTGGATGTGCACGATGTCAATTGTGTGCGCGATGCAGAGGGTGAGTTCAAAACGTTTGAACCGGGCATGGTCATCACAATTGAACCTGGGCTTTACGTTGCGGAAGGCACGAAAAAAGTTCCTACTGATTATCTCGGTATTGGTGTGCGTATTGAGGACGATATTCTTGTCACGGAATCTGGTTGCGAAGTATTAACGGATGCTGTGCCGAAAGAGATTGACGCTATTGAAGAACTGATGAAAAAGTAGTAGGCAGACTCCGTTTGTCTGTTAAGGGAGCGTATCATGGTTGAAGAAGTGAAAAAATTGGTTGCAGAAGAGAAGGGCAAAATTCGGCAGCAGTTTAAAGCCGAAATTAAAGCTATTTTCGGTTCGTACGCACGGGGAGATAACCATGTGGATAGTGATCTAGATCTTTTGGTGGATTTGGATGATGGAGCAGATCTCTTTGACCTTGTCGGTCTTCAGCAATTTTTAGAAAATAAACTCGGTTGCGGTGTGGATGTCGTGCCGCGCGATTCACTCCGAGAGGAACTTCGTGCTTCCGTATTCAGTGAAGCCATATACCTATGAGAAATTACAGACTTTATCTCAAAGACATATTTGAAGCGATGACTTCTATCCAATCATTTATTGAAGGTATGGATTTTAATGCGTTTATCACAGATGACAAAACAGTTTCTGCTGTTGTTATGAAACTTCAAATTATCGGAGAAGCGACTAAAAATGTTCCAGAAACGATTCGCAAAAAGTACGAACATGTGCCTTGGAGATTGATGGCAGGAATGCGAGACCGACTCGCCCATGGTATTTTGAAGTTAACTATTCTGTAGTTTGGGATACCATTGAGAAGCGAATACCACCGCTACAACCTATCATCGCGCAAATCCTTGAAGATATGGAAGAAGAAACAAATGATGAATAAAATAACGTGAATGATTATGTTCCCTGATTAAAATTTGAAAAATCGCAAAAATTGTGTCATAATTCTGTTAACGGAGAAGACAGATGCCCAAAAAGTTAACCGGAATGAATAAATATCAGAAAAAAGCACATCGGCGGCGTGAAGATCGCTTGCGCGGTGATGGCGTAGAATATTATCTCTCACTTGCCTACTCTACTGCCCCAGAAGAACGTGCACTGGCAATGGAAAATCTCTGTCCATGTCACGTTCGGAAACGAATTGACGCGGTATGGGTAGCATTATACAAGGGCTTGGTTGACCCTGATTTGCGTGTACGCCGTGCTGCATGGCATACACTTGACGATGGTGGAAATCCAAATGATCCAAAGCTGGAACCACTCCTTCATAAGATTGTTAAGACAGAAACCGATCCAACTTTACGCCAACGCGCACTTGATCTCATCAAGGCAACGCAAAAGGTAGAAGACGAAAAACAGATGTTATTAGTACAAAAAGCACACACCTTTTCTGGACGATGTGATTGGTGTGGCACATCGAATGTGTCGGTCAGTTATGATTATGAAACAGAATTTGAGACCGGAGGCACTAAACGTTTTGCGTTGGTCTGTGAGGCTTGTGACAACGTTTAAATTCCTTATAGCAAAAAAAAAATCAAAAAAAAATGAAGAAAATATAATTCCGATGCAACTAATTTAGTAACATCTGCGCAAGGTGGACTTTTTATGATTCCAGATGATGTTTTTGTGCACAAAACAGTAGAGGGCGATGTTGAGGCATTTAACGAATTGGTAAATCGCCATCATACCAAAATTTATGGGCTTGCATACCGCATGCTTGGCAATACTGAAGATGCCAAGGATGCTACGCAAGAAACGTTTTTAGAGGCTTATAAGTCAATTAAAACGTTTCGATTTCAGTCACAATTCGGAACGTGGTTGTATACGGTAGCTCGAAATACTTGCAATCAATACATCCGAAAAGCCAAATCCCGTAACAGAATGCTGGACGCTTACACCGAAGAGACTGCGGCGCGAGGCATGACTGAGGAACGGGAGATTCCTGAACGGACGGCGATTAAGGCTGAACAACGTGAGGTAGTTCAAGCTGCTATTGACCGACTGCCGCCGAAGCAGCGTGAGGTCGTGACGCTATATTATATGCAAAACCTCAAATACAAAGAGATCGCTGAGATCCTTGATTGTTCCCTTGGAACTGTCGCCTCAAGGTTGAATAAAGCCATACAGAACCTTAAACCGAAATTGGAAAAATACTATTTTTAAAAATTTTGGTTGATCCTTGAGCAAATACTTAACCCACTAAAAGCGAGGATTGTTAAATGAATTGTGAACAGACTCGTGAAAACTTAGTTTTACATCGTGAAAATACCATGTTGAAAGGAGCGGAACGGCGAGATTTTTTACAACATCTGCGCGGTTGCAAGGCGTGCCAAGTCGAATATGAAGGATTATGGCATACCGCAACGGTGCTTGGCAACCTTGAAGCACCGGAACCGCCCGCTGAATTGCTCGGAAATATCCAACGCCAGATACGGGAAGCCCATCAGCGGAGTCAAACTGCTTTCTTCGCGACTCCTATCTCTTGGCTTTTCGGCAAGATGAAGTTAAAGTTTTCTCCGCAGGTTGTGAATTATGCCGCGATGCTTTGCTATCTAATAGCATCAGTCTTCTTAGTTAAACTTGCGTTCTTTTCAGATGCCCCGAAGCAGGCAGACAAACCAGAACAGAATTTTGGTTTAACTGCAATGGAAGAAACACGACTCCAATACGTGCGAATTGCCCCGTCACCTTGGGCGTCGTTGAAGGACAAGAATACTAAAACTGATGAAAGACATTCTGCACAAATATCAAGTGAAAATCGCGTGGATTTTTCCAACCAATTCGTTGGCATTAAGACATCAGAATTGTGGCATACTCACGCTATTAACAATGTCACAGAAACCGCTAATGTGCATTTCGCGAAGACTGTAAGTGACAAACTCACCCTATTTTGGAGCGACATCAAAACAAATCTATAGGGGGAAGTGTATTATCTGATATTTCAAATTTATAAAGGTAGTCACAAGTAAGAGGCACAATTTTTTGTGCCTCTTTTTTATTGTGTAATACTGGTCTGCATAAGACTTTGATCCTCTATACCAGCAAACACATGCTACTTAAAAAAGATTGCCCCATCATCCATTTTGCGGTAAAATATATACAAATATTACAGAATCAAAACTGCAATATCGGACATAAAATTGATTCAGCCTTTACTTGAAGTTTCTAATTTAAAAACAGTATTTCCTACAGATGGTGGCGTTGTAAATGCTGTAAATGATGTCAGTTTTTCGATTGAACGCGGCAAAACGGTTGGCATTGTCGGAGAAAGTGGCTGTGGAAAAAGTATCACGGGACTTTCGCTTCTCCAACTTGTGCCGAACCCTGGCAAGATTGAAGCGGGTGAGATTCTATTCTACCGTGATGACGCAGACGAACCTTTAGATATAGCCCAAGTCTCACCGCGAAGTGAGTTGATGCGTCAGATTCGAGGCAACGAAATCGCTATTATTTTTCAGGAACCGATGACATCGCTTAATCCTGTCTATACTGTCGGGGATCAGATTGCTGAGGCAATTGTGTTACACCAAGAAAGTGATCGTTCGACTCTTACCCGTTTCGGTTTACAAACAACGCCAAAATGGGCACGTGAGCGCGCTATTGAGATGCTCGTCCGCGTGGGTATCCCAGCACCTGAACAGCGTATTGACGAATATCCACACCAACTCTCTGGAGGTATGCGGCAACGTGTAATGATTGCGATAGCACTCTGTTGCGCGCCCGCACTTCTTATTGCAGATGAACCGACTACAGCACTCGACGTTACGATTCAGGCACAAGTACTTACACTCATGCAGGAGTTACAAGCGGAAATTGGGATGGCGATTATGCTAATTACACACGACTTAGGAGTTATTGCCGACATGGCGGATGAGGTAGTTGTTATGTATGCTGGGCGTGTTGTTGAAAAAGGAAGTGTTGATGATATATTTTATAATCCGTTGCATCCTTATACACAAGGCTTGCTCAACTCCATTCCAACACTCGGTAGTAGCCAGCAAAAAACGCTGCCTTCTATCCCCGGAACGGTGCCGCACCCGTTAGCACTTCCCATTGGATGTTCGTTTCAACCACGATGTGCCGAACGAATGTCGATTTGTGAACAAATGCCTGAATTTAGTACAATTGATACCTCAAAAAATATCACTGATAGAAACGGAAAGCACGTTGTGAGATGTTGGCTTTGTGAGGAAAAAACCGATGTCAAAACTGCTTGAGGTCAAAGACCTCCGAAAATATTTCCCAATACGAAAAGGAATTCTCCGACGGACAGTCGGACATGTAAAAGCGGTGGACGGCATTAGTTTTGATGTCGAACGTGGCGAAACACTCGGTTTGGTTGGTGAAAGTGGTTGTGGTAAGACTACAGCAAGCCGGTGTCTCCTCCGATTAATCTCACCTACGGGTGGAAGTTTCACTTTTGGTGAAGACCAAGTTGATTTAGCAAAGTTAACGTCTCAACAGATGCTACCCTTTCGTCGGCGTATCCAAATGGTTTTTCAAGACCCGCAATCATCCCTTAACCCTCGGAAAACGGTGGGGGATATTGTTGGTGAACCGCTACGTGTTAATCGTGCTGTCAAAAGAAGTGAACTTCAGGCGCGGATTGTTGAACTGCTGGAATCTGTCGGATTAAAATCGCAAGACATGCGGCGTTACCCACACGCTTTCAGCGGTGGACAACGCCAACGTATCGGCATTGCACGCGCGTTAGCACTAAACCCAGAACTGATCGTAGCAGATGAACCAGTGTCGGCACTTGATGTCTCTGTGCAAGCGCAAATTCTCAACCTTCTGGCAGAATTGCGGGAGAAATTCCAACTTTCCTACATCTTTATTGCACATGATTTGAGCGTTGTTAAACATATCAGCGACCGCGTAGCAGTTATGTATCTTGGTAAGATCGTGGAAATTAGCGATGCGAAAACACTTTATCAATCACCGAAACACCCTTATACAGAGGCGTTGATATCCGCAGTGCCGTTGCCAGATCCGAAAGCACAACGTAAGCGCGAACTAATTCGTCTTGAAGGAGATGTTCCTGATCCATCTCAACCGCCGACTGGATGCTATTTTCATCCTCGGTGCCGCTATGCAACAGATATTTGTAAACAGGAAACACCAGAACTTCGCGAGATAACACAAAGTGTCAAAGTTGCATGTCATCTGAGTGAAACTTTGGAATTACAAGGAGTGTCGTGATGCCAAAATCAAATCAGATAACGCCAGAAGAACTCGCATCCTGCAGGAAGCAGCTGGAACGCCGATGGAAAAACCGAAGAGTTGACGAAACTTTGCTGGAACACGCGTGGCAGGTGGTTTATGAGATCGCGACACTGCTCTATGATGAGTTTGGAGCAACACAGGTTGCTGTCTTTGGCTCACTTGCCGAACCGATCAGTTTTACAAAGTCATCGGATATTGATATTGCAGTGTGGGGACTCTCTGATAAAACACATTCAACTGCATACTGGAAAGTCAAAGACATTGATACGGGGTTTAAAATAGATCTGATTAATTTTGACACAACTAAAGGGCTTTTCCGAGAGAGAATTCAACAACAAACGATCCCTATTAAAAAAGGGGAGCAACCTACATTATGGAAAACATTTTACGAGCATCTACACCGCCAAGTTTTCCCTACCGTAGAAGAAGAAATTTACGAAATGAATAGAAAAAAACTCACACAACGGATCAACGATGAACTTGTAAAGATAGAGGATACGCTCACCAGAATCCAGAGAGGTTTAGAAAGTATTGACGTGCTACCTGAGCAAGCAAGAGAATTCATAGAAAATACGATTGCGACTGACCTCGTAGATATTTATAGTGGGATTGAACGGATTTTTGAGCGAATTGCCAACGAGGTTGATGGACACTTACCGAGAGGCAGCAGATGGCACAAAAACCTACTTGAACAGATGACAAAACAACGCCCAGAAAGACAACCTGTGATTTCTGAGAATACATTTCTCCAATTAGGAAAACTTTTAGAGTTTCGCCACAAAGTAACCAACATTTACGGACGGGAATTGAAGTACGATAATACATTAGCGCATGCAGAAACAATCCATGAATTGTTTGCGGCAGTTTCACAGGATTTCAATACCTTCACTGATTCTCTTGCGCAACATCAGGAGGATGTCTGAAATGCAACAGATAACAAACACACAGCGAACAACTAAAGGGATGTCATCAGAAGAACTCGCATCCTGCAGGAAGCAGCTGGAACGCCGTTGGAAAAGCCGAAAAGTTGATGAGGCGTTGTTGGAACAGGCATGGCAGGTAGTTTATGAAATCGCAACACTCCTCTATGGCGAGTTTGGAGCAACACAAGTCGCGGTTTTTGGTTCACTCACAGAACCCATGTGGTTTTCAAAGTGGTCAGATATTGATATTGCGGTGTGGGGTCTCTCAGAAAATGCATACTTAGATGCCATCGGAAAAACGCTCGGTTTTGATTCGAAGTTCAAAATTGACCTTATCAAGTTTGAAAATACCGATATGCTTTTTCGAGAAAGAATTCTACAACAAGCATGTTTTATAAAGAAAGGTGAAACTTTTGATATTGGCACTATACTTTTAATTGAAACAGGAATGTCTTACGAAATGAATAGAAAAAAATTAGCACAACGCATTATAGATGAATGCGTAAAAATAGAGCGGACAGTCGGACACATCAAAGTTGCTTTGCAAGATATTGAGGATGCGCCCGTTCGATACAGGCGAAGTGTTGAAATTGAGATTGCTAAATACCTCTATGATGTCTACATGGGGATGGAAACCATTTTTAGACAAATAGCTCGGGAAGTCGACGAACATATACCTCAAGGTGAAACTTGGCACAAAGATTTGCTGACGCAAATGACAGCACCACGTGCTGAACGGCCTCCTGTGATTTCCCAAAAAACAGCGCAACGACTCGAGCAATTTTTAGGATTCCGCCACGTCTTCGCGCATCTATATTCCATACAGCTTGATTATGAACAAACGGAGAAAAACGCGAAAAGTATTGAAAAACTATTTCAGGATGTCTCCAAAGAATTGGAAACTTTTATCGATTCTCTTGCACAGTATGAGGAGGATGTCTGAAATGCAACAGACAACAAACACACAGCGAACAACTAAAGAGATGTCATCAGAAGAACTCGCATCCTGCAGGAAGCAGCTGGAACGCCGTTGGAAAAGCCGAAAAGTTGATGAGGCATTATTGGAACGCGCGTGGCAGGTCGCGTACGAAATCGCAACACTTCTCTATGACGAGTTTGGAGCAACACAGGTTGCTATCTTTGGCTCGCTTGCCGAACCGATCAACTTCACAAAATCATCGGATATTGATATTGCAGTGTGGGGACTCTCTGATAAGACACATTCAGCTGCATACTGGGAAGTTAAAGGCATTGATACGGGATTCAAAATAGACCTGATTAATTTTGATATAACCAAAGGGATTTTTCAAGAAAGAATCCAACAGCAAGCAATTATTGTGAGAAAAGGAGAACAACCTACATTATGGAAAACACTTTATGAACATCTACAACGCCAAGTTTTTCCTATCGTAGAGGAAGAAATATACGAAATGAATCGAAAAAGACTTACCCAACGTATCAACGACGAACACGCAAAAATTGAAACTACTGTTGACGCAATTGTAAATGCTCTGAAAGATATTCAGGTAGCACCTGTTAACTACAAACAATATATAGAGGAAACAATTGCTAATAAACTTGCCGATGTTTATAGAGGCATTGAGCGAATTTTTGAGCGAATTGCCAACGAAGTGGACGCACATCTGTCGCGTGGAAGTCGGTGGCATAAAAACCTACTTGAACAGATGACAAAACAGCGCCCTGAAAGACCACCTGTGATTTCGCAGGAGACTTTTTTGCTTTTAGCAGCACTCTTAGAATTTCGCCACAAAGTTAATAATATCTATGCTGACGAACTAATTTATGAAAATACGGAGGAGCAGGCAAAGGACATTGAAAAACTGTTTCAAAGTTTCTCCGAAGATATCAATACTTTTACCAATTCTCTTGCACAGCGTAATGATGATTGAAAGGAACAAAACAACATGTCAACATACACAGACCTCGGTTTTTTTGCGACCGATGTTTCATTTGAAGATAGTGCCGCAATCGTAACAGGCTCCAGTCGCGGTATAGGACGCGCAATCGCTATTGAATTAGCACGTCAAGGTGCTGATGTACTCATCAACTACAATCAGAATCGTGATGCAGCGGAAGCAGTACAAGGTGAAGTAGAATCACTTGGCAGAAAAGCGGCTATTATTCAAGCAGACATCAGCGACTTAGACGCACACGCGAAACTGCTTGAAACCGCTCACGATGCGTTTGGGAAGGTAAATATCCTTATTAACAATGCTGGTATCACCCGTATTGCTGACATTCTTGAGGAAACACCGGAGCAGTTTGATCTACTGCTGAACACAAATCTCAAAGCACCGCATTTTCTTACACAACGCGTCGCAAATTACATGGTGGAAAATGAAATCCGCGGATGTATTATCTACACCCTTTCTATTTCGGATACGATGGCATCAGATAATCGCACCGCCTACTGCATTTCAAAAGCAGGATTAGAGATGAGCATGCGGGCTTATGCGGGGAGGTTGGCAACGCACGGTATCAAGGTAAACGGTATTGCTGCAGGTGTCATTGATACGGACCTGTCGCGTGTCCGTATTCCGGATTATGAAGAGGCGGCGGAGAAAGGATATATCTTTATGGTACGTCCGGGCACACCAGAAGATGTGGCACATGCAACTATTGCTGCGATGCGGTTATACGATACTGGGGTTGTCCTGCCTGCTTCTGGCGGTGTAATGACACCACTGCTGAATCTCAGAACCATGGCGGAATTAGATATGAACAAATCCTGACACCGTGCCTGAACACGGTATATCCTCTTATTCCCAAAATCCTATATCCCGTAATATAGACTTTTTGATTTTACACACCATTGTATACGCTGGATCAAACACATTTCCCATATCATATTCAACCGTCTGCCCTAACAAAATATGCGCAGCACGTTTCTCTAAACCAAGTTCCGCTAACCATCGGAGAAGTTCTGTCGTTGCGTGCTGTACTGCTTGATCTAACGGACGCGCGTTGCCTGCTGTGAGGATATATTCCTCGTTTTCAGCACGAGGCCAATTGATAGACTTTTCCTTGATTACCTCAACAGTGAATTGGACATCAAAAGAGATTTCAATACCGGTACCGACAATTTCTCCGTCACCTTGTACTGCATGACCATCCCCGAGATGGAAAAGTGCCCCTGGTACGAAGACAGGAAGGTAAACGGTGACGCCCTCTTTAAACCCACGATAGTCCATGTTACCACCGTGTGTGGAGGAGGTCGCTGTAGAAATGGCTTGTCCGCGAGGTGGTGCGACACCAAAACAACCCACCATCGGCTCAAGCGGCAGCGTAAGCCTACCTAACTGTGTCTCAGGTGATATTAAGGTAGCTGTCCATGCGTCTACATCAACATGCCATTCGGCACGTTCACTTTCTGGCATTTCGGACACAACATAATGCGGATCAAGCACATTCGGTGCAACAACCGTCGCGGTTCTTCCGATTTTACGATTTGGCAAAATTTTGTCAAAATGCACAGCGAGCGTATCTCCCGGTTCCGCAGTTTCAATAAAGAACGGGCCTGTTTGTGGGTTTCCACCCGGTGTTACCTGTGTATCGGTAGCATCATAACCCGCGTTATCTACGGTTGTTGTAAAAACAGTGTCTCCGCTCTCAATATGGAGCACGGGTTCGTGTGCACCTATCGCTGTGTGGTAGACAGTCGGTTTAAAATGATGTATTGCCATTGTATATCCTTTCCTACCTCCTGAAATGCTTTGTAAGTTCAATGTCCAATTCTGTATCTACCCTATATGTGTCAATTTAAGGAAATATCCTATTGTTGGAGGGGTTTTCAACCCCGATTTTATAGGTTAAATCTCAAAATATCGGGCTTACAAAGCCCTCCAACAAGAAATCAGGTGCTAAATTGACACTTATGGGTAGAGCGAAGCGACACCCGACAAAAAACCCATCTTCAATCATGCGTATCCAAATCAACGCAAAATACGGTTCGGTTTCCGGTCCGAACCGTATTCGGTGCTAACAGGGATATTTAACCACTTCTCACACCTGCTGCTACGTTGATTCCCTCGCCACATTACCGATTTATTTTCTTAAACTTCGGACAGATTGTACGACAATGTGGCAACTTACGTTACATTAATATATTAACACCTAACGTAATTTTCATCAAGTTTTTATTAACGTCAACGTGAGTTTGATAATTAAATTGAATATAGATGTAGGTTGGGTTGAGGCACGAAACCCGTAGCATGCCAAAAGCGCATGCTACGTTGATTTGAACATGAAACGCTTTTACAACCTCAAAATGTTGGGTTTCACCTCCGGTTCAACCCAACCTACGGGATTTATCAAACTCACGTTAACGTCAGGGTTATTCGGTTTTCGATTTTTCTGTTATTTTTTCACATTTTCATATAAACTCATACGTATGCAAAGTAGTAGGCACACTCCGGGGAATGCCAACAGGCATTCATACCGTTGATTTGGTGTGCCGTCCACCCAAGATGTAAAGCAGACGGCACGCGGAGCGTGCCTGCTACCTTTAAATCAACGTTTAAGTTGACGCATAAGGCGAGATCACAAGCAAAACCCGACATTTTGAGGTTGTCCAAGCGTTTCATGTTCAAATCAACGTAGCATGCGCTTTTGGCATGCTACGGGTTTCGTTCCTCAACCCAACCTACGGAACTGACTAATTCAATTCCACAAAATGTGCCATCGTGACCAAATACCTCTTAATTCCGCGTCCTCCGCGATTCTGACAATTCTCCCCGATTCAGACAACCAACCCCACACCTTCCCCGATTCTGACAAATAAAATGCACATTTTTTCAAAAAAATGCACAATTTCCTCAAAAAAGTGCATTTTTTTGTAATTTTTTCTTGACATAGAACGTAATATGTTATATTATATGTTATGTAATTAATGTCAAGACATAGAAAATCTATAAAAACATAAAATTTAATTTGATTTTAATTAATTTTTATGTTATCATTAATGTGTATTGAATATGAGGCTTCAGGTAACGGAATAACAAACCAAAACCTGATACACAGACAGAAAAGGTATTGGTAAGTTCTTAACAACATATAAAAACTGATATATTCCGCGTGAAGTCCCATTTCTGTTTTTTAATTGTAAGACAACTAAAATTTAATTTGACATTATTTTGTTTTTAACTTATAATTAATACATTGAAAGATGCAGATGTTGTTTTTATCTGCACCGGACAATGTAGATTTGGAGATCTTGTAAAAAGAAGCGAAGCAGAGTTCATACTCAAAAATTGATGCTTCGTTGATACAAGATGCGAGAGAAACAATTGGTAACCGCAAATTAGGTTAACTGGATAGAGTGGTTGCAATTGAGATAGGTCAACAGGTAATCCCTGTTTTTTTTACACAATATTAATAGACGTTATTAATATTTGAAATTGGAAAGATTAGATTAACAGGATTTAATTCCCTGAATCTTAACTTGAAATTGAAATTTCTTAACTTGAATTTAATATTTCTACAAGGAGAAATAAGTAATGCGATTGTCAAATAAATCGACATTTTCCTTAGTATGTTTAATCTTACTGCTTGGGTTCATTGCAGTGCCTGTGATGGCACACGCGCCATTAGATGATGGCACGAAGCCGGGTAATCTGGACCACGACCACCCGGTAAAAGAAACATTACCTGCAGTGAATTTAAATCCGGGAACGGATCCTGGTCAGGATAATGATACCGATGATCCTGGTGAGGCAGAAGTAACACCACATAATGCTCACCCAATGCCAGTCATTACGCTAAAGAGTGGTCAGGATAATGTCCGAGGCACTATGATAGCACTTGATGCTACTACGAATACCACTTTTACCTTAGTCGTTGATTTTGGTATGGATGTAACTACTGGTGCCACTAATACTGATACTACGGGTATTGCGGATGGCGATCTAACCATCGCTGATGCTGCTCATACAACACTGCAAGTTGACAACACTGCGGCTACGGATGCAGGTTTAGCTATCACGCGTGTTGCAGATGATGCTTCTATGTTTGAGGTAGTCGTAACTCCCGGACTTTATCCGGATGCCGACACGGCAGATACAGCTACGAACGATGACACCTTGATGTTCAGGATACAATTGCCAGCGGGTGGCTTGTTTAGTTTGCAAACAATAGAAATTATCAATGCTGTTGATCCAGTAAATGTTCCTGGTGGTGCAAGTTTGGGATCAGATCTTTATACTTATACGTTGGTTAAAGAGTTGGGTGATCCACCTACACCCCCAGATACAACTGGCCCGGTTCTTACTTATACCACGACACCTGACGATAATAGCGCACTTGAAGCAGGTGACACAGTTCAGTTTACCATTACTGCTGATGAGGCGCTGGGAACTGGAAATAATGAACTTCTGGCGGGTGATGTAACAGGCACAGCGAATGTTGCAAACATGTCATTTGTTAAAGTTTCAAACACGCAATACGTCGTGATTGTAACACCTACGGATCGTACGCAGCCAATCGTTCTCACAATTGCAGCAGATGCTGTAATGAATACTGCTACTACCCCTATGGGCAATGCAGAGACGGTGCTTATGTTTACGCCTGAAGATATGACAGCACCGACAGTGACTATTACAGCCGTACCAGAAAAAGATGCGAATGATGCAGATACTGGTAAGATTGTTTACACATTCACATTTAGTGAACCGCTTGGAACTGGTGATGCTGCCTTTACAGCGAGCGACCTCACACGAGGTACTGGTGTTACGTTAGCAGGGAATCCTGAAATGGATGCTACCGATAATAAAGTATATACGGTGCTCGTCAACCCATCCACGGTCGGTGACACAATATTACAACTTAATACTGGTTCGGTTGCTGACGCAGCTGGTAATACGTTAGTAGGTGATCAGTCGCATACGTATAAAGCGCCTGATGCGCCTGATACGCCTGTTGTGGATCCGACAAAGCCAGCGAATGGATTTAACTTCACCGTTCCTGCTGACAATCCTGCCACCCCAAACATAAATGAAGGGTACGTTATTCTTGTGCGGTCTAAGAGTGCTGCTATCAGCAACGCACCTCCGATTGGACAAGATTTTGACAGGATTACGGATATAGACGATAACCGCGTCATACCAGATGCCCGAATCATAGAATGGGCTGCTATGCCAAATTTAGCCGAACTTTTTGATAGAGGCGCAACTGGCGGTGGCGGTGCTATTGTTTTGAGAAAGCAAGCTGGTGATACGGCTGCACCTGCTGTTGGCACAGTCGGTATCAGTGAGATTCTATGGGCGATTGATGTCGGCTACATTGGTCAATCTCGAGCAAGAAATTCACAGTGGATTGAAATTCATAATCTGAACACGACGGCTAAGAAAGTTCGGATATATGCCACAACAGGTGCTGAGTTTACCAGTAGTAGAGTAGTTGTTGATACAGTTGCTGGTGACCGACTTTACGGCAAACTGGGTGATGCCAATGAGACGAAGCAAGTCGTTGATGTTGTGACAAACTACTTTAACGGTAGTGACCGTGGCAATGCTGGCTGGGATGTCCCAGGTAGTAACGGTAGCAGCAGAACAGGCATTAATTTTGTTTCAATGGCACGTATACCCCACCGTGGTTCGTTTAATCTTACCCGTCGCCACGAGAACAAGGGCGACAAACCGCTTGATGGTTTATATAACAATGCCAAAGGTGCTGAAAACAGTAGGGACGGTAGAGCCTCCGGTAGTTGGGCAGCTTCAACAACGGAGTATGAGCCACAGCGTTCTATGGATCCAGACAGTGTAACGACACATGTGCCAACGCTTTATCATTTTGTCGGCACACCGGGACGTCCGAATACGCATGCAGCTGCATCGCATATTGTTAAAGATGGCCGGACAGACGTTCCTGCGAGTCCTATTATCATCAACGAGGTTGCAAACCGTCGTCATGAGGATAACGAGTATGAATGGATTGAACTCCGCAATGTGCATCCAACAGATGAAGTCAATCTGAATAACTATCAGATTTCAATATTGACAGGTGCAGATAAAGATAACCAATTCATCATCTTGTCGAACAACAATAATGCCAAGATTCCTGCGGGTGGTGTTCTACTCTTAGTTGACTCCGATCCATTCGGTGATCCTGATCATCCGTTGGCAATCGGTTGGAATGTTGACAAAAACCCAGAAGACCAAGTCCCAGGTTTAGCAGGTATCGGTATTAGTGCTACATCCAAACATGGACGCTATAAGGTTGTGAAATTTGGGCAGGCTAATACTGCTTTCGATCAAGGTTTACCAGATGATGGCAACTTCATCTTAGTCGTGCGTAGACCCGACAACCACGAAGGTGATCACGGTCATGGTGGTAAAGGTCGTTCCGAACTCGGCAAAGATGACCTTGATAAAATCAATGACGTTGCTGGATGGACAGATGGTTTAGGAAAAGCTAACTACACGAATGCTGTTTCTAAAACGGACTTCTGGCCACTGAAAGCACAAGGTGGACCTGACGATAGGAACAAGTTAAGTGCCGACAAAGTTCGCTTCCGTCGGAACGTTACTACCAGAGATGGTCGTGCTGGATCTGGTAATACGCATAACGACAGAAAACCTGATCAACTCGCTTTCAAAGATGTTGGTTACTCAGGTATCGGCTATAAACGCCAAGCAGCCAATAACAATATGCATGGTGGAACACCCGGTTATGACAACGGCGTGCAGAAAGGTGCTTTGAAAGATATTGGGACTGCTAAACTTATCATCAGCGAAATTATGTTGTCTCAAGGTCCAGAAGACGCACGTACCAAACTGCCGCAGTGGATTGAAATCTATAATCCTTCACCGTACCCTGTTCACTTGGGTGGTTGGAGACTGATTATTGAAAATCCGCGTGATCCTATCAGAACGATTAACTTAGGTAATGGTTCTGTGAAGACGATTCTTTCAGAACAAACGATCATAGTTGTGTCTGGCACAACAAGGGATTTCGGTAGCGATGCTTTGCCTGCGTCAACAGTGTTCCCGTCAACCCGTGTGTATAATGTCTTTAAACAAGACAAAGATGAATTTGGTATGCAGGATCGGTTTGACCCGATTCTTGATCAAGAGGCATTCCATATCACACTGATTGATGGTAGAGCACTTGATTTAGCCAAAGAGACGCCTACTGCTGATCATCTGAGAATTGGTAGACAATACTTTACGATTTCAGATATTGTCGGTAACCTTGACGGTGACGCTCGAACGAACGATACACCTGAAGATAACGGAAAGATGAAATTCGAAATGGGTCTGACCGAAGATGAAGAGAGAACTTCACTTATCCGTATCTTTGATGATGGTGTCGCTCGTGATGGCACAGGCATGGTGAAACCGCTTGGTGGCACAGATGGTGTCGGTGTTGCACGGATGAAAGGTGTTGATGACATGTATAGTTGGGTGCATGCCGCTGATACAAGTGATAGGTATGTCCGTCATACTTGGTTTGGTGATGAAACCGACTGGGGAACACCCTTAGACAGAGGCGGTCAAATCCTACCTGTTGAGTTGTCATTCTTCCGTCCGACACTCGCAGACGGTAAAGTTACTATTCGTTGGACAACCGAATCCGAACTTGACAACGCTGGATTTAATATCCTCCGTAGTGAAACTCGGAACGGTGAATTCAAGCAGGTCAATACTGAACTGATCCAAGGTGCAGGCACCACAGGCGAAAAGACAACCTATAGTTGGGTTGACGCAACCGCCAAACCAGGTGTCGTGTATTATTACCAAATTGAAGACGTATCCTTCGCCGGTGAGCATCAAGCGCTTGCCATAACTAAGTTGAAAGGTTTGATCTCTGCTACGAACAAGCTGACTACAACTTGGGGCGAATTGAAAGAGGTACAATAAGGTTAAATTCAGGGATATTTAACCAATTTCTCCTCACAATAGGGAAACTGCAGAATCTCTATTGAGGAAAATCTAACTAAACTATTCCCCATTTAGGAGGCTGTTGCAATTTCCGGGCAGCAGTTTCCTATGGCGGGATAGCTCATCTAACCTAACCTATCCAACTAACCTATCGTAAATAGAGGCTTGCACCCCCGCAAGTCTCTATTTTCTTTTATCTCACCTCTGTAGGAGCGATCTCCGAATCGCGACTGTTCCTCTTCTGTAGGTCGGGTAGAGTTTACGAAACCCGACTTTTTATAGCGTCAGGTCCAAATTGACACCAAATGCACTTTAATGCAACCCTCTCTTCTGTAGGCGGTGAATGCCTAAATGGCATTCATACCCGGGGAATACCAAAAAGGTATTCATACCGTTGATTTCTTGATTACGACCTCCTGGTCGCGACTGTTCCTCTGAAGAAACTGGCTTATAAAGCCCCTCAACAATGGAATGGAAAACTCGCTCCTACAAGAAAAGACTATTTCTTCAAACCGCTACCAGTGAGAATAGAAACAGTAACATCACCATCATTTATAATACCTTCCTGCTTAAACTTCTCATATCCTTTGATTACAACTGCGGAGGTCGGTTCCACGTATATGCCTTTAGCAGCAAGAGTTTTCATGCCTGCCTCAATGTCTGCGTCATTCACAGTCGTAAAAGCGCCGTTGGTAAAACGGATAGCGTTTAAAATCATCTCACCTCGGATGGGGAGTTCTGCGGTAATACCTTCTGCGAGGGTAGGTGCGGTTTGGGGCATTCTTGAAATGGAGGGTGTTTTGTCACGGTAGGCATTGTAAATTGGGCAACAGGTTTCAGGTTGAACACCCAACAATCGAGGGGGACGATCAATTATACCTGCTGCGTGCAGCTCCTGAAAACCGAGATATAGTCCCAGATAGATGCTTCCGAACCCGACAGGACAGATAACATGTGTGGGAACAGATCCTTTCAACTGCTCAGTCATTTCATAAGCAAGTGTTTTTGTGCCTTCTAAGAAAAAGGGATTCCAATTGTGAGATGCATAGCAGATGTTCTCTGCAGCCGCTTGGACAGCCTCTGTCGTTGCCATGCGATTGCCCGGCACCAGTTTCAGCTCGGCACCGTAAGCGGAAATCTGTTTTAATTTGCCTTTTGAAGTGGCTTCAGGGCAGTAGATCGTGCAGCGGATACCTGCTCTGGCACTGTAGGCAGCAATCGCTGCCCCCGCATTGCCCGATGAATCCTCCACGACTTTAGTAACGCCAAGTGCTTTCAGATGTGTCAGCAGAACAGATGCGCCGCGGTCTTTATAGGAACCCGTTGGACAGAGGTAGTCCAGTTTAACATAATGTTCTGAGTTTTCTTTTAGGTCTAACGGAATGATGGGAGTCATCCCTTCGTCAAGGGTGACAATCTCTGAGTCTGTGGGAATAAGCAATGCTTCACGGTAACGCCAAAGTGAAGGGGTAGAGGTATCCCATACATAACGTCGCGAACCATCTTTTTGAAGGGTTAACGGAGAACCGCAATCACATTTATAGCGTAAGGGCGATATTTCGTAACTGGTGTTACAGTGATTGCAGACATATCGCATAGTACGTAGGTCGGGTAGAGCTTGCGAAACCCGACAAATCATGTAGAATGCCAAAAGTTTTCGTAGGTCGGGTAGAGCTTGCGAAACCCATAAGTGTCAACTTAAGGATATTTCCCATTGTTGGAGGGGTTTTCAACCCCGATTTTATTGGTTAGGTCTCACAATATCGGGCTTACAAAGCCCTCCAACAAGCATTATTTTGTAGGTCGGGTAGAGCTTGCGACACCCGACAAATACTTATGTTGGTATTATTTAGGGAATTCCTTCAGTTTCCCCCAAGTCGTTGCCAACTTTGATATGGGATCAACAGCTTGCGGTATACCAAATGGACTGTCTGGATCGAAATCTTCTGGCGGTTCAATGGTGCTGACCCAAACGCGATTGATCCAAATCGGTCCCTTACCGTTTGAGGAAAACCGAAAATCGGACCCGTTTGCGCGGTTCTCAAAACGTCCATCTTTGATTACCCAAATATGAACACGCCATTTATCTGTTCCTTCAGGCTTTAAAATAGGAAAAGCACCATCACCTGCGCCACGGAATGCGCCGCCAACAGGACCAGCTCCGTTGCTGTCGTATTGGCAATTAATCTGTTCTGCCTTGTTAGAGTCAAAATATTCCATGACAATCCATGCCTTATGGTTTCCACCGAACAGAAACGAATCATCAATTTTAAAATACATGTGATTGTGTCCCGGTCCATTATAGGGCCAAGGGTTTTCCAAGCAGTCAACTTTATCCTGTTCCGCAGGTTCTGTGATACCATCTCCTTGTTCGCTTTGGGTTAGCAAAACACCATCGCTTTCCTCACCCAGGTCTACCCAAATGAAATTTTCACCTTCAACAGGTTCTTCTGCAGCAAATACGCCAAATGAAAGCAGTAAGCATTGAATCAGAACCATTATTACTGTTGTCCATTGAATACAATACATCATTTTTCCTCTTAGCGTGTTATCTCTTGTTGGAGGGCTTTGTAAGCCCGATTTATTACCTAAGGTAGGCGCGTTTACAAAACGCCAAATCAACGTTGTGAATGCCTTTGGCAGAATACGCTGAATCAACGTCAAATGCGCTTATTGGCATTTGACGGGTATTTTGCATGATTCAACACCTACCGAGGGCGGGATAATACAGATTTATTTCAAAACAATCATTCGCCGTGTCTGCTCAAAAGATGGTGTTGCCAATCGGTAGAAATAAACACCACTTGCAACGCTCTCCCCTAAAGCATTTCTACCATCCCAATAAACAGCCCGTTCACGGTCATAATAGAAACCTGCCGACTGAAATCCGAGGGAGAATGTCCTGACAAGTCCGCCACTCGCGTCATAGATAGATATTGAGACAGGGCTATCCTCTGAAAGATGATACGGAATCCAAGTTTCAGGATTGAAAGGATTGGGGTAATTTTGGAGCAAAAGACTTCGCTTTGGTGTGCCAATTTCATTAAGATTGACAGATAGCAAAGCGTTTGCCAAACTGGTGGGTGTTACCTCAAATGTGAACTTTTCTGAGGCGATGTTTCCGTTTGTGTCGGTAACGACCAATTCCAATGTGTCACCAACTTGCACAACACTCCGATAATTAAGGTCGGCAGTAGCAGCAGCGAAGTAATTGTAACGTACTTGTGCTGTCATAACAGCGTTTGTTCGCAAGTTTCGGACTGTAATTTGATAACCGTCAAACTTCTGCTTGCCTTCTAACTGTCCGCTTACAACGAATGCCCAAGCCTCCTGTGATGTTGTGATTCGTGTTGCAAGCGGTGCTGCAGCGACATCCATTTCATTTGTCCACCTTGCACCGACAAAAATAACCTCACGAGGTTTTGGAACGTTAACAATATAACCCATTCCACCTTCAATTGAGAATCCATCGTTGGGTGCGCCCGGTGTCCAACCGATAAAACGTTGATTTTCGGCATCAAGAGCAATTACAACTGTCGCACCCGTCATCCCTGCGAGCGATCTTGCAGTCATCGGTCTGGATGATTCTAAAGGCAGAGAAACCATATTTAAACCCTTAGTAAGACTTGTAGTGTAGACGTTACCGTATTTATCCGCTTCCGCCTGTGAGGTAGGACTGATAATACATCCGTGTCTACGTCCATCTGGCATATCATAGTAACCGGCTATTCTGCCTTCCGAGTCAATATCCCGTAACACTGTTACAAGACTACCGGGATAGCGCAGTTCAAGCGGCGGACTATTCGGATGGAGAACATAAGAACGCTCAATATCGTCAACTGCCTTCGCTCTGAAAACGATCACCCCCGCATCGTTGATAGCATTCACAAAAAGATACTCAAGGTTCGGTTTTCCCTGAACATCTATATCGGTAACACTACCGTCAGGATAGTGAATAAACCCGTGATATTTCTCGTTAGTATCTATGTAGCTTCCGACAATAACTCCTGCGGCGTTAATATCGTCAACGAAGGTGGTAGCCGCACCGGGCACATCAAACGGCATTTCTCCAACAAAACCGTTAACAGCATCGTCAGCGTCAATGATGTCTCCGAGTAATTGTCCTGCTGCACCGATACCAAAGATTTGTGTGTTTAAGGCATCAGGGAAATTCCACACCTTTAACGCACCATCTTGCAGGATTATCCCGTGTGAAATCTCGTTCTGATCTATATAAAATCCTGCTGCCTGTCCCGCGTTATTGAAACCGTAGAAAGTCGTTTGACGGGAATCCGGCACATCATAAGTGGAAAGCACCCCATTTATTAGCGTGAAACCGATAAGTTTACCATCTTTGTTCTTAGTATTACCAGCATAATGCCCATGGTCGTTAGTTCCTGTTACTTCCAAGAAATCAACACCGGGGACATTAATTGTCTCATAAATATAGTGCTGGGTATGTGTTTCAGCAATAGTGACAGGGGTAGGTAGCAGATTATCTTGTGCTGCTGCGTGCCACGTGAAACAGATAATTAAACATATTAACAAGGGTAATTTCGTATTTATATGATGACCCATAACGATCTTTTTTTTCCTTAATAATATTGTAGGTCGGGTAGAGCGCAGCGAAACCCGACAAAGGCTAAACGTGTCGGGTTTCGGATATGTTCTACCGACCTACAATACCATATTAATTAAGCCTACTTCAAAATGACAAGCCGCCGTGTTTGTTGGAAAGTCGGTGTTGTCAACTGATAAAAATAGATACCACTCGCAACCCGTTCTCCGAGGACATTCCGTCCATCCCAATAAGCAGCACGCTCCCGGCTATTATAAAACCCTGCGGATTGAAAACCGAGCGAAAGCTTGCGGATCATCTTACCCGTTGTATCATAAATGGATACCGATACAGAACTGTCTTGTGAGAGTTGATATGGAATCCATGTCTCTGGATTGAACGGGTTCGGATAGTTCTGCAACAACTGATTCTGCATCGGTTTACCGATACTATCAAACTTAACAGATAATAGTGCGTTACCCAGGTTCTCAGGGGTCACTTCAATATTTACGGTTTGTGATTCAACATTGCCACTCGGACCGACGACACGTAATTCGACTATGTCTCCAACTTGGACGACACTTTGTCGCGCTAAATCAGCAGTCGCAGCAGCGAAGTAATCGCCTTGTACAGTGGCAGTTATTGTGCTGTTTGTTCTTACATTGCGGACGATTACCTGGTAGCCGTCAAAGGTCGGTTTGCCTTCCAAGTGCCCCACGACAGAACCGTCCTGATTAATATTCCAGCCCTCCGTCCTAACGCTGCCCGGAAACAGCAATGGACGTAGCCCATGCTGGAGTGAACCGACAGAAGTGCGCACATTACCTCCTATCCTTTTGGATCTGCCAACGAGGGTTCCTACATCGTTAATACCGTGCACGAAAAAGAATTCAAACATTTCTGCTTGTGGTAGGTCAAGAGATATAAATCTGCCATTTGCTTGGCGCATGTATGGATGATATAGACCATCAGCATCTATGTAGCTGCCAACCATACGACCACTCGCGTTCACAAAATAGGCGAATGTTGCTGATGCCTCGGGTTCCTCAATTATTTCGTCCCCTGAAAAACCGCGGCGAACACCAGAAGCATCCATATAATTACCCGTCAGTGCTCCTGTCGCATCACTAATGCCATATATCTCTGTTTGGACCGCACCCGGAAAATCGTATTGCCGCAACTCACCATTCTCTAAGACAACACCATGGTACAGACCGTCACTATCTTGGTAGTGTCCAGCAGCTTGTCCATTATTGCCAAGTGCATAGAAATAGGTGTTCTGCGATCCTGGGAAACTGTATGTCTTAAAAACACCATCGATCAGCGTAAAGGCGACCTCTTTTTCACCATCAGCACTTTTCGTGTAGCCTGCGTAATCATCAAAATCGCTACTCGCGGTCAA
The DNA here is from genome assembly GCA_028820635.1 of Candidatus Poribacteria bacterium. Lineage (GTDB taxonomy): Bacteria > Poribacteria > WGA-4E > WGA-4E > WGA-3G > MSPOR6. The sequence continues at coordinate 57,362 of JAPPIG010000068.1, forward strand.
CGCTAAAAAATCTACACCGGGAACATCAATACTTTCAAAGGTATAGGTGAACTCGGTGGGTGTGGCAATGGGTTCATCATCAACCTGTACAGCCGGTCTGGCGATAAATCCGAGTATGCGGCCATCTGTTGATTCATAGTGTCCAACTATCGAACCGTCCTGATTGATATTATAACCCTCCGTGAAAACACTGCCCGGAACCTGAAATGTCTTTAGTCCTTCCTGAAACGTGCCGACAAGAGTGCCTGGGAGACCATCCACCTGTTTAGTTCTGGCAACGACAACCCGCGCGTCGTTGATACCATGCACAAAAAAGTATTCCAGATTTGGTGCTTCTGGAAGGTCAAGAGATACAAACCTGCCCGCCGGGGTACGTATGTATGGATGATATAGACCATTAGCATCTACGTAACTACCTACCATACCACCGCTTGAATTCACGAAATCGGCGTAAGTTTCCAATGCTCCCTCAACCTCAATTATTTCGTCTCCTGAGAACCCACGGCGCACACCAGAAGCATCAGTAAAATTACCTGTCAGTTTTCCAGTCGCATCGCTGATACCATATATCTCCGTTTGGACAGAATCTGGAAAATCGTATTGCCGCAATTCACCATCTTCCAAGACAACACCATGGAAATTACCTTCGCTGTCCTCGTAGTGTCCAGCAGCGTTCCCATTATTACCGAGGGCAAAGAAATAAGTGTTCTGTGAACCCGGGAAATCATAGCGGGTAAAAACGCCATCAATGAGTGTAAAGGCGACCTCTTTTTCACCATCAGCACTTTTCGTGTAGCCGGCGTAGTCCTCAAAGTCGCTACTCGCTGTCAAAGCTAAGAAATCCACGCCTTCAACATCAATCGTCTCAAAAGTATAATTGTCGCTGACGGATTCGCTAACTTGTGCAGTAGTGTTCATTAGGAAAAAGGAATTGAGACACATGAACAACGTAAACATGAAAAACAAAAAACTGGTTTTAATTTGATTTTGCATAACGAAAACTCCCCTGAATTATTTTCAATTATTTTCTCCAAAGATGAAAAACAATATGTCGGATACTTGTCCTGAGTGATAATATTTTATAGTTGAAGTTTTCAGTTTGCATTCAACTATGGAGTAAAATCAAGGTTTGCGTATCCTGGAACATTCAAAAATACTGTTATTTGTTTTTAAGTATCTAATATTTTCCACAAAAACGCAAGAAAAATTTTATCTATTTGTGGATTTTTGAATTAATTAGTTGAATGGAATCTTTCCAAATCATCATTGATGTGTTCGCACAGACTTTTGCGAATACGCTGAATGTGTTTTGTTCATGATAATGGTTATTCCATTACGCCAAATCGTTGAATCTCCCGGACAATGTGTATCGATTTTGTGTAAGTATACATTAATTGTCTTTGTCATCAAAGCCTTTTCGTGCTAAAATACCCGCACGTTATGAGAAAGCAGCCTAATAGGAGACCCAGATTATGGCAACAGAAAGATTCTTGACAGCAGAACAGAGCGTCCAACACCTTCTGAAAACTATGCCACCGCTTTACTTTGACGGCGGGACCAAAACAGAATGGAAAGAATGGAGGAGGAATTTCAGACGCAAAATGTCTCGGTACTTAGGTCCAAAACCAGAACCTGTGCCGTTGGAAGTAGAAACATTAGATCGGATACAACAAGATGGATACACAAGAGAAAAAATAATTTTCAATCCAGACGCATTTTCCTCAATTCCAGCATACATTCTAATTCCAGATAGTGTAAGTGCTGACAATCCTGCACCAGCGGTGCTATGCGCACATGGGCATGGGATTGGTAAAGATGGAGCCGTCGGTATCGTGGAGGACTATCAGAAGCAGTATGCAGTGGAATTGGCACAACGCGGGTTTGTTACACTTGCGCCAGATTGGCGATGTTTCGGTGAGCGGAAAGATAGGGATGAATGGGTGCGTCGTCCGGGTAGAGATGGATGTAACGTCGCTTATTTAGCACTCGGTTATTTCGGTTATCAACTGCTGCAACTCAACATTTCGGATGGGCAACGGTGTTTGGATTATCTGCAGTCCCGCCCTGAAGTGGATGGTAGGCGGTTGGGATGCATGGGATGTTCATTTGGTGGCACAATGACGACCTATATTTCGGCATTTGATAGACGGATTAAGGCAGCTGTTATTGTTTGTTATCTCAGCACTTTGATAGATGCTTTAGGCGACCGCGGGCGTGGGAACACGTGTGGGTCGCAATTTATGTTTGGGCTACGCGCAGCGGGGGACATCGCCGATGTCGCAGGACTTATCGCGCCGCGGGCGTGTATGGTGCAAATCGGTTCAGATGACCAATGCTTTATTGAGTCTGATGCTTTGGCTGCATTTGAACATCTTGAAAAGATATATAATGCCTGTGGGAAACGCGATCGGTTAGTACTGGACCATTTTGAAGGAGAACATGAGATTGATTTGGAGCCAGGGATTGCTTTTTTGGAAGAGCGATTATAAGATGTTGGCACCATGATTGAAACATATCTTGAACTAAACAGCAACTACCCGCTGCTGTCCTTCTCTATCTTCTGAAGGAATAATCCGAATCTCAATATCGCGATTCAATTGATTAAGAAACCTCATCAATCGCTCAACGCTGTAGTCAGAAAGTTTGGCGGCTTCAAGGCGAGAAATTTCGGTGTGTTCAACGCCAAGTAGTTTCGCCGCCTCTACCTGATTTAGTTTGCGTTCTTTCAGAATTCGGAAAATCTCCGCTCCTAACTGCGCTTTTAGGAGTTCTTTCTCCGAAACCTCATCAGAAAAACCCAAATCCTTGAAGATATTCCCGCTGCCTTCTTCAATTTTAATGTTACTGCTCATAATTCTTTCTCCATCTCCTTAGCTCGTCTTAATCTTCGTTTTATCAAGTCAATATCTTTCTTTATTTTTCTCAAGATATTATGGTATACTTATTATCAGTTCAATAGGAAGGTCTTCACATAATGTTACGATGATTCAAAGAGTATCTCCAGAAAGAAAAAGAAATAATTTCAGACAAGGAATAAACGATCAAATTGGTGGCAATAAATGAAGCAATTTTTGGTAAGTTGGTTCGGACCTTCTGGCTTCTGGCGAGATGATCTGGAAGACAGTGGGGAATTCTTGTTTGGCGACATTGGATTTTATATTGGTGTCATCATTTGGATCTTCTGGATTATAGTCATTATTGGTGGATTTGTTTCCTGGATTAAGGATCATTTGTAAGAACCGTAAAAATCATAAACGCATTCCAGATTTAAAATCAGTTGTTCACAGTTGTGTAATGACCCCCAAAACCTCATGGCAGATAAATGAGCGTGTAACTATGTGGGCAGGTATTAGTGGGCTTCACCCTGACGACACAAAAAAGATTTTAGATGAACTTGTAAGTGAAGGCAAAATCGTAAAACAAACCGAAATTTCATCTGATGGAAAAGAGGAAGATCTCTATTATAGTTTTAGGTAAGCAGATGTAGTGACAGCACAAAATCCTAAAATGCTAATCCCCGTAAACACTGCTTACGCCATACATCTCTTTAGCTCGAAATATACGGATTATCTCAAACAGATGTTAGCGTTCCCATAATAAATCATTAGGAATCCACTGAGACGGACTTGCTACACAGAGTCTGAAATCTGACACGCGAATACCCTATTAGAACGCATAGCATAGCAGTAAGCACCCACATCACAAATAACCAGACCGGTGTCCTCATGAAAAAATTAAGAAAAATCAATCTTTTCAACGCTACTTTCAATTTGACAAGGGAGTTGACTCAGAATCAGTTTCTCCATGTCAACTTTGTGGCTTGCATTATCTATGTCAATCCCAACAAGTCTACCCTCGGCATCATAATCAAGCAGGATGCCTTCGGAGATTTCTTGACTTTCTGCACTTGGCTGTTCGGACAAGTTGATATACAACGAGTCGGTCTCTGGATAGTAGTTAAGTCTCATGGCTTGAATCCTCGATCTGGAAAAGCGTTATGAATCGTGATTTTATCTTCAAGTGTAATAACCCTTAGATAACGGCCTCCGATCTCAGGGATTGCTGCCCAAAATCGGAACCTGTTGTGTTCTTGTGGTTCAACATGAACAGCATTTTCAATAACATAGACGCACCACTCTTTTTTTAAATAAGGGCGTTTCTGCAAGACTTGCTGCTCAAAATAGTCTGTGAATTTATACTCTGTCATTCCCTTATTAAATTGACGCATCCATACTTCTATACATCGAAAAGGCGTAAATAATCGTCCAACGTTTCAACCCTACGGATGCAGGTGAGTTTTTCCCCGTCAACGAGATATTCAGGTGGACGCATCTTGAGATTATAGTTAGAACTCATGGCGTGGCAGTAAGCTCCCGCATCACAAACAACAAGTCCTGTTCCTTCTGAAGGCGTAGATAATTTGCGTTCCTTTCCGAGAAAATCAGCAGATTCGCAGACGGGACCTACGACATCGTAAGTTTCAACCTTTCCATTCACCGGTTCTATAAACTCAATATGCTGGTACGCGTCGTAAAGGCTTGGTCGGATGAGTTCAGCCATGCTTCCGTCTGTGACGATGAAATGCTTATTACCATTCGTCTTGACACCCGTGACACGATTGACAAAAACTGCCGTATTGCCGATGATGGAGCGTCCGGGTTCAATTATCAATGTGATGTCATCTGTGAGTAGACCACGAATTGAGTCGATGAGATCAGTGGGTGTAGGAATATCATCACCGGAGCGTTCATAGTCAATTCCCAGCCCGCCACCGATATTGAGGTAGCGTGCAGAGAAACCTTCCGCCTGAATAGAACACATGAAATCAAGCATAATCTCTGTAGCGTCTCGGAAGATTCGCACTTTCTTAATCGTTGAACCGAGATGGGAGTGAACACCGACTAAATCCAACAAATCATCTTTACGAATTTCATCTAAAAACCAGTTGAGTCGTTCATTGCGTATGCCGAACTTGGAGTTTTTCATGCCTGTCGAGACGTATGGATGAACTTCAGGATCCACATCAGGATTGATGCGGATGAGAACATTAGCGGGTGTGTCAAGCTGCTTCGCGGTCTGTTGAATGTGTTTCAGATCAAATTCGCTGTCAATGTTAATCAGCACTCCGTGTTCAACTGCAAGACTGAGTTCTTCAAGCGTTTTTCCATTACCGTTCAGTATTGTCCGCTTCAGATCAAACCCCGCAGCAAGTGACAGCCGCAGTTCATTTCCGCTCACAAGCACTGCCCCACTACCGAGCGCGCTGAGCCGCTTGAGAAGAGAAAGGTTGTTATTTGCTTTTACGGCATAACCGATGATTGCGTTGGTGCCCTCAAGTGCTTTTTGATATGCAGCGTAATTTGTCTCCAGCTGCGCGAGACTGTAAAGATAAAATGGACTATAGGATACCTCTTCTTGAACGTCTTTAACTCTCAATTTTTCGCAATAGAGATATCCATCTTTATAGTAAAAACTCATTGGTGTGCTTCTGCTTTATCTCCTTTGTCGTTATTTGTCGTGAGATATGTCATGTCTTATTATTTGATTATTACCATGCATCTTCAATCCAGTCGTCCCCGTGGTCTGGATTATAGATTAACCCTTTTCTAATGTCTAAACAGAGGTCAAGTTGTTCCAAAACCATGTGTCCAACAAGAACAGGTGCATCGGCTGGCAAGTCGGTTATGGGGAGCGATCCTTCCCGCGCTAATATCGTAAACCGGACTTCTGAATAAATGGTGCGGTCTACGATGCCAGCCGCGGTTCTTGCCTTCGCTGTGCTAAAGGGTGTCAAACCGAGTTGTTCAATAATCGGTTTCGGTAAGCAGAGCCGTGTTGCCCCCGTATCAACAAGCGCATCTTCAACAGTAACACAGCGGACCTCTTCAGGGGTTATAACACCTCTGTTTGCTAAAACCAAGTCTGCCAGATTTGCAAGTTCAATTTCTGTTGTATGTCTCATTTTCTTCTCCTACATAACCATCTGAATCAGGAAATATTTCGGAATTATCAAGGAGTAGTGTTAGTATTTTAAAGGATACCACAAAATGATTCCGAATCTCAAGATTTTGATAAGGAACCTCGTGAACTTAATATTCGCGTTTGTGCCAATCGTCCTCCCAGAGATTGAACGACCCTTCACGATACGGATGCGCTGCGATGAGTTCCTCATTCAATTCCATACCGAGGCCTGGTCCATCGGGAAGACTAAAGTATCCATCTATCACCTCTGGACACCCCGTAGCAGCTTCTTTAACCCACGCTTCAGAGAAATCGTTGAAATGCTCTTGTATCTTGAAGTTAGTAGTGCATGCTGCGAAGTGTAAAGCGGTTGCAGTGGAAACTGGACCTCCAACGTTATGTGGTGCCACCGTCATATAACACATATCTCCCATTGCAGCGATTTTTTTGGTTTCCAAAAATCCGCCTGTTTGCGTTATATCGGGCTGAAGAATATCTGCCGCTTGCAAGTTAATCAACTCACGATACTCATATTTATTGTGTAGCCGCTCCCCTGTGGCAACAGGCAGATTGATTTTTCCTGCTGCTTTTGCCAGTGCTGCAATGTTATCAGGTGGTACAGGTTCTTCAACCCAACTCGGTTCGAATTTCTCCAATTCCGCGGCAATTTCTATGGCAGTGTATGGACTGAATCGACCGTGCATCTCAACAAGTATTTCAACATCGGGTCCCACAGCATCGCGCACTGCTTCCACGAGAGATACAGATTTCAACTTTTCTTGATATGAGAGTTCATAATAGCCTGCTCCAAATGGATCAAATTTAAGCGCTTTATATCCTTTTTCAAGCACCTTTTTGGCAGCATCGTGAAATTCTTCGGGTGTTCGTTCTACGCGATACCATCCGTTTGCATAAGCCTTGATTTTATCACGGCAAGCACCACCAAGCAAACGATACACAGGTTGATTCAATGCCTTTCCAATAATATCCCAACAAGCGATTTCAACAACGCTAATCCCAGTAGCGACAATTTCACCAGCGCGTCCATAGTCGTCCCGAAACATGCGTTGGTAAAGGTCTTCCGTATTGAATGGGTCGCTTCCAATAACATGTCTGCGCTTGGCCCCGTCAATATAAGCCACAAGTGCATCTGTGCGGTTGTTCATCCGCACTTCGCTGATACCGGTCAAACCTTCGTCAGTTTCAACTTTTACAAAGGTTAGATTTCGCCAACTGGTCCCCATCACAAGGGTAATCACATCAGTAATTTTCATTGCTAATTTCTCGTTTCTCCTTCAGATACACGACGTTGCCCGCTTCCTTGTTGTTGTGCGGATTCAATTGTAGGTGCTTCTTCACCTGCTTCAACCATTCGCCGAATAAGTCGTTCACGCATTACTTCTGCCACATTTTCATGTGATCGGAGTCCGATCAGATTTCGTAACTCATAGGGGTCTGCATCAAGGTCGTAGAGATATTGCTCCACATATACGTCAGAACCTGCGTCTTTTCCACCACCTTTATTAGGAGCATCAACCCCGTATTTCCATCGTTGAGTGCGCACAGCGCGCCCAACCTGTGCCTCGCTAATTTGGACGAATACTTCTTCGGGCCAATCATCTGTTTCGCCGCGCAGAAGCGGAAGAATAGAGTGCCCTTGCATTTCATCAGGCACAGTCAAACCTGCTGCATCCAAAAGTGTTGGTGGCAGGTCTACAAGACTCACAAGTTCTTGAATCTGCCCACCTCCGATAAAACCCGGTCCGTGGAATGCAGTCGGCACACGGATTGAACTTTCATGGCATGACCGCTTATATTCACTGTTGCGAGTTTTGAAATGACACCCATGGTCAGACGTAAACAGAATAATTGTATTATCAAGTAAATCAAGACTTTTCAGTGCATCTAAAAGTCTGCCAAGTGCTTCGTCAAGCCTTTTCACCATGCCGTAGTAGCCACCTAAGTGCTGATGCGTTGAGCCACCCAGCGCGGCGAGATCAGGTGGAATCCACTTGCCAGTATACCTTTCCCTATATCCATCCGGTGGCGGATAATCGTCCAGATGATTTTGGTGATGTGGTTCTATATATGATGTAAAGAGGTAAAAAGGATCGTTTTTGTGTTGGTCAACGTAACGTATCACCGCATCTGTTAAAGCGTCTACACGATAACCGGGCAGGTCAACAGGTTGGTTATCGTTATCAAACAACCTTGTTTGATATGCATCAGAGGTCATTTCCAGCACATTAGACGCTAACCAGTAGTCATATCCGCCACGGTTCTCAGGTGGAACAGCTCCAGTACTTCCTGAATAGAGATGCCATTTACCGATATATCCCGTCGCATAGCCCGCATCATCGAAGTGATGTGCAAGCGTTTTGAGATTGGGTGATAACGGAATACCGTTTCGGAAACATCCTGTGCGAGTTGCGTAGAGTCCTGTTTGCAAACATGAGCGCGCAGGTCCGCAGACAGGTTGACACGTAAAAGAGCGGTGGACATGTGTGCCGCGCTGTGCCATCCGATCAAAATTGGGCATCAAATCAAGCGGATTGCCGTGCAAGCCAGAGGTGTCCCACCGCTGTTGGTCAGTAAAAAAGACGATAACATTAGGTTGATTTGCGTCAGTTTGGGGCATATTTCTGTTTTTTCCTCTCTATTCAGGGTTTGAATAATCCATTTTAATGAATTATTTGATTGGTGTCAAGTGGAAATGCATCAGTTACCAGGACTATTTAGCTCTTCATATTCACGTTAATTTGTTCAGTATCCCTCTTCTGTAGGAGCGACCTCTGGTCGCGACTTTTCAGCTAAAACAGGCACAAAATGCCTAAAACTATGGTGAATCTAATTATACATTTTCACCCCTTGGTAGGCGAGGTTTCCTAACCTCGCTGGTGTAAAGTGTATAAAAAATTATAGAATCTACCATAAATAACCCTGCATCGGTTACAGAGGCATTTTGTTTTCAGTTTTCGTAGCGAATTCACCAAAAGACCGTGAAACCAAAACGAATCCTGTTTTACGGTTTTATTATTGAAAAACGTTACGCTGGCTCCAATTTCCTGATTCCGTTTTCGTAATTAACCTGATAAGGCACATCTGGCACGGGCATTGAACGGATAGCTAACTCACCGAATGTGATAAGCGGCTCGGAAAGTAGAAGCAGCTCATCAAGAGATTCAGATGGTGTTTTGTCAGTTGTGTCTAACACGATTTTGCGTCCTTTTTGGGTAAATAGAGATTTGTCAATCTCCTCTTCAAAAAGCCGTTTAAGTGTCGGAATATCCTCAGTCTTAATAATCTGATATTCGTGAGGATCGACTTCCATTCGCTCTTTAATTGCTTCATCGCTTGCAGTAACGTGAATCAAAACCACATCTGGCAATCTTGCCTCCATAACTTGCGTTTCATAGCCACGCTGCGCGCGGTAGTGGTAATTCTGATAATATGAACTTTCCGGATCACTACCATAGACTGTCGTGTAAACCGCTTCCTCTATGTGCCATCCCGCAATAAGTGTATTTGGATAGTTTTTAATGACTTCAACGTGATACTGTATCTGCATCCGTTGCATTCGCTCTTTCACATCATTCGGGAAGTCTACGTATGCTGCTCTCGATTCTGCGCTCAATGTGGAATCTGGAATGGTAAAATGATCGTCAACGTGTACCGCTAATTTTCTGTGCCTATAATAATCTGTTAACAGGTTTATCAGTGTTGATTTTCCTGCATATTCTATGCCGACAAAAACACATCTCATAAATTACCTCACAATTGAAATTTGAAAATGGAAGTTTTTGAACTTGCCTTTAGATTTAGCACGAAATTGGAATAATGTCAAGAGTCTAAATAGGTTGCAACGATGGTATCTTCACTATCATTTCCTTGACAATAACACTATTGCAAGGTATAATAAACCGTAACCGAAATTTTCACATGAGGAGCCACCTATGGAACAAATTCAGACTGTCAAGATTCAATATCTAGATCCCTCGGAAACTTACACTGCTCATATCCAAAAGAGTGAGGACGGTTGGATAGGGTGGATACCGGAAGTTCCTGAAGTTGAGTGTGAAGAAAACACTCAAGAGAAATTGCTGAAAACCATGGAAAGCAAACTTCATGCGGTCTTAACTGCTGAGTGGGAAGTATGGTGCAAGCAGCTTGAGGAAGACGTGCAAGATGGAAAATTAGATCATCTTTTAGAAGAGGCTGCTGAAGATATCCGAGCAGGTAGGTGCAAAGATCTATAAAACGACACCTTATTTTTGGAGATGTTATAGAAACCTCCCGCGAGTGGTCCAGCAACAAGCAGGCAATAAGTTTGAACTCCTAAAGCAAGATTCGAAACATCCATCTTTGAATTTAAAGAGAGTAGGTGCGCGTTGGGCTGTAAGAATTAACAGAGATTACCGCGCCTTAGCACGTGAAGAAAATGGGACATTGGTCTGGTTTTGGATCGGAAAGCATGATGAATACATCCGAAGAATACGACACCAAGACAACTGAAAAATTATACTTATGCTAACAATTGGCAACCTCAACATTCCTGATTTCCCGCTTCTGCTGGCACCAATGGAAGATGTCAGCGATCCGCCTTTTCGCGCAGTATGTAAAGAGAATGGCGCGGACATCATGTATACCGAATTCATCTCCTCCGAGGCACTTATTCGTGATGCTGCACGAAGTGTTGCTAAGTTAGACATCTTTGAAAACGAAAAACCGATTGGCATTCAAATTTTTGGACACAATATTGAAGTGATGCGCGAATCCGTTGAAATCACTGAACGTGTACAACCTGACATTATTGATATAAACTACGGATGCCCAGTGAAAAAGGTCACTTGTAAGGGGGCAGGCGCAGGAATCTTGCAGGACATTCCGAAAATGGTCAAAATGACCGCTGAAATGGTGAAGGCTACGGAGTTACCCGTTACCGTCAAAACACGATTAGGATGGGACGACAACACGAAGTATATTGTTGAGGTAGCAGAACGTTTACAAGATGTTGGTATCCGCGCGATTGCCATTCACGGCAGGACACGACGGCAAATGTATAAAGGTGATGCTGACTGGACGCTCATCGGAAAAATAAAAGATAACCAGCGCATGACTATCCCTATTTTCGGTAACGGAGATGTAGATAGTCCTCAAAAAGCAGCACAGATGCGGCAACAATACGGCGTGGATGGCATCATGATTGGTCGTGCTGCGATTGGCTATCCGTGGATTTTTAATGAAATTAAACACTACTTTGCCACAGGTGAACTGCTTCCTCCGCCCTCAATAGACGAGCGTATTGCTGTATTTAGAAAGCACTTAGATTTTTCTATTGAGTGGAAAGGTTTAAAACTTGGACTCATTGAGATGCGACGACACTATACAAATTATTTCAAAGGCATTCCACACGTCAAACCTTTCCGTTACCGTTTGGTTACCTGTGATAGTTACGATGGCGTTTTAGACATTGTGGAGGAACTCCGCGCACATGCTTACCAATACACAGAACGGACAGACCAATTAGCGTTTAGTCCTTCACTCAATTGAAAAACTTGACGCAAAAGCAGAATAGTTTTATCATAGAATAAAAGACATCAATAAGGACAGGATATGAACAAAATACCCTTTATGAAACTCAGTGGTGCGGGTAATGACTTCGTAATCATCAACAATTTAAACCGAGTCGTAGATAGCACAGATTCAGAATTCATGAATTTCGTTATGAAGCTATGCCAACGCCGTATGTCAGTTGGTGCGGATGGCGTGCTGCTTGTTGAACCGACAGATGATGTTGATTTCCGAATGCGTTACTTTAACGCTGATGGTGGAGAGGTTGAAACCTGCGGAAATGGGGCACGTTGTATTTCTAAATTCGCTTACTTAAACGGTATTGTGTCAGAACAGATGCGATTTCTGACAAATGCTGGTGTTTATGAGGCAGAAGTAGTCGGTAAAAACGTTAAAGTACGCATGAGCAACCCTACGGATATTCGGATTAATGTTCCACTTCGTCTTGAAGATGGGCTGCATAACGTAGGTTTTGCGAACAGCGGCGTGCCGCATGTCGTTTTCTTTGTTGATGATCTGGAAGCGACTGATGTTTTTGATCTCGGACAACAAACGCGTTATCATAATGATTTTAAGCCTGCTGGCACCAATGCGAATTTTATCCGTATTCACTCACAGGAACTTATTGAAATTCGCACGTATGAACGGGGTGTTGAAAATGAGACACTTGCTTGTGGCACGGGGTCTATTGCATCTGCTATTGTTTCTGCAACTTTAGGCAAGGTTAAATCACCTGTCTCCGTCAAAACAGCGAGCGGTGTTGTCTTAAAAATACACTTTGATTTGGAAAATGACGAAGCAAAAAACGTCTATCTTGAAGGTGATGCTCGCGTTATATTTGCAGGCGAACTTACATCGGAAGCATGGGATTATTAGAAAGTGATCGGCACATTCCGTTGTGCCATAGTTATCAAGGAGGGATTTAAATGTTTGAGGGCTCTTATGTTGCACTCGTTACACCATTTAAGGACGATGAATCGTTAGATGAAGCAAAACTGAAAGAACTGATTCAGTTTCAGATTGAAGGCGGCACACACGGCATCGTCCCGTGTGGAACAACAGGTGAATCCCCCGCGCTTTCTGAGACTGAACACGACAGAGTTATAGAAATTACTGTTGAAACAGTAAATGGACGGTTACCTATCATTGCAGGTACTGGCTCAAATTCAACGACACGCACCCTGCGAGCGACAGAACACGCTAAAGCCGCAGGTGCAAATGCGGCACTGATTGTCACCCCTTATTACAACAAACCGACACAAGAGGGGTTATACGCGCATTATATGAAAATCGCTGATTCGGTTGACATACCGATTGTTGTCTACAACGTGCCAGGACGTTGCGGCACGGACATTCTCTCACCAACCATTGCCCGCCTCGCCGAACATCCAAATATTGTCGCGCTCAAAGAAGCAACAGGTGAACTCAAGCGTGCAAGTGAAGTTGTTAACCTATGCCCTGATGATTTCGTTGTCCTCTCAGGCGATGATGTCAACACACTGCCGATTATGGCAGTAGGTGGAAAGGGTGTAATCTCGGTTGTCGCAAACATTGCTCCTTCCGATGTAGCGGAAATGTGTAACGCCTTTCACGCTGGAAATCTTGAACTTGCTCGGAAACTTCATTATAAAACTTTACCGCTGGCAGTTAATCTGTTTATTGAAACGAACCCAATTCCAGCAAAAACTGCGTTGATGCTGATGGGCAAACTCAACGGGAAAGTGCGCCTTCCGCTTGCACCGATGGAACTTGCGAACCTCGAATCCCTCCGAAATACGCTTGCGGAAACAGGATTGATTTAATTGAGGGGTGGGGTGTGTAAAGTTTTTGTTATAGTAACGTGAGTTTGATAATAAAATGTGAGTTTGCTCTAAACACTTTTCAAATCTAAAAAAACACTGTTTTTGTAGCATAACCTGTTAGGTTGTGCCGTTTTTGCGAAAAATAACAGAGCATGCTGCGGGTGAAACTTTTCAAACTCACGTTAAAATACGCATCAACCGAAATACAGACAAAAAATACCCCCACAATTGAAACTCCAATAAAATCACAATAGAATCCCAATAAGAAACACAATCTAAATCTTGAACCACACAAAAAAGAAGCGTATAATTATAGCGTGTTATAGAATGCAAACGCCCAATACGGCAATACGAGCCATCGATACTCAATGAGGTGGTGAGGTTCCCTGAAGCAGCGACAACACGGGAACACAACTTTACAACCACAACAGTCGCTCGAAAACTCGAAATGAGCCGTGGGCAGTCTCCTTGGAGACGCGACGCCAAACAGAGACGGAACAATACCAACACGGAAAAGTTCGCGTAAAAACTCACAGAGTCGCGGAGGTTCATACTGACACCATCGGCATCAGCAACTGAACCAACCTGAGCAAAGTCCCAAGTCTGCACGTTGTCTCATGGCGCGCTTCATCCCCGTGCTGGGAGCAGCCCAATGCCTACTTGAAAGACGATGCCTTCCGTAAAAAGGACCGATTAAAACCTCACAGAGTCGTGGTGTTTTTGAGGGACGCAGCTACGCAAAAACAGCAACTCCACGCCCATAAGCTGCCTGCCAGTTTGTAAAGCTGGGACTCGTCCAGTTGTATTTGGGCTTTGCATTCCACGCCTTCGCGCCTTTGCTATAGTAAATTATGTAAATAAGTTTACATATATTCTGTAGGCGGTGAATGCCTAAATGGCGTTCATACCGTTGATTTCGATCTCCGAATCGCGACGAAACCACTGTTAGTCTGGAATCGGAGTTCCCTTCTACAGATCAGATGTAAAGTTAATTATGGAATCCACTATATCATGTGAACATTTCGCGTTGAAGTATAGGTCGTAGATACGCGCCGCGTACTGTCCACCTTGCGGTTTGTGTGAACGGGATACGGGCCGTATCTACCATCTCTCGCAATGTTTTTCACAAAGCACCATACACCCAGAGGCATAATATCAGTATGAAAAAACAACCGATCCCGAAACACAAAAATACACAGACCCTAAAGCTGCAAAACGCAAGGAAAACCGTGAATCCTCAATACAGATATATAATGGAAAATTTAAAATTTATTGAAAATTAGAAAAACACCTATAAACCCATACAGAGACTGGGTTTATACCGAATTTCAAAAAGATACCATGGTATCAAAAAAGTTACCAAATGGTAACTTTTTGAGGTGGGCGCGATTTCTAAATTTCGACCCGTAGCGCGATCTCCTGGGCAACACTTTTTCGATAAAACGAGTCAAATCCCTAAACTATGGTGAATTATTGAAATCGGGATTTCAAGGTTTCCCTTCAACTATTTATGAGATAGGTTGTAAAAATCGCGTCACAATCCTTGTCCTGACAGACTCCTGCCCGTCCCAAGGACGTGCAAAACGTCCTAAATATGGGGTGCAACGTCCCAAGTGAATGTCTAAATCGGGGAGGGCGAAGTGAAACTCAGCCGACAATAGGTTTTGTACGAAAACTTTACACACCCCTCAACTAATTCAATTACTTGCTTAAATATTTAAACTTGATTTTAATATCCATATCAAATAAAATAGTTATCAGTTTCCTTTTGCACTCGAAAAGAAAACAGTTTAGATAGATTTGTAAATCTTACTATATAAAAGAGGAAAAATAATGACATCAAAATTAGGTAGTTTATTCTTTATTCTTACTGTTGCTCTAATTGCGCTTACAGGTTGTGAAAGAGCACAAAAAGTGGTAATGGATACCATGCCGCCTGAAGATGACACAACCATGGAAGATAGCATGGTAGAAGCGATTCCTATGAAGATTGTTTTGCTAATTGACTACCCAGAAAATGGAAAAGATGCCTACGTTGAATGGGTTAGATCCGTTGCTCCAACGCTGCAAGCCTTTGAAGAGGTCCGTCGGATACGTTCTTACGACAATCAAGACCCAACTATGAGTCCGAATCGACTTGTGGAGTATGAATTCGATAGTTTTCTTGATATGGCAGCATACCTGAATCGTCCTGAGATAGCAGCAATTATGAGCGACCTTCCAAACCATGCAAGCGATGTGAGTTTGTACACATTTATCCAGCGTTCTGACTATGCGAAAACGGAAGAAGGAAATTATCCGATAAAAGGCGTTTTGTTGATTGATTATCCGCTTGGTGGAAAACAAGCATATCTGGATTGGGTTGATTCCGTTTCTTCTATAACAGTCGGACCGCCACAGTTGAAAACAATAGCCTCTTACGACAACTATTATGGCGAATCACCTCACCGATTGGTTGAGTTTGAGTTTGCTAATTCCGAAGATTCCACTGCTTATGGAGAATTGGAAGATATTAAGGCAATTGAAGCTGAGCTTGATGTGCGCACAGGCAGCTGGACACAACATACGTTTGAGTTACGTTCAGATTATATTAATGAATAACAGCTTAAATTTATAGGGAGATATTGCTTGCCTAACAAATGAACTGACTCTATCATTCGTTAGGCAACTCTTTCTTTGAGAATTTATAAGTTCCGACGGTAAGCGGTATTTGCGGTCCCTACATAGCACTAAAAAAAGATTTTAGGTATTGAAATTATAATAGGGAATTTTGCATGCAAAATAAACACCCAACAATCGGTAACTACCTTCTGAGAAAATTAAAGAGTTACGGAATAGATCACATTTTCGGTATACCTGGTGATTATGTCGTACAGTTCTTTGATATGATTGAGCGGAGTCCTATTCAACACATCGGCACAACGCGAGAAGAAACAGCAGGATTTGCTGCCGATGCTTATGCCCGAGCAAACGGCATGGGGGCTGCATGTGTGACGTACGGTGTCGGTGGTTTATCTATGATTAACGCTGTCACTGCTGCCTACGCTGAAAAATCACCGCTTGTTGTCATTAGCGGTGCCCCAGGAATAAGAGAGCGCACGGAGGGCGCCCTCTTGCACCATACAGGCAAAAATTTTTATACACAACAACGTATCTATGAAGAGATTACCGTTGCATCCGCCCTACTTGACGAACCTTTTACCGCCTTCAACGAGATAGATAGAGTGTTGGATGCAGTCTATTGGCATAAGCGTCCGGGCTACATTGAACTGCCACGTGATATGGTAAGTATACATGGGGCAGTCCACCAACGTCCTTCAACAGGTGAACACTACAGTGACCCAGAAATACTTGATGCCGCGTTAGTTAATGCCATTGCGTTTATAAATCAATCCGAAAATCCAGTCATTTTAGCGGGTGTTGAACTGCATAGATTCAGATTTAGGGACAAATTACTTCGGCTTGCAGAAGAAAAGCAGATTCCAGTGGTAACAACGTTGCTGGGAAAATCGGTTATGCCAGAGGCACATCCACTCTACTTGGGTATTTATGGTGGTGCAATGGGCAGAACAGAGATCACAACGCTTGTTGAAACTTCTGATTGTCTGATTATTCTCGGTGCTTTCATGACCGATGTCAACCTTGGAATTTACACGGCAAATCTTGCGCGAAATCGTAGTGTCTATGCTACCTCAGATAAAATCACTGTCTGTTACTCCACGTATGAAGATGTTACGTTTGAGGATTTTCTGGATGGTTTGTGTGTTCCACAACTCGCCAAACGTCCCGAAGCGAACTTGGAATGGGTATTGGAAGTGTCAGAACCCTTTGTTATGGTCCCCGACCAAACTCTAACAGTAAAACGCCTATTTCAACATCTCAATCAATTTCTGAATGATGAACTGACGGTTATTCCTGATGTGGGTGACAGCCTTTGGGGTGCTGCGGATTTACGGCTCCCAGAGCAGACAGATTTTATTTCTCTTGCATATTATACCTCAATGGGGTTTGCAATCCCCGCTGCTATTGGTGCCCAACTGGGCAAACCCGATTCCAGACCACTTGTAATTGTCGGAGATGGTGCCTTCCAAATGACAGGTACTGAACTTTCAACGACTATCCGCTACGGACTTAACCCGATTATCCTTGTTCTCAACAATCAAGGTTACGGTACCATGCGTCCTCTCGTTGAAGGACCTTTTAACGAGATAGAAAATTGGGACTATACCTGTGTCCCAGAACTCTTGGGCGCAGGACGCGCGTTTGCTGTCCGTACCGAGGGCGAATTTGACACCGCTATGAAAGCTGCGCTTTCGGAAACGCAACATTTTGTCATGATTGAAGCAGAACTTGACAAATTAGACACATCGCCAGCACTTTCTCGGTTAGCAGAACAGGTGTCTAAGAAAGTTTGAGTCTAAAAATAATGTAAGAAGTAACTTCTGTGCTTGTATTCCTTAACCGTTGACAAAAAAGACGAATCTCGTTAAAATTGCGGGAAATCCTCAAACCCTAATACAGAGGGTAAATTATAAATGTATAGCATTAGAAAGGAAATATTATGTTACAAACACCTCCAGAATCTGCTGTGATTCTCTTTGATGGAAAAGACCTTAGCAATTGGACAGGCAGAGACGGCGAACCGAAATGGAAAGTTGAAGATGGCGCTATGATTGTTGAGCCACGCACGGGTGACATATCAAGCAAGGAAACCTTCACAGACCATTTCCTACACCTCGAATTTATGTGCCCTGATATGCCTGAAGCAAGTGGACAAGCAAAAGGTAATAGTGGCGTTTTTTTTCAAGGCAGATATGAAATTCAGGTCTTGGATTCTTACGGTATTGATGTACTCGGGAAAGGCGATTGCGGTGCAATTTACAATCAATTCGCACCACTTGTTAACGCCTGTAAACCGCCACTCCATTGGCAAACGTATGATGTTATCTTTCGTGCCCCTCGGTTCAACGATGCAGGTGAAATGACTGAAAACGTCAGAGTGACAGCACTACAAAATGGATTGGTAATCCTTAATAACGTTCAGCTTCCAGGAACTACTGCTGGTGCCGATTCAGATGTGGCTAAACCGGGTCCTCTACGTTTACAAGACCACGGCAATTTAGTTCAGTATCGAAACATCTGGGCAGTTCCGTTGCCGCTTGAAGGATCGGATCAATATTAGCGTTTTGTCAACTTTGGATTTTAGCGTTTGTTATAGGGCGAGGTGTCTCGCCCTATAAACGTTAATGTAAGAAAATAAATCTATTTTTCTAATGAACCTATTGTAGGCCGTCTTGACCTCAATACATTTCTGTTATATATTCCGATGCAAGTATAAAACAGTAGGTGATATTATGAATATCCAACTGAAAATAGTCGCTTTTGTCCTACTCCTTACATTTAGTGTTATTGTTGGTTGTGCACAGAAACTTACCGAGGAACAGGCTTTAGCTGAATCACAGGCTATATCGGATTTCATTTACAACTATTCGGTTGCCAGGCAACAGACTTACCAAAAAATGATACAAGGTAAAAATCTACCAGCCAACACAACGATAAACCCTATTTCTATGCCCCCTGTAAAAAAAGTCGGAAACCGAAACAAAAGGCTTGTCTTGCTAAGTCCCAGAGCATCTTTAAGATGGCTTCGTGCATACGGTTTCAAAGTTAATATTTCGAGTTTTGCACAAATGATTTCACTAAGAAAAGGCAATTCTCATACAAGATCTTACAGTTCACGTCCAAGAAAATACTCAAAAGTTGATGACCCGCAATACTTACAGATAGGTAATTCTCGGGTAAGAATGACAGGATTTACACGTTGGGGTGATGTTATTTGGATAAATGATCAGTTTGGCAACATACGCGTTCTGACGTATGAATAGTGCCAAACTATCAGTTGGTCACTAATTCTGTAAACATTTTTAGCGTAAACTGTTAGTTTGTGCTGATTTGGCACAAACTACAGCGTATCTCATAAATACTTAATCAACGTGAGTTTGATAATTAACAGGACAGAGGCAAATTGAACAGAGAACGGGCAAATTTGCTTAAAAATCGTTATTTTAGTATTTTTAATCCTAAACCCCTTATCAGGGACTTTAAGAGGAAATGTGGAAGTCCTAACTATTTATCAAACTCACGTTATCGAATATCAAAAGAGGTATGGAAGCCATGACACAAGAAGAACTTTACGAAGTCACGCAAGGGACTCTCACACCAGAAAAAGCCTCCATGACATTGGCAGAATTTCTTGAAAACGATATAGAGGGCTATGAATACGTTAAAGGAGAATTAGTGCCGATGTCACCAGCCACAAGAGCACATAGCAAGATTAGTGTTAAGGTTATCCGGTATTTAGACCAGCATGTGCGTGAGAATCAGTTAGGGGAGGTACACGTAGAGGTAACTTTTCGGGTCGGTGAACGTGGACTGAAGCCCGATGTGGCGTTTGTTTCAAGTACCCGATTGGATGGAGACGAAAACAAAGGTTTTCCGATCCCTCCCGACTTGGCGATTGAGGTTATTTCGCCGACAGATGTTCAGTCCCGCGTTGTGGATAAAGCGTTCGCCTATCTGAATGCCGGCACACGTCTCGTCTGGATTCTCGATCCCCACTCCCAAACGGTGACAGTTTATCGTTCTGAAAGAGTTATTGCACTGCTCACTTACGAAGACACACTCACGGGTGAAGATGTTGTGCCGGGATTTAGCTGTCCCGTCTCACAACTCTTTGAGTAGTTGTGTCTTTTATTAATCTTTTAGGTGTGAGAGGCACATAAAAAAGCGGAACAAGAAACATTTTGCAAGATAAAAACTGACATGACAACTATTGCGTAATGTGTTGTAACTGGTTTTAACCCAATGCATCGCGCGCTTATCAGGAGAAATTTATGGCAAATCAAACCTTACCAACTATTCCTCGCCGCCGTTTAGGTAGAACTGAATTAAGCATACCCGTCGTTCCGTTCGGCACACAAGGTTTCGGCAACAATTTCGGTTTTGTTTCAGATGAAGATGCTATTGCGCTGATTAAACACGCAATTTCTATCGGTGTAAATCACTTTGATTGTGCCCGTTGTTATGGTGATTCTCTTCGCAAACTCGGTTTAGCAATGAAGGAGATTCCCCGTGAAGATGTCATTATTACTGCTCGGCTCTGCTGCCATTCTGCAGCAGATTGGGGTGGATATGGACAGGGTAGACCTGACTATTCTGCTGATCGCGCTATCGCTGATCTTGAAGACCAACTCAAACTACTCAATGTTGACTATCTTGACGGAATGTTGATCCACGACCCGCATGAAATTGATCCTACCCTTGAAAAAGGTGGAACACTTGAAGGTGTGCTTAAATGTAAAGAACGTGGACTTGTTCGTTTTGTCGGTTACGGTATGCGACAACACGATTTTCATCTCAAAGCCATTGCGACAGGTGATGTCGATCTTCTCTTGTGCTTCAACGATTACAATCTAATCCGGCAAACTGTTAAAGACACAATTCTCCCCGCCGCTGCTGAGGCAGACATCGGTGTGATGAACGGGTGGTCTATTCTTCGTGGTATCCTCACAGGTGTTGATCTTGATGCTGAAATTGAACGGGGACGTTGGAAAAAGGAAGGTGATGTTGCCGCATCATACCCAATTTGGGAATGGTGTGTTGAAGAAGGAATAAGTATACTTCAATTGGCGCTTCAGTTCTGTCTGAAAGAAGAGCGGATACAAGGCAATAACATCGGGAGCCTCAATGTTGAGCAGCTTGAGGCAAATGTTATCGCTGCCAGTACGCCGTTACCGGATGAAGTGTGGGAAAAATACGAAGAAAAGTTCGGTTCAAAGAATTAATTTATCTAAAAATTTATGGGTTGCACGCGGAAGCGGGTAATCCTGCAGCGCAGTTAGTTTAACCCACTTTGAGTCTATGGACCCGTTCAAAACGATCTCACCCGCCTTATATTCGCATTCAAAAACATCCACGACTATTTTGAAATGGGTGAACGCGTGTCTGACACGGGTGAGGTATTTGACATTGGTGACAGAAAGATTGACAATATCTGTAATATGACGGATACAGGCATCTTCTGCAGTTTCGTTTTCATCAATCTGTCCATTAGGAAATTCCCAGAGTCCACCAAGTAAACCTTCAAGTGGTCGCTGGACGATTAAAACTTCTGATCCTTTGTAGATAACACCTGCAGCGATATGATGTTCTGGTGTCGGTTTCGTTTTACGTCTATGTGGAAATTCATCTTGGCGGGATGTGTGGAATGCGTCGCAAAATATATTTACAGGACAAATAAGACAAGTTGGAGATTGCGGGCGACAGACAGTTGCACCCAATTCCATCATCGCTTGATTGAATAGACCGGGTTCATCCTGATCTAAAAGATCGTCTGCTTTTTGCTGAAAGTGTTTCGCTGACGAAGTCTCGTTAATAGGCGCATCTATCAGGTAAAGACGTGCTAACACACGTTTAATGTTACCGTCAACTGCGGCGTAAGGTTCATTAAAAGCAATGCTATGTACCGCTGCGGCACTGTAATCTCCTACCCCTGGCAATTTCCTAAAAGTAGCATAATCCTTTGGAATTTCCCCGTCTAACTCTTTTATAATAAACTGTGCCGCTTTATGTAAATTCCGTGCTCGTGCGTAGTAGCCTAATCCTTCCCAGACCTTTAGTACATTCTGTAGTGGTGCAGCAGCAAGTTGTTTAACATTTGGAAACTGTTCTATGAATCTTTCATAGTAGTCCACAACTTTTTTGACTTGTGTTTGCTGAAGCATCACTTCCGAAACCCAAATCCAATACGGGTCATTAATCCCTCGCCACGGCATTTTCCGATGATACCTTTTGAACCATGTCAGCAATGCATCACGGAATTCTTGTTGGGATTCATCTATCTGTTTTTTAATCATAACAATGAAATATTTCGCGTGATGTTTTCAACATTCATTTCAATTACATATCTATTGCAACCCGAAACCCAACATTATGAACTGCACGAATCGGTTCGTACGCAGCACGATTCGCACAACGCGCAGCAAACTCGCCGCGCGGTAACCACGAACCGCCGCGAATTACCTTCCGTCTACCTTCAACTGCACCCATCGGATTATCCGCAGGCGAGTATTTATATGTTTCGGCATGAAACCAATCGCTGCACCAATCGTAAGCATTCCCTGCCATATCGTAGCATCCAAAAGGACTGATACCCTCTGGATAACTACCAACTGGAGTCAACTTTTTAAGTTGCGATTCCGATGTGTTTGCTCGACTTGCATCCCATACATTTCCCCACGGATATTCTCTGCCATCAGTGCCGCGCGCAGCTTTTTCCCATTCAGCCTCTGTCGGCAGACGATATTCCTCTCCTATTTCCTTGCTTAGCCATTCTAAAAAAATGGTCGCATCATACCAGCTTACACCGACAACCGGATAATCTTTCCCATTGAAACGTTCATCCCCCCAATACAGTGGTTGTCTATATCCTGTTGCCTTAACATATTGCGCGTACTGCACATTTGTAACGTGGTAGATTCCAATGGCATAAGCATCTAATGTAACGCTGCGTTGCGGTTCCTCGGGATCGGTTTTTCGCAATCCCGTTGGATAAGTTCCCATCGTAAATGGACCAGCAGAAATCTGGACTAAAGGGTAGTTGAGAAGTTCTATGTGCATGTTGGCGCGTAAAGAATAAAAGTTGGTGAATTATTTGTCTTAGTATAACACATCTGGTGGCAATTTTCAATATCATAGGAGTTCAGGGTGTGTAAAGTTTTTGTCACAGGAAGATTATAAGTGGTGGGTTGTCCAAAGTATGTAAAAATGGTATCCCTTCCAAATAATTTATTTTTTCTCCAAAGGAGAGGATACCGATGTTTAATATATCATTAGATAGTTGTGAAGCCAAAAGAATAATGTTTGGGAAAGCCATTGGTATCCAGACACAAAAGCCGCATAATGCTTTTCTTAGTGACAAAAACTTTACATACCCGATTCACAGGGTTATTCAGTTTTCGGTTTTTCTGGTGTGTTCTATCACAAACGTTAATTTCCTATAGGAGTATTGTAGGTCGGGTAGAGTGAAGCGAAACCCATAAGTGTCAACTTAAGGAAATCACCTCTTGTTGGAGGGTTTCTAACCCCGATTTCAGAGGTTGTGGCTCATAAAATCGGGCTTGGAAAGCCCTCCAACAGGAAATCAGGCACTAAATTGACACTTATAGGTAGAGCGAAGCGAAACCCGACCCGTTTTGTTCATGTCGGGTTTCGCTGACGCTCTACTCAATCTACGAACTGCTACCGACACGATTTAGTCGTTGAGCAATTCAAAGAGGCGTGCGTATGCTATGGTGATCTCCTTCTTTACCTCAGCAATATCGGCATTGAGACCGTCTATCTCTGCCTCAAGCAGCTGGATTGTATAAGCCACCGAGTTATATTCAGACTCTTGCTCAGTGCGATATTTCTCTAAATCCGCAATCACGGCTAACCAGTCTGCGCGTTCTGCATCGTTATCAGCGGCTGCCAGCTCGGCTTTGGCACTGGCAATATACATATCCACATTGGCGATCGTGTCCGCAATATAAGAAAGGTTGCGTCTCGCTGTCTCAATATCCGACTGCTTTGAATCAACGGATTTCTTCAAACGCGTTAACTTTTTTTCCAAAGATGCAATTTCGTCAAGCAACGCCTCTATTTCCGCATCGTTTGCGTTGGCAGTGTGGGTGGGAATCGCACCGAGAAAGAGTGCGATTAACAAGAAAAGGGTAGACGCTGTCCAGCGTTTCATGATATAATACTCCTATGGTTTTGTCGCGATAAAACGCTATCGCGACAGGATTTAAAAAGATGTTGCAGTCGACAGGTTGGTTGATGCCCCTGCCGGCTGCGGTAGCTTAGATTAAAATATGCTGCAGTCAGTAGGTTGGTTGATGCCCCCTGCTGACTGTAGCAGTTTAGATATGGTTGATTATTTTTGGTCAAGTTGCAGCTGTTCTATTACAGCATCGGCAAAATCTTTGTCAAAGTTGGCGGTGACCAACTCACGCGCGAGTTTGCTTTTTTGTGTCTGCGTTGCATTCGGTATCTCGGAGACAACCTTGCGTATCTTTGACACCACTTCTCTTTGCATCTCGGAGGTCCGGGATTTCAATGTTTCACGTTCTTGCGGCGTTTGGAAATACTCATCTATTTCCTGTGGGGTAAAATACTGCGATATGACCACATCAAAGTATTTCGCATCTAAATCAGCACGCCATGATTTCAACGAAGTTTGTGCCAAAGACAACGACTTGACCGGATCATAAAGGGGATCTGAAGTTGATACGGGATTTTCGCTTTGTGGGCGGATTGCAGGTTCAGCTGTTATAGAAGATGCAGGAGGCTCCGCATCTTGTTTAGCATTGGTGTCCTGCCCCATCTTTCTCTGCTGTAACGCATCATAATTTAAATCCCACGAGATGATATTGATCTTCCCATCTATTTCCTCAACCTCAAAATGAGCAATCGGTTTCAATATTTCTATCATATCACGTGTCCAAAGATCAAGTTTCTTTAGCGACTCTTCTGTTTCACGACGTCCTTCTTCAAATTCTTTCAGACGCCGCGGAGTATCCGCTTCCCATTCCTGATACCTCTTGAGTATGGCGACATGATTACGGTGCCATTCTACCGGCTCTCCATTTGCCTCCATTTCAGATATTAACGACTCCCATTCCTCTATATGCTCTTGATAGTCTTTAACCCGCTCTTCGGGAGTCATTTTCAACCACGCTGCCTCTGCTTCTTCCCCAGCTTTCTTTGCGGCTTCAAATATTCCCTTTAAATCCGATTGGGCTTCAAGGTAAATCTTGTTCGCCTCTTCCTGACTCATACCTTCAGGTAAATCCGATTGGGCTTCAAGGTAAATCTTGTTCGCCTCTTCCTGACTCATACCT
>JAPPIG010000068.1:82734-113542 GCA_028820635.1 Candidatus Poribacteria bacterium
TCAGGTATAAACAAAGGGGGCGTCTGATCAGACGACACAGACTCATGAACTGCGGATTTCGGTAGAACAGAATGCTGACCCTCTTTTTTTAAAGAAAATACAAAAAATAAAGAAGAAAGTAGGAGAACAGAAACCACAATAACGCAAAAAGCGTAGATTTTGGATTTCATCTTGTTATTCCTCCTCAAAATTATTCACTATCAAAAATGATTGACGGGGGCGGATTTGCTTCTATATATGCATCAAAATCAAACCCCTCAGTCTTAGTCGCAGCAAGGAACGCTGTCATATAGGCGCGCACAGTAGGATATTGCGCATCTATTTCCTTTTGCCTTGCACGTTTGGCAACAAGCTCTTTGTTTTTAGCTTTAAGCTCTTTTTCAAGATTCTCAATCTCCGTATGCAAAGAAAGAACATCTCTTGAAAGCGTTGAAATCTCATGTCCAATATAAGGTCCCGCCAAAGCTAAAGAATACCGTTTGTTATGATGTTCTGTCCTTGCCTCTTTTTCTGCTTTCTTACATGCCTTTACTTCCGCTTTGGCAGCTTCTAAATCTTTCCTATCCTGTGCAAGTTCGGCTTTAGCTTCCTGCCAGTCCGCGTTAAGCTGAGCCTCAGTAGCACACGCGCTATCAGGACAGTTATAGCAACCGCTTCTATATTTATGGGTAAACCACGCAAGATAAGCACTATTTTCATTCCTGGCAGAGGTTTTAACAGCGTCCTCGGCAAAGGTTTTATTGGCTTCCGCAGTAGACGTTGCTGCCTCAGCAGCTGATAACGCTTTTTCTGCGTCCTTTACCTCCTGTTTCATTCTACTCAGCGAGAGATGATATGATAATATTAGCGAACTTTTCCTTGCATGGATAGATTTTTTTTGAGGAATCTCAATTTCAAGCTCTGCAGTTCTATCCTCAAGAGTCTTTATCTGTCCAGCAACGGTTGAAGCCAACTCTCTGGCGTTTAAAAACAGGTCTAATGCCTCATAGAGTTCTTTCCACGTGAGGGCATGGACAAAGGTTGCGATGCATAAGAATACAATGAATATCGGAACAAAGATATTTCGTTTTTCGATCTGTTGTTGAATATAGAACATTATTCAATCTCCTTTTGGGATTTGGGTAAATGTCTGTAACATTCATCTACACGCTATTTTCGTATAGCGGTCTTTCTGATTTTGACAGACCCTCAAGGAGATGTTGGCAGGATAAAGTGAAAAGTTGCTGTCAACTGTTCCCTTTCGGGCTCGCTGGTTTCCATATTTCTATAGCAACAAGCGTGATACTTGTGATAAAATGAAAACCAGCCCTGTCATACTGGTACTATGGCATGGCTACGCGCTGATTGTGCTTTTGTGGTAATCAGCACTGTCAGTGCGCCCCCACTCGGGGGTGAGCGTGCCCAGGTGTAACACACGCGTTCCGTGCATTCCTAACACCTTTTGTAAAGTCTACACGACTTTACAAAAAATGCCCACTACTTTTTCAAGTAATTTCTGACATTTTTATATATTATACAACATTTACGTTTTTAATGCAACAATTTTTTACTTTTTGGACAGAATTCTTTAGTTTTGAGTATTCTCAGTTAATAATTTTACTGAAAATTTATATTGTAGGTTGGGTTGAGGAACGAAACCCGCCGAATGCCAAAAGCGCATGAGGCGTTGATTTGGCAGCGTGCCAAACGCTCATGCTGCGTTGATTCCCTACGAGAACTATAATATGAAATTAGGATATGTGTTAAGGTATTAAGGCAACTGAATTGCCATATAGTAAGTTATAGGTCTAAATCAATAATATAAATGTCTTTTGGAGAATATCAAATCAACGTTGTGAATGTGCTTTTGGTATTCAGCGAAAGCGATCTCCGAATAGCGACGAACCTCACTGATAGTTGGGAATCCAAATCAAGAAATCAACGGTATGAATACCTTTTTGGTATTCCCCCAAATCAACGCCGAATGCGCTTTTGGCATTCGGCATGATTCCCCGGAGTTCCCTCCTAAAAGAAACGCTCCTATCCCCTTGACAACAACCCCCGCACTTGTTAAAATACCCGCATGCCACAACTGAACCTAAAACCGACACATAAACCGATCCGCGAATACTACGCCGCACTCCAACAATACGCACAACGCAACATCACACACGAAGGTGCAGTCAGCAATCCATTTGCATTACTTTTAGATACCTGTGCCAAGCAGGTCAATGCCACTTTCGTCCCGCAACACCAAATAAAAACCGATGCTGGCAGATACATATATCTGGATGGCGCGATACTCCTCGCACAATCCAAACTCCCCATCGCGTATTGGGAAGCGAAGGATATGGACGATAACTTAAATACCGCGGTGCAACAGAAACGTGACGCTGGCTACCCGTTTGATAACATCCTGTTTCAGAACCCGCAACACTGCATCCTCTATCAGAACGAGCAGAAGGTGCTGGACACAGACATCACCGACCCGTCCGACCTGATTAATGCACTCAACCAACTATTTGATCCTCCACAGGATGCCGTCAAAAAATGGCAGTCGGCTGTCACTGAATTCAAAGAGAAAGTCCCCGCACTCGGCAAAAGACTCGCTGAACTGATAGCAGAACAGCACGAAACCAACCCGCAATTCAATGACGCCTTCACAACCTTTTATCAGCAGTGCCGAGACGCTATCAACCCGAACCTGTCGCAAGCCGCCGTTGAGGAGATGCTTATTCAGCACCTGCTCACGGAACGTATCTTCCGCACCGTGTTCGACAACCCTGACTTCACACGCAGAAATATCATTGCACGCGAGATAGAAAATGTGATTGACGCACTGATACGGCAAGCGTTCAGTCGGGACGATTTCCTCGAACCGCTAAACCCGTTCTATGAGGCAATAGAACACGCCGCAACCCTCTGCAAAGACTTCTCACAAAAACAGAACTTTCTCAACACCGTTTATGAGCAGTTTTTTCAGGGATTTTCGGTGGAGGTCGCAGACACACACGGCATCGTCTACACACCGCAACCGATAGTGGATTTTATGGTCAACAGCACCGAACATATCCTCAAAACTGAGTTCAATCGGTCGCTGTCGGACACAGGCGTACATATCATTGACCCGTTTGTTGGCACGGGCAACTTCATCGTCCGACTGATGCGTGACATTTCGGGTGCCGCTTTAGAGCAGAAGTATCGCAACGAACTGCATTGCAACGAGATTCTGCTGTTGCCATACTACATCGCCAGCATGAACATTGAACACGAATACTTTGAACGCACAGGGACATATCTGCCGTTTGAGGGCATTGCCCTTGCGGATACCTTTGAGCTGCTTGAAGAACGCCAGATGAAACTCTTTACACAGGAAAACACAGAACGCGTGGAACGGCAGAAAGAGGCAGATATGTTTGTTGTTATCGGCAATCCACCTTATAATGCACAACAAGTAAATGAAAACGATAATAACAAAAATAGAAAATATGAGACGATGGATAAACAAATTGAGGAAACGTATGTGCAAGATTCAAATGCACAACTGAAAAATAAATTATACGACCCGTATGTGAAGGCGTTCAGTTGGGCATCAAAGCGAATTGGCGATGAAGGGATTGTAGCGTTTGTTACGAACAACGGTTTTCTTGACGGTTTAGCATTTGATGGTATGCGGAAACATCTCGCGCAAGATTTTGATGCGATTTACATTATGGATTTGAGTGGGAACGTCCGTAAAAATCCGAAGTTGTCAGGAACAACGCACAACGTGTTTAGGATTCAGGTTGGCGTGAGCATCAATTTTTTCATAAAGAAAAAAGCAAAATCAGATTCTGGCAAAATCTATTATGCGCGTGTTGATGAATTTTGGCGTAAGGAACAGAAGTATAACTTTCTCAATTCAAATCAACACTACAAAAACGTTGAATGGTGCCAGTTAACACCTGACAATCGCAATACTTGGCTAACCGAAGGACTCCACCTT
This sequence comes from Candidatus Poribacteria bacterium, assembly GCA_028820635.1. Taxonomy (GTDB): domain Bacteria; phylum Poribacteria; class WGA-4E; order WGA-4E; family WGA-3G; genus MSPOR6. The sequence goes on from JAPPIG010000068.1 coordinate 86,699, forward strand.
GAGTTTGATACCTTTATGCCTATGGGTAGCAAGGAAGCAAAAGATGCAGCAGCGAGTGTAATCTTTGAAACCCACAGTCTTGGTGTGTCAACAAATCGAGATACATGGGCTTACAATTTCAATTCAAGCGAACTTACAAAGAATATTCAACAAATGAGTGAGACCTACAACGTTGAAATAGATAGATGGAACAGGCGGGAAGACAGAACAGTAAAGGTTGATGATTTTGTGTTATCTGATAAAAGAAGAATTAAGTGGAGTTCAAGTTTAAAAAATAAATTAAAAAGCGGAAGAACTGCTCATTTTTCACAGAAGAAGATTAGAGCATCACTTTATCGACCGTTTTCAAAGATGAATCTCTATTTTGACCCGAGAATGATGACAGAACGTGCGTCCTTTTTCCCATCTATTTTTCCTCTACCTGAAATGGAAAAAGAGAATCATGTTATTTGTGCCAAAGGAATTAGTGGTAGCAAACCCTTTCATACGTTGATGGTTGATGTGATTCCAGACCTTCATCTAACTGGTGATTGTCAATGCTTCCCCTTCTACACCTACAACGAGGACGGCACAAACCGCCAAGAGAACATCACCGATTGGGCATTGGCAGCATTCCGCAAACACTACGGCGATGACACCATCAGCAAATGGGACATCTTCCACTACACCTACGGCATCCTGCACCATCCCGACTATCGTGAGAAGTATCAAGCAAACCTCAAGCGCGACCTACCGCATATCCCATACACACCCGATTTCTGGGGTTTTGCCAACGCTGGCGCACAGTTGGCAGACATCCACGTTGCCTATGAGTCACAACCGACATACAACGGTCTGACGGAGCATGAAACACCGGACATGCCCATAGATTGGCGTGTGGAGAAGATGAAACTCTCCAGAGACAAAACGCAGTTGGTCTATAACGATTATCTCACGATAGACGGTATCCCTTCGGAAGCGTTTGAATATCGGCTCGGCACCCGTTCCGCGTTGGAGTGGGTAATAGACCAGTATCGCGTGAAGGTGGACAAACGGAGTGGCATTGTCAACGACCCGAATCGCGCGGATGAACCGCGGTATATTGTGGATTTGATTGGACGTGTCATCAATGTTAGTTTGCAGACGGTTGAGATTGTGGATAGTTTGCCAAATTTATCGTAGGTCGGGTAGAAGCATCAGCGAAACCCGACATGTATACACGTATGTGTGTATTATTCGTAGGTTGGGTTGAGCTTGCGAAACCCAACTTCAACGCACGAAAAGCAATAAAAAGAGTTGGGTTTCGTGCCTCAACCCAACCTACGGTGTTGTTGATGTTTCTTTTTATGTTGACGCATAATGTGTTAAGTTGACAAACCCAACATGTATACGCGTATACATGCATCCGTTGGGTTCGTGTATCTATCTTCGTAGGTTGGGTTGAGCTTGCGAAACCCAACTTCAACGCACGAAAAGCAATAAAAAGAGTTGGGTTTCGTGCCTCAACCCAACCTACGAATTATTGTATTTTCATTGTAGTTTGCGAAACACAACAAATCATCCAATAAATAAAAGAAAGGTAATGGACATGAGATATCGCCGCATAAGAAACAAAGGCGCAAGATACTTCTTTACTGTCGTTACCTACAATCGTAGACGTTTCCTTTGCTGTCCAGAGAATGTGCAATTGCTACGACAAGCATTTCAATGGACGATGCAACGACATCCGATAGAAATCAACGCCTTTGTCCTACTTCCCGACCACTTGCACTGCATCTGGACTTTGCCGAAAGACGATGATAACTACTCAACACGATGGCGATTGATCAAAACGCATTTCAGCCAGCATTGCCAAGACGAATTTGCCGATAGAGTTTCCAAATCACGAGAAAATAAACAGGAACGTATGTTTTGGCAACGTAGGTTTTGGGAACATGCTATTCGAGATGATAAAGATTTTGAAAAACATGTGGAATATATCCATTACAATCCTGTTAAACATGGATTGACAGCTGCTCCGAAGGATTGGGAATATTCAAGTTTTCATCGTTATGTCAAATCGGGTTTGTATGATCAGATGTGGGGTGCGGGTGAGAAAATGTCGTTCGATTTGGATATCGGTAATGAATAAGATAATAGCATCTTCGTAGGAATCAACGCCAAATGCGCGTTTGGCATTTGTCCAAATCAACACCGAATACGCGTATGGTTATGGTATTCGATGGGTCGCGACCAGGAGGTCGCTCCTACAAGAAGAAAATCGGGCTTACAAGATTTCCCTCTAACAAAAAATATACAACAAGGATTAATCATGACTGCTGCTGAATTTATTGAGAAAAAACAGATGGCTTGGGATGAGTTGGAAACATTATTAAACCAACCCCGAAATGCGAATGCGCAACAACTCAACCGACTCGGATATCTGTATCGGCGTATAACATCCGATTTAGCGGTTGCGCGTCGTGATTTTCCACAAGACCGATGTGTTACCTACCTGAATGAGTTGGCATCCCGCTCGCATTCCACTGTCTATCAAGCCTCACCACTAAAACGTGGATCATTTTGGCGGTTTCTTCGGTACGGCTTTCCGCAAGTATTCCGAGAAAATATCTATTTTGTTGGCGCTGCCTTCCTGATGTTCACCATAGCGTTTGCAGGCACGTATTGGAGTGCCTTGAGAACTCCCGAATTTGCTGAGCAACTCATTCCTCCAAGCACTTTAAACCACATCAAAGAACTGGGTAGCGATGCATGGAATGACACATCAGCAGGAAACAGAAATCTTTTTGCTTCCTTTGTGATGACGAATAACATTCGGGTCGCGTTCCTTGCATTCGCCTGGGGCATCATGTTTATGGTAGGCAGTGTTTATATTTTAGTCTACAACGGGATTCTTATCGGTGCTGTTGCCGGATTGTGTCATGTCAACGGTGTTGCATTAGCACTCTGGTCATTTGTGTCGCCACACGGCTATATTGAACTGACAACGATTTTTATTGCTGGCGGGGCAGGCATGAAATTGGGGTATTCGCTTATCGCGCCATCGCAATACACGCGGAAACGTGCGTTGATAAATGCAGCGAGAACCGCTATTCAAATGCTTGGTGGGTGTGTTGTCTTACTCGTCGTGGCGGGGACGATTGAAGGTTTTGTATCGCCTTCTGAGTTGCCAAATGCTATCAAAATCGGTTTTGGTGCTGTCACAGGTGTCGTTCTGTTCACCTACCTCTTTGGCATGAAACCTGCTAAAACCGACTATGGTAGTTCGTAAAATTGTTTGTTCACAATTCCATATACCTGTCACCCCGCTGGGGTTCAGGTTTATATTTTACGACTTTTTCTATACACATTCCGCACCGCTGGTGCTAATATGGGATTTCCAAAGCCTCAGAGAGGCGACAGGTGTATAGCTGCATGACGATAGTAGAAGTCAAGCCCCAGAGGGGCGAAAGGTGTATCTGATGCAATATGCTAAACACTAAGATTCCTATAAATTTCGCTGTGTTCTACCCATTCTACGATATTATCTTCTTATAGCGCAGGCGCGTTTACAAAACGCGCCTGCCGAGGGTGGTGGAACACTCAATTGACAATTATGGGTTTCGTTATATTTTAGATTTCGCCTTAAGCTCTAAATACTTATTCACCACTGCCATCGTCAACTGATGTGCGGGGACATCAATCGTGATAACGCCTTGACGTCGCAAAACCTCTAAAGTCGCGTGTTTTTCTTGCAATAACCGTTCAGCAATCGCTTTTTGATAGACCGATTTGGAATTGGATGACCGCTGCTCAGCCAATTCAACAATACCTGAATCTGTCAACGTAACGCAAACAACGAGGTGATGTTTGGAGAATTGGGCAACATAAGCAGCTATCCCCTCAGCAGAATCTTTGTCAAGAATATCGGTGAAAAGTATAATGAGGGCACGTTTCCGCTGCTTTGAAGCGAGATAGGTAAACGCCGATTCATAATCCGGTTCTACCGGATGAACAGGCAGCGCGTAGATCGTTTCTAACATCGTGAGAAACTGTTTCTTTCCCGGTTTCGGCGCAAGATATTGGTGAACGGTATCCGCAAAAGCAATTAACCCGACCTTATCGCCTTTCAACGTTGAAACATGCGCAGCCATCAAAGTTGTATTGATAGCGTAATCCAACTTTAGCATCGCCTTTTGCGATCTCGATTCTGCGTCAGGTATTTCGGATGATTCCAAAAGGATTGGCGAAGCCATTAGTCTACCAGTGTCCAACATAATAACAATATCTTGACTCCGTTCGGTCTCAAATTCCCGTACAATAGGTTTGCGGTGGCGTGCAGTGGCATTCCAATCAATACGGCGAAAATCGTCATCAGGGGAGTATTCGCGCAACCTTTCCATCTCCGTGCCTTCGCCAAATAGTCGTGAATTTTTTAGTCCAATACGGTGGAGCATGCCACGTTTGACTAAGAGTTCATATTGCCGTACTGCTTGTAGATTCGGATAAACCTTTATCTCTGTCTCTGCTGGCACACGACGTTGACGGACAACAAAACCTAATACACCCAAACACCGCACATGAATGTCCCCAAACTGATAGATACCTCGCCGCAACGGTGTGAGATGATAAGACACAATTTCGTCATCCATAGGTGCAACACGGCAGTCGTAAGTCACCTTCTCATGCAGCAATTCATCAGGGAAATCGTCTTTAAGGCTTACCCTCAACTGATGACGCGAACGGTTGACGATTTTCAGTCTCACAACGTTCTCTACTCCCAGCGAAAACTTAGAATTCATCTCGCGGCTGATTTCAACTTTTTCAAATATGGGGTTTGTAACATAGTCTATGATGCCGACCATAAATAGCAACACCAGATACGCACCACCGATAAATAAAAGATTCGGTGAGACGTTGTAAAGCACAATCGGAATGGCTATCGGAAGTAGAAAAATAAGGAAACGTCTGCTTATATGCATCTTTTTTTTAACGTGGAATCTCTACCTCAGCGAGTAAGCGGTCAATCACATCGTCCGGGGTTAATCCTTCAATTTCAGCGTCCGGCTTCAAAAGGATACGATGCCGATAGACATGGGGTGCCAAGTATTTCACATCGTCAGGCAGAATATAATCGCGTCCTTGTAACGCAGCGTAGGTTTTGCTCGCTAACAAGAGGGCAATTGAGGCGCGGGGACTCCCGCCTAACATCAACTCATTTGAACTGCGTGATGCCTCCGCTAAACCGACAATATAATTTAGGATTGAATCTTCTACTGTGACTTTCTGGATTTCCACCTGACATTCTTGAAGCGATGTGCTATCAATCACGTTTTCGACGCCTACCGCTTCCAAGCGAGTAGCGTTGAACCCTTGATGATAATTCATCAAAATCTGCGTCTCCACCTCTGCACCAGGGTAGTCCACGCGGAGCTTAAATAGAAATCTGTCAAGTTGTGCTTCAGGAAGTGGATAAGTCCCCTCATATTCAATAGGATTTTGCGTTGCCAATACAATGAACGGCGCAGGAAGTTCGTGACGCACACCGTCAATGCTAACCTGCCGTTCTTCCATACATTCTAAGAGGGCAGATTGTGTTTTCGCAGGTGCGCGATTGATTTCATCTGCAAGTAACACATTCGTGAAAACAGGTCCACGCTTTAGGTTGAATTGATTTGTTGTCAGGTCATAAACGCTTGTGCCGACAATATCAGATGGCATCAGGTCAGGCGTAAACTGAACGCGGCTGAACCGTCCTGATACCACCATCGCTAACGTTTTTGCGATGAGCGTCTTCGCAGTGCCGGGCACACCTTCTAATAGGATATGTCCACCTGAAAACAAACCCACAACGACAAGCTCAAAGAGTTCTACCTGCCCGACGATAACTTTTTGCGCCTCTTGTTTCATTCTTTCAAAAGATGTTTGAACTAAATTCTCCATAACTTATTGCCTTTTTATCCTCCATGCAGTTGAAAATCACGTTTAGTTTGTAGATGTCGGTTGGGTAGAGCGTGCGAAATCTATAAATGTTAACTTAAGGATTTTCTAATATGAGTTTGCTATAAACATATCGTTCCTGCGGAACTCAAGATGTAAAATCGGGCTTAAAAAGCCCTCTTACAAGAGATTGTACGCTCAATTGAACACCTATGAGATCGTTCTACTTTGCCCTACCAATCTTTGATGTCTCACGGTATGCCTCAACCCGTTTCGCCATTTCAAGCAGTTGCGACTCCGATAGATTACCAGACCGTTCAAGGTCACGAATAAGCCTTTTAAGTACCCCTTCTTCGTCAACCGCACCTCGCTGTGTTAATTCCTCCAGAAAAGTTGTCGTATCTAAATTAGGGTTAACACGCCAGCGGATGCCCAAATCTGATCTGAATCTATCTCGGATATGCCGTAAAATCTCCATGCGCGTGTCCGCCTTTTGATAGAGTCTTGTCATCGCGTAGACGTATTCAGAGTTCAAACGTCTGTTATTTTCCCGCACATCCAAAGGCTTTCCGAAACGTCTCCCTCGCAGTGTTAGGAAAACAAAAAGAACAAGACATACATAGACAGCAGCTAAACCACCGGGTGTTTTGAACACAAGCGTTGTAAACGAATCAGGTGGCTTAGACTCATGCGTGATGTATTTCTCCTCAGCAAGACCGATGCGGGCGTTGCGAGGAAGCGTTGACATAAGGTTGTAGAGAAACGTTGCATTGCCACTATTTCGCAACCCATCCTCGTCGAAAAGATATGCAGATGTTGTAAAAAATACACGCCCTTCACCTTCGCGTAGTGTTACAACTACTGCGTCACTTCCTTTCCCGTAAAGCACCGCGACATCTCGTCCAAAAGCGTCAATAACAAAATATACCCGTGCGTGAATTTCGTCAACTGAATGTAATGGGAAAAAGGGTTCATCGCTAATTCTTTGTACGAATCCCAATCTTCTCTCTAATCTACGCAATCTTAAGTCGAACGCTGCAACAAATTTCCCCATCGCTTGATGGTTGCCTCCACTCACGATTAAGGTGCCACCGTCTCTAACGAAATCTTGAATCTTCTCAATCTCTGTTTCCAAAGGTGCATCGTTAAGGTCTTGGAGGAACAACACATCGTACCTTTTCAGGCGAGACGGATATTCTGTTGAAATTGGAGTGACACGGAACTTTAGTTTACGTAAAATAAGATAAAGTACACTCCCTTGTTCTAACGAATCACACGACATTTGAGAACAGGTTAGCATTATTAAAGTTAGGATAAGAACAGATTTTTGGAGGATTCGCATTTGTCTTCACCTAACCGCTATAGATTTTTTGTAACAAGTTTCTATAATTTGCAACGGTCTCCGCGTCACAAGGTCTGTGTCCGTACCAAACCTCATCAAAAACTGAAACCGCTGGTCCAAGCGTTGCCTGTAGGTCAACATCCGTTGGTGATTGGTGAAGATACTCACGATTGGTGAGGCTTTTATCATAGGGAAGGATACCACGTTCTTGGAGATGCAAAATAGCTGAGAGATAAAGATAGCGAAGCGCACTGCGAAAATCGTTTGATTCAACTGCTGTTTCAGCACGCGCAAGGGCTACTTTCTCTGTGTCCACCTGATCTGCTGCTATTTCTGGTTTTTCGTCGTCTCGCACTTCACGTATCAGGTTCCTCTGAATTTGCCTGATAAAAAAGGCTACCACAATTCCAAGTGCTATGGCACTCAGCGGAAATAACACATACTCAAGTCTAAAGCTCCATTCAGATTTAGGTTCTTTAGATTTAAGGAGTTTTGCTAAATCTTTTTGGTATTTTTCATAAGAAACCGCGGGGTCAGAACGTTTCGCCTCCAATTCATCGCGAAATGTCTGTTCTTCTGCAGCGACTGTCAACAGTATAATCAGACTAATACAGTACACTATGATACAAAGATAATTTCTTTTTTTTTGTTCCATTATGTTTCTTATTTAGCCTCTGCAATATTCTCTACGCTTTCTAAGTAGAGACGCGTAGTTACAATTGCCCATATAGGAACTAAAAAGGTCGTGATTATACCTTTGACAATGAGTAGTGAAACGGTAGGGAGAGTACTTGGTAAGTTTGGCAACTCTACTGCAACATTTCCACCGATGAAAAGTGACAGAAATTTTAATGGGGTTAACGCTTCGCGGATTGGTGCAAGTTCGGAAAAAAAGACTGAAAACAGTAACAATACTGTCCCCAATAGAACCGAAGTGAAAACAGCAGCGATCCATCCTGTTAAAAGATAAATCCACAAAAAACGTAACCTTGCCCCGCTGACCAGTGCATGGCTTCGTTTAAAAATACCTATAATGGATCTGTTCTCAAGGATGAGGCACGGATTGTAGAGACTTAATGTTACCAGTAAATAGATGCTTATGAGCATTACCAAGGTTGTTATTAACGGTATGGACAACGACTCCATTAATGAAGGAATCAACAATGTAATTCCGATTTGGATGTAATTTCCTACATCTACAATAAGTACAAATACCACAAACGCACCCAATAATTTAAACGCCTTCTTTCCTGTTTGTCGCCAAGCCTCACGCGCAGTAAGAGGGGTTGAATCCGGGAGAACATCAGAAAATCGTGAATTGGCAAATAGCGTCGCAATAGCCAACGATAGCGGGCAAAGTGTGAGTAACATGAGGGTTTTTAGAGCTGTGTAGTCGTAGGTTTGGAAGTTAAGTGTCCAATGCCAAATACTTTTGCTATCGTTGTTGATTGTACCAACAGTCGGGACAGGAAAGTATTGCCAAATAAAGGGAGGGGAGGACCTTGCACTCTTAACCCTATTTAGGGGAAGGTATTCAAGTGTACTAAATAGATCAGGTATAGAGACCTTAGGAACAATTCCATAGAATGTATTTAGATATGCGGTTGCAGTGTAATCAGGTTTGTCATCAACATACTTTTCAATAGCATTTACAGTACGAAAAAACATCGCAATATGTAATAAAATTGCGATAATAGCCACCGGTATCATAATACGCCAAAACAACCCGAAATTGTTACGATAAAGCGTGAAAATTATCCCTACAAAATTAGTGCGTCGGTCATCAGCCATTTCGGTTCTCATATATCGTTTTTGGGAAGTGCGCGGTAAAGCCTTTAATCTGTCACCTGCATCTCAAGATCATAAGCCTCTTTGCGAATCCGCATATCAAAGTAGAGAAGCGCTGAACCGATGGATCCAATCGGCATCAAAAGTGTTGAGATGCATTGCGTAACAAAAATCCGGATTGTATAAGGGGTCCACCCAATGTCCCTCGGTGTGGGTAAGAAAAAAAGACGGGCTGTCTCCAAGAGAGAAGGTTCTTCTACTGCCTCTTCTGCTACTGTAGGACCAGCGATGGAATTGAAGATGACCCAGAAAGATGTCTGTAGTATAAACCCTATCATCAAGGTGATGAGAAAAATTGCTAACATAATTCCAAAAACTCGCCACCAAGTGCCTTTAACCAATTCAGTACTTCGCTTAAGCGCTTTTGCCGCAGAAGTTTTTTCAAATAACACAGGAAGACTGTAAAGTCCCCATCGGACTCCAAAATAGATTGAAAATGGGATACCGATGATGGTTATAAACAACCCAAAAGCAGTTAATATCCAGAGGAACGCGCTACCAAAAAGTGACAAAAAACGTTGTAATGTTTGCTTTAAAGCATCTCCAGCAGTAATATCTCTTTTTAAAAATGCATGTGCACTTGCATAAATTAGCCCGCCGCCTACCAATAGAGACAGCAAAAATGTAACAAAAAGATAGAAGAATGATAAAGCGATGTTTGCCTCCATTCCGCGTTCCATTATGAGATACATATAAATTTGATCTATACAGAAACCTACCACGAGATAAACGATTGCGATTCCCAAAAACAGGCGGAAGTGACTCCGATAGAGCGTAAACATCCCGTCCAAAATATCCGTGAAACTCATGGGTTGCATAGCAGGTATAGCGGTTTGATTGTTATTTTCAGGTGCTAAATCCGTGTGTTCTTGCATTGTTTCCTCGCTTATGAGAGAACTCATTGATATATTGATTAGTTTATCGTATTTTAGGTTTTATTTCAAGAAATGGAATTCGTATTTATCGGTTGGATTGAAAGTTTGATATCCAAGTACTTTAAGGACAGTTGTAAGTGCATCAACAAGGTTTATCTTCGATGGATAGTTCTTGTATCCAATAATGCGTGAATCATCCGTATTTCTTTAAACGCTCCTCTTCAATAATCTTTTTGCATTCTTCGTCAGTAGGCGGCGGGGTGCCTGTTTTCAAAATTCCGATTACCTCATCTAATGACATAGTTTGAGCTGGTTTTAGAGGGCGTGCGGGGACCACAGTTTCTAAAATTCGACGAGCGAGGTCAATGCGCATCTCCGTATCCCAAGTACTCACATGATCAAGCACTTCGAACATCTCCTTAGAATTCATAATCTTATCTCCAGCAGTTATCTGGCATATAAAAGGGCGATTGCTTGTCCAAAACAATTGGACATGAAAAGCAATCACCCCAGTCTACGTTATTACTTATATGGGCAAACCTGTAAGTCAGCGCTGAATCTTACTCACCCTTCTTGATAGTTAGGCGATAATGTTTTCCAATCTTCTTGGTATCAAGAATATCATGCCCATCATTTGTGAGACTTTTCGGTACGTTCTCAATCGGTTCACCATCATCAATGGTAATTTCTAAGAGTTGACCGACTTGCATCGTTTCCAACCGAACTTTCGCTTGGACATAGTTGAACGGGCATGCAACACCTTTCAGATCAAGGCTATCAGTGATCTCCTCAACAGGTTTCTTCTCCTTGACCACTTTTGGCTTTGGTGCAGGACGCGATCTGCGTGTTTTGCGCTTACTCGCTTCTTCTTCCTCCTGCTTGATGCGCATACGATTATAAACGTTATGCGATTCTTCTACGAAGAGGGTGGCTTCTTCTACGCGGCGGTGTGCTAATTCGTGGTCGAAAGTAGAACTATCTTCTTCCGTAGCCTTAAACAGATGCGCTCCGAATCCTGCGAAGAAATTACCGGGATCAAAGAAATGCGTGCGGAACTCATTGACAGTGGTTGCGTCGTCAATATATTGCAAACCGACCGTTGTCAAGAGTCCATCGGTGGCTCTAATCATTGCATCAAAAGCCAACTCCGCGGAATCTTGATATTTACCCTTTTCCAAATTCAAACCGGATTCATAGATGAGTCTATCTGCTTCTTCCAACTTCATGGAGACAAGTGCTATCACCTCTCCAGCACACTCACCGACACCGGTCTTGAGTTGGTAATCTTTCGTGTCACCTGTGTCTATGTAGAATTCAGGTGCTTCCTCGTACGGGGGAATCTGGTCGTACTGGGACAAGATGGATTTGATTTCCACTTTACCAAGCCGCCCGACGTAATCGGTGAAGGTTTCGTCATCCTGCTTTTCTTCAACATATTTTCCAGTCAATTCTTCAATGAATGCTGGAATATAGTTGGCATGGATTTTCCCAGTTGCAAGTCCGTAAGAACTGGCGTTTTCTATCATGTGTCCACCGAGTAGCACCAGATAAACGGGCGCGATATGTCCACCCACTCGTTTTGAAGAACCAAAGAAGCCAATATTTGCGATGTGATGCTGTCCGCATGAATTGGGACAACCGCTAATCTTAATCCGGAAGTCTTTGATTTCATTCTGCACACCGGCTTCAATGAAATGACTTCTCAGATGTGCTGCCAAACCACGCGAAGAGGATACACCAAGTTTGCAAGAATCAGTACCGGGGCAAGCCGTAATATCTACCATGGATTCTGCACCTGGATCACCGAGACCGATTTCTTTCAGTTCGCGATAGAGTGCGGGTAGGTCCGTCATCGTCACCCAGCGGAGAACGATGTTCTGTTCGACTGTGGCGCGAATAGTGTCTTTAACATATTTCCGAGAAATATCTGCTAAAGCACGCGTTTGATCAGCAGTAATATCCCCAAGCGGTAACGTAATCGTTACAAAAGCGTAACCGGGTTGGCTCTGTAACTGCACATTAGATTGATGCCATTCTTCAAACCCTTCAGGTTTCGTGGTGCCGTTGAGTTGTGTCGGTGGTTTAAGCGGACTTTCATCGTAAGCATCCAGATTGTCAAGATACGCTGTCCATTCAGGATCGTGCCGTAGTGTTTCCCGATCTTCAAGCACCAACTTGCGAAATTCTTCAATGCCGTGTTTGGCGATAACAAACTTCAGACGTGCCTTATTCCGATTTCTGCGTTCACCTAAACGAGTGAAGACCCTGCAAATTGATTGTGAAATTGGCAGGAGTTCCTCAGCAGGGAGGAAATCATCAAACACTTTCGCCTGATGTGGCACCGCACCGAGTCCACCGCCAACATAAAGTTTAAATCCGCGTTTGACTTCACCGTCTACCTCTTTAACCGCAGCAACCGCACCAATGTCGTGCATATTTGCTAAACCGCAGGCATGTTCTTCACATCCAGAAAATGCAATTTTGAACTTACGACCAAAATTTTCCGCATCCGGATGCCCTAAAAGGAACGCAGATAACGCTTTAGAATAGGGGGTAACGTCAAATGTCTCATCATGGCATACACCACTGAGAGGACATGCTGTAACGTTCCGAACGACATTACCACACGCTTCTTTTGTTGTGATGTCAACGCTTGCGAGGCGGCGCATCAACTCAGAGGTAGTGTTGATGTCTACGTAATGATATTGTACATCTTGGCGCGTCGTAATGTGAATGATGTTATCCGAAAATTCTTCGGCAACATCTGCGAGCATTTCAAGTTGTGCCGCTGTAAGTCCCCCGAACGGGATCTTGACACGGATCATCTGCGACCGGTCATCGCGCTGTCCATAAACGCCGCGCCGAAGTCTAAATTCAGTAAAGGTTGCCTCTTCAACTTGACCGGCTTGGAACCGATCGAGTTGAATCTCATAAATTTCAATTTCGCGGGCAACATCAGTAGGGATGGCAGATGCATCATAGGCTCCCGCGTATTCAATAGCCATTCTATACTCCTTATAACCTCATATTCATTGGGTACATTAGTCAATGTCTGATAACTTATTTGGGTAAAACTTGCAGGACAACAGTGATACAGAGTCGCGTGCCGTTAGAAAACTTCTTATTAAATTAGATAGTATACTTTAAAAAAGAATTAAAAGCAAGCGCAATTTTAGATTTAACCTTTTGGGGCATCTCCCCAATCCGGAATTTGGAGTAATTCACCATCTTTAAGAGCGGATTCATGTGCGACAAATCCGGGGGCACAGTACCGAACCGCTTCCCAAACATTGACGCGCGGTAATCGTTGACGATTGACAGAATCCACAAACTCATGAACGAGATAAGCATGAGAACCACCGTGTCCACCTAAATTCTCCACAAGTTCTTCTGGGAGGTATTCGTGCATCTGTGTAGGTTGGACGATCTCCCTTTCATTTTTACTTGCCCAAACACACCCCGCAAGACTTTGCTCGTAACTCCCTTCTGTTCCATAGATACCGCTAACACGTTCGGACCCGGGGTGTCCAATCCGTCGAAACTCACAGATTTGCATTGTTGAACCGTTGCTCATTGTGAAAAGTCCCACTTCGTTAGAGAACGGATTCTTGTGGATGGTATCCTCCCGAAACCAATCGTCGTTTGGATAGATATATCCTTGTGCGGAAACCGATGTCGCGTGTGCCTTCATCACAGAGATTGGGAAACAGGTTGAATGCGTCGGGTAGTACATCGGAATACCACCAGTCTTATCACGTCCGAACTGCTCACCCCATCTATTTTTTGCCACATCGTAAAGTCCGTGGTCCATATCGTGAAAATACTCGGCACGACAGTGGACAAATTCTCCGAACGCGCCCTCCGCTGCTTTCTGGCGACAGAAGGCAGTTTCCGGGCGGAAATAGCTTGTCTCACCGTTCATGTAGATCATCCCAGTTCGTTCAACTGTTCTAATCAACTGTTCGCATTCATCTAATGACACTGCAGCAGGGACAGCGGTGTAGACATGTTTTCCAGCTTCCATCGCTTGGATAGCCTGCGGCGCGTGCATCCAATGCTGCGTGATGATGACGAGCGCATCCAAATCCGATTTGCAGATGTCGTCAAGACTTGAATATGTCTCCGAAATTTCAAACTGCTTTGCCCGATTTTTGAGGCGATCTTCGCGTAAATCACATAAGGCAAGTCGATGGACATCTGGGTGTGCTTTATAGGATTGGATAAACGAGGGACCGAACATCCCTAAACCTACCATTCCGACACTAATACTCATCTGATTGCTCCTTACAAGATAAGGTATATGAGTCTTAATTGCAAAATAGCATGTACTGGAATTGCTGTCAAGTATATTTTCAGGCGTGTCTAAAGTTTTTGGTATGGATACGACATCTCTTTTGTAGATGGGGTATCAACCACGATTTATTGGGCTTACAAAGCCCTCCAACAAGAAAAAGGACGTGGTTAATATCAAAATATTACACGCCCTATTTCAGATATTTGTTGACAAAACCGCTACGAACCATATAGAATCGTTTCATTATAGTCTATTTTCACCTATTGGAAGGAAATTTAAAAATGGCATTAAAAGTTGGCGTAGTCGGCATGAGTGGAATTGGAAATAATCATGCTAATTGCCACGCAAATGATGATTTAGCAGAACTTGTCGCAGTATGCGATATTGTGAAAGAGCGCGCGGACAGTGCAGCGGAACGTCTCGGTGTAAAAGCTTACTACAGTTTGGCAGATATGATTGATGGCGAACCGGACCTTGAAATCGTTGATGTTACTACTGGCGGGAATGAGAACGGTAGTTGGCACTATGAACCGACGATGGAAGCACTCGATAACGGAAAACATGTCCTCGTCGAAAAACCGCTTTCCAATGACGTAGGACAAGCACGTGAAATGGTGGCAAAAGCAACCGAAGAGGACCTCTATCTCGCTTGTAATCTGAATCACTACTTCACACCACCTGCGGAACAAGCAAAGAAATATATTGATAATGGACAGATCGGGGAGATGGTCTACATCATGCACAAGATGGGATTTGCTGGTGGAGAATTCAACTACAGTTATTCAAATGCACCGCGTTCCGACGGCTTTCCCTATTTTCATGTGAAAGCGTTCTTGTCACATCCATTCAGTGTGATGCGTCATTTCTGCGGAGACGTAACGCATGTGCAAGCATTCATGGAACGTCCGCATTTTCGGCGCCGTGAAGGCGACTTAATGGTCTCTATAAATAGTATCCACCTCCGTTTTGAGAACGGTTGTATCGGGTACCTGCTCAGCCAACGTGGAGACGCTACCTTCGGACTCGGTGGGTGGTGGAGCGTTGAACTTGCCGGCACACGTGGCACATTCTGCATTGAAAATTGCATTGAAAAGATTACGTTCTGGCCCTCACCCGGTGCCCCTGAAGGTAATGAGACAGTCGTAACCGAATCTGGCATTAGCGACTTTGGACAGACCTTTCCGTTGAGAATTCACGCGTTTTTAGAAGACATAACAAATGGTGTACCGAAAGAGAAGATACGCGCCTCCGGTAGAGATGCGCTCGCTGCACTTGAATACACATGGGCGGCGATGGAATCTTATGAGCAGGGCGGTATCTTAGTACGGCCGCATCCGCTTCCTACTTTGAGTGGACTGTAAGGCAAACGACTGAAACAGAACTATTGACCTTGAAATCATTCTCACGGCTTTACATAGAAGGAGAAAAAGCATTTGAAATTAGGAGCAAATTCAGTGCTGTTTGGCGGTTACGATATGGAAACTGCCTTTAAGCACATCGCCATGGCTGGCTATGATGGTATTGAACTTTCTGCGATTGACGGGATGAGTCAGCACCTTGCCCTCGCAAACTGGCAGGAACTCGCTGATGATATCAAGCGCCTATCAAAAGAATATAATCTTGAGTTGTTAGCGATGGAGCAACCCTCACGCGACGCGGAGAGAATGGAATTAGCATTTCAAGCGGCCGCTGAAATAGGTGTCCCGATTGTCAACTGCGGCCCTGGTGGTTCATCGGACAATGAAGATGCCTGGCCCGAGGTTGTTGATTCTCTGGGTAACCTCTCGGCGCGGGCCGAACATTACGGTGTAACGTTATGTGTCAAAGCGCATGTTGGTGCGAGTATCTATAATACACCAACAACCCTGCGCGTTATGGAAGAGATTTCTTCCCCCGCATTCGGTATTGACATGGATCCATCGCATATTCACCGCGCAGGTGAAAACCCTGTGGAAGCGATTGCTGCGGTAGTTTCACGCGTGAAACACGTGCATATCCGAGATTGCAAGGGGACACAACGCGGTCCAGGCGATCCTGAGCTGCAAGCGAATGGGCGTGGAGACATTGACCTCGTAGGTTACATCCGTGTGCTACATGAAAACGGTTATACGGGACCTTTGAACCTTGAGGTTATTGGTGCAAAAGAATACAGCTTAGAGCAGTGTTGCACGATTGCTGCGGAATCACGTGGACACATGCAAGCATGTCTGCAGGCGTGTGGTGCGCGTTAAGATGAGGTCTGATAGGCGGATTCGTATCTCACCTGCCATCGGACAATTTAGACATAATACCATTTCTAATAAATAGGGTTCATTATGAGATTTGTCAGTTCACATTGAAGTAATAATGTAAGAGGCGCAATGAATTGCGCGACTACAAACGCATTAATTGTTAATGATAACCAATCAATTAGAAATGGTATAAATACATTGAGGAACCCGCCATGAAACAGAATTCCCTTACACTACCAATAGTAGGAGGAGGCATTGCTTTTCTCTGCTTCTTTTTGCCATGGATACGATTTGACATGTCATCTATGGGTGTTCGTGAAGCACTACCACAAGTAAAAGCAGCTATTAACATTTCGGGTTTTACGTTAGCAACAGGAGGGGCAAACTTTGTGACCCTTGCTTTTGTCGCTGCTATAGCGGTTATCGGCATTTGTATCTATATGATAAATCAGAAAACACCATGGAAAGCCAGAAATCTTGTGTTAATTAGTAGTGGGATTGGCGTTTTATGCATTCTGTTCACGTTGATTAGAGTGATACAAGGACTTAGTTTAGCCTCGCGCATGGCAGGTCCACTATTGCAATCGGCAGGTTCAGATATGGAATTAGGTAAAATTTTTAGCCCCCAATTCGGTGGACTTGGTGCAGTCATTGGATTTATTATTGCGCTCATTGGAGCGTGGAACATTCCAAAATCAAACGATTCTATGGAAGATAATGAACAAGAGACTGTTACATAGAAGACCTATTCTGCGAATATGTGGCGGGAATACAGTTTTCTGATGTGTTAACAGGTTATGTTCCTGTTTATTGCCAGCATTGATTTTTAGAAGAAAATGAAACGTTACTCGCGATTTCTTATGTTAATGGGCGGGATTTCAACTACGTTCTGCTTTTTTATGCCCTGGATAAAATTGGCTTTGCCATCCGATGATGACAAATCGTCAGTCCCAGAAATAACAGGTATACAGGAAGCAACAGGAAGTTTAAACTTCGCAACTCTTTCACTCATCGCTGTACTGGCAATTCTTGGTATATCTGTTTTTTACATTTTGAATCGGAGAATACCTCGTAAATTCAGAACAGTTGCTCAAATTAGTTGTATTATTGGAGTTTTATGCATTTTGTTAACACTGATTCAATTTGCAGCGTTGTATAGACCTTACATTAGCGTAGCTATTGGTACATATTTAGCTAGAAATTCACAAGCAGAATTTAAATTTGATCTATATAAAATATATAGGCTTCAATTAGGTGGATATGGGGCAGTTATTGGGTTCATTCTTGCTTACATCGGGGCATGTAACATTCCAAAATCTGATACTTTGGTGGAAAAGACTGAATAGGAAAGTTTACACTTCTTAACGTACACTCGTGTTCTATCTATTGTCAGATATTGATTTCTGAGAGACAAGATGAAAAAGCATTCGAGATTTATCACACTAATTGGTGGAATCTTAGCGTTTTTCTGTTTTGCGCTGCCTTGGGATGCTGATTACTCAGGTGCTGAGCTTGCTAACCTTGGTAAAGGCACTTTGGTTGCAATTCTTCTTTTTCTTATTTTAGCGTTTATTGGTATTAGCATTTATATGTTAAACAGATACACCCCTTGGAATCCTATGTCTAAAATAGTGGCACTCACCTTAAGTAGTATTGGACTTTTTTTATATCTTCTTTTGTTTGAGACGACGATTAGTGGTAGATTTGTGTCTAACATAAGTAGAATAAGTGCTGTTGTAATTGTATTTATCCTTGCTTTGGCAGTATTTGGTATTAGCGTTTATGTAGTGAACCGACATGTCTTTCGAATATCTTGGCGCCAAGTTCTGGCTCTCATCGTGGGTAGCATTGGGATTCTATCTTGTTTTATCCCAATACTCCTGAGTTTTGATAGAGGAATCAACTTCATAATGATTGCTTTTATTGCTGCCTTAACTATCACCAGTGCCAGTATCTTTAGATTAATCCGACACCCACCATGGAAATCCTGGCCCACATTCTTAATACTTATCAGTAGTGGCATTGGACTTTGCTGTTTTCTGATTCTATTTCTTGGGAATAGCCTGAATATTGAAATGGGAGATAGCAAACTCTACAGTCCACGATATGGTGCGTTTCTGACCGCTGTTGGATATATTCTTGCCATGATCGGCGTTTTAAGTTTTATTGAAAAAGTTGATAGTCCAGAATCTCAAGGCACACAAGAAGAGGAAGGAGATGCAGAATGAAACAGTACTCACGGTTTATTACATTAACAGGTGGAATGCTGGCATTTTTCTCTTTTGCGTTACCGTGGAAACATACCTACTCAGGGGCTATGTTAGCAAATGGCAGGGGATGGCCCATTACACTTGCTTTTATCGGTTCATCAATTGTTGTCGGAGTCGGTTACTATGTGCTGAGCCAAAAATCTCGTGATAATCCTCGACTCATAACTCTTGGACTTATCATGAGCGGATTAGGGCTTTTATGTTGGGTGGTAACGTTAATTCAGTTCCTTGAAAGTAGGATCAACTTCATTACAATTTCTTTTGTTGCTTCTTTGATAATCGTCGGCATCACTATTTATACGTTAAACCGACAAACTCCGTGGAAATCTATACCGACAAAACTATTGCTTATTAGCAGTAGCGTGGGACTCATCTGCTTTTTTATTCTGTTTTTTAGCGGAAGCCTCGCCATTGGTTCTGGCAATCGGGTTGATAATACTCAATATGGTGCATCTCTATCTGCAATTGGATATATTCTTGCCCTGGTCGGGCTATTATGTTTCCCTAAATCTGATGAAAAATAAAAACGATGAACAAAATGCCGTACGTAAGTCCTAATATTCTTTTATGTAACACACTTTTGAATCTCGTTTGCCTCAAGTGTTTCTTCGTGCCATGGGTTCTCTTCAGTTGAACTGAATTCACTAACCTGCTTATCTAACGCATCAGCATTACTTTGCAACTGCCACGCAAATTTGATAGATGAATCGCCGCTGTTGTAGAAAATCGCCTCAACTGTGTTATCTTTACCAACAATAGGTCTGACCAACGAGAGAAGCGTTGAAGGCATCTGACCTTGTTGATCTGATTTTTTGATGGCAATGAGCGGAACAACCTTACCCAAAATCTCACGAGTACCCAGAAGCAAAGGCCCATAACATGCAGTCACTGCACCTTGTCCCCAATTGCGCCCGTGCCCTGCAGCAACTGAGCAAACCGCACCACCCATATCTGCGTGTTCTCTTCCACCGCGTAGCACACGACGTGCGATATTTAGACGTGTAGCGGCATTTTGCAATGCTCTAACCGCATAAGCAACCTCACCCGTTACCTGATAGGCGAGTGTTAACGTTGCTGTTGACGGTTCTTGAATAGGTTTAACTGAACCGTCATCCGACCATTCTCCCCAATATGCCATATCCGACCTTTTTCCCACGCCAAGTTCTCTGCGGCGAGTCTCCTGTGGAAAAACAAGTGCCAGCAATTCTGGTGAAGCAGGTGGAAGTGCTTGTAAACCTTGAGTAATAGCATCATCAAAACAGGTATCATTAAATGTCCACCGATAATAGCTAAGTGCTGCGGCAGCAGGGTCGTTGAAAGGATCACTGAGAGATGTGACAAGCGGTTCTACAATACGTTTCGCTGCTGTTTGGTAAATCTCTTCACCAGACAAGAGATAGAGATCACCTAAGGCATAAATAGCACCAGAAGCAAGTAGGTTTTCAATTCCTGCTAATGGATCTCCGGGAATGTGATGCGAACTTGCGACAAGTCGATGTAAATTTTTCGCGTTAACTTCTTCCTCACTAATTCCGTTTTCATTCAAATCCCAGAGTAGCGGCATCGGATTCGGCGCGTTGATGATCCGCTCAGCACGTTTGCGTCCATACCGTAATGCCCACTCCACATACCGATTTTCGCCTGTAACACTATACGCTGCCAAAGCAATGTGGATAAAACGGAAGTGTTCAGCAAGTTCATAAGCATTCTTCTCATCGTTTTCTGCAAATTGCGTTCCGATATTGTAGCCGATAAACGCATCTCGCGTATAATCGTACCAGGCAGGTATCTCCGGCACCCAATTTCCGATATGTTCAGCGGCATCTGTTAAAAGGGAAATTGCCTCAGTGTCATCAGGTTTTAGCCCGATATAGCGAGGCAGAAATAGCAGGAAAGGTTCAGTTCCATGGTGTGCTTCTGCCTTCGGTTCATACCCATGCACACAATCCCGTTCCACCCAACCGAGAAGTGCGTCTTTAAGCATATCAAAGTGTTTCAAAACAGTTGGGTCGCCAGTGATTAAATAGTGTGGAAACCATGCAAGTGCATAATTTGCCTCATCCTCACCACCGTTGTTCGGACCGGGCGGGTCAAGGAGCATGCTCTGTTTGAGCCAACGCCCCATTTCTGTTCTGAGTTTGTTATAAGCGTTATAGCAGTCTCGGAATTCAGATATCATAATAAGGAATTCAAAAATTCGATACTTTGTTTTGCGATCGTTTTTGGATCGGGTTTAAAATCGAAGACTTCTGTTGAGACATAACCTTGATAATCAATTTCTTTTAATGCTTCAATGATTGGAGGATAATCCACATTGCCGGAACCGGGAAGGTAACCGTTGTCGTCGTTGGAATGGAAATGCGCAACGTGTTTAGCACAGTTGCGAATCTGCGTTGGCATGTCCAATCCCTCTTTTGCGGTACTACAAACGTCCAAAATCATCTGAAAATTAGGATGGTTCACAGCGTTTACCATTTCAACTGCTTTGTCAGGATGGGAAATAAAGTTCGTTTGATCGCTTGACAACGGTTCCATGCACAATATTACGTCTCTCTCACCAGCGAGTTCTGCCCCTTCTGTGAAGGTATCGCGTGCGTAATCCCATGCTTGTTCAAAACTGAGCGGTTCCATTACATTTCGCTGCTGCGGTGAACCAAAAACCAATATCTGTCCATCTAAATCTGCACAAAGTTCAATGAGTGCAAGCAAATAGTCTCGTGTTTCCTTCCGGATATCCGCGTCTGGATGGTTGATATAGAGTCCTGGCGGTGAGACGAGTAGCCAGTGAAGTCCTGCAATTTCTATCTTTGCGTCTTCAGCAGCTTTGCGGATGCGCGTCCTCTCTGCTTCACTGATGTCCAAAACCGAGTCTGCCAATGTAAATGGTGCAATTTCGACCGCATCGTATCCGAGTTCAGCAGCGTAGGTAAATACATCTTCAATCTTCCAATCTTCAAACATTTCGTTGCATATCGCGAGTTTCATTCTTGTCTCCAGTCCGATTTTTTGTGAATTCTAAACGGTATTCAGGATTTTGTCAAGCATTTGGCTTCTGGATTTAGACTCTTCACTGTAGGAGCGATCTCCGAATCGTGACTTTCGGCTAATAGTATTGTTAGGTTTCACAGCGTTCAACCTGACCTACAACTAATCCATCACTAAACCACCCGATACAGTGACAGACAATCCCGTCAAATAAGTGGCTTCGTCTGAGGCAAGGAATGCTGCCATATTCGCCACATCAGCACCTTCAGCGAGTCTTCCCAAAGGCACGGATGTCTCAGCGCGACGGGCAAACTCTGCGCGTTGTTCATCAGCAGAGAGATCTGCAGGCATCATAGCAACAGCTAAATGTGCAACGCGTTCGGTATCTACAAGGCTTGGACAGATAGCATTGACATTAACTTGATACGGTGCAAGTTCATGGGCAAGAGATTGTGTCAAACCGATTACAGCAAATTTTGAGGCACTGTATGCTGCATAACGTGCCGAACCTCGTTTGCCCGTTACAGAAGAGATATTGATGATTTTGCCACCTGTTCCCTGTGTGATGAGATGGCGTGCCACCGCTTGGCAGCAGAGGAATACACCTTTCACGTTGACATTTTGCACCCTGTCCCAATCTTCCTCTGCAAGGTCAACGACAGGCACGCGATCCTTCCCAGCCTTTGTTCCTGCATTGTTAACGAGAATATCAATCTTTCCAAAATGGGCGATGGTTTTATCTACCATTTCGCTGACCTGCTTTGCATCTGATACATCTGCAACAACACTGATAGCACGTTGGTCCATCGCTTCAATTTCGCTCACGACATCCGGCAACCCGCGCCACTCCGTATCGTCTGCGGCATAAGGATGTTCGGCTATATCGTTGATGGCTACATCCGCGCCCTCTTTTGCCAAACGCGTGGCAATAGCACGTCCGATACCGTTTCTGCCTCCAGCACCTGTCACTAAAGCGATTTTTCCATTTAGGTTATACATTCGGAAATTTCCATGTTATAGGTTTCTATTCATCACAGAAGTCGACAAGTTTGAGCAGCAAGCGGCAAGTAATTCAATTGGAAGGATTGAATTAAAGTAGGCATGTGGACAAGAGAAAATATGCCCTTGGAAATTAGGCATGGTAGAAAATTACTGCTTGAGAGCCGCCCATGTTAATGCCAGTTTGCCTAACGGTTCCACATCCAAAAACTCTTTATCAAAAGTAAGATCTCCAAAGGCAAGTGCATCCCATGCATTACCGGCTATCCATCCGATCTGATGTTCACGTTTTCCATTTTCACAATCATTCATGTGAAAACTAAATCCAACAGTTAATCCATCTTTTGCTTTAAAGTTCTTTCCAGTATTCGGGTTACCTGGATTTGGACCGCGTGGTTTCGTTGGGTCAATGGCAACTTCGTAGATGTATTTATCACCATTCTTGGAAAGTGCCCATTCCGTATTGTCTGGCGATGCGGCTGCAGACATATCTTTTCCATTGGCGCCGAGAGTCCACTGGACAAGCGCAGCCCTTACCACTTCGTTGTCGAAATCGAACATAAACTCGACGCTATCATCCTCCCACCATTTACTATTATGCGGATGGATGTCTTGGAGTTCATCGTCTGTAATTTCAACAAGAAAGTAAATACGTGTTGGGTCTTTTGCATTCCATGCGACGCGTCCTTTACCGGTAAAGTCATTCGCTTTAGGCAATTCTGCTCCAGCATCTTTTAATTCATCAAAGGCAACAGCTTCCGCGCGTTCCCACTCACGAAAATCACCGTCTACCCTGAAGTTGGTAATCTGTTTAGCGATATACTGCTTATTACGCTTCGCTGCGGAAATTGGACTTGTTGAACAGACTACCAGAGCAAGTCCTATTAAAATTGCAAATATGTTCTTAGGGAAGATTAATGTTTTGAAATATTTTTTCATGACAATACTCCTCTTTCACTATGTTGTGGTTTACATTTTAGCAGTTTACATGATTTATGACAATCCCCTAATTTTTAGGAATCAAGCGATTTTTGATGATTTCAATAATTGTGACTAAAATAGTATAGTTTTCAGCAGAATTCTGAGTTTCCAGCGCGCCTACCGTTTGTGAGTAAGTCCCTTAATACAGATTTTACTATAAATCGTAAGGTGGACACGGAAAACAGTGTAGATCAAGTTAATCTGATGTTACCCTGTTACTTCGGAAATAGCACGATAGGTGATATCAAGGAGAGAATCCAATTCTGAAATCGATATTTGTAAAGGCGGCATCAGGACGATGGTATTGACAAGTGGTCGGAGTATTGCCCCTTGAGCAAGCGCAGCTTTGCATATCCGGATTCCTACTTTTTCCTCAAATGGATAAGGCGTATTGGTCTCTGGGTTTTTCATTAATTCTATACCCGCAGCCATACCGCAGACACGCACATCACCGACATGTGGCAGTGCGTAGAATTCCTGAAGACGTTTGTTGAAATGTTTGACAGTTATTTGAAGACGGTCAAGCAGATTTTCTCGTTCAAAAATCGCAATATTTTCTAACGCCACAGCACATGCTAATGGGTTTCCTGTAAAAGTGTGACCATGAAAAAAAGTCTTGAGGTCACGATATTCGCCAAGGAAGGCATTATAGATTTCATCGGTGGTTAAAGTTGCTGCGAGTGGTAAATAGCCAGCTGCGAGTCCTTTTGCCGTGCATAAAAGGTCAGGCGTAACGTTTTCATGTTCACATGCCCACATTTTTCCGGTGCGTCCCAATCCCGTCATCACCTCATCAACAATCAGCAGAGTTTCCCACTTTTTTGCTAATGCAGCGAGTTCCTTCAGAAACCCTTTTGGAGAAATTAGCATACCCCCTGCCCCTTGTATTAGCGGCTCTAAAATGATACCTGCAATTTGTTTAGTGTTTTCGGAGAGGACACGCTCAACTGCATTGAGCCAATAAGTTTTCGCCGAATCAGTAGAAGCGTTCCGAGATGTGTCTGCTGCTTTAGAGGTTCGATAGGCTTCAGGCGCGGATAAGCGTATACTTTTAAAAAGGAGGGAACTGAAGGTGCTATGGAAACTTTCAATACCACCAACACTCATAGCACCAACTGTGTCGCCGTGGTATGCTTTATCAAAGTGAACAAACAGATTACGTTGCGGTTGTCCCTTATGCTGCCAGTACTGATACGCCATCTTCAGTGCAACTTCAACCGCAGTTGAACCGTTATCGGAGTAAAAAACTTTGTTGAGTCCTGATGGTGTAATCTCAACCAGTTTTTGAGCGAGTTGAATTGCTGGAATGTTGCTGTAACCGAGAAGTGTGGAATGAGCAATCCGATCTAACTGTGCTTTAAGGGCAGCGTTCAATTCAGGATGGTTGTGTCCGTGAACATTTGTCCACATAGAGGCGATTCCATCAAGATACCGATTCCCATCAATATCAATCAGGTATACCCCTTCACCGCGCTCAATGATAATCGGTTCATCTGCCAGCCAATCACGCATCTGTGTGAAAGGATGCCAGAGGTAATCTTTATCCCAAGCGATTAACTTCTCTCTATCCCTTAAGCTTTGCATAGTGAACAGGTTGTTCTAACGCCAGTTCATCATACGTTCCTGTCTTCGGCACAACAATTTCAAGCATCCTATTCCTATATTTTGCGTGGAAATCTTCGGGTTGTCCGGGAATAGGAAAGATATTTCTAAAACCATCTGGAAATGAACTGGTACGCCCAACAACTTTCTCAAATCTCGGATCTGCAAATTGCTGAGGCTTTTTAGGATCTCTGGGAAGTTGGGTTTGCACTGTTACAACGCTCTCTGGCGCAGGAGAAGCATCCGAAGAAGCATAAGGAGAACTGAGATAAACTTCATAATCGTAATGTGGCATTCTATCTGGAAGCTCAAAAGTTTCTTTGGCAGACGAATTTGGCACCCATCGTGGAAACTCAATCTCAATCTGATAGTAATCTGCAGTTTCCAAAACGCGATTAACCATTCCGTAACGGCGGTATCGTTCTTTTATATCATCGGAGAAAATTGAACCGTCAGTCTGAACGGCACCGGGCATTGTTGTTCGCTGTGCTGCGGGGTCGTTTACCAAAACAGAACGCATCGCTTTGAGAATCGGCGTAGCAAAGAGTGAGGGTATCCATCCGTAGAAAGAAGCGCCATAGCGAGCTTGTTCATCATCAGGTGTTGAAGTGAGTTCCGCTTTAAAACGAAACATACCTTCGGCAATTGCAATAACTATGCCTAAAAAGATCATAAAATTGCCTGCAGGCGTAAAGAGATTGGCAATATCGCCTCTTGTTTGAATGAAGAAAAGCACGAGCGGATACAGAATCAGATTGATTAAACTGTTAATCCCAGTTGAAACAGCAGCACTGAAAACACGAGAATTGCCTGCCATCTCTTCTAACTGTGTTTTGAAACTCGCTGAGAATGCACCCAAGATCGGCTGTCCAAGCATGGTTAGCAAGCCCAGAGGCGGACGCAAGGATGAACCGACTGCATCTGGCAGCTGCACAAATTCTTCTGGGACACCTTGTTCTTTCCCTTTGCCTTGTCCCGTACCGTCAGATTCGTCATCTTCAGTTTCAGGATAAACGAACGTT
Organism: Candidatus Poribacteria bacterium; assembly: GCA_028820635.1. GTDB lineage: Bacteria > Poribacteria > WGA-4E > WGA-4E > WGA-3G > MSPOR6. The sequence continues at coordinate 113,046 of JAPPIG010000068.1, forward strand.
TCAAAAAACTTACTGTTTATATCAATATACGATTCCCATTGGCTTGGCACTTCGCTTTCCATATAGATTGCTTCTACAGGACATGCGGGAACACACGCTGCACAGTCAATACACACACCGGGATCAATGTAAAGCTGATTTTCGCCTTCAACGGTATGTATGCAATTCACCGGACAAGCCTCAACACATGCGGTGTCCTTTACGTCTATACAAGGTTCACAAATTATGTATGCCATCCGTATCTTCGCCTCCTTTTCAGAATACCCGCTTTAATTATACCACAATTACTAATGGATAGCAAGTTGAAAAAAGACGTAAGGGTGTGTAAAGTTTTTGCCAATGATTATTTTTAAAAATTAACTTGACAAACCAATGTATATATGTTAATATTATTATCACATAATTGAATAGTTTTCTCAATATACGCAAAATTTCTAAAGAAAAGAGAAGAAAAAACAAAAAAGCTCAAATTCCACGTCACAATCCTTATACTGACT
>JAPPIG010000114.1 GCA_028820635.1 Candidatus Poribacteria bacterium
TCTTTCGTGTAGATTCGCTCAATTTCATCTGCAATCTGGTGAACAACAGAGGTTGGCGTAAACGCGAGGGTGTTACCGCCTGCTGCATAAATGATGCATTCTGGTGCCGATAACGTGTGTCCAGTACGTTCGCAGAAATCCTCACGAATACGTTCAAATCGATCCGAGTTGTGTGGAATTTTGCGTCCACAAAGAGCAGGAACATCTTCAAGATTGATGCGGTCAAGTAAGGCACTTGCCCCTCGAATTTCAGGCAGCTTCGCCGATTCAAGAAAATAGCCCTTGATTTTCGTCGCGCCACCTAACACAAGTCCAATCTGTTTGTTTTTATTGAGAGAATGCGTATTGAATTCGGATGCATCTTTGATTTTTGTGCGTTCAGAAGCAGCCTCTTTTGCCAAGAACACGATGCGTTCGAGTTCATTTTTCCCGTATTCTTTAGGCTCAACCGGAGAGTCTTCACCCCATAGGGCATCATAAACGTCTTCAAGTCCATCATCTTTCCATGTTGCTGTTAGGGCGGAGAGACGGAGTTTATCCAAAGTTTCAATATCGGGGCGGGGGTCAAGGTCGTAAGCTAAGCAATACGCAATTGCGGATGCTGTTAGGGCATGATCCGCAACCGTTGCGCCTTTTAGTGATTTGCAGGGCAACCACCGGAACGATCGGAACGACAGTTCATCGTTTGGTCCAACCCTCCCTCGCCATAATACATCAAGTTGTGGAAGAAGCAATTTAATCATGCAAGAAACACGGCGCGCGATATTTTGTTCCCCCCAACTATGAACATGCTCCACAGTTTTTTCAATTACAGCGTTCCAGTCGTCCTTTGTGATGCCAAATGTATCTTTGAGAATCAGGTCTTTCCAACAAAGATGTATTTCATGTTCTTCTTCGATCGATTTGCCTGTTTTCCAGTTTCGGTTCATATAACTCCTCCCGTTTCTTTTTCGCCGATTTTAGTGTAAAAAATTGCTTTTTGCAAGTCTTGAATCTCCAATCAGATGCCTTATGTGTCCAACCAGTCGTTAAGATCTGCCACAACAACTGGTAATTGGTCCTGAGTCGTTGCTGTTGTGACGACCCTAAACTTTACACACCAGGATTTATTTGAGTATATTCCTTGAATTTCTCCATCAGACATCCGGAAGCGGGTTGATTCGGGTAGATCTGGATTCCAATATGTTGTGTGACAGTAGCGGACATAAGGCAACTCCGTGACTTTTTCCAAAAATCTAATAATGGGTTTTCTTGCCTGATTATAAGCATGATCACCCAGTTTGGGTGTTTCCTTCTGATCAGGCTTTGCCTTCAGGGGAAGGTTAGTCGCCTTCAATTCCTGAAAACGGGAGCGGAAAGTCTCGTGGAAAATCTGACCGGTGGCGGATAGTTCCAAATAGTCTTTGCCATCATCCATGGGGACCCGATTGACTAAAGGTTCAAAACGTTCATCCCAGTCGTCCTTAAAACGTTCCCACGGTTCACACGCATCGCCCTTAGCGAGGACTGTAAACATCCCACTCGCCCGCTCCCAGAGCGAGAAATCAAGTGCTACAGGCATCGGTGGAAAAGGAATGATTGCATTAAAGCGTTCATGCTTGTAATACACCGGAATGTCAAGTGCCTGGCCCATAAGCACAGCAATAGCGATTTGGGCTTTATAACCACCTGTTGCATTGATAGCACATAAGCGATGCTCGCGACGTGCTTCACGTACCTGTTCACCGAAGAGTTTGGCAAGATTGCGCAAACCTTGGGTACGGAATTTGTCAGGTGCATCATCCCGCAAGCCTTCTACGCGATGGATATTCACATTCCGAAAGGTTCGTGTGAAGTAGGATTCTAAAACTTTGGCGATTGCTTCTCCATCATCCGTATCTGAATGGAACAGATGGAGACGATCGTGCTCAATAGATCCTTGCCCAACGAGATCTGTCACAGAATTAATTTCCGCGCCACAGAGTCGATCAGTTGGTTGCACCGGATGTAATAGGGTCCCTAATTTTTCCCATTCTCTATCTGGTACTCTACACTCTGATTTTTCATTTATCCTACGTTCCCGCTCTTTTACAGCAGCGGAGTATGCCGCGGCTAACTTACAGAGGATTGGATCAGTTTGTGTCTCTTTAGCAAGATTAGATAAGTTGGGATAAAAAAGGCTCACTCCGATTGTACAAAGGAGTGTATTGGGTTTAGGCACTGAGACTCTCCTTACACCTGCATATCATCTGACCGTTCGTAAATGTGAATAGAAATAGTATAAAACGTGACGCTCGACGTAAATGCAACATGAAAGATCATACCAAAAATGCATTAATTTGTCAAAGCAAATTTTAAAAAAATAGAGGCATTCGGTTTTTATGCTTTGCTGTGAAAACTATGGTTCGGATTTTGCTTTAGAAGTTGGAATTGTTTGTCAGTGCTCCGCTTGTCGCTGAGCATCCGCAGGAGTTTTTTTACAATGTTTTGGATGCTGGTTATCCTGACATTGCGCAACGCTATCTATGCAATATCCTCGATTAAATGTACCAGGGCTTACGCAATTTTGACGATAGGACGCACGGTTAGCAGGTAAACTCTCAAAAATGCAGGTTGCATTTGGGGTTTTTGCTTGGGTGTTTCTTCGCGTACGCCGCAAAACGGAGACGCTCTCAGGGCACAACCTAACAGGTTATGCTACAAAAGAGCAACTTGCGTAAATCAGATGTACTACAGTCGTTTGGACGCTGCGTTTTTAGATGAATTATTTTCTATCGTCTGTTCAGGGTTTACTAAGTGCGTGCTTGTAAATGTGCGAGTTG
>JAPPIG010000026.1:0-784 GCA_028820635.1 Candidatus Poribacteria bacterium
CATCCACCCTCGGGCAAGGCATTGGGAGATAACAATATGCTCGTTGATTCCCACGCTGTATCATCGAAAGTTGGACTCGCCCATTCCAAGTTATCGCCTGGGTGATACTTCCAAGAGGCACTCGACCAATTTACCCTCCCCGAATTCACAGTTTCTAACGTCAGGACGTATACGTCGGTGCCCGGTATAATTTCAGTCTCGTAGGCAGACACTTGTGATATGAATATGAGTCCTATTAAAATGAGATAGAACCTTAGAATTACCCTTTGTTTCATACCAATACCTTTACCAAAGAAGAATTGAATAGATAGGGAAACCAATATGCCAAAGTTATGGATGAAGAAACTGCAGTACATATTCTATAGCACAGACCTGTTAAACTTGCTGTAATTTCTGAACTTCATAGAAGGAACTATGTGGATAATCCTCTCTATACTTAATTATATGTAGCCGAGACGGAAACCTTTAGCTATAAATAACCCAAGTTGCCACTTACTTATACACATAGCACTCCGCTGGAGTGCAAGCGGTAATACCAATTCTGATTGATGATTCTTCTTAAAAAGGAATACTGTTTTGAGTTACGCCCAGTGCGGTTAGGAAACCGCACCTACTGGGGTCTGGATGAATATCTCGGTTAATGCGATATAAACTTTTAGAGATGGTATTAGTATAACTTTTAGAGATGGTATTAGATGGTGTGAAAGGTTGCATTATTTCTAAAAAGAACCGCATAAAAAAACGGGGGTGGTTTTACCACCCCCGTTTAACATTTCACAGAATT
>JAPPIG010000026.1:794-2791 GCA_028820635.1 Candidatus Poribacteria bacterium
GCGGAGAGTCTTGAAACCGCAGCAGCCTCATTATCGAAACGTTCAAAGAGGCTCACGAGTCGACTCATAACAATTAGGTTACCGATGTGTTTGCTGACATTGATAACCCCGACCCGTCCTTTTTTTCGCGCGACAACGGCACGTGCTTTCATCATCACACCGAGGCCTGTGCTGTCGACCTTGTTGACGTGCTCGAAATTGATGAGAATACGGGGTGTATCGGAACCCTCTATCTGCGGCGAGATTTCCGCCCATAATTCTGATGCTGAGGATCCCATTATTTTCCCTTTAGGTTCTAAAATCGTGATGCCCTTCTCTCTACGAACTTTAGTGGTCATGATTGACTCCTCTTTTTAAGTGAATGTTCCGTTGGACTTCCAGGGAACAACTTGGTTTGAAATTGAGTATTCATTGATTAAAGTGATGTAACTTGTAACGTAGGTATGAAAAGATTGAAGTATCAAAGATAACCTAAATCAATACTCCCTACATATTCTCATAGGTTACTGCGGCTTGCTTCAGGAACGACATCAACCCGTATTGGACATGTGTCCTCTAACAAACGCAGATATGCCTTTTTCAACTTTGCTAACGCACTTTTCGTAATTTGGCTGACGCGCCCCTCGGATACGGTCAACGCGTCGGCTATCTCTACCCCACTACAACACTCGAAGTATTTCAATCTCAAGATTTCGCGCTCTCTGTTTGAAAGTTTCGAAAGCAGTCGTGGAAGTAATTTTCGGAAGTGATCCGCTTCTATGTCCTCGACCACAGTATCTTCAAAGTTTTCGCAAGCACATGCCCCGGCAATGAGGGCCTCAACCAACGGATTTGATGCTAAATCCTCAGTAGTAGGATCCTCCTCATCCTGTGAACAGGGCAGATATTTCATCTCTTGTCGTCTTTCAGACCACAGTCGACCACACACACGAGATTTGATAAACGTGATAAAACTCGCACCACTGACATGATCAGGATCATACTTCGGACCCTCTTCGAGAATCGTCAAGAACGCAACTTGGTAGAAATCTGCCCTTAACTTTTCTAACCGGGCGTTCCCACAGGTGGCACACTTAACACAGTGATTTACTGAGGCTTCCGCAGAGAGCGGATCGTCAGGCACAATATAGAACGGGCACTTTGCTGAGTTGTGTGGGCCTCTATGTTCGTTCATGGGTGTTCCCCTTTCAGATGTAAAGTCAATGAAAAAGAAAATTTATGGATTTCGTGAATACCATATATCCTATCCTTGCTTAACTATATACCGCCAAACCCAAAACCTTTAGTTTTTTTTCAAAAAATATGAGTTTAACGTGAGGACTTACCTTCTAACGCAACCATCAAAGAAAAACGAAACTAAACTATCAGAGTAAAACGTTCTGATGTCCCTCTATGAACCCTTTTAAGCAAGTTTCGTGCCAATTCCCAAAATAAACGTCTTTTTGCTCCCAAATTTGTTAGAACTTCAAGCGTCTATTTGAGAAGAGAATCGCCTAAAATACACGGACGGCTTAGCTTGTTAGATCCATTAACAGCGTTTCCTTCTCCTTAAAAATAAAATATTATTGCCGCAGAGATGGAACATATTCGTATGAACTCAAGGCTTGTCTATACGCAAAAATTGTAGGTTGACACGCAAAAATTGTAGGTTGACACGCAAAAATTGTAGGTTGACACGTAAAAAATTGAGCACCGCGCGGCTCTTCAACCATCGCGGTGCTGCTTGTATAGAAAACTGTATATACTTAATCTAAACCCCAGTGGAGTAATATGTGTCTGAGAACACATAGAAGCCCGTAAATGAAGTAGTCCTATGGGGTGGTGCGAGTGAAGCCGCAATCTACGTGCCTAACAGTTCAGTCTTATATTCTTCAACAATTACCACTAAAACAGATTCAGGGATATCCTCCAACTGCGACGCTAACTCTTCTTCGACGTTAACCATCAGGCTATGATCGAACGTCTCGCGTTCGGCACAAGGGTCGAAGTATTCACCC
>JAPPIG010000083.1 GCA_028820635.1 Candidatus Poribacteria bacterium
GTCATTCCTTTTGAAATCAAGAATGGCAATTTTCAACTCTCCAGGTTCTTCTATGCGGTCAAAATAGTTGTTTTCAACGTCAGTGTCAAAGAAAATCGTTTTCTCGCCTCCAAACGGTATTGTCACTACTTCCTTATCTTTTTTCCCCTGCACACGACGTTTGAAAAGCGCGGGAAATCGTTGTGGGTTAAAGGGTTCTTGTTCCTTTTTACTCTGTTTTTTCTTGGTTGAGTTGTCAGTGTTTCTTTTTTGATAGCCTTTAGGAGGTAAGTCTAAATTTAAAGTTTGCTCCAACAATTTTAACAATTCCTCATTTCGTGAAAAGTTCTGGGCGAAAGATTTGAGTAAGTCTTTAGCGTCGTCACTCTCTACTCGTATTGAATCTTTTCGTCGTTTCTGAATTTCCACCAATTGACCGTCTTTTATAAGCTTTTCTGCCAAAAAGTTTCGTAAGGCACGAGTTTCTTCACCACCCTTTAAACGATCCCGAGATGCCATAAATAATTCTTTACGGAAATCGTAATTCATGTTTGTGCAATCAACATGGATAAGGAGATATTCTTTAAGTATGTTCAGTTTTAGAGAACGAGTTATAAATTCTGATGTATAGTGTCCATGAACTTGTCCGTTGACTGAAAACAGCACGGACATTCTGTTTTTGAAAAATTCTCTGCGGATTGTCTCCTTCGTCTCTTTGACAGATCTGTCATCAATTTTTGTTCTGAAAACGTAACATGTCACCTTCATGTTTCCAAAAAGCGCGTCATCAAAATCTATAGAAAAGGATTTCTCAACGTACTTGCCACCTTCCTGTTCTAATCTGCGTTTTAATCCATATAAACCCCGTCGCAAAGAGCTATCAGGATAGCGTTCCTCTTTCTCAATTGTGTACACTGGTAGAACAGGCTCAAATAGGTATTCGTTGATACTCTGGTTCAAATCCCTTGAAATATCCGAGATTCCGGAGGGCAGATCGTAGGAGTAAAGTTTGATGATTGTTCCAGTTGTGAAAGCTCTGTTACACAGTTTCAAATCCTGCCCATCTACCTGAAAAACCGGAATTTTTCCATCGATTTTCAGATATTCATACCATGTATTCTTTTTACTGCCTTCCTCTGCTTTACTCAGTGGATGTTCTCTGATTAATGTGAAACCGAATTCTCCAGTGTTATCGTAACGCTTTGAGCCAATTAACTGGTATCGCTTTTTGCCACAGAACACAATAGCACCGCTACCACCCATATTGTACTTGCCTTGTACAAAGTGGATTTCGTTCTTATTTCCTTGCAACAGTGAAAGGAAGGTATTCTCAAACTCTTCAGGGTGCTGTCCCTCACCATCATCATAAACAATTAGAGATGTCTTGCCCTTTGGTCCGTCGGCAAGAATTTGAATGTTCTCAGCTTGTCGGTTTCTGAATCCAGCCATATCCCAATTTCCATGATCCGGAAAGAAAATCGTTTTGGCTGCATCCATAGATTGGGGAGCTTGGTTAGATTTGGGATTAATGCCTGCTTGCAAGCATTTCTTCACCAAAACAGCATCAATTGAATTCGTGATTTTCTCAATCAGCGCGGCAATCGGGTTTGACTGTTGGTTTTCTATGACACCGAAATTGTTTTCATTGCCACCTAAGGGATACCAATTATCAGATGTGAAAATATAAGGATGGGCATTAATAAGTTTATCTACTTCGTCCTCAGTTTGGGCGAAGTAAAGTTTGTCGAAGAGCTGCCTCATAGTTGGTTTCATAAACAAACTGCCTAATAAATCTGTTACAGTCCGTCGCTTAAGCGTCTAACCATCTTTTCTTTTTCTTCAATATTTTCCAGACTTGCTTTTAGATGACTATCTGTGCTTTTCTTTGCCTCTTCTTTACGCGCTTTTTGGAGTTTCTCAATACTATCCTGGATTTGTTCATGAGTTTTCCCAGCCCCTTTTTCTTCAGCTTCTGTGCGCATTCTGAGTAATTCAAATTCTCGTCCTTTTACAGAAGCTTCAACGGCATCAGTAACATATTTTTTACGTTCCGAGATAATGCCACCTACTAGCGTAGGAATTGCTTTTTTATACCACTCTAGTGCCCATTCGTTGTCCATTTCTTTCATTTTTGATTGGGCAGCTCTCCAGCAGAACGAGGAGTGGACAATTTCTAGGATGGCGTATCGAAAAAATCGCCACTGACGTTCATTTAATTCACTGATACTCATTGCTAGGAGACCCCGAAGTCCGTGTGCATTTGCATCAAAAATTGAGGTCCGTGATTCGCGTATGTAACCAATAAGGCTCCTATGAAGCGTTTCGTCTTTTGGAGAGAAGTATTTGTTGAGGGCTGCGAGATAAACTTCTGTAACAAATTCGACAAGTTCAAATCTCTTTGAATATTGAAAAGAAACGGTTGTAGGTTGCAAACGTTTTAACTCTTCAACGACGGTAAAAATAGCCATAGCATAGCCAAGTTGAAAAGCTTGGGTTGCCAAAGTTTGGAAAAGTATGCGAGCTTTTTGACTCAATTCTACGTGATCTTTCTGATTGTCTTCATTATCAAATAAATCAAAGTTTATATAAAAAAAACTACATGCTCGACAACGGTGAAATTCGCGTTCGTGATACCCTAGTGCCTGCATGACAGATTCGCAAAATTTAATTTGTCGTTGTAAATGAAACGGAACTGTTCCTTCTTCGCGAGTATATGCATCTCTTTCATCTTTCAGCCTTTCAAAATGTGATTC
>JAPPIG010000047.1 GCA_028820635.1 Candidatus Poribacteria bacterium
CAATTCAACATCATGAGTCGCACGATGCGATTCAGCGGTGCATAGAAAATAGATTGCTTCAAGCAGACTGGTTTTTCCTTGAGCGTTTCCACCGACAATCAGGGTAACGGATTGCGGGAAGTCCACTTCACAATCGATGTAATTACGAAAATTGCGTAGAATGATACGGTTTAATAACATCTGTTTTGAATGCGAAAGTTTGAGAGTATGCGCGTAAAGATAGATATATATTAATTTTGGGCAAGCGGAAATATTTTTCGGAAGCTGTTAACCCAGATGGACATGAAAACTGGATTTGATTTTTCGCTCTATTTTCTGCGGGCGGGCTAAACCTAAAATTTATCTATAAGGCAACTCTCACAATTTTCTATCTATTTAGGACTTGAAAGGCTATTTTTTTTTAAACTTGAATGACTATTTTTCAATACTCATTTTTGTACTTATCAACACTCTCTACTATTTGTACTAATTACTATATAAATTTATATAATTCTTAGTAGTAGTAGTAGGGACTGTTGATAAGTGGATAACTCACCTGAACGCTTGTGACCATTGACAAGTACCCTGTTGATAACTTGTTGATAAGTTAAAGAGTTATCAACAAGTTATCAACAGAGGATACAATATATGAGTTATCAACAAGTTATCAACAAGTTATCAACATAATATTAACAGGGTTATCAACAAGTTATCAACAGTTTTTTGGATGAATACAGATTACAAAATTGGACATATCGCCGAAAAAAATGTAAGATTTGACTATCGGAATTGATCGAGTAAAAGTACAATTGTTTGACGTTCTTCATCACTTTTTTCCATCATGGATTCTATCTGTTTGCAAGCATGAATGACAGTTGTATGATTTTCTCTATTAAATGCTTGTGCGATATTTGAATACGACATCTGTGTCAATTCTCGGCACATGTACATAGCGATTTGACGTGGCTGTACCAATTCTTTTGTCCGTTTCATGGACACAAGGTCTGCTATTTCAATACCAAAGTATTCAGCGACGACGGTTTGTATACCTTTCGATGTAGCGACTCTTCTGTCTCGCATCGGTGATGAGACAACGACATCGCTGAGCACCTGTCTGGCAAAATCGAGCGTTAGATTTTCCCTGAGTATTGTCGCTTGTGTGACGACTCGGACGAGAGTGCCTTCCAATTCCCTGATGTTAGTTTCAACGACCTCAGCAACGTAGCTGAGTACATCGTCGGGGACGTTTTCAAAGCCTTGGTCTCGGCATTTTTGCCGCAGGATTGCGATCCGCATCTCATACTGTGGCATACCAATTTCGGCTACCATACCCGATTGAAACCGGGATCGGAGGCGTACTTCAAGGTTTTCGAGGTTGTTTGGTGTCCGGTCGCTGGTCATGACAATTTGGTTTGAGTTCATGTGGAGTTCATTAAAGGTGTTAAAGAATTCTTCTTGCGTCCCCTCCTTGCGTTGTAGGAATTGTATGTCATCAATCAAGAGCATATCTGCTGTTCGGTATTTTATGCGAAATCCTTGTGCGGATCCACTGTTAAGGATAGATTCAACATACTCATTCATAAAGGTTTCTGAGGTAACGTATAGGACCTTCTTATCGGGTTGTGTTGCTGAGAGTCTATTGCCGATTGCGTGCAGGAGGTGGGTTTTTCCCAATCCGACACCGCCATAGATGAAGAGTGGGTTATAATCGCGTCCTGGATTTTCTGAAACGGCTAAGGCTGTAGCGTGACAAATCCGATTAGGGGTATCAACAACGAACGTATCAAACCGATAGTTTGAGTTCAATCCGGTCTGATTTCTTGGAAGTGAGGAGGTGGCGGGTGCAACAGATGTTTGATTCTGGCCGAGTACTTGCTCGGGGATATCTCCGCTATCTATTTCATGAGGATCATCGCCGCCATGGGTTCCACGAGACACAGATTCGTCTATGATGAATGTAAGTGCACACTGCGCGCCGATCAGTGTTGCTAATACCCGTTGGATGTCAGCACGGAACCGTTCCTCAATTCGCGTCCGGATATACGCCGACGGAACAGCTATCTTCAGGGTTTCGGCTGTAACGGATAGCGGAACCGCTTGATGAAGATAGATGTCTTGGTGTGCTGTATCCTTGAGTTCTTTGAGTATTTCCGACCAGATTTCGTTGGGGGAGTGCCGCATGAGCGTAGGTCCTAACCTAAATTGTGGATATGCCTTTAGTCCTGGTGCTGGCTTTCAGGCGCGCTTTTATGATGATTTAATAGAGTGCAATGAATCTAAATTTGAAAAAATTTCAAACTATACCAAGCGAGCAAAAACTCTAAATAAAATGGTATCATTTTCTTATAGAAATGTCAATATTTTAATCAAACAATATTTTTCGCGAGTTTCAAAATTGTATCCGTTGTGCGACAAATTTATAATCTGTTGACATAGACTTTTTAGTTGAAACTGAAATTTTATCAACCCTTTTTTTAAATCATCGAAAGATAAAAGTTGCAAAGGCGGCAAAAAATTTGACAAACCGCTAAAAATAGCGTATTATTTTAACGGATTACCTGAAAATGACACCCGTTCTGGCGAGTAGAATATCTATTTTGCAAAGGCAGGATCGACGATAACAGTCCCTGCTTTCTGCTCGCTTAACATTGATAGGGAAGGGAGGAAAACATAATGAAGCGTACATATCAACCGCATCGACGGAAACGAAAAAATAAGATGGGGTTCCGCAAACGGATGTCC
>JAPPIG010000005.1 GCA_028820635.1 Candidatus Poribacteria bacterium
TATTATATCACAATCTTGTTTTAGAGAGTGGCCCGAATTTCCGATGGCAGTACACCTATGTCAACATCTCCGAAATAGAGGACGCGGATTTTGGGGTGAGTGAAGAAAATAAGGCATTTTGTGGTGAATAAAGAAATCCAGGGATATAGGATTGCGCGAACCGCGGTCCTGCAATCACGTGGCATGGAGCCATTTCGTCCTTGGCTTTTTAAAAGTATAATGAATATTTGCCATTCTGCCAACTAATTTTCACAGTTTCTGTCTATTATATTATAGTTCGGACACTTTTCTCTAGGATACAAAACCATTAGATTGGCCCTTGTAGCATAGGCTGTTAGCCTGTGCTGAGGTCAAGGGATCCTCCGTTATTCTTCGGCAAGTTCTGTGCAGTGTAAAACTCGTAGAAAAATCACTTGTCCCTTGAGAATGCGACCAAAATGTAATACGAATTGTCCAAACTTTAGTAAATTTGAATAGAGGTTGATAATACACCACCATGCATATACATATTAACGAATTTGAACAACGTATCGCCGGTTTTCTAAAGCGTTTCTTGTCTGATGGTAATGTTGAAGTAACGTGTGCCTTAGGATTAACTTCGGACGAACCTGAATTTTATCGGTACATGGAGCAAATATCAAGCATCTACTTTAACTCCACGGTATTCCAGGCGAATGTCAACGATATTCATAATTTTTTAATACTCATCCATAGTGACCTGAGCGCGGATATTTACATCAATAATTTCACAGTAGAAACACAAGTGAGCCTCAAACGAAATTTAGAAAGTTTAGAACCAGGAATACTTATCATGAAAAGTGATATAGCAGATATATATGAATTAAGTTTCCCTGACATAGAAATACTAGATTCCGATAGCATTGTTTGTTGCTTGAAAGTTGGCTGGAAATTCCTGCTGTATTTTGACTTTCTGAATCAAGGTAGAAAATCTGATATTGCCACAAGACAGAGAATACTCGCGCATCTCTATAGATATTTAAGTTTTGAGGAGGTCTATCGTACTCTGGAATCAGAAAATTGCTTTCAGAAAATGGTAGCTGACGGTTGGTTCCCATTTGTAGAGATTCTGGGAAAAGTTTATGAAGAATTAGCTACTGCTTACCAAAATGGAAATACCGTTTCCGAGAATTCAGTCAAAGAATTGGTTGGCAAATTTGATAAATCTCGCTTAGAAACAATGACCAATAAATGGTGGGAACATCCTTTATTTAAAGGAAAGCGAGAACTATTGCAAGCTGGTATTGACGCATTTCTTGGTGGAACAAAAAGCGACTATATAAATTGTATCAAGACACTCTATTCAGAGATTGAAGGGATTATGCGTTCTTTGTATTTTGAGGACAGCGGAGAGAGGACACGACATATACAGAAACTTATTAACCGTCTCATAGAAGTTGGAAAACGTAAAGTCGAAGATGACCAGTCATTACTTTTACCCCAGTATTTTGCGGATTATCTTGTGGAAAATATTTTCAAAGAATTTGATCCTGAAACCGGTGAAGTTGATTTATCACGGCACACAGCTCTTCACGGCGTTGCTTTAGGAGAAGATTACAAACCAGAAAGAGCGTTGCAGGCACTCTTAACACTCGATCAAATTTACTTTTATCTGCCTACACCACCTAACGGAAATGAAAAAGATACTTCGGAAATAGAGGAGGGAGATCCTTCGGAGAATGAAGAAGATAAAACATCTTTTGAAGGAGGCGATAATGCCTGAACAATTCCTTTATCAACAACTTGACGCAGCATCTAACTTGGGACTTCTAAACAAAGAAATTCCCGATAGCATTACACAAAACCTAAATCCTGCTTATGAACTTCGCGATTATCAGGAAGAAGCATTTGCAAGGTTCATTCACTGTCTCAATGGCACTTTCCCCGGTAAAGAAAATCCCTTACATCTGCTATTCAACATGGCAACTGGCAGCGGTAAGACGCTTATCATGGCGGGCTTAATCCTCTATCTCTATGAACAAGGTTATCGCAATTTCCTGTTTTTCGTCAACTCCACCAATATCATTGAAAAGACAAGAGATAACTTCCTCAATCCACGCACAACAAAATATCTTTTCAACGAAAATATCTATATTGATGGGAAAAAGGTCGCGGTGACAGAGGTAGACAATTTTAATGGGGGCAATGAAAACGACATCAGTATCTGTTTCACAACGATTCAGCAGCTCCATACCGATATGACAACGGAAAAGGAAAACGCCTTAACTTATGAAAATTTCGCTGAGCAGGAAATTGTGCTGTTAGCAGATGAAGCGCACCACATGAATGCCAAAACAAAGACTCAGCAAGAACTTTTTGAAAGCTGGGAAAATACGGTGGAACGTATCCTTAAGTCAAATGAAACGAACCTACTTTTGGAATTCACTGCTACACACGATTACGAAATAGCTGCGATGGTAGAGAAGTATCGGAATAAGGTTATCAATCGCTATGATTTAATAGATTTTCGGAGGGATAAGTTCTCAAAAGAAATAGAGCTCGTGCACTTTGATATGGACACGCATTCACGCATGTTGCAAGCACTCATTCTCAGTCAATACAAGCTGAAGGTTGCTGCGAAACATAAGATTCCACTTCATAAACCCGTTATCTTATTTAAAGAAAAATCAATTGAG
>JAPPIG010000018.1 GCA_028820635.1 Candidatus Poribacteria bacterium
CTTCAGACCTTGGGTCTATCCTGAACTTCAACATTAAACTGTTATAATGTCTAATTTATTGTGGACGTTTCCCCGAGCCACTATTGTTGTTTTGCTTCTCTTCTTTTGCACAATAAATACTGCGCCTGCCCAAACCACCCTTTCTGCCGAAGATATTGCCGAAAAAGCGAAGGCAGCAACGGTGTTCCTGGAGATGAAGGATAAAAATGGAAAAACATTGGGTATTGGCAGCGGTTTTTTCGTCAAGCCCAATCTAATTGCCACCAACTATCACGTGATTGAAGGCGCAGCAAGGGGCACCGCGAAGTTAATCGGTAAGTCCACCACGTACAATATTGAAGGAGTTACGGCTACTGACAAGACGAACGATCTTGCCATTCTAAAGGTAAAGGCGTATGGTATTGAACCTCTGTTTCTTGGTGATAGTGATACCGTTCAGATTGGTGAAACTGTGTATGTCGCGAGCCGCCTACTCAGTGTAGTTGACGTATTCTCCGATGGCATCATCAAAAGTCGTCGCCATAAATACACAAAGGAGCTCTTTCTGATGACAGCACCGATTTCTCCGGGAAGCAATGGAAATGCTGTATTAAACAGAAATGGTGAAGTAATTGGGGTCTCAATTTCTAGCCTTCGTGATCCGGATGTATCTAATCTGAATTTTGCTATCCCCTCTAACTATCTCAGGAAACTGTTAAGTCAGTTAAATCAGGTAAAACCGTTGTTCCAAGGCAATCATATCATATCTGCTGAAACCTATTTTAAATGGGGCAATACACATTATGATCTGGGTTCTGTGGGTTCTGCCAATTTGGAGGCATACAAATTAGCGATCTATTACTATAGCGAAGCAATTCGTCAAAAACAGAATTATCACGAAGCATACGCCTATCGGGGACTTGCGAAAGCTCAATTAGGACAACTCTCTGAGGCTATTACTGATTTTGACGCTGCTATTCGCCTAAAACCTGATTATGCTAATGCTTATGTTAACCGGGGCGTATCGAAAATCAATCTAAAGCAGTACTTTACTGCTATTACTGATTTTGACGCTGCTATTCGCCTAAAACCTGATTATGCTAATGCATACTACAATCGAGGAACTGTGAAAGGTCAATTAGGACAACCTTCTAAGGCTATTATTGATTTTGACACTGCTATTCGTCTAAAACCCGATTACGCTGATGCTTATGCTGGTCGGGGCCTAGCAAAGGTTAATTTGGAACAATATTTTGCTGCTATTACTGATTTTGACACTGCTATTCGTCTAAAACCCGATTACGCCAGATCATACTTTTATCGGGCACTTGCGAAGGGATTGCTGGGGCACACATTGAAAGGAAAATCAGATCTACAAACGGCATTGGAACTTGCGAAAAAGGCGGGTGATGTAAGTCTTAAAACTCAAATCGAAGAAACGCTTCGACTGATGGAGTAGCAAATCCAAAGTAGAAAAATTGTTACAGTTCCTATTGGTTTCTGTCCTGATGTCACTCTGTCATTCTCGGTAGGAACGAGCATCTTCGGAACAGGTGTCACATTATGCAGTGTTAGAATACAAAATATGAAGCAATGAAAATAAATAACTCTGATGCACCATGAGGAATATGGAGAATAGAAATGGTACAAGCTATTTTTATAATAGCTGCACTTGTTACGATTTTAGGCGGAATATTCTGGGTTTTGAAAAATTGGGAATGGATTAAAAACCTCCTTGGGGAGTGGACGCTCCGGGGAATCAAAGTAATTTACGTTTGGGTTTCACATGATAATCAGAAAACTGCCACTCTACATTTGTACTTATGTGGTGAAGAGAAAAGTTGGTTATTTCCTGGTCTCTCCGATAAAAACCGTGACAGTTATATTTTGGCTATAAAAAGTATACATTATGATCCTTCTTATGATTCCTATAGTGATCGGGATTGGACAGAATGGATGGCCCAGTTTGTTCATCCACTGTCCGAAAAACCAGATTCGTATTTAGTCCAATTTGTTGACGAATATAAGTTTCGGCTCAAATTTAGTAGCGATACTGATGAAATGATAATTGTCTCCGATTCGTTCAAACTAAAAACTGAAATGGCTGAATGTTTAAAGAAGTACCGCATTAAATATATCAAAAAAGCCCCCGAGGCAACTGGTAGATGGAAAATCAAAAATCGGTACCCTGTTTTATAGTTTAGGGAAATAGAAAAGGCGAGCTTCTAAAGCGCGCCTACCAGAGAATCAGGAGGGTTAATTACAAATTGCTCGCGACTTTGATGCGGTTTTGTGCTCAGGCGAGTGCGGCTTCCGCGGGCAGTTCAGGTTCGGTTCTTGTTACTTAAAGTATCTGATAGTTCTGTGGACGTTGCATTCGCTGGTATCGGTTCACGTGAATGTCGAGTCAAGTATTCAAGCACTTCATCCTGCATTTTTAGTATTTCAGTCCGATATCCGGTTGAGATGAGCGAAAATTCTTCAGGTGTTGCCTTAACTCGCAGCTGCAAGAGCAAGTTTTGAAAATAGGCTATGCGCTGCTGGCTCGCTTTAAGCTCTTTGTCATTGCGAATCATTGTCTTACCTCTATGATACCGCGTCTCGTTCCATCCCGTTTATAGTAGATTCAATAATTAGTTATACATTTTTATGATTTGGTCAATAGATGT
>JAPPIG010000102.1 GCA_028820635.1 Candidatus Poribacteria bacterium
TTTCTATACTCTGAGTTGTGCATAGAAATTAGCGAGATGTGTATCCTCGGTTTAATCAGTATGTCTAATCCTTTAGCCATCCGAAGCCGTCCAAACATCATCGAAATATTGGATATATTTTTTCGCGTACTCGCTTGAAGTTTTTAGATGTATGGCTGGAGTATGTCGGCTGTCCACTTTTGGAAATACTGGCCCAACGATTAGATGATTATCTGCCCTGACTAGACTGTGAGTGGGTGGAAAATTAAACCTTTTAATTATGAACCTATCAGAATATTTCTCGGTCAACTCATTAATGACACGTTTTATTGAATCAGATTCAAATCTTGCCTTTGATGTTATATCCATATTACTTTCATTCGGTACCAATATTTGAACCTTCAATGAACTCTTACTATTTAAAGTATCAACTAACGCATGCTCTGGCCTACTCTGATCTCCAAAGTCATCCAGGAATCTTGTACAGGATGTTCCCATAACTTGAATGAGGGTTTTAGCATTCCGGATGATCTGCTCGTAATATTTTTTGTCGGTTCTTTCTGGAAGTACATCTTTAATGCCAAGTCGTTTAAATCGTTCAATTTTTTTGAATTCATAATACGACAGACAGAGTGTCACTATGACCGCTACTAAACCGCTGATAATCCCACCTATTAATGCCGCCCATTTCTCGCTCTGCATGGTATAGTAAATCCAAAACATGCCCGACAAAATGCTGACAAGGATAAGCAATATCAGGCAGAAAATTGAAACGGCTTTAGTCTTCTCAAATAATGTATTCATGCTGGAATTCCTATAAACATCAACTCTCTTTTTGTTTGTTTCGCCAAGGCATGAGAATGGAGCCTACTATGGAAAGAGACGGAGTGAAATTTGGATACAAAAAACTGAAGTAATTCTTTTTCGTCAGGGTATGCATCACTGACGTAGGATAAAACCACAATCGATTTGCTGTGTTTTTCGATTAATTCAAATAAGCATTCTTTAAAGGAGCTAGCCTGATTCCACAGTTCAAATTCTGGGCTTTTTGGTGTAATTTTGATATCAGAGGCAAGATCAATTTTTTGCTCCCATTCATTGTAGTTGGCTAACCCCTCTAAAAAATGGTATTTCATCCAATAGTCATCCCGGTTTCTACTGGCTGATTTATTTATATAGGGTGGATCAAGATATACCAGATCATATTCAGGTTCGATGTTCAAAATATCGGTTGAAGGAATCACCTTATACTTCCCTCCGGTATTCCAAACGCAATGGGCTAACTCATCGTATGCCCGTAGCATCAGTTCAGGGAAGCCTCTCTCCCATGTAGTCATATTTCCAAAATTTCTTTCTACATGTTTAGTTAGCCGTAAACTCAAGTTTGCTCGATGAAAAAGATTAAATGGTCGTTTCTGCAAACATGCTTGGAACAATGCATATAAATAAATGCTTTTTTGATTTATCGCTAAGCTGTCTGCATCTAGCTTATTCATAAATCCATCGAGCCACATGTTTTCGCTGTTTGTATAGAAAACGTTTTTGAAGTACTTATTTATCACACCGTCTATCAGCTCTACACTTTGCAAGGTGTTTTCGAATTTCGTCTTGTTCAAATGCATCTTGTTACTGAGAACTGCGTTGGCTGTAAACGTATTAAAATTGAAAGCATCATGGTAGGTAACGCATTTACCCATTGATTTGAATAGCAAAGACACACTAGCGGTTCCACCAAATCCATCAAGGACAGTTTCAAATGTGAGATTTTTTATGTTCTCGAAGATCCAACCAATTAATTTCCGTTTACTACCGTAATATCGCGTTGTTGGAAAAGTTTTAATTCTTTCAGGAACAGATATAAACGGGACTATTTGGGGTGTTCGTTTAATTTGCCCATTTATTTTATATGCTTGTCTAAGAGAGTTATCCATATTGCGGAACCAAATAATCCTGTTGAACAAATTAGTACATTCCAGAATGAAATCATATCATTATATTCATGAATACCTGATACCAGAACGGCTTGATGTTATCTGATCCTCTTCCTCCTTGGACGGTTCGAAATCCAGTCATATCGTACTCTGCGGGCAGGGATATACGTATGGAGTAATGCCCCTCTAATCTCCGAACTCAGAAACCATGAGTTTTGCCAGTTCATGAGCATGTACTGTTTCCGGGGTCAGGTCTGCCAGTAGCTCACTCTCTGTATAGGGAAAATGAAACGGATTTTTATCGTGTAGTCGCTCCTGGATTTTCTCTGTTGACGCGTATTTGATGATTGCGGTCAGTTGTCTGGTCATTCCGGTCTCACATGGGCGGCTTTACGAGAATACTGCTGATACTATATCACTACTGTCCGAACGTTTGAGACCTGATTAGTTATAACCCAACGGAACAAGGAGTCAGGTAGCGCCAAAGATTTTTTCACTGCTACTGTCACACCAACGCTACCCCATAATGATCCAGCAAGGCAAAAAACTCCTGCTCTCCCATATAGTCGCGGAGTGTGCCGCAAGGCTTGACGGTGAGGACCTCCCCTGCTCGGTCAAATAGCGCCACGGCTTGCTCTCTGGGGTCGTGTCTCGCGGGATAGACGAAACCGTCAACGTGATCCGCATGTCGATAAAACGCTACTGACCAGCGTTGCGCAACACGAAAAACAC
>JAPPIG010000002.1 GCA_028820635.1 Candidatus Poribacteria bacterium
GGATAAGGCTTTTGCTGAATCACAAGATAAACTTGCCGAACTTGCGCGTAAAGTCCGTGCTGACATTAAAGCGGGACGTATCAGAAAGATGGGAATTAACGAGTTGTGCACTCATAAAAGGATCTCAAAGTGAAAAAAAGAAAAAGAAAAAAGGACAAGCAATTCTATCTTTGTGACAAGTCATTTCTACAGTTACTGACTCCGGAACAACGTGAAGATTTCGCTTCTAAACACTTGATGCTTTACCCACCAATTCTGTTAATTGAAAATGCTCAACACGGATTAGACAAACCTAATGCTTCACTTAACCTTGAGAATACGGTAAATGTGCCTCATTGGGCACTCCGGGCAAAAATGGATTTGCTAACCAAGGCACCAGAAAATCGCTACAAAATCGGAGCAAAAATACCCATCAAGTCAATCTATAATGAATCAGATGATGAACGCCAGAAGATGACAAAACAAGCTGTGGATATTGTAAGAATGATGGGAGAAAATGAGAACAAACTGAGAAACGAATTATCTGTAATTCACGGCAAGGACACAAAATTAATTGAATTAGCCAAAAAACACAAAGATATTCCCGACGAAAAAATCATCCGGGAATTTAACCAAGCATGTAGAGAGTTCACACAGAATCATCCACAAATTCGATTTCCGCTCCCTCTAATTCACCCAAAAAGAATAGATAATCAAAAAATCCCAGAAATTAGAAAATATCTTGACGACTATAAAGAACGTTCCACGGTAGATTCTTTAGGGAAAGCTTATGAATGGATGAGAAGATCATTTGATTGGGAGAATCCCGAGTCCGTATTAGACTCGTTATGCAAATTTCACATTATTCCAGTCACTAATAATGAACGAATTAGGATCTTCAACAGATTTATAAATGAAAATCAACCACCTATCAGTAGATTCGCACCATACGCTCTAACTACCACGCAATTGTATCTTACAATGTTTTTATACCTCATTGAAAACAGAGAAAATTCATCTCCTCAAGGAGTCATGAGAGATTTTGAGTATCTATATTATGTTCTGGATGATAACGTCACTTTTGTAGCTGCTGACAAATGGCACGAAAAATTTATAGAAGAAATTCCACTACTTGAAAATGTCCATAAGAGATTCAGATTCATTATCCATAAAAATAAAAGTGAAGATGAATTCAAAAAAGGTTTGAGATCAATTGGAATAAAAGTGTAGGAAAATTGATGTGGCAATGTCTTTTTGTATCTAGATGACGGAGGAGTTCTTATAAAGTGAAAATATTCAGGTTTGCATTAATCTCAATTTTCCTATTTAGCAGTATTGTTTCTCAAAGCAGTGCGTTCACCTACCATTGGGAAATAGATGAAACTCCGGAGGGCAGCGAAAGTGCAACAGTTATTGAACCTGTACAAGTGACACTGTTAGATGAAGTCATACAAGTGCCATCCCATAGTGCTTCCTTAGCGTTAATGCGGAAGTATTCTGTGTATCTGGGTCCCGAATGGAACCCAGGACACGCTTACAGATTATTCCAAACATTTGAATCCATACCGCAGGAAACAAATAACCCTTATGCACAAACCCCCGGAGTTGCTCCTTCTGTTTGGAGATTAAGCGACCGTCATATTCAAGATGATATTTCAGTGGAATACCGAGATGGACAGAGAATTGTCACAATCGCTCAAGAGGCATTTGTGTATGCGGAACCACTGTTAGCAGAAATTGAAGGCGTGCGGGGTAGGTATTTCTCCAAACGACTCCATCATGCTGTGGTTCGTTTCGTAACTGACAATGGTGCGGATAGATACGCACTTGAACGAATATTACAAGAACGCTATGCAGTCAGTATAAATATTCCCGATTATAGCGAATTAACGCGATATACAACCGGTGAACACGCAGGACGTTTCTCAACATTCAAAAATGAGGAACTGATAGCATTAGTCTCAATGCTTGAGGAGTTTCCATCTGGCATGCTCAAAACACCGGGATTAAAATATTTGATTCGACGGTTGGATGGCACACCGCATCCGCTTTATCCAGATGCGGCTGCAGTTGCATGGACGGGGGCAGGCTATATTGAATTCATGGAGGCAGCATTCAAAGGAGGCAGCCCGGATTATATCCACCGCTTGATTTTGCATGAGAAGGCACATTTTTTATGGGACCACCTCTTCGACGAGCAGCTTAAACGGGATTGGATAAAACTTGGTGGTTGGTTTGAAAACCCTAATGATCCCGATGGTTGGTCAACCACCAAGCAACTTGAGTTTGTCTCCGCGTATGCACACGGGAAGAAACCAAATGAAGATATGGCAGAGAGCATCAGTTACTACATCGTAAATCCTGATAAACTTCGCTCGCGTTCACCTGCCAAATACGAATTCATCCAAAACCGAGTTATGCATGGCACCCGCTATATATCAAAGATACGCGAAGATTTGACGTTTGAGGTTTACAACCTTTACCCTGATTATGTATACCCGGGACGAATTACACGCGTGGATATACAAGTTGAGGGTGAACCGGAAGAAGATAAGCAGATAACGGTAGAAATTAAAATTCATGGAGATAGTGATTTTGATGCTGCCCTGGGATTGTATTTCAGGGTTGTAAGTGAAAAAGGCACTTACTTTGATATTGGAC
>JAPPIG010000021.1 GCA_028820635.1 Candidatus Poribacteria bacterium
GATGATCATCATAGTTTTCATTCTGATTTCTTTACCACTCTTATTGGCACAATATCTACATTCAACGGTTTCCCTTCTTTCTTCCTAACCGATATTTCGGTATTGTATATCAAAGATTTTACCTTGTCAATTAAATCCCTTAACCGATCCTCGCGCTTGATTAAATATATTGCATCTTCTACTAACAACTTCTGAGTATCCCTGTAACCCTGATGCAAGGTGTTTATGTGGACAGCTGCTTTGTTACGAGAATCTTTAAGTTTAGCATAGATAGCATTCCCTCTAATGCTATTCCACGCATCTCTTAAGGTTTCTATATCCTTTTCGTGGCAAGCATCAAAACGGGTCGCTATGCAAAAAGTATGGGTTCTCTGTTTTGGGGTAGGCGGTTCTACTATTTTACATATATTCGTAATTATCGGCACAATATAATTTAAAACTTCAAGATAACTCACACGCCCTTCGTTTGTTAACAGTTCCGACAACCTGTCTAAGTTATAATCTACGTGTTCCATGCAGGAGTCAAAATCCACGTGTACAGGAATCCTGATACTTGCTGGTACAAACCCTCTCTTGTCCATGTTTGATCTCCTTACTTAAAGATATTCTGTTCAGAAAGCCATATTTATAAGTCTCTCATACGCATCATGTTTGCCAACCCAAAACCATGTCAGATTCTCAAAGTCCCCACGAGCCAACGCACGGTAACTGTTATTGATTCTAATAGACCAGTATTTCCCTACCCTCTTAAACTGAAGCGAGTTGTGTCTGGAATTCTGAAAAAATAACTCAAATTTCCTATAAACAGTATTCCTAACGTTAGGAGGTAACTTGTCCAAAGAATCATAAAAATCCCTGTCAAAACTATTGTTCATCTGTTGCGAACATTTCCTTCAGAGTCTCCCAATCGTAGAAATTACCCTCTCTAACATTTTGTGCAGATTTTTCAGCGAGACTCTCAAACGCACCCGCATCTATCGCTTTCTCAAGTCGCCTATCGTGTTCATTTTCTTCCAATTCTATTGCTTCATGAAGTTTGTCAGTGAGCACTGCAACCAATTCTTCCTTGGTTGGTGCTTGACATTTAATATTTACTATATAGTTATTCAAATCAATATATTGAATATAACCGAACCAATCTCCAGAACCCAATTCCAATAGACACGCTTCATACGAATCTTCATATATTGGATCTGTTATAGGCTCAATAAGTTTGCGAGCATAATTTGAATTGAGTTTTGACCTGATTTCTCCCGTAGCTGCTCTTGACATTTCGGTATCTTCCTATCGGTTTTACACCATAATTAATGATTCAGCGAGAACTCGGCTGAGTTGAGTAAGACCCAATAGAGGTCCTCGTAAGCCAAGTCCTTGTTTCGATAAAGACTCCGCTCTAAATAACGTCTAAAAAAGGTTTTCTCTTTAGACGTTGGGAACCGAGATAAGACATTAAGATAAATATATTCCATCCGTTCCATCGGTTCGCGCCATTTTCCCAATACGTAATTCACAAAACTCCCGCGTTCTTTATGACTCGCGCTGTCATTTACCATATTCCCATTTATCATCATGAGTGCTTGTGGGATGGTTCCATTGAATGCCTCAATCTCCTCCATCTCGCCGTTATCAAGGAGAAACAGGAATCTTTTGAGATGCTCACGTTTCCGCTCTTCAAGTCTACGCAGCATCCCCTTTCTATCTTCGCCACCTCCCTTTTTAATACCTTCCATCCTGATCTGTTGAAGCCTTTCGAAACCGGTGGCTTGCAGCAGAGAATAGAAAAACTGTTCAGCACTTAAGGGTTTCACGTAGGCATGGGAGTAGTAGTGTTGATCGTCTTTGTTACTCTCATTGGTTTGCGATGTGCGTTGATACGTCTCTGAATTCAGGAGAGTCCGCATCAAATGTTGTAAGTCATAACCATAAGTGACGAAATCCTTTGCGAGCCACTTCAAGAGTTCAGGATGAGTCGGTGGATTTTCTTCTCCGAATCCATCGACCGGTTCGACAAACGCTCGCCCCATAAAGTGCTTCCAGATGCGATTCACGATTGTTTGACTAAAATACGGGTTTGATTTATCTGTCATCCACTGCGCGAGGGCTTCTCGTTTTTTAAGGAGTGAACCTTTGTATGCTGTGCCATCTAAGAAGTGCGGACGGACGTGTGTTTCCAAGCGTTCCACCCAAATTGTATTTTCTGCTTTATTCGTAATGAGAAAATTATCCATCCTTCTCTCATTACCTACCCTATCCATCGTCTGGATGTTTCCCTTCCGCTGGCTCTCAATGCCGGTGAAAAAGGCAGCCATCCCGTAGTAATCCTCTTGACTCCATATTTCTGTTTTATGATCGTGGCACTCGGCACACTGCATCGGGAGTCCCAAGAAAAGTCGAGAGGTCTGCGAAGTGAGAAAAACGGGTGAACGTTCGTAACGTAGAATATAGTTTCCTGCGCCGTTGTCCCGCAATTCACCGTCAGCTGAGATGAGTTCTTGAACGAATTGATTGTAGGGTATGTTCTTGGTCAAGGCATCACGGACCCAATACGTTAACCCGATGCGTCGATCATCTCCATCTTCGCGCCTACCGATTAACCAGTTCACCCATAACCGTGTCCAATAGTCGAGATAGGCATTACT
>JAPPIG010000058.1 GCA_028820635.1 Candidatus Poribacteria bacterium
GCCCCCTGCTGAGATACAAAAAAACCGTGATCATACCAAAGAGATAGAATATATTCAATGCCCTCTCGGAAATCGTTCGTATTGTTTCCTCGCCCAATATATGGATCATAAAACCGCAGCCATTTGGCGAAACGGACCGAACGGATGATGATGTTTTTCACTTCTGATTCAGGGAGCGTGTCTATCGGTCCCACTTGGCTTTCATAATGCTGGCGGTCTTTCTCAAAACCACTATCGTGATACTCGGATAACGGAACGATATCTTCACTATACCTTTGATCAGACGTTAGTTTTTCTAAGCTTTCGTTTCCAACAATTAATGCATCAACTTTAGTATCTCCTTTCAAGTTATACGCCAAATCTAAAAGATTCATTGATGGGATATTACTTGACGAAAGATGACACGCAATAATCCGTCTTGTTCCCTTTTTCAGTAAGAGTTCCTCAACTAAAATACGCAACCTTCCCCGAGGTTTGCTTGGGAGAGCCTCGTACTGTCTGACAAGGGCATCTCGCAGTCTATTTCCCGAGTCAACAATCAGTAGTCCGTTTCTTTGGATACCCTTTAAGAAATCTACCGTCTGAATCGTATAAAGTGCATCGAAATACTCCGCATCAAACGCAGAAGGATCAAGCACTGCACTGACAAGCATCTAAACACTCCTTCTGCTATCTAAGTTCCCGGAGGCGCTCCGGGAAAAAACCGTCGGGCCATTCATCAATGAAATCACCTTCCTCATCAAGACGCAAACGTTCTGCTTTTGCACCTTCCGGTCCACGACTCACATAAATAACCGAAACATCTTCTGGTTGGATGCGTTTTTCATAGACTAAGCGTTGCAAACGCAAGATCAGATGCTCACTATGGGTTTCAACGAGGAATTGATTGGGATTCTCTTTTTTAATTGCTGCTGCTAAAAGGTCGCCGAGATCCGCCTGCAACCTCGGATGTACGTGAACTTCCGGCTGTTCAATAGAGATAATTTGTTCCTCTGCAACCAAACTCTGAACAATGAAAGGGAGGAGTTGACTGACACCAAAACCGACATCTGATAAGGCTATACTTACGCGTTCCTTTCGTCGCGTATCTATAAGCCTCACTGCAAAAAGATCGCTTGAATCTGTCCCTACTGGTTTTACCTCAAGTTCGTAGTCGATTTCAAGCCGTTTGAGCCATTCATTCGTTTCGTCAACCAGTTTAGGACGACGGAGGAGTAAATCCGGGAGCAGGTCCCCTTGGTACCCCACATGTGAAGGACTAGTACCGCTGAAGATGTACCATCTTTCCGGTGGTTTTCGAAAAGGGCTCATTGGGAAAAGTGCTTCTAAAGTTAGTCCCAATCTACTGGCCGCCCACATAACTAGTTGAGCGACATCAAATATAATAAACTCATCAGCCCGACGATGAAAGAAAAATCGGACTTCATCTATCCAAGGGCTTCTTTTACCAGTCATAATTTCAACTGGAAAAAAACCTTGTATATCCAAAACCGTGTTCATCTCTTCATCGCGCCGTCTGGAAACATAGGTTTCCAAATCAAAATTTGATAATAAAAATTTCATATCATCTTTGAAAGAGTTGGCTCCTTCCCGAATTCCCTCACTGTGCTGCTCCAAGTCTACCAATTTTTCTTCAAGTAGGTTACGTATTTTTTCCTTATTGTCTATACACCATTCAAACTCCGGAATCCAATGCTCTATTGCTTCTGCTAACCAAACACACTTTACTGCAGCCAATTTTGAAACCGAAATACTTCGTGAATTACTGAGGAACCTCCTCCTCGTAAATTCTTTAGGCTTTTCAGTTAAAGCCAATGGTTGAAACTTGGCGAGACATTTGGATGATTTACCATCATAAATGCCAATTTGATCTAAAAGGACTTCTTCCTCAGGAGAAGGTCTTTTGAAACTAAATTCAATCCCTAATTCCTGATCCAGTTTGGTATCTACACGAATCGAAAGCCTTCGTTCCAAATCATGGTCGAAAAGCATTTCCTGAAAACTGCCGAGATCGACGATTCCGCTATCAGCACGGGGCAGCAGGGGTGCCCCGGTATCTCGGCCTTCCAATGTTTGCTTGAGGAGATAGAGTGCCTGCAGAATTGTACTCTTTCCCGCACTGTTTTCGCCGAAAATGAGTGTTATCGGCGCAAAGGGGATGCGTGCACGCTCCCCGAATGCTTTGAAATTTTCTAATTCCAGTGCATGAAGCATAAGATTTGTCCTAATTGGAAACCTTTGTTTTCTAATATTTCTTGCGTAGGGCACAGACTAACAGTCTATGCTACAAAGTGGGCAATTGAGGTTAGTATACGAGATTTGAGCGGATTTGTCAACACCATTAACCACTCCCGACAGGATCATTCAATTTTAAGGAATTACATGGTTTTATCTTTTAGCGAAATGCTGCGAAATCTAGCGAAATGCTGCGAATATTTCCGCTTTGTCCGGATTTATAACATAACATACATTAATTATTAACAGATATAAAAATACTACATAAAAATACTACAATTGAATGACTCTGCCACTCCCAGTCCTACACAAGATTGTAAGGCATTTGGCGGAAGGTGATGC
>JAPPIG010000027.1 GCA_028820635.1 Candidatus Poribacteria bacterium
CATGCCTGCTGCGGAGTGTTTTGTTTGTGGCGATGTGCATTTCTCTGCGGTATTTTCGAGGAAGGCGATCTGAGCGGTTGGAAGCGGTATCTCAAGAGAGACGAGTGTTTCCTGTGCAATTGCGTGCGTTTCCATCTCTTTGTAAGGTGGTAAGGGTTGAAATCTGTATTTCAAATTGCGTAATGCGTCTTTCTCGTGGGCGTCAGCCGGATAGACGCGTTTCGGGGGGGTCCAGTCTTGAAACTGGCGCTGCTGCCCATAGTCTTCGGCTTTCCACTTCATACCGGCACCACCTCCCCGTTGTGCGTGTTTTTGTAAACACTTGTGCCTGTCTGAAGTAATTGCGTATGGTCACCCGATTGATAAATGGGTGTATGGATGGTATGCATTGGATACCTCCCAGTGAAATACATTATTCAGATGCTTATGTATAGGGAGGCAAAAAGGTAAGGGGTTTTGCTCCCTGATTGACGTTTTCTTTCCTGATTGACGATGTGGTGAAACCGAAGGCTGTGGACGCTGATAGCGATGTACAACCTTCGGTTAAGTCAATCAGGGTTCGTGCGTGTGCGGGGGATCAATCCGCTTGCACGTGTTGACGAATGAGGTTCGTCGATTTAATTATACTAACATTTTTCTGAAATCGTTTCAAGAAAAATGTTTGATCCCTTGAAGGTGTTGGGCAAGATCGATTTGCGTTACATTAAAAAGAGGGAATTTTTGAAAAATTGCTTGACATATTTTTTGTTAATCATAAAATAAACCTGAAGGTGCTTTTGAGTGAGAAGCCATTCCCATTTGAAAAAGCACTTTTGCATGGTGCTTGCTGTGCCTCCCTGAGGGGTCTCGACCTCAATTGGAAATATCTGAAAAAAGAGAAGACGACAGTGCTGATGGTGGAATCAGTGAGCGTTGGCATGCACGAATGATAGAAATAACAGGGCATTTTTTTGCGGTCTGATATGGCGATCCTCTCGAGGTGGTAATCGTTGATTTTCGCCGATAGACAAAAGGTGCCCTGTTATTTTATTTTATTTAGGTAATCTTATCATAACTCTAAATTTTTGTCAAGTAAGTGATAACTAAAGTTAAGTGTTTTCTCTCCTGAGTTTTTCCTGTTATCCAAGAACAGCTTGTCTGTGGTCTGGCACTCGTCCAACTTCTTTAGGGCGTGTCTGCGGTTGCGGCGCGTGTTTTCGGCAAAAGACTTTTCACCCCGTTCGGTTGTCGACTCTGGTATTAACTCCGCAGTTGTTTCGGTAGTAGGAAGGATAGCCCCTTCTAGTAGTCTTTCAACTTTGAGTTTGAGAGTGGGGTCTCCTGAAGATGTCGGGTTTCGCTGACGCTCGCGGAAAAATCTGGGTTTTGTTCATTCCTCTGTCTGTGAACAAAACCGTTACCTTCTGCTTTGCTTTCGAAAGCAGAAGCAGATTTTTCCGCCTACCCGACCTACTTATCATAAACTCAATCTTGATGCACTACTAGTCTTTTTTCATACCGGCTCCCCTTTTATATTATAGATTCCCGTTCCAAAACCTCACGAATATCCTCAAAGGCTGCCCTAATGTTTCCTCTTGGAAATGGAATATATGTAATTCCGTGAATGTTACTGAAATCTCCACAACCGTTTTCCAGCAAAATGATTGCCTTTTCAAAACCGAGCCTACCTTGAAATAACCCCACTTCATGAACTACATTCTCACGAGCACGCAGTGAACCGTCGGCTTGTTCGTCCTCACCTGTCATGATAAGGAATGCCATACAGCATACCTCCAGCATTTCTTTGAGGCGGTCACTGGTAGACTTACCCGCTGCTGAAATACGATTGAATTCTTCGTATTCGAGTTCTAATCTATCTACTATGAAATCCTTAAGCCTCAGCCATATATTTGAACCACCATGCCCGATAAAGATTTTCTTATTTTCTTTATTCGAGGTATCGCTACTCATAGTCTGTTGGGTGCTGTTTGGTAAATCCCCGTATACCTCCAATTGGTCGTAAATGCTTTCTAAATCATTAATCCAATCAGCCATATTCTCCCTATAATCGGCTATTTCTTCATCTAAATACCGATCATAGGTGTAGGTAGTTGCTGTTCCATGATGCCACGGTAGCGGGGAGTCGTCAAATAAATTGTCAAACAGCGTTTTGTTGTAATCAGTCCATTTTGTTGTTTCACGTTCTAATTTATCAAATTCCTGCTTAGAATGTATTACAGTCTTAAGCAGTTCTTTGCCTATATCAATCCTGCTGCGTATTTTTTCAGCAGCTTCTGTTCTACTCACGCGTAACTTGGAAGGTGTGTTATCTGCCATAAATCTCCTTATAGCACTTTATGCTTAGTTATCTGTTTTTCAAAGAGTCTTCAGATCCGAACTGTTTACTGCTCCTCTGGGGGAGCGGTCAGGTTCTTCCCAAAATTCAGCATCCATGTTCCTTCCTCTTTTCCGTGATTTTTCTGTCATTTCATCGACGTGTACAGAGTCACGTGTTCTGTATGGTCGTGGTCGTTAGTTGTTTAGGTTTCCGCTATTTCTTCCGGGCTTTTCTG
>JAPPIG010000061.1 GCA_028820635.1 Candidatus Poribacteria bacterium
GGTTGATAGCGTCTCTTGAGATCATGATGCTGTTGTCCGGGCTGGTGGCTTACGTAATTCCCAATTTCACCCTAAAGAAGTACCGCAAAAATTGGAAACTGTTTCCAGGAAACTTCTACCATAAAAACATACTCCCTCTGTCCCCTTGAATTTGCTCCTATCAACTTTTTTCATAAGCCTTTTTGTATATGGTGTAACCTGCGATTTTCACTGAATTATACGTTTCAATTATTTATATCCGTCAATTGGTCTAATTTTCTTAGATACTCCAATGCAATCCCTCGTTGCAATAAATTATGATGCCGCTGGTTGGAATATGTTCTAAGGCAGGAGATACAGGATGAATCTTCTCCGCAATATTTGCAGTTAAGCAGTTCAATCGCTCTGTTGACTATCTCTCTGAATTTCTCTTTTATCTCAATTACGAATCCTGCTCCACCAGGACAGGCGTCGAAAAGCACTAACGATGGCCATTCTTTGGATGAAACATAGAGGCAACCATCCACATCACGTTCGTCAATATCTAGTACCCTTTTCGCCGCTTCGACAAAGGCATAAAGTACAGAAAGCATTAAAACATGTAACTCTTCAATAGAGTTCGCTTGTCTTTCCATAGCCTTTAAACGAAGCTCTAGCACATCCGTTCGATACCTATATCCCAGTGCAATATCATTTGGATTCATTGTGCATTCTTGATCGGTGCTCCAAGGTTTTATATGTGTCCATGGATTACTATTCCCAGTACCCCTGTTATAAGAAGGGTTTATTTTTGTCTCAAATGTGTATCCACATGACATGCATACACGGAAATCATCACCACCGTTATCATTAATAACATGAATCCAGCCCTGATTACTTTCTCTGTATTCAACGAGAGGAAAATCTAATAGTTGAGAAAACTCAGCACTTGTTTTATTTTCATGGGAGTCTTCATGGAAAAACACTTTGCTAAATGATTTCATAGGGGGTCTTGCGTCCCCGATCTCATGGACATTCCCGACATCACTGCTAACCGCAGTCGTAAAACCAAATTCCGGATAAATATACAGCTTGGGCTGAATATCATTACCACAACGACATATTTGTTTTTTTTCTAAATCTGATTCATTAAATTTAGCTGATACAACCTTACTGACAGAAAAATACTGGCAACTATTGCAATGCCAATATTGGTATTCATGGAGCTTCTTCTCTCCTGATGGAAGAACGATGCCTCTGGCTTCCCAGACTCGTCCATTAGCTATAACCTGATTGCCTGGAGCGAATTCAGATAGAGCAAGTTTCATATCACGGGATAGTTCAACCTGTGCTGCCTCTCTGCTATCACTCCTCACCTTGAGCTCCACCACTTCGGTTGGGAAACCATATTTGGGCATGAGGCCATAAGTGCCATATTTGCCGATCAGTGAGCGCCCTTTAAGCGTTTTTAGTTGCCGCTTATAAATATCTGCCTCAATGAAATTTTCTTTTTTTGCCGCATCTTTTTGACCTTTTTGCAGTATCTTCCAATCATTTTGAACATCATTGGTTGCTTTTTTTAACCGCGCCGCAAAAGACTCGTCACCGGAATTCTCGTCGATTTCTCCATCTAGCCAGCGCCAGTTCGTCAATCCTATATCTTCATGAAGTGCCTCTGGAACAACACGCAATAATCGTTCCTGTAGTCTCCGTGGACTGTTACTCAAAAAAGTAAGAATCTCGTCAGACCGTGTCTGCTCGGGATCAAACATAGACTCAAGGTTATCCGCAAATAAATCTGGCTTGTAACGATAGAAGTCCGCCAAAGCTTCTGCATGCACGTGGCGACGGACAATTTTCTCATTTTCTATTTTGATAGCAGGCGGATTTATTGATCCCTGTACCATTTTTTGCCATCTGCCAAAGTAGGCGAAATCGTGTGTTCTCCGTTGAGAGTAACAGACAATGACTGCTGCACTATCAGCACGCCTGCCGGCTCTTCCAGCCCGCTGCACGTAGTTACCAGGATTAGGCGGCATATTTCTCATTAACACGCTTTGTAAATCGCCCACATCCACTCCCATCTCAAATGTCGTAGTACAGCTGAGCATATTAATTTTCCCGTTAATGAATTTCTGCTGGACACTGAACGCCTCATCTTTCGTCAGTTGAGCAGTATGCTCAGATACTGATAAAGGGATAGGGTTCATGTGATTAAACATGCTGTGATAGTGATTCTTTTGACGTTCTGAAAGTTCATATTTATCCATGCTTCCATTACATCCGGACATTGAACATAACCCCATGATAGAAAATGTTTCCACTGTGCCACATGTATCACACCGAAATTGCTCTTCATTAGAACCAGAAATCACTTCCCAGCGCTGTGGTTTTAAACGATAAAGATTGCTCTCTCCTCTATGTGTTAACCCTGTTTCAAACAGACCATTCAACGGACTGTTTGGATGGCTAATACATTTCCAGATTTCCCTTAACGCATTTAAGGCTTTATTTCTTCTATCATTTCCATCAATACCTTTGAGTTTTGCCAATCTGATGAGGTAGTCAAGACGCTTGTTGGTTT
>JAPPIG010000086.1 GCA_028820635.1 Candidatus Poribacteria bacterium
GATTCGTTCAGGGCGGTTAAGTAAATAACGCGCCTCGACGTAAAACCGCCCTCCAAATGTAAAGCGAAGACGAATTATGCCATACGCCCGTTGTTTCTCCGCAAGGTAAAATTAAAAACTTTTTCGTAGAACATCGCGTTAAAGAGCATCAGCGTGAATCCATATCCGAAATCTTCAATAGGGATTGTCAAAATTCGGTAACCCATTTGATACGCCTCACCATATAAAACCACAGGGCGCGCTGTGAGATAACCGTTGAATATCAAAATCAAACCAATAACAATTCCAAGATAGATATAGGTCTTCAGTTGCATAAGCAGCTCGGTTCTTAACAACGTGTCTGTCAGTCCAACAAGCCCAATACAGCACAGGACTAATCCTGTGTACTGCTTACCTATGCTGAAAACCCATATACCGATCGGCAGGGCAATGTATAAAACTGTTCCGACATACCGAAGAGGTCTCAGTCGCGTTGATAGCTTCGCATCCGACAATGTTTCCCATACTAACAAGCACCCAAACGGAACTGTGATGAAAAAGAGCCACTCTCCAATCGGCAACCCGAACAACCGGAAGTCAAGCGTATACGCCTTGTTGAAGTGCCAATGTGAACCGGTGACCAGCACGTCCCATATAATATACGGGATCATGACGATTCCATTTGTGAGCAATTTCAATCGCCACTGTGATATGTGCTTAATTTGGCGATTAAATTGCGATACTACGGGTCCAACAGTGACAATGAGATTAAACAAAAGGTATTCAAATTTCATTAATGCGCGACTCGGTGCTACGGTTGTAATCTGTCTTTCAACATTTGGAGATATGTTTTCTGGTTATCCGTCAGTTTCACATTTTCAAGTAAGAACGCAACGACATTTGCGATTAACTTCGGATCATAAGTATCCATCTGCTGTGGCATCAATTTGATAATTTCCCTGAAATCTCGCTGGGCGTCATCACCACGCTTGAAGAAGAATGGAAGATAGTAGCAGGTAGTTCCGTGGATGAACAACGCTTCAATGTCGTTTTGACTTTTCTGCAAGCCGCTATCCATAATTGCTAAACCGCGTCTCGCCCACTTCAGCTTAGTGTGGGGAAAAAATGCGTGCTTGCCTCTGAGCGCGATGAGTGAACCAATATAGACCTGCATCCGTCCGGTGTATTTCGGTTCTGCTGCTCCAATTCGTTTAAACAACGCAATTGCCGGATCAATCTGTTTCTCGTCTTCGATTGCGGCATAGAATTGCTTTCGTGCAATTTCCAGCATTTCTGCTACCGATTTCTGGGACGCAGCACCGTCAACTCGCAGCGAGAAGATCAATGCTATTATCAAACATATATAAACGCGTCTGTTAAATTTCATCGCGAAAACTGATTTTTGGGAAGTGTTCAACAACGCGATCTAACGCCAGTTTGAACCAGTATGTGTAATTTTGGGGGTTTTTCCGAACATCGTGCTTCAACGCGCTTATGTCCATCCACTTCCAGTCATCCACTTCGTCAGGATTCGGAATCGGTTGACCACTATAGTGTCCAACAAAGACATGATCGAGTTCGTGCTCAAATAAGC
Source organism: Candidatus Poribacteria bacterium (assembly GCA_028820635.1). Classification (GTDB taxonomy): domain Bacteria; phylum Poribacteria; class WGA-4E; order WGA-4E; family WGA-3G; genus MSPOR6. Next base: position 1,574 of record JAPPIG010000086.1, read on the forward strand.
TATTATCGAGTTGGGTGTGGTAAGTAAATCTGAAAATCTCCTTGAGTTCACAATCGAAACCCATTTCTTCATGGAGTCGTCGCCGCGCTGCGTGATGATACTGTTCACCGGGGCGTGGATGGCTACAGCAGGTGTTCGTCCACAATCCACCGGAGTGGTACTTCGTTTGTGCGCGCCTTTGCAGCAGCAATTCCTCTACGGCGTTAAAAACGAAAACCGAAAATGCGCTGTGTAATTTACCATCACGATGGGCTTGTATCTTTTCTTCAATGCCGATTTCTCTTCCCGTCTGGTCAACGAGTATTACGTGCTCTTGCATCATTTATATTTATTCCTTTGCATCGGTTATGTTTCATAAATCGATTTGCTGTCTAACACGTCGGTATGATTTTTCAGGTTAAAACTGGGTATGAATCTATAGATATTATTCCATATTGTCTATATTTTGTCAACAAATAATTTGTATAATTTTGCTATAATTCCTATTTTGTATAGAAATTGTGTTGTATAAGAGGATTAGACATTCAACAATTCTTCAGTAAATATAGGGAACTGGCAAGAAACTCAAGGGTTTTTGTGTCTAATTTCAATATTTAGATAATTCCATTTGTTTTTTAGACAAAATTATTGACAAATAATGTGCAGAATGTTATATTAAATCGTAGGATTTGGATGCAAAAACGTGTAATGAAACGAAACTAAAATAAACAGGGGAAAGATTAATGACGGCTGATCACAAATATGGTATTAAAACCGTTGCTATTCAGACGGGGTTAACGCAGTTCACGATTCGGGCATGGGAAAAACGATATGATGTCGTAACACCGCTGCGAACTGAAACGAATCGTCGTCTCTATTCTGATGCGGAT
>JAPPIG010000133.1 GCA_028820635.1 Candidatus Poribacteria bacterium
AAACACCTACAGATTTATTTTCAAACTCACGTTCCTTTACGTATTCGTAATCGAGTATACTTCGCTGGAAATTATTGTGACTTACTTTTCCAGTGATCACTCTGTTTATTTCACTCACACGGCACGCTACGCCCATTTTCGGTGTGTCGTAGAACTTGATACCCTCGATTTCACATAATTCTTCTCATAACTCTTTCATAGTCTCCTCCTCATATACTGGATAAGGTGCTGACTTTAGCAGCGATAGATGTCAAAATCAGAAGCCTCAGCACTAAAAGTCTTACCAGTTTTTTGGTGCCAGACAGCGTTAGCCGCCCCTTCTTCTTTAAATTATACATCGTTTATTGTTTCTTGTCAAAAGTATAAAATACAGAAATAACATTTTGTAATGTCATCAGAAATTGAGACTACATTTCTGACATTGAAACTGTTACAACAAGCGTTAAGCCAAAGCATTGCTGAGACTCACCAGAGTCCCCAAGATATTCAATATCTTTCAACCGCGTATACCTCCACCCTCACCGGTCATGGGATTGAGATTTCGTTAGCTCATAGGCGGTGTCCTTGGGAAACGTTTATCGGAAAGAAACCTATCCGAACTCTCAAGGAGAAAGAGATTGACCTCAATGACTGTTTAAAGTAGCATGAGGCTCGCTATCCACTTTCAATAGGCTTTTTACATTGCATTTTGGGTTATTCCCAATATTGGAAAGTTGCCCGCATATGTTCTCCAGGGATTTTGGAGAGTGCAGCAAGTGTGTATATCTCTTTGGCTAAATCGGTAGGTGCTCCTATTTGTATCGGTAGACGTTCTATTACAGGGTTCGCCCCTTCGCCATAGGAGGTAGATGGTTGTGTTCCGCTATAGGTAGATGGTCGTACCCCGCCATAGGTGTAGCCATCATCATTTAGTGCCTCAATTTCTCTACAAGTGGAGAAGTAATCTGATTTTTGGTCTTCTGGCATTTTTGAGAGATAATCTGAGAATCCGTCCTCTTGCAAATTTTTAAGCACTCTTGTTTTTGGCGATTCATTGATATACTTTATTACACAGAGTTGTCTATATGTTAGAGGTTCTATTTTGTTTAGTATTTCTATTGCCGTATGTATACTGACGTGACTATTGGAGGTCAGGTGTATGTTTCCGCAGAAATACGCAATATATCTTTCTTTTTTTTCTTCAATTTCGTTTTTTAGTGTTTCAAAAGTTTTTTTCATCATTCTGGCGGAAACATCTGTGCCTATGTTTTCGTGATGCCAATCGCTTCTTAGTGAATCGTCTCCTTTTTTGGTTTTCTCATGGATTATATCGTTCATGTGCTCTAAGAATTTGTATAATGCCTCTTCTTCATTTCTTGTGAGATCCAATAATAAAGATAACGCTCTACTTGTGAGTCCTATATACGCATGACCTGTTGCGACTGATGCTGTATCGGCAACAAGCTGGAATATTTCTTTTTTCGTGTTCATTTGTAAATAATCTCCTATGTTTTAAGCCTCGCAATAAGTAGTTTTGGATTTGAGAAAATTCATTGTAAACATTCCCGTATCCACTCATGGATCCTCAACAAATCACTGAGTCAAACGGTGTTGATGTCCAGACGAGTTACTGGAAAAAAATCCAAGAAATCGCTGCATCGTAGTCTGCCCGCGTTAGAAAGACAGCTGGTAGGGACTATTGTTGAGGTACAACAAGAAATTGCAGAGGTTACGCGGGAAGTTCAGCAGTTGAATGTGAGGGTACAATCTATACTGACTGTTCTAAATTCCGCTATCGGATCAATTATCAACCTATTGCAAGGGAAGAATACGAATTGATAGTGGAAGGTGCAGCTGACGCAATTTATGTGATGTTCTATGATGGTAGCGTCTACCGACACGAAGCCAGCAGAATAGGAGACGGAGCATTAGGAGAAATGATCCGTCTCGGTGAAGGTAATAGCGGACTGGTCAGATTCATTCATGCTCATGTCAAATACGACTACTCTTGGTTTTCGGGAGGCTCTTTTGCTGGGGTTGGATATACACCTTTTACATACCTCCAGTCCTGTTTGCATAGCCACAAATAGAGGCGTAACACCCATTCCAAATAATTCGGCTTTCCTTTATGATTTATACTTGGACACTTTTCAGAAAGCTCATCTATCATTTGCCATTCTTCAATAGACAACGTCACTTCCCTTGTTTCAAGTTCTACGTCTCCAACAATAATACTACCTGCATACATCTTATCGTTTCGCATTGAAAAACCTCCTATGTAGTAGTTCAATCAGTCTACCACACAAGAGGTTAGAAAAGCAAGCTTATTTGACTTATTGGCATAAATCAAATATGTATAAATCGTTTGGATTCAATCCTAACACGAAGTCGTTTCAGGGGATGTGTCTCTGGATCAACCACCTTCAGACCCTTGAGGTCTCCCGAGG
>JAPPIG010000123.1 GCA_028820635.1 Candidatus Poribacteria bacterium
ATCCTAAGCGAAGCGAATATATGATTGACACCGCTGCGGGTAGTTGTGGTTTCCCAGTACATACCTTTTTCCACGTTACCGGTTCACCTTTCACGAATGCAGAAATGTCCGCACCCGACAAGCAGTACGTCCGTGATAATATATTCGGTATTGACTTCGATGAAAAAACTGTACGGGTTGCCAGAACACTGAACCTAATTGCAGGAGACGGAGAGTCCAACGTCTTACATCTCAATACACTTGACTATGAACGCTGGGGTGACAGAACCGAGAAAGATAAAGCATGGATAATGACTTACGGCAGAGGATTTGATCGACTCAAAGCGTTAAGAGCGGCAAAAGACCAAAATAGGGTGTTCAACTTTGACATTCTGATGGCAAATCCACCGTTTGCTGGGGATATCAAAGAAAGCCGCATCCTCCACCAATACGAACTCGGTTTGAAGCCAAATGGCAAATCACAAAGTAAAGTCGGACGCGATATCCTGTTTATTGAACGAAACCTTGATTTCCTTAAACCCGGGGGACGCATGGCGATCGTCCTCCCGCAGGGTAGATTCAACAACACGTCCGATAAATACATCCGGGATTTCATCGCAGCGCGTGCCCGCGTCTTAGCTATAGTTGGTTTGCATGGGAACACTTTCAAACCTCACACCGGCACTAACACGAGTGTTCTATTTGCGCAAAAGTGGAACGATGATCCTTCCAAGGGGATCCTTTGTCCTAAAGTCGAGGACTACCCTATCTTTTTTGCTGTCTCCGAGAAAGGTGGAAAGGATAATTCCGGCGATTACGTTTTTCTCGAAAATAGCGATGGGCAATATAGGTTAGACCCAAACGGGCATCTGATTGTTGAGCACGACCTACATAATCAAAACGGCGAACTCCCTAATGGAGTCGCAGAATCCTTTATAGAGTGGGCAAAAAACGAAAACTTATCGTTTTGGGAAGATGCCGAATGAATGCTAACAAACGTTGCCCTGGATGGACACACCAACATACAATATTCAATTATTAATTTCAGCGAAATCAAATTTCACAAAGATACGAGACTGGATGCAGACCATTATCACCCGTGGCACCTAAGGAACCTTGAAAAAAATAGAGCACAATCCCAACCTCTTTCTGAATTTATTGTGCATATATCTGGCGGTGCAACGCCTCTTGGAGCTATGTACCCGGAAACGGGAATTCCTTTTTTGAGGGTGCAAAATATAATGCCAAATTACATATCGGATGCCGATATAAAATATTTGTCCCCTTCACAAAACCAATAAATACTAAGAAGCCAATTAAAAAAAGACGACGTTTTACTGACCATCACAGGGTCTTATGGAAAATCGGCAGTTGTAACGGATGAATTTATAGGGTCAAATATTAATCAGCATTCCGTCAAAATGACGGTTAAAAATATTTCTCCATATTTTCTGTCTACGTTCCTAAATTGCCAATACGGTTATTCCCAATCAACAAAAAATGTTGTGGGAGTTACTCGACCTGCGTTAGACTATTCAGCCATCAAATCTTTTTTAATTCCCGATTTAGATAAACAGTTTCAAGATGTAATAGCATTATGCTGTCGCCGCGCTGAAAAATTAAGAAAAGATTCAAAAAAATACTATGACCAAACCCAAACTGTTCTCCTCACTGAACTCGGTCTCGCAGACTGGCAACCGGAGCAGCAGCGAACCTTCGTCAAAAATTTTTCGGACACCGAGCGCGCTGGACGCATTGACGCTAATTACTTTCAACCGAGATATGATGATATTGTGAATGCCATTAGAGAATATCTGGGAGGCTGGAATACACTGGAAAATCTGGCGAGTTTGAAAGATAGTAATTTCAATCCTGATGCTGAAAGAGAATATAAGTACATTGAACTTGCCAATATCGGACGTAATGGAGAAATAACGAATTGCATGGTGGAACAAGGGGAAAGTTTGCCAACCAGAGCGAGACGCAAGATAGTTGCTGGAGATGTGATTGTTTCATCTATTGAAGGGTCGTTGGAAAGTATCGCTCTAATAACCGAGGAATACGATAGTGCTCTATGTTCTACCGGATTTCATGTTGTCCAGTCAGATATGCTTAATTCGGAGACTTTGCTCGTGTTTTTAAAAAGTAGGGTTGGGCAATTACAACTCAAAAAGGGGTGTAGTGGGACAATCCTAACTGCTATCAATAAAGAAGAATTCAGTAAGATGGCTGTTCCAAAAATCAGAGTAGAGAAACAAACTGAAATCCAACAGAAAGTGCTTAAATCCTTTAGTTTACGCGATCAGGCAAGGCATCTTTTGGAATACGCCAAACGCGCAGTCGAAATCTCAATTGAGCAGGACGAACAGACGGCTATTGATTGGTTGGGGTCTGTTTCAGAGG
>JAPPIG010000008.1 GCA_028820635.1 Candidatus Poribacteria bacterium
GGTGGTCTAAGTGAGGTGCTAAGGCCTCGTCTATGTACGCATGCATCCCCTCAAGTCCTTCCATTTTGAGAGGCGGTTTGGTTAGGGGGTGTCCCAACCAGTGCTCTGCATTCTCTCGACGTGTACTTAAGAAAGCATGGGAGTGAACATCGGTTTTAGGAGATGCTTTTATAGCGGTTAGATTATCTGTGGAGAGCGCTTTAACGAATTCCATATACATAATCCGTAACTATACTCAACTTTGAATCTACATGTTCTGTCGCGTCTTATACTGCTACAAGGTTGATGCGACAAGTGTAAACATATTTTCGGATTCTACTATAATGACGCGATTTGTTAGCTAAAAGGTTGCATAATTTCAGAAAGACTGCAAAAAAATACCTTATGCTGCCGGGATCGGTGTGCATAAGGCTTCAACGGAATTTAAAAATGAAAAATGACGATTTTTAATCTATAGAATATAAATATTATAAGGGCAAGCGTATATTAGCCTTACGAATTAGTTCGTGTGTATCACTGGTAATTCATAGCACGCTGCCTCGCGATCATTCCGTACAAGAAGGTAACGACCCGCAAGTGCTGGCGTGTTCCATGTCTTACCTATTAATACCGCAAAACGCGCATGCTCAATATGGTGTTTTGGGTTAGCTTCGACAAGCACAACATCGCCTGATTCGGTGAGTACCAGCAGAGCATCCGAAATTAAGAGGGTCTGTCCATGTCCATATCTACCGCGTTTCCATTGACGTGTGCCATCGGCTGGATTTATGCAAGCGAAGATACCGTCGTCAAGCCCGTACAGATAGCCTTCGTAATAAATAATATTGGTGAATTTTGCTTTAAGATTTATCGTTTCCCATATAATGGAAACGTCAAATTCACCGGTGGGGTTACGCGAGAGCTGATAAAGCTTAGCACCGGCACCATAACCGGTTGAGACAAGAAGCGTATCATCAGAAATCGGGACTGGCTGTGCGACACATTCCGCATAAGACTTGACCCACGGCTGTTTCCACAAAAGTTCGCCAGTGAGTGGTTCATGGGCGGTAATTAAACCTTGGTTGAAAAGCACAATTTGTTCGGTGTCTAATAGCGTTGTCACGAGTGGTGAACTATAACCGCTTTGTGTTCGGTAACCTGTCCATACGATTTCGCCTGTCTCTTTGTGATATGCGACTGCACCACCGGCACTGACGATAACAAGCTCATTGAAAACGAGCGGCGAAATGCTGACACCCCAAGGCGGTGGTTCCGCTTTGTTCTCTTCAAAGATATTTGTTGTCCAGAGCTGGTCACCAGTTTCAAAGTCCAGACAGTTAAGGATTCCTGTCGAACCGACAGTATAAACTCGATTTTCTGAGATAGTTGGTGTCGCTCGTGGTCCGAGTCCTGCAGGAGGAGCATTGTAGCGCGCCCGGTCTTGATGACTCCATTTTATGGCGCCGGTGTTTAATTCATAACAGACCACTTTTTCCCAGTCGTCTTCCTGTTCTTGTGTAATTGCTGAATTGCCAACGACTGCAAAGCCTGACCAGCCTGCACCAACCGGTTGTCGCCAAACAAGTTTTGGTGGATGCGTGTCCCAATCAAGATTTAACTGGATACCTGACACAACACCATTCCGATGCTGCCCGAGGAATTGCGGGTAGTCCATCGCGGACATTTCGGTATTGGATGTGCTGCCTGGATCCTGACGAAAAGTCGTGGGGTTCTCCTGCCATCGCCATTCAAATATAGGGATAAGATCGCCGCTGAATCCTTTGAATTGGAATAGAGTAGTGCTGAGAAAGACACACAAGGCAACTATGGCAAGGGTAATTAACTTAAGCCGCCAACGCAAACGAGAAAAACCTAATAGCCACAAGACTCCAAGGAAGGTTGTAAGGATAACAACCATGATTATCCAAAAGACCTTGTCTTGGCGATGACCGGCTTCTACTATCCAGATGACTATGATGCCTAAAACAGCAAGGCTAAGGATAACAGAAAGAGGCCACCAACGAATCGGTTTTTGCGTCTGCGCCACTATGAGGATTCCTTTTTTCTACATGGTGAATTGTGAAATGCAACATGAATTTCGATGTTGTTATGCTGCGTCACTAACTATAATAAGGTTTTTAAGTCTGAATGTCTCTAATAAATCTTAGATACTAATGTCAATGATACCACATCTACTTTGCATTGTCAAATTTTCATTTGTAGTAAAGCCCATAATTATCTTTACACCAACAGAATGGCAAGGTTCCTAATTAACCGAGACCAGTGACGGACGCGCGTCGAATATCATTTAACTCTTCAGCACTAAAAACACCCGCTTGGTAGAGGTTCTGATATTCCTCGGAGACGCTCTGATCAAATATCATTAGATC
>JAPPIG010000013.1 GCA_028820635.1 Candidatus Poribacteria bacterium
AGCATTAGTACTTCTTGAACACGGAGATACTCCGTTATATAAGCGATTCACTGACATAAAGGACAGTGGACGATTATCTTCGTTAGGGTTCTGTCCTGTTCTTATATCAGGAGAACGTGCTCCAATTTCGCTTGCTCTTCTACGAGGTTTGAAACAAGGTCTTATCTCTTTCAATGGAATACCAAAAAACTCTTCCCCTCTTCGACAAATCGGAACCTCATTAAAGGCAGCAGAAAAAGGGAAACTCCCACAAGCATCTGAAATTACTAAGCTTTTTGAATCAGCTACGCGTCAAATTAAAAAACATGAAGGCACGGGAATATTGCTTGTGATTGATGAACTTGGGAAATTTCTTGAATATGCTACTCAATATCCAGCACAAGGGGATATGTTTGTTCTGCAAACCCTTGCCGAATTTGCTGACCGAAGCGAAGAAACACCGCTATTTTTATTAACGATCCTCCACCAAGCATTTGAGATGTACGCGCAACACGCCGCTGAATCACAACGCGAGGAATGGTCAAAGGTGCAAGGAAGGTTTGAAGACATTCCCTTTACCGAACCCATTGAGCAGGTCCTACGCTTAGTTGGAACCGCGTTAGAAAATCATTCAAAAATTACTTGGAACAACTTTAATTCTGTTATTGAGCTCGGACTGAAAACTCAGCAACTTGACGAACAGGAATTAATTCAGTTGTTAGATAACTGCCTCCCACTTCACCCAATTGTAGCACTCCTCATCGGACCGATTTTTCGACGATTTGCCCAGAACGAACGCTCCCTTTTTGCTTTTCTTAACTCAAGTGAACCATACGGGTTACAAGACTTCCTTTCAAATCAACATTATGATGGCAATCTACTGCCCATGTTCTTGCTCTCGGACTTTTACGACTACCTTAACCTGACGCAAGGCAATAAACTCTATACTTCAAGTAACAGCAAGAAATGGGCAGAAATTGAATCGGCCATTAATCGATTGCGGAATCCTTCTGAAATAACGGTTAAGCTGATCAAAACTATTGGATTACTCAATATCGCTGGAGAAGTGATGACGAGTTTGAAATCTTCAAAAAAGCTGCTCTATTACGCTCTTGACGATAATTCAGAAGTTTTTCCAAAGGAATTCCATTCTGCACTTACTGAATTAGAAAATCATTCAATCATTACCTACCGTCGCTATAACGATACCTTTACAATATGGGAAGGAAGTGACATTAACATTGAAGTAAACTCCGTGAAGCTGAAACACACGTTGACAGAAAAGTTGCCCTCGCTACAAATCTATCGCGTTACATGCCTACGCGTCCGCTCGTTGCAAGACGGCATCTGTTTGAAACCGGCACCCTTCGTTACTTCACTGTTCGTTACACTGATTTTGAGAACTTTGATGTGGATTTGAGAACGCCGCTTGACGATGCAGATGGACTTCTACTTTACGCTCTGCCTACTAGTGAACACGAAGCGGAACAGTTGTGCGAAAAGGCAAAGAATGCAGAAAGCACAAACCGAGAAGATGTATTAATTGCAATTCCTGATTCTATTGGTTTTTTGCAAGAGGCTGTTTTTGAGGTTACAAAATTACGGTGGATTCAACAAAATACTCCTGAGTTGCAAAATGATAGTGCAGCAAGACGTGAACTTTCTGTACGGCTTTTAGAAGCTGAAACGGATATTACGAGACAATTAAAAGCAATTTTTGACGAAGACAATGACAACACTTGCCGCTGGTATCACAAAGGACAAGAGAAACCTGTTATATCCGATGGTTCAAGGAATGCATGGTTGTCAGAAATCTGCGATGATGTTTTCTGCGAAACACCAATTGTTAGAAATGAACTCATCAATCGACGTAAAATATCTGGTACAGTAACAGCAGCAAGAAGGGAATTAATTCAAGCCATGCTTGAAAAAGGGGACCAAGAAAATCTCGGTATCATTGGTTATCCGCCTGGAATGAGTATCTACCGTTCCCTCTTGTGGAATACTGGGATACATCGCAAAGAATCAGGTATTTGGGGATTTCATCGACCGGAGACAACTGATGAAACAGATACACTAGCTGTAAAAAGAATGGTCCCCGTTTGGAAAGCAATTGAAAGATTTTTTGATCGGTGTGAAACAACCCGACAGCCAATCGAGGAACTCTATGAACGTTTGACAACACGACCTTTTGGAATGCGAAGGGAACCACTACCAATTCTGTTGTGTGCTGCGATGCTTCATTACAGTACCGAGGTGGCACTTTATGAAAGCGGTTCCTTTGTTCCTGATCTATCAATGCCTGTCTTTGAACGACTGCTTAAAGCACCTCAACAATTTGAACTGAAGCGATTCCAAATGACAAGGATCCGGGCAAATGTGT
>JAPPIG010000055.1 GCA_028820635.1 Candidatus Poribacteria bacterium
ACCTAGGATCGTTCCAACAAAACGCGATAACGAAGAATTCCAGTCGGTGTTTTCCGGTCAGCTCTGGCAAGGCCTTGAAATCCAGGAAATAGATCAATGTCTAACGGCTTTTGTGTCATTACAAAATGAAGAGAAACATCCTATCATCACGGCTTATGGATTTTTCGGGTCAAAGATTGTAACTTATCTTAATGCGTGCGAAAATGCCAATGAGAAACTCGGAGAGTTGGCGGATATTTTAAAAAACTTTAGTGTTATTCTTGCCGAACTTGACTCGAACTCTGGATATGACCCTGAAGAAATATTTCAAATCATCAATGATACGGGCAGAAAGCTTACTGAGTTTGATTATCTAAGGAATTATCTTTTTCTAAGAACGAGGAAATACTTAGGTAATGGACATATCGATAAATTATACGATGATCATTGGGATAAGTTTGAAGATTGGGATTCAGAAAATTTAGAATTGTTTTTCCGGGCGTTTCTCATGGCAAAGTTGGGCCCCACATGTTTTGAAGGTGAGGACAAGGATATTCATCCTTTTGATTGCTATCGGAAACATATAAAAACAATAGAAGAGCAGGATCAGAATTTAAGTCCACTTTTGCAATTAAGCTCCTACGCAGACTCCTACAAAAAATTGGACAACAGAATGCAATTTTATGATACCCTTAAACTTGTTCGCTTGAATTGGTTTCTATTATTCATGAAGCATACTTTTGAATTATCCGAAGAAACATGCGATAAATTGTGCGATATACTAGAATCTTATATAGTACGCAAAGGGTTATGCAATGGTAATTGTGCAAATAGTTATGAAAACATAAAGACTTTCTGTTCTGAGTCTCTTAAAAAGAAACTCAATCTACAAGAATTTGTAGATAAGTTATCTCACAAGTGGCCTGATAATTCAAAAGTTGAAGAAGTTTTGAAGAAGCATGCTGATGAGGTGGATCCTAATCTTGTTCTTTACATATTACAACGAATAGAACACCCTGACAAGTCTTTTGAGGATGCACAAATAAAGAAATTAGCAAGGCCATCGAATTCTTTCTCTGATCTTTATAAAAATAATCTTGATCAAAGTTGGGAAGAGTTCCTGCCTGAGATGGAAGATCTTCTGGATCAAACAGAAAATGTGGAAGGCAGTATTGGTGAGATAGCGAGTATAAAGGCTAGACCAGAAGAAGATACTTGGAAGCCGGAGAAAATCATCAAAAGAACTAAAAAATTGTTAGATTGTTTTAATAGAATTTGGAAACCTAAGGCCAAAGATTATTTATAATCCTGAAGCGTGCGTTTTAATGTTTCAGAAGGATTTGGATGTGTATTACACATAATTCCAAGCAGGGAAATTTAGGCAGCCGCGTGACATTAACGAAAAACTTAAAAGGATGATTTAAAAATGGCAGAACAAATACATGAATTGTTTAATGGTCAAAAGCGATATCGTGTACCCCGCTACCAACGACGTTATGTATGGAAAAACGAGAATTGGGAGGCACTTTGGCGAGATCTCACCCAACTTCCGGATGGTAGGAAGCATTTTACTGGCAGTATTATAACAAAATCCGACGGTAATGACAGTGGAGATATAATTATTATTGATGGGCAACAACGCTTAATAACCTTTCAGATCATATTTCGTCTCATTCAAGACTTATGGGAATCAGGGGAATACTCGCCTGATATTTTGAAAGAAGGCCAGCTTAGGAGGCGTATATTTGAAGTAGAAGCTTACACACAACATGATGAAATAGAAGATACATATAGATTCCTTATTACAAAAGAAGATGATAGAAAGGCATTTGAATCAGTAATTTCAGGAGAATGCTGGGAACAAGAGATTGTAAATTCAAGTTTACCTTCAATAAAAGCATCTTTTAAATCATTATATGATAGAGGGTTTGAAAATGAGGATAAAAATAAACAATCAACGCAAAATCTCATTACTACAGCTTATGGATATTTCGGGTGGGAGATTACAAAGCGTTTGGATGAGAAAGACTCCAACGAATCACTTGAACTAGTTCGTAACTTAAGGTACCAGTTTCATGTTAACATTGCCAACCTTGAAACCGATGATGATCCCCAGCAGGCATTCGGATCATCCAATGGTACAGGTGTCCCCCTTGACGAATTTGATCTTCTCAGGAACGATTTGTTTTTAAGAGTTAAGGATTCAAAAACGCAAGATGTCTTGTATCATGAATATTGGAAAATTTTTGATGATAGTCCGTTTTGGGTAGGAAGTAGACCAGACGAGTTTTTGAAGAATTTTCTCATGGCAAAACTAGGTCCCGAGGTTTTCAACTTAAAGGACTTTAAAGGAAGAGTGTTTCACGATG
>JAPPIG010000130.1 GCA_028820635.1 Candidatus Poribacteria bacterium
GAAACTTACTTGCTTCATTTGGGGCAATTCGATTAGTAGTTGTAACTGTGTCTTTTTCGAGTGAGAGTGCCAAGGTTTTCTTGTCTACAAAGGGATGGTGGGTCTTTGCCATTGGATTGCTGATTGCTTGTTTTTTGAGCCGTCCCAAAAAAGTGTTTCGTTGTCAATTAAAAGGCAGGGATGTTACAATAGAAATTCGCATTGCAGATGCTTTTGAGGTTTCGGGTGATTTGGTCGTCCCTATCAACACAACATTTGATACAGATTTAGACGGGAGAATCCCTAAAGCACATAGCATACAAGGAGAATTTATCCGGCGGTATTATGATGCGGAAGTTAGTCATCTTGATTTGGATATTGACGAGGCGTTGGGCAAAGAAAATTACTGTTATAAAGAACCACCTGAAAAAACGCGTGGGAAAAAAAGACGATATCCTATCGGCACGGTGATTCAGCTGGAGAGAAAAGAGCGTTTATTTTATCTGGTTGCTAATACTCATATTAACAACAATGGAGTTGCCAGTACATCTATAGAGAATTTGAGGGAATCATTAGCGAAACTCTGGTACTATATTAGCGAAAAAGGTTCAAAAGGTGACATCGTAATTCCACTTTTGGGTACAGGGAAAGCCAGGTTAAGCGACAAAAGAGAAGATATTTTTCTTGAGATTATCCGTTCGTTCATCGCCTCATGTTCCTCTGGGACCTACTGTGATAAACTAATTGTTGCAATCTACCCACCCGATGTCACAAAACATAAAATTGATTTGAATGATCTCCGGAAATTTCTTGAATATTCCTGTAAATATGCCAGATTTGAGTCATAAGTTTGTCCCAACCAGCTCAGAAGTCTTGCGTTCCAATACCAGCCGCTCGTCCCGCGGAAACCCTTCAAACGAAGAATTAGACTTCATCAACAACGACATCAAATATCGTGTGGAGTTGGGGAATATTGAATACACCCAGCAACCCTAAAATATGGAGAGAATATGGACAATTTAGTTCGTAAAAAGATTGTATTGAGTCTACTTGATAGCGAGCCCAAACCTGCAAACGAAATTGCGAATGAAATTGGCGAATCGTTAGCAGTTATAGAGGCACAACTGACAGCACTTGTCTCAGCAAATATTTGTAAAAAAATAAATCAAGATGAAAGCAGTCAGTATGTTGTGAAAAAAGATATTGAGACTTTTGCACAATTGGTTAAAGCGTTTCTCTCAGATAAAGAAGAGCATAAGGAAGAAATAGGTCAGTTCGTTTCATCCGATTATTATTTTTCACGAATTAACAATGAGCTGGTCGATTATATCATCAGCCGCTTTTATCTTGATTCACTATATCAAATCGATGAGGACAAAGAGGGCACTCGTAGGATACTCCTTGCATCCCCTTCAGCCTTGTCATTCGCTTTGCATGGTGAAACCGAACGGTTTCGGGAATCGTGGGCACATCGGAATCAATTAAATCCTTCAGAGAAAGATCTGGAGCGGATTATTGGAATAACTAGCTCAGGATTTATGACCCCCTTATTAGAAATGCTTATTAATGATGTAGGAGGTTCCCTTTACAGTTCCCTCCATGATAAACTCCAAATTCGGATGATAAAGAGAAGCATCCAAGTGAGTTTAGCAACTCCTTATGAAAAGTATGTTGAGGCAATAGGAGGTGAAATTACTACTTTAGCGAGACTGGTGGCAGACTCAATGGAGGATCCACGCCCTGGTCAGTTGGTTTCGCTTGTAAATCCTATAGATTACTCTGATGAAGGTTTAGCGCACCTTCATCTTGGAGAGTTCCAAGGTGCTCTTGATAGTTTTGATAAAGCACTTGACAAAGTGCAAGATCCAATTCAAAGAGCAATTGTCCTGAACAACAAGGGGTTGGCTTTCCTTAGGACCAGCCAATATCAGAAAGCAATTGAATGTTTTGAAGATGGCATTGTGCTGGATTCGGAGGGTGAAATTTCCGAGTTACGTGAAAACAAACAGATAGCTCAGGAATATTTGGCTCGGGCAACTGATGCTGACAACTTAACCGACCCGACGCAAGTTCGTTTTGTTCAGGATCAACCTATTCCTTTTGAGGAGACACGTTTCTATGAATTTAAGGAAATCAGAGGCCGGAACCCAACTGATTCAATTACAAATACTGCAGATGAATATGCTGTTGCCTTTCTCAATCTTGAGGGTGGACGTATATTCTGGGGAATAAGGAATAGTGATAGAATCACAGTAGGAGTCCTCCTTGATGAACGACAGAGAGACAACGTACGACGCAAAGTATCAGAAAAACTTTGGGGTATACGTCCTCCGATTAGTGATCAAGATTGGGATATCGA
>JAPPIG010000046.1 GCA_028820635.1 Candidatus Poribacteria bacterium
CGTCTATTTCGCAGCAATATTGATAACCACTAAGAAAATGTAAACACTACGTAGTCTTCAAGGACCTGCTTTTGTATTGATATTGGTTTTCTATATTGACCTATGAGACAGCAATAGAAAAGCAACAACATTGCAAAAATAGGCTTAAGCGACTTTCGGATGCCACAATTTTCATGGTGTGCTCACCACCTTTTTTGGCAATTGAATGTTTATGATTGGCTTATCCTGAAGATCCGCAATATCTTGGCGCAGTGGACCTGCTTTTACCTTTTTCTCCTGTGGATCGGCATCAACCATCCATAAAACCAGATTTTCGGCGATCTTTTGATTCTTTGCTCGGGTTACCATAGTGCCAGTCCATAAAACGCTGCGCCACGGAGGCCGATCCAATTCTCTCGGAATCCGACTGAATCGAGATAGGAAAGTATCTTCGCTCATCCCAAGTTTTATCGCATCCTTGAGTGCCTTGGTAAGTATTAAGGGCAGAATGGGTCGGAAAAGCAAATCTCCGCCATGTGCACCTCTAAATGAATTTGGGAGTTCATCCCCTGGCTTCATATTTACCACGACCTGCAGTTCAGGGATCTTTTCAACCAATTTGTCCCAAAATTCGTAAGCTCTGGAAACGTATTGTTGGACAACCTCTTCATCCGGACAAACTGACTTGAATTTCTTCCACTTGTTTTTAGGAGTGAAATCAATACTCAAATAAGTGTCCATAGATTGATAAAGCGCAATGACCGATGTAAAGCTGCGCTGATCCTTAGGACTGATAGGCTTCTGCTTCTGCAAGGAAATTTTGCCTTCTGTAAACAATGGGTGCTTTTCAATCAAATGCCGGCATGTAATAGCAACAACATCGTCTTCATCAAGAATAATCAATTCGGAGAGACTTACGGGTTTCGCGTACCGATTGAGAGTCGAAAATAATCGCCGGGTTCTTTGCATTCCCTCTGTTGTCTGTTTGTGAGCCACGAATATTGCACACAGTTCGTCAGAAATTTCTGCAAACGCTTCTTCTCCCATTCGATTGGCAAGATGTTTAATGCCTTCAACACGGTGTTGACCATCAATTGCGAAAAGCTTTTCATCACCCGACAATCTCAATATCCCCATACTGACCTCAACTTCTTCCTCAACGGATATTGGATCAAGGTATTCTGAAGGTTGCAGTGAGAGAGGATACCATTGTGGCTCGCCTCCATAGACACCAATGACGACTGCGTTAAAAAATCGCTGATTTTGGGTCTCCAAATACTCGGCAATGCTTTCACTTCTATTTGTTAGTTCACGCTGTAGCCAATCCTGAAGTTCCTTTGTTTCATGGATTTCGTCGTTTCTACGAACCCGATTTCGGACCTCTCGAAATGGAAGCAACGTAACATAATAAAACCAGTCTCCAATAATTCCCTTCAGAGCAGGTAGTTTGAGTTCCACGCACATCTTGATACCTCCCTTAAAAATCAAAAGCCCGAACCATAGCCGAGACTTTACTCGGGTATTGTCTGCACAAACGAGGGATTAGGGCACTAATCAGTTCATCTTCAATTTCAGAGATTTCTGAAACATCAGTTACTGGGCAAAAACTAAACATAACAAATCCGTCGTATTTACGCAGAAAATTCCTGATATGTGGTCTTTTCAGGTGCCTTCTTTCATTGAAATAACTCAAAAAGCGGTCATGCAATGTCATTTGCTCCGCTTTCCCAACATAGGTCACCAAATAGAGTAACGGGTGCTGAGCCACACGCGGATCTATAGCGAAAGTATACACTCCATGTTGGTCATTCGGGATAACATCCGCGTAATTTCTCCGGAAAGGAACGGAATTCCAATTCCATGCGTGGTTTGGAGGTGTTTTAAATTCAGACCACAACTGAGGCCACATAACTATGCGAGTCCAAGCGTGGGCTCGCATAGCATCAACTCGCTGGTCAAAAACTTCCTCGTCAAAGCCATAAAATTCAGTTTCGTTCATTGTTTTACAAAAAGCACATTAGACAGCCTTGGTCTTCTTCATCCTCAGATTCATATCCAGCCAACACTGACACCAGTGGTCTGTTCTTTCGTTTGGTCTTCAGACGATCTTGTGTTTTTTTCCAGTTAGCAATAATTTCCGCTATCCGTTCTGGCTGCTCAAGTTCTTCAAGGGATTCGTCCTGATTCCAGTAAAAGACATTCCCGTTGATTTTGTTAGGTTTCTCGTAGGTCTTTGCCTCTTCGTACAATTCAGGGTACTTTTGTTTTAACCTGACCCACTCAATTTTCTGTTGATAAAAACAGAAAAAGCAACCTGAATGTGTCCGACCCCATTCCGTGTATGGAGGCATTCC
>JAPPIG010000007.1 GCA_028820635.1 Candidatus Poribacteria bacterium
ATTAAAACCGGCAATACGATCTGGAGCATAGGATTGTCCTTGAGATAATTCATGAAGTCGTATAATTAACTTAGCAGGATTTATTACCTCAAGTCCTGTAATATCAAAAATTCTCTCCGAGTTCCTCAAGAGATCATTATCCCTGGTAACAAAAGTCTTTACACTGGAAGCAGCAGCTTTTGCTAAATGTCTAATATCAGAACTTTGGCTCGGTTTACGGTCAGGGAGAAGTTCTTTCAAAGGTCCCTCAAAACCTTCAACCAAATCGGGATCGGATTCCACTATAGAGAAATTCTGAGCCCTATTTTGGGATTTTTGACGCTTTTCGAGATCATCTTGTCGGTTAATTTCATTTAACAGTTCATCAGTGATCCACAACTCAAGAGAGTCTACTAAAAAATCAGAGAGCAATGCTTTAGAAGGCATCGTTTTGTCAATGTCCGGTTCATCAAAATCAAAGAAGATGTGGGCATCAATGATGATATCAAGAGCCTCAGATGATGTTTTGCCTGAAAAAGCTCCAACTGATTAACTGGGGCTAAAGTAAGTTGCCAGATTGTCAAAAAGTGTCCATCCCTAGATCTGCTAGGTTTTTCACCTAATGCTACAAACCCTAATTCGGGCCACAGAGTATTTGCTGGAAAATCACGACGACAGTTCAACTTTATGGACCTCTGGGTAGTGGCAGAATTTTTTAAATCATTAACAAGTTGCTTCGCAATACCTTGACCTTGGTATTTTTCTAAAACACAAAGATGAGTAATCCGGAAGTAACTTGGATTCGCCGAGTAGAGAAGGTAACCAACAAGTTGTTCTGCATCAGTCTTAGCACCTAACACCCCGCCTTTCTCTTGTTCAAGATAACTTTGCAGAGCTCCTCTAGGAAGAAAACCTAGCGTCTTCCCATAACGTTTCATTAACCCGTCCACTGCATCAAGGTCAGCAGGTGTCAGTCGTACTATAGATACCTTCATATCTTCCCCCAAGGATTTTCTAAAGAACGACGTGACAGGAACAAAGCAAAAACCATCCTGAATTCGTCCCAAAAAACCACTTTATTTAAGTTTAGCATATCAAACAAAAAGAATCAAATAAAAAGTAGATTTATTTTTTTGTGGACTGTCTCGAAGAGTCTTCCCCCGCGGAACCAACACTCTTCCGATTTATAAACGCACAATGTATCAAAAATGGTAATTTATTCTGAGTTATGCATGAAATATATCAAACCAGGGATATAATCTTGAAAATCCGTTGAGAATTGATGTTATTTAAACGCATAAGTAAATCTAAGACCCACTATAGTTCAACGTCGCCGTACGGAGGATAACCCGATCCTCAGTCCAATTATCGAGATACCACGTACACGCCTCAAAGGTGTCGTTAAGCGCATCCATGCGCTGCTTCAACATCGTTCGGAACCCATCTCGGAGTTCAGTCGATTCCGGATCATCAACCAGATTACGGGTTTGGAACGGGTCAGCAATATTATCAAAAAGTTTCTCACTTCGGTCCGGACGATGAACAGCGTAGGTATATTGCTTTGTGCGAAGTGCCCGCCACTCATAACCATCCTCCCATTTGGCGGTACACCCCATTCCCTGCATAAACGCTGCATCCGGTTCATCAGTGGGTTGATTAAAGGCAGTGTTACTCAAATTTGCACCTTCAACATCTTTCGGAATTGGTAAATCCATCATTGCCAGCAGCGTCGGCATGATGTCCGGTGTGTTCAAGCATGCATCCGAGATGTGTCCCTCCGGAATCTGCCTTTGCCATCGGACCAGAAATGGAACACGCACCGCTTCCTCATAAAAGATGTTCTTCGCACGGCGACCCTGCGCACCAAACATCTCACCGTGATCGGAGGTGAAAACAAAGATTGTATTCTCGCGCAATCCGAGGTCATCAACGGTTTGGAGCAACCGCCCAATATTCCGATCCAGATTCGCAGTCATCGCATAATAGACGCGCATCCATTCAGGTAGTTGGGTGCGCTCTGTAGGGGACATAATTGCCCACGTATCGCCGTAAGGATCGTTTTCATCTCGATAGTTCGGCGGCAGCGCGAATTCAACATCCCGGAACATCTCGTAATCAGCCGTTGGAACGTTGTCTTGTGTCCATGGGTCGTGCGGTGTCCCGATTGAGAGGAAAAGTGCGAAAGGGTCGTCTCCTGTTGATGCCCGTTTCAGGTAATCAATTGCCAAATCGGTCTGCCCATCAGGTTCGTACCCCGGAAGCACGATTTTTTCAGGTGAGTCCCTGTGATAATACGCGTCAAAATACAGGTGATGAAAATTGT
>JAPPIG010000112.1 GCA_028820635.1 Candidatus Poribacteria bacterium
CATCATCAGGTCGTAGTTGTATAGTGATGTTATAGTCTTCTATAGCGTTATCAAGTTTGCCTTTTTCAGCGTAAGCAATACCTCGATTGTTATAGGTATTCGCGTTATGAGGGTTGAGATTGATAGCATTAGAGTATGCCTCTATTGCCATACCCAATTGTCCGAGCATCACCAGGAGGTTTCCGTGTTGAAATGCTAATTCTGAATGTAGTTCTTTTTCAGAAATCTTGGATGACGGATCTGCCTGAATCTGCCTCTTGTCAACGACTTCTCGGATCCTGTCCACCACATTTTGCCAACCCTCGCTTTTATCTTTCCATTCAGTAATAGGCACGCCTCTGTCAGGGAGGGCTTGGAAATCATTTAGTTGATGACGTAGCCAATCACAATGTTCAAGGATAATCGGGATAACCCTTTTGTCTCCCTTTATTGCTTTTGCTAATTCCCTATTGCAGTTTTTAGAGGCAAGACTCGCAGCAGAGACGAGATAGAGAAGCAGATCCGAATCAGCAACATTTTTGAGAATGTCTTCCTGAAGTGCACCATCTCCAGGCGTGAGTTGGCCATCGTCCCAAGTCACTAACTCGTTTTGCTGCTCCATGACAGCGAGACGTTTTCGTAACTCGTTCTTTGCCTCTGTATCTTCGTGTGAATAGGTGATAAACCCTTTTAATGGTTCGTTCACAATTGTCTCTCCCGGATTGGATTGCTTAAATGTAAGAACAACACATTTGACCAACAGATGTCAACCAATTTGAAAATGCTCTATGCGCGCTAAAGGTGCTTCAAGTTCTTGAGTGGTCTGAATCATCGTGAATGCGTCTAACACGACTTAGCCCTATGCTAACACATCCTCAAGCCATTCGACTGCTTCAATGGCATCTTCAAGTTCTTTTCTGGGAATATTCACAATGTTAGCATGGCTTGACGGATTTAGAGTAAATTTTCTAGCCAATTCTATCTTTTTAACAAGAGCGGGTTTTAAAAGGCGTCTTTGTCTATTGGTTTTTGGATCTGTTATTTTTTTCTCTTTTATTTCTGTCCAAAAATCATTGCTGTTCAACTCGTTTCTATCCTCTCGATATTTGACCCTAACGCTATTTTTTTCACAATATCCTTTAATTGCTGCTTCATAAGCAGTACGAACGTAAACCGCACAAGCCTTGTAGTCATTGGCATCAAGATATTCCCTCGCTCTTTCAAGGTATGTTTTATCTTCTACATAGACGGGTATATCATATCCATCAACCTTGCCACAATAGAGTTCGGCAGCCTTCCAATTTTTATCTTCGGATTTACGCTTTTTAACCATCTCATAAAAAGTCCGGTCATAAGTCATCAAAATGATCTGGTATTTCGCGAAATCTCTTTCATCCAGAATATCAAGCAGAGGCAAGCGATGTGAAATATCCAAGCCAATTAGAGCATCATCTATAACAAGAGTCTTCAGGTCGCTAGGTGGCTGGAGTTTGAACCCAGCGAAAAAGATTGAAAGAGCAATTGCTGATAGTTTTGCCTCGTTCAAAAATTGATGATGCTTAGGGCGAATATTACCAAGGAAACTCACCTTTAGGAGAATCTGCGGAGGCTCATACTTGTTAATATCATTGTTGAATTTCGGTTCGTGATATTCAAGGCCAAGTTCAACAACTGCGTTTTCGTATCCAAACTTAGGAAGCATTTTATTTGCATCCACTTTCAGTGTGGTTAATATATTTTCAATACCTGTGTTGAAATCCTCAAATTGTTGTTGAGGAATTTCAACTTCTTGTGCTGCTGCTTGCTCTGGAAAAAGCAATTCTGACAGCTCCTGCCATTCCTCCGCAAAACTACGCGACGGTACACTTATGTCATTAATAACGTTTTTCAAGAGCGTACTAATCATCAAATCAAACATATCCACAGTATCATCTTTGTACTGAAGATAATGCGTGTCCAGAAGTGCCTTATAGTCAAGAAACTCTTTTGCTTTTGATGCATCAATAATTGGTTGAACTTTCGTATCATTTAAAGCATCTTCCGAATCCGACCATTCATAGGTTGTTTTTTGTAAATTTGGATCGGGTGTAAAATGAAGTTTTACGTAGCCATCATCACCGTCATCTATAGCAGAAAAGTTTTTATGATCTATAAATTTTAGAGAATCATTCTCATTTATAGAATCATCCTCACTGGATTCAAGGAAGAACTTTAAGGCTTCATATAATGAAGTTTTACCGCTTCCGTTTTCGCCGTAAAGTAAAAGGTTCTGTCCCTTCTCACCGAGGTCAATTACAC
>JAPPIG010000048.1 GCA_028820635.1 Candidatus Poribacteria bacterium
AAGCAGTATTTGTTTACGTACCGATCCTCTACATCCTCTCCTCTTTCAGGTGGTTTGCGAAACGAATAATCAAAGGTGTCTCAAGGGAGGAACACAAGAATACTCGCAATCCCTTTTCTGCTACACGAAAACTCAAAATATCTTGGGTATTGATCGCAGTATTTTCGCTATCCGCTTGGATATTTATAGAACTCATTGCAATTGAAACAGCCACACCGCAAGAACGGGTTGCGGATGTGCAGACCGCAGCAGAAGTTACCCAAGAGCCAGTAGCGGTGCAGCAACCTGTTGCAAATCAACCAGTGATTACTCCTGAACCTGATCCAGAACCTGAACCGATCGCAACAGTACCGACGAAAACGTATGAACAGAAACTGATAGATGGTGAAGTAACCACTGCTTCATTTATCGTTGTCGATGCCTACGGAACCACGGTGGATGACAACATATTCTTTGAGAACATTGAGAAAGTATCGTATGCACGGTCATCAAGGTACTACGGCTACCACGACTTTTATGGCGACAACGAAGAGACTGGTAAAACACACCTCTTCCGTCTCTATTCCTGTGAAGGAACTCTTTGCAGCAGCATCCTTGATCCCATCAAGAGGTCATCGTCGCCTGCTGATCCACAGCCCGAACCTACCCCAGAACCAAAGAAAAAAAATCACAG
Source organism: Candidatus Poribacteria bacterium (assembly GCA_028820635.1). Taxonomy (GTDB): domain Bacteria; phylum Poribacteria; class WGA-4E; order WGA-4E; family WGA-3G; genus MSPOR6. Next base: position 674 of record JAPPIG010000048.1, read on the forward strand.
AAAAAAAACAGAGAGACCGCCCGAGCCGGTCGACAAGGAACTATCAAGTGGAACTCTTGAAAGGGTTACTCGGTCTGTTGTAAAGATAGTGTGCACGAGTGTTGAAGGATCGGGATTTGTTTACGCAACTATGGAAGGAGAAACCATTGTCGTAACTGCAAAACATGTACTGTACGATTATGGAAGAATTGCAAGAAACTGCCACATTGAAAAAGATGGGGGCGTATATCAACCAAAATTGTATTGGACGTATGACAGTAATGACTTTGCCCACATCAGTTTTCCTGAAAACGGAATACAACTAGCAAAGCACCAACTCAATTTGGGTGAGTGCCGTGGGAAAGAAGGTCGCTACGTTACTACTTTCGGTTTCCCAAAACGAAAGTACAGGAAAATGATATCAAAGATACAGCGTTCTGGTATATATTTTGGTGTTCGATCACTGGAAGGATTTAGTTATGGTTACCAAACCAAAGACAGAACGGGGTATCCGGGAATGAGTGGCGGCGTTGCAATCTCACGAGACGATAACGGAACCCCCTGCATAGTTGGTATCCATGTTGCTGGTGATGACGACAACTCATACATCGTTGACATCCGCCAATTTGACTTCTAACGTCCCTACTCCACCTCTTTTTACTTTTTCTTTGCAAACTTCTTAAACATCACCACTACTTCAAAATACAAAGCGAAAATCATAACTTGCTGCAACCATATAAGCAAAACTAACCACGGAGAACCTGTACTTAGAGATTCAAATCTAAAAACTGCCCCAGGGAATAATAAAAGCATGTATTTGCTTTCACATAAACAAGAGATAAACAGCAAAAGGATGACCATACCCAATATGCCACCAAGGGGCCGCCATATTGATGTTCGATGATCTGAAATCAATGATCGAACCTTTATGATAAATTTATTTGTCCACGACGTGTCCTCCAATTTTTTATAGGAATCTAGCAAGTTCTTATACACATATTCCGCAGAACGAATTTTTCCCATTTTTAAGAAGTGCCCGTTGAGTAATTCTAAAACCTCATAATTAACGTTTTCGTTGTTGCTAAAACGGACATTTCCCTCTATTCCTAGAATTTGCAACTCCCTTAACAAATCATCCCATATCGAAGCTATCCCACCATGAAAAAGTGTGTATTCCGGTTGATCAATCGCAGGACCGACCGAGATCGGATTTACATTAATATGCACGTCAGCATTCTTGATAAACAATATCATCCTGTCGAGAAACCCTTTGAGTTTCATATCGGCCACACTCAATTCAAAACTATCAACACGCACATTCTCCAAACTTATCTCAAAACTTCCACTCCCCCTTCCCTTCAAACAACTCCCTACACTAAGCGTGGAGATGGACGTGTCCTGTTTAGGGTTTATTCTTAGAGAAAAACCTAAGGGGAGCCAATATATAACCTGCTTAAGGTACGTAATATTCTTCCCTACAACACTACTTTCCTTCGGAAAAGTCACGGTTATCTTGCTCAGGGCTTTAGTCTCACCACACTCAAGACAGGTGACTTGAATTTTCTTTTCAATTTCCTCTCCTTCAAATGGTTCGAAGAGGTTATGATCA
>JAPPIG010000092.1 GCA_028820635.1 Candidatus Poribacteria bacterium
GTGTCCTTCGGGTATCGTGATGGACATTGACTGCAATTCGCCGTGTAGTTTGAGTTCTTCAACGAAGATGATACTATCATTTACTGATATAGACATGATGTCCTCCATTTACGCAATCTTTTCCACATCAATATTTTTTGGCTCAACAAAAAACCTAACGATTCTATGAGGTTCTAATATATTGCAATTTACAGTTTTGGTCACTTCTCTTAATTCAGGTTTATCAAGTGTAATCCTTTTAAAACCAGGATACTCTACAAAGATTTTCTCAACCACAAGAATTTGAGTGGTGAATGCGTCATCTACCAAATAATCCAATTCGCTACCACCGAAAATACAAAGACAAACCCATTCGATTTCCTCAGTATCAGAATTATATTTGTGAACTATGAAATCCTTTTTTTCAAAAGGAATACATAGTTTTTCGTCTTGATTCTCCATTAGAAACAAGATACCCTGATTATTTTCATTGAATAAAGGGGACTTAGGTTCGTTTAGATTAAGTCTTTCCAGTGCATTGCCAAGATGTTTCATAACAGTGTTCCTTTATGATGATGTGTGCCGCGCAATTCGACCAACGCTTAGACATTTGAACGCTACGACACACACACAACCGAGTTCCCGCTCGGTATTTGTTGCTATTTCGCAAGTTTTTTATTTCGGTTACGAAAAACTTTTACCTTACGCACATCACCTGTGAGGAGTCTGCGTATTTCTGATAGGGCTTCCGAAGTGTTTTTGAGTAGAATTTCCCCTTCAGATGCTTTCACACCTTGTTTCATGTCTTTCATTTTCTAACCTCCTTTAGAAGTATTCGAGCATCACGTCTAAACCTGTTTTTGCTGGCAAGTGTTGTTGGTCTAACCCTACCAAGCAATGCGCGCCTTTGTTCAAGCGTCCATTTTTCCCATTCCACCGGAATGTCATAAGCAGATTCATATCACGTAGCCAAAACTTTTTCTGGTATATCGCTATCTTTATACATTTCAACCATTGCAAACCTCCTTTAATCCATGTAAAAATACTTTTCATCACCCGTATCCAGCACATGAGAAATATGCCGGTACCGATTGTAATTCTGTCGTGCTGCCCTTGATAATAAAACTGAGTTTGCTGCAGTGTGCCAATCTCGGTTTTTTACTGCAGCAATAAAGTTTTCGAAGGTTTTGAAGGTTGGCAATCCAAGATTGAACAACATATCAAGGATTGCTTCTTGCCGAACAGGATCGATGCTCCGCCATATTTCGACACCAAATACTTGTCTGGCTTCCATCATTACATTTTTCAAGTCATCAACAAGCAACAAATCCAAATCATGTTCATCTAACGGGTCCGAAAATATCTGGTTAGCAACATCAATAGAATCTATTCGGATACGACTATTCGCAATAGAGGCGTTTTCCATTATGTATCGCAAATCAGGATTATCAACGATGGCAAACAACTCGGTTATAGAGATACCATTGGTCTGTAATGACCTACCGATACCGATAGTAACGATACCTCTGGAGTCAGTATAAGGCTTTGCTCGCACCCCTTCTTCCTTGATAATCAAATCTGATATTCTTGAAAGAGACAAACCTGTACTGCTTTCTAATGTTTCTATATGTTTGCCATGTGGGTGAGGTGTTTCTGATTCAGGTATCGGGCTATCAATGACAGGCTTTGATTGTTGTTCAATCCTGTCTATTTTTTGTTCTATACGATTTTCCCATAGAACCATATAGACCAAGAAACCAATAACCAAAAGAATACCGCCAACTTTAGTTGATTCTTTAATGAAACCAATATATTTTCGCGGTGATTCCCAATTGATTTTAGACATACCGACACCTCTTGCTATTTATCAACTTCCTTCATCACCATCTTTACCCAACTCAAAATTGACGGTTTCCGATTCCGGTTCTTCATCGTCTGACTCATTTTCCGGCGGCTTATCAGATTTTTCATCGGTGTGCATTTCGTCATGGTGGTGGTCAACAAGAGATTTCAAACCTTCAACGAATTCATGAATAAGTTTAGCTACTTTATCATCAACGCCTTTATCATGGAGTTCTAACAATTTCTTACCCAATGAAAAAAGCGTGTGTGATGCTTTGATCAAAAATCCAAATCTAATCATTTTAGACTCCTTTCAAACTTGAATCTACCCTTTCGATTTCACTCGACTGGATATTCCTTACATTCAATGTTTCTTCTACAGTTAATTTTAACGGACTATAATCCATCTCATAGTCTTGGAAATGACG
>JAPPIG010000094.1 GCA_028820635.1 Candidatus Poribacteria bacterium
ACCTTATATGTATCAAAGGCTATTTTGATGGCGGCTCGTAAGCGTTCTTTACCTTTCTGTGTAACTATTTCGGTTTCTATTTTTTTTAGAATGCGGTCTGCCTCTGGATCATACGTTTGGAGCAATTTCACAAGTTCTTTTAGGCTATTTATCTGTTTTTCCTCAGAGGGGTTTTCTGTATTTTCAACCAAACCCAACCATTCTTCTTTCAGCAGATTAATCATAGGGGCCAGATTTCTATAAAACTCCTCACTTTTTATTAGCGCGTCTATATTTTTACCCGAAACTTCTTTAAATTCCGAAAGTTCTTGTTCTGATCTTTCAAGAATTGACTTCATCGTGCCTTTACTCCAAAAATGGGTGGGTTTAGCGGATTCCTCTATAAGCAAGTCTATTTTTACCAGTTCCAACCAATGAGGAATCACGATGATATTTTCCAAATTGAGCCATGGGTTACGAGGACTTAACCCATGTCTGGCAAATTCAGTAAATAGGATGGGGGGACAAAGGATTGTGTATTTGGAGCTTAAAGCCTCTCGTTGTTCACGATCCGTTGCCTTCCAAAATGATTTATCGGGTAGCAAGAAATTGATCTGATGGTTCATCGTAACCTTATTTCAAGGACTTTAGGCATTCATTGAAGACGCTACAATCATTTTTTGTTCTGAATCCATGCAAAGACATTGTTAATTTCGGGGACATTTTCTCTCATAAATTCCGTATCCGTATAGAGGATATGGTATTTGAAACGATCATTGGATTGTAACGCTTCCAAACGTTCGACAGCCTTCCTTTTCGCCTCGACGATTGGGTTCATACGGTCTCTCTCAGACTTTATCTCAACGATGTAGAATTCACCCGTGTTTTTGACAATCACGAAATCCGGGAAATAGCGGTGATAGTTGTTGTCAATACCCTGATATTCAAAATGGAAATCCGTTTTCTTAGGATCCGTCAAGCCTCCGGTAAACAGGAATATTTCCACATTCTCTATTGATGTATTTAGCGAATCCAAAATAACCTCAAAAAACTCCCGCTCTGGTTTAGTGTCGAAGTTGTAGGGTGTATAGTGAAAACTGACATCGTGCTGGTCAGGCAGGTCTTCTTGCTCAAACAATAATCGGTCTGCCCTCATCCGTTCGGCGTTGCGCTTTTGTATCCGTAAACGGTGGATGTAGCTGCCATCGGAGTCTTTTTCAAAAAGAAGATTTCCCTCATCATCGTGTGTGTGGATAAGCGCGAGAACTTCGGACACCTCATCTTCAATCACTTTATAATTTTGCAATTGGCTTTCCACCTGCTGGAACAGCGGATAGAGGTGTCCGTTCGGAATTTCACCCTCTGGATAGAGTCGCCTGAGTTGTTTCAGGGTCTCCATCAATGGCAGATGATAGTTCGTTCCAATACGCCGTGCCAGTGCATAGCAGTCGGTTGTTCCGTTAGTCACCTGTATTTTCTCCGACTCTTCAATACCGGTAAGCGGAGAAGTGCTACGCCCTCGTGTAAAATTAGGCGTCAGTAAATTGCGAACAATCGGTGGAGGATCTTCTACATCAGTAGGAACGTGTAACGCAATCTCCGTAGGAGCACGTTCATCACGAACAACACGGGGCACCAACCGAGAAATTTCAAGCTTAGGCAATTCCATCTTGCGAATACGGATTTCGACTTCCTCAGTCTCGGCAGTATGTCCACTGAGTCTGCCGAGAGTCGTGCCGAAGTTTTCTTCTAATTCTTTATCCAAAATTAATCTGTTCTTTGTGTCCAAAAAGATTTTTGCGGGATAGGTATTGCCTTCCACTTGACGCAAGCATCGTGTTGAGGCTTGGAGAACAAAGTTGCTACTCGTTGTCTGTTCCTTAATCAGCGCACAAGCAAAAAGACTTGGACAATTCCAACCTTCCACGCCTTTGCCAATCAGCAGCAGGACACGCTTTTGGCTATCAGGATTGTTCAGTCGGTTAAACTCATCAATCTCTGCTTGACTCGATTTTTGTGTATTGGCGAGTATCAGGGTGGAGCTCTCACCAATTTCTGCCAATGCCTTTTCAATATGCCCTTTTGAGGTGTCCAAGTGTTCTTGAGTCTTGAAGTAGAAGGCAATTTTTGCTTTTGCACTGTTGGGCAGGGTCACATCCCCATAGTTATCAAAAAACAGGTCTATCACGTTCCAATTACTTGTTACTGAGAGGACTGTGCTTTGTGGTTTTGGACAATGCCGCGATGGTGGGTTTTAATAATGT
>JAPPIG010000099.1 GCA_028820635.1 Candidatus Poribacteria bacterium
GTGCGAGGTACTATCTCGGCATATAATCGCCGCGACATTACGCTACGCAATTTTCCAACTCCTGGTGGGCTGCAATGCACTGAATTCTATCTCGTAATCAATAGCGTAAAAGACATCTCTCAAGGTTTATATCATTACAGTTCAATACAAAATTGTTTAGAACTTATTGAGAAGGGAAATTTTCGTTGGCGTATAACTAACTGCTGCCCTCAACACGAATGGTTAGCTGAAGCAAATGCCATCATCCTTGTTGCTTCTGACATATCACGACTTGCATGGAAATACGGTGCCTATAGGTCATATCGATTAGCACATCTCGAAACGGGTGTTGCAAGTCAGAATGTACATCTTGTTGCTACGGCTCTTGAATTAGGTTCATGTATGGTATTTGGCTTTGATGACGAGCGTATAGACTCTTTATTAGGACTGGATGGACTCCAAGAATTTACAGTCCTATTGATTGCCATTGGTGACAAGAAATCGCTTCGGCAGAAATCTACTGTTAAAAAATAGTTGAGGAGCTGTATGATATGGCCTTTACAAACCAAATAATCTGGCTTCAAAGCTTCATCGCACTCTGGATTGTCGAGTGTAAGTTGTTCGTGCGTCAGCCGGCCGCCGCTTTCTTCACATTTATATTTCCTGTCTTAGTTTTTCTTCTATTTGGTTCTATTTTTGGAGAAGCTCCGATGTGGAACCGCCCTGACGTGCGCTACATCGATTATTACGCTCCAGCACTGATGTCAGCATACATCGGCCAAGCGGGCTTGACAAGTCTCATTAATTTCTTGACTGAGTATCGTCTAATCGGCATCCTCAAACGCTATATCATCAGCCCACTCTCGCTGGGGTTTTATCTCTGTGTCCACATCGCAATGCAGGTTGTTATATTTATTATTTCTGCCGCTATCTTATTCATTATTGCAGAAAGCGTTTTTGATCTTCATTTCCGTGGGCACTGGGTGATTGTTCTATTAGTGGGAATGATATGTATTACTTGTTTTTTTGCATTGGGCTTCTTAGTGAGTGGGCTTTCCAAATCGTTAAGAGATGTCCGAGCACTAGGTCAGTTTTTGTTTCTCGTCATGTTTTTCATATCGGGAGCTACATTTCCACGGCAAATGTTTCCAGATTGGCTACAAGTTTTGAGCTTAGGTTCACCTTTGACGCATGTCGTATCGACTTTTTCTGGCGTGTGGCTTGGAGATCCAATAAGTCAATATATGAACTCGTTGCTGTTTCTTATAATCATAACCATATTGTCATACTTAATATCTATTAGAATATTCAAATGGGAGGTGTAAAAATTATCATGACTTCTATGAAATTAAGTTCAACTTATATTAATCCTTATCAAGAAATTTTGCCTAATATGGTGAATGATAAAGAAGGTAAAGCAATCGAAGAAATGCTATCGTGGTATTCTCCTAATGGCCCTATTCGATATTCGACTATTTATAATGGAGGAGCTGGAACTTCCCAAACCGTCGTTGCCAATAACAACTATTGGGATATTGACCAAGTTGTGCGCCAAGTAATAGGCTTACCTTCTCTGAATTTGGCATTGAACTCTTCGGTGCTTGCAGGGGGCAAAGGCTTTGAGCCTGTATCTTCTTTTTTGTCTAGCTTAGGAGAAAGCGTCGAAAGGATGTCCGGGGCATTCGCTTTCTTCAAAGAAGACTTAGAGACCTGTGCTGGCTCATATAATTCTCTACAGCAATCCGGTCAAAATGCTATTGCACCAGAAGCACTTCCCCTATTTGCAGACGAACAATACGCCGCCGCTGATTTCTTTTTTCAGCCCTTCACTGGAGATACTGAATTTAATTGGGTCAAAGGACGCCGCCTCATTAGTCAAGAAGACATCTGGATCCCTCTACAACTCATACTTTTGTTTTACATACCATCTGTCGAAGAGGCCCGCATCGGCTATTCGTCTTCTTCTGGTATGGCGTCGCATATAGATGAAGCCTTGGCTACCGTTGCTGGAATAATGGAAATCATCGAGCGCGATGCCTTAATGCTATCTTGGTACGCAAATATCCCGCTGCGTCGAGTAGAAGTTGATAGACCATTTTCTTCTCAAAAAGCCAACAGAGTCTTCGCACATATTAAGTCTCTTTCTGGTGAGGTAGATTTTAGGCTACACGATGTTGGTTTTACCGAATTGCCCTCTATATCGGCGACCCAGCGAGTGCCTTACTACAAGAAATTTGCCTATCAGACTGGGGCAGCAG
>JAPPIG010000006.1 GCA_028820635.1 Candidatus Poribacteria bacterium
GATTCCTAACCGCACCGGATCCACCCGAAATCCCATAATTGCTTAAAACTGTGGTGGATTATGAAAATAAGTTTACATTCCAATAGAAGCAAGCCCGCTACCGCCGCTGGCGAGGTTTTCTAACCTCGCTCGTTTACAATGTATAGGTAAGTCTAAAATCTACCGTGAATGTTCCGAAATTTCGGTGCAATATAGGAGAGCATACAAGTGAGAATCAAAGAGGGATTGAAGGAATCTGGTGAATTTTGGCTGCCATCTACCCCTGATAAAAAAGTTCATGGAACACTCTCAATATCAGACGGAGGGAATATCGAGCTAGAAGTTACTGGATTTTTTGAGGATTGGAGAAAAGCACATAACGTTAATCTGAACCGGATAGTCGGACATATTCAAAAAGGCAGATCTATTCCGCTTATTTTTGTTACCCTTGATGATTGTGCTTACAAAACATTACCAATACCCGTTGGTATCCCAAAAGCATTAATCCGTGTAAGTAGAGCTTTCATTGGTGTCCAATACGATGAAGGTGAGAGTCCTCATTTTAATACCCTAACCTTTTCCTTAGAAGGAATTGGTGAATGGGTTGACATAAGCGGTATTATAGTTGAGAACCAACCTGAAAAGTGGACTACAACTATATCATACGAACCGCGAGAAGATGTGTCACTCAACCTTGACAACGGTATGCAGTTGTTAATTACTTGGGGACACTCTTTGAAATACTTGATTAACAAAGAAGCCGGAATAAGGGAAAAGATTTATTTTAAATTGATTTCACCAGAAGCGCGTGAATTAAATGAATTCACCTCCCTTGTCCGCAAAATCACGGAATTTCTGTGCTTTGCTATGAACGAAACAGTTTGCTTGGATAGTATGCACGCAATTTCTGATGATCTTACCCAAGAAATTGCAGACAGTAAAACTGAACCAGTTCCCATAAATATTTATTCTCCAAGCTGGCCCTACTCTAAGGATGTTCCCCAAATTAATTTGTATAATATGTTGTTCAAATTTAAGGAGATACAAAACAATGCTGAGAGGATCATTAATAATTGGATAAAAAGTTACGAACAGTATGATTCTGCTTTCAGGTTATACTTCTTGGCAAAAATGGGAGAGCAAACGTATTTGGAAGAGAAATTTTTGACCTTAGTACAAGGTCTAGAAGCTTATCACCAAAGAATTGCTGAACGGATGGTCTTGAGAAATAGAATTACGAATATTGTTGAGCCATTTAAGGATATTATCGGAACTAATGGAAACCCACAAGAATTAATAGATAGCATCATGGATACGCGGAATGGTCTGACGCACCATAACCCATCCAAGGAACCCAAAGTTGCGAAAGGTGTGAATTTATGGTATCTTTGTCTTAAAATGGAATTGCTATTTGAACTCCATATCCTCCAGTTAATGGGCTTCAGTCGAGAAAAAATTGATTCAATTGTAGATAATTCTCCTGAGCTCAAGAGAAAATGCAATTGGTGAGAAACACCGTCAAAAATTTCACCTACAAGAAGATAACAAGTTACATATTCTCTTATCCTGGTCATCCTAAAATCCTGTAAATCCTGATTCGGACAATTAGTCCTATACATTTGTAATTTAGATTATCACATACCGCTCCACTGGAGTGAAAGAGCAAGACACGCTGCTGTAAACATTGCACACCGAACGTGCGATAAATCGCACTACTACAAACGCGATACCGGATTCTGTCTGCCCTGATTTCTTCTTGTTTCATATCCGAGCATCTGCTACTATACCGACATGCCGAAACTAAACCTAAAACCCACCCACAAAGCCATCCGAGACTACTACGCCACACTGCAGCAATACGATAAACACGATGCCACACATGAAGGTGCCGTCAGTAACCCCTTCGCCTTCTTATTGGATACTTGTGCAAAGCAAGTGAATGCCACGCTCATCCCCCAATACGCGATGCGTGCGACAAAGGGAAACCGAATTGTCATTGATGGTGTAATACTTGACCAGTATGGACTCCCTCTCGCCTACTGGGAAGCGAAAGATATAGATGACAATCTCTCAAGGTCCGTACAAGAGAAACGCGAGACTGGCTACCCGCTCGATAATATCCTCTTCCAAACCCCACAACGCGCCATCTTATATCAGGACGGAGCAGAGGTACTTGATCTCAACATCACCGAACCCGCTAACCTGATTGCCGCCCTCCAATGTCTATTCGCTTATGT
>JAPPIG010000003.1 GCA_028820635.1 Candidatus Poribacteria bacterium
TTGTGGGGATGTGACTTCATGAACGAGGTGCGTGTCGATATAGAGGATCGGCACTGCGTCTGCGGAGGCACGAACGAGATGCGTCTCCCATATTTTTTCATACATCGTTTGTGTATTCATATCTTTGTTTATCACCTCTGTTTGTCTTTAGGAAAAATAAAAACAGAATTAATTATACACAATGCCCCTTGAAAATTCAAATAAAATAAAGAACCTCCCAGTCTGGTAGGTGCGGTTTCCCAACCGCACTGGATCGTCCGCGAAACCTTACCTCAGGCCCGTAGGTGCGGTTTCCTAACCGCACATCGGGAGAGAATTACTCCATCTCGAATTTACACCGCCAATATGGATAATCTTGCGATGATGCCACTATCCCGTTTCTTACAGGGTTCATGTAGCAATAATGAATAGTTTTGTTTAATGTTGCCACCTTCCGAATTCCCCAATCAGTATAACCTTTCTGCCAAAGGGATCCGTTTTGAGATAGGTGTTCGTTAATTTTGCGTGCAGTAAAGAGCTTCAAAGAATGCAAAACTTTTGAGAGTGTCTGTCCCTCTTCAAGCTTCATAACCGTGTGTACATGGTCTGGCATTACCATGATGCATATCCATTCAAGACAGTTCTGTGTTTCTAACCAGTCAAATGTATCGAAGATAATTGATGCGACTTTGTTATCGGCGAGAATCTTCTGTCGTTGATGTGTGCAAATAATGATGTGGTAATATGCCCCTGGTATTGAAACCCTACCTTTATGTCGGTTGTGGCTTCGGTATTTGGGAGAGCTGGTCATATCTGGTTTCTCTCATTATTCGGTGCGATTAGGAAATCGCACCTACCGGGCCTGGGATGTCTCGTGCGGTTAGGAAACCGCACTTTATGTGTCAATTGAGGATCCTCCAGGTCCGGTAGATTCGGTTTCCCAACCGAACCGGGTTTTACAAGAGATCCCCCAGGTCCGGTAGGTTCGGTTTCCTAACCGAACCGGATTCTACGCGAAAACCTTGAGAACTTCACAACCGTTGTTAGCTGCTTTTGTGACGCAGTAATGTGGATACAGCTTCTATCAGTTCTGCATCGTCTTTTAAGACAGCAGATAACCTTTCAGACAGTTCGCCCAGGACGAGTCTAACGGTGTTAGCAAGTTTTAGACATTCCTCATCGGATAATTCATGCACGCCTCTACTAAGCGCATGATGCAATAAAAGTATTGGACTCTGGCGATTAATCAACAGACTTTCTGGCATGACATCCTTTGCCATCTTAAGGGCTTTGCTGAATTGAGTCTCTTTAATCGCTTCATGTAATGTGTCAATTTTGTCTTGTGGCTCCCCAATTTTCTCAAATACTTTGACAATTTCCCCTAAAATCCTATTCTTTTGGTTCTCCACTACCCGCCGATAGTAAGTAAAAGCACCTATACCAAGCCCCTGATTCTCGCACTCATGCCCCTTTAGAAAAATATCCCTATCTGGGTCAATTAGTTTGATCAGTCTCGAAGGAAAAGGCGGTCCATAAGGTGGAATTTCACCAAGTTTGCAACACATCTCGTAGGATTGTTCATCTGTAAAAAGCATCACTGCCAAAGAATACACTTTTTGAGTCATTTGGCAATTAGAGCATTGATAGGTAACATAACGCCAGTTTGAAAATAAATCTGTAGGTCGGGTAGAGCGGTAAATACGCCAAAAAAACTGTAATTTGGACGAATATACCCTTTTTAAGCCACCCTTTTGGGTCAATAGCGGTAGCGAAACCCGACATCCTACTTTTATCAAACTCACGTTAACATACAGATAATTGGAACTATTTTCTTCTAAATGTGGCCCTGGATTTGAAAAAACCTTAGTGCAACGGAAAAATCGAACACCATTGCACGAATCAGATGAACAATGAAGTTGCAAATCAGGTGTGTTGAGTTCCTTACTCACCGTGGGTATGAGCCTGTGTGTCTCATTTCTTCTACAGATAAATCCGAGATATGCCTCCATTGATTCGGAGGGGTGCTTTGCAGAAACTCAGAAAGAGTCTGGTAGGTGCCTTCTGTCTGTGCTTGTTCTTGCTTATTGTGGTCAATTATAGTGGGTCTCATTTTTTATAGATACTTTGTGACAATGGAATTTTTACGCTCAGTGGCGTTATCAATCACGGCTTGAGCTTGGATGATTTTTGCTTCTAATTGCTCAACTTCTCTCACTAACTGTTGTGGAATAT
>JAPPIG010000067.1 GCA_028820635.1 Candidatus Poribacteria bacterium
ATTTTCAGGATTCAAAGATTTACAAGATTATAGCCGCTGTTGGATTGACACGCGGTTTTTGTGTGCTGATGGAAACCAATCTGTCTGAATCGCGGATTTTCACGGATGACACGGATTTCACGGATTTTAAGAGTTTTCTCATTTTGAGAGTCTTCAGTCCCGTAGGGACGATATGTTTATAGAAACGCGTCCAACCAAACCTCTTAGCCCCAGCGGGGCGATATGTGTATAAAACCCATTGCCATACCTTTTCCGTCTCATAGAATCGTATGTTTGTAAGGTTGATTTTTTTTTGCATATTAGATTATAATTAACGCAAGTTGCCACTTTGTAGCATAGGCCGTTAGGCTGTGCAAAAGACTATTCACAACCTAACAGGATACGCTACACAACCCTGCACCCCAGCAACGCTTTTCAATGAAAAAGGGACGCTACATGCCGAAAATCTTGTCCGTAGCAACTCGGGCTATAATCACATATTATACCAACTTTGCAATCCATTTCAAGCCGTAAATTTTCGGCAAACTTTATCAGGTATTTTTTATGACACGCGGAACCGTCAAAGTCAAACTAAGACCTATCAAATTAGCATTCCTTGTTCATCCTAAAGATAAGGAATCTCTTTTGAAAGCCATAGAAATTAACACATTTCTTTGGGGTGGAATGTATAATCCGATAATTCCTACCTATGAACGTATACCTTCAAAGTGGAAAGATAGATCATCCAAGAATTTGAGTGCCCAAAGTATTGTTTCAGGGTACTTGGATAATTTTGATCCGGATTATGTGGTTCCGATGGGCGAATGCACTAATTATACTCTCAATGTTAGTTATCGTGAGAAAATTGATGATATTTCAGAAATCCTTGAACGAGTTGAGAAGAACGGAATTCCTAACTATGGAATAGGACTTTTTGAGATTTTGAATCATTTCTTTGAGGAGGAACTTAAATTCCAACGACGATATCCAGAAGATATATGTGTCCCTCATTTTGGTGATCGTTTTCGCCTTCTTTTTGCTAGTGTTTTTGGGGAATTGTCTGAAAATGTTAACACGATTTTTTGGGAAAACTATGCCGAACCGTTAGAAGCAAGGAAGACAGGCTGTTCGGTTTCAAACTACACCGAACTTTTTGATTCTAATAAACTGTTTTTAAGACGTATGACGGGACTTTATCTTGAATCAAGAGGACATCAAGGAAAGCCTCGTATCTTTTATCTTGATGCGTCCAAATCACTTGATATCATGGATTACTGGAATCTTCGTGCTATCGGCTGGGAACTCTTTCCTGTTCCTAAGCAATTTATACAATCTAATAAAACAAAAGGGGCTATACTGGATTTCATTGAGGAAAATTTTTTATCCCGCACTCCAAACCCTGAAGTTTATCGTAGGACTACGGTTCTTAAAAGTCGTTCTATATCCGAAGATAAGCATCAACACTTTCTGGATTTCCTAGAAAAATCAAAAATAGTATCTCAAACATGGTATCCACGAATATGGGACGAGTCAGCGAGAGAGGCAGATCACGTTGAATGTTGTGAATTATTAGTAGCCAATCCCGTTGAACATGATGTATCAACGGACCGAGAACCAATCCAGTTCAAGACACTTGATCCTAAGTTTATGAGTCCATTTGGCATATCTCGTAAACCACGTTTTGCCAATGAAGTTGAATGGAGACTGTCTGATGATAGAATACTATTCGCAGAAGCAATCCCCGAAGGAGATAGCAAGCAAGCATTATTTATTGTAGAATCTATTGGACTCCATCATGAAATGCGTCTCTTCAAGAAGGGAGTAGTTTATCTGCCTTGTCATTCAGAAGAAACTCTCTATTTAAGGGGACCCCACGCGGAAGGAGTATTTACGCGATGGTTGGAGTCGAAAGGTTGGACAGTAAAACTTTCACCATCTGGGCTTATCGCTCACCAAATGCTACAGCAACTTCAAGGAATTAGAGGCACTTGGCTTTTAGCGAGTGAGGGTATTATAGAACTGTTAGGTAAGATGAACAGCAGTGATGGGAAATTTCTGTCAGCCGAATTCGTTCGCGATAAAATATTCAGAGAAATTGCAAACGAAGCAAGAGTATTTAAGCTAAAGGGAGAAGACATCCTTTATCATCTGATTGCAACAAAAGTTTATCACTTAGGGATGAAACTTCAGTGTCTTGTATGCACAAAACATTCATGGTATTCTGTA
>JAPPIG010000088.1 GCA_028820635.1 Candidatus Poribacteria bacterium
CCCTTATTCGGCACCTTAAGATTCAAAAGCGCGTAATAGAAAAAGTGTGGATCCAAAATTTCATCGTTTGGATAAAGAAGTTGCGTCCCATCAGCCCCAAGTGCAAATGGAAAATCGACGTATTTGAAAATACGAGTATGGTCTCCAAAAATCACCACCGGCAAATTATCAGAGATTACAGATTCTGCTGAGTCAGTCCAACCTGCGATAAATGATGCTCCTTGGTCAATCACCGGAAATTCGCCTGATTCCTGATAGTCTCTTTTCGGAATTGATGGTTTTTTCTTCGTTTTAACCCTTTTCAAACAATCCGTAAAGGATAGAATTTTCCAATGTTCTGGTAAACTCATCTCCATCATACGCAGCCCTTCTTAAGACCTTACATTGGTACTTTCTGTTATTTCCTCCGATTAAATCTTCCACCGCTGCCTTTTGAAGGTCCTGGTCCTTTCTGTATAGAACCGCCTCCTCCACCTGTCCGTGGATTGCTCTGTCCTCCTTGGACTTTTTGGATGCCTGAAGGTACTCTTTGGTGCACGGGTCTCTGGACCATTTCCTTTGAATGGACACCCATCTTGCTTGGAACTGAAGATTGCCCTATTGCATTCTCCCCTGAATCAATTGCCTTATTCACTTCAACGTGCGTATAAGGGCGTTTGATGT
The DNA here is from genome assembly GCA_028820635.1 of Candidatus Poribacteria bacterium. Taxonomy (GTDB): domain Bacteria; phylum Poribacteria; class WGA-4E; order WGA-4E; family WGA-3G; genus MSPOR6. The sequence continues at coordinate 664 of JAPPIG010000088.1, forward strand.
TATTAAAAGATTCCCGAAGCTGGATTTGGATTGTCTCTCGATCCTTCGGGTGTAGGTTTAATACAGCATGCTCAGAATCAGGACAAACGATATGAAGGGCAATTCCGTGATTTTTAGCAGCCTTCCGTGCTCCGCTAGTAAAATCAGTATTGGTAATTATCATCGCCTTATTGGCTGCGATTTCTTGTTTAACTTGCTGAATCAGCAATACATCTGGTTGATCTACTTTGTCTTTCTCTGAACTTCGCCACTTCGCATTAACAATGGTAAAATTCCGAGTGAGTTTATCTTCATATTCCCAACAAAGATCGATCTGATTTTTATATTCGTCTAAACCAGGTCGTATGGCACTTGGAATATTATCAGACATTATCTTCTCAATAGGAATCCCAAGTTCGTGAGTTATGAACAACCGACAAAATTCTTCATATTGTGTGCCGTTCATTTCTTATTTTAACTCCTTTTTTAAATTCAACTTTCAGTTTAGTTCAAGTTGTATTAAAACCTTTTCCAATGCTTTATCTGCTTTTTCGCAGGCGATGCCTGCCTCTGTTAAGCCTACAAGAATTTCGTTCACTGGACGGTGTTGTACCTTGTCGCCTATATTGGAAAGTTGAAAAGAAAAGAGAATCGACGGCTTAAACGCGGACGATTCTCTTAATTCTATCAATTTAGGATTTTTGGGAGGGCTTCGATGGAGAATTTGAAGACTTTGATGGAAAATCCGATGACTCCTCAACTACATCACCGTTTTCAGCTTTCGCTGCAGCATAACCTTCTGCGTAGCCCTCTTTTCTGCCTTCCTCTCTGCCTTCCTCTCTGCCTTTTTCTTTCGCTGCCTGAATACGCTTTTCTCGTCTCTCAAGAAACCAATCTGACAATAACATAATGAAATCAACGCCTCCTACTATCATTCCGACGATAGCCGCCCCTACGGGGATAAACGTCGAAATATCTTTCAGGACATTTTGAACGGACTCATGTCCTGTCCAGCCTTTCGTTATCTCATAATCCAGGGCGATTTTTCCGTAAATAACAACGAAAAAAGAAATTAAGAATAGGGCGACACCTGTTTTTCCGGTTTTCCAGAAGTCTCTCACGGCTCGCCAGAATTCGCCTAACTTCTTCAAAATGTCCTCCATTTAGTTAAGTATAGAATAACATGCACCGTGTGGATTGTCAACCAAAAATATTGGGATATGAAACGGTTTCAAACAATATGTCTTGTGCGCTATATCACTCGGTGCATTCCTATGCTTTGTTCAGCTTTTAAGTAACCCGACGCATCTTTATTCCTATTCATTTTTGGGTGGAGATTGTGTTGTGCTGGCTGATCCGTTTTTTGGGATGTTTGTGTGTGAATTATCAGAATTTGCTTCCCTTTCCGCTAGAAGCTTACGCAAGCGAATAACAGCGGGTGACGGATTTTTCGCCTGTTCTTCTCGTGCCGTTTGGCAGTATTTCAGATAATTATCCAAATATGCACCGACTTCTTCTTGATTTTGAAGATAATATAGGAT
>JAPPIG010000020.1 GCA_028820635.1 Candidatus Poribacteria bacterium
AGAGATTTAGAGATTATCTGAATGACAAAAAGAAGCCAAAAAGAAATCTAATTCATTCCATGTTGACGACATGGGAGGACTATCTGTATTTTTACTATGTTGAAGTTGATCCATCCCAAACGAATATAAAACACTTGGAGCGAACATTGTTAGACACCTTTACACCTCCCTACTCCCAAGTAGGATATTCGGCAGAAGTAGGTGCCGCAGTCAGACTATCAAGAGTGTGAAAATTATGAAAAAATTATATCTTCCTTCGCTAAGAGGCATAATGGGTGATTGGGTATATTACCCTACACTTATGAAACTTAAAGACATCGCTGAAAGGGTCAAGATCGCTGAAGAAATTCACCAAAGCAAAACCTTAAGTGAAATGGTACAGCGAGAGATCAAAAGAAAACGTGGTAAGGAAATAAAAAACTATCTCCTCAAACAGAAACAACGCTTTTTCAATTCACTGATTGTAGCAGTCCATGAAGGGGACCCCACTTGGTATGATATTACCCACATTGAGAACAACACCCACTTCGATTCTGAAGATATTCCAGAAGATGTGATCGCAGGAATTGGGATTCTTAGCTTGAATGGTGAGGAAGAATTATTCACACTGGATGGGCAACACCGTCTCATAGGAATTAAAGAAGCAGTGGCAGAAGCCCCTCACTTGGGTGAAGATGAGTTGTCAATAATCTTTATTGCTCATAGGACTGATCTGGACGGAATGGAAAGAACTCAAAGACTTTTCACAACATTGAACAAAAATGCCGTCCGGGTTTCCAAAGGAGAGACAATCGCTCTCGATGAAGATGATACAATGGCGATTACTGCCCGGAGACTGGTTACGGAAAATCCAATGTTTATGGAGGATCGAATCTTAAACAATACAACTGATAATGTCCCAAGAAGTAATAAGACGTGCCTCACTACGATTGGAAATCTTTACGATTTGCTTGAGATATTATTTACCAAAGTATATGTTATATCAAAGAAGAAGACTTTCAAAGACCGAAAAGATGAACTGACAAAAGTGCGCCAACCGGATCACATTCTTGATGAGCATTATCAAAATGCTCGGGATTATTTTAAACGACTTGCAGACAGTTTTTCACCACTGCAGGAATTCGTCATGAGGTCTGACAATTCAACAGTTGTCAAGAAGTATAGACATCCAGAGGGCGGTAGTATCCTTTTCCGTCCTATAGGACTGAAAATCTTAACAGAAATCATCGCAGAACTCGTGCTGAAGTATCCATTATCCACGTGTTTCAGGATGATTTCAAAATTACCTACAGATCTGACTCAAACGCCTTATCATGGAGTCATCTGGCATCCTACAGAAAAAAAGATGATAATAAAAGGTAAAACGCTCGTTAAAAATCTGCTACTCTATATGTTAAATCATTTTCAAGAAGATGTAGATAAATTACGTGAGGATTATGCCAAGGCAATAAGCATCGAAACAGAAAAGGTTGAATTGCCTAAAAAAGTGTTGTAACCTATATTTCCATAGTATCACTAAAAACATGTCCAGCAATATCCTGAAAAAATATACCTATAAGTTCAGAAACTTGCGTGTAGACAGAGCACACGGTGCAGCTCCTAATAAACCTATCCTTTTATTAGCACTCATTGAATTGATTGAGCAAGGACAAATTCGCGAAAATAAAATCCTGCCTTCTCCGAGCTTGTTTGAAATTTTTATGAAATATTGGTCAATATTGACCGACCGTAGACCTAATCTCGCCTTACCGTTTTTCCATTTGAAAAGTGAAGGATTCTGGCATCACCATCCAAACACTGGATACGAAACAGCATTAAGAGTTACCACGCAAATAAAAACGGTTTCTCGTCTTCGTGAAATTGTTGCGTATGCAAGTTTTGATGATGAACTTTTCCTCCTGCTTACTAATACCCATGATCGAGAGGTAGTCCGCCAAACCATTATAGATACCTATTTCACAGATTTCAAAGCAGATATCGAAAGTCTTATAGCTGAAGAACAGCAGATTGATGAGTACAGACAAGCACTGCTGCAGCAAGTCAAACAAACATTTTCATCTCTACAACCGTTGGCACTCAAAGAAACGGATAATCCAATTCGGACAGCAGGTTTCCGCCAAGCAATCATGCGAATTTACGATTACACTTGCGCAGTTTGTCAATTG
>JAPPIG010000040.1 GCA_028820635.1 Candidatus Poribacteria bacterium
TCCGTAATCTTTTCACAGTCTTCGGGTTGAAAAATGAGTCCTTGAATTGACGACAATTTGAATTGTGCCCATTTTTGATTCAGTGTGTTGAGTTTAAGACTACAAGCAAGTTCAGCATAACTTTCAGGATCATCTTTAGCAACCCACGGCAGTAGATTTTCTATACAAAAATCCTCAAGGGTTGCTCCTACACCCCAACCTAACTTAGCATTTACTGATACATCTTGCAAAATCTTCTTGATTTCGACGTGATCCTCATGGTGCAAATCAGGTAAATCTGTCCGAACCGCTAAATAGTCGAGTCCGTGGTAATTACCGTTAGTTGCTGGTGAATCGCCTATTAGTAAACGCTCTTGATTACGAATGCGGTTGATATAGGGCTTAAAACGACGATTGTGTTGTTCTACAAAGGTGCGTCTCTCTATATCTTCCTCTGTGAGAGGGCGTTCCAAAATTGGAGGTAAATCCACGCGGAGACAATTTGCTAATCCATAAATTCCCTCTAATAACAGAGTATCGGATTCGGGCTGTTCTGCTAACACACACAGTTCATCTAAAACCGATTCGGTGTAGTCCCATCGCATCAACTTACCGATTTTCTCAGAAAATCGCGATAGCGCGATACGGTCTTGGTCAGACTTTGCATTGATCCGCAGACTTCCATAGCAACGCGCAAATGGTTCTAAGAATTGAGGATCTGGTCTTTGGGATAAAATTGAGATAACAGCGGATGATAATTGAATTTGTATATCGTTCTTTCTTCGAGGAAATTGATTCCCTTTATGACCAACATAGATAATCTCTTCTGATCCATCACTAAGTGATATAGCGAGAAGCCATTTGGTAAGACGCAATTTTAATTGATCAATCTGACCCGTTTGGTGTAACCAGACGTGGGCGAGAGGTCGAATGAGTGCTTCTTCATAATTCGGCTGATTGTGAGTTTCCAACTGAACTTTGACGACCTGTGCGTAGGCATCGGTATCTGTCTGTACCCAAAAGGAAATGTGTTTACTCGTAATTTGGGCATTGTGGCTATTGAGCCATCCCAGCATTAAAGCTGCCCGCTTTTGTGAAAGTTGGTCTTGTGGAATGTCAGGATTGGGAGATATCGCCGTAATTTGTAGGGCAACAAATAGTGCTTGGGTTCTCAGATCTTCTGAAGGGATTGGCTCAAGAACACTCTGAAAGCACTCGGCAAAATCTTTAATTTCGGTAAATTCTTCACATTCAAAAAGATTGGCGAGGTAAAGTGCCCAACCGAGTACAATGTGATCTTTACTCAACTTGGCTTCCCTCTTATGTGCCGTGAGGGTAATCCGTTGTTCTTCAAGATCTCGACGGATTTCGTGATAATCAGAAAAACAATCTGTAAGTAATTCTACAGAGGCTTGGGGCGCATCATTAATGTTAGTCCATTTCGCTTCTTTTGCGAGTTTTGCAAGGTCATCCTGAGCCTCTTCAATACGCTGCCAGTCAAGTTTTTTCCGGATTTGTGGATCTCCGGCATATTTGATTTTATAAAGCAGATCCGCCCATAAAACCATTTCCTTGGTGACAACATCAAAAGAACCAAGCTCATCTCTTAGTTCGACGCATCTCTGAAGATAGCGAGGAATTCTTGCAATGTCCTTTAATGAATTTGGCAAATCATCAAGTTGGAGACCTGTTCGAGAGAGTGCATTTTGGAGTTCAGAGTCATTGAAAGGATCAATAGAAATTGTATGGACTCTGTCCCACAAATAACTCTTAAAATCCGGGTAGTCATCCAAAGGACGCGTGGTCAACAGGAAACGGATTCTATCTTTCCAATCGCTCTTGGGTTTAAAGTATTCGGTAAGAATTCGCTGTGCTGTTTCAATTGCATTCGATTCATTGACCCCATCAAGCACGATAAGCGTTTTACGCCAGGTTTTAGCTGGCTTGTTCTGAAGTTTAGCGATCTTCCGTTCATCGTAAGATAGGTAGATTGAACTAAAGCAAGTGTGAAGCAAATCAAATATAGACTCACAGTTGCTCCACTGTTCACTATCTAACCAAAAAGTGACAACATTTTCGTTTTGGCAGATTGTCCTCATACACTTGGCAGCGAGCCACGATTTTCCATGTCCTTCCTCGCCTTCAAGACAGCAAATAGG
>JAPPIG010000111.1:0-1829 GCA_028820635.1 Candidatus Poribacteria bacterium
TGATTCTCGGCATTGTTCCTCCGCTCTTGTGTTTGTGTAAGCCCTAACAATATAAGAGGTGTAGGTGTTATGACCAAGCACACCCTCAGTTTTGAATAGAAAAAAAATAAATTACCAAATGTTGACTGACTTTGGGTATAATATATAAAAGTCTCTGTGAAATGTCAAGAATTTTAGGCGACAGAGGACTAGGCTTAGGGTTCTGAGAAGTCAACACTGGTTATTTTGTCTCAATATTTCTTATTTGCTCACTATGTCGAAAATAGGGGTTGACTTTTGCCATAGAATGTGGTATCACATTATTGTTGTGTGATAAAGAATCCGTCAATTCTTGGCGCGGAATGCACTTTCCTAACTGATGAGACCAACCTATAGGATGACAGAATTTTTGACTTGTTAAACCGGAAAATAAACTATCCTTTAACGCTTTACTAAAAGGAATATTAAATGATCCTAGGAACAGCGGATAGAAAATTGGAAGAAACCTGTATGAATCAAAATTGTGGCCTATCTTTGATAAGCAAAGAGGCGTTTGACAGATTGATGTTTCACCTTATTCAAGGATTTCAATTAAAGAGGTGTCGAAATCTTGAAAGTCGGTTTAACAATCAGCCAGTAGAGCTTCCAATCCAGTGGAAAAAGTATAAGGAAATAGAACCGTCCCAATTGATTTTTTGTATGGAGACAGGTCTTTTCGCTTGGATTCAAGGTGTGTTGTTAAAATATGCGGTTGATATGGGACTGGTTGAAACTCCTTTATTTGAGCAGCAGCATGTTCCGGGGCAAAAAGTCAGTGCAGAATTTGATCGTTTAGCTAATATTTTTCCTAAATGTTCACTTGATGAAGGCTTGCATTCTTGGTGGTGGCAAGAGGACAGTTGTCTCGCGTCGGATGTTTGGAATTTAGTTAAAACGCCGCTTCTATTTTCTGAAATTAAAAACCTTGATGGGGGTTCAGTTTCCGATCTTTATATGGCATATTTCCCACCCGAGTTAAGGAAATCATTGGGAGAGTTTTACACAGATCGGCGAATTGTGGAATATATTCTAGATTGGGTTGGGTATAATCCCGAACAAAACTCCAATGTGGAAAAGCCGTTGTTTCTTCAAAATCTTATTGATCCCGCGTGTGGAGCCGGAGCGTTTCTCATATCTGCTTTAGAACGTTATTTTCAGAATTTTTTGATTCATCACAAATGGGTCAGTGATGGAATATCAGACTTAGTGGAACATAATAGAATTGTAGGCATAGACGTAAATCCTTTTGCTTGTGCACTATCTCGATTAGGATACCTCGCTTCCTTAATCCCATATTTGGCTCGGGCAAAATTGGAGCAGGGGCGGGTACCACTAATCAAACATCTTCCAATCGTTCAAGCTGATTCGCTCGTTGGTGGATGTAGGGAAATCAGAGATAAATCCTATGATTGCGTTGTTGGTAATCCGCCGTATGTCAGAATTCAAAGATTAAATACCAATGAATCCAAGCAATATTATCTGAAATCCTTTGACTCGGCAGTAGGCAGGTTTGATCTATACTCTCTTTTTATTGAACGAGGTCTTCAGCTGCTAAAGCCGAATGGAAAGTTGGGCTATATTACTTCCAATAAATTCATGACAACGAATGCGGGGAAAGGCATCAGGAAAGTGATTTCTAAAGGAGCCACTATAAGTCATCTTTTCGATCTTTCTGACACAAGGGTTTTTGGAGCTGCTGTGCTTCCTTGTGTCCTTATTCTTGAAAATTGTAAAAGCCAAAGCGAAACATTTCCCTTCGGGTTACTTCGCGAAATTAACTATGATAAAAACTATCAAGATGTCGAAGATGT
>JAPPIG010000111.1:1839-2134 GCA_028820635.1 Candidatus Poribacteria bacterium
ATAAACCTTCTACCAAAACCGGAGCGTAAGGTGAGTTTTGAGCTGCGGATAATTCAATCTATTCAACCGACAGAAAAAGGTGATTCTTGGCATTTCTTATCTCCTCCAGAACAGAAAGTCATTGCTAGAATTGAAGCAAATCATCCTGTTCCGTTAGGAAAAATTGCCGAAATAACATCTGGCTTGAAAACAACAGCTGATAGTGTATTCATCCACCCAATGACGGATACCTTCATTGAAAATCACAAACTTGAGAAAACCTTGATTTATCCTTTCATTCAGGCAAGTAATATTG
>JAPPIG010000037.1 GCA_028820635.1 Candidatus Poribacteria bacterium
ATACATGGTCGTGACCATCATGACGATACCTTGAAATTAACTTTTGACAAAGTCTATATTGACATACTACAAGGACGTGTCACCCGTCTTGTAGACTACAAAGGGATTAAGATCCGTGGCGTATTGTGCCCATTCAATGTTTCTGGGAGTATTCCGTTAATCCAGACTGGCTACGAATGCGGGTTCGGTGATAAAAACAGTGCGGGCTTCGGTATGGTGGAAGTCTAACCTGAATATCGGTTTTCACGCATTTTCCTTGATATTCGTTGATATGTTTGCTATAATATACGAACCTTACTTATCTATCTTCAAAAGGAGACCTCTTATGAAATCTATGCTGCTTCTTTTGATATTCCTCTGTATTCTCGCGGGGTCTCCGGTTAGCCCTGCGGCATTGACGGTTGAAGCTCTCGAGAAAATTGACACAAAAATTAAAGAGTCGGAGACACGCATTAAAGAAAATACCAACACACAGATAGAGAATATCAAAACCCTAATCACCTGGCTCATAGCGTTGTTCGTCGCCATGATAGCTCTGATAGGCATTCCGCTGGTAGCTTTGACTGTCATGATAGGCTGGCGCAGCACAAGAGATCACGAACAGGAGAAAATCAATCAAGAACTTAGAGGAGAAATTGAAACCCTCAAACAACAGCAAACTGTCCGCCCATAACTCGGTTTGACTCTTGTGAGGATCCCGCCTTCTCCGAACTCATCCGTCAGAACCTCATCCGCAAACACGAAGCGATCCATGGTCGTGCCCCGCATGACGATACCCTGACCTTCACTTTTGACAAAGGCTATATTGACAGACGACAAGGACGCGTCACCCGCCTCGTAGACTACAAAGGCATCAAGATTCGCGGCGTGATGTGTCCTTTTGATGTTTCTGGGAGTATTCCCTTAATCCAGATCGGCTACGAATGTGGCTTCGGTGATAAAAACAGTGCAGGCTTCGGCATGGTAGATGTCTAAACAAATTTTAATTTGATTTTCATTAGTAAATAAATTATAATGTTATGTAACGTTTTTGAAAAGAGGAGAATGTTATGCCAATTTACGAGAAACTTATGGGAAATCCATTTGTGGATGTCGGCGTATGCGCAATATGTGAATGGTTAGGGCGCAGTGTCCAACCAGAACAGATTACTGCTGAAGACTTGTACGAAGTAGTGAGACTAATTGCCCCAATTTACTGTGAAGATGAATACCGGAAACAAATCCGCTTTATTTTTCCAAATAGTCCTGTAACTCAACATAGCAAAATCCAAAAGGGGACAATGGGTCTCATTGAAGAACTTAAGTCGGGCAAGTCAGGCTGGCTTAAACGACTTGATAAAATTACCGCTCTTGGTGATGCTGGTGATTGTATGGGGTGTGGTAGGCGAAGTGTAGATTTTCATCTTAAGAAAACAGAAATTCCCCTTTCAGGTTCCGGGAAGTTACGGAATTTCTTTCCTTTGTTTACTGAGGGGGCAGGTTACTGTGCCGCTTGTGCACTGGCTATTCAATTCGCTCCATTAGCGTTCGTACGTAGCGGCGGAAAATTTTTAACATTACATTCAAACTCTTGGAACGCTTTGCGTTATTGGACCAAGACCTGTGTTACAGACATTATAGATCAAGGAAGTAGAAACGACTTTTCCGGTTTCTTTAACCCAAAGTATTCAAGATCTCAGAGTGCTCTTTTCTACATGGTAAGAAGGATGATAGAATATGAAGAAAGGCGGTCTACTGAAAAAATTGCGATGCAAGTCTACAGTTTTTCCAATGATAATAGGGGAGCCGAACTTGACATATATCATTTATCCGCAACGGTTTTTAACTTTCTGCGTAATGCTTATCAATCACAGTATACAAAGAGTTGGAATCTTATTGTCCGAAGTGGTTTTCGCAGGTTGACAAAAAAAGGGTTCCAGGAAATTGATTGGAAAAAAGGTAACTCCGATGAGGTTTATCAGAAATCAATAAATTTAGTTTACAATAATCTATTGCAGGATAAATCAATACTTAGATTTTTTATTGATAAATCAATGCGGAAAGTTCAGAGCGACTGGAAACTGTTGTCGCTTTATTTTAAGGAGGTACGTAACATGAAGTAATCACGACTCGATTCCATTAAACAGGTC
>JAPPIG010000049.1 GCA_028820635.1 Candidatus Poribacteria bacterium
TATCACTTCATCGGTTTTGAAAAGTGGTACAAAAGGGAATATCAAGCTCCTGTCGAGATGATCAAGCAAAATGTGAACATCCTGATATATGAGAATACTGGGGCCGAGGCAGTAAGGTTCATAGACCAGTACAGTCGGGAATTAAAAGAGAGTTTTGAAATCACAAAGATGTTGTTTACGAGTCGCGAACCTTATATGCTTGACATATTTGCCCTCAGCCGCCTCGCGACTTTTTACCCGTTGCTTATCAAGACCTACAAATGGGACAAATCGAATGCCAAAGATGATTTCAAACGTGTCGCGCAATTAGTAGAAATTATTAGTTTCCGTTTCGGTATTACTAAATCTCGGTCAGATAAAGGGGTTAGACGATTGTACTGGCTGGCAAGGGAATTTAAAGGAGGTTTCGATCAACTCATCAGGGATCTTCAAAACTTTGTCGAAAAGTATTGCAACAATTCCGACTTTGAACGAGATCTGTGCCAACCTAGATTTCACGAGGTTGTTGATGGCGGCGATCAACGGTATCTACTTTGGAAATATGAGAATCATCTCAGAACAGCAGAAATTCCGATTTCCCCTGAGATGTCTTATGAGACGTTTATGAACGCGGCCCCACAGACAAAATTCACTATTGAGCACATCATCCCACAAAACGTTAGAGATAGCAAGAAAGTTACTGTAGATGACTCAATTCTGTCAATCACCGATTTCGAGGAGAATTATCTACATAGCATTGGGAATTTAGTGCTTGACTCACGCTCAGCAAATGCCAGCAAATCGGATCGGGACTTTGCAACCAAAGATGAGCAATATAGTAAAGCTCCGCTCAAATCTCAACTCGAATTGGGCACATTCGGCAATCCGAAACCAGCTCGATGGAATCACATTTCTATTTCCAACAGAACCGATAAGATTGTAAAATTTGCCTTGGAGCGGTGGAATACTCGGAACGTGTAAACTATGGAAGGAAATCCTTTTTCCGATTCCTATCAAAGTGCTTTCGCGTGTTGAAGAGGGACTATAACGCTCAGTTCATTCAAGAAAAAACGTGTTGCTAATTTTTCGGTGAGCCGATTTTTATGAAAGAAACAGTAAAAAGCGTATTTAGCACGAAACTCAATGAATTTGTTAAAACACTCAATTCGTACGTTGAGACTGCTAATGGGCAGTGGACAATCAAAGGTTTCATTGATATCTACCGGAGAATTTACACAATTTCAACAGATACGAAAATCGTATCTAAATTATTGGAAATCCATCTGTTGCCCCAATTGTTAGCGTTCGCGGAAGAAAACGGTTACACGCTTATCCCTGCGGAAAAGCAGAATTACTATCCAGATATTTCCTTGATTAGCGAAACTGGAGATCACAAGTTTGCACTTGATTTTAAAACAACATACAGACTTCCTGAAAATCCAGAATTCTGTAATGGCTTCACGCTCGGTTCGCACGGAAATTATTTCATAGAGCGCGATAACCGTAAAAACATTCAGTTTCCCTACAATGAATACATGGGACATTTCTGCTTGGGAATTATCTATACACGAGCGAGTGCTACATCAGTAGATGAAACAGAGTTGTATACGCTTGAACACTTGAACTCAATTCCTTCTGTCATTAGAGATTTTCAGTTTTTTGCGGTTGAGAAATGGAGAATTGCAAGCGACAGAAGGGGTAGTGGTAATACCGCAAACATAGGTAGCATCAATAAAATCGCTGACATTCTATCAGGTAACGGCATGTTTGGTCAGTTGGGCGAAAAATGGTTTGATGACTATTGGATGAATTACCGGAAGATTACCGTGCAGGATGACACGGGCAAAACGACAAAAATTACAAACCTGCATGATTTCGTTGTCTACAGAGGCGGAGATACAAATCTTGTCGTTCCGCGCGCCTCACAAAGGAAAGCACGTTCAAAATGAAGATCCTTATTCCACCTATAAAATGTCAAGGCATCAAAAGTAAATTGGTTAAGTGGATAGATGAGACACGCCAATGGAATGGAGAAGGGGTTTGGATTGAACCATTCATGGGGTCGGGGGTCGTCGGGTTTAATCTTAAACCACGCAAGGCACTTTTCTGCGATACAAATCCACACCTTATTTCCTTCTA
>JAPPIG010000028.1:0-28951 GCA_028820635.1 Candidatus Poribacteria bacterium
TCTACCCGACCTACGATGTAAACTCTCTGTAACACTCATCAACTGACAATTCATAAAACTAAATAACCCTGTCACAAAATGCTTGACATTTTTGTGCATTTTTGATATGCTATCATCACATCGTGGGTCATCACTCGATTTCCCATGCCCGCGATGTTATTCCGCTCAACATTGTAATCGTCCGTTGGGTAGAACATTCACAAAACCCAACATAAATACTATCCTGTAAATGTTTTTCTATTTTATCAATTCGACAGACCTCTTACGTTATTGTGTGAGGTATATGTCAACCCTATTAGGAGGAGTAACCAATGAAAGTTAGATTATTTTCCATCGGTGTCATTGTTCTATTTACGGCAGGTTTATTCATAACTATAGGTGATGCCAAAATTGACCCGGATACCATCATAGGCTTATGGGGATTTGATGATGGTGGCGGTAAAACCGCCTCTGATTCCTCGGGAAACGAACATGATGGGGAACTCATAAGTAACCCAAAATGGGTGGAAGGCAAATTTGGTGGTGCACTTGAATTTGATGGCTCAAATTATGTGGATATGGGCAACGATGAGTCGCTGCAGTTTGATGGCGATGTGACGATTATTTTTTGGGCGAAACCGGAAAACGTCGGTGCAGGTCGTCAAAACATCGTTTGTAAAGCTTACGGCGGCGAAGGGTGTTTGACACAGGAACCAAACGGTGTGATGAGTTTTTATTGGGGCGATGGCGGCGGGAACGCAGAGCCGTATGTGGAGGTTCAAAGACCCCCTGCTGGCACCATCGTCAGCGGTGAATGGATACACATCGCTGAGGTCAGAGATGTCGATAAACGCCAGTATCGTATGTATAAAAACGGTGATGTTGTCGCACAAGCCGGTTGGAACAAATGTGGGGGACACCCATGCGGAGATTCCACTCCCAGCGCGCTTAATTTATTCATTGCCAACGGGTATGCCGGTAAGTTCAGAGGTATCCTCGACGAGGTCGCCATCATTGGCGCGGTGCTCAGTGAGAACGATATTAAGAGTGTTATGGACAATGGATTCGAAGGGGTCGCTGCTGTTGAGGCTACGGGTAAACTTACCACGACATGGGCAAACCTGAAGCGATAACTTCATCACCTGAATTATCTCTTGTTGGAGGGGTTTTCAACCCCGATAGCAAAGAAATCGGGCTTACAAAGCCCTCCAACAATGTCCGAGGCGCGTTTTGTAAACGCGTCATTTTTTGTTTGCCTGAACAATGCGTAGGTCGGGTAGAGTTTACGACACCCGACATGCTTCGTTTTATCAGTTTTTCATGTCGGGTTTCGTAAACTCTACCCGACCTACAAGAGAAATCCGAAATCCAGACATAAGGTAAGATTACATCTGTTTCTTAATTGTGGCGATAAGTTCTTCGTCTCCTGCTTCTTGTGCTAAACGCAATGCTTCCTGAAAATCCTGTTTTGCCTCTGCATCGCGCCCTAAATCTCTTTTAGAAAGCCCACGATTGAAGTGTGCAAGTGGAAAATCAGGATTTAGACGAATAGCTTTATCATAGTCAGAGATAGCGGCATCATGGTGTCCAAGTTTTGCTTTATCGGCTCCTCTATCATTGTAGGCTTGATCATCGTTAGGATTTAAACGGATAACCATGTCTAAGTCGGATATCGATTCAAAATATTGTTCTAACCTGATTTTTGCAAGTGAACGGTTGTAATAGGCGCTTACAAATTCAGGGTTAAGACGAATAGCCTTATCGTAATCACTGATCGCATCTTTAGGGTGTCCTAATGTGTATTTTGTATTACCCCTATTAAAATAGACTCCCGCGTTGTTAGGGTCTAAACGGATCGCCTCGTCATAGTCCGATATCGCTTCAAAGTATTGTTCTAAAAAGTTTTTTACGAAACCTCTGTTATGATAGGCTTTAGCGTTATTAGGGTCTAAACGGATCGCCTCGTCAAAGCTGGAGATAGCAGCACTATAATCGTTTTGTTTGTATAACGCTTTACCCTTCTCAAAATGGTTCTTAGCAGATTTAGCGATGACTTTTGCAGATTTTTCTTTTTTCATCAGGCTTTTCCTATGCGGCTTCGGATGGATCTCTATCCCTTAAATTTCTTCGCCTAATATCCTCATCCGATTCATCTCTGTTTTCAGCGGCTACTTCTGCGACTATTTTGTCCTTGTTCTGTGAGTTAAGGCGATTTCGCACGGCATGATTTAAAATCTGGACAAGGATAGGTCCACCAATTATTGTTAGGATTCCTATCAAAATATTAACTTTCAGGTCTATGCGATTAACTCTTTTATCAAGTTCGTGAAATTTTGCCTCAAGCCCATCTATTTTCTTGTCAAGTTCACCAAACTTTTCATCAATTTTTGTGTCAAGTTTATCAAATTTTTGGTCTATGTAGGCGCGGGTTTCCTTTTCAGATTCTTCAATTTTTTCAAGAATCTTTTCAAATTGGGATTGTGTCAGCGCAGAATCAGATTGTTGTCCCAAAGCAGTAGGAGCGATGGAAAGCACAAAGAGTATTCCGATAATGCAACAAAATTTTCCCCGCACATTCAACATCATTATTTCCTTGACCAAATAGAAAATCATATCGTTATTATTTTAGCATATCCGAAAGAAGTTGTCAAAAATACTGCTATCTGTCTGAATCACAGATTATCACGGATTTCGCAGAGGACGCGGATTATTCCTATCGGACGCAGATACACACAGCCAAGAAATACGCCTTTATGCGCAAGACTGTGAAACACGATTTTGGCATGCCAAACACATAATCCGATAAATCCGCGATTCAGACAGAAAAAATGGCGCGTTTCCAAAACGCGCTGACCGTTGACAACCGATAGCCAACCGCCATTTCCCCGCAAACCTATTGCGTATCTATTGGAAATATATTGTTTCCATCGCCAAATTCCTTCCTGATATATCCCTTTTTCACATATACTATTGATATTGTAGGTCGGGTAGAGTTTACGAAACCCGACACGTTTCGCCCTTGTCGGGTTTCGTAAACTCTACCCGACCTACAGGACTCTATATTCTTGTAGGAGCGAGGTCTACCTCGCGACATATTCGCGTAAAGGGTCGCGATTCGGAGATCGCTCCTACAGAAGATATGTCGTTCTGAAAACTGACAACTGAAAACCGAAAACCATTATGCCATTAACAGACCTCGCATTCAAAACAACATTCACACCCTACCGTAAACTGATAATACTCGGAGAACGGATTGATGATAAGCTGATAAAATCCATCAGTCCGTTGAACGCTGAGCTGGACTATCCCGATCTGACGACATTCAACATCGGGAACGTCAGCATCACGTTGTTCGACCCGGACGGCAACTTCAATCCGAACAATCCCGACAACTTCTGGACAGAAAACTTCAATCGTGCAGACCTCCCCGAACACTATAATCAGGTGGGATATAAAGGACCTGTTGAAATCCATATCGGGTATGACGATGACGGCACAATAGAAAGCGAAAAGATATTTGAAGGCGAGGTCGCCAATATCCGTGTCAACCTACAACCGCCAGAGGTAATTATTGAGGCGGTGGATGCCTCCCAAAATCTGCGTCCCGTCAACGTGGACGATTTCGGCATAAAACGCCGCGTGCTGTTGCCTGTCAATACCGAAATAGAAAACATCGGCAGGTATCCCTTTCCGTTCCAGTCTATTCCGTCAGAAAAATCGGTATCAGCGGAAACGAACTTTGGCAAATCACCGATGACAGATGTCGGCACAATCCGAACGGAAGGCGCGTTGTCCCCCCTGAACTACCAGATAGCGAACAATGCTATTGAGACGGAAGGCGGGCAGATACCCGATGACGATCTGCCCGTTGCGACCTTCAAGGATGTGTATCGCTACAAACGGGTGGATAAACTGGTGAAGACGTTATTAGATGCGTACGGGGTGACCGCGCAAGACATTGACATTCTGCCGATGGAAACGGAGACAGAACACTTCGCTACTTATGGACGACCCGGCTGGGAACTGCAGAACTTGCCGACAGATCTGCTACGTCAATGGCGTTTGAACGGATATGTAAAAGATGTCGTCTACGATTCGTCAGCGAAAAAATACTATATGCTATATGGGCAACGTTCCGCACAGGTGCCGGACTATATCATCTCCTACGATGTGGCAAATGACGCGTGGGAACGCGTCGCAACAACGAACAAAATAATAAACAGCGCAGCGTTTGAATACGAGTTTTGGCAACTGGCGACAAAGGATTTCAGAAACTTCTTTGTGCTTGGCACGGTATATTTTGAGGCGAACGATAGCCCCGCAAGAGGCGTCTACGACTCTTTAGATCCGTCCGCACCGAATGGGTATCATATCCAAATTTTGAAATACGATCTTGACGGAGATACCTGGACAAATGTAGACAACCAAGGCGGTAATGCCCCGCAGCTCGGATTCCATTATACGAAGTATCCGAGAAACGAAGGCTTGAATTTCACCTATCCGATGTTGCCGGACAATCGGCGTAGCTTCGCCGTGAAACAGATTGGCGGTGATGACTTTCTGGTGTATCGCGGTAAAGCGGGCATCCATACCTACAAACTCTCTGACAACACAAAGGCAACGTTGAAAACCGTCCCGAATGACAGCCGGCGTTCTATGGACTTCTGGATAGGTGATGACAACGCCACAACATTTTACGCGTGGATTACACACGGCACTTCCGACTCCACGCTAATCATTCAAGACGGAAACGACACGGAGATTATCAACAAAACATACAACGATCATCCCAATCCCCTCATCAGTAATCAAAACCTACACATATTTAACGATCCCCGTTTTCTCAATCGGCGTATTTCAAGCAGGACAGGACGGCTGATGACGATCTCTGATATGATTTACCACAACGGCTATCTATACGCTGTTTTGCAAGTGACACAAGGTGGCACGGGGGTGGCAGAAACAGATAGCATCGGCGTGCTGATACAGGTTGACATTGCGAATAACGACATCAACATCAAAAAAAGATACGCAGACTTCCGACACGCCGCGCGTTCGCCTGTTACTTATCAAGGCGAGGTCTACTATTTTGAAGGCTCGCATTACCAATACAAGCAGGTAAGCGATGAAGAGATTGACTATCCCAACAACACGGGACATCTTGTGCAGGTGTTGGAACACGAACCGCTGTTAGGGGCAGGTGTGTTGGATAAAGGGTTGTGCTGGCGTTCTGCTTACCACGACGCAACGGATTTAGGGTTCGGTCGGCACGGTGGCACTGCCAGCCCGTTGGTTTCTGATGGTGAAGCAATACATCTATGGACAGGGTATGGCGACCCTGAACGGATAAGCGTGCGTCCGGGGTCGGACGGTGCCGCATGGCTAAACGATGCACCCGCAAACGATATTGACAACTATCAGTGGCTACAATACGGCAAAAAAATACGCCAACGCATACCGATACTTCACACCAACGGCAAAAAGGCGTGGGACTTGATGAACGAACTCGCACGGCTCACAAACGCCACGATGAGTTATCGCAACGGACGTTTCAGTTTTCTGCCGCGTGCCACACGTCAAACAACACTCGGCGCGGATCTGCCCGTTGGGACGACAGATGCGAATGTCCAAGACGCAGGAAGGTTTGAATCCAACGATGGATTGGTGCTTATCAACGATGAACTGATGTCTTACGAGATGCGAAGTAGCAGTATGTTGGCAACGTTGACGCGCGGGATAGAAGGCTCGCAACCGACAGCACATAAAAAAGGCGATACCGTGCTATTCGTTGACGCGCTGGTGTTCAATCATCCGGATAAACAGAACCTCGGCTCGCTGAAGTTCAAGCCTGACTTTCACGGCATCTACAATCAACTCACAGCGAAACTCACACCGATACGGGACGAAAAGGCGGAGATATCCGTGGAAAGTGCGGAGTCCATCGCAGCGAACGGAGAAAAACAGCGCGATTTCAACTTCGATCTGCTCTCGTGGCATGAACGCCAATGGGCAGCGGTGCTTCTCAACGAATATCTGATAGAGACACAGCAAGCACAGTTTGAGGTAGAACTTGAGTTGCCGTGGTCGCCGCATCTCAAACTGGGGCAAACGCTTGTCGTTGACCAGCAAGTTGTGGCGCATCTGCGGTGGACACCCGTGCGTATCCTACGCATCTCACACGACTTTGACGCTCGCACAACGCGGGTAACAGGCAGAACCTTCGGGTTACGCAGGATATCGCAGACAAAACTCGCTTTTCGGGAGACAATCCCCAGTTTCACCTTTGTGGTGGATAAAGAGATAACGCCTTTTGTGCTACCCGAAGCGAAAGGCGGGCTTGGCATGTTGGAACATACGCTGTCGCAACTGCCATCGGGCTTGCTATTTGAAGATCAGAACGCCCGCACCGTCTCCGGCACACCGACCCAAACAGGCACGTGGCTTATGACCTATACCGCCACGGATATGTCTACCGTCCCGCAAACCGCACAACTTCGGTTTCAGATTAAAATTGTTGATGCCCTCGCTTTTGACAGCGAAGTACCTGATAATCTGCTGTTCCAGCAAGGCTGTCATATTGACTATCAGCTGCCTGCCGCGACAGGAGGTGTCGGTCGGATTTTTTATGAGGCGATGGGATTACCCACTTTCCTCAACTTTGATATGCGAACGCGCCGCATCACCGGCATTATGAAGGAGATCGGGCGATTCGGTATCCAGTATTCCGCTTGGGATTCCTCCCCATCGCTAACCTACGAGACGCAAGGTTTTAACATCGTCGGTGAACGCGAACCGCAATGGGCATCACTGATTGTCCCCGCAGGACGATTGACGCCAACAGCGCAATCCAAAACACACGTGGCAGTCCTTTCAATTGAAAGTTCCACCGTGCGTGCCTTCGACAGCAACGGCAACCGCGTGCCAGCGGAAGATCTCGTGTTAGGAGCGTCTCCCGTATGGACAGGCGCGGTGATGACAGCAGATAGACGGATATTCGTCTCTAACAATGATAACGAGGCTTTTTTCTATAATATAGCGGCGTTCGGAAATGGTGACCGTGAACTGCCTACTGAAAGGATTCAGCTGGGCACAGGTGATTGGCAGGATGTGTGCATGATCGGCACAGATAAACTCGGATTTTTAGATAGAAAAACAGGGGCTGTGCGTGTGTATGGCATAGATAGAACACGCATGGCGAGCAAAGATATTATGTTTGGCTTTGATGCCGAGTTCCGCAGTATCGCCGCAAACGCGGCTGGCACGAAACTTTATGTGTTGGTAGAGAATCTCGGTGCGTTGTTGGTATGGGATATGAGCAGCAGCGCGTTTAATTATGATGAAACAATCACGATTATTGAAGGCACGAAAGATTGGCAGAAAGTTGCGCTGCATCCTGATGGGCATTTGTTGCTCATCAGATCGGATTCTATCCGCGCAATAGCCATCAATGGTAGTGTTCGCAATAATGCAAAGGATTTTGAATTGCGATAATGGCAGCCTTGTAGGTCGGGTAGAGTGGAGCGAAACCCGACGCTCTCTGCTGTAGGCGCGTTTACAAAACGCGCCTACAAGTGTGGGTTGCGTAATATAGGAGGGGTTTTCAACCGAGATAGATGATCACGTTAGGCTAAAGTCCTAACCAATGACGGACTGCATCTTCAACTGCAGACAGTTGATCTGGCAGGAGGTTTCCCAGTTTTCTTAAAAACTTCACTTCTGGCACGGTAACCAGACTTTGTGCATCAAAAGCACCAGTATCCAAAAATCTTGCTTTTATTGGAACTTCAAACCTTGAACTGCGTGTGCTTGTTGTATGTGTCACGACAGTGACAAGTGCGCGATCCTGAACGAAGACGGGGATGCTAATAACAAGGCATGGTCTAACTTTGGCAACCGTTCCGAGGTCAACCATCCAGACTTCACCCCGATTTTGCTTCGGCATCCGCTGCCTCCGATTTATCATGCTCAACGAAAAGTGCATCCGCAATTTCCGTGAATGCCTCATCTGTCAAAGGTGGAAAATCCAACATAGCGATCTGTTTCACGATTTCAGAGGCAAGTGCATGCTTTTCAGGATCCGGAAGTTGGTTAAATGCTTCTAATATGTTTTGTGAGGTAGCGTTCATCTGAGTTCACCTCATGGAAAACGCAAGGTGATAGTTAGTAATGATAGTATATTCCAAAAATACACGAAAGTCAAACATTTTCAGCGACGAAAGACCTATTAAAAAATGATAGACACACTCCAATGGAAACCCATACAAGATTTTATTTTAGAAGATAATCCTAATAACCGCCAATACACTATCAGAAATATAAAACGATTTCTTGCGAACACCACAGAAACGGAAATCGAGGCGGAAGCGTATGGTAACATCACTGTTAGCATATCAAACGGTCATCTTCTGATTAATTTACCGACTGGTCGCGCCCCCGCGCGCGCTTATATTCTGCTCAAAGCCACTCGCAACGACTCTGAAGTGGCAACAGAGTTGGTAACCGTCCGGTTTTTCAGACCGACAATAACTGGTGGAACAGGCGAAACAGGCACAAGAGGTGTCCGAGGACAGCAAGGCGAATCAGATAAAGGTTACACAGGTTTCACAGGCGCAACGGGTGTAGCACGACAACTGTCAGATAATGAAAAAGCGACAACGTATCGGGGGTATACAGGATACACAGGATATACAGGTGAGGCTTATACCGGTGCAACAGGTGCAACAGGCGAACAAGGTGAACCCGATTACGGCTATACAGGATACACAGGGGCAAAAGGGCCCGATCGCAACCTCAGTCATAACGAAAAAGTATTGCTCAGAGGGTATACGGGACCCACAGGACCTACGGGTCCTGGGTATACAGGACCCACAGGGGAAACTGGTTATACCGGTGCACCTGATTATGGATACACCGGTTTCACAGGCGCTACAGGTCCCGACAGGGTTCTTACGCATCCCGAAAAACTAACGCTACGGGGATTTCAAGGGTATACCGGTTATACTGGTGAAGCCTATACTGGTGCAACAGGCAAAATAGGGTATACAGGCGATCCTGATTATGGGTATACCGGATACACCGGAGCAAAAGGAGTTGACAGGGTTCTTACACCTACTCAAAAAGCGACGACATACAGAGGATTTCAAGGGTATACCGGTTATACTGGTGAAGCTTATACCGGTGCAACAGGCGAGAGAGGCTATACAGGTGACCCCGATTATGGATATACTGGCTTTACAGGGGCAACAGGACCTGACAGGGTGCTTACACATGATGAAAAACGGACAACATACAGAGGGTATACTGGTCCTACGGGATATACTGGACCCGCTTACACAGGTCCCACAGGGGCTATTGGTTTCTCTGGGGAACCAGATTATGGGTATACAGGTTTCACAGGGGCAACAGGAGTTGATCGGGTTCTTACTCCTAATGAGAAAGCAACGACATACAGAGGCGTTGCCGGATATACAGGGTATACTGGAGAAGCTTATACTGGCGCAACTGGCGCAACCGGCGAGCAAGGGGACCCTGATTATGGATATACAGGTTTCACAGGTGCGACAGGGGTTGGTGGAACTCTAACGCCTGACCAAAAAGCTACAACATACAGAGGATATACTGGTCCTACGGGATATACTGGACCCGCTTACACAGGACCGACAGGCACAATAGGTTTCTCTGGGGAACCAGATTATGGGTATACCGGCTTTACAGGGGCAACAGGTTATACTGGGTATCTCACTGATTTACAAAAAGCTACAACATACAGAGGGTATACTGGTCCTACGGGATATACTGGACCCGCTTATACAGGACCGACAGGCGCAATAGGTTTCTCTGGGGAACCAGATTATGGATATACAGGTTTCACGGGCGCTACAGGTCCTGACAGAAACCTCAGTGACTTGCTAAAGTCTACAACATACAGAGGGTATACTGGTCCTAGGGGATATACTGGACCCGCTTATACAGGACCGACAGGCGCAATAGGTTTCTCTGGGGAACCAGATTATGGATATACAGGTTTCACGGGCGCTACAGGTCCTGACAGAAACCTCAGTGACTTGCTAAAGTCTACAACATACAGAGGGTATACTGGTCCTAGGGGATATACTGGACCCGCTTATACAGGACCGACAGGCGCAATAGGTTTCTCTGGGGAACCAGATTATGGATATACAGGTTTCACGGGCGCTACAGGTCCTGACAGAAACCTCAGTGACTTGCTAAAGTCTACTACATACAGAGGGTATACTGGTCCTACGGGATATACTGGACCCGCTTACACAGGACCGACAGGGGCTATTGGTTTTTCTGGGGACCCCGATTATGGATATACCGGATACACGGGCGCAGCAGGTGCTGACAGAAACCTCACAGATTCACAAAGACTAAACTCACGTGGAAACACAGGTTATACAGGGTATACTGGTACTTGGTATTACGGCAGACGAGGCACACAAGGCACACAAGGGGATGCAGATTATGGGTATACCGGATACACTGGAGACGAAGGTGCAGATAGAAGCCTCTCTGATACTCAGAAATTGCTATTGATCGGACCGAAAGGCTATACAGGGTATACTGGAGATGCTGAGACTGGTAGCCGTGGTCAAAGAGGTCCAAAAGGGGATTCTGATCAGGGTTATACAGGTTTCACTGGGGCAAAAGGGGTAAGTGCAGGTGGCAACAAGCGCAGCACCTCCATCTTATTGACAGGAAAGAAAGGTCCACAAGGATATACCGGCTTACAAATGACAGGTTTCACAGGTGAACGCGGGCAACAAGGGCAAAGTATGCGTGGCACGCAAGGTCCAGCAGGTGATGTCGGTGAACCTTCACCCGATTTCTATAACGCGCTCATACGCATACTCAAAAACTCTGACGATATAAACATCGTGTTTGATGAGACAAATAAAACAATTCAATTTACGCTGAATTAATACCATTTCTAATTGACAAATTGTCATAATAAACTGTAGGTCCGGTTTCGCTTTGCTCTACCCTTATGTGTCAATTTAAGAACCGTCTCTCTGTGGGAGGATTTTGTCCGCTTGATATTGTGTTATGCACCTTTCGCACCGCTGGTGCTTGGCTTTGATGAGACAATTATTCTATACACCTTTCGCACCGCTGGTGCTGAGACTAATATGCAATTTGCCAAAGCCTCGGAGAGGCGAAAGGTGTATAGCAGCGTAATGTCTGTATTTATCAAGCCCCGGAGGGGCGAAATGTGTATCAGATACACAACCATTACCCACTAAATTGATGCATAAGGGTGTCGCAAACTCTACTGGCAGCATCATGTAGAATACCAAAAAATAAAAAACTGCTTGACAAACATTTTCAAATAGATTATCCTCTATAGATACTCGTGTTAGGGCAGGTGTTCTACCTCGGTACACACCCGTGCCGTGGCCTGCCCTACCTAAACCAGTAGAACGGTGACATAATGCGAGGTATCGGGGTAATAAACCCTCCCACGAGTTAATCCCTCGTATCAAATATATGTAGTGAATTGTGAAAATGTGTTGACACATTCTCTGTAGGATCGATCTCCAGTTCGCGACATATTCCGAATGGTCGCGAGGTAGACCTCGCTCCTACAATACGAGGTATCGGGCTTTGTCTGCCCAATACCTCGTATGACAATATCAATTGATAACAAATAAGGAGTTTATAATGAAATTTTCACGTTATTTTTCTTTTGTATGTATTTTAGCGATTGTGGGCATCTTTGTGGTAGGTTGTGAAAAGATGCAGAAACCTGTGATGGACACAATGGACATGGTAGTGACAGACACAGAAACCGAAACACCTGCTGAGATGGATGATACCTTACAACCTGTAGACCACCCAGAAGATGACAGCGATGGTGAAACACCTGCTGAGATGGATGATACCTTACAACCTGTAGACCACCCAGAAGATGACAGCGAAACACCCCCCGAGAATATATAAATTGTAGGCGCGTTTTCCTAAGCGCGCCTTTCTCTTGTAAGTTAAGTTAAAACAAAATTCAGGTTGGATTTCGTGCCTCTACCCGACCTACGATTCCACCCACCCTTTTCCCTGCAAACTTATTGGATATCTATTGGATATCTATTGTTTCTAACCCCAATTCCTTTCAGATATATCCCCTCTTTCAAATATACTATATTCTTGTAGGAGCGAGGTCTACCTCGCGACATATTCGCGTAAATAGTCGCGAGCTGGAGCCCGCTCCTACAACACTGACAGCCGATAACTGACAGCCGATAGCCAAATTAGGAGGGCAATAATGCAAACATTACATCTACTCGGTATACCGCACACAATCACATCAAGGCAATCCCCGTGGAATTGCTGTGCTTTTACGCAGAAGGCGATTAAATTCACAGAAATGATGTCAAAACTTGGATGGGAGATAATTCTCTATTCCAATGAAAAGTCCGATGATTTAGGTGTCCAACTCGTGCCAGTTACAAGTGAGAAAGATTTTCGGTCTACCTATCCAAACGAAGATTTTATGAAAGAACAATTCAAGTTTGGGTATGGTGCGATGCACGACAACTTTCATGCGAACACACCGAAAGAACTGGCAAAACGTGTTTCCGCCGGTGATGTGATATTGGCGAGTTGGGGGACAGGACATATTGAGGTTTTAAACTCACTGTTAGATGAGATCGGCTTAGAATCGATGTCAAAGTTGTTCGTCGTAGAGCCGTTCATCGGGTATCCAACAACATTTTCAGATTTTAGAGTATATGAATCATATTCTCGACTGAATACAGATATAGGTGCTTTAAATAGATCGTTTGACATTAAGTATACTGACGGACTTGATCACGGGGTGCATGAAGCACGACACTATACGGACCCGAGACATGAAGATTTCGTCATCCCACCCTATTTTGATCCGTCCGAATTTGAGGACAAATATGACAAAGAAGATTATTACCTCTTCATCGGCAGAATAACGGAGAGCAAAGGGTTAAAAGAAGCGGTCAAATTGGCAGAAGTGATGGGCAAAAAACTGATAGCGTGTGGACAAGCTACGCCTGAAGAATTTGAGAAAGTCATTGGTCAACAGACACCACAGCATGTAGAGTTTTTAGGTGCAGTCGACATAGAGATGCGTAAAATCTTATATCGCGATGCCGAACTTGTTTGTATGTTCACCTATTACCCCGAACCGGGTGGCAATGTGTTCTTTGAAGCGATCGCAAGTGGCACACCGGTGATCACAAGCAATCGCGGTATTTTCCCTGAAGTGAACCATCAAGGGATTACCGGCTGGCGTTGCAAATCGTTCAGAAACATTGTTACAGCAGCAGAAAATATCCATCTAATTGACAACGAGGTTTGTAGAGAATACGCTATCAACAACTTTAGTTGTGATCGGGTGGCACTTATTTTTGATGCGTATTTTCAACACATCACGCGCTTACGCGAGGAGGGCTATTGGCACTTTGAGAAAGGATTGTCAGTCGCTGAAATGGATTGGCTTATTCGCCCTTATACTGCGGAACAAACAGCTGAATATACACAGACCGTCGTGAAACGCATGCAGGAAAAACGCAAAATCATAGCAAAAATAGAGGAAACAAATATAACCGATCT
Organism: Candidatus Poribacteria bacterium; assembly: GCA_028820635.1. Lineage (GTDB taxonomy): Bacteria > Poribacteria > WGA-4E > WGA-4E > WGA-3G > MSPOR6. The sequence continues at coordinate 13,582 of JAPPIG010000028.1, forward strand.
CCTCGCCAAAGCGGATGAAGCCACGAAGCAGGAAATCCTGAAGCACCTCAAAGAGGAGGCATAATTTCTTCTGTTGGAGGGGTTTGTAACCCCGATTTCTTCTGTAGGAGGGAACTCCGGGGAATGCCAAAAGGCATTCATACCCGGGGAACGCCTATAGGCGTTCATACCGTTGATTTCTTGATTTGGATTCCCGACCGTCTAATGCGTCGCGATTCGGAGATCGCTCCTACAGTTCGTAGGTCGGGTAGAGCAACGCGACACCCGACAAGAGCGAAACGTGTCCAAATCAACACCAAAGGAGACATAACATGCGAAACAAAGACCATATTTGGAGATTACCAACGGATATTGACTATAAGGCATTACTTCCAGAAAGAGGTGCCTCGGATAAACTTGCTATCTCTATACCGCTATTTTCTTCAAGTTTTCAGTTCGTAAAAGAGGCAAAGTCAAGGGAGTATTTTCAACAGGTGCATGTGAAAGGTGCGGTCTGGGCATCCCTTGCAATGCTCAACAACACGGATTTCGGTGAGAACGGAGTCCAAACCTACTTTCATGTAGAGGACACTGTCTTAAAATCCGCAAAAGTTATCTTCGATGCGATGCGTGTGCCAGAGGAATACATCAGAGTCATAAAAACCGCTGATATACATGCACAGCTGAAAAACATTAAAAATCTACGTTATGGAAAAAAATTCGCCTGTTTGTTTGACGATCTACCGATAGACAATTGGCTCGTGATGGATTCGGATGCCTTTGCTTGTACCCGTGACGAGAAAATCAAACTTTACGACATCTTTGATTCGCCCTGGACCGAAAGCAATCCTATAGCATTCAATTATTATTTAAACCCGTTTGACTACAAACACTGGATAGAGCGGATTTACAACGCTATCGGAAACCAAGTGCCGAAAAAATCAGAACTATGGGAACAGGAAGCCGCCGCATTTGAGGATGTCGGCTTAGAAATAAACAACAAATCGGACAAAGGGAAGGAACATGTCATCCGTCCTACCAACAAAACTGTTCTGTTCGCATTGAATAAGAACTCCGAACTTGCCGACTTTCTGCGTCAGAACCTCAACAAATGCTGTGAAGATGAATTCCTAATCGCTATGTGGAGTATAAACCGACCCATTCTTTCTTTATCTGATGCAATAGGGCTTCCGATGTTTTATTCAATGGGAGCGTATTTAAACAATAACCCTCCCCAATACATGCATCACGTCATTTATGAAGCGCATAATGCTAATCCATTTTTCAGCAGATTTTACAAAGACATGACGCGCCATATTTCATTGCCACAGACGAAACAGTTAAGGGCATGGAAGAAATTATATTACAACCTATCTCATAAATAGTTGGAGGGCTTTGAAAGCCCGATTTATTACCCAAGGTAGGCGCGTTTTCCAAACGCGCTGTTTAGAGCGTCTGAAGTCTGGACTCGGCGCGTTTACAAAACGCGCCTACCAAGGATGGTGGACCGCTGAAAACTGAAAACTAAAAAAAGGAGGTGATTTAAGTGAATGCAGAAGATTACGGCACTGCTGTTACGCGTATTCTGACACGCGGCAGTGAGGCAAAAAAGAAAATTTCTGGTATAAAACCAGATGCAAGCGTTACCGAGCTTCATTCCGAAGTGCTGAACCAACTTGATGAACGTATTCGGAACGCTATTGATAGCGTCACACTCGATTTCTTGTTGGAAGATGACTCAGCAGAAGATACGGATAGTAATTAATTTCAATCTTGTAGGTCGGGTAGAGCAACGCGACACCCGACAAACTTAGTGCTTCGTCAACATATTATTGTAAGTCGAGATTCGGAGATCGCTCCTACTGAAATGTCCCTTCTTGTAGGAGGGAACTCCGATTCCCGACTACTTCAATACCATCAATTAGCACTTGACTAAGCATTAGTGTGAAAGTGCGATCATGTTGTCGGGTGTCGCGTTGCTCTACCCGACCTACAAGATGTGCAAAAAGAGGTTTGAAAATGTTTGAAGACCCTAATTATATTAGCCACGACAGAATAGAATTGCCCCTACGCTTTACTTCTGACATCATCGGCATTGATAAGTCGAACATCGCACTAAAAGCGGTGGCAGGAGACGATGCCGCCCTTATGGATTACCACATTCTAAGTGGTTTAGACCAAGCCAACACCCCAGTCAAGAACGAATACACAATCGTTCTTGAGCCAGCACCTAACACCTGGGGCGCACTCCTTGTCCAATTCGTTGGCGCAGTGATTGATGAAAACTCATTAAATCAATCATTACCCACAATTACACCAATCCTAATTTCCTATAACAATTTAACACCAACGGGACGGGACTTTGGCACGCCATACAAAACAGAAGATGGTTGGTGGAATGTGAGCGTAGATTTCGTCAATCCTGTGATGGGATTTGCGACACAAGATTTAATCCTCGGAATTCCCGCGAATTACCCTGTTCTGTATCAGGCACTCACGTTAGATGTGAAGCCGACTGAACCGCCACCTGCTTACGGCCCCAAGTATGATTTCGCCAGATCGCAGCAAACGCATTGTGTCGGTGATTGGAAGTATCTGGCAGACGATACATCTACCGAACAAGCAAAATATTTTTGGTTAAAGTTTGAATCCGATTTAGATGATATGCCAGAGATATTTTTGCGGGAACAGAGTCTACGGACGGTAAACGCCTTGCGTCCTGTGTCTGTTGCACCTCGGACATCTCCAAGTCTGTAGCAGGATTTCTAAACCCGATTGGGATTCTTGAGTTCCGTAGGAACGATATGTTTATAGAAAAACGACACCCCTTTTCTTAAGTTCCATAGGAACGATATGTTTATAGTAATGGGAAAACAAAAAGTCTTGAGCTCCGTAGGAGCGACATAACAATATACACATTTCGCCCCGCTGGGGCTCAATATAGTCTTCTGACCGCTTCTATAAACATTCCGCCCCGCTGGGGCTAAGATGTGATTTGCCAAAGCCTCAGAGAGGCGAAAGGTGTATAGCAGCATAATGTCCGTATTCATCAAGCCCCGCCGAATACCATACGCGTATTCGGCGTTGATTCGAGGGGCGAAAGGTGTATCAGATGCACATCAGAATCGCGGATTACACGGAAAACGCAGATGAACGCGGATTTTAATACCATTTCTATATGATAATATTACATTTTTCGTAGGTCGGGTAGAAGCGGTAGCGAAACCCGACATATACCAGCCGTGTCCAAATCAACGCCAAATGCGCTTGGCGGAATGCACTTTTGGGCATTCCGCATGATTTGTCGGGTGTCGCTGCGCTCTACCCGACCTACAAGACTACAAGACTCCACGTAATCCGCGCGCTCCGCGATTCTGACAAAAGGCGCGTATCCAAAACGCACCTACAAGATGTCGCGAGCACAGCTCGCTCCTACAGCCGACAACCAATCCCTTTGCCATTCCACACGCCTTTCTGGTATACTGTACTTAAAAGGACACACCTTGAGGAATAAATCAAATGCAAAAATATCTACTTCCACTTACATGTCTACTCAGCCTGTTTTTCATTTTCAGCTGCGGAGAATCGGAAGACCCTCCAACACCCATCGACCCCAACACGGATCCGTTTCTACGTATTGAATCCCTCGTTGAACAACTTGAGGCTTTAGAGATAGGTGTTCCCGATAACTGGGAAAAGACGAGAGACCCGGTTGAACGCGCCGCATACACACGATTCCTAATCAGCATAGGGAGGATACCTGTTTCCTTGGACCTCAACGACATCTATACAGAAGATGATGTCGTTCAAGCTGAATACTATCGCGCACAACTCGTCAAACGATTTGGAGACATCCCAGAAGTTCATACCTTCACTGATAACATTCTCAGAAACGCACTTGCGATATATCCAACAGACGCTGAAATAAAGGCGTTTGAAAAAGCATACGCATTCCTGTTCCCAGAAGAAGCAAGCAAAATAAAACCTACACATAGTGAGCGGATTAGTAAGGAGCTTGAGGAATTGGCACGGATTCGAAAGGAGGACCCTGAAGCATGGATAGAGCATAATCTTGCTCGGCTCATCAAAGAATACGGAGATACTCGCGACGTTCGCACAGCGGCAGACTTTATGGGAAAAATTGAATTGGGACAGACCATAACAAAAGCTGAGTATGAAACCTACGAGGAGATTATGAAAAGAATTTCACCGAGAATTAGGACAATCGATCAAGTCTACGTTGAACTTGAGGCGAAATCTCAACTCCTCATTTGGCTGTCAGACAAAGAACAGTGCGAACTTAAGGCTTTCCGCTGGGCAAAAGAAGAGGTAATCTCGTTCGTGCAAATTGACTGGCTAAATCTTGATGAGGAACACGAGTTTTGTCAATGAGATGGTTTGTATCTTGTAGTATCTTGTAGGTCGGGTAGAGCGTCAGCGAAACCCGACAAATGCCAAAAAGCGCATTTGGCGTTGATTTGGACACGGCTGGTATATGTCGGGTTTCGCAAGCCCAGTTTCTTCTTGTAGGAGCGAGCTGTGCTCGCGACCGTTCGTCCGATGTCGCGAGCACAGCTCGCTCCTACAGCCGACAACCAATCCTTTTGCCATTCCACACGCCTTTTTGGTATACTGTACCTAAAAGGACACCCCTCCGATGAAAAAGATATACCTCACACTCATTCTCATTTCAACGTGCTATCTTCCCACCCTGTTCGCTGAACTTGTCGGCATACCCGAAGCTGCAGTCGCTCGACTCGGCAAAGGACGTATCTACGATGTCAAGTATAGTCCAGACGGTACACGGCTCGCTGTTGCCACATCAGCCGGGATTTGGATATACGATGCCACCACCTATCACGAACTCACATACCTCACCCAAAGAGGTATCGCCATGCATAAACGGATCGTCTTTAGTCCAGATAGTCGTGTCCTTGCAAGCGCAGATAAATATGAGTCATTTGCTAACGGCTTGATTCAGCAGTGGAACGTCAACAATCGGTGGCATCCGCGCGGAATTCGGACGAGCGGCGAAATCTATAGTCTCGCTTTCAGTCCGGATGGAAAAACATTAGTGTCGGGGAATGACGACATCCGTTTTTGGGACCCACAGACCCGCGACCTAAAAATGGAACTCCAAAGACCGTCAGAGGTAAAGAAATGGGCGTTAATCAGCCTGGCGTTCAGTGCGGATGGTAAAGTCCTGGCAGGTGCGTTTTGGAAGACCATCTGTCTGTGGAATACGCAGACAGGTGAACACATACAAACACTTGAAGGACACGAAAATAACGTGGATAGTCTTACGTTCAGTGTGGATGGTGGCACACTCATAAGCGGGAGCTCGGACGGGAACATTCGTCTGTGGGACACGCGGACAGGAAACCAACAACATAAGCTGGATATTGGCACAGAGGAAGGTGTTTATTATAAAGTGGCACTCAGTCCAGATGGCAGTCTCTTTGCGGCGGCTGACAATTTGGGAACTATCGGTCTGTTTCGGACAAAAACAGGTGAGCGTATCCACACACTCGAAGGGCATAGCCGATACGTGCTGGCACTTACCTTCAGCGTGGATATGCGGACGATTGCCAGTGGCAGTGCAGACGGGAGCATCCGTATTTGGGACGTCGCCTCCGGTGAAACCACGCATATACTTACCGATTATTATGGCGAGTTCTCCGATATTGTCGTCACTACGGATGGCAAAACAATCGCTACGGCGGGGAAGGATAAGACCCTCTATCTATGGGACACAACATCTTTCACACTACAGAAAACATTGGACATCTCCGATATTTTTCTCGTTAACGACTTAGCGTTCAGTCCCGATGGGACAACAATCACTGCTGCCGATAACTATCTGTCTGTCGTTTTGTGGGATCGAGAGACAGGTGAACTGACGAATATACTCAGCGGACATCAGTTAGCAATAGCAAGTGTTGATTACAGTCCAGATGGCAAAACAATCGTCAGTGGGAGCGAGGATTATACGATACGGTTGTGGGATGCAGACACTGCCGAACAAAAGAAAATTATATTAGGGCATGAAGACGGTATCCTAAATGTCGCCTATAGTCCGGATGGCAAAACGATCGCAAGTAGTTGTTCTGACACTGTCCGTTTGTGGGATGTCGGGACAGGCAAAGAGAGGAAAAATCTCTCGGGACCCTTTGCGTCTGACCCGTGTTTCGCATTCAGTCCGGATAGCAAAATAATCGCCACCTCTGGTCCCAAGCGAACCCTCTATCTATGGGACGTGGAGACAGGCGAGAATATAGGCTATCGTGCGGGATACGAGTCTATGATAGAGACGATTATCTCAAGTATCGCCTTTAGTCCGGATGGCAAACGCATCGCGACTGGTGCAAGGAATGGGACTGTTACTGTCTTAGATGCGGATTTAGATGTAGACGGTTTAACTCGGCATATACACACTTTTGAAAAGACGCATAAATCGGAAGGGCATCGGTGCTGGATTGCTGATGTTGCATTTGTGTCGGATGGCAAAGTGCTGTTAAGTCGGAGTCGTGATGGTGTTGTGTATTTATGGGACGTTGTTATTGGAGAATAGCGTTATTTCGTAGGTCGGGTAGAGCAACGCGAAACCCGACATGGCAACTATCCAATGGTAGAAGCGTTTTGGAAACGCGCTGCTTTGTCTGAATCGCGGATTTAGCGGATTACACCAAATCAAGAAATCAACGGTATGAACGCCATTTAGGCGTTCCCCGGGTATGAATGCCATTTAGGCATTCCCCGGAAAAACGCAGATTAGGGATACTGAAAAATAGACATTTCTGCTTGTGTATAATATACCTATTTTGCGACCATTCTGTGAGTAAATACTTGATATGCCAAGTCAATAATCCGCGTTCATCTGTGTCATCCGTGTAATCCGCGATTCTGACGATAAAGAAGGGCGGTTACAAAACGCACCTACTACTGATAACTGACGGCTGACTGCGAAAAGAAAAGGCAGATACCCTTTCGGATACCTGCCTGTTGTTATGTCAAATGAACAGCACTACTGTGCCCAACACCGCTCTCCCGATCTCGCTGGAGAATTGCACATCGGTGTAGGTGCTGAGCTGGGTCTTGAACACCTTTGCCAACTCTGTCGGCATTGGCCATATCTGCAGGTGCGCGTGCGATGATGGTTGGCATGCCAACTCGCATATTGCCCGCAAGACCAATACTGGTGTCCCGCCGAGCAAGTTACCTGATGCGCTGTTGAGGAAGAGACCGTCTGTGTGCACCCACTCCGACCACACGAAATCGCAGGATACACGTGCGTATGCGATTGACACGCATAGAAACTTGATACCGTGCAGTATTGCCCGCTGGCATTCGTTGTCGTGCAACTCGCTTGCAATGAATGGTCTGAACCATCACACACATAATGACCCGAAACACCACACCCCGCCGCAGAATGAGTGCCTGATACAGACGTGGCATGAACATTACACGGGTGCATAGAGGGCGTAGGTGCGGGCGTTGGCTCCGGTTGTTGGAATTCATTTTGTGTCGTCTCGGTAGTGCCGCTATCCGCTTCGCCAGAATGATTACTGTGAGGCTTGGTATGCGACAAACAATTGCGATACTGCACCGAACAGCTACTCGTTGAACAGGTTTGCGGCTCATGATCAGTATCGGGGACTCTCGGACAGTGATAGTAGTGACGACCACACCCGTCTGCAACTTTACGACTCACATAATCATCAGCATAATCTGCATATGTCAGACTTCTAGATTCTACATCGTCTAAATTCTCTCCGGTGCCACATTTCTTGCGATGTGCTGTAAACGCTTCATGTGGAGACCGGAACTTGTCAGTGCATGGGCCTTTGCACTGTTTATCCCTTAGTAGGTCTGTCCGATCCCAACGAGATTTAGCAATACGCTGCGAGAACCCATGATTCGTGCCAGAACCACTCGCTGTATGATAATAACCATCATCAAGGAAACTTGAGTTGATCGACAGATCGAGCTTTTCTTTGGTATCATACACGTAATTAGGGTTGTCCCGTCTAATTAAATTATGACCCGCAGCTTCCTCCAAATACAAATTATATTGTGCAAGGTATCCAATCGTGTGGACTGTGACAACTCCATCCGAAGTGCCACTATCAATAGTCATTTTGCCACCAGATAGGGCTGCATTTACGTTCGATAGCGCGAGATCCATAGTGGAGAGGGTGATTCCCATTGTATCCAGGTACTCTTGACTGCTCCAAGAGTCTGCCAACGTTTCCGCCCCTGATTTCGCTGTTAACCATCCAGCAAAAACTGCAGGCGCATAAGCCACTGCGGAGGTGCCCCCTGTGCAATATGTGGTTACGACAGCAACCGCTACCGCAGCAGCAGAATCTAAGGTCACATTCCAACCTTTTTTGACCTCATCCTCATTATCCTCCCAATCGCCAATGAGGCTTTTCATATAACTCCGTATAGATTTGAAATTCCTCTCCGCAGTTTCAAGTTGATTATATGTATTACTCAGCTTTCTTTCCTCAGCCTGCCAATTCTCTGGGTACCCATAAGATACGTTCTGATAGAGAAGGAGGGATAATGCACAAACGATAAGGGTTAGCTTTACTATTTTTCTGAACATCTTAATTGTCTCCTTTTGCTTTCAGTGGTTTCTGTAATCCCCGTAATTTGGGGTGTATAAAATAGTCTGACGGCGTATAGTAGGGTGCCTTAGCCGACACAGAATCTGGAGGAAGGTGAGACCATGTCAATCGCAATAAATCGGATCGGCGCGCGCCATGCGGATGTTCCATTATGGCACGCAACAGAGATACAGACTCACTCACTACCTTTTCCCATTTGGGCGAACCTGTCTCACCGATACTTTTATAATAATGGGAAAGATATTCATACCGGGCAAGAGATGCGGCTTCAAAGTCGTCTGGTGGAAATGGCGGTATCCATTTGGCACTCCAATGCCCACGTTCTTCTTGTTGTAGCCGCAGTGCTTTCACCGGATTTGTTTTTAGCAGCTCCTCATGGTAAGTCAACGGTCCGGTATAGGTTGGCTTCGCCTGCACTTCTTTTGCGACAGGTTCGTGTGGTTCCCCTTGCCACACATCGGGTGCGTCTATTGGCACCAGGTGGTGATGGTCGCCATGCGGCACCCATTTGTATCCCGATGGGGCAGGCGGCAGATCATTCTCTGCGACCCCTTTATGCTGTTCTTCAAGCAGTTTCTCGGTTTCGGCAGCCTCTTGTTTGAGCTGCTGAATATCGGTGTATTGATGATAAAATACAATCGCAACACCGAGGATAAAGATCAGGACAAACAGTCCTGTTGCAATGCGTTTATGCATGAGTATCTCCTTTATTACTCTGTTGTCCCTGTTTCTGTCTGGTCCAGTGGGCAGGGTTGTCTCGGACTTGGACAAATCAAGCCCGGTTTCGGTGCTCCTTTACTCGGTGAACATTCGCGTTTGAATTGTTGTTCGCAAGCAGGCGTATCTACCTGTGTGGCATCTATTGTGCCAAACAGCAAGAAACCGCTTGTGAGAATGCATGCGAAAACAATAATTAAGGTGAAAAGGACTTTGTAGTCTCGTCTCATCTTGTGCCTCCTCTATCATAAATGAGTAGGTTAAATATATTTGACAGACTACAGAAATAGGCGGGTATATGTCCGTTTTTACTATCTCTATAGAGGCTGCTGGCCTCTATATACACGTAGACATCAAGGTCTGTGCATGTTATGATAGAAGCCAGCCTGTCAGACTCCAGTTCTGGCAGTGCTTTGGCATCGGCAGTGCTTAGGATCACTGTCGGTGCATCCGGAAAACCGGAAAAAGCACCTCTACCGTTAGAAATTCGTATATATCGTGAATTTCTAACGAATATGGGTATTATACAATTGCTTTCATTTATTGTCAACAATTTTTTTCAATTTATTAAAAATATGACTTACAAAGGCTTATACCGAACCTTAAAATTGTGGTAGGTGCGTTTCCAAAACGCGCTTACAAGATGTCGTGAGCAGGAGCTCGCTCCCACAGAGGATAGCCAATCCCTTTGTTATTCCACACGCCTTTTGGGTATACTATTAGTCTATCCATCCTAAAATTGTAGGTATCAGCAATAATCGGGAATCGGAGTTCCCTCCTACAAAGAACAGACGGTTTGGTAGGAGCGATCTCCGAATCGCGACCTATACCATAAACTTTGGGTAGACAAAGCACTATACCTAAAAGGAGACATCTCAGTGAAAAAAATATACCTGTCGACTCTCCTAACACTGCTACTCCTTTCAACGTGCTATCTTCCCACCCTTTTCGCCCAATCTGTCGGGATGCCTGAAGGTGCTATTGCTCGGCTCGGCAAAGGACGTCTCTTCGATCTGCAATATAGTCCAGACGGCACACGGCTCGCTGTTGCCACATCAGCAGGGGTTTGGATATATGATGCCATCACCCATAAAGAACTTGCACTGCTTACAAAACACACGGCATCTATTGATTGCATCGCCTTTAGATCGGATGGACGCGTCCTCGCCAGTGCCGACGAAAAAGGCTTCATCCATCTGTGGGACACAGAAACAGGCAAACATAAACGCGCACTAAAGAATCACATCGGTATCATCAGCATTGCCTACAGTTCGGATGGCGGCACGCTCGCAACGGGGGACAGATCGGGCACCATCCTTTTACGGAATTTGTGGAATAGAGGCACTATTAAAAAGCGTATTCATAAAGGACCTGGTTATATATTTAGTCTCGCTTTTAGTCCGCAGGATTCTCTATTGGCAAGTGGGAACGGGGACGGCACCGTCACTTTATGGGATGCGGAGACAGGCGAATTAAACCGAACACTCAACAGACACACATCTTATGTTTATAGTGTCGCTTTCAGTCCGGACGGCAAAACGTTGGTAAGCGGCAGCGCGGACAAGACCGTCCGACTGTGGGATGCGGAGACAGGCGAACTGCAACGAGCATTCATTAAAGATATAGATAGAACTCGCAGCGTGAGTTTCAGTCCGGATGGCAGTCTATTCGCCGCGGGTGATGATACAGGAACTATTCATCTGTTCCATGCAGACACGGGTGAACGCATGCAAACACTCAAAGGACATACAGACCGAGTGCTAACAACCGCCTTTAGCACAGACCTTCGGACGATAGCGAGTGGCAGTCGGGACGGGAGCATCCGTATTTGGGAGGTCGCTTCCGGTGAAAATATACACACATTTGCTGAACATTACGGGAATTTCAGCTGTTTTGCCGTCAGTGCAGATGGCAGAACAATCGTCAGTGTCGGTAGGGATCGGAACGTCTGTTTATGGGATGCAACATCGGGCAAACTACAGAAGATAATTAACAGAAAAGGCATCAGTCATGTCATTGATATTGCCGTCAGTGCAGATGGCAAAACTATCGTTTTTGAGGGGTCTGGAGGGATCGGGTTATGGGATACGGAAACTGGCACGCGAAAGCAAACACTCAAATGGTTTTTCGGTGATCTCTGGAGTGTCGCCTTTAGTCCAGATGGCAAAACTATCGCAGGTGGCAACAATACGAAAACTCTCTATGTGTGGGATGCCGACACAGGTGATAAAAAACACGTAATCAATGAACACAAGGCGAATGTCGTAGATGTTGCGTTTAGTCCGAATAGTAAAACTATCGTCAGTGTTGGTCAGGATCGCACTGTCCGGCTGTGGGACACGGAGACAGGTGAACAGAAGAAAGTTATCAATATACCGGAAAATAGTGTGTTTAATGTTGCGTTTAGTCCGGATGGAAAGACGTTCACGACTGTGAATTACACCGATAAAATCCATCTGTGGGATGTGGAGACAGGCGCGCAGAAAGGTGTACTTGAAGGACATGAGCAGCATGTTACAGCCATCGTTTTTAGTCCGGATGGAAAAATGCTTGCCACGGGCAATCAGCGCGGGGTTGTCAATATTTTAGATGTTCGCACAGGCAGGTTGCTCCAGACCTTTGCCGGACATGTCAATAGAGTTGATAGGGTTGCGTTTGTGTCGGATGGGAGCGCATTGGCAAGCATGAGCGATGATGATGGTATCTTGTATCTGTGGGATGTTGCTATTTCTGAATAACATTATTTCGTAGGTCGGGTAGAGCAACGCGACACCCGACATGTTTGTTTTATCAGTTCTCATGTCGGGTTTCGCTGCGCTCTACCCGACAAATGCCACCCGCGCATTTGGCGTTGATTTGGACCTACAAGAGTGAGTATATGTGTATAAAATGAAAAACCTCAATTAAATCACATATTTTAAGCGATTATTCTTCATTCTTCATAATCACATCCAATATTTCATCAAGTGTTGATTCGACACAATCGTGTTCTATAAGATGGAAAGGGGTTCCGTTTTCTTTAGCTTCTATATGTGCGTTGAGTATACACAAGAAGTGTTCTGTCGGTTGCAATACATATTTCGCCCTTAAATAATGAATATATTCATCTTTATCTGCATCTGTGACGATACGAAATCCGCCAAATTGCATCTTTTTATCACCCTCAACAACGGTATGAACCTCTGGAATATCCCCGTGCTGTCTGATTAACTGTTTCGTGGCAATTTCTACATAAAGGTCTGGATCATCCGTATTCAGTAATATTTCATCTTCCTGCAATCTTCTTAGTGTCCTTTGTAGGACGCTAAGATTTTGCGGATCAGGCCATAACAGATATGTTGCTGTGAGCCTTAATATCAAATCTTCAGAGGATGTTTCCATCGGTTTGCCGTTGGACAATAACGCCAATCTATAAAATTGTGCTTCTATATGAACTGCGGGGATATCACCATATTTTTGCAAAAGCATTGCATAGTAATATTTAGCATGTAATTCTGGGTCTTCCTCATCATACCAATTATGAGGGAATCTCAGCTTAAGAAGTTCCTCAACTTGTTCAGCCGTAGGTTTGTATAGCACTTCGCTGTTTTCATAATAGTTTTCGGGGATTTCTGGGATTTCAATGGGGGCAAGCGGTTTTGGATCTTCTTCCACATCGCCACAACCTGTAATCGTTAGCACTGTCAATAACAATAATATGCACACAGTGAAATATCTCATCTTTACCTTCCATTTGGATTGCCTGTGTTAATACTTGCTGTGTTCTTGGGTCAAGCTACTGTTAAGTTTGTGCTTCAATATATTTTATTTATTCATTTAATTTCAACTATAGTTTGGACAATTTGTAACTATTATCTCTACCAGGACTTACGCAAATTCGGAAGCACCAACTTTCAATGAATTGCGCTATTAAAAACACTGCAATGCTCCAAATCAAGCAGACTGTGTTAAGTCCTTCTGTTATATATATGCCTTAAACAGAAAAAGTTAATAGCAAATTACATTTTTTTTCAAAATTTTTACAAATTTTTCGCAAATTCATCAAAAAAGTATCACCTTTTTTGTAAATCTATTGGGTATCTATTAGAAATGTATTGTGAAGGATGTGCGTTTAGTTTCAAATCGCCACCCGCTTTTGGATACACTGTATAGCAGTTAGCCATCAGTCTTGTAGGTCGGGTAGAGCGATAGCGACACCCGACATGTATACTGAAAACTGATAGCCGATAGCCAATTACTGAAAGCCAAAAGCCGATTACTGAAAGCCAATAACCAACAACAACCAAGAGCAGCAAGTAATACATTATGGAAAAACACGATCCCTTCAAGTACACCCCCAAAGGCTTCCGTGCGTATGGGCAGATGTATGACCTATTCCATTCGAACGCGAGTGTGAAGATAGCAGGTGGCACCTACGATGCTGGCAAGACTTTTAGCTGCATCGCATACATGGATATGCTGGCGCGTGAATTCCCCGGTGCCCGTATGAGTTTCATCCATCGTAGTTTGAACAGGGTGCATCGCAACATTATTCCGACCTACGAAAAATATCTCGGCTACCGACCCACAAGACGAGATGACCCGAATCCGACAGCGATTACGCGTTTCGGTGGCGAACATCCCGATTTTTTTGAATACCACAACGGCACTCGCATCTATGTGAACGGGCTGGACAAACCGCAGAACCTGCTATCCGACTTTTTTGATGCGGCGTTTGTGAATCAGGCGGAGTTAGTGCCGTTTGATACATGGGACGAACTCACCGCTCGCGTCTCGGAACGCGCTGGCACAATACCGATCGCTTTTCTGCTCGGTGATTGTAATCCGAGTGTGCCGAACCACTGGATACGTCGGCAGACGAAGGCGGGCAAAATCGCTTATTTCAAGATGTCGTTCCGTGATAATCCTGAAATCTACAATCAACAAACGGGCGAGTTGACGGAGAGTGGTCGGCGGCGCGTTGAACGGCTACAGAACCTTGAGGGATTACGGTACAAACGGGGCTACGAAGGCGAATGGTGTTCGGGTGAGGGTTTAGTATTCGAGACATTTCAGCCGGAAGTGCATATCATTGACAACTTCACGATTTCGCCCCGCTGGGCGCGGTATCTCAGCATTGATTGGGGGTTTCGCAATCCTGCCAGCTGTATCTGGTGGGCACGCTCTCCTGATGACCGCATTTATGCCTACAAAGAGATATACAAAACGAAGTTGACGAAACCCGATTTCATACGGTTGATAAAACAGAATTGCGATGCAGCGGACAGGATACAGTATGCCGCGGTAGACAGCGCGGATCAGGATGCGATTGAACAACTACAACGCGCGGGCTTCCGTGTGAACGAGCCGAAAAAGTCGCGCACGGCACAGATTGACGCTATCAAGGAACGGCTAAAAGTTGACGAGACAGGTGAACCAGCACTCTTTTTCCTGCGGGATAGGCTTGTGCATCCACCGGACGAGGATTTGAAGGATGCGTATCGTGCTGTTGAGGTTACGGACGAGTTTTTGAGTTGCACCTACGATGAAAAACTACGCGGCACACACAAGGATGATGAGGCAATCAAAGGTGATAATCACGGGATTGATAGCACCGCCTATTTTATATTAAGTTTACAGGGGCGGCGGCACATCGGCAGTGGACGTGTTGTGCATGGCAGTGTGCAGATGCGGTAGTCTGCCTTCTTGTAGGAGCGAATCAACGCAGCATGCACTTTTGGCATGCTGCGGGTTTCTAACCCCGATTTTTATATCTTCAGTTCCGTAGGAACGATATGTTTATAGAAAACGTAGTAATTAGCTTCTTGAGCTCCGTAGGTGCGACATATATGATTATACACATACCGCCTCTACGAGGCTCAAGATTAGGTTAACTCCGTATGCTATAAACATACCGCCTCTACGAGGCTATACATACTCTAAAAACAGAATGAAATTCCTTAAATTGATGCCTATAGGTGTCGTAAACTCTACCCGACCTACGCACTGTATACACGTATAAATGTATACACGTATAAATGTATACACGTATAAATGTATAC
>JAPPIG010000028.1:29051-91313 GCA_028820635.1 Candidatus Poribacteria bacterium
ACGTATAAATGTATACACGTATAAATGTATACACGTATAAATGTATACACGTATAAATGTATACACGTATACACAGGTTGCGAATAATTCCGATTCAAACAAAAAAGGCGCGTTTTCAAAACGCGCCTACCATAAGGATTAGAGAACAGACTATTACCGGGTTACCACCCCATCATCCGCATACTCAAACAGGATTTCAGGTCGGGATAAGTTCTTTATGGCAATGCCTTCATATTCATAAACCGACTCCGTTGCTTTGATGATACCTGTTATTTCAACAACAAACACGTCAAGAACAACAGCATCATTCACTTTACTATAACCGAGGACGAACTTATCATCAGGCGTTCTGGATGGGGGTGCTGGGTTCAAGTGAATAATCACTTTTACGCGCTCATCTATATCCCCGATGGTGCTATGAATTTGAACAAGTTTAGAATTACTTACTTTGTAGCCGTCAACACGTATACGGAATTTACCGGCTGCCAAGGTGGGACTCGGCACGATTTCTGGTAAGTATTTGTCGGGGTCCTCAGGTATTCTCGAGTCATCGACCGTTACCATAACCGATCTATAGAGATCACAGCCAGTAGATAGACAACACACAATAACCAAAAAACACGTATAAGTCAGGAAACGATGGAACTTCATCATCATAACCTCCATGCCCAAAATGAGTAACTTTAGTATTACATTTTTTGAGTTATGTGTCAAATTTTAATGATTGCCTCTCATCATCCTGCGGCGTATGGAAAGTTTTGGGTTGCTTTTCAGCAGATTCAGGTTTCTGCGGTTTCAAAACAGCAGGATAATTTTTGATAAGTTCTGCATACGCGACGCGTTCATCATCCTCAGGAAACGAAAAAAGTTGATTTTTCATTTGCACATTACTTCCCCATGTGTTATAATATATTTAAATGTTAATAATAATATAACATTCATCTATTTGTTTTACAAGTTTTTTCGTTTTTTTAGTAATTTTAAGGAAAAAAGCACTTTTTTGAAAAAATATTTGACATTTTTTTGTAATTTGTGGTATACTATTATCACGCTTTATGGTAGAGGGTTCCGCCTCGCCACACCTTGGCGAGGTCTCTACCACACCGAAGGAACCGGTGACAAAGCGAAACGATGCGAAGCGTGTTCCACAGATACATATTGTTCACCGTCTGAACCGGGAACAGTGTCAAAAATATAGAGTGTAGTTTATTTGTTGCTGAATATGCATTTTTTAGGCGAGTGCCTAATTGCATTTGTGTTATAGGTTTATTGCATTTATAATCTTATTGCATTCATTTATGGGAGGAATTGGGGAACAAACTTGCATAGGATGACTTACTTGGGATAGGTTAGGTAAGTTATATCGTCCGTCGGGTTTCGCGTTGTTCTACCCGACATGAACTAAACCTCGGTAACCAATAACAGCCGCACAAAATTGCACGGCTGTTACCAGGTTTTTACTTAGTACCGCTACATGAGCGATGGATTCAAAAATGAACAAAAAAACAGAGGTGACAAATCTCTGTTAGTCAATGTTCACTTTATATTATAGCATATATTTTAATTCCATGCAAGTTTGTTTTAATTTTTATTGACTTAGAACAATAATGTATAATTATTATTGAACTGTGAGATGGTCGGCATTAGGTAATCCCTCAATAACCTTCCGTCTCCCGTCCCAACTGACTATTGGGTCCGGTTAACACAATTGCCTCATTGCTATCAATTGTGTATTAGCGCTACGGTTCAATACCACACATTACTTCAATAATTGCCAATAAGAACGAAAGGCAGTTTAGATAGTTTTTACTAAGCACTAACAGAAAGGATTCAAAAATGAACAAAATAGTGCAAACCACTACGTTACAGGTCCCCTTAGGACATGGCAGTATTATTTCAAGTTTAGGTTTACGTCAAGTGAAACCCCTTGCTGCGATGACAGCACTCACGCTGAACTATCGCAGTAATTGGGACGAAGGACGCACATGGTGGACATCGGATCGTAAGTTAGCCGATCTGATGGGTGCTTCTCACCGATATACACGCGATGCGCTGAAAGAACTCACAGGTTGGGTTACGCGCGTCAAACAAGGCGTGAAAGGAAGCATCTACCAACTCACACATCATCTGCGCGAACCCCAAGATGTTCCCACCGACAAACACGGTAACCCCCTCAAATTTGCCATCCCGCGTGGCAAAGACGGACCCTTTGAAAAAATGTTCGCAGGTGAAATCAGTTGGAAAGCGTGTCTCGTCTGGATACTGCTCAAAGTGCATTCAGATTTTCAGACAGGCAAGACGCATCCAATAACGATGAACTCACTTGCGTTATGGTCCAGGTTCGGCAAGGACACCGTTTGCGAAGCGATAGGCGAGCTGGAAAAGGCAGGGCTATTAGAGCGGTTGTCGAAACCGCACGAAAAATCTGTTTTTCAGCTGTATCCCAAGCCCCCCGAAAAGCGTCCCGTGAATCGTCCGCCGAAGAAAAAACGCAAACAGCGAAAAACCTTTATGGACATGCGCACCGATGAGAAACATTGCTACAGTTTCAACGAGAAATATCGGTGTAATTTGGACACAGGACATATTGAGGTGAGAGAACGACATGGGCGAGGACGGTGGCACCGTCTTAAAGATCGGGAACGGCATCTGGTGCCGAAAGCGATTATGACAGCGTTTGATGATATGATCGCCGAAGCATCGAAAATTCGGATGCATCTCCGCCAAGCGCTCGGTCTCGCTGGTTCTGATACCGCACACGACGGTTCTGATACCGCACACGACGGTTCTGATAGCGCACAGCACGAATTTTTAAGCTCGCTTCAGCTTAGTCTGTGACAAGGTTTTTGATAAGGGGTGTTTGCTTAACGCGAACGTGTTAACAAAATTTTTTATCGTACCGCGTATCGCGAACGAAAAATTTTTGAATTAAGTTTGTCAGTTAAGAGCACATAAGGTCTCAAAAACACCAATACACCCTTAATTAAAGACAATTTTTAATAGTTTATCGATTAAAAATTCAGTTATTTAACACATATTTAATTGAATCCCAACCGTTTTGCGCAGTTTTAACTTCAATTTATAAATAGGCGCGTTTTGTCCACGCGTTCCTCCACCCCTTGCGCGTTTTGTCCACGCGTTTTTTGCTCATCACCTCGCTACTTAATAAGGAAGGTACACACATGATTTTTAGAAAAGGTATATTTTTATTATCTATCATCTTTATCGCTTGGGGACTTATCGGATGTAATAGAGAAGTTACTGAATTGATGTCTGTTGAAATCGTTGAAATATGTATCACAGAAACAGTGCAACCCGATGTCTTTGCTATATCTGTTCTGGTGATGAGCGTATTGCCTGATAAATGCATTGAAGACCACCAGAAAAATTATACAGAACCTCATGTGTTTGATTTCTATCCGCTCTATGAAAATGGCGATACAATTCAAATAGAGATAACGCAAACGGTTTCGGTAGGCAGTGTTGCCTGTGATCTTGCCAGTCCTTACTATCATGATATTATTTTTATCGGGTTCTGTAAACCGGGTGAATATACATTAGATGTAAACGGAAATATTAAGAAGTTTCAAGTCGGTTAATATGTTGTATGCTCTATGATAGTTTGATGAGGCACAAGCGGGTCTATCGCATTCAGCCATTTGTAGATAATATCAATTTGCCAGTAGGCGCGTTGTGCTCTGCTTTCCATGCTCTCTTGGAACTGCGCGATCATTACCGACTTGGATGTAACGACAGGCTTTCCGTTCGTGTTTTCTGATGAAATATGATATTTTTCCGACACGGCTGATATGACGTGATGTAAAATATGATTCTCATCTCTGGCGTGCCGTTCGATTGTGATGTTGTCATATTTGCTCACATCAACGATTGTATCAAACTGGGTTTTGACAAACATGTACTCTCCCTTCATTTTAAACATAAAAGATTCTACTTATATGAGAAGTGATTAGAATCTCACAGCCACAGCTCTCGCTTCGAGCGCAGGAATATGCACATCAATCGCATTCTGATCTAAAGGGTTATCATACAGATACAGACCTTCTAACGATGGAAGTTGTGTGAGCGACGATATATCTGATATTTGGTTGTCGCTCAGCTCCAGGGCACTTAATCGTGTAAGGTTTGCGAGAGGCGACACATTTGATATCTTGTTCTCATTCAAATACAGTTGAAAGAGAAGACTGAGGTTTGCGAGAGGTGCCACATCTGATATCTGATTCCCGGTCAGAAACAAGTTCTTAAGTTGTGTAAGATTCGCCAAAGGCGATATATCTGATAATTGCGTACTATTATCTATAGCCAGCATCTCAAGTCCTGTGAGGTCCGCCAAAGGCGATATATCTGATAATGGCACGTTGTAAAAGTGTAAGTCCGTAAGCTGTGTTAGTTTGGCGAGAGGCGATATATCTGATATACGCTCACCGGTCAGAAACAGGAATTTTAGTTGTGTCGCATGCTCTAAACCTCTAATATCTTTGACTTCGGGATTAAAAGCCTCAAGGGATGTCAAGCGTTGCAATATTTCCACTGTTATTGGGGTATTTTTTGTTAAGTCCAGTTGCTCACGCACTTCATATGCCAACATAGGATCGGGCACCAGTCCACCTGTAGTTCCGTTATTATCTCTGTCAGACGAATTATCATCCGCTCCACAACCGAGCAGCCAGACGAACATTAGACACAAAGCGAAATGTTTAAACATGTGATTCTCCTTTGAGTTGCCGTATTTAGATCTGGTCTTTCACCACAATATTATCCTCCTTGTCAACGATATAACATTAAAACTTAAGGGCAGGATTTAGTCAACTGAAATCTTGACATTGATTTTGTTTTGCGGTAAAATGCAATCCCAATAAAAAAGGCGTATGCGAAAACGCTTTTTATCGTTCTTCGGTGTCAAGACCCCGCTGCTTTAGCACGGGGATGTAGACACCGCCAAAAGCCTTGACTTTTGTTATACAACGGGTATACTCTTTAGACCATTCAGTGGTAGTTGTTGTAGCAGCTACCACACCACTATAATGGGAAATGTAACCTTCACCGAAATGGGATACGATGTTAAAAACCCATAAGATTGCCTTAGCCCCGAATAACAAACAGCGTGCTTGGTTTGCTCAGCAGTGTGGGTACGCCAGATTTGCCTACAATCATGCTTTAGCAGACTTCAAATCGGGTTTAGAGAATGACGAGTTTTTGTCTACGACCACATTAAATGAAAGATTTAACGTAGCAAAGAAGGGTTATGCGTGGACAAAGGCACAAGACCAAGTTGTTGCGAACAAAAGCATCTTCGTGAATCTCTCCGCTGCGATTGCGAATTGGGTTGGTAAGCGTGCGAAGTTCCCGAGGTATAAGAAACGCGGTAAAAAGGATGCATTCACAACAAATAATCAATCCGTGCGAGTTGAAGGTAAGCGTATCAGGTTACCCAAGATCGGATGGATAAAGATGTTTGAAGAGTTGCGTTTTATCGGTAAGCTTATCAAAGTGACGATTTCAAGGACGGCGGATCGTTGGTTTGTATCTATCACCGTAGAGATAACAGAGGACACCGAAGCCGTTGATAACTCAACGCACCCTGTTGTTGGTATTGATGTGGGTATAAACACATTGGCAACTTGTTCTGATGGCAGCAAATATGATAATCCGCGTCCCCTCAAACGTTATGAGAGAAAACTCAAACGTGCTCATCGCAGACTCAGTAAGCAGACCAAAGGATCTAAAAACTGGATAAAGCAAAGACAGAAGATTGCACGTATCTACTATCGTATCAGTTGTATTAGAAACGATGCACACCATAAAGCAACAACAGCTATTGTCAATAACGCCTCTGCTATCGGTATTGAGACACTCAAGGTTACCAATATGCTAAAGAATAAGAAACTCGCAAAGGCGTTGTCAGATTCAGCAGTAGGTGGGTTTCTCTCTAAACTCAAGACCAAAGCAGAAACACGTAACATATCTGTTACAGAAGCATCGCAATTCTATGCAAGTAGCAAAACCTGTAGCGATTGTGGACACAAGAAGAAAGATTTAACGCTAAAAGAAAGAACCTATCATTGCAGCGAATGTGGTGTTTCAATAGACAGAGATGTCAACGCTGCACTAAACTTGAGAAATGTCGCGGTAGGGCATACCGAGACAGAAAACGCCTGTGGAGTGCAAGTAAGACCTCAATCAGAGGCACGAGACACGGAAGCAGGAAAAGCCGTTTGGCAACAGCAATTGCTGCCAATATAAGAGCTAAGAACCCCCACGCTTTAGCGGGCGGAGTATGTCAGGAGATCATACAGGGCTGGAAGGGACACATATCCGTTCAAAATGTCACCAAAGACATTTCCGCATTCATCCCAGTGGGTGCGGCATTCGTCGCAATGATAATCGGAGGCATAGACCTAATCATGTTACTATCAGACTTTATTGAAGCAAGACGTGAAAAGCGGATAGCAGCTGCCACAGAAGCAGCCAAAGCAGAAGGTATCGCTGAAGGTAAGGCAGAAGGTATCGCTGAAGGAGAAGCGAGGGCTTATCGCAAGTTCGCAGAATGGGAACGCCGGCGAAAAGAAGCAGAAGATCGCGGCGAGGAGTTCACGGAACCCCCGCCAATACAACCAGAGGAAAATTCACAGGAGAATTCAAAAGAATAAAGGTATCACAAATACGTTTCAACCGAAATTGGGCAAGACTTGTGAAATCGACCTTTCACCCCTTTCCCATAATTCGCGACAATCCAAGATTCAATTAGAAAAGGCGCGTTTCCAAAACGCGCCTACCTTATAGATGTTATTACCTCTGCACTCCATGCTTTTGAAACAGGTCGTCAAGCGCTTCAGCCAATAGGTCTTGAATACTGGTATCTGCACTTACCGATAGCTGCTTCAGCTGCCGATGCACATCAGGGTCGAAGTGTCCAGCGATCAATTTTTTGCCTATGCGCGAGGAGCCAGGCGTTTTTTCTGATTTCGTTTTTTGTGATGTATTCTGTTTCACCGGTTTATCTTCATTTTTTCCTGCGCTGTTCAATGCTTCTGTGAGGCTCGGTTTTCTTGCCATTTTTTTATTCTCCTATATCTGTTTTGCGATATATTTGTAAAGTGTGTCTATCTCCTTCGCTGCTTTTCCCTTCGGTTCATATTCTTGTGCGGTGAGACCGGCTGTGAGTGAATGCACAAAAGCGATACGTTGTCCGAGCTGGCATGGTGCCGTTGTAATATTATAAGTATCAATAGCCGTTCTTGCTTCGTCAGCGAGTGTGCTGCGGGCTGGCACGGCGTTGAGGACAACGATCGCTGGCACATTTGCAAGCCGAGCGATTTCCACCGTCGCACCGATAGCGTGTAGGTCAAGAATAGCCGGACGGCACGGTATCAATAAAAGTTCGGCGTTTCGTGCAGCGGCGAGGCTGGTAGCTTCTGAATGTGGGGCAGTATCAATAAAAACGGTGTCGGCACCGCTCTCCTCTGCGGCTTTGAGGAGTTGTGGCAGACGTGAGGCTTGCGCGGAGACCACTGCCGGTGTATCCTTTTCTCGGTTGTCTTTCCATGTGAGTGCGCTTGCCTGCGGGTCGAGGTCGATGATTGCGGTTGTGTGTCCATCTGCCTCTGCGGCGACACCGAGATGTACTGCCAGCGTTGTTTTACCTGCCCCACCTTTTCCCGACAATATCGCGATTGTTTTCATTGTACGCCAACTTTCTTAGGTGTATACATGTATAATTGTATACATTCATACATGTGTACGTGTATACATGTATGAACGTGTAATTTTGGGGACGGGTACAAATTTCACCTGTTTGAGCGCTTTGTAAGCGCGATATATTGTCAGAATGTGCCATCGTAATAAAAAATCTCTTTTTTCCGTGTCCTCTGCGTAATCCGCTGAAAATGACTTGTCGTCACCAAGCAAATAATCCGCGTTATCCGATAAATCCGTTTAATCCGCGATTCAGAAATACACAATCGATTAAATTGATAACATTTCCTATTTCATCTTTTTTAACTCTATGTTAAATTTTCCATGTCTGGTTTCATGACGTCTTGCATAACAAATCTGACATAGATTAACAGTGTGGTATCTTTTTCTAAAATCTTAGTTTGCTCAACTTTGCAAAATATTATAACATTAACCGCGTGTTTGTCTGAATCGCGGAAATCTCGGATTACACAGAAGACGCGGAAAGAAGAGATTCTTTAGTCACGACGGTACATTTTGTGAAAATGATTTAGGATGTGCAAGCGCATCTTCCGGGAATGCCAAAAGGCATTCATACCCGCCGAATGCCCAAAAGCGCATTCGGCGTTGATTTGGGTGAATACCAAAAAGGTATTCATACCGTTGATTTCTTGATTTGGTGTCCTCTGTGTTCTCCGCGCCTTCCGCGATTCAGACAATTCGGCGCGTTTTGAAAACGTGCCTACCGACAACTGATTACTGATAACTGACAGCCAACCGCCATTTCCCACAAACCTATTGCGTATCTATTGGAAATCTATTGTTCATCACCCCGATTAGATTTTAGATACACGTTCCCCATCAGATATACTATCTATATGGCAACCCTTCTTGTTGGAGGGCTTTTCAAGCCCGATATATTGTGATACAAATCGGCGTTGAAAACGCCTCCTACAAGAGAAGCCAATAGTTCGTAGGTCGGGTAGAGTTTACGAAACCCGACGACCAATAGCCAATTACTGATAGCCGACAACTGAAAACTACTAAAAAAGGAGCAGAACAGATGGCAAAGAAAATCTTAGCGAGAACACAGACCAAAACACCGACAGACGCGATACTTGATGAACACTGGGAAGGCGATTTTCAGATATTTTGTGCTGCGTATGGCTCAGGTGCCCAACCTGTTAAACTACAGCAGCGCGTGCCAACACAAAACATCAGACCAGAATCGGGATGGGTCAACGCCAAATTTGATGGGGACGATATTGAACTCACAGCAGCAGGGGATACAATTATTGTGACGCTCACACGCGGATACGAGTATCGCCTCAAAACAAGTGCAGCAGGTGCTGAGGTGTATATCGACAAGGTGGATTCACACCGATGAAAAAAAGTATCAAACGTCCCATTCACCGATCCATCAGACGCAGCAGGAATCTGTAGGTCCAAATCAACGCTATGAATGCCTTTGGGCATTCAGCGGGTAGAGCGCAGCGAAACCCGACAAACACCAACGACCCGGTAGGCGCGTTTAGAAAACATGATAAACAGCATCCATCACCCCATCACCCGATCCATCAGACGCAATATCATCCAACGCCCATACACAGACGACGCGCTCCGACTTACAGACACATGGCAACTCGTCACGGGAAAGACACGTACTTATAATGTAACAGAGAAATTGGCAGAAACGCGCACCGGTTGGACACTGCACAAACCACCAAATGGGTTTAAGATTAGCAACGCCGGCATCATCACCGCAACCCTGCCGCATCTGTATACCGCACGCCCCACCACGCTCACAATCATAACCGATCAGGGCAATATCAAGCTGCGGACAGCCGTCAGAGATTGGTTTCCCGGTGCCGATTTTGATTACACACCGACCAATTTCTTCTCCATCGCTCGCGCACACAACGGTTCCGCAGACCAAACGCTTTTTTCTATTGAGGTGTTAGACCCAAACAGTGGGACGACACGCCTTGCACAAACAGATGTGCAGTCAGGCGCAGACGGGTATCTCAATGAAAACGCACTGCGGGCAGCACTCAGCGATATTACGGATGGCGTTATCGTGGTGAGCCGTATCCGCGACCAGATTTCTGGACATTGGGTGGACAATGATGGCAACCGCGGCGCACTCGGATATATTGATGACGGGAGCGTTACTATCTTACAATCGGTTGGCGGAAAACATACAATACGTGGGAGATGGAACGCGGCGAACTTCAATGACGACTGGTCAAAAGATGTCGGGAGTCCCGATTTTCGTTATAGCACAACCGATATTGATTTGAACGATAACTATATTTTAATGCTTGTTCTCCGCAATCGAGAAGGGTTTAACGACAACAGGTTAGGCTTCGGCGATGGCAATCGCTTTCCCGCTATTAAACATAATGACACGCCTTTCACAAACTATTACCTCAATAATAATGATGAAGACCCTGTTCTACAGATTCAATTGACTAACACAGAGTATTGGAAGCTGTGGGAGGCGTTCTCGCTGAAAACGGATGCGACCCAATATCGGAAAGGGATACGGTATTACAGTCTTGAGACTCCGCAGACGCGCGCTGATAATACAGGGCCGGATAACGGACATAGCGGTGAAGGGTTGTCGTTGCTTGCTGAAAACTTTGAGTTTTGTGAGTGGGCGATTTTTCATGTGGATGACCACGTCCAAGGGAACGCTTACAGAACCGGTAATTTCCGCCATGTTTATGCGCGTAACGCCGCAGCAGTATTTGCTGGGAAGTCTATTAATTATTAGTCCATCCCTGGTAGGTCGGGTAGAGCGAAGCGAAACCCGACATGTATCACACATGGTAGGCGCGATCTCCGAACCTCGCCATTTCTTGTAGGTCGGGTAGAGCGGTAGCGAAACCCGACAGGAAAACTGATAAAACAAAGCATGTCGGGTGTCGCTTCGCTCTACCCGACCTACGATTCCTACCTAACCGCACCTACCGTTGCGTGGAGGAGTCATAACTATGGCAACAATAACAGAAAAACCGATCCGATGGCTCGAAACAGAAACAGGCAACTGGCAACGATTCAATCGTGCAGATGAAAGCGGCTTACACCTCAATCAACGAGGTGAATATCCGGCGCATCTGATAACGTTATCACATCTCCGCCAACGCGGTGCGGATGTCATCTGCGTTTTTGTCGGTGGTGGCATGGATGTACTGATCTATTGGCACTGGTCGCAGCACGCTGTCGTCCGTTTTGATGATCCAGATTATGACGGATACGATTACGATGACCTGCTCGGTGTGCTTCGTAAAATCGGATATGCCCCCGATGCTGTGATGCATGAGTTGCAAGAAATGGTTGATGCTGCACGGGCTTTCTTGTAGGTCGGGTAGAGTTTACGAAACCCGACAACTCTTGTTGGAGGCGTTTTGAACGCCGATACAATAGAAAATAATCGGGGTTAGAAACGCCTCCAACAATGTAAGAGGCGCGTTTTGTAAACACGCCTACCGTGGGGTGGAAAACGGCGCGTTTTTGAAACTTGCCTACTATTTGGGGGGAGCGCGTTTAGGAAAGCGCGCCTACCAATTGGTTTTGAAAAATCCGCGTAAAGAACCTAATGCTTAGTCAAGTGTTAATTGATGGTTCTTGAATGAAGTCGGGAATCGGAGTTCCCTCCTACAAGAAGGATATTTCAGTAGGAGCGATCTCCGAATCGCGACCTGCAATAATATGTTGACAAAGCGCCTAATCCGATGTATCAAACTTGAGTTCCCACAACAGCACAGTGCCATCACCGCTGCCACTCGCAATCGTCTTACCATCCGAACTAAACGCGATGCTGTTCACATGATACGTATGCCCCGCCAACCCAATAATAAGCGCACCTGTGTGCACATCCCACAGACTCACGGTTCTACCCCGTCCACCACTCGCCAGCATCTTGCCATCCGGACTGAACGCTATGCAAAGGATACCTGTCTTATCTGTTTTGAGTATACGGACAGATTCACCGGTCTTCGGATTCCACAAACGAATGGTGCCATCTTCACCTGCACTTGCTAACAGCGACCCATCGGGACTGAACGCAACGTCATGCACAGCATCTGTATGATCCCGCAACGTAAAAACAGATTTATGGGTGCGTGCATTCCACACACGGACTGTGCTGTCCCTACTTGCACTTGCTAACAGCGACCCATCAGGATTAAACACAACACTATTGACCCCATCCGTATGATCATGCAGCATATTCATTAGTAACCTTGTCTGCGCGTCCCATACATGTATTGCCCTGGTCCGACTCGCACTCACCAGTATCTTCCCATCTGGACTGAACGCTACGCTTGTGACCCCAAACACGGGTCCTTGAAACTCTCGCAGAGGTTTCCCTGTTTGCGGATTCCACATGCGGATAGCCGTGTCCGCTGCACTTGCTAACATAGAACCATCATTGTTGAACGCAACACTTTGAACAAGATTGATATGTCCTGTGAGCGTCCGAATCAATTCACCCATTTCCGTATCCCACAATTGAACGGTATTGTCCGTGCTGCCACTTGCCAGCGTCTTCCCATCCGGACTGAACTTGACACTATGGACAACCTTTGTATGCCCTTTTATTGTGCGTGGAGGGATGTTGTCTTTCAGAAACCACAGCCGCACGGTGCCGTCCCGGCTCGCACTCCGTAACGTCTCCCCATCAGCGGTGAACAGTATGTCGTATACCTCGGAATTGTGTGCTTGCCACGCTTGCCACGTCTGCGTATCCTCAACAGTGTGGACATTCCACATTCGGATGTTCCTGTCCCGACTGCCACTCGCCAATGTTTGACCATCCGGACTAAACGCTACGCAAGTGACAAAGTTACCATGTACCCCCAAAGTATGCAGCATCGTGCCTGTCTGCACATCCCACAGCCGCACGGTTTTATCACTACCCGCACTCGCTAACGTTGTGCCATCTGGACTAAACACAACATCAAAAACATAACCCGTATGTCCTGTGAACGTCTTTAGCGAAGTGCCTGTTTGCACGTCCCACAGCCGTAACGTATGGTCATCACTTGCACTCGCTAACTGCGTCCCGTCCGGACTAAACGCTACACTTGTGACATCCCCTCTATGTCCTGTGAGCGTTCGAACATGTGTGCCGGTGCGGGTATCCCATAGACGGATTGTTTTATCCTCACTCGCGCTCGCAAGCATCTTTCCATCTGGACTGAACACAACGTTTACGACTCTGTTCGTGTGCCCTTTCAGCATCAGGAGTTCTATGTTGGAACGCGTATCCCATAAACGCACAGTTCGATCGTAACTGCAACTTGCCAATAGAAAACCATCCGGACTATACGCAACGTTTTGGACCCAATCCGTGTGTCCGGTGAGCAGATGGAGGGGTTCGTCTGTGTGTGCGTCATAAATCCAAATGCCGGTGCTACACGCTATCGCCAAACGTGTTTCGTCGGGAGAATAGGTGATGTTTCCTGTTATTCCGCCTTTGCCGAGCCGTGCTTTTGCGCCATCGGGTAGGTCTTGTTTGTGCCAATCCTGTGCGTCTTGTGCGATGGTGTGTTGGGAGAAGGTGAGTATCGCTAAAATCAGAAAGAGTGTTTTTTGCATGAGATATTTTATCCTTATATTTAGTATAATATATCCATGTATCATGATGCAAGTTGGCGAAAAAAAGGTGCATAATTGTTGGTTATCTTGTAGGTCGGGTAGAGCAACGCGAAACCCGACTTACGATAACTGACAACCGATAGCCGATGTCTACTTCCTTATCAACATTTTACGCGTAGCGGTGAACTGCTCTGCAGAAAATGTATAGAAATACACACCACTCGCCACAGGCTCACCCTGCGCGTTTTTGCCATCCCAATGCGCAGCACGACTCCGATGCTGATAGATGCCCACAGGTAAATGCCCCAAATTCAACTGCCGAATGAGCTTACCATCTGCGGTATAAATAGTAATACTAACATCAGCAGGCGTTGCGAGTTGATACGGTATCCACGTCTCAGGATTGAACGGGTTCGGATAGTTAGGTAGAAGAGCTGTCTCTTTCGGTGTAAATGCTTTCAAAAGACTTTCCAAAACCAGAATACCGCGTTGAAAATCGGGATCGGATAGGTTGAGCTGCCGCGCTTCTTTTAGCCATGCTGTTACATCTGTTCTTGTAGGAGTGAGCTCCTGGTCGCGAAACCGTATTCCTCTTGTAGGAGCGATCTCCTGGTCGCGAAACCGTATTCCTCTTGTAAAAGCAGCCGCCTGGTTTTGAAACTGTAATACAGGCGCAGCATAATCTGCATCTCCGATTGCCGCCGCAACGAGCGTCAAATCAACGATATTCACAACGCCATCCCTATTGACATCCGCAGCATTTTTTCCGGTTTTGCCGAAGTTAGCCGCAATAAATACCAAGTCCAAAATGTTGACAACACCGTCCTCATTCACATCTTCGGGCAGGAACATCGGTTCGGTAATCTCTGTAGATGTGATGATTTTGGGTTTTGTGCTATTACCCGTGCTGTCCGTCAGTAGCACATTGGACAAATGGACGGTAGAGGCTTTCGTCGCGACTACCGCAAATGTAATCGTGGCAAGTGTGCCGTCATTATTGCTTTCCTCTCCGAAAGAGGTTGCCGCAAGCATTATCCTGTCTCCATCAACAACTGTCGGGATAACATAAGCAGTATCAGGTAGATAGTCGCCGTTACGACTTTCAACATATCGGAGTGTGGCAGGGTCAAAAAGCACTGTCGCTTGATACCCTGCCACATTTTGCCCGCCACCGATATTTATGGATAACGTGAGCTGCTCACCAACTATAGGGGATTCCACACTCATAGGCGAAAGACTGACTGTCGTGTTTGTTGGCATGCGAGGTGTGAGGTCCCACAAAAGGACGGTGCCATCACTACTGCCACTCGCCAGTGTGCTGCCGTCTGCACTGAATGCAATGGTATTGACATAACCACCTGTATGCCCTGGGAACGTGCGCAGTTCCATCCAACTATCTACATCCCAGAAGTGGATGGTGCTGCCATCACTCACACCTGCGAGCATACTCCCATCCGGACTGAAAACGACTGAACCTAAATCATCCCATTCTCCCGTGATAGTGAACAGCAGCGAGTTATTTTCAACATTCCACAGATGGAGATTGCCATCCCTACTGTCACATGCCAGCATCTTTCCGTCCGGGCTGAATGCCATGCTATGTACCCAATTAACCTGTTGTGCGAACACACGCAAATGTTCACCAGTTTGGGCATCCCAGAAGCGGATAGTATAGTCCTGACCACTACTTGCCAGCACTTTACCATCGGGACTGAACGCTATGTTGATAACCGGTTCTGTATGCTCTGTCGGGTGGACTCCTTCATAACGCCGAAAAACAGGCGGCGGTGGCGCTTTATACGCTGCAATTGTGAATAGCTCCGAGCCTGTTTCTACGTCGAACAGAGCGATATCGGAGTTGCTAAAATGTGATGAATAATTAGTTTCGGTGGTTAATAAACCTGCTACCTTTTTACCATCCGGACTGAACGCAACGCTATCAACATAGCCCGAAATTTTTATGAGCGTGCGCCGTTCCGTGCCTGTGTCCGCATCCCATAAACGTAGCGTGCCATCGTGCCCGCCGCTTGCGATTGTTTTGCCATCCGGACTAAATGCGACGCTGTAGGCATACGAATCCCCTACGAGTGTGTTCTCCACTACACCTGCACCCACATTCCATAAACGCATGACATTGTCCCAACCGCTACTCACGAGTGTGTTCTCATCCGGGCTGAACGCAATACTTACAATTCCTTTTGTATGTCCTGTGATGGTGTGCTGTTCCCTGCCACTGTAGACATCCCACAAACGGATAGTTCCATTCCAACTTCTACTCGCCAATGTTTGGCTATCTGGACTGAACGCGATGGTCCTAATAGAACTCGTATGCCCTGTCAGCACGTGCCGCGTCGTGCCGTTTAATACATTCCATAGCCGAATAGTCCTGTCATGACCTCCACTCGCTAACGTTTTGCCATCCGGACTAAATGCAACGGTATAGACATTTTCCGTATGCTTTGTGAAAGACCGTCGCTGTACGCCGGTTTCCACATCCCACAAACGGACAGTATTGTCGTAACTTCCACTTGCAATTAACTCACCGTCCGGATGAAATGCAACGCTACTAATCCCCTCCGTATGCCCTTCGAACCATCGATCCCATCGTACGTTACCACCTGTCTCCACATCCCACAGATAGAAGAATTTTGTATAATTTCCACTCGCCGCCAATGTTTTGCTATCCGGACTAAACACAACGCTTGTAACCGAGGTTGTAGGTCCTATAAGTCTGTGCAGCTGTCTACCACTCTCTACGTCCCACACACGGACGACATAGTCAGTACTCCCGCTTGCGATTGTTTTACCATCCGGACTAAATGCGAGGCAAGCGATAGAATGCGTATGCCCTGTGAACGTGCGGATTTGCCTGCCACTGTTCACATCCCACAAACGGATGGTCAGATTTTCAAAAGTGCGGAGGGTTCTGCTCCGGCTGTTACTTATGAGCATACTTCCATCCGGACTGAACGCGATGGCACTGACCCCAAACCTATTTGCTGGAAATAGGTCAAGTTCTTCCCCAGTCTCTGCATCGTATATCCAAATACCGATGTCACTTGCCACAGCGAGTTTCGTGCCATCCGGGGAATATGCGATTTCATTTGCTTCACCTTTGCCGAGCCGCATCTTCGCGCCTTCGGGTAGATGCCATTGCGGTGAATCTTGGGCGAGCGTGTTGGGCGTAAATATAAGTGTTATGAACAGTGCTGTCAAAACGGGATATAGTGTTTTTTTCATCGGTGTATGCTCCTTTTGTGCGGATACCGGGAATGTACTAAAAAAGGAGCAATTTATATGCCAACTTCAAAGCGAGGAATATGCCGATTGTTGCACAAGAATGTGCATCTTCTGTTTGAACTGGCACAATATGGGGCATGGTGGTTGATTATGCGGGACTTGCAATATGGTAGGTCGGGTAGAGCGTAGCGACACCCGACACGTATGATTTTAGATAGGATTCCATGTCCAAATCAACGCCAAATGCGCTTGGCGGAATGCACTTGGTAGAATGCGCTTTTGGCATTCTACATGATTCCGCATGATTTGTCGGGTTTCGCGTTGCTCTACCCGACCTACAATTGCATCACACCCATGGTAGGCACGTTTTGTAAACGCGCCTTCCGCGATTCAGACAGTTTGGTGCGTTTTTTAACCGCGCCTACTGGGACTCAAGATTGCGCAGTTCCCGCTCAGCCCGCATCTTGAGAAAAGTGTCGTTTACCTGTTCCGCGAGTCTCATAGCCTTTTTGAAATTCTCTTTTGCCTCCGCAATTTTCCCTTCAACTTGATTCGTCATTCCACGGCTATAGGCAGCCATTGCATAATCCGAGATTGCAGCGTCGTTTTGCCCAAGTTTCACCTTCGCGTCTCCACGACTGGTATAGAAATCTGGATGACTATTTATCAGATCAATCGCCTTATCATAATCCGCAATTGCAGCACTGTAGTGTTCAAGCGCTGCCTTCGCTTTGCCGCGATTGTGGTAGGCATCAGCATAATTTGAATTGAGCTGAATTGACATGTTTAGGTCAACAATAGCGTCTGCGTATTGTCCGAGTTCATATTTCGCGCGTCCGCGATTATTGTAAGCATAAACAAAATTGGGTTGTATTTCGAGGGCAGCACTATAATCTTTGATGGCAGCCTCGTATTGTCCGAGTGCCTGCTTCACATTTCCGCGATTGTTGTAAGCGAGAGCATAATCCGGTTTTAATCTGATGGCAGTGTCAAAATCTGACAACGCCTCCGTGTGTCGTTTGAGCATTTGCTTGCAAAATCCACGAGAATAATATATCGCAGGATCGTCAGGATTTAGTTTGATGACGGCATCATAGTCTAAAATAGCAGCTTCGTGTTGTCTGCGGACTTTCCTTATATTCCCACGATTGATATATGCATCCATATAATCCGGTTTTAGTCTTATCGCTTCGGTATAGTCCGCAATCGCATTTTTATTTTGTCTGTTACTTTGATGCAAAGCACCACGATTGTAATACGCTTCCGCATAGTAAGGATTTCGTTTTATCGCGATGTTGTAATCCGCAATTGCAGCGTCATATTGTTTGAGTGCGTGCTTCGCCCGACCGCGATTATTGTAAGCCACAATATAATCAGGGTCCAGTAGGATGGCAGTGTCAAAATCGCTGATAGCAGCCTCGTATTGTTTGAGTTTATGCTTTGCCTGTCCACGCTTATCGTAAGCTGTAACATAATCAGGATACAGTCGGATAGCAGTGTCTAAATCTGAAATCGCCGCCTTGTATTTCTTCAGTTCGTATTTCGCAAGCCCGCGATTATTGTAAGCGTAAGCGTTCTCCGGCTCGTGTGCTATGATGACGTTATAATCCGTGATGGCAGCGTCATATTGTTTGAGTTCATATTTCGCAAGTCCGCGATTGCCATGAGCGTAAATAAAATCTGGTTCCAGTCGGATAGCGACAGTATAATCCGCAATTGCAGCCTTGTATTGTTTGAGGAGATGTTGCGTCCGTCCACGATTGTAATATGCTGATGCATAATTCGGATCCATTTTGATGGCGGTGTTGTAATCTAAAATTGCAGCAACGTATTGTCTGAGTGCCTGCTTTACACCGCCACGATTGTTGTAAGCCACCGCATAATCCGGCTTGAGCCGTATTGCGGTGTTGTAATCCGCAACCGCAGCCCTATATTGTTTAAGGGCAAACTTCGCCCGTCCACGATTATTGTAAGCGAAGGCGAAATCTGGTTCTATCCTGATGGCATCACTAAAATCTATAATCGCAATGGGGTATTTCTTGAGTTCGTGATATGCAAGCCCACGATTGTTGTAAGCATCCGCATGATCAGGCTTTCGTTTTATCGCCTCGTCATAATCCGAAAGTGTCTCCGCATATTGTTTGAGGTGTCGCTTCGCCTCTGCACGATAAAAGTATGGCTCCGCATCATCTAACCCGTGTGAGATCGCCTCTGTGAAATCCGTTATTGCTGCCGCGTAGTCCTTCAACTTAAGGTGCGCTCTGCCCGATCTATAAAAAAACTCGGCAGATAGATTGCCGAGTGGTTTTTGTCCCCGTAGATGTTTTGTCTGCTTTGCTTGATTTAGCAACGTTTTCAGTGTGTTTGATGGGACAACAAAATTGCGTTCTTGGGAATTGTAATAAACACCTATCACTTCACCCTCGCTGTTTAGCACAGGCGCGCCACTACGCATCGGTGGAATTGGCGTTGTCAGTTCAAAATGCCCTTCCTTGTATTCACCGATGATGGCTTCCAAACTTTTCTCGGCACTCCCTCTAATATAGACGGTATCGTCTATCTCGACAGCATCGCTATCGCTAAGTGGTAGCGGTGCGACATCAGACACCGCAACGTTCAGCAACACTAACCCGTTTTTCGGGTCTACGGCCACAACACATTCAATCACGGACTTCTCGTCTTTACCGACTAACGTCGCTGTGCCTGCGGCTGCACCTCTCACGACATCGGAACTCGTTGCAATCAGTGTATCGGTGACAAAAAACCCGCTTCCGATGCGGGTAGCGGTGCCGTCTTTATCTGTCATCTCTAAATGGACTGTGGCTGATGTGGCAGTTGTTGCCACGCATATCAGCAGGGACAGAATGGCGATGATATATGGGTGTGAATGTGATGTTTTCTGGTGTGTCATTTGGATTATACCTTTTCTTGTGGGAGGGCTTTGTAAGCCCGATGTGCCGAATAAGCTGTTAGGTATAATTTATCACACATATCACGCCTTTCGCAAGTAGGTTCGTAGGTCGGGTAGAGTTTACGAAACCCGACACGTAGGATTAGAT
The DNA here is from genome assembly GCA_028820635.1 of Candidatus Poribacteria bacterium. GTDB lineage: Bacteria > Poribacteria > WGA-4E > WGA-4E > WGA-3G > MSPOR6. Next base: position 48,647 of record JAPPIG010000028.1, read on the forward strand.
AGGGTTTCCATGTCCAAATCAACGCCAAATGCGCTTGGCGGAATGCACTTGGTAGAATGCGCTTTTGGCATTCTACATGATTCCGCATGATTTGTCGGGTTTCGCGTTGCTCTACCCGACCTACAATAGTATCACACCACCTTGTAGGCGCGTTTTAAAACCGCACCTACCAAGGTGTATACATGTATACGCGTATACATGTATACAAACCTCACTCTTGTTAGAGGCGTTTTTAACGCTGATAAATTACAATAATCGGGGTTAGAAACCCCTCCAACAATGTGGGAGATTCGTTTACCGCGGCACATTCGGATTTGTGGGACCGATACCGCGCGACCCCCAATCCCATTCAAATTCATCCTGCGGTGTGCGTGCGATCTCGTCATTGACCATCGTATTCGCCAAATTGAGCCACATCCCACCTAACAGAAATTCAATATCCGCCTCAAGCAGTTCATCCGATTTCAACACCTTGAAATTACCGACACGGAACGTCCGACTCGGTTGCATAACGTTCCAAACATACTGCATCGCGGTGTCCCATCGTTGACGTTCTCGGTCGAGCCAGATATGGGGTCGGTGTCGGTCATCAGCGTTTTGTAAGTCGCGCGGTGTCGACACACCCCGTAGACGCACTTTGACATATACATCGGTTGTAGCATATCCGCCTTCAATCTTCGGTACTTTTGCCTGCGGATGCGCGCGGAGCAGCATAAAGTATTCGCGCGGTGTCAATATATCGTGCTGATACTCAATTTTTCCGTAGACCCACCCTTTTTTCGGTGCAGCAGAGGTGATCGGTTCGTCATCGCTGCCATCGCTACTGCTGAAAATAGGGGTGTGTCCGTGAATGAATAGGGTTAATAGGATAACAAGAATAAATAGTTTTTTCATAGGTTTTTGGTTTACAGTCTTGTAGGTCGGGTAGAGCGGTAGCGACACCCGACATGAAGTTGATGGCACTAACATTGTCCAAATCAACGCAGCATGCGCTTTTGGCATGCTGCGGGTTTCGCGTTGCTCTACCCGACCTACGATAATTTTTGCTGACTAAAACGAGAGTTTGACCGCAACAAGCGTTGCCAGTTCCTTCTCGATTGTGTCGTTGAAAGTTTGTAGCCCGATGTCCGCACCGAGCTCAATGTTAACATTATCACGCAGTTCAAAACTGGTGCTTGGCGTGATAATCAACTGATGCACAGGATTGTCGCCTGCACCTGCCAACTCTGGCATCGCTTTGACAGCGACACTGAATCCTTTCGGATGTTTGAGCAGCACATAGGCCAACAAGTTGAGGCTATTACCTGCTTTGAAGGACAACCCACTCGGTGGCGGCTTGAGCGTTTCAAGGTCGCGCCCATCCAGCGAGTTGGGATCATATCCCAAGTTTTCCAGATCGTCGCGAGCGTTTGGCTTGCCGAACTGTCCGGCATTTCGTCCGAACACACCTGCACCGCCGGTGGCGTGGAATCCTGCGACATCAAAATCGGGGAACTCAATTGCCAGCCCGACATCTGCCTGTCGCCCCAAATCTCGCGTAGAATAACCTTTGAATGTGCCATCTGTGTAGAGTTTGAAGTCGAACGATTTGACGGTGATACCTGCTTCCGCGTGATATTTGCCGCGGATGATGTTGCCGCCACCTTGTGCGATTGCGGAGACGTTGCCACTCACTGCGTCCGTTTGGAACGGTGCTGCACCGAGCAGTCCCCACCCGCGCACGCCTGCGATTTCGTTGAATGTGCCTGCGATGGATGCTTCGTCAACTGTTGCCGGTAGTTGTGCGTGTGCGTCTGCAGCACTGAACAACATCACACATAGCAGTGCGATGCCCCACACCATCAATCGGCATTTTTCTAAGCGTTTCATTTTTTCTCCTTTTGTATGTGCTGCCCGGTGTGTTTTTATTAGTTATCAGTTTTCAGTTAGGCGTCAATTTAGTTATACATGTTCTCGTAGGTTGGGTTGAACCGTAGGTGAAACCCAACATTTTGAGGTTGTAAAAGCGTTTCATGTTGGGTTTCGTTCCTCAACCCAACCTACAAGAGGATTGAAACCACCCAAACATGATTGGAAAATCCTTAAATTGACACCTATGGGTAGAGAGAAGCGAAACCCGACATGTTATTATAATATTGTTATTTATATTATAACATAATAAAAAGTAGTTTTCAAGAAAAAAGATATTTTCCAGGTTTCGGTGTATACGTGTATACAACTATACATGTATACGCGTATACAACCTCGCCTCTTGTTGGAGGGCTTTCTAAGCCCGATTTATTGCCATAAGGTAGGTTCGGTTTCAAAGCACGCCTCTTACATTCTGTAGGCGGTGAATCATGCTGAATGCCAAAAGCGCATTCGCCATGATTCATACCGTTGATTACGAACTCCGATTCCCGACTGCAAATGTGTCGCGATTCGGAGATCGCTCCTACAGAAGCAAATCGGGCTTAGAAAGCCCTCCAACAAGAGGGACAATGAATTGCGCGACTACAAACGCACATACCTTGATTATGGGAACAAACAAAAAAAGATGTTGACATTTTTTTCATGTTCTGATACAATAATATTGTTTAGTATTACAACTAACGGTTCACATTATGGGTACCCATATACTTTCTTGAACCGTTAGTTGTAGGGGTGCCCGCTTTTTTTTAATCAGTGGATACCCGATAGCAACAATCACGCTACACACTGCGCAGGTGTAGCCAAACAATCAGAGGAGGTATAAGATGCTACGCGACATCTTTACCAATAAATGGATAATTGGTGGCATCCTACTGCTGATTATTATTGCCGGTGGGTGTTACTTTTGGTATCAACACTCACTGGCAGACGATAGAAAAGCGGCAGCCGATGGTGCGGAATACGCGCGCCGATTGGAAAACCAAAAGGCGAAGCAGAAAGCAGCAACGGAGACCGAAACAACGTCAACCCAAGCCCCTGCGGAAAATAATACCGCAGAGAAACCCGTCAACAAAGTAACCGCTGAAGTGGAAAACAACACCGAAAGCGGAGGGACAACCGCAGCCCAAACGCCTGCAGCAACTGCTGAAGTCGTAGATGTGCCTGTCTCACCTCACGGCTTTGGACCTTATCCCGAAGTTCCAAGTGATTTTCCTGAAAATGTGGATTGGGATGATTATGCGAATGATCTTCCTATTTATGAATTAATGACACGTGTCCAGATAAAATTATGGAATCAGGGTCAGCGTGCCGTAGGAATTTTTAAAGAAAATGGTTTACTGTATCCTACCATTAAGGGTTCTATTTATATTAGGTGGGGCGACAATGGTAAGGATATAGTTGATTTTGCGGGTCATCCAGATGACATATCTGATGAAGTTGAAGATCAATTATGGGAGGGTATTATCCCTTCAGGATTTAAGATTCTTAATTATGATGAATCGGGCATAGACCCGTACGAATTTCTTAATTTACGATAAGGAGTAAATTGTTATGAGGTATATTTTGAGTTTTTTGATTTTTATTTTAGTAAGTGGTGTTGTATTTTCCGATCACAAACCTTGGGAAAATCGAATTAGTCATGGTTTCGACGAACTTACGGAAGACAGTACTTGGGGGACTGCAATTGACAAGGATCCTGGAGAAATTTTGCGATCACGTTCTAGGACATCAGCCAAGAATGATCATGATGAAAATTCTCATCGTTGGACAACAGTTTCCAATGTAAAATGCAGTGATGTAGCGTATCGTGGAAATTGGGGTTTTAGCAATTACGTCCCGCATGAAATAGAAAATGTGAGAGGTAGTAAAGCTGGAACATTTAACGACTTTAAGGGGTATTTCTATAAGAATTCCAGAGTTGTCGGTAAGGTTTTTGGTGCGACATTGGATTGTAGAATGTCCATAAGCAGCTGTGGTGCGAGTGGGAGTATAACTGCTTGGAAGAAAGTAAATGATTCTGGATCATCGGTTATCTGGGCAGTTAGTAGCATTCCATGGTAGCTCTAACTTTCATCTAACGATAACATTTACACAGGCAGGTATCCTTTATTGGGTATTTGCCTTTTTCTTTTCGCTATCGTCTTGTATGTCATAAGAGTTGCTGGCATTCTTTGCTTTCGTGCATCTTCCTGCGTTTTATACGTGTATACATGTATACAATCCGACTCTTGTTGGAGGGCTTTCTAAGCCCGATTTATTACCACAAAGGTATGCGCGTTTTGTCCACGCGCCGAATTGTCTGAATCGCGGATTATCACGGAGGACGCGGATTACACGGAGGATGCCCCTGCAAATCCGAAATTATATTCACAAAATGTACCTTCGTGACCAAATATCTCTTCTTTCCGCGTTCTCCGTGTTCTCCGCGCCTTCCGCGATTCTGATAATAACAGAGCGATTCAAAAACGCACCTCTTACATTCTGTAGGAGCGATCTCCGAATAGCGACTTATCGGGAATCCAAATCAAGAAATCAACGGTATGAATGACGTTTAGTCATTCCCCGGGTATGAATGCCTTTTGGCATTCCCCGGAGTTCCCTCCTACAAAGAAACTCAAAAATCCGAACGATACTTTGTCAATCAGAAATGGTATTACGTCTTGACAACCTACGTGATAAGGTAATATAATATGCACACCAGTCGACTACCACATTGCTTGTTCAGAATGCTGTTGGTGAAACGTCAGCAATTATTGAAGAGCGGATTTAGGTTGATAAGGATTTACAGCAGGAGCGTATTATGTCAGAATTGAGAGAAAGAGACTTAGGAACCGTTCAAAAAAAAGTAAATCAACTCGAAACACAAATTGGAGACCTCAGTACGCAAGTGCCAGAGGTTGATAAGCAGATCGATCCTGTTGAATGGCGTTTGACTAATCAGATCAAGGATGTAAAGCACGATATTCAGGTGGTCAAGGAAGATCTAACAGACTACATCAATCAGGTGAAAAGCGACCTAACAGATGACATCAATCAGGTGAAAAGCGACCTAACAGCTAACATCAATCAGGTGAAAAGCGACCTTGAAGGCGACATAAACAGCGTCAAGAACGACATGAAAGAACAACAATCAAGTTTGAAGTGGTTTATAGGTACTTTTATCACCGCAGGCGTTGCAGTTATCGGTGTAATAGTAACCCTAATTACCTTATTCGTCAAGTAGAGGAGAAAACAATGGCAAAGGAAGCATTAGGGGCAGAGGAATATAAACCAACTTGTTTGGAGTGGTTAGTGGTGATGGTAAACTCTGTTTTGCCACACGTGAACGAGAAGAACGTACGTGTATATTGTTTAGCAGGGAAAGACGAAAACAGTATTGTGGCATACATCAAGCATGATTTTCGTGCCGACAAAGAACGTGTCAGTAATATTGAAACAGGCGTTAAAGAACTTATCTTAGCCGTAGCTGAAGTGTATGAATGGGATTCATGGGTTAATATTGAAACGGTTATCACGGTTAAGGAATACTAAAAACTTGATTACGAGAAAAGTTCCCTATGCATCAAAACCGAACCCTCATCCGTGGCGATAACCTTGAGGAGATGCGAAACCTCCCGGACGCATGCATAGACCTCATCGCCACCGACCCACCTTTCAACTCCAAACGCGACTATTTTGTGCCGTTCCGCGACGAACACGGACGCGAACCCGATACCCTCGTCCGAGCGTTCACAGACACATGGACATGGGGCGATGCAGCAGAAGACGCATATAACGAGCTGCTCGTAGATGTCGGCGGGCAGGTAGGCAATACGATTGAAGGATTACGCCAATTCCTCAACGAAACGCCGATGATGGCATATCTCGTGATGATGGGCATTCGGATTGTGGAGATGCACCGATTACTCACGGATACCGGTAGCCTATACCTACATTGTGATCCCACCGCGAGTCATTACCTCAAAATTATTTTGGATGCTGTGTTTGCACCCCAAAACTTTCGCAATGAAATTGTTTGGTGTTACCAAACTGGTGGCGTAAGTAAAAAATGGTTTGGGCGCAAGCATGATGTGATACTTTTCTACAGCAAAACAGATAAATATTTTATTGATTTGACTCGAGTAAAAGAAAGTAGAACACCAGAAGTGCTTCGTCGTCTTGAGACCGGAAATGAAAGTGCTACACGAGCAAGCGATACGCAGAGACTGCCGTTTGATGTGTGGAACATTCAAGCATTAAATGCGATGGCAACAGAACGCACCGGCTACCCCACCCAAAAACCGATAGAACTCTACAAACGCATCATCGCCGCCTCATCAAACGAAGGCGACCTTATCCTCGACCCGTTCTGTGGATGCGGCACAACGTTGATGGCATCGGAAGAACTCAACAGGCACTGGATCGGGATAGACCTCACCTATCTCGCCATCGGTGCTGTGCGGCAGCAATTTGAGCGGTTGTTCCCGCAACATCGGGACAGCGTTACTGTTGCTGGCACGCCAGAGAATGTGGAGCAGGCACTCTCGCTCGCCCGCACTGACCCACAAGGCTTTGAGGAGTGGTGCGTCACGCACGTGCTACATTTTAAATCCAATGCCAAGAAGGTAGCGGATGGCGGGATAGATGGCACGTTCAGATTTCCGCTCGGTCGGGTGAAAGGCAAGCAGGCGTATGGTCGGGCAGTCGCACAGGTGAAGGGCGGAGGTTATACACTCGGACATGTCCGTGACTTCCGCACCGCTATGCAGAACGAGGAAGCGGATTTAGGCGTTTTTGTGGTTACATCGCCACCGTCCAGTGGGATGCGGACGGAGGCGAGCCGCGCTGGCATGTATGAACATCCGTCTTACAATATGGAAGCCCCCGCACTGCAGATATACGAGATTCAGGACTATTTCAGAGATGTTTTGCCGAAGTTGCCTTTCGGGGAAAGAACGCTGTTGTAAAAACATTTATACGTGTATACATTTATACGTGTATACATTTATACGTGTATACAATTCCGATTCTTGTTAGAGGGCTTTCTAAGCCCGATTTATTGCCCAAAGTTAGGCGCTGTTCTTAGAGCGTATCTCATAAATAGGATTTGTTGGTTCATTATCAGTTGATTCTCTGTGTAGGAGGGAACTCCGATTCCCGACTATTAGTGGTTTCGTCGCGATTCGGAGATCGAAATCAACGGTATGAATCATGGAGCATGCCAAAAGCGCATTCGTCTTTAGGCATTCACCGCCTACAGGATATTGAAATCGGGCTTTCAAAGCCCTCCAACTATTTTATGAGATAGATTGTACATTCTGTACGCGACCATCCGGAATATGTCGCGACCAGGAGGTCGCTCCTACAGGAAGAGGCGACAAATGCCAACCGCCATTTTTTCTGCAAACTTATTGGATATATATTGGATATCTATTGTCGTTAGCATGGGATCGTGCCTAAAGATATATCTGCATTCCGATATAATGTCCGTATGAAAGAGATAACACCTGAACTTCAAAATCGGACTGAGGAGGAGAACAAGCAGACGATAAATCGTTTGCTGAACCTCTACGACCTGATGTTGTTGGAATATAGCAAGTTGATACAGAATGTCGGGCAAGACGATACCGCTAAAGATGATAAAGATAAGGACAAGAAAGATAAGCAGGAGAAATCTGATGTCCTCACCGAATTCAAGGCATTCGCTACTCTGGCGGATACGCTGATGAAACGTTGGAACATTGCGCATCGTGGATATGACACGAATGCCAGTATCGCGGCGGCAGACGCAAAGGCTGCGGAACAGGCACGCGAATCCACATCTGATAAGGCACGGAAGGGTGAAACCAAAGATTTGCATCCAGATATGGAGTCGGCGGTGGAGAACCTGCCGAAGGGACACGTGCAGTTGACATTGGAAGATGCGGCGCAAAATGGTAACAAGGATAATTCGTAGACCTGTTTACGCTAAAAACTACGGATAGCAAAGACCAATAACACGATCAAGACAGAAATAATAACAATCAACATAAAATAAACCTCCCATTTCACCAACCTCACTGTAGGCGCGTTTCCAAAACGCCAAATCAACGCAGCATGCACTTTTGGCATGCTGCGCCTACTAACTGCTGACTGCGGACTGCTGAAAGCCGACAGCCATCTTAAAACCGCTGGAAGAAGATGTTGAGCTCCTTGTTAAGTGCTCTCCGGATGATTTCCACTTCGGAGACCCCTTTCGTCCGCGCTGCCTCTTTGATATCTTGGCGCTGCTGCGGGGTGAAAAGTTTTCGATGTTCTTTTGTTTCTTCGCGTTCGGCGTATTCGTCAAGCGCACGGCGGACGATCTCAACCTGTGTGAGTCCGGTTTTCGCTTGTCGTTCTTTTATCCACGCGAGTTGTCTTTCGGTGATGGTAAAGGTGGCGGAAAGTAATCGTGTAGACATGCGCGCTGTCCCTCTCAATAACAAATTTATGAAATGTTATATTTATTTTAACATAATTATACATTAAAGTAAAATCCTTTTGCAAATCTATTGTTGGAAAATAGTACGTAGGTCGGGTAGAGCGAAGCGACACCCGACAAGCTTAGTCTGAAATGTGATCATGTCGGGTGTCGCAAACTCTACCCGACCTACAAGACTGAAAACTAACTCCCTTTTCCCCGCAAACCTATTGCGTATCTATTGGAAATCTATTGTTCCCACCACCCAATTCCTTCCAGTTACCCGCCCGTCTTCGGATATACTATTGGTATAGCAATCAACTCAACTCTTCGTAGGTCGGGTAGAGCGGTAGCGAAACCCGACACGTATATAAAGTATGCACGTATAATTGTCGGGTTTTGCGTTGCTCTACCCGACAAATGCCAAAAAGCGCATTTGGCGTTGATTTGGACCTACAAAACTAAAACTATGATACAAAAAGCACTCAAACGAATTTTCAATAAAGACACCCACAACACACGCAACACCCGTGCGATTGGTGGCGGCAGAGTCTCCATGCGAAACCCGTTTCGGTCTCACACGATGGGATACCTCGCACCGCCGGAGCGTTCACAATCCGTATGGCAACTAAAAAATTGGTCGGAAGATGAGCTGCTCTGCCTGCCTGTAGACAGATTGATGAACATCATCGTCGACATCAGTCCGGAAGTGAACAAAGCGTATACCGACTTCCTGCGCACCTGCAACGAGGGATGGTATTACGAGGTTGAACCGATGCGGACGAAACCTGTGATTGACGATTTCATCGCACGGCTTGAGACGAAACACCACGATTTTGATGTGTTGTTAGACCAGATGTATGCCGGTGTATATCTGCGGGGTGCGCTGTTCATAGAACTCGTGCTGAACGAGGCGGCAGATATGGCAACAAACCTCGCTGTGCTTGACCCGATTACGGCGCGGTTCAACAGCATAAAACACCCGACAGAAGGCGAACAGTGGGAGCTTGGGCAGTGGCAATTGGGCAAATGGGTGTCGCTTGCGGATGACCCGACGGTGATGTATGTGCCGTTCAACAACGCTCCTGATACGCCTTTTGGCAAGTCGTTTATGGCGACTGCGCCGGTGGATGTTGTGCGTCAATTAGGTGTGATAAACGACTTTCAACGTGTGTTGGAATCACACGGTTGGGCACGCGCCGATTTCTCGGTGGATGGCGACAAACTCAAAAATTTTATGCCACCTGAAATTGTCGGTGATATTGAGGCAGAGGACGAGTTTATCCGTGATTTTATCAGCGGTATCAACACGATGTATTCTAATCTGAAACCGAACGAGGGCTACGGACATCTGGACATCGTCACGGTGAATATGCCCAAAGGTGGACAGATGCAATCTTCGTTCTTCGGCATGGTGGATGGATTGATGCGGTTATACGACCGTCGTATCGGACGCGCCACGGGTAGCACGCCGATCAAACAGCACAGCAACGAAAACGTCACTGAAACGCACGCACGCGAACAACGCAGCGACTATCGTATCAATATAGAGAGTATCCAGTCCACTGTGGCGGGGACGCTTTCAACGTTGTTCGGGTATGTGTTGCGGGCGGAAGGTGTGCAGGGACAAGTGACCTTCCATTTTGAAAACACGCTTGACCCGCAGGACATCAAGGCGTTGGAGGAGGCGGAAGGTGTCCGGATTGACAATCTCAAGAAACTCAAAGAACTTCGCGATATGGACGGCATTGACGACACAACCTACCAAAAAGCCGTCAATCAATACAAAGTAGAAAAAGAGAAACATTCGGGGTAGGTGGCTGTCGGCTATCGGTATGCGCGTTTTCCAAACGCGCCTTTTTTGTTGTCTGAACCAGGATTTACAAGATTATCAGATTTTTAGGATTTGGGAGATGTCGCGAGCAGGAGCTCGCTCCTACAAGAAGGAGATTGGCGGCTATGGGTAGAGTTGACATCCGACACGTACACGCGTATAAAAGTATACATGTGTACGCGTATACATGTATACACAAATTGAAGATAATCCTGCTAATCCTGGTTCAGATAAAAAGCAGTTGGTGCTAACGTTTTGCCTTGAGCGCACCCCAGACCGTTGACAATTTCTGAATAGGTTCAACACCAAGACCGATACCAGACTCGTAGTTGCGAATCACCTCTTCATGCGTAAGCGCCCGATCATAAATCCGCACTTCATCAAAAACGCCTTGAAAAAAGCCTGATGCCTTACCCCTATCGTTCACAGCACCCAGAAAAATCAGTTTTGTATAGGGACGGGGAACATTTCCAAATAAACAACTAATTGGAGACACAATTGGCTTCATATCAAGATAGACAGTAAATTTTAAACAGTTCCCTATGGGCAGATGTTTTATCAGATCTAACTCTTCTTCATTAAGTGACCGAGATGTCCAAACGATGTGGTGCCACTCACCATCTGAAACTGTATGATTCCTTCTAAAGGTACTGCCAGTACAACCCACTTCCCCTTTTGGACTAAATTGAACAAAAATGAAATCTTCTTTAGTCTCAATTATGTCTACAGGTGCTCTAATCCGCGTAGCATTAATAAGAATTCCATAACCACGGTTACGTTTTGCACAAGGTAGCTCATTGACTTTATAGATCGCACTCCAACTTTCCTTATGGCTTGTTTTAAACCACGCTTCAAAAGTATACGGTCCAATTTGACTTCCAAAATTGCCGACATTTGGCAAACTTACATAGTCCTCAGAACCGTCTAATTCAAATCCTTGCTTTAGGTAGCCATCGACTATTTTCGGATTTCCCATAATCGTTGCATCGTTTTCACCCCAGACATCCTCAACTGTTCTATCCTTAATATTTGTTCGGTCAAACGTCCAATAACTCACAAGTCCATCTGTCACGATAGTCTTTGCGGATGCGCTGGCAGTGAGCATAAAACCAGCGACCGTGAATGTTAGCAGCAACATGAGCCTTTTCATGACATGCCTCCTTCAACTTTACTGTCCAACGGTAGGTGTGCTTTGTAAACGCGCCGTTTTCAGTCTCGTAGGTCCAAATCAACGCTATGAATCATGCAGCATGCCAAAAGCGCATGCTGCTAATGGTATTCAGCGGGTAGAGCGGAGCGAAACCCGACCTACAACTCATTCGCTTTTTGCCTATATTTCGGTCTTAGCGTTATCATACACTTCCGATTAAATCATTATATAGTAAATTATGTAAATAATTTTACATATATTCTGTAGGAGCGATCTCCGAATCGCGACTTATGCCCATAAATTTGGGATAGACAAAACAGCATGGGGTTTAGAAAAAAAAGAAAAGGCAGATACCCTTTCGGATACCTGCCTGTTGTGAGTTTATGGTGATTGCGTGCTTACGAACCGTCGGCATCCCGACACCACATCTCGCCTGTCGCACACTGCCAATTGCCATTGGTGCATTTATAGAAGGTGTTGGTGCAGCGCACTTTCACCCACCTCCCATCCACCTGTAGCCACTTTTGCTTTGTGCAGGTTCTGGCTTTATGCCATCTGTTAGACGAATAGCTGCTCGGTGTATAAACCTTATTACATTGCGAACAAGTGGCAGTCGTCGGATACTGGTGCGTATGAGTTTGACACGCATAGAAACTTGACGCCGTGCAAGATTGCCCGCTGGCATTCGTTGTCGTGCAACTCGCTTGCAATGAATGGTCTGAACCATCACACACATAATGACCCGAAACGCCACACCCCGCAGCCGAATGATCGCCAGATACAGATGTTTCATGAACGCCACACGCATGGTAAGATGGTGTTGACGTTTGTGTCTGCTCGGTCTGTAAGCCCTCCGTGTCCTGTTCGGTGCTGTCGTCATCATCACTGCTATCTGCTGTCGTAGAATGCTTACTTTTCCACGAAATCCAATCAGATAAATCATGATCTTCTTTGTGCCCCATGCACGGTCTGAATTGCGTGCCACAGCGGACACTCGTCCCGTATTCATTGGTCTTAGTTTTGTTGCAAGAAAACACTTGATGTTCAGTGTCTGGAAAATCGGGACAGTTATAGTAGTGGCGACCACAACCCTCTAAAACGCCACGGCTTTCAAGGATCCCCGGTATGAATCTCTCAGGGAACCAGTTAGCGTATGGAGTCGTCTCCTCATTTGCACGCGACTGCGCCGCTTTCTCCACATTCTCTGCAGTACCGCATTTCTCGCGGTGACTGTCAAATGCCTTATAGGGAGAATTAAATGCGTTCGTACAGGGACCGTCACACTCATAATTATTAGGTAAATTTGGAATAATAATATCCTGTCGTGTCTCCACATAGTGAAACCCTCTTGAACCACTACTCTGGGGATCAGTAGGATGATGATACACATCATCATCTGTCAAACTCGCTTTGACATCAGCCTCAAGCCATGCTGCATCATAATTGAGATGTGGAGCCATGATTCCGATATATCTATTATACTCTTTTTTGTAAGCACCAACCGCTGTATTTGCCTGATCTGTCAGTTCAGCGACCTTATTGATAACGGCTTCCATAGATGTTACGTAATCCGAGTGGTCATAAATAGCTAAACCTAATTTTTTTGCGTTCACCACGAGGGATGCCACCGCAGTAGCTGCTACAGTGCCAGAAGATAGGTAGGCACCAACGGCTATTCCAAAAGCACTTGCTACAGTCATAGTAGCACCGTTGCTTATTGCAGCTTTGTTGTCCTCCCATTTACCTATTAATTTGTTCATTTCACCACGCGCAATAATTAAGTTATCTTGCAGATTGTCCGCTGTTCGATATTTGCCATTCAGGAGTTTTTCAGCCGTTGTTATGCTCCTGTTTGCATCGTTTTTATATGGATCATCTGCTTGAGAGACATACACACTATATACTACAAGGGATAGTATTAAGATTACAATCATCTGTTGTGAAATTCTTCTAAGCATAAGAGGTTCTCCTTATCTATCATCCATTATTGGGGGGGCAGCGGGGTCTGAGGGACTCCCATATAGTGAGAGATCGCCTACATCATCGGGCGACATGTCTACCCATGATAACTGAAATATATCATTCGCTCGATTGCGGACTTCATAGGATCGTTCGATTAGTTCCTGTCTGGTGGTGATGTCAAGTGACTTATCAAGCAGACCTGACTCATCAAGATACGGTCGTAACACACTACGGTATCTTTTGGCGTAGATAGAGCGATAAAACTCATGGTCCTGATACGCCTCTCTATAAGCAGGGTTGTCAGTATCTCCGATACTTTTGTAGTACTGAAGAATATATTTATTACGGGCAACCCTTGCGGCCTCTTGATCATCAGGCGGAAATGGCGGTATCCATTCCGCGCTCCAGTGTCCGCGTTCTTCGGTTTGTAGGCGGAGGGCTTTTACCGGATGTGTTTCCAGAAGCTCCTCATGGTAAGTCAACGGTCCGGTATAGGCTGGCTTCGCCTGCACTTCTTTTGCGACAGGTTCGTGTGGTTCCCCTTGCCACGTATCAGGTGCGTCAATAGGCACCTGGTGAAAGTGGTCACCATGCGGCACCCACTTTTTACCCGGTTCGGCAGGCGGCAGGTTATTCTCCGCAACCGGCTTATCCCGTTCTTCAAGCAATTTCTCATCTTGTGCAATCTGTTCTTTCAGCTGCTGCACGGATGACCACTGCCAATACATAAAACTACCCGCAGCAATCAGGACTATAATCAGGGCTGCGATGCCCCAGGACATTTGTCTATTCATCTAAAATTCCCTCCTGTTCAAGCTTGTCATTATCCCTGCTATACGCTGTATCCAGTGGGCAGGGTTGTCTTGGACTTGGACAAATCAAGCCCGGTTTCGGTGCTCCTTTTCTCGGTGAACATTCGCGTTTGAATTGTTGTTCGCAAGCGGGTGTATCTTCCTGTGTGGCATCTATTGTGCCAAACAGCAATAAACCGCTTGTGATGCATGCGAAAGTCAGAATAGCGAGAAGGAGTGCTTTGTAGTCTCGTCTCATCTTGTGTCTCCTCATTATTTAAGAGGTTAATTGTTTTTGACAGACTACAGAAATAGGCAGGTATGTGTAAGGTTTTGGCTATCTCTGTAGAGGCTGCTGGTCTCTAAATATAAGTATTGACGCGACAATCGCTTACTAATAAAATAGAAACCAGCCTGTCAGAGTCCAGTTCTCTGTCAGTGCTTTAGCATCGGCAGTGGCTGTTAAACACTGTCGGTGCATCCGGAAAACCGGAAAAGCACCTCTACCGTTAGAAAGTCGCGCATAGCGCAAGTTTCTAACGAATATGGGTATTATACAATAATCTTAATTTATTGTCAACAATTTTTTTAAATTTATTAAAATGTGATTTACAAAGGCTTATAGCGAATCTTAATATTGTGGCAGGCGCGCTTCCAAAACGCGCCATTTTCTTGTAGTTCGGGTAGAGTTGACATCCGACATGTATACGCGTATAAAAGTATACATGTATACACAGGTTGCGGATAATCCTATAAATCCGATAATCCTGAGAATCCTGGTTCAGACAAAAAGCAGTAGGTGCTAACGTTTTGCCTTCAATGCACCCCAGACCGTCGGCAACTTCTGAGCAGGTTCCACACTGAGACCGATGCCAGATTCATAGTTGCGTATCACCTCTTCATGCGTCAGCGCGCGATCATAAATCCGCACCTCATCAAAAACGCCTTGAAAAAAGCCTGATGCCTTACCATTATGGTTCACAGCACCCAGAAAAATCGGTTGGGTATAAGGTCGGATGTCGTTCAATGACGTACAAGATACTGACCACCAAAATGGCTCGTTATCAATATAAACATAACTGGTTAAACAGTTCTCTTTACCATGTAAATGTCTTAACTTAGCCAACTCTTCTTGGGTAGGTTTCCGAGTTGTATAAACAATATGATGCCAAACACTATCTGAAATTGCAAGCTCCCTGACAGAGGAACCACCAGCACACCCACCACCCGTTTTTTCATTACGTTCAATCATTATAGAATCTTCTTTGGTTTCAAGTATGTGATCTGCCACTCCTCTTGCCCACGCTGCATTGATAAGAATTCCATAACCGCTGTTATTTATTCTACAGGGCCATTCATTGACTTTATAGATTGCACTCCAACGTTTCTTATAGCTTGTTTTGAACCATGCTTCAAAAGTATACGGACCGATTCGACTGCCAAAGTTGCCGACATTTGGCAAGCTGACATAATCCCCAACGCCATCTAATTCCAGTCCTTGCTTTAGGTATCCACCTGCTATTTTCGGATTTCCGACAATCGTTGCATTGTTTTCACCCCAAACATCCTCAACCGTTCTATCCTTTATATTTGTTCGGTCAAACGTCCAATAACTTACGAGTCCATCTGTTACGATAGTCTTTGCAGATGCGTTGGCAATTAGCATAAAACCAACGACCGTGAATGTGAGTAGCAACATGAGCTTTTTCATGACAATACCTCCTTTATGTATACATCAGAAACATTAATTTTGTATTGTAGGTCGGGTAGAGCTTGCGACACCCGACATGTATACACAGGTTTCGGATAATCCTGGTTCAGATAAAAAGCAGTAGGTGCTAACGTTTTGCCTTCAGTGCACCCCAGACTGTTGACAACTTCTGGATAGGTTCAACGCTTAGACCGATACCCGATTCGTAGTTGCGAATCACCTCTTCATGCGTCAGCGCACGATCATAAATCCGCACTTCATCAAAAACGCCTTGAAAAAATCCTAATACATTCTTACCATTATCGTTCACAGCACCGAGAAAAATAGGCAATGTATAGGGGCGGACGTCGTTAGGTAGTGTGCAACCAGTTCCGCCCGAAACATGCTTCATATCAAGGTAGAAATCACCTGTTAAACAGTTCCCTCCATGCACAGGTCTATGTTTTATTTGAGGCGGCACAGGCACATTTCTTAATTTATCCAATTCTTTATCATTAGCTGACCTTGATGTCAAAACGATGTGGTGCCACTCACCATCTGAAACGGGTTGCTCCGATCCGCCAGCACCACCAGCACAGCCATTCCCACTTTTTGTAGAACGATGTGTGAACAAAATATCTTCTTTGGTCTCATATACGGTATGACCTAATTTTATTACAGTGTTAATAAGAATACCCTGACCCATATTATTATTACCGCCACATTCATTGACTTTATAGATCGCACTCCAACGTTTCTGGTTCGTTTTAAACCACGCTTCAAAAGTATATGGACCAATTCGACTGCCAAAATTGCCGACGTTTGGCAGGCTCACATAATCTCCAAGTCCGTCTAATTCCAATCCTTGCTTTAGGTATCCATCGCCTATTTTTGGATTTCCCACAATCGTCGCATCGTTTTCACCCCAAACATCTTCAACTGTTCTATCCTTTATATTTGTTCGGTCAAACGTCCAATAGCTCACAAGTCCATCTGTCACGATAGTTTTTGCAGATGCGTTGGCAATTAGCATAAAACCAACGACCGTGAATGTGAGTAGCAACATGAGATTTTTCATGACAATGCCTCCTTTATGTATACATCAGAAACAGTGATTTTATATTGTAGGTCCAAATCAACGCTGTGAATGCACTTGGCGGAATGCGCGCATGGCATTCTACATGATGCTGCGGGTAGAGCAACGCAAAACTCGTCACGTATACATGTATACATGTATACACAGGTTGTGGATAATCATGCTAATCCTGGTTCAGACAAAAAGCTGTTGGTGCTAACGTTTAGCCTTCAGCGCACCCCAGACCGTTGACAACTTTTCAATAGGTTCAACACTTAGACCGATACCCGATTCGTAGTTGCGAATCACCTCTTCATGCGTCAGTGCACGGTCATAAATCCGCACTTCATCAAAAACGCCTTGAAAAAAGCCTAACACATCCTTACCGTTATCGTTAACGGCACCGAGAAAAATAGGCAGCGTATAGGGTCGGGTGTCTTTACGTAACATAAAACCATCTGACAACGTAATTGGCTCCATATCAAGGTAGAGAACACTTTTTGCACAGTTCACTTCAGGTAAATTCCTTTCCTGAGCTAACTCTTCTGGAACAAATGTACACGATGTCCAAACAATGTGGTGCCACACACCATCTGAAACGGGTTGATACCATTCGGAGGAACCGCCGATACAACCACCCCTTTTTATCATTTCCGCACGATGTATCAACATAACATCTTCTTTAGTCTCATATACGGTATCACCTATCTTCCGCTTAGTATTAATAAGAATTCCATGACCCATGTTATTACTACCAACACATTCATTAACTTTATAGATCGCACTCCAGCGTTTCTTATGGTTCGTTTTAAACCACGCTTCAAAAGTATATGGACCAATTTGACTGCCAAAATTGCCGACGTTTGGCAGGCTCACATAATCTCCAAGTCCGTCTAATTCCAATCCTTGCTTTAGGTATCCATCGCCTATTTTCGGATTTCCGACAATCGTTGCATCGTTTTCACCCCAAACATCCTCAACTGTTCTATTGTGAATATTTGTTCTGTCAAAAGTCCAATAACTCACAAGCCCATCTGTTACGATAGTCTTTGCAGATGCGTTGGCAATTAGCATAAAACCAACGACCGTGAATGTGAGTAGCAACATGAGCCTTTTCATGACAATACCTCCTTTATTAGCGTTTGTAGTTGTGCAATTCCCGTGTCTCGGTCATTGTTGGAGGGCTTTTTAAGCCCGATTTTCTTCTCGTAGGAGCGATCTCCGAATCGCGACCTGTTTGTAGTCGGGAATCGGAGTTCCCTCCTACCTTTGAGATCGGCAGGTATCAATCCGAATACGCTTTTTTGAGTTCACCCCACCGCACCGATTGCTTACCTGCAGGAGAAACGGCATGGGCACCGTGAACCCAATCTACCCTCCATTTATCACCGGGACCATCCGTCAATTGCCTGACCTTCCTCGTTGCAATATCATACCGATAGAGTTGCTCAAAATGGTTCGGATCCTTCCTGAGCGAGAATTTAATCGCACTGAAAAGCACCGACCTTCCTCTATTCATCCAAGCAACAGAAACGGGCATAATATCTTTCGGAATAGCCAAATTCCGTGGAGCACCACCATCCGCGTTGCGTATCATATATCGGTATGTGCCTGCATGACCAACCGAAGCACCCCCGTTTCGGAAACGTAGGTCAGTTTCGGTATACAGAATACGTTGACCGTTTGGCGACCATCTTGGATTACTGGGATAAAAAGTTTTATTCAGTCGTATCCACGGGCGAGCGTTCGTGCCATCGGCATTCATTATCCAAAGATTGTGATTCTCTATCCACCATTCGGTTTTCAAAAATATAATTTCCTTTCCATCAGGTGACCAATCAAAGTCAAACATT
Source organism: Candidatus Poribacteria bacterium (assembly GCA_028820635.1). Lineage (GTDB taxonomy): Bacteria > Poribacteria > WGA-4E > WGA-4E > WGA-3G > MSPOR6. Next base: position 67,334 of record JAPPIG010000028.1, read on the forward strand.
CTGATGTCAGAAATCTGCGTGATATTCTTAGTTTTAATATCCACAACATAAAGCCCAGCATTTTTTTCACCTATGTCTATCTGCCGATTGACGAGCAGTTTTTTGCCATCCGGTGAAAACGCTAACCTATCAAAACCCACTTTCTGATTCGTGAGTTGTCGGACATTCGTGTCATCGGCGTTCATAATAAACAGGTTGCGGACGGATCTGGTTGACGGATCTGTGTCCTGCAGAAAAGCGATCTGTTGTCCGTTTGGAGACCAACGTGGTGTTATACCCGACCCTGAAAGAGCAGATATCTGTCTGATACTGCTGCCGTTATCACTCATGATATAGATGTTAGTGTTTCTGTTTTGGTAGGAACTAAAAAGGATTTTCGCACTAACAGCTGCAGTAAAGAACAGAATTAGGCTTATGGTTAGTGTTATTTTAAGTATGCGCATTGTTTTTCTCCTTGATTATAGGACAACTTCGTAGGTCGGGTAGAGCTTGCGACACCCGACATGAATCAAACGTGTCCAAATCAACGCCAAATGCGCTTTTTGGCATTTGTCGGGTTTTGCGTTGCTCTACCCGACCTACGAAGATCAATCTGAATACGCCTTTTTGAGTTCACCCCACCGCACTGATTGCTTGCCCGTAGGAGAGATAGCATAAGCACCGCTAATCCAATCTGCACTCATCTTACTACCAGGGTCATGCGTCAACTGCGTGATTGCTCCTGATGTGATATCATATCTATAGATCTGTGTCCAACGATCCTGATCATCTGGGTCCTCAGAAGGCACATACGCACAGAAAAGTACAGACTTTCCATCATCCATCCAAGCGACTGAATGAGGATACCAATTTTCCGGGATTGTTAACTGCTGCGAAGCACCACCACTTAGGTCACGGGTTATATACCGATTTGTGCCTTTATTCTTAATTGAGCGTCCTATAGCACCGTTTGTGAGTTTCCTTTCCTCTACAATCTTATCTATTTCAGTATACAGAATTTGTTGTCCATCTGGTGACCATCTACCCCCATCGCGATCCATAGTTCGGACAGGTATTATCGGCGGTGCCCAAGGGCGAGCGTTCGTGCCATCGGCATTCATTATCCAGATGTTGTCCTCAGTCCTCTCTATATTAGAATCAGTATTCACAAACACAATTTGCTTCCCATCTGGCGACCAGTCAACGTCGCCTATGATGAGGTTGAGAATCCTTTTGACATTACCGGTTTCAAAATCCATTATATGAAGACCTTTTGTGTTTGGAGAACTACCGATGAGAAGTTTCCTGCCATCAGGTGAAAACGCTAATCCTCTATCATTCCCTTTATGGTTCGTGAGCTGCCGCAAATTTGTGCCATCCGCATTCATGATGAACGTGTTACGGTAGATATTGTTTGACGGGTCTGTGTCCCTCATAAAAGCGATCTGTTGTCCGTCTGGAGACCAGCGAGGTTGCCATTGCGATTGTGTCGTATTGGTGAGTTGCGTAATATTGCTGCCATCATCGCCCATCACATAGATGTTATCGTTTCCGTTCTTGTAGGCACTAAACACGATTTTCGCACTCGCAGCAGTCGTAAACAACAGAATTAGGCTAAGGCTTAGTGTTATTTGAAGTATACGCATCGTTTTTCTCCTTTGGTTAGCGTATGATAACATATTTTAGCAATTTATGTGCCAACTAAAACCACTGAATACGGACTAAAAGCGAAACCCCTGCACAATCACGTGCAAGGGTTATTGTTGCTGCACAATACGGGGCATTGATGGGAGTAACCGTATACTTGTAGGCGGGGAATGCCTAAAGCAGCATGCGCTTGGTAGAATACCAAATCAACGCTATGAATGCGCTTGGTAGAATACGCGTTTGGTATTCTACATGATTCAGTGCCTTTGGTATTCTACATGATGCTCCATGATTCATATCCGACAGATGCCTACAGGCATGTGGCGTTGATTTGGGTGAATACCAAAAAGGTATTCATACCCGCCAAATGCCTTAATGGCATTTGTAGCGTTGATTTCTTGATTTCTTGATTTGGATTCCCGACTATCAAGGCGTTTCGTCGCGATTCGGAGATTGCTCCTACAGAATATATGTGTGAACTTATTTACAGAATTTAGTATAATAAAAGACACTTGTGTGTCCCAAAAGGATTTTCTCATGAGATATAAACTTTATCAAAGACGTTATTATACCGATATAGGTCTTGCTATTCTACTTCTTTTGTGTTTCCTTATCTCGCAAAGTTCACACGCAAAAATTGTGTTTTCGTCAAATCGCGAAGGCGATAACGCCCATCATATCTATGTGATGGAAGACAACGGCACTAATGTCCGAAGAATATCGAATCCAGATTTTTATGATGAAAGACCGGACTGGTTTCCGGATGGAACACGGATTGTGTTTGAAAGAGACTTATCACGAGGAAAGGGCACAGTATTCAATGCCGAATTTCTTATTCTTGATGTAAAAAGCCAAAAGGAACGTCGTTTTATGGATAATCATCCCACCGATAGGTTTCCAAATGTATCACCAGACGGGAAACAGATTGCTTTCACCAGTAAACGTGCAGGAGAGTGGGATATCCATGTGATGAACTTAGAAAGCGGTGTTGTAAAGCAACTTACTGATAACCTTGGTAAAGGATTTTCCGATAGGGCAGATTGGTCACCTGATGGGAGAAAGATTGCCTATCACCACTTGGGTGGGGATGGAGAAAATATCTGGATCATGAATGCAGATGGGAGACAGAAAAAACGACTCAGTCCACTCAATAAGGGAGAAAATATCATTTGGCGATATGCACCGCGTTGGTCCCTTTCTGGCAAATATATTATGTATACAGAATTTGAACATAGGCGTGCGAAAGCAGGAGAAGCACCAAAAGAGCGACGAGTCGCTACTCGTCTCATTGTTCAGAATGTGGTTACAAGGCGTGTTAATGTACACAACTTTCCCAAGACGTATGCAATCGTTAACGGGTGTTGGATAAGAGATGACCGGACAGTGCTTTTAAATATACGCAAGAGCGAAGGAGGCGCAGAAGCCAATTTTGAGATTTATCGCTATAACCTTATCAGCCGGCAATTGACAAATCTGACGAAACATCCAGCAAAAGACTCTCACCCTGGCTGGGTAAGTGGTCCACTCACAGTGTTTCCATTGGATAAGCTTGCTGTCCTATGGGCCCACCTCAAACAAATAGATTGAATCGGTAGGAGATCGCTTCTACAGAAGTCTATCCAACCACTCCGCAGCCGTGCCATCTCCCAACACAACCCACGCCAACCGATTTGTCTTCTTTATCGGGATGTCAGGATCATAACGTTGGACATTTTCCACGTGTATAAACGTCGCATATTTAGACTCGCACCACTTCTTTTCCAACGCGTCGCGATGTGCATACATAACCTCTTGAAATCCGTAAATCTGGCGAGCGTTTTCTCTGAAGACTTCATCAAAAACTAATTTATCAAGGTTGGAATCGGCGTGGTAGGTTTCAATTTGCTCTATCTCAAAGGCACCTTTGATGGGACCGCCGCTCTGTTTCATCAGCACGTGGTCGCCAACCGCAACGGCTTCGTATGGGGGCAGCTTGACTTTGCTAATGCGTGTCTCAATTGTTTTGTGTCCATCTAATATGAGGTCGAGCCAGGGGTCAGTAAGAATGGCGAGGTGTGTTGTTGGCATAGGTTATTCACAATTTTCCGTTGTTTTCAGTTTTTATGTACATAGCGTAACTTGTAGGTCGGGTAGAGCGAAGCGACACCCGACATGTTGGGCTAAAATACTATTTTCAAACTTGCTTGAGTCGTTTCTGCGATTTCCTTGTGAACCCACAAGGTTTGCCTTGAAACCTTGATATTGTCGGGTGTCGCGTTGCTCTACCCGACCTACAAACTACCTTGTGTTGTGATTGCCGTTTACAAAACGTCTCTATTAGATTAATTTGGGTCATCATCCGAATCAACATCCCACAGATATATTACCCCATCACCACTCCGACTCGCAACTGATTTCCCATCCAAAGCAAACGCAACATGTGTAATAACACGCGATGTATGCCCTTTGAACGTCTGCCGAGACATACCGGTGTTGACATCTAATATATCGACACCCCCGTCCGCACTACCCGCTGCAATCAATTTTCCATCGGGACTGAACGCGATGCTTGAGATGCTTGCATCATCACGCACTTCAATAACTTTCTCTTGCTCGCCAGTGCTTGCATTCAACAAATGGATTTCAAACAAATCACCCACAACGGCAATAGATTCTCCATTGGGGCTAAAAGCGATATCAGAAACCTCTGACTCATATCGTTCTACCATTTTCTTTTTTCGTTCTACCGTTTTCTTTTTTCGTCCTATCAATTTCTTTTGTTCGCCCGTTTTTGCGTCCCATAAACGAACAGTCCTATCACTAACACTTGCAATTATATCTCCATTGGGACTGTAGGCGACACTTAAGAAGCGCGCATCGTATCCTTCAAGTGTTTGCTTATGCTCGTGTGTGTTGACATCCCACAGGCGGATAGTTTTATCCTCACTCCCACTGACGATTGTTTTACCATCCGGACTGAACGCAACACTGTTAACAAACCCTTCATGCCCTCTGAGAATTTTGATGGATTTACCTGTCTCCCGATCCCACAGGTTAATGAACTTTCCAGAACTCGCAGTGGCAATGATATTTCCGTCTGGACTGAACGCAATGTCTCGGACACCGTAATATCCTTCTTTATCATACGTTTTTTCCAGTTTGCCCGATGTTGCATCCCATAAACAGACGGTCAGATCGGTGCTTGGACTTGCAATTGTTTTACCATCCGCACTCACGCCAAAACAGGTGAACTCACCGTAATGGTCGGTAAATGTGTGTCTGTTTTCACCGGAAGCGACATCCCAAATACGAAGCGTGCCATCTCCACTACCACTCGCCATCGTCCGCAGATCCGAACTGAACGAAACGGCAACAACATCTCCGCTATGTCCTTCAAGTGTTTTCAGGTATTCGGCTGTGTCTGCATGCAATAAGTAGATAGGTCCGAAATGGGTACCACCGACTAATAGACTCCCTTCCGGACTAAAGGCGAGGCTTTCAAAAGCAATTATTCTATTTCTTGCAAATACGTGTTTCTGTTTTCCTGTTTCAGGGTTCCACAGACGGATCGTGCCGTCACTACCACCGCTTGCCAATGTTTTGCTATCCGGACTAAAGGCGAGGCTTACAACAAAAGATTCATGTCCTTTAAGTGTCTGTTTGCGTTCGCCTAAGATAGGATCCCACAGAGGAACGGTGTTGTTCCGTTTCCCAGTTGCCACTAAATAATCGTTTGGATTGATGGTAATACTGAAAATGCCTTGTGTCATTTCCGGTATCTCTTTGAGATCCTGCTTTTTGTCACCTGTGTCTGCGTGCCAAAAACGGATTTTCCCACCGTAACCTATCGTTACGAGGGTTCGCCCATCCGCACTGAAGGCAATATCCATTATATTGTCGCCATGCATAAGTTCATATTTATGTTTTCCTGTGTTCGTCTCCCAAATATGGACTACATTCCTTTGATCCTCGCTGGCGAGCATGCTACCGTTCGGACTAAAAACAATACGTTCAACAGGTTGTTCGTGTTTTGTCAGCAAGGCAAGTTCTTTATGAGTAATGGCATCGTAAATCCAAATCCCCATAGAAGTGGCGACAGCGAGCCGCATACCTTCATTGGTATACTTGACATCGTAGATACGCCCTTTGCCGAGCCGCGCTTTCGCGCCTTCGGGTAAAGGGACTTGGGCGGAAAGGGTCGGAATATAGAACGTTGCAATGAGAAAAAGTGTCAGAAAAGTTTTGAATAGTCTATCTTTTGTTGTGGATATTTTTTTCATTTGATGTGTCTCCGAAATGTAAGGATTTCCTGTGGATAACGTATAAATCATTTAAAGTCAACTAATTTAAACAGCGTTTCTATAGATAACCAAATTTGTCGTATATGATTATTATACAGGATTTTGCCAATTTTTGGAAACACATATTTTCTGTGGGGTGTGTAAAGTTTTTGGTATGTGTGTTGTCTGAATCTCGGATTTAGCAGATTACGCGGAAAAAAGCGGATTATGGATACTGAAAAATAGACATTTCTGCTTGTGTCTACAACCTATCTCATAAATAGTTGGAGGGCTTTGAAAGCCCGATTTCAAAATCTTGTAGGCGGTGAATGCCTAAAGACGAATGCGCGTATGGCATTCGCCATGATTCATACCGTTGATTTCTTGATTTGGTGTCATCCGTGTAATCCGAGATTCTGACAACTCAGCACGTTCACAAAACGCACCTACAACTGATAACTGACCGCTGACTGCGAAAAGAAAAGGCAGATACCCTTTCGGATACCTGCCTGTAAGGTTTTTTAGGTGTGCCTCAACTACTGTGCCCAACACCGCTGTCCCGTTCTCGCTGGAGAATTACACATCGGTGTAGGTGCTGAGCTGGGTCTTGAACACCTTTGCCAACTCTGTCGGCATTGGCCATATCTGCAGGTGCGCGTGCGATGATGGTTGGCATGCCAACTCGCATATTGCCCGCAAGACCAATACTGGTGTCCCGCCGAGCAAGTTACTTGATGCGCTGTTGAGGAAGAGACCGTCTCTGTGCACCCACTACGACCACACGAAACTAACATAGGCTCAGGTGTAGGTGTCGGTGTAGGGGCGGGGGCAGGCGTTGATGGTGTGCCACCACACGTGCCAGAATTCGTGCAACTACATGGTGAGGAACAATCCGATGTGCAGTCCATACAATTCGGCGTGCCGTCCGTTGGCGTGCCACCACAAGTGCCAGAATTGGTGCAACTACACGGCGATGAACAATCCGATGTGCAGTCCATACAATTCGGCGTGCCGTCCGTTGGCGTGCCGCCACAAGTGCCAGTATTCGTGCAGCTACAAGGTGAGGAACAATCCGATGTGCAGTCAGAACAATTCGGCGTGTTGTCTGTTGGTGCTGGCACAGACAGATTGAGCGTCTGATACGGACGGATGGTAACGTTCGGGTTGTGGTTGTGCTTTGTCTGTTGCCCTTTGATAATCTTGTCCCTGCCGTAATATCTGTCATATCGGAAACGTCCCGATGAATCCAGAGAGCCATAATGCACTTCTTCATGGTAACCCAAATCAAAGGTCATGCACGGACGAAACTGATCGGGGCATGTCCTTGTCACAAATAACTCTTTCTTGTGGTTGGGTAACTTCCGATAAACCTTATAGTCTAATGTGCATCTCACAGGGGAATGTTTTCTGACATCCGCAGACACACACGAATACCACACTTTGTGACAGCCAGGAACTTCCGACCCCAGACCGCACACTTCGCCATGATCACCAAGTGGCGTGGAAAAACTCTGACGGCAATCACCACCACACCTAAATGAAGGCAAACTATAGTCCGGCGTCCGACTCCATTTCGTAATCGGAGGTTTGTGGTGATACTGATTGTGCGTCGTTACCGCGTTGAGGTGGTTTGACCGCTCTACCAGATACTGGTCATTATATACTTCGTCATAAGTGTCAATGGCGTTCTTCGTCTTTTCTATCTGACTCACTTTCAGTTCAAGTGCCTCGTTATACCGATACAAAAGATTATCATAACCTTTCCAAGACATACCCAACGAAAGTGCAGCACCAATAATGCCTGTCACTGTTGGTGCTGTGACCCCGCCTGTTAGCACAGCAGAACCGATAGCACCAACGCCAGCAGCAATCGTCACCGTCTTGCCTTTGGCAATCGCTTCCGATTTCGCAGAATACGCAATGCCTAAATCGCCTACCAAGCGATTCACATCTTGAAGTGTGTCAAACTGCTTTTGGGCTTCTCGCTCTGCGTTCCCTTCGTTTCGTATTGCTCGGTCTAACTTATCATGCGGACCGTGTCCCGAACTTTCTGAGTCGCTTGCATAAACAGACGACACAAAGTAGGTCAACACAAAAACGGCTAATGTGATTCGCAATATTTTATTGAACATTATAGATACCTCCTTTACTGCCAATGAGCCATGCCGTCTTCATCCCACCTTAAAGGCGGTTCCAATCCAATCCACGTTAACTTTGTAAATCGATTTACTGGATTATTTGGATCCTGCCAGTTAATTATCCCATCAGCACTGTACCATACGCGCCTGTGTTCTCTATGAAGCTCTTCAAATTTTTCATCCAACTTGATCGGGTTAACTCCCGGCGGCACCTCGTCCGTCGCGCGAATGTACGCCTTTAAATACTCCACCCTTGCGTATTCGGTGGCGATTGTGTCATCTGCTGGAATGTCGGGGATATAATCCGCGCTCCAGTGGTTCATCTCTTTGGTTAGCAGCCGAAGTGCTTCTGACGGATTCGTTTCAAGCAGTTCCTTGTGATAGGTTAAGGGCCCTTTATACGTTTGAACAGGATGAGTGGCTTGCGTAGGGCGATCGTCGCTTGGTGTAGGGCGATCGTCGCGTGGTGGCGGTAGATTGAGCATCTCGTGCAGTTCAGCTGCCCACGAATCAGGCGCGTGCTTCGGGATTTGATGCCAATGATCCCCATGTTGCACCATCTTGTAGCCTTCTCTTGCGGGATGGGGCGGTTTATTCTCTGTGATCGGTTTCTCGTTTCCTTCAAGCAGTTTCTCGGCTTCGGCAGCCTCTTGTTTGAGCTGCTGAATATCGGTGTATTGATGATAAAATACAATCGCAACACCGAGGATAAAGATCAGGACAAACAGTCCTGTTGCAATGCGTTTATGCATGAGTATCTCCTTTATTACTCTGTTGTCCCTGTTTCTGTCTGGTCCAGTGGGCAGGGTTGTCTCGGACTTGGACAAATCAAGCCCGGTTTCGGTGCTCCTTTTATCGGTGAACATTCGCGTCTAAATTGTTGTTCGCAAGCAGGTGTATCTCTCTGTGTGGCATCTATAGTGCCAAACAGCAACAAACCGCTTGTGATGATGCATGCGAAAACAATAATTGAGGTGAAAAGGACTTTGTAGTCTCGTCTCATCTTGTGCCTCCTCTATCATAAGTGAGTAGGTTAAATATACTTGACAGACTACAGAAATAGGCGGGGAACGCCTAAATGGCGTTCATACCGTTGATTTGGTATATGTCCGTTTTTACTATCTCTATAGAGGCTGCTGGCCTCTATATACACGTAGACATCAAGGTCTGTGCGTGTTATGATAGAAGCCAGCCTGTCAGAATAAGTCTCTGGCAGTGCTTTGGCATCGGCAGTGTGTGTTAGACACTGTCGGTGCATCCGGAAAACCGGAAAAAGCACCTCTACCGTTAAAAATTTGCATATATTATGAATTTCTAACGTATACGAGGTATTATACAATTCCTTTCATTTATTGTCAACATTTTTTTCAATTTTATTAAAATATTATTTATTAGGCTTATATCGGACTTTAAAATTGGGGTAGGCGTGCTTCCAAAACGCGCCATTTTCTTGTAAGTCGGGTAGAGCAACGCGAAACCTATAGGTGTCAATTTAGTGAGTAACGTTTGTGTATCTGATACACCTTTCGCCCCTCTGGGGCTTGCTATTGATGGGATCAATGCTTACTATACACCTTTCGCACCGCTGGTGCTGATACGGGATTTACCCAAGCCTCGGAGAGGCGAAAGGTGTATAGGAAACGTTAATCCCGTCAGGAAGCAAGCCCCAGAGGGGCGAAAGGTGTCTGGGCTAAAATCGGTGTTAGAAACAAGAGGTGATTTCCTTAAGTTGACGCATAAGGGTAGAACAAAGCGAAACCCGACAAATAGCCGTAAGCCATCAGTGTAGGAGGGAACTTCGATTCCCGACTATAAACGGGTCGCGATTCGGAGATCGCTCCTACCACAAGAGGTCGCGATTCGGAGATCGCTCCTACAAAGGGTGTATTTCAAACATATCTGACTGCTAAAACGTGGTGATTAGACATTGCTAACATAACACTATCGCCGCCTCTTTATCTTAGCCCACGAAGTTGTAAGTTTATTTTTACTTGATAGCCTAAACCCAATCGGTTGTGTTTTATCTTCTGTCCTTTCATCCTCTTTGGTCTCCTGTATATTTAGGTCAGGATTCTTGGGGTCAGGCTCTTCATCTGGCAGGACAACACTGATGTCCCGCATGTGGTAGTTACCTCTGGTGTCCATCACTTCTAAAACCACAACAGATGACCATCTGTCACGCTTTACTTCAAACATAGCGGTGTCTTTACCTTTGCCGTTGAGATAATCCCAATCAAGCACAATAATATCGGTTTTGCGAAATATCTGTGCTTGATGCAGTCCGATATCGCTCGTCAATTCTAACTCAAATCTGACGAGACCATTGCCTATGATTGTCATGGTAGGCGTATTCTTTACCGGTTGCGGATATGTGAAGTTGTTAGCGTTGTCATTGAAATGGTAATGTTTGTCTAACCGTCGCGCCTCGTAATGTTCAAGTGTGCCGGATGTCCCATCTTCCTTGTGATACAAACCGAAGCAGTGCCCGATTTCATGAAATATAAGGTTGACATCAAAATGAGGGGACGCACCTGCCATAACACAACTCCCACCATAACGATTACTATGCCGTGGCCAACCGACGCCCCAACTTCTTCCATTGACGAGTGTAATACCTCCCACGACAATGACACGGATTGTGTCCTGTTTGTTCCATGGGGATGTATCCGGATTGAGTCCGTCTGGGAGTTCGGGGAAAACCTTGCTTGACGTGCTAAACACATAATGATTTGCGGCATGTTCGCCAACAACATGATGGATTATGACATTGTCATCTGCATCCTTTTCAAGCCGATATGTTTTCTCGCCAAACCCGTGCCGATCCATCTCGCTGGCATAGAGTTGTTGAGAATCTATTGATAGTTTTGATATTTTCTCTTGGACATCTGCGAGCGCGGGTGCACCTGCCGGCTGGAAATATATCGTCTTCACAATAAACTCAGCAAACGATGTGTTAACAAAGAGTATCGCCAATAACAGCATGGCAATAAATGTCAATCGTTTCATGTGTCGCATTTTATCACCTCTTACGATGTTTGTTGGATTGTATGTTAGCAAAGTACGAGTTGTGGTGTAAATATATTTCTGGCTATGTGGTGCGTTGTACGTAGGTCCAAATCAACGCTATGAATGCCTGTTGGCATTCAGCGGGTAGAGCGAAGCGAAACCCGACAAATAACATTCAGCGGTCGGTGGGTCAGCCCATCAGCAATCGGTATGCACGTTTTGATAAAGTTTTAGAAAATAGATCGGTAATGTAGCGAGGTTAGGAAATCTCGCCAGCAGAAGTGGACACCTGCCTTTAGATTGTGCCTGTGAGGACGCGATCTGAAAGTTTGCGCTACGAAAGGTCCCACAACCAGACAAATCTGAAACGCATAATAGTTCTCCTTTATTGGTTATTTAATCCTAAAAATTTATATGGATCAATGGCGTAATCTTGTTCATCGCCTTCAATAATGGTGATGCCTGCTGGCACTTGTAAATCAGATGTGTCGTATGGATTAGCAAAGTCTCTTTGGGGAGCTGGCACACTTGCCGAAGTCCATGATAAAAGCGTTCTTACTTTTTTACCATCGGGGGTTTCCCGCATACCGTATTGTGCGTAAACCTTATTGCTGTAAGTAATAATCACTTTCCCGTTTTTCATGAACGATCCTCTTATGTTTGTGTGTCCCTGCTGCCAAAGCTTAATTTTTATTCGTTCCATTAACTCAAATTTCGCCTCTACGGGTGGCGCGCCAAATAGTTTGGTTCTAATCCATGAAGGAATGCCGATTGTCTGGCTATAATCAGTAGGTACTTCAGGAAAAGGTCCAAAACCATGCGGTGAGACACGCAATTCTGCTGTCTCAGCATTTTCTGCAGGCGATTGGGATTGTTGCACTGATTTCGCTTCAGTGTTGTTTTCCACTTGAGCGGTTACTTCGTTGACAGGTTTCTCTGCGGTTGTATCATCGTTTTCCGCAGGTGCTTTGGTTACATCTTTGGTCACGGTTTTTGCGGCTGCCTTCCGTTCTTTCTCCCATTGGCGCGCGAATTCGGAAGTTTCGGCAGCTGCTTTTTTCTCAGGTGCGATATCGTGCTGATACCACCACACACACGCAATAGATAGCAGTATCAGAAAGCCAACGCCACCGAGAACCCATTTGTTCGTAAGAAAATCGCGGAACATTGGAAACCTCCTTTTGTTTATCATATGGTTGGCATGGATTGCTCAAACAGACTATATGATACCTTTCACAATATATAGACACAATTTTGAGTTGAAAAATTGCACTTTTTGAAAAAAATGAAAGAAAAACGACAAATTCAGATAAATTTGGGAATTTTTAGCAGTTATCCAGATTCTAACACGTGTCGATTGTTTTCCGCAAATCTATAATCCTGGTTCAGACGACACAGCGTGTTTCCAAAAATCACCTACCTTTGGGTAATAAATCGGGCTTACAAAGCCCTCCAACAAGAGAGAGGTTGACAACTGGAAACTGACGACTGACAACTAACCGCCATTTCCCCGCAAACCTATTGCGTATCTATTGGAAATCTATTGTGCAGCATGCCCGTTTGATTTCAGATACGCATACCGCCTCAGATATACTATTATAGTCGTCGGTGTAGGAGGGAACTCCGGGGAATGCCAAAAGGCATTCATACCCGGGGAACGCCTATAGGCGTTCATACCGTTGATTTCTTGATTTGGATTCCCGACAGGTCGCGATTCGGAGATCGCTCCTACAATATAAAATCACTGAAAACCGATAACCAAAATGTATTTTACATCTCGCCACGGGAGGGCGTGTACAACAATACTCCCGTCTATTGGCTGCCCGGTTAGCCACGTCTTGTGAGGGGGACGTAAAATCCCTCACATTTACAGCATTCAGCGGGCAGTTGAAAACCGAAAACCAATTATGAGCAGCTTAGAACAAAATCTCACACAATTGATGCAAGACATTGCGACTATTAAATCGGAAGTGCATCAAGTCAAGTTGGATATGGTTGTTGTGAAAGAACAGCAGAAACATAACCGCGAGATGAACGAACATGAACATCAGGAGATGATGTCGCGTATCGGTGTTTTGGAGGTCGCGGACAGAGAGCAACGCGGTGTTCTCAGCGAGCATCAAGGTTTGATTAACAAAGCGGATGGTGCGAGCAAAGTCGTGACAATCCTTGCCCGTACAGGATGGGGATTATTGATCTCAGCGATTAGCGGGATCGCCGTTTATCTGTTTATGCGGTAAGGAGGACGTATGTCGGATAGAGCAACGCGAAACCCCATAAGTGTCAACTTAAGGATATATCCTCTTGTTGGAGGGCTTTCTAAGCCCGATATAACTACTGAAACCTCAAAATATCGGGCTTAGAAAGCCCTCCAACAAGAACAATCTGGCACTAAATTGACGCCTATGGGTTTCGTAAATTCTACCCGACCTACGACGTAAACTAAATGCCGACAACCAAAAAACCAAAGGAACAAAACAATGGACAGAACAGAAAAAATAATCATACTCATAACACTACTGGGATTATCCCTAATTTGTGGGCTTGCCTTTCTGATGATAGGATGCCAAACACCCTACAATGTGTTTTCTGTTGACGATGTTGAACAGATTCTGGAGAGTGAAGATGATACCATCTGCCTTGATGACGGATTCGATCGTATCTGTGCTAAAACTATTCCGGGTCCCGCCGGTAAAGATGGCAAAGATGGTATAGATGGCAATGATGGTGCTGACGGTAAAGATGGTATGGATGGCAAAGATGGTGCTGACGGTAAAGATGGCGTAACACTGATCGCTGTTCATGAAATGCGTATCGAGGTGATCGTTGAGAAAATCATCGAAATGATTGTCGTTGAGGAATTTGTCAAGGAAGTGCCTGTTGAAGTCGTGGTTGAACGGGTAGTTGTAGAATATGTCGATCGTGAAGTGCCTGTTGAGGTTTTTGTGGAACGGACTGTGGAAATCATCAAAGAGGTTTTCATAGAAGTTCCCGGTAAAACGGTGTTTGTTGAAGTTCCCGGTGAAACGGTATTCGTAGAAGTTCCCGGTGAAACGGTGTTTGTTGAAGTGCCTGTTGAGGAAATCGTGGAAAATATCACGCAAGATGCGACTTACACAGAAGAAGGCTATGATAATCCACCTGAGGGTTTTCACCGGCATACATTCACGCATACACATGACGGCGCAAGACACACACACGAGATTATTCATCCTGACGGTGAGATGGATGATTTTGATCGTGAACATGATGGGTTTAGCGGATTATCACATAACTGATACCATTTCTAAAACAGTTGGCGCGTTTTGTAAACGCGCCATTTTTTTTGAGTCCCGTAGGTCGGGTAGAGCGAAGCGACACCCGACACGTATAATTGTATACATGTATACGCGTATAAAAGTATACATGTATACACAGGTTGCGGCTAATCCTGGTTCAGACAAAAAAGCACGCTTACAACACTCCTACCGCTGATGGCTGACAACGGACCGCCAATAATTCCCTCCTTTATCGCTGATTCGTGATATAATATGAGCCAAAACAATCCCTCCCAAAAAGGATAATACGCTCATGCAAAAAACAACTCGTAGGTCGGGTAGAGCAACGCGACACCCGACATGTTTATGTTCATGTCTGATTGTGATTTTAGCAATGTACGCTATTCCCCAAAATACCATCGCACAAGACACACAGGATTTGCACTTGTGGAGTTTACCCGAAGGTGCCAAAGCGCGGTTCGGGAAAGGCTGGATATCTGGAAACATCAAACTTTCTCACGATGGCAAACGTTTAGCGATGCCGTGTAGCATCGGTACTTGGGTGTATGACACAGAGACCGACAAAGCACTTCACCTGCTGACAGGGCACACGGGTGCGATTAGGAGCGTAGCATTCAGTCCGAATAATTCTCTGTTGGCGAGTGCGGGCGACAAAACCGTCCGCGTGTGGGACGCACGCACCGGTACTGAACTTTGGACGCAAGCACATGAGAATAGGGCTGCAGGCGTTGCGTTCAGTCCGAACAATATACTGTTAGCGAGTGCGGGCGACCATACCGTCCATGTATGGGATGCACGCACCGGCACGGAACTTTTAACACAAGAACATGAAGACCTGACCACAGATGTTGCGTTCAGTCTGGATGGAAAAACACTGGCGAGTGCAAGTGAGGATGGCACCGTCCATTTATGGAATGTACTAAGCGGCAAACATCTCCGAACACTAAAAGGACATACCCTGAGTGTCACGTCCGTTGTGTTTAGTCCGGATGGCAACACATTGGCGAGTGCAAGCGAGGACCAGACCATCTGTCTGTGGAATGCACAGACGGGCGCACTTCTTCATACATTGACTGGGCATGAAAGACCTGTCTTCAGTGTCGCGTTTAGTCCGGATGGCAAAACGCTGGCGAGTGGCAGTTGGGATAAAACTATTCGGCTGTGGGATGTGCCGACAGGGACACATCTGAGGACGCTGGATGGGCATACATCTATTCGTGTCAGCGTCGCATTTAGCGCAGATGGGAAGACGTTGATCAGCGGCAGCAGTGACAGTACCGTGCGGTTGTGGGATGTGGACACCGGCAAAGAAATTCGGAAGATGGTAGAGCAAATACTGGCTGTCGTTGGCGTAGCGTTCAGTCCGGATGGAAAAACAGTGGCAGGTTGCACTTGGAACAGCACCGTGTGGCTGTGGGATATAGAAACAGGTGTATTGCTGCGGTCACTAAAAGGGCAAACTCGGTCTGTTAATGGCGTTGCGTTTAGTTCCGATGGGCAGACAATTGCGAGTGGCAGTGGTGATGGCACCGTGTTGTTGTGGGATGTAGAAACAGGTGCAGCGCTTCCGCCGCTGGCTGGACATAAACGATCAGCCATGAGCGTTGCATTTAGCCCGAATAGCAAAACACTCGCGAGTGCAGGTATTGATGGCGACATCCAATTGTGGGATAGACAATCAAGGAAACCTATACATACATTGACAGAACATCGGGGGTGGGTCAATAGCGTAGCGTTCAACTCGGACGGGTCTGTGTTGGCAAGCGGGAGCTGGGATAACACCGTGCGCACATGGGATACACAGAGCGGCACCCCACTTTTGACGTTAGATGGACATACGGATCGAGTTCATAGTGTTGCGTTCAGTCCGGATGGCAAGGTACTCGCAAGTGGCAATCATGACAACATCATACATTTATGGAATGCTCAGTCGGGTGAACTGATTCGGACATTGGAGAAACATAAGAGTGTGGTCAATAGTGTCGCGTTCAGTCCGAGCGGAAACATACTGGCAAGTGGAAGCGATGATCACACCATGATGTTATGGGATGTGCGCACCGGCGCACATCTGCGGACACTGGACGGGCATCGGGGTCAAGTTAAATGCGTAGCGTTCAGTCCGGATGGCAAAACGTTGGCGAGTGGGAGTGGGCACGTCGTGTTGTTGTGGGATATCGTATCTGATACCAATGTTCCGAAAACTGCAAACACAACCTCGCCGAAGGTCATTTCCAGCAATCCTGCAGACGGTGATGAAGATGTCGACCCTGTTTTAATGTTTGAAGAAGGGATTAAAGTCGTTTTTGACAAACCTGTTACAGGAGACCTCACGGTAACAGTTGGTGGCGTAGATGTTGGTTGGACATCCACGGTTGAAGATAGCACAATCACGCTCACAGGGAATGCTCGTCAGGAACTTACCTACGGCACTGTATATAAGATCGCTGGAACCGTCAGCGATAACGAAGGTAACAAAACTAAAGTTGAAATTATTTTTACAACCGAATAAGCTGCTATACACCTTTCGCACCGCTGGTGCTTTGGGTTTGGGTGATACGGATTCTATACACATTCCGCACCGCTGGTGCTGATATGGGATTTACCCAAGCCTCAGAGAGGCGAAAGGTGTATAGGAAACATTGATACCATCAAATAGCAAGCCCCAGAGGGGCGAAAGGTGTATCAAATGCACAAATGTTACTCACTAAATTGACGCCTATGGGTAGAGTTAAGGATATATCCCATTGTTGGAGGGCTTTGTAAGCCCGATGCATAGTAGCAGGCACGCTCCGCGTGCCGTCCGCCCGTAAAAAGGTTACGGCACACGGAGTGTGCCTACTACTATGCAGACATGATTCATCGGGGTTGAAAACCCGCTGAATGCCAAAAGTGCATGCTGCGTTGATTCACTCCAACAAGATACATATTCTAAAATTGACAGCTATGGGTTTCGTAAACTCTATCCGACCTACGAAGAAATACCACTGCGTGATCTGCGAAGTGGTCAGAACCATTCAATTGTCGAGTTTCTCCCAATTAATTATATTGTAGGAGGGAACTCCGATTCCCGACTACCATTGTGTTTTGTCGCAATTCGGAAATCGGAGATCGCTCCTACAAGAAGAAATCTATGTAGCCTGTGCGATTACTGGAGAATTGAATGGCTCCACACGAGAGAACGAAACGGTTGAAAATAGCGTTAGGGTATTATATACTTGACATGATGCTAACTTATGCGTATTGATCAAGGAAAATTATGCGTGGATATACTCTCATTGTCGTCATGTGCCTGCTGATGTGCATGGCGTCAGCAGAACAGATAACCGCCACAGTCTTTTTGGAGATGACAGATAAGGACGGTACACCTCTCCGTGTCGGGAGCGGGTTCTTCGTTACAGATACGTTGGTTGCGACAAATGCCCATGTAATTAGGGGTGCGGCGGCTGGCACAGCAACGTTAGTCGGTAAGGATGGCAGGTATGTGGTTGAGAACGTTGTGGCGGTAGACCCGAAGACTGAGCTAATGTTGCTAAGAGTTGCGGCATTCCGTGCTACGCCGCTTGCGATGGGCAATAGCGATGCAGTCAAAATTGGCGATAGGGTGCATGTTGCAAACAGTGATCCGAAAGGTTCGGAAGGTATCATCAGTGGTTGGTATGGCGCGTACACGGAAGAATACTTTGAAGTGACAACGGCATATTCACCGATGCACAGTGGTGCTCCCGCACTAAATAGCAAAGGAGAAGTGATAGGCGTTTACTTCAAACCTGTCGGAAACGGACAGGAACGCAATTTTATTATACCTTCAAACGCACTGATAGCGTTGCTAAACAAGACACATCGTGCTAAACCATTATGGGGACGAAATCCGCTCGGCAATCTATCTGCCGAGTATTTTTATAAGTCGGGTAGGGCGCATTTCAAGTTAAAGGATTATCGGGCAGCCATATCTGACTTCACAACGGTTATTGCCTACAAGCCGGATGACGCTACGGCATACTACAGACGTGGAAATTCAAAATATGAACTCAAACAATACGCAGCCGCGCTTCTGGATTATGACACTGCGATAAGACTCAAGCCTGATTATGCCTACGCTTACAACAATCGCGGGAATACAAAATTAGCACTTAAACAATATGATGCTGCCATTGTGGATTATAATACTTCCATTAAATTTAACCCCAAAAATGCGTTTCCTTACAATAATCGCGGAAATGCGAAAAAATATCTCAGGCAATATGATGCTGCCATTGCGGATTATAATGCTGCAATAAAAGTAAAACCTGATTATACACATGCTTACAACAATCGCGGGAATATGTGGCTTGATCGCAGACAGTATGATGCTGCGATTGCGGACTATAACACTGCCATAAAACTTGATCCTGATTATGCACATCCTTACAATAATCGCGGACTTGCGAACATAAACCTCAAAAACTATACAATTGCCATTCAGGATTTAGACATTGCGATAAAACTTGATCCTGATTATGCAAATGCCTATTACAATCGTGGCAGAGCAAAATATGAACTCGGACATTACGCTGAGGCTGTCGCCGATTTTGACATGTCAATTCACCATAAACGGATTTATTGGGATGACTACTATTATCGTGGAAGTGCGAAATATGAACTTGGGCAACATGCGGATGCGATTGTTGATTTTAATATGTCAATTCAACTTATTCCGAATAATGCTAATGCCTTCCACAATCGCGGTAAAGCGAAGGCAGCACTTGAACAATACAAGGCTGCTATTGAGGATTATGATAAGGCAATTAAATTAGGAGGTCAATCTGATTTCTACTACAGTCGTGGAGATGCAAAGTCGAAACTTGGACAAAATGATGCCGCTATTTCGGATTATGCGAATGCTGTCTATAACCGTGGAATGACGAATAAAATTGAAGGGCAGATTGCAGAGGCAAAACAAGATTTCAAAGCAGCTATAAGGCTCGCGGAACAGATAAACGATTTTTCCATCAAAGCACAGGCAGAGCGGATGCTTCGGGAGTTGGAGTAAGGTTGGGTTTACACAGATTGTTTTCGTGCTGTGTATACATGTATACGCCTGCGACAATATGGCGCGTTTACAAAACGCGCCTACCGTTGGGTGAAAAAAATCTAATAATTATGTGCTTAAAAGGTAGGTAGCATTCATCAGCATGTTGTATACTACCGTCGTGAATAATGCTGACGGTTATGATGCAAAATCTATGAAATACCAAAGCCTGTTAGAAGATTTGAGATACCTTCTTTTCTCATTCAGAGGTCGCATCACTCGTAGTGAATGGTGGATATATATTTTATTGAGGGCGGGCGTGTTTCTTGTTCCAGCTGCTATTCTTCTAATCAAGAGGGGAGGTAGTATCCCTCATGTGTATGGACTTACAAATCTCTGGGAGTTTTACAAATATCTCCAAGATAGTCTGATGTCGCTTGTAAGTGTCAAACTTTATGTATCACTGCTATTGACCTTTATTCTGATATACTTTGACGCAGCCGCTTTTACCAAACGATTTCATGACATCAATTTATCGGGATGGTTGGTGCTATTGGGATGCGTCCCGATATTTGGACCTTTTTATATCATGATATACTGTGGCTTCATCAAAGGCACACAAGGCGACAATCGGTATGGGAAAAACCCTTACCGAGACATATCCGAAGATCAAACTATGCCGCAGCCGCAGGCGGAAGGATAACTGATAAAACGTTAGAACTACAAAAAGGAACTTTCTCATGCCAAAAAATACATACTGGATGGTTTTGCTCGTTATTATTTGTGTTGTTCTCTTCGGTTGTGTCAATGAAAGGTCAGACTATGATATTGATGAAATCGTTGATGAGCTTGTGGAAAGCACAAAGCACCACGCGGAACAACCGATGGCAGACAAACCCGAAGACAAAAAGACCGACCCCGACCCCGCAGAACAAACGGATGCAGTTGAGGAGGTGCGCGTTTCACCTCACGGTTTCGGTCCATACCCTGATATACCCGCAGATTTTCCGAGACAGGATATTTTTGAACAAGGCGGTCAAGGTCCAAACTTTGAGTTAATGGATCGTGTTTGGTTAGAGTTATGGAAACGGGGTGTCCGTGGTATCTCTGGCATGTCAATATCACATAACAATGGATTGGTTTACCCGACAATTCGGGGCATTGCGTATGCTGACTGGGAACCACGTTGGGAACTCTTTGGATTTGGTTTCGGAAAAAAATACTCGGGGTGGAGTGGACATCCAGGTGACTTTCCCAGAGACCCTGATATAGGTAGACCCAAAATGCCACGGGGTATCAAAATCTTTGATATGTCTGAAGGGATTGATCCTTACAAACTTTTAGATTTGCCAAAAGAAGGGGAAGTTACGGAATGAAACGCCCAATTTTTCAAGTGCATGGTCCCCCTGAAAAACGTAGATATTTCTACGGCACACTTCTCATTATACTGGGATCATTTTCATCTGTGTTTATTGAAGAATTGATAGGCTTATCACTGATATGTATCGGTTTTTGGATCTCTTGGCATGCACTTCGATTAGGAAACGCCAATAATCTACCGACATGGATGAAACCTCTACTTTTCATTGCAAGTGTTGTCACAACTGGTGGATTAGTTGTGCTGGCAATCGGCTACATTCTTGGTGCCGCTGGGATCATTGACTTTTAGTTCGTAAGTTGGGTAAGCGACGCAAAATCCATCAATCGGTTCCCAGGCTGGTAGGCACGTTTTCTAAACGCGCCGTTTTCAGTCCCGTAGGTCGGGTAGAGCGAAGCGACACCCGACACAGAGGCATTCGGCTATCGGCTGTCAGCCATCAGTAGAGGGAATGTTGTAAACGCGCCGTTGTCTGAACCAAGATTAGCAGGATTGTCCGAAATCAGTGTATACATGTATACAATTATACATGTCGGGTGTCGTAAACTCTACCCGACCTACGACCTGACTGCCAATAATTACCCCTTTCATCGCTAACTCGTGATATAATACGAACCCAAAGCAATCCCTCCAAAAAGGACGACGCTCATGCAAAAAACAGTGACACTTATTTTTGCGATTGGGCTAACGATATGTGTTTTTACCCAAAATAGTATTGCCCAAGACTATACCCGATGGCATCTACCTGAAGGTGCAAAAATGCGGATCGGTAAAGCCGCGATAACGGGAAATGCCATCTATTCCCCTGATGGAAAACATTTAGCGGTAGCCTGTAATACTGCTATTTGGGTCTACGATCCACAGACTGGTGAAGAACTTGACCTATACACAGGGCATACAGATGAGGTGGTCAGCGTTGCGTATAGCCCAGATGGACACACATTAGCAAGTGGCAGTAGAGACAAAACCATTCGTTTATGGAATGTGGACACCGGCGAACATATACGAACGCTATCGGGACATAAGGGCCCGGTGCTCAGTGTGTCCTTTAGTCCGGATGGACATAGCATCGTTAGTGGCAGTGCAGATGACACCATCTGTCTGTGGGATGTGCAAACGGGAGAACATATCCGCACGCTAAAGGGGCATAAAAGCTCAGTCTATAGCGTGTCCTTTAGCCCAGATGGACATAGCATCGTTAGTGGCAGCATGGACGATACTATCCGTCTGTGGGATGTGAACACAGGCGGACATATACGAACGCTAAAGAGGCATCGGGGTGGTGTCTTTAGCGTATCGTTTAGTCCGGATGGCACTTTTATTGCGAGTGGGGGTCAAGACCACAACATCTATCTATGGCAGACACATGATGGAACACTTCTCCACACACTCAGGGAGCATGCAGGTGATGTGCACGGTGTTGCGTTTAGTCCGGATGGACACATCATCGCAGGGGCAAGTGACGACAATACCGTCCGTCTGTGGCACGTACAGACCGCCACACATCTCTTCAAACGTAGGCATAAGAATGGGGTTAAAAGCGTTGCGTTTAGCCCGGATGGTGCCACCATCGCAAGTGTAAGTGGGAGCAACTCTATTCGTCTGTGGCACGCACACACTGGCGAGGACCTCCGCACACTATCTGGACATACGCGTGGGGCACAAAGTATCTCATTTAGTCCGGATGGAAGAACAATCGTAAGTGCAGGTGCGGACGACAACATCCGTCTGTGGGATGTGGAAACAGGCAAACATATCCGCGTACTATCGGCGCACAATCGGGGTTCGGTCAACAGTGTTGCGTTTAGTCCGGATGGAAAAACAATCGCAAGTGCAGGTGCAGACAAAACCATCTGTCTGTGGAACGCCAAAACAGGTGAACGTATCCGAACGCTAAAGGGGCATACGCGCGCGGTGCTCAGCGTATCGTTTAGCCCGGATGGGATAAAAATCGCAAGTGCAAGTTATGACAGAACCGCCCGTCTGTGGGATGTGGACACCGGGCAACATGTCCGTACACTATCGGGGCATCAGAATGATGTCTTTAGCGTTGCGTTTAGTCCGGATGAACGCATCATCGCAAGTGCCGGTGATGACTCTAAAATCAATCTGTGGCACGCTAACACAGGCGGACGTATCCGGACACTATTAGGGCATACAAATCGGGTCTTTAGTATAACGTTTAGTCCGGATGGAAAAATAATCGCAAGTGCAAGTGCGGACAGAACCGCCCGTCTGTGGGATGTGAACACAGGAAAACATATCCGCACATTATCGGGGCATACGGGTTCGGTCTTTAGCGTATCGTTTAGCCCGGATGGCAAAACAATCGCAAGTGCAAGTGCGGACAAAACCATCTGTCTGTGGCACGTGCAAACAGGTGAACGTATCCGAACGCTAAAGGGGCATACAGCATCCGTCTATAGCATAGCGTTCAGTCCCGATGGCAACACAATCGCAAGCGGCAGTTGGGACGGGACTGTGATCTTGTGGGACCTCACAGTTGATATTGCAGATTAGGAATATGACTTGGATAGGGCAATGTAGGCGCGTTTTCTAAACGCGCCGAGTCTTGACCTCGGATGCTATAAACAGCGCGTTTCCAAAACGCGCCTACCGTTGGGGTGAAGGAGCGCATTTCCAAAACGCGCCTACCACAGGGCAGTGTATACATGTATACGCGTATAAAAGTATACATGTATACACAAATTGCTGACAACCCTGGTGATCTTGGTTCAGACAGATTGCCGATAGCCACTAATTACACTACTCTTGTTGCTAATTTGTGCTATAATACGAGCTCAAACAACACCCCACTGAAATAAGGAAAACTCCCATGAGAAAGACGCTAACTTTCAGTTTAGCAATTGGATTTGTGTTATGCATTATCTCCCAAAACACCTTCGCCCAAGATTATATCCGATGGGGTTTACCTGAAGGGGCAAAAATGCGGATCGGTAAAGGTGGGATAAACGAAATAGCCTACTCTCCCGATGGCAGCAAGCTTGCGGTTGCCAGCGCAATCGGTATTTGGATATACAACGCACAGACAGGCCAGGAACTTGATCTATACACAGGGCATACAGCTGAGGTGCTTAGCATCTCATTTAGTCCGGATGGCACGACAATCGTAAGTGGCAGTGATGACAAAACCATCCGTCTGTGGGACACCAACACAGGCGAGCACATCCGCACGCTATCGGGACATACGAATTCGGTCAATGGCGTGTCGTTTAGTCCGGATGGCACGACAATCGTAAGTGGCAGTGATGACAAAACCATCCGTC
>JAPPIG010000028.1:91413-99219 GCA_028820635.1 Candidatus Poribacteria bacterium
TGTGGAGTGCACACACAGGCGAACATCTCCAAACACTATCAGAGGATCAGGATTGGGTCTATAGCGTCGCGTTTAGTCCGGATGGAAAAACTATCGCAAGTGATAGTTGGGACAACAATACCATTCGTTTGTGGGACGTCAACACGGGTGAGCATCTCCGTACACTATCGGGGCATACGGAGGGAGTCAGTAGCGTATCGTTTAGCCCAGATGGACACATCATCGCAAGTGCAAGCGATGATAACACCATTCGTCTGTGGGACACTAACACAGGCGAGCATCTCCACACGCTATCGGGGCATATACGTGGGGTCAGAAGTGTGTCATTCAGCCCGGATGGAAAAACTATCGCAAGCGGCAGCACAGACACAACCCTTCGTCTGTGGGATGTGGACACAGGCAAGCACCTCCGCACACTATCGGGACATACGGATTGGGTCGAAAACGTCGCGTTTAGCCCAGATGGAAAGACAATCGTAAGTGCAGGTGATGACAGCACCATCCGTCTATGGAACGCCAACACAGGCGAGCATCTCCACACACTATCGGAGCATATACGTGGGATCAATAGCGTGTCATTTAGCCCAGATGGAAAGACAATCGCAAGTGCAAGTTGGGACAGCGCCATCCGTCTGTGGCACGCACATGATGGAACACATATCCGCACACTATCAGGACATACGGATTGGACCGACAGCGTCGCGTTCAGCCCAGATGGACACATCATCGCAAGTAGCAGTGAGGACCATACCATCCGTCTGTGGCACGCACATGATGGAACACATATCCGCACACTAACGGGACATACGGATGGGGTCAGAAGTGTCGCGTTTAGCCCGGATGGAAAGACTATTGTAAGTGGCAGTGGGGACAGCACCCTCCGACTGTGGGATATGGAAACAGGCGAGCATCTCCACACGCTATCGGGACATACGATGGATGTTGAAAGCATTGCGTTTAGCCCGGATGGAAAAACAATTGTAAGTGGCAGTGGGGACACAACTCTTCGTCTGTGGGATGTGGACACAGGTGCACATATCCGCACACTAACGGGACATACAGAATGGGTTGAAAGCGTGTCGTTCAGTCCAGATGGACACATCATCGCAAGTGCAAGTGATGACTATGACGTCCGTCTTTGGCACGCACACACGGGCACACATCTCCTCACACTATCGGGACATAAGCATTGGGTCTATAGCGTCGCGTTTAGCCCAGATGGAAAGACGATTGTAAGTGGCAGCAGAGACAACACCATCCGTCTTTGGCACGCACACACAAGCGAACATCTCCTCACACTATCGGGGCATATGAGTTGGGTCTTTTGTGTTTCGTTTAGTCCAGATGGAAAGACAATCGCAAGTGGCAGTCGTGATGGCACCGTGCTGTTATGGGACTTCACCTCTGATACATCGGATTAGGTCTGTAGGTCGGTAGAGTTTACGAAACCCATAGGTGTCAATTTTAGAGAAACGTATCAGTTTTTGTGTGAATTAGGGTAGTTTGTAGGTCTGAATTGCTAATTGTCTGAACCAGGATTTTCAGGATTACAAGATTTACAGGATTGAGGGCACTGCACAGAATAGCGCTAATCCCGAAAATACGATAATCTTGTAATCCGGGTTCAGACGGAAAAATGGCGTGTTTAGAAAACGCACCGTTTTCACTCTTGTAGGTCGGGTAGAGTTTACGAAACCCGACACGTATACATGTATACACAGGAAGGGGAAATCAGACAATATCAGCGTTGAAAAGCCTCCCTCTGTGTCAGTAAATTTACAATCACCATTTTTTTCCTGACTTTGCACCCTTTCACGCTCAAAAAGGTATCTTTATAATTAAAGGGGTAGGTAATACTGCGAGTCAAATAGATTTCGGTTAGCACTTTTCATAATGGAGAATTCTGATGAACGATGTCCAACTCATTCGTAAAATTTTGTCAGGCGACGATGCGGCATTTAGCGCATTAGTCCAGAAGTATGAAAAGAGTGTGCATGCATTCGCATGGCGAGAAATTGGGGATTATCACTTCGCTGAGGAGATTACCCAAGACACTTTCATCCAAGTGTATAAAAACCTTGCGACACTCAGGAACCCGAACCTGTTTGCTGGATGGTTGCATGTGATAGCAAAACGCCTCTGTATAAAATGGAATCAAAAAAGGAGACCAACGTTTCAATCATTAGAGGAGATACCTATGGAAGAAATAGACGAGCATTCTTACAATACGTATACATCAGAGCAGCACGAAACACAAGCCATTGAAAATCGACTTGAGAGGGTCAAGAAACTCTTGGAGAAACTGCCCGAAAGTGAACGGACAGTCATGACACTCTACTATTTAGGCGAAATGACGACCAGAGAGATTAGCAAATTCTTGGGTGTATCCGTGAACACGATTAAAAGTCGGCTTCGCCGCGCGCGAATGCGTCTACAAGAAGAAAATCCACAACCGCTGGAGATACTCAGCACCGTCAAATTTACGACAAGCCTAACGGAAAGCATCATGCAACAGGTAGCAGACATAAAACAAGCACCGACTCCAACTGTGAAACCGTCGCCACCGTGGGCGGTTTTCGGTAGCGCTGCGGCGATATTGATCATGGCGATTATTGGTCTCAGTAATCATCACCTATTTAGTTTTCAGGAGCCGTATAGTTTGGATGCACAATCTGAACCGAAGATAGAAATTGTTGATGCGCCTACCTTGTTTGACACACACATAAAACGAACTGCTCAAAATCAACTAACGCGTATAGGTGCTGTCGTAATTGCACAAGAGGGGACAGAGACAGAAACCAAGAAGAAAACACCGGTAAATCTTGATTTTGACGCGATTTTGGAAGGTATCAAACAAAATGATGAAAAGGTTAAGTCCGGTGAAGGCAGAACCGTTTTCACCTATGAAAGTTTTACAGAACTTGGTGATCTAAAAGAAAGTAGGACGTTGAAAACACATCTTATTTTTGATGAACACCAGAATCGGGTACGCATGCGATTGGCTGAAAGTGTTTCACTCCAAAGGATTCTCATACCGAGGACAATCCTTATCGTCACCGAAAAAGGAACTTTTAGGATTGAACTGCTAAGAATAGACCATAAACCGAGATATGGTTTTGAAAAAAGAAATAATTTGCCTTTGATTCGTCATTACTATGCACCGAGACGGTGGGCTCGTATTTCTGACACAGAAGATTTAGCAACCTCTTTGAAGAAATTAAATTACCAAATCCTGACGCGTGAGATGCTTGATGGTATTCCGTGTTATGTGTTAGAAGGGAAAAAAGAGCCTCCACCTGGGGCGGAACAACAGATGCCAGAGGTTTCACGAATTTGGATTGCGCCTGAGCACGGATTTCGCATTCAAAAACGTGAACGTAGGTGGACAACAAAGGAAGATACGGTTGATGGTGGTGTAGAGAAAGGCACACCTTTTGTCGCTCGCAATACCTTTTCTTATCAACAAATCGGAGACGTGTGGCTTCTTAAGTCCACAAAGTGGGAAACCTGGCGGATCGATGCCGATGGGAAAGAACATATCATCGTCCGAATGACACTGGAATTACAGGACTTCAAGATAAATCATGCTGTTCCCGCTGAAACATTCGTCATTGACATCCCTGACGACGCTAAGATCACGGTTGACGGATTTGATGAAAGGATGTCAAAACAAGAGTTCTTTGAGTGGTATGGGCAGCAGTAGATGTGACATCTCCCCTCAAGATAGGCGAGTTTTGTAAACGCGCCTATCTTGTCTGAATCGCGGATTATCTCGGATTTATCGGATGACGCGGATTTTAATATTACATTATTTCGTAGGTCGGGTAGAGCTTGCGACACCCGACTTTTTATAGCGTCCTGTCCAAATCAACGCTACATGCGCTTGGCAGAATACGCCAAATTAAGAAATCAACGGTATGAACAGAATCAACGCCGAATGCGCGTTTGGCATTCGTCGCCTATAGGCGTTCCCCCAAATCAACGCTACAAATGCCATTTAGGCATTTGGCGGGTATGAATCATGGAGCATGCCACAGGCGCATGCTGCTTTAGGCATTCCCCGTATGGTATTCTGCATGATTCTACATGATTCCGCATGATTTGTCGGGTTGAGGGACGAAACCCGACCTACAAGACCGACAGCCATTTCCCCGCAAACCTATTGCGTATCTATTGGAAATCTATTGTTCACGACCCCCAATTCCTTTCAGATACCCACTCTCCTTCAGATATACTATTGAATATAGCCATCAGCCGTCAGCCTGTAGGTCGGGTAGAGTTTACGACACCCGACAACCGACAGCCGACTGCTGACAGCCGAAAGCCAAAAAGGAGAAAAACAATGGCATTAAAAGAACATCCATTTGTCGTCACGAGCAGCTTCACCGCTGATGGCGACACAATAACGTATGACAAAAACGCTGAAAACCGGAGCGCAGCCGTTGGCAAAGCGTTCAAAGTAAACGCTGACGGGAAGGCAGAACTCGTTGCGGATGGCGATGAGATCGTCGGGAAAGTGCTTGCGGTTGACGAAGATAATGTGATCACCGGCGCTTATATCTGTGGCGGATTGCGTCTGCCACTCGGTAATAGCGCAACAGTTGCCCGTGGAAACAAACTTGTCGGTGCGCTCGGTGCAGATAGCGCGAAAGGGTTCGTCAAAGCGGTCGCCGCTGCACCGGAAGCGGTAAGTATAACAGATACAGATTACACCACTACCAATTTTGCTAATCTCGCTGAGGCTTCCGAGGCTGTTGATAGTGTTGTTGATGAGCTTACCAGCACTGCTACTGCAGTCAACGCGTTAGGTGAGATTGTGAATAAAGGACGCGGATTGGTCGTTGATTTTGATGAAATTGACGCGCTCGTCGCATTGATTTAAAAGTAGCAAGCGTCGCGTGCCGTCCTCTTTGTAGGAGCGATCTCCGAATCGCGACCGTTTAACCTTCCTCTTTGTAGGAGCGATCTCCGAATCGCGACAGATTACGAACGGTCGCGACCAGGAGGTCGTAATCAACGGTATGAATCATGGCGAATCATGTAGAATACCAAAGGCGCTGAATCATGTAGAATACCAAACGCGTATTCTACCAAGCGCATTCATAGCGTTGATTTGGTATTCTACCAAGCGCATTCGTCTTTAGGCATTCACCGCCTACAGAATGTAAGAAATCGGCACCAACGTAGATACAACAATCGGGCTTACAAAGCCCTCCAACAAGAAAAAGCATACGGACTATTTCAACGGTGCGGGCAACCGGGCCAACAACAAGGACGCCGTTTTCCTTCTAATAGTTCGGCGCGTGTTCGTTCAATACGTTTGCTTCGCGTCTCCTGCTTCTTAGCGGATGTAACCCAACAAATCCACTCATTACGCGCGAGGGGTGTCAAGTCATTCCATGCGTCTTGCACCGCACTCGCGGAAACAAGTGTCTCTCGCAAATCCGATGGCACGTTATGAACCACGCCTGTGGCGATTCTGTTTTTGCTCATCTTGTGTCATCCCAGTTTTAAAAGTATAGTACCCAAATATACGCCTAACTTGTTAAATTGTTTCGCTTCCAAACGGGTGCGATTTGCGATATGTATACGTGTATACAATTATACGTGTATACAATGCCCAACTCTTGTTGGAGGCGTTTTCAACGCTGATTTCAGAGACATATCGGGCTTAGAAAACCCGATTTCCTTCTTGTAGGAGCGAGCTCCCGCTCGCGACATCTTGTAGGCCCGTTTTGTAAGCGCGCCTGCCACAATTTTAAAGTTTGCTATAAGCCTTTACAAATAATATTTTAATAAATTGAAAAAAATTGTTGACAAAAAATGAAACTAATTGTATAATCCCTCATATTCGTTAGAAATTCACGATCTATGCGAATTTTTAACGGTAGAGGTGCTTGTCAATGCACCGACAGTGAACCTAACCACTGCCGATGCTAAAGCACTGCCAGAACTGTGGTCTGACAGGCTGGCTTCTATCATAACACGCACAGACCTTGATGTCTACGTGTATATAGAGGCCAGCAGCCTCTATAGAAATAGTAAAAACGGACACATACCCGCCTATTTCTGTAGTCTGTCACAAACAATTAACCTACTCAGTTATGATAGAGGAGGCACAAGATGAGACGAGACTACAAAGTCCTTTTCACCTCACTTATTGTTTTCGCATGCATTCTCACAAGCGGTTTCTTGCTGTTTGGCACAATAGATGCCACACAGGTAGATACGCCTGCTTGCGAACAACAATTCAAACGCGAATGTTCACCGAGTAAAGGAGCACCGAAACCGGGCTTGATTTGTCCAAGTCCGAGACAACCCTGCCCACTGGATACAGCGAATAGCAGGGATAATGATAAGCTTGAACAGGAGGGAACTTTAGATGAATAGACAGAAGTATTGGGGACTGGGTGTCCTCATTATCCTATTGATTGCTGCGGGTGGTTTTATGTATTGGCAGTGGTCAACCGTGCAGCAGATGAAAGAGCAGCTTGCAGAAGATAAGCCAATGCTTGAAGAAAAGGAGAAACCGGTCGCAGAGAATAACCCGCCAGTTGCAAGAGAAGGTTTTAAGATGGTGCCGCATGGTGACCATTGGCATGAAGTGCCGATTGACGCACCTGATATGTGGCAAGGTGAACCGCATGCACCGATTGTTGAGGTTAGCAATGAAACCAAACAGTCGTCTGTACCAGCATTACCCGACATCTCATCACTGCCGAAACTCGCTGATGATATTGACCCCGATGATATTCCAGCATTCTCTATAACAGGTCCTGGTGGCGAGGTCTATAACTATAATCGTCCCCTAACCCCTGAAGAACGCGAGATGTATTTTAAACTAAAATCAGACATTTCATATTGGAATTCAACACCTGCTGGCATTAAAATGTCCGCTATAATTTCGGTACGTGAGCAAAAGGTAAAGGAAGGTGCATTGCATCCATTTTTTGAAGATTGGGGTAAAGGCATTCTTACCGATGAAGAATTAGAGCGTAAAATCGCTGAATTCTACGAGATGACACGCTAAAGGGAGGTACGTGTAAATGACTTTCAGAAAATATTCTCACCTAATTGTATGTCTTTTCGTTGTAGGTGTTATCCTCTTTAGCAGTGGTCATCATGTGTTTGCAAACCCAATTGTGCAAGACGTAAATGATACGCTTGCGCAAGCAAATGCTCAAGGGCTTATTTATAATACAGCGCGCCATAATTACGTTGTTAAGTGGATTCAGCTTGAACGTTTAGATATGGAACGCGCTGCCTTAAAGGTTCGGTATAACTCTAATAAGACGACGATGGAAAAAGAGGCAATGGAGTTAGCGTCGGCGGCGGCACCGAAAAGTGTCATTCCAACAGATTATGTGTTTAATGTTTCAGACATCGCTGTCAGTGCAGCGAAACTGGCAAAATCTGCCTCTGATGCAGTAGATTTACAGCAGAAACTTGTTACCAAGAACCTTGAGATTCAGAAGAAATTAGTTGTCGTATCACAGCACATGACCACTCTTGATACAGCATATACTCATTATGTTGCTCATATAGATGCGTTTAATGCTGCCAATAAGAGAAACAAGATTTCGCCCTCTGCCAATGTAACAGCAGCAGGTAAAGGATATATTCCTCCTGAAGAAAATAAAGATGGCGTGTCGGTTGACAGTAATCTGTCGGTGAAGTGTAGTAATCCGAAGTGTAATACAGTCTACAGTGCCTCTGTGTATGGACTTGACAACATCGTAACTTTGTCTGAAGGTGGATCGTCAGGTGGTTATAAAGGGCATAAAGTAACATGTTCAACACCTCATG
>JAPPIG010000064.1 GCA_028820635.1 Candidatus Poribacteria bacterium
TATGGGACAGTTTCAATCACTATAAGGGTTGAGAAGCACTCGTCAAAACGTAGATATCTTCTTAAGTTGACACCTATGGGGTTGAGGAACGAAACCCAACATATAAATGCTGCGTTTCATCGGCGGTTCAACCCAACCTACGTAGTTTTCTGTCCTCTTTTCGCAAAAAGATAAACAAACCCGATAAGTCCACCTACCACACTAACACAATATACACCAATATATACCCACACATGAATCAGATAAGCAATAATAAAGACTGCGATAAATCCCATCATTGCCAAATGAACATAAATGAAATATGCACATCCCATGCCGCCTTTCTTTGGATTGATTTCATCGGAGAATGGAATACCTGAATCGGGTTTCGGATGAGACAGGATATTATACAGGAGAAAGACTAGACTCGGTAAAACATATAAAATCCCTGCTGCACGCCAAAAGACGATCGCAATAACGGACAGCAAAAGTGTATACGGCATGATAGCATAGAGGATAGTGGTTATCTGTGCGCCGCGCCATAAGTCAAGAGGTGCCGTAAGAGGTATAACCCTAAACATCCAAGATGCCTTCCAATGTTCCGAATACCTGAAAATAGAGAGAAAAGTGCTTAAAAAACCCATACCGAAAAAACAGGACATCATAAAAAACGCGAAGTTTAGTCCGGGAATGTACGACTTCATAAACCATCCCAAATAAAATGTATCTGCCTGTGTAAGGATAACAAAAAAGCCTATGGAACCGCCAAGCATACCTAATATACCTTGTAGCATCCTTTTATCTCGGTAGAAATATACTGAACTCATACAAAAACCAGCACGGATAACACGGTTTTTAATGATTTTAGCGAACCGAGGGATTTTCACTTTTAACCTCTGTTTTCGCTTAACATCAGCCTCTATTAGGTAGGAAAGGTATTTTGAATATGTCTTGGCAATGCTTTGAAGTGGCACAAGGACTAAGAAAGCGGTGGAAATAACGGCAAGTGCAGTTAAAATCAGAAAGCGGACTTCTATTTGCCCAAGTACGACCGAAACTGTGCCAGCAAACCAACCGTTCGGAAGTGTATAGAACAATTTTGCAGCGGTGGAAAACATGTCTATTGCGGTGTCCTTGGGGACATCTTTAGGGAACAGATAGATGACCACCCAAATTGATGAAAACAGGAGAGGAAATAAACCTTGTGTAAATTTAGCAACATTTCGTAGTTTTTTATAAGCATATAGTTTTGTCAAATACCCTGCGAATGTTGTCATAATACCAACGGTGAAAATACCGGAAAGAAAAGCGACAGGGAGATAGACCAACGGAAAAAGGAATTGGAGTTGAGAAGATTCTCCACTACGAATCCCTATGCCGCCGATAGCAGGTATCAGATTTAGACAAATCAACAACTTGACAGTATAACTGAGTATCTGTGTCAACTTCACAAGAAAATAGGTGCGCGATGATATGGGTGTGTGCGCCACAACGGGGTAGTTTGTAGGATAGATGAGAATATCAAAGTAGGGAAGCGTCCATATCCCTATCATTACCATTGACACAGTAATTCCTATAAGTGCATAACTATAGACGGAAATGTCCATCAGTAACGGAATAAAGAAAAAGGTTGCACTAATAATAAAACTGTATACGTAATTCAATATGTTTGAAGCAAGGGGTTGTCCTTCAAGTCCTCGTTTTTCGACAGTTTTCTCCGTTTGTAAGAGATGGCTGTACTGGGTTGGCGATACGCCAAACATTCCTGCAACTTTCTCAAGCATCAGAGGTGTCCTTCATTGATTCTTTCTTGTAAAATTTGATAAAACCGATTAGCCCACCCACTACAATAATGCTATAAACCGCAATATACACCCATACATGAATAAAACGTGCCAAAAATAGGATACCTACTAAGACACCTGCTATAATCATACTTATACCGTAAGCAAGACATCCTGCCATTCTGTCTATTTCAACCGGTTCTTTGGAAAGAGGTATACCGGATTCCGGTTTTGGATAAGTGATGACTGAAAATAGCACAACAAGGAGTCCCGGCAAGACAAAAAATATCCCCATAACACCCCAGAGAAATGTAGCGAGTATAGAAAACAAGAGTGTGCATGGGAAGACAATGTAAATAAACGTAACTGTCACAACACCACGCCATAAGTCATACGGCTTCCGAAGCGGTACAAGAGATAACATCCATGAAGCTTTCCAATGTTCCGAATATCCAACAGAACTGAGGAAACCGAAAACCGTAACCACCCCTAAAAAGACGAACAAACCCGTAAATCCGGGACTAAGACCAATAGCGTAATGATACTCAATGAATTCTATGGGATATATGTCCCGAACAAAGAACATCGCAATCATCATAACACTTACAACTGCTCCAGAAACAAATTGGTGTAGAAGCTGTCTATCACGGCGCATGTAGGCTGAACTGAGGCAGAAACTGGCATAGGCATCGCGGGATCGGAAAAATCGAGCGAGTAAAGGTCGTCTTATTCGTAGTTTGTCTTTTTGCCTACTTCCAGATTCCATCAGAAAGGAGAGATACTTTGAATAGGTCTTTGCAATACTCCGAAGCGGGATCAAGACTAAAAGAAGCGTTGAAAAAATCGCCGCCCCAGTCAAAATCAGGTCACGAGTAAATCCAGGACGTTCAATTGTGCTAACCGCGAGCGAGACCCCTCCAGCAAACCAGCCATTCGGAAACACATATAGCCACTTTAAAACCGATTTATAATTGTCCATTATGACATCGGTTGGAATTAGGAAAAAGGATACAGGTACGAGGAGAGGTAATATAAATTGAGCGGATTTTGAAATTTTTCGAAGTCTTTTTACAGAATAGAGTTTTGTCAAATACCCGGCGAATGCAGTCATCACCCCAATTGTGAAAAACCCTGCCATAAAGGCAATAGGCAGATAAAAAACAGGAAAAAAGTAGCAAAGAATAGTAGTATTATCTTCACGGATGAAGGGACCGCAAATTGATGGAAAGATATTCAGACAGGTTAACAACAAGACTGCATATTTGAGGATCTGTGTCAGCTTCACGAGAAAATAGGTGCGTGACGATACAGGCGTATGCGCTACAACTGGATAGTTAATAGGACTGAGAAGGAGATCAAAGTATGGGAGAGTCCACATCCCTACGATGAACATAGACATCGTGACACCAATCAGTGCGTAGGTGAACACATCCATGCCAAAGAACACTGGCAGTGCTGAAAAGATGCTTGTTAAAAAACAAAAAGCACAGGTTACAGAGAGTGAGAGTTTGGCTGTTCCCTGTTTTCCTTCAAGTGCGCGCTCTTCAACGGTCTTTTCTGTTTGTAGGAGAAGTTTATACTGAATTGGGCATGCACCAAACTGTGCAGCGATTTTCTCAAGCATTCGGCGTGTCCTCCATAACAATCCGAATTGCTTCATCAGTCTTTTCATCAAGTCCAGTTGTTTCTGTCAACTGGACAAAAATTTCATTGAGTGCGGTTTGATTCGTCTGTTCCCGCAACTCCGCTACCGGGGCATCGGCAATGATTTTTCCCGCATTGATAATCATTATGCGTGGGCAAAGCGTTTCTGCCACTTCAAGAATGTGTGTGCAGTAGAGAATAGTCTTACCTAATTCTGCTAAACGTTGCAGTAAAGATTTCAAAAACGTGACGGTTGTAACATCCAGATTGGTAAAGGGTTCGTCTAAAAACAGGACATCTGGATTATGTAAGAGTGCTGCCATGATAAGGCACTTCTGACGCATACCTTGCGAAAAACTGCTAATCCGTTGGTTTGCTTGCGCTTCCATGTCGAACAATTTTGCAAGTTCTATGATCTTATGTGCGATCAGTTCTTCTTCTAAATGATAGAGTCTGCCCATCAATTGGAGGTGTTCTACTAAAGTGAGGTGTTCATATAGCTGTGCTTCTTCAGGCACATAGCCGACACGCTGTTTTAGTTCCAGCAGTTCGGTTTCTGCACTATATCCCGCAACTAAAATATCACCAGATGTTGGTTGAAGTAGGCCGACTAACATTTTCAGAGTTGTGCTTTTGCCAGCGCCATTCGGTCCGAGATAACCGACAATTTCACCTTTTGCGGCTTCAAAACTAATATCGTCAACTGCTTTCTTTTGCCCATATTCTTTCGTGAGGTGTGAAACGCGAATCATATTTTATTTGTCCTTGTCGTGTAGTATTAAAAACATGATACCATATTCATAGATTTGTATCACTTGGATTTCTACAAGCACAGGTTTAGTGTTAATTTTTGGTTTTTTCAAGATATTCTATCACAATGATTCCCTTGAAAACTGTTCATAGATATGATAACATGCAAAGCAATAGATTAAGGAATAACACAACAAGCAATCTGCTCAAATGGAGATAGAGCAACATGAAACGATTGATACTCTTAGCACTTGTTATTGGCATTGGATTAATCGGTAATCCGATACTCCATGCACAACAGACACCTTTGCCGAATGCGGCTAAAACTCAACCTACAACCAACCCCTTCACTTCCAAACTGTTTGGCGAGGTTATTTGGAAAGGGCAAAACCTTTCACAAACAAATGTGTCGGTGTATCGCGATGAGAAACTCAAAGACCTCTATACCAGTGGATTGTCCCGTACAGGGACAGGGGCATTCGAGCTACGTGTAGAGCCGGGTAGATATTATTTAGTTGCTTACGTCGATGTAGATGCCTCTGGTAAATTTGACGAAGGGGATGGTTACGGTGTCTTGGGAATAAAAAATTGGCAAGATGAAGCGCAAAAGCACCAGGCGGTTGATATAGGTGCAAACGCTGAATTAAAGGGAATACAGATTCTGATAACTGCTCGACTGCAACGTATCGGGGACAAACAGAAATTGGTTGCTACGTCTATATACCAACCGAGCGAATATCAACGATTCAAGACTGAGTTATCTCGTGTGGCTTCAGGTTGTCGAGGTATACTCAAATATGCGAACGAACCAGAACCATCAAAAGTTCCTATGCTTATCCTTGCATATACTGATACATCATGGAAATATCGTGCAGGAATTGCTCCTGTTGATGCAAAAACAGGACAGTGGGAAATACGATTAAAGCCCGGCAAATACTATCTGATGGCGATAGTTGACAAAAATGCCAGCAATAAACTTGATGCTGGAGATACCTTCGGATTTTACGGCGTGACAGATATGTATAAGCGCGGTGCGTTTCCAGAACCAATCTTGATTAAACGCAACACATTTACTGAGAATATAGAAATACAGATTTCTGCTACCTATACGACGAGACATAAATCAAAAAATCAAAAGAACACCGCTATTATTTCTGGTAGTGTGACCCCTATTCCGCAAACGAAAACAGAGGTTCGGGTTGAAGTTTATCCGACATCCGCTTTAGTGAATCCCATCGCGAGTGCTACAACGGATTCAGAAGGGAAGTTTCGTTTTCAGTTGCCGCCTGGTGAATATTACCTCATCGCTAATCATGACGCAGATGGAGACGGTAGGTATAGTGAAGGGGATACACTTGGCGCTTTAGGAACAGACGCTATAGCCACCACTCCACCACCCGCAGTCGTTTTTAATGCAGGTGAAACGCGTACCGCAAACATTGAGATGAGTGCACGATATGATGTGGAAGGGCAACTTGTTACTTTACAAGGCAACCTACTCACAGGGAATTTAGCAGTGAATGCATCCGCAGATACAGCACCAGCTGAACAAGTAGGCGGTATCACTGGAAAAATAACATCATTTTTCGCCTCTCGCACTGCAAAAAAAGATAGTGAAAAACCCACTTCGGAGAATCAAGAGCTTGTCCCAGATGGCATTTTGAGTCTTTCTACGACACCAGACTTCAGTTCACCGATGTGGATGCCGCTGTTTCTTGACGAGGAAGGGAGATTCCACGTTGATGTCAAGCCCGGACAATACTATATCATGGCAGTCGTGGACCAAAACAGTGACGGACGTTCAGGAACTGCGGACGGAATTGGAATATACGGCACGCATCTACCGGTGCGAGGCACGCCCGCTGCTGTTACCGTTTTTCCCGGCAAGATAACCCCACATGTAGATATTGACATTTTGGCGTCTTATGTTGACGAGGAAGGCACTATGGCGGAACTATCAGATGGTGGACGCTGGAATATCGCACGCAGGTATGGGGAGCCAGAGGACATCTTCAAATATACCCAGAATGGCAAAATGATTGAAGAGTGGATGTATTGGTCAAAAGGTATAGGGTTTAACTTTGAAGCGGATGGTGCTGGATGGAAACTCAAAGACCAGAATAAATTTGAGCCTAAAAAACAGAATGCCGCGAAGGAAACGGAAACTCCAAAAGACGATAAACAAGACACCGAGAGTATACCTCAAACGGAGCAACCCAAGAATATGAGTGTAGACGGATTTTCCATTGCTGCGGAGTCCGTGTTTATCTATTATAGTCATGAAGGTGTCTTATGGCGAATAGCACCTGCAGATGCTATCGATGCTGCTGCAAACGTTCATCGGGAAGTCCCATTGGACACACGTGTTGCGCCACTCGGACCGGGTTTTCGACCTTCTGCATCGGAAAATGGGACGCTCGTTTTCCATGATTTTGATGATAATGTGATCGTAAGGAACATTGGGACAGGAAAAAGCATGATACTGCTTGATAACCGACAACTTGCGGAAGATGTCGCTATCTCTCCAAATGGTGAGTATATTGCGTACGCACAAACTGCACCGACCAAACGGAAACGGATTATTATTCAAAGTCTCCGAAGCGATAAGATATTCCGAATTCCCTCAACAGCAGTTGAAATGTCAAATCCTGCATGGCGCAGAGATGGGGAATTGCTCGCTTATGCCACGGCGGGATCAATTGAAAATCCTAATGCTGGCGAAAACCGTAATATCTTTGCTTTTGACAATGTATCCAACAGTGTTGAGCCGATAGTGATTTCGCCTGCGGATGACGCAGAACCGGCATGGCATCCTGCTGAACGAAATACACTCGCTTTTTCACGGGGTGAAGAAGGTAACCCTCGTCAAATATGGATCGTCACTTTCTCTGATACTGGTGAACCGACAGAGCAACAGATTACCGCAATGGGGGGTAGTCGTCCTGTTTGGGTGCCACCCAACGGACGCTGGATACTCTATGAAAACAACGGACAGCTTTGGACAGTTGATATGCAGACCCCCGGCAGTGAATCGCCGTTGATGAGTAATGGGAAAGCGGTATTTGGGTATCAGCCTATTGCGGTTTGGGTTGAGTGATAAGTATATAATGGGTTTTACACTTAACTTAACATTTTTGAGTTGTAGGAGGGAACTCCGATTCCCGACTGTGAGTGGTTTGGATCGCGATTCGGAGATCGCTCCTACAAAAGACGTGTTAACTTATTTGTATAATTCACTATGACTACCAAGCAGCCAATATGTTTTGGAAGTTTCTTAAATGTAGGACTCGCGACCCAGTAAGGAACTAATAAATGAACGTCAATAACCGAACAATCTTTAGTAATGACAATTTACACATATTGCGCGGTTTAGACACCCAGTCAGTAGATCTTATATACCTTGATCCACCTTTCAATTCCAACCGAAATTACGCTGCTCCAATTGGTAGTGAAGCAGCGGGTGCAGCGTTTAAGGATACGTGGACATTATCAGACGTTGACAATGCTTGGCATGGCGAAATCCCAGACCGTGAGCCAGCATTATACCAAACAATACAGACATCAGAAATGACACACGGAAAGGGAATGAAATCATATCTAATTATGATGTCAATCCGTCTGCTTGAGATGAAACGTGTTTTGAAAGATACAGGAAGCATATACTTACATTGCGATCCAACAGCAAGTCACTATCTAAAAATTCTTATGGATAGTGTTTTTGGTAAGGAAAACTTTAGAAATGAAATTGTTTGGCAACGCATACAGGGAGCAGGTAAAACAACACAATATAAAGAAAAATCATACGGCACATCAACAGACCAAATTCTATATTACGCATATCATGATAGTAAATTTGATATAAATTCAGACCTTATTCCGTTCGGTGAAGGATATCTAAAAAAATTCAAATTTAAAGATGAAAAAGGCAGATATGAAAGACGAAATCCATTCAGACCTCCTGGATTAGGAGAGCGTCCAAACCTTGCTATGAATATAAAGGATTTTATCCGCCAAACCCAAGCGGATGGACTGTAAAATTATCAACACTACAAAAATTAGATGAAGAAGGTGAACTTGATTTTGCCAACGGAAAAGTATATCGTAAACATCGTTTAAAGGAAGGAATGCCAGCAAATAATTTATGGACAGATATACAGCCAGTATTAGGAAACGAAAAAACAGGCTACCCCACACAAAAACCATTAGCATTATTAGAACGGATAATCAAGGCATCATCAAAAGAAGGTGACATGGTATTGGACCCCTTCTGCGGTTGTGCAACAACCTGCGTGGCAGCAGAACGTCTAAACCGTCAGTGGATCGGTATTGATATATCAGAAAAAGCTGTTCAACTTGTCAAAATGCGTCTTGAGAAAGAGCTTGGAATGTTCTATGACGTGGCACACCGAACCGATATACCTAAGCGCAGTGAGAAACTGCCCAATTACACCACTCACAAGCATCAACTCTATGGTAAGCAAGAAGGTGTTTGCAATGGCTGTAAATCACATTTTCCATTCCGCAATATGACTGTAGATCATATTGTCCCTCAAAAACACGGTGGCACAGATCACGAAGATAACTTGCAACTTCTCTGTGGGGCGTGTAATTCTACTAAAGGCACTGGGACGCAGGCGGAACTTATTGCGAAACTTAAAGAACAAGGAGTACTATAAAAAGTTAAAATATAACTATTACTAAGGAGACAGCATAATACTTATGATTTTTCAAAGTTCTAAAACAGCAGATTATCTGCTCCCTGATAAATCCTTTTGGACAAGAATGTTGGTGCAAGATCTGACAGAAATATCTAAAATATATAGAATACTTTGTCCATCTATCTTATATGCTGAAATATATGAGGGAAAAGGTCACGATAAACTATTGGAGAATAGTCCTGAAGTATACTATGTTGACCCTTGGATTATTTTAGTCAAAAACGAATTAGAAGGACATTCAATATTTCAAGACGATAACATTTCTCCAATTAACCTGAAATTAGTTAATGATATGGACGAAGAAGAAAAAAACAATACAGAAGTCGCTAAAAAGATGATAGAGGCTTTTAATAAAGGCGATAAATCGCTATCTAATAGAACCTCCAGGTTCAGAAACTCTCTTGCCAGTTTTGCTAATTCATCATACCAAAAACTTACATGTGAACAATTTTTTCAGAGAGTAAAAGAATGTACTGATGGAACTATCTATGAAAGAATTAGCAAGATCGCTGAAGATCCCAAGTACGATAAAAATATATCCAGAACAGTTATTCAGGAATTTCTGTATCAATATAAGAACCTATTGCCTATAAACACTTTTGGAAAAGCATTTGCTTTAGCACAAAATATGGTCAGAGAAGACTTCTCAAGAATTTGCTACTATACGTTCATTCGTTCTCTTGAAAAATGCTCATTAGGATTTGATAGAACATATTGGGATAAAGTTGAAAACAAACTTAGAAATAATAATATTAATAATCTATTTCCATACACTCAGTATTCTCTTCAACTTTGTATCTCTTTACTTATTTATCAGCATGAAAACCAGTATAATAAAGAAATTGAAGCAACAGATTTTGAGTATTTATACTACCTTTATTTCAGTGATGTTCTCTTTGTTTCCGCAGATCATCAACACAAAATATATATTAATGAGACGGGAATACTTAATTCAAGACGTAATGGTTCATTTGCCTACATACTTCAAGAAGATCAGAATCGGAAAGAATATGATAGAGTTATGAACTATATTAAAAACAAAAGTCTACATTAGATATTAGAAGTGCTTGCATAAAACCCGATTTAAAGTGCGCATAAAAGTAGTAGGCACACTCCGTATGCCGTACACGAATGTAAGAGGCGCAATGAATTGCGCGACTACGAACGCGTTTTTTGTTAATGAAAAGTGTTCATTCAGAAATGGTATTACATGTAATTTGAAAATAGGTAAAACACTATGTATAAACTAAACAAGTTCACACTATCTCTACTAATAATACTCTGTCTTACAATGCTTCTGTCTACCGCTTCAGCACAGTATCTACTTGTGCCGATGGAGCAGAAACAGACGAACCATCTGAAAGCTTACGGACTAACATATTGGGCATTACAGGTGCCGCGTGAATACCAATGTTATTGGTGGCTGAACTATCGTGGTGGGTCTTTTGTGATACCCGATGCTCCCGATGTCCGCGTACGTGCCGCACAGATGGGTGTCACCATTGAACAGATGAGCGATGTTGAATATCGGACAATCAAAGAGACCGTCATTGAAACGAGTAACATGGATGAGATTCTATTAGAAAAAGCACCCAAAATTGCTGTGTATGCACCATCAGAAGATTCACCATATCGCGATCCGTGGGACGATGCGGTGAAAATCGCATTGGATTATGCCGAAATCCCTTACGACCAAATCTGGGACAAAGAGGTGCAGCGGGGTGCATTGCATACAGAAAATTACGATTGGCTACACCTACACCACGAAGATTTTACTGGACAACACGGCAAATTCCACGGTTCTTTTTCACAGCAAGTGTGGTATCAACAGCGGATGGCACTGTTTGAGAATGCAGCAAAGGAAGCAGGATTTAAACGTGTCCCCCGCCATAAAGGACAGACAGCGTTGGATATTGCTGATTATGTTGCAAAAGGCGGGTTTATCTTTGCGATGTGTTCAGCACCTGAAACGTTAGACATTGCTTTAGCCACAAAAGGCGGGATTCTTGATATTGTCGATCCTGTGTTAGACGCAACGCCGCTCGCACCCGATTTCCATAATCATTTGGATTTTGAGCGAACGTTCGCATTTGAAGATTTTACGCTCTATCCTAATCCGAATCGCTACGAATTCTCTGACGTTGACAATCCAAATCCTGATCGGAGTCCACATACTGGTGTAGAGGATTTCCAACTCTTTGAATTTTCTGCTAAACATGATCCTATTCCGACAATGCTCACGCAAAACCACGTTTCAGAAGTGCGCGGTTTTCTTGGACAGACGACATCTTTTAATTTAGACAGAATTCACAAGTCAGTTACGATTTTAGGTAAAATTGAAGGCACAAACTATGCTAAATACGTTCACGGCACTTTAGGGAAAGGCACTTTCACCTTCCTCGGTGGGCACGACCCGGAGGATTACCGCCACCTCGTTGGAGAAGGGAAGATACCCACGAATCTTGACCTGCACAAGCATTCACCAGGGTATCGGTTGATTCTCAATAATATATTGTTTCCCGCTGCTCGTAAGAAACCACAAAAAACATGATAGTAACAAGTTGTCAGTCATAAGCCTGTAGGTCGGGTTTCGCTGCGCTCTACCCATAAATCAATCATCTTGACAGACCTAAAGAGTTGGGTTTCACTTATTTTTTCGGAAATATCAACCTCAAATAGGGCAATAACCTCTTTTTAGGGTCTGTTTTTATTTTAGATTTCCGTTCTACCCAACCTACGGGATTTATCAAACTCACGTTAATAATATGATGAACCTTGATATCTGCTTTACACCTATAAAAATATGTCTTTAGTAAACCTACAGCATTTAACTAAACTGTACGACCCAGACTTAATTCTGGATGATATTTCAGCCACAATTGTCCATGGAGACCGAATTGGGTTAATTGGCCGTAACGGATCTGGAAAAACAACGTTACTTAAAATTATAGGCGGCATACTGACTGATTTTAAAGGGGATGTCGTTTTAGCCAGCGGGTTGCGCATTGGATATCTGAGCCAAGAACCTGAGTTGGAACGTGATTGCACGTTACGTCAGGAAATGCTCAAGGTTTTTGAAGAACGACTTGCCCTTGAAGATAAAATGCTCCTGCTTGCAGAGAAGATGGAGACTCAAGAGACTTCACATCTCCTACAGCAGTACGCCCGTATTCAGGAACAGCATGAGCGACTCGGTGGTTACGACTATGAACACCGGATAAATCGCGTACTCGGTGGATTAGGTTTTAGTGAACAAGATTTCAATTTACCAGTCCGTGTCCTGAGCGGCGGTCAAAAAAGTCGTGCAACCTTAGCAAAACTACTCCTTGAAGAACCTGATCTCTTACTCCTTGACGAACCGACGAATCACCTTGACATTAACGGAATTGAATGGCTGGAAAATTATCTTAATACCGAATACAAAGGTGCTGTTCTCGTTGTATCCCACGATAGGTATTTTTTAGATAAGGTCGTCCGTAAGGTATGGGAGTTGGATGAACAGAAAATAAACATTTGTCGCGGGAATTATTCAAAATCCTGTGAAATGAAAGCAATTGAGCGATTAGTTGGCGAAAGAGCATTCAAAGAACAACAAATGTTTATTGCAAATGAAGAAAAATTTATTGAACGCAATATAGCTGGACAACGAACCCGTGAGGCACAAGGAAGACGTAAAAGGTTGGAGCGGTTGGAGAGAGTCGAAAAACCCAAACCCGATGCCCCGACATTAAAACTCAATTTTACACCTGGAGCCCGTGAAGGTGATGACATTCTGC
Source organism: Candidatus Poribacteria bacterium (assembly GCA_028820635.1). Taxonomy (GTDB): domain Bacteria; phylum Poribacteria; class WGA-4E; order WGA-4E; family WGA-3G; genus MSPOR6. The sequence continues at coordinate 12,652 of JAPPIG010000064.1, forward strand.
GATGTCAGAGTGTTAGTAAGCAATTTGGCGATAAGGTGTTATTCACAGACCTGAATTTTGAGGTGTATCGCGGTGATATAATTGGGATTTTTGGTCCAAACGGTACCGGAAAAACAACATTTTTTCGTATGATTTTGGGAGAAGAACAACCAACACAAGGCAACCTATGGGTCGGTCCCAATCTCAAGATTGGATATTATACACAAGAATTAGAAGGTCTTAATTTAGATAAAGAAATAATTGAAGAGATTTGGGAACTTTGTCCACAACTGACACAAACGGAAGTCCGTAGTTATTTAGCAAAGTTGCTCTTTCGTGGGAATGATGTATTCAAACAGATCGGGAACTTGAGTGGTGGAGAACAAAGCCGTGTTCAACTGGCGAAGTTGCTATTGAAAAATGCTAATGTTCTTTTACTTGATGAACCGACAAACCATCTGGATATTCCAGCACGCGAGGCACTTGAGAAGGCACTTGCTGAGTATCCAGCAACGATGTTCATTATCTCTCATGACCGCTATCTTTTAAATAGCTTAGCGACCAAACTGTTAATTTTTGATGTCACGAAAGATGAGACAAAAACCCGTTTCTTTGAAGGCACTTACGCCAAATATGAAGCAGAACAACAGAAGCAAGTTGTTGATACAGAACAGGAACACGAGGAAAATCAACAGCAACATAAAATTGTCCAAGACGATACAACGAAACGGACCAAGTCAAAATCCAAGCGAAAACGAAAAATGAAGGCACAACGTTTGGTCGGAAGCAATTAAATTATCGGTAATTTCCAATAAAATCCTCTATTTTACAACTTTTATTTGACATTCACGGGAAATTAATATATAATTTACGTCGTATACGACGGAATATACCTCTAATATAGGACGTATTTAGAGATGTCAGAAAACCCGAAATTCAATCAAGAGATTGATGTTGTGATGCGTGTGATGCATCATGCACAAGCGGCAGTCAAATCCAGGTTTATTCAGGAAGTAGTCCCCAATCGATTGACAATTGTACAGTTCAACGCCTTGCAGCATCTTCATTGGTATGGTCGTGAATCTGGTATGTATGTAAGTGAGTTAGGAGAACATTTAGGTCTTGCTCATAATACAGTATCAGGTTTAGTTGGTCGGCTTGAAAAGCATGGTTGGGTTGTCCGTCGTAAATGTGATGAAGATCGGAGGCGTGCCCGAATTCAACTGACACCGCAATCAGAGGAACTTTTCCGTGAACGGGTGAAGCATGCGACAGACTTTTGGCAAAATACCTTTGGTCAACTTTCCCTTGAAGAACGTGAAAATTTGATTGGAAGTCTAAAGAAGTTGAAACAGGTGATGGCAAAACCAGTGTGGCCAAGTTATGCACAGTTACATCCACGCGATGCTGACCATTTGCGGGAAAAATTTGAAACAGAACTTGACGAACTTGCACAAGCAAAACTAAAACTCGTCGGGATTCGGTTAATTCTCGCACAAATCGCTGAGAATCGGAATGAGCACGAACTTGCAGCATACCTGAACCAGGCCGCCTCTGAAGAGATCAAACATACAAACCAATTGTTCGCCCTACTCGGTCATGGTGAAAATTTTGATAGACTCCTCTCGGCACTTGTTGATGAGGACAAAGTGGTTTATGAGGAGTTGTTATCATTACTTGACGATGCCCCATGTGAAGAAGAGGATGAGGAATTAGTCCTCCTCCAACAAATGCTTCAAGATAGCCAGAGATATAAACGATGGTTTCGCAGTGTCCACAAACAAAAAAATCGGTGACTTCTATTCTATCAATGGCCTCCTGAGTTTCAGGTCCGGTCAATGACAATTAAGAGGAGAACATGCAGTCCCAAAGCCCTGAAAGTATCCCTCCAGCTTGTAATGATGATGCCCAACTGATTGAGCAATTTCAGAGTGGCGATACGACAGTATTTGATACGCTGTTTACTCGTTACCAGAAACGCACCTATCGGTTAGTTCTGCGTTTTGTTCCTAATCATGAAGATGCCCTTGATATTACGCAAGATGCGTTTATTCGCGCTTACCAAGGGTTAGGCGATTTCAAGAGTCAATGTCAGTTCTATAGTTGGCTTTACCGGATTACAGTCAATCTCTGCATTGATTTTTTACGGAAGAAAGCGCGTTCGGAAGTCATGGTATATGAATCCGATGAATCTGACGAATTGCCGATGGCTAATTTTCCGGATTTACGGTCAGATTCCCCTGCTAAGGCTGCCGAAAACAAAGAACTCAGAGTCCAAATTCGGAAGGCGATTCGTCAGTTGCCGCCGAAGCAACGGCAAATTTTTATCCTGCGTCACTGGGATGGATTATCCCTAAAAGATATAGCGACTGAGGTTGGCAGATCGGATGGAACGGTTAAAGCGCACTTGTTCCACGCACATCGTAATCTCCGTAAGCATCTGCGTTCTTACCTGAAGGAATCAGATGTTTAAATATTAGGGTAAAAGGACATTATGTCCCTATTCTTCTAACCTTCCATGTTAATCCAAAGGTATGGATGGTTAGAAGAAACCCACCCTCTTTCCCTCCTTGAATTTTTAGTGTTTTACTGTCCAAATTCTAAACCACAAATGTTATTATTTGGACAGTTGAATCTTCTACCACAAGCAAGAATCCCAATTGTTTCACTATCTCGGCATTGGCACGGAATTTGCTCCCTTATAACAGATATTTCTGAGAACCCAATTACAAAAACTTGCAAATTTCAAGGAGATAAAAGTGAAACATATTCAAACAGTATTTAGGATAACATTACTATTCAGTCTAATTCTACTTACTATAAATGCTTGGGGAAAGCCGTATATTTCCTTCACTTCTAACCGCACAGGAAATTACGACATCTACATTATTGATACGAACGGAGAGAATCTACGCAATCTAACAAATCATCCCGCAACTGATTGTTGTGCAACATGGGCACGGGATGGACGTTCTTTCGCTTTTGTATCATACCGGCATGGAAAAGGTGACATCTATATCATGAAAGTTGGTGGAACTGAAGCGCGCCGATTGACAAACCATCCAGAGCGAGATGCTGCTCCTGCGTGGTCGCCTGATGGGAAATGGATTGCTTTCCAATCCTATAGAACAGGGAAAAGTCAAATCTACAAAATAGATATTAATGGTAAGAATCTACAGAAACTGACCAACCAAGGAATCAATTCCTCCCCTGCGTGGTCTCCAGATGGGAAATTTATTGCATTCGTTTCCAATCAGAATAAATGGGGTGATGTCTATCTGATGGATTCAGATGGAAAACAGATCAGACACATTAGAAACCAACATGGCGGTGGGTCTCGATCTCCTGCGTGGTCGCCTGATGGGAAACAAATTGCCTTTGATATTGGCAGACAGGGAAACGGAATCTTCATTATGGATGTAGATGGAGGAAACGCCCGCCGTATGACACCTGCTTTTAACTGGAGCTACAATCCTGCGTGGACTCCAGATGGTAAGTGGATTGCCTACGATGCAGAAATTGAAAATCCTTGGGGAAACCCGAATGTGGATCAAAATATTTATATTGTCTCAGTCAAGAGTGGCAAGCGGCAACAAATCACACATCATCCTAAAAAGGATCGTGAACCTGCATGGGTGCCAGAAGGTTTTTTCTCCGTTTCTCCTACCACAAACACTAAAACAACACTTTGGGGTAGATTGAAGCAAACTGAGCGTGCAACGCGATGAGGAGATTTCAGCGTTGTATTCATACAAATACGTTGTAATCATGTAATACTATTTCTAAATGATGATTTTCATTAGACATTATTAATGATTTAATCGGAAGTGTCTGATAACGCCAAGACCGAAATATAGGCAAAACCCAACCTACGAGATTTATCAAACTCACGTTAGTATTAGAAATATTCAGTGATGGGATAAATCAGGTTTACAAAGTTCCTCCTATAAATAAAAGCGCGATGAATTGCGGTTTGCAACCGTTCAATTCATCGCGCAATAATGTGATAAAGCCAATTTTAGAAAGTTTGTGTTAACCGTGCCATAGCTAAACGCCCAATTTCTGGTGTTCCGACGAATTGCTGATGTTTACGATCCAGCAGATTTTGGACAGTCACCGATAGACGTGGTTTAGGTCCGAGTGGAATAGCATAGCCAGCGTTTAAATCAATCGTATAATACGATTCAACCTCACCGACATAAACCCCTGATCGAACAGGAAATCCCTGCACAAACCGTGCTCGTAGCCCTACACCCAATCCGAGATCAATATTAGTGTATTGAACGGTAGCACCGAATTTATTTTTAGGAGCGTTTAGGGCAATATCACCGATTCCGTCAACGTTTTCAAAGAAATCTTCGCTAACAAACGAATAATTTGCACCAAGACTCCAACTTGGATTGAGGAAAAATGTAAAATTCATATCTAATCCATTCAGCGATATGTCACCGTAGTTGCGATAGGTTAGCATAACAGCATTTGGATCTACCGCTTGTTCAGGTGTTACCGTGCCAAACGGAATGAAAGCGGCACCGTTATTTTCAGTTCCTGCTACGAAAAGCGTTACCAATTCATCTACTGGTGATCCGTTGCCGTTCCCACCTTGAGTAGGTGCATCAAATGCAAGCAGTGCTTGGGCAAGCGCTGCATTTTGAGGATCGGCTAATGCTGCCCCGATCTGTTGTCCTAAAGAAGCACTCAAAGTTGCCGCGTCCAGGAACACATTAGGAGTTTCAACGAACAATGGAGCGATGAAATTGTTGATTCTTGAGTGATACACATCAGCAGAAAAAGCCAATCTATTTAGGAGAATGCCTTTGTATCCGACCTCATAAGTTTGCGTGATAGTTGGCTGAAGCGAGTCTACATCATTTACATCTTCAACATCAATAAAATTTGATGTCTGTGGATCAAGAGAACGTAAGACATTGTTCACACCCGTTACCTGTTGCGGGATAACGCTGTCAAATCCTGCGGAGAGGGCTGTCACCATCTCAGCTGGAAGTCCTTGTGCGGCTAAACCTGCTTCAAAAGTTGGCTTTGCTGCAGCCATCACAGCACTTCTGGCAACACCCCACATGACATTGGTAAAAAGCGGATCGTTGAGAGGAATATATGCACCATCTTCAAGCTTGCCTAACGGCGAAAAGGGAGAACGGAACAGTGGGTTACCATCCTCACTTCTTTTAAAGGTAAATCCTGTGTCTGAGGGAACACCTTGTGCTCGTATGTCAATATTTGGACCGAAGCCCAATGCAGGTTCAAAGTTGGCACCTAACTTAAATGCATCCGGTGCTGAAAGAATATCAAGGAACAGGTTTGAAGTCCCTGGCGTATTGAAAGCGCGGTTATAGGTTACCCTAACATTATGGTCGTCATTCGGTTGAAACGCAAGCGCGACTCTGGGTGAAAGCACAATATCGTTGAGATGGTTATGTTGATCAGCTCTTCCTGCTGCAAGCAACTTCAGCTGCGGAAGGATATTGGTTTCCGATTGTAAATAGGCACCTATTTCGTCTATGTTGTCGTTTTCTTCGTTGGCGCCATTAATTGTGCCTTCAGTATCAGGGCGGGTGAGCAACACATCCAATCCATAAGTAAAACGTTGCACATCTCCAATCCCATAACTGTGTTGTATCTGCGCAACATACAGGTTGGAATTGTCAACTGTTGGCAAACCTGTCCGCAGGACATAGGTATTCCCAGCATCACTCCGATTCCAAAATGCTTGGGCAAAGAGGTCCTTGTAAATGAAACGTGCTTGAGCATAACCGTAAGTCCAGTTTTTAGCTTGTCCAGCACCAATACCGGTCAGTTCAATACCGGTGGCTTGTGTCAAACCGCTGGCAAGAATTACGGTTGCATCATCACTGGGACTATAATCAACTCGGAATTCGCCGCGAGCGTATGCAGAATCAAATACAGGTTCCAGTTTGCCTTCCATGTCTTCTTTAGCACGCCCTTCTTCCCAATCATCACCTCGCATATAATTTGCTGTCAATTTATAGCCGATCGTGTCATTGATAACACCGGCATGCCGAAGTGAACCAGTGAGTATACGCCGTTCACCACCACCTACACTAACTGTTGTGCCTTGGGAAGTAAATGGAGAACGGGTGAGAATGTGCATCACACCGTTGGCGCTGTTTGGACCGTACAGTGCCGCACCCGGACCTGATACGACTTCAATCTGCTCAATATCTTCACTTATAGTAGGTATAAGTGTGTAGGCATTGACACGCAGTGAAGGAACACTTGCAATCCGATTGTCTACGAGCGACAAAAGATTCCCTGAAAATACGTTATTGAAACCGCGCACGACAACATACGAGGTGCCAATGCCAGATGTAACAACATCTACTGCACGCAACGATTTTAAGTGTTCTGTAACACTCAGCGAGACTCGGTCTTTGATTTCAGAGTCGTCAAGCAAAGCAACTGATGCTGGTGCTTCAAGTACTTTTTCCTTACGACGTGATGCTGTTACCGAAACCTTTGCAAGTTGTATGACTTCCGACGAAAGGGAAATCTCTACCGATTTTGTTTCATCTGAAGCAAGTTCAACATTCGCTATTACCTCTTCGGCGTATCCCGGAGATGATGCGGTAATTGTGTAGACACCTGCAGCTAAATTAACTAATGCAAGTGCGCCATCTGCATCGCTAACACCTTTAGCAGCATTGCCAGTTTTAGGTGTGACGGTAATGGTAACATTGTTCAGTTTATTGCCGGTTTGGGCATCTGTTACTGTGAGGTTCAATCTTGCGGCTTGCACAGACACCGTAGCAACTCCTAAAAAAATGAATAAGACGAACACCGCTATACCTACTAAGATCAATCGTTTCATTACATTAACTCCTTTATTTAAGAAACATTGGCGGTTACCACTTGAAAAAGCAGCATCCAAGAACCAATATCAAAGCAAAGACAGGCGACGAATTGTCGTGTCAAAAATGTTGCTGAAGACAAATATTCAGCAATCTAATAACAGTGGTTAAGTATCACAAATCTCAAAAGAAAAAGCAAACTTTTTTAATTGTGGTAGATTTTAGAATTATTGTGTGCTAATACCAAATTAACGAACAGGATTTATCCTAATATAATGGCTATTGGCTAAATAAATATCCAAGAAGTTGTTCACCCTCACGAAAATCAGGGATAATGATGTCCGCGCCAGCGCGAATGAGTCGTTCTCGTTTATCAGCATTCATATTGTATACATTATCTTCAACAGACGCAACACCTACAGCAATTGCCCCCACCGCTTTAGCATTCTCAATCTCTACATACCCATCCCCAATAATCAGTAGTTCACTACCGCTCAGTTTAAAATCTGTAAGGATTTTCTGTATAACCATGGCTTTAGAGAACTTCTTATATTCACGCAATGCACCGAAAATACCGCCACTAAAATACTGCGCCACACCAAGAAGTTCCGCTTCATTCTTGACAAATTCTACATCTGTCCCGCTGGCGAGATAGCATTTAACACCCAATTCATGCAGGCTTTGAAGAAATTCAAGTGCCATTGGAACGCGTAACGTCTCTGCAGACAAGTTCCCTACCGCGAGTCCTGAAATACGTTGCTCAACAATAGGCAGTAAGCGATTATTGTACTCATCTTTATATGCAAGCGGATCTTTCGGGTTTCCACCTCGCTTCTCAATTTCCTCACCTAACTGAATCATCTGATAAATAGTTTGTTTCCCTGTGAGTCTGTCAACAAATTCAACTACAATAGATTCCAATTGTTCTTTGGTTTCATTTGTATCAGTTTCTGTTTGGAGAAATTCAACCATCATCGGCACCATCACGTTCTGCCACCCATCTCTAATAAGGGAGATTGTCCCATCAAAATCGAAAACGACATGACGGATATTCCCAGTTTGGATTTCACGGTGGATTTCAATAGAAGTTCCATCTAAAAATACGTTTTGCATAGGTTTTACTTACTCAAATTAAGATGTTGATTTATCGCTACTTTTCTGATAATATAATGTGGTATAGATAATTAAGCAACTAAAATCTGTCTTAATAGAAGATGGCATGGACGAAAAAGAAATCCTGAAAAAGATTCGACGTATTGACATATTCACAAATCGGTTGGTGAATTCCGTCTTTGCAGGTGAATATAAGAGCATTTTCAAAGGACAGGGAATCACATTTGATGAGGTGAGAGAATATCAGGAAGGTGATGAAATCAGGGCTATCGATTGGAATGTTACTGCCCGCATGGGACAAACCTATATTAAAAAGTATGTTGAAGAACGCGAGTTAACCATGATGTTGCTGGTGGATATGAGCGCGTCAACTGCGTTTGGAAGTATTCCTGAAACGAAAGCTGAGATTGCAGCAGAAATTGCTGCGCTTCTCGCTTTTTCAGCAATCAAAAACAACGACAAAGTCGGGTTAATCTGCTTCACTGATACAGTTGAACATTTTGTCGCGCCACGTAAAGGTAAAAGACACGTCTTGCGTGTTGTTCGGGATATTCTCCGCTTTCAACCGAGTCAATCCGGCACAAACATAACTGAAGCATTAATATTTGCCGATCAGGTTTTAAAACCGCACAGTGTTGTATTTCTAATCTCGGATTTTATGGATACAGACTATCAGAAGCAGCTACGTATCACTGCCAAGCGACACTCATTAATTGCTGTTACACTACAAGATAGACGAGAAGTAGAGATACCGAACGTAGGATTAATTGAACTTGAAAACGCAGAAACCCGAGAACGAATGGTTGTAGATACACGGTCTGAACAAGCACGACAACTATATGCGGACCTCAATCAAGAAGCAGATGCAGCACGGTTACAAGTTTTTCGGGCAAGCCAGACTGATTATATCAATATCCGCACGGATGAGTCTTATGTAATACCCCTCATGCGCTTTTTTCGTCAGCGCGCTGCGCGGGGTTAAGTATTGTTCTAAAAACCGTAGGCGACGGTTCGGTTATACATAAACACTATACTGTTATGACCAAACTTGAGATTAAGAATTTAACACATACCTTTGTCCAAAAAAATAGCCAACTACAGGTGTTGGACAAGTTAAACTTTTCAGTCGAAACAGGGCAATTCGTCGCTTTGCTTGGTCCCTCCGGATGTGGAAAAAGCACGTTGTTCAATATCATCTCTGGACTCCTCAAACCGCAAGCTGGGGAAATTTACCTCAACAGGAAACGTATTCAAGGTAATACAGGCACATTCGGATATATGCAACAAAAAGATCTTCTTTTACAGTGGCGAACAGTCTTAAAGAACGTAATGATTGGACCAGAAATTCAGAAAGAATCACTTATTAAGACAAAAAAGGAAGCGCTCAAACTGTTAACTCAGCTTGGCTTGCAGGGATTTGCAAATAGTTACCCGATGCAACTTTCAGGTGGAATGCGTCAACGTGTTGCCTTGGTCCGCACACTCCTCTTTCGTAAAGATATTCTACTTTTAGATGAACCTTTCGGCGCTTTAGACGCAATGACGCGGACCGTGATGCAGTCCATACTTTTAGATATTTGGCACAAAGGCGGGCAAACAGTATTGTTGATAACACATGATATTGAGGAAGCACTTCTCCTTGCCGACAAAATTTATGTCTTAACCGCAAGACCTGCATCAATAAAGGCCGAAGTTGAAATCCCATTACAGCGTCCCAGAAGCATCACAGATAAAGATATGATCAACCTGAAAAGCGAATTATTTGAGATGATGCAGGTAGAAATGCAACAAGTATTCAATACGAACTGATGTTTTCTATATTCACCTTTGCTTGTCGGATGGCTTGTAAGTTGATTGTTCTACTTTTTTCACATTTGAAAGGAGACCATTTTTGAAACAGAAGTTATATTTTTTAGTAAATACCCTCATACTCTTATTTGTTATTTCTATCGTAGGATGCGGAGAAGATGACTCGGTGGAAATCCAATCTGTTGATCCGCCAGACGGAAGTACTATATCCACAGACGCAACAATTACTGTGAATTTTAACGACAACCCACAAAATCTTACGGTTTCCAAAGGAAAGGCAGCTACTTCTGATAATGCCACTACCATTGCAGGTCCGTTTCCATTAGGGATGCTTGAGATTGAACTCACTTGGGATGGTGGAAATCGTAGACTCACTTATACCGTAGAAGATCAAGTCGTAGTCCCTGAAGATATGGTACTTATTCCTGCAGGAGAGTTCCAGTTGGGCAGTATTAGCGCAGAAGCAGGAAACGTGGAACAACCCGGACATACGGTCTACCTTGACGCATTCTATATGGACAAATATGAGGTGACGAATGCCGATTATAAAAAATTTATTGATGTAAACCCGGAATGGCAAAAAGGGACGATTGCCAGTAGGTTTCACGATGGAAATTACCTTGAAAATTGGGATGGAAATGCCTATCCAAATGACAAGGCTAATCATCCTGTTGTTTCTGTAAGTTGGTATGCCGCAGCAGCCTATGCAGACTGGGTAAACAAGCGGCTTCCAACTGAGGCTGAATGGGAAAAGGCTGCGCGGGGCGGTGCGGAAGGTCAAAAATATCCTTGGGGAAATACAATTGATGATGACAAAGCAAATTATAGCCTGAATGTTGGATTAACTGGGAGTACAACGCCTGTAGGTGATTATCCGCCTAACGGATATGATTTATATGATATAGTCGGAAATGTATTGGAATGGTGTCTTGATGCGTATGACAGGGATTTTTATGACGATCCACCAGATAACAATCCTATAGCTGGTCCCGATAGCATTGAGGAAGTATTAGAAAAGTTGAAGGACATTACATCTTCTCGTGCTTTACGGGGTGGTTCATGGGTAGAGAGCGGTCAACCTCGGATATGGATTACATACCGACGCGGTAATGAACCAGCGCGTACAAGTCATTTAATCGGTTTTCGGTGTGCAAAATCGATTTCACCTTAAGTCTTGAAATAAGATGTCTTGTTTTCTTGTAATTCAGACATGTGTAATAATACGGTTGGAATTAATTCCAACCTACTAAGTTAGATAAATTTTTGAATGTTTCCAAATGAATCTGGATAATTTTCTAAAAAGAAAGGATTAAGTTATGACAAAATGTGCACTAATCAGTGGTCGAGGAATGGGTATGATGCACGGCGGCAACTTCCACGACCATCCAGATGCTGAAGTTGTTGCTGTTTGTGAAATGGACCCTGAACTTCTTGAAAAAGCGAAAGAACACTTCGGTGTTCCAGGGTATTTATCTATTCAAGAGTTGTTGGCAAACTGTGATCCCGATCTCGTACTCCTAATTGTCAATGAAACACGTCGTATCCCGCCATTACGTGAGTTGATTGCTGGTGGGCAGAATGTGTTCACTGAAAAACCGTTATGCGGACTACAAGGTCAGGCTACAGTTCGGGAAGCAGACCTCGCCATCGCATCACACGCTATTGGGGCGTGGCGCGACTCCGACCTCAAATTTGGTATTGACTTCAACTACCGTTTTATGGAACACTTCAGAAAACTTCACGAAGATGTTGTGGAAGGACGGTTGGGTGAAATTAAGATGCTTCATGCACGCGCGCACTTCAACTGTTGGTCACACATCATCGACCAGATTCTCTGGGATATGGGCACACCTGAATGGGTGAGTGTTGTTGGCGATCCGAATGAAGGCGGCGGTTGGAAACGTCTAATTCATATCGGTTGGGAAGGTGGAGTAATCGGCTCGCTTACCGGTACAAACCTCTGGGGATACGATGATCATCCACTCCGAGTTAAAATACTTGGTGATAAATCTTACGCTGAAGCGAAGGGTTTGGATGGTTCATATATACGTCGTAAAGCGAACAACTCTGAAGTAGAAGAAAAGTGGGAGAACGAACCTGGCAAACCGGAAATGCCAGAATCTTTCAAGAGAATGGCTGATGGTGTAATTAAAGCAATGCAAGCTGACCAATCGTTCCCTGCTGACGGAGAAGCAGCATGGAATGAACTTCTGTTTGAGGCAGCAGTCCATCGCTCCGCTTTACAAAACGGTGCCCGTGTCTATCTTGCGGATGTGGACAAAGCCGCTTTTGTCTAAAGTAGATACCGAATTTGTAGGCGCGCTTTGTAAGCGCGCCTATATTCCTAAATAGAAATGATTGGCATATTAAAAATCGGTATCAACTTTGACAATAATCTTACCAAGTTTCTCCCCTGTAAATAGGGCGATAAATGCCTTAGATGCATTCTCTAAACCTTCTATGATTGTCTCTTCCCAAGTGATTTTTTCTTCACTTATCCACTGCTGCATATCCCGATAAAATTCATTGTTGCGCGCCATGAAATCTGTTACTATGAATCCTTGTAATTTAATCCGCTTGCCGATAGCCGAACTGAGATTTGTCGGACCGGGAGTGGGTTCAATATCGTTATACTGAGAGATCATCCCGCACAGTGGAATACGTCCGTGCATATTCATCACAGCGAGTGCGGCTTGCAAATGTTTCCCACCTACATTCTCAAAATAAATGTCAAGACCATCTGGGCAATGTTTTCTGAGTTCTGCCTCTAAATTTTCAACCTTTTTATAGTTAAACGCTGCATCAACACCTGCTTTCTCTATCAACCATGTGACTTTTTCGTCAGAACCAGCACTCGCCACGACTCGGCAACCTTTGATTTTGGCAATCTGGCATACAATAGAACCGACTGCCCCCGCTGCTGCGGAGACAAAAACTGTTTCTCCTTCTTTTGGTTGACCTATCTCTAACAATCCAAAGTAGGCTGTGCGTCCGGGCATACCAACTGCGCCTAAAAATGACTGAAGTGGAGCAATAGTAGTATCAATAGATGTCAAACTCTCTGCGCTTGCAATGTAATGGTCCCGCCATCCTGAATATCCTGTTACATAATCTCCAACCTTAAACTTACCGCTATTTGATAACACAATCTTACCGACACACCCACCCCCAAGTGGTTTACCTAATTCTGCAGATCGCATACCGCCCCGCATATATGGGTCCACTGAAGTATAAATATTCTTTACTAATACCTCTCCATCATCGGGTTCAGGTAGCGGCACCTCAACCACTTCAAAATCTTCTTCCTTCGGCATTCCAACAATACGATTTTTAAGATGAATTTGCCTACTTACTAAATTAGCCATTTTCTTCTCCTATCGCTGATTACAATTTCTTTATAATCTAATGTAATGATATCTATATATGAGAAATAAGTCAAGAGTTAGGATACTCTGAAATTCATTTGACATTTGTTTGTGAATGTGGTTTTATTAATAGCGTGAAGGATAAATCGACACAAGGAAAGAGTCATCTTAGGAGAATATTAAATGAACAGTCCATCTGGTCAGTTTAATAGAACTGATTTTGGCCACGAGGTATATGATAGTTGGTATCTTGAACATGCAAGACACAATTTTGAAGCGAGAGATTTTATAGAAAAACATATACCCTTCTATGAAAAGGCGCTGCAGCTATCTAAAAACGACAATATATTAGAGGCAGGATGTGGAATTGGAAGCTATTCGCGTGAATTTGTCCGGCGTGGCTATCATGTTGTTGGTATGGACCTATCGCCCAACTTTCTTTCTCAGGCACAAGAGATAACACAACGCGAAAATTTAGATATTGAATTTATTTTGGGCGATTACAATGAAATGAGTTTTGAAGAAAGGTTTTCTGTAATTTTCTTTGAGGGATCATTTTTTTATAAATCCAGGGAAGGTTTAGTCTCGCTCTTAACCCGAATCCATAAAGCACTCACACCAAATGGCAGGCTTTACTTTGAACATCCAAGTCAATCAAAAATAGTAGACCGATTTCCAATGGCAAATCTGTCTGAAATTGAGAAAGACGTGTTTGTACTGCAAACGGGAGAATATGACGATGATGACAACGGTTCAAGAAACACTTGGCTTAAAATAGACCTAAAGACACAAGAACATTACAAATGCGACTTTTTCCTTAAGTATTTTTCACCTAACGAACTCAGGAGTTGTCTTGTAGAGGCGGGATTTACGGATTTCCATTTCTATAAAAAGCGTAGATTAGAAGATTTCGATCCAGAGAATGATAATGGGTTTTCTTTAGTGGCTAAAAAGTGATACCAACAAAAGGCAAGCGGTTATCGTTATGAAAGTCTATAACCCAAAAGAGAAATACGACCAATTAATCGTTGATGGTTACTGTGTCGTTGAAAATGTCCTGAAGGAAGAGATGCTCACACGACTCTGTTCAGTAACGGATGAATTACTTGATGCGCAAACGGAAGATGAACGAGCTGCAAATCGCTCCTCTGGTAGCATGATCAGTGTCTATCAACATTCTCTGTTTGCGGAATTGGTAGTTTATCCTCGTGCATTGCAAGCACTTGATGCTTTAGGTTTTTTGAGACCAAAATGGTCGTCAGGATACGTCATCAGCAAACCACCGCAGAGTCCACCACTATTTTGGCATCAAGATTGGTGGGGTTGGAACGATCCGAGCAGCTACACAGCCTTACCTCAGCAACTGTTTTTGATGTATTATCTGGTTGACACAACCACATATAACGGTTGCCTCCGTGTGATTAAAGGTTCGCATCTCAAACGGCATCTACTCCATGATATATTACCGAGCGCGCACGGTGCGGAACTACAGCGTGTAGAAAATCCTAATCATCCCGCATTTCAGCACTTCTCAGGTGAGATTGACATACCGGTAAATGCTGGCGACCTCGTTATCGGTGATTCCCGGCTGTTACACGCTTCACATGGCAATCAATCCGATGAACGCCGCACTGTCATAACACTCTGGTATCATCCCTTTTTTGCGTTGTTGCCAGCAAGCATGCAGGCACATATCGGTAGACTTCGGCAAAGTTTCGCTTGGTCGGACGCGGATTGGGAGCGAATTGCCGAACTTGCCCCAGTCTACGAAGGGGACGTTGAACCTACCCAATGGAATCGAACACCTGGACCGGAACTAAAATAGAATTAATTGCGTTTATTGGATTACTCAATTTTTGGGAAAGTGTAACTTGACAAAGAAACATCTAAATGGTATGATTGGTTACACAATTATACGGAGGATAGCCAGATTTTCTGGCTGCCTCAGTGACCGATAATTATTGAGCGAGACTTATATTTAAGTGATAGCCAGTGGATAATCCCTGGCTTTGAAATGATGAAGGAGGTAACAAAAGGTGAAAACCACATTCATAAGGTTGAAAATGTTATGTGTAAGTTTAATGATTTTTAGTTTGATGTTTGCGGGTATTAGTTCTGCTGAAATTGATTTTGAAACGCTTGTCGGAATGTGGCTCTTTGATGAGGGGAGTGGTGACGCAGCCAATGATTCCTCTGGAAAAGGTAATAAGGGCACGATTCACGGTGGTGCAGAATGGGTTGATGGAAAGTTTGGCAAAGCGTTGAGTCTTGACGGTTCGGATGATTACGTGGAAATTCCTCACGATGATTCTCTAATGGTCGGAGGTGGACACACGATTGCATTTTGGGTTAAATTAACTAAGGTTCCCACTGGTGGCATGGCTGTTTTGACCAAGGATGATTGGGCTCCTGGATTTTGGTGGGATGCGAATATAATCCGACATCACACGCATGACCCAGCGGCCACGCTTCACTATGTAGATGCAGCTTGGAAGCCAGATACAGAATGGCATCATGTTGCTGTTACTTGGGATGGTGAAGAGTTTGGAGTATATCTGGACGCTGATTCGATTGGCTCTGGTGTAAGTGGGGCAAACATAGGAAGAAATCCATTAACCGAAAAACCCTTTTTAATTGGGATCTATTTAGCCACTGGACAACACGGTCAATGGGGTGCATTTTTGCATGCAACTATTGACGAAGTTGTTGTCTTCAATACGGCGTTGTCAGGTGATGATATTGGAACCGTCATGACTGAAGGATTAAATACGTTGACTAATGTTGAACCTGCAGGTAAGCTCGCAACTACCTGGGCTGCGATTAGATCTCGTTGACCTACTCCTAATCCCAAATTAACGCGATTCGTCTCAGTAGATGCGGTTTCCGAAACGGTAGGTGTGTTTTGTAAACGCACCTAATGCTAAAAAAGACTAATCCTGTTAATTTGGGATAAAATCTAAAGATCGCGTTCGTTAGCAATGAGCGCGGTTCAATACAGGACACCCTCGGTCTTGTTGAAGGTATCACTAAACGAGAGGGTTTTTTATGTCACAAAACCCAATCTTTCAGGATTATGTTTTTGGTGATCAAGAGCGAAAAGAATTAGATCGTGATGGTCATTTTGTGCTTCCCGGACTTTTGACTGCCAATGCTCAGGAACGATTGACAGAATCGTTGGCTCGGATTCAATCGCTAATACCTAATTGTAAGGAGGGGCATGAACCCAACCGATTTTCTGCCGAATATGACAGTTATCTTGAAAGTGTGATTGCACATCCACAGATGCTGGAACTTGCACGTAAAGTGCTTGGCGACGATATCCGATACGACCATTGCGTTAGCCTTAATCGCCACGGTGGTAACGGTGGCATTGGTTGGCATAGCCATGGATATTCAGATGATGACCCGCGCTACAGTTTCGTCCGTATCTTCTTTTATGTCAACGGATTTGAGATAGATGATGGTGGTTTGAAGGCAGTTCCTGGAAGCCATCTTTACCGAGATGGAAGGATTCATGGTGGAACAGATGATGCGCTGAGAGAAGGATGGTTGGCAGGAAAAACACATCCAGAAACAGGTGAACCATTACAGGTTCAGGCGTTATCAGTACCATCGGGAACAGTAATTTTAATGTGGACGCATGCCGCTCATGCTGTGTCACCAAGGAAACAGGACAGCGATACACGTTGGTGCGTCGTTTACGCCTATCGCAATCCCGGAAAACCTTCTCATGCCCGTTGGATTACGCCAGAATTTGAACAGAAACCGATCCCTGGAGCAGAAGGGTTGATGTCCCTTTATTAAGGGTAGTAACGACAAATATTAAAACGCAATTAATAGTTTTGGGATTTTGAAAAGTTGATTTGCCCTCAAAAAATCGACTTTGAAACAATTATTCAGAATCTTTCATAAAAATGAATGCAAGAGTTGTAACTAACACACAAACACCTGAACCTACTATACATCCCAACAAAAAAGTAATCATTTATATTCTCCTTTTTTTAGATTTATAGGTTTAGATTTTGTAATCTACATCATAGAATACCCTATTCATCTATCTTTAAAAGGAGTGGGTATCCCTGATAACCAAATCAAATATCCAACCGATAAATTAGATATGGGACACCCATAGAATTTGTCAGATATTTGATTTGGTATGTTAGTATATTAGCATACGAAGCAAAATAACACAACTTTTTTGTTGGTTTTTACAAATTACTGTTGTATAATTATACACTTGTGTAGTTAACTTATTGTTTTTGTTGTTTTCACGGATTTTTGATTTTGTACTATAAACATATCGTCCCTATGGGACCTAAGAGTGTCTCAACTAATGAAGGATATTCGGACAAACCTCCTTTATTTATGTGAAACAATTGGTTATTAAAAGTTATTTAGCACAACTCCTGTAAATAGCGTTCAAACGGTTGAAGTGCCATCGATTTTTATGCATCAAACTCCAATTTTTCATGATTACACCTTTGGTGATCAAGATCGAAGAGAATTAGATCATGTCGGTCATTATGTACTACCAAAACTTCTTACTGCTGATGCTCAGGAACGATTGACAGAAGCGTTAGATCGGATTGAATCGTTAATACCTGGTGGTAAAAAAGGATATGAACCGAATAGATTTGCTGCGGAATATGATAGTTATCTTGAAAGTTTAATCGGACACCCTCAAATGCTTAAACTTGCGCGTGAAGTGCTTGGCGAAGAGATACGGTATGACCACTGCGTTAGTCTTAATCGTCCAAGGGGTAATGGCGGTATCGGATGGCATAGCCACAGTTATTCTGAAGATGATCCGCGTTACGGTTATGTCCGTATCTTCTTCTATGTCAACGGGTTTGAAGCGGATGATGGTGGTTTGAAGGCAGTACCCGGAAGTCATCTTTACCGTGATCCCAAAATTCAGGCGGCAACAGATGAAGCATTACGAGAGGGTTGGTTGGCAGGGAAAACCCATCCTGAAACTGGTAAACCGTTAGAAATTGAGACGTTATCGGTACCGCCAGGAACGGTCGTCCTGATGTGGACGCATGCCGCACATGCCGTAACACCGAGAAAACAGGATAGTGATACCAGATGGACAGTCGTTTATGGATATTATAAACCGGGTAAAGACCCAGGTGAAAGGTGGATTACACCGGAATTTGAGCGAAAACCGATTCCGGGTGCAGAAGGATTGATGTCACCTTACTAAAGTAGTGGTCTATCTACTCTAAAATTGGGGTATAGGTCGCGATTCGGAGATCGCTCCTACAGAATATGGTACGTCTTTGTAGGAGGGAACTCCGATTCCCGACTATTACTGATACTTATAATTTTAGGATAGATACTCCAGTAGTAATACCCTCCACGTACCTAATCTAAACAACCATGCCACAAAACAAACCCCATTTTCTATTACTCATCAACGATGAACACCGCCCCGATATATTGCCTATTGAAGGCGACACGGCTATCCGCACACCGACACTTTCTCGGTTTATGGATGAGGGTATCTACTTCCGCAATGCGTACACTCCTTCACCGATCTGTGTGCCTGCGCGCCAAAGTTTTCTTTCGGGACTCTATCCCCGTAACTGCGGATGCCTTAACTTCGGCGACCCGATGCCGACAGAAGTCCGAACCATCCCCGGACATCTGGGCAACTACGGATATTATTCATGCTGTGCAGGCAAAATGCACTTTGTTGGGACTGATGTCATGCACGGTTGGCAGGAACGTGTCGGGCGCGATATCGTCGGTAATAATAGTTATCCCTATCCCGCTGTGAAAGACGAGCACTATGCGAAGACTGAACGAGAACCCGGAACTGGCATGAAACAGAACAAAGTCATTCAGGAAATTCGTGATGCGCAACCCGGTATAGGGCATTGGATGCTTCATGACCAATACACCGTTGATGGTGCACTGCTGTTTCTTGAAGAGTTTTTCGTTAATGCTTCTTATGACCGCCCCAAGTCTAATCCAATATGCATGGCAGTGAGTCTGTGGGCACCGCATTATCCGTATCAGTGTCCGCTTGACCTATTCAACTACTACATGCAGCGCGTAGAGCCGATTGTTGAAGAACCGAACGAGAAGTTTGGATACGACAACTTTTTCAGAGTTCAGGTGGGTAAAGATGTCACCTACCGTCAGGCACACCGTGCCACAGCTGCGTATTATGGGATGATTGAGTGGATGGATGCACAGTTTGGTAGAGTGATTGAGAAATTAGAACATCTAAATGTGCTTGATGATTTTATCATCGTCTTTCTTTCTGACCATGGCGAGATGCTCGGCACAAAAGGACTGTGGGAGAAACAGAGTTATTTTGAAGCTTCGGCGCGTGTCCCTCTATCAGTTTGGTATCCAAAGAAATTCGGACGAGAACCAAAAATCGTTGAGCAGAATGTATCTTTAGTTGACCTTTTTCCAACGCTATGTGAGTTGGCAGAAATTCCTGCCCCTGAAGAACTTGATGGCAGATCGCTTGTGTCGTTGATTCAAGGGAATACTGATGAGTGGGATGATACAGTTTATAGTGAACTGTGGCGTGCACAAAATGGGCCTTCTGTTATGGTCAAAGAGGGTAGTTTAAAGTATTTCCGTTTTGATAACGATAAGGGATGGATTGACCAACTTTTTGATCTCTCCAAAGATCGAAATGAACGAAACAATCTGATAGATAATCCTGATTATGCCGATGCACTTTCAAGACTTAAGTCAAAAGCAGACGCATTGCCACCACCGCGCCGTAAGGATGAAAACAACTGTTTCATTGACCCACATCGCCCGATTTTTATATAGGATTGAAGAGTAAAATTCTTGTTAAGAAGTTCACAACTTGAATGTTCTGCAAGGTTTCAGATTATTATACTTTAAAGTATAATAATCTGAAGTATAATATAATTAACCTCACCTATCGTGCATGGCTTTTTGTCCACTGACACCGTTCCATCCAATATCGCGCAGAAAGCTGAATTCCCATAGGTTGTGCTTGATTAGTTGCTATAGAAGAAAATGTATTTTTGGCAATTGCAAAATCTTTTTTATAAAATGCGTTGAGGCCCAATAACCAGCGCGATTTCAGTTCAATTTGAGGAGGTATTGTTTGTCTCAAGGCAATAGCATGGGTGAGATATTGGGTGCTCAGTTCCCACGCTTTCTCTTTATGAAGTAACTCACCTACTAAAAAATGGGCTAACCAATCGTCAGGTTCTGTGCCAATAACCCGCAATAAAAATGCTATTTTCGTCCCACTCCCCGTACGACCTGCGGAACTTTTTGGCAGTATCACAGTGCGCAGCAGTTCTCTGGATTGAGGTGTATAATCTTCCGAAAGCGCCGCAATACGTTTCAAAATACTCTGTTCAATAGTTTCACGAGTGACAAACGAAACCGTCTCTTTATATAGATTTAATGCTTTTGCTGTATCCCCTTGTAGCCAATTAATATCCCCCAGTAACTGCGCTGCTTCAGCTCTGTATTGTGAATTTACATCTGCTAAAATGCGTTTTGCGAGTAAAGTCGCTTGCTTATAATCTCCAATCTTAAATGCACTAAACATCAAACCTAATAGCGTTCTTGGGTTTTCTGGTTCATCTGACAGCATTTGATGAAAAATGTCTATGGCAGACGTGAAATCATTTCTGTAATATGCTTGCCACGCTTTGTTTCGTAGTGCTGCCATTTCATGAGCACATACCTGTTCAAAGATTCCACCCGGTTTTAGACGGCGTTCAGCGTAGGCAATATCTGTATCTTGCAATGGGACTTCATTTGATAAGAATTTAATCCACTCTGTTTCCAAAACGCTCAAATCTTTCGCATAACTTTTGGATAAATTTCCAAATGGAAAAGCACGTTTTAGCTCATCTAACCCATAAGTGTCAACAAGGAAACGGATAAAAGAACCCGCAAGTAAGTAACTGCGTGAACCTGCATGTCTCCAAAATCCAATGCCCATGACGCTGGAAAGAGGCGGTGCCACCTTTAATTGACGCATTGCTTTTGCCCATTGATGCACTGTAAGTCGTCCTTCGTCCCAATCCGCAGCAACGGCGATGCCTTCGTGCACTCCTACGTTCAAACTAACCTTCCAAGGAGACCAATCGGCAGTTAACACGTGCGCAAGTTCATGTTTTAGAACTGGATGTGGGAAACCTGCTGAATGAAGATGAAAACCGTAACCAAACGGGTCTTCAACAAATGTACTACCAGCCCCGATCAACTTCTTTTTCTGTTCAGGAGATGCGTATAGATAGGCACGGACTTTTCTTGAGCTTTTTGTCTGTAAGTAATCAGACAACTGAGCATAACGAAACTCGCAATCGTCGACGAATAGGTCAATTTCATCTTGAAGTTCTGTCGCATAGAAAATTTCGAAATGTGCCGTTTCTTTATATCCGTCTAACGCTTGCGCGATGTCGCCACGCGTAGGACGAATCCTTAATTTTCCGGAAAATACTTCCATACCGATAACTAAAATTACCAATACACAGACCGTTGTGATTCGCCAAAGCGAATTCTTAGAAGAAAATTGGATAAGATTACGCCACCGAAGTTTCGGGGCAAAACCAGTCTCCCGACCAATTTCGCACGTATAGATTAAAATTGTTAAGAATAACAACCCCCATATCACAGTTTCCCCACGTGCTATGAGTAAGGTATTTGTAATTGAAATAACGAAATCGTAAATTGGTCCAGGGAAATATCCGAGAATAGGATGAAAAGCAAACACGGGTGGATGGAATATCAGATTTATGACAACTGGAATGCATGAGATAAGAAGAAACGCCAGATATGCCAGATATGCTAACCATCTTTTTTGGATCCACACATTAAAGAATAAACCTGCTGCTGTTACGGTAACGCAGCTAAGTGTCGGCAAGATGAGGAAAAGGAGAAATCCTTCACCGAAATTGCAGTTTTTTATACGGAATGAATTTAGTAGAATTATGATTAGTGCTGCTATAAGTAATATTGCATTCGCACTTAATGCGCGCCAGAAACATCCCAAAATAACCTGACTTGACGATCCGCTCAGATTATCTGGATTACGTTTCATGGTTTGAAATTCAGTTATTGCAACGTGGGCACAGGCAAAGGCGACACAGAGAGTGATAATCGCGCAAAACTCAAAGGCGAGTATATTGAACAAGGGGATGGTGGCAAGCACGAATGCTAAAACGCTAAAAATTGAGAACCACAGCCAATATGAGGGGGTTTTATAGATCATAAGATTTAAACGTTGCTACGGTTGCCACGGCTGTGGACAAGTGTCGTTCACCTATATTTAAAGTATGTATTGATTTCGCGTTTAAGCCATATATCTGAGCAATCTTGCTTTTCATTCCTACTATTTTAACCCTGCCTCAATTTGTTGTCAAAAGAATTTACGCATTAAGCCACTTGACACAACCACAGAAATTTGCTAAAATACTATTCAAAACAGCATGGTGAGGAGAACCTATGAACCGTAGAAACTTTTTAATTACTGGCAGCACCGCATTAGCAGGTGTTTTTTTGGCTACCAATCCACTGCGTGTTTACGCAGATCACCATTTACAGGGTGACCATAGCCATGGTTATGAACTTCCGAAGTTAGATTATGGATATGATGCGCTTGAACCGCATATTGACAAACGCACGATGGAAATTCATTACGGCAAACATCACCAAGGTTATGTCAATAAACTCAACGCAGCACTGGCGAATAATCATGCGTTATCTGAACTATCCGTAGAGGATTTGCTTCGTAATATAAAGAAAGTGCCAATGAAAATCCGCCAAGCTGTTATCAACAGTGGTGGTGGACACGCTAATCATACGCTATTCTGGAGCACAATGATTTCTGGTGGTAGAGAACTTACTGGTAAAGTCGCTGAAGCAATGCAATCTACCTTTGGTTCGCTTGATGCTGCAAAAGAGAAATTTACCGTCACTGCAAAAACACATTTTGGCTCTGGGTGGGCTTGGCTTGTTGTTGATGAAAAAAATAAATTACAGATTTATGCCACTAAGAATCAGGATAGTCCGCTGATGGAAGGGCATACGCCTATTCTTGGGCTTGATGTTTGGGAACACGCCTATTATTTAAAATATCAGAACCGACGCGCCGATTACATTGATGCGTGGAACAAAGTTGTCAATTGGAAACAGGTTAACCTCAACTACCTCGCAGCAATGAAAGCGTAGAGGAATGTTTATGGATCGTAGAGATTTTTTAAGACGTAGCGGCTTAACGCTGACGGGATTATTACTTAGTCCTTGGGCAGTTTATGCCTTCCCTAACCGTGAAGGTGAAGTACTTATCCCATTTGCCGATCAACCACCGAAACCGTCTTCGGATCGTGTTTTATTGGATTGGAACAAATTCGATTCGTTCATTACTCCGAACGATAAATTTTTCAACGTTTCCCATTATGGTATACCCGAAGTTGATCTCACGGCTTGGCAATTGGAAATCAGTGGATTGGTTGAAAAGCCGTTAATGCTTACGCTTGAGGATATTAAAGCCCAACCTAAGCAGGATGTAACCTTTACATTAGAATGTTCTGGGAACCACGGTTTTCCTACTTTTACCGGAGCAATTGGCAACGCGAGATGGGGTGGCACACCCCTCGCTCCAATTCTCAAAGAGGCAGGCATCAAAGAGAACGGGATTGAAGTGATTTTCTTCGGGCATGATACTGGTGAAGAGAAGCGGCGGGGCGTTACGATGCACCAGAACTTTGCGCGGAGTATGTCTGTAGAAGACGCACTGCAAGAGACTAATCTACTCTGTTATGAGATGAACGGTGAACCTTTACCACACCCAAACGGTGCGCCGGTTCGCTTGATTGCGCCGGGTTGGTACGGTATCGCATGTGTCAAATGGCTCAAACGCATTGAGGTTCGCGATACTCGGTTTATGGGTAGATTCATGGGACGCGATTATGTCACGATACGCGAAGAAAAACGCCCCGATGGCGAATCCGCCTGGATGGAGACCTCAGTTGGTAGAACAAAGTTGAAATCGCTGGCAGCCAAGGTAACACGCATCGGCGAAGAATATCGTATCTACGGTGCTGCATGGGGTGCACCTATCCAAAAGGTTGAGGTAAGTATTGATGGTGGACCGTGGCAAATGGTTACAATAGACCCAGAAGAAGATGCCGAATTCGCTTGGAAAATATGGCATCTCAATTGGGACAACCCATCAAAAGGTGAACACACCATCGTTTCCAGAGCAATTGACACAGAAGGGAATATCCAACCTGCAGCGGATTCTGACTATATGAAAGGGAAACACACCTATTGGGAAAGCAACGGTCAAATCGTACGCAAGATTAACATTGAATAGATAATAGGAGACTCAGTTGATTAACATAACCGATGAACAGAAGCAGCAATATCAAGAGGAAGGTTATTTCATCTTGGAGCGTGTTATTCCCGAACCACTTCTGGAACTGCTTCGTGGTGAATGTGGAACATTTATTACCCAGATGGATGAGCGGATGGAGCAAGAAGGTACAGATGTGCTCGGTCTCAATCACCGGAATAAACGCTACTTTGTTTCTAACTGCTTCAGGAAACAGCCAAAACTTCGGGAATTTCTGTTCAGCGAGTTAATGGCGGATGTTTGTCGTGCCACCTTAGGAGATACTGCATATCTATTTTGGGAACAGTATGTTGTCAAGGGTGCTGAAGCAGGCATGAAGTTCAGTTGGCATCAAGATTCAGGTTATGTCGGTTATCCTGATCACAAACCTTATCTAACTTGTTGGTGTGCGCTTGATGATATGTCTGAAGAAAACGGCACAGTCTACGTCATGCCGTATTCACAAATTGGTATTCGCTCTTGGGTGAAGCATATTCGTGAAGAAGGCAGCAATGATATGGTCGGATATTTTGGGCCGGAAAAGGGTGTACCTGCCATTGTGCCTGCGGGAAGCATTGTAGCGTTCACAAGCATCAATTTTCACAGTAGCGGGACAAATACTACCGATACAATGCGGCGAGCGTATCTTGCACAGTATTCAGCAGAGCCGCTTCTTTCACACGATGGTAGTCGCCTTTGGGGGAATGCGGAGCCGATATTGAAAGATGGGAAGTCTGCTGTGGGTGAGCCGCCGCCAGAGATTTCATAGCGGTTTGCTTTAAGGTGGTGTGTTAGTTCCGCTTGCAGGGTGCCGACTAAACTGAGTAAGATAATCCCCAATCTTATCCTGAATCCCGCGCGCAGTTGCCGCCGACACAACGTAATGACTAATCAGAATACCGAACGCCAATACCTCACCATCTGCTGTTGTAGTGTAGCCAGCAAGTGCGGAAACACCGCTTAATGTGCCTGTTTTCGCACGCAATGTCTTTTCAGCGTACATCCCTTGCATCCGATTTCTCAAAGTGCCATCAACACCAGCAATTGGAAGCGATGTCATGAATTCTGGCATCAACTCAAAATTATGATACATATAAACAAGCAGCTTAGTTAACAATTCAGCGTTGAGAAGGTTGTAGCGAGAAAGTCCTGAACCATCAACGAACCGATGTGCTGGTGGTTCACCCATTATCTCACCTAAAAATTCAGTTATAGTTTCTCTTCCTTTTTTCCACGTTCCCGGTTCACCCTTCACCTCAGCACCGATTGTTTTGAAAAGGAACTCAGCAATCCAATTGTCACTCGGTTTGTTCATTAGTTTGATGATGTCAGCAAGCGGCGGCGATAGATGTGCAGCGACCCTGTTGACATTTGACGGGACTGTTCCTAAGACAACCTCACCCATTACATCAATACCTTTTTGCTTCAGTGTGGTTTTTAGAAGATTACCACAAGCGATTGCTCTGCTGCCTGTTTTAGCATCGGGTTCAATGTTGCGGATACTTAAGGCACTAATCCGAAGCGGTTTATCATCCCACATCCATCCGGGACCTTCCCTAACAGTATCAAGGTAACTTTCGTCAACAACGATGTCCCCTTGTATTGTTTTTACACCTGTTTGTGCTAATGCCTCACACAATTCCACAATATCATCTGATTGAAGCACCGGATCAGCACTACCTTTGAGATATACGTTTCCTACAACTTGCGCGTCCTTAGTCGTATCAGTGTAAAGCGTTGTTTTAAACCGATAATCCGATCCAAGTTTCGCTAAAGCAGTTGCTGCCGTAAACAGTTTTGTCGTGGAAGCGGGATGATGCAATTTATTAGCGTTTTTAGCGTAAATCCCCTCCCCTGTTTCAACAGCAACCACTTTTATCCCAATGCTTGCCGTTGTAAACAGCGCGTCTTGCAATGCTACATCAATATCCGCATGTAGTTTTTCAAGTGGATCGATAGAAGGTGTTGGCGCTTGCGGTTGGATGGATTTTGTCCCGAATATCCCACAACTTGATAGCAACAATATACAACAAATTAAAAAAATGCTATAAGTTTTCATAATCTATTAATGTAGCATAAATCTTTAGATTATGAAAGCAAAACATGTTGTGAATTGACAAGATTCGTCAACATAGATACGATTACAATAATCTTGACTTTTGCCCTAAATTGTGATAGAATTTCAACGAAAATAAACGGGTATTGCCATTAAAGGAGACATCGAATTTTGGCGTTGTAGAGCGAGGTTTGCAAGCCTATGTTCAAAAGCGCAAGTCAAAACTAATGTAAAAACACATGGTTGAATTTTACGATACAACACTCAGGGACGGTAGCCAAGCCGAAGGCGTAACATTTTCCGTTGAAGACAAACTTATCATCATAGAAGTATTAGACGAGTTAGGTATTCGCTACATTGAAGGTGGTTACCCTGGTTCTAACCCGAAAGATATAGAGTTCTTCAAACGGGCAAAAGATATGGCGTTGAAAACAGCAACGGTTGTACCGTTCGGCAGTACGCGCTATCCTACATGTGCCCCCGATGATGACCCGAACCTGTCTGCTTTGCTGGATACTGGTGCAAGAACTGTTACGATTTTTGGTAAAAGTTGGCGGCTCCATGCAACGGACGTCTTACGGGTTACAGCAGAAGAAAACTTGGAATTAATTGAAAGTTCTGTTCGGTATCTTGTAGATAATGGACGTGAAGTAATTTACGATGCAGAACACTTTTTTGATGGCTATGCTGATGATTCGGAATATGCACTTGAAACACTCCGTGCTACCGCAGCAGGTGGTGCGAAATGCCTTGTTCTTTGTGATACCAACGGAGGTAGATTGCCCTTAGAAATTCAGGAAGGTATCACGGCAGCAATGTCGGTACTGCCTTTGCCTATCGGTATCCATGCGCATAACGATTCTGGCATGGGAACAGCAAATTCTGTGTTGGCTGTTCAAGCCGGGGCAAACCATGTTCAAGGTACATTCAACGGTTACGGTGAACGGTGCGGCAATGCCAATCTTGCCTCTATTATCCCTACAATTCAACTAAAGTTAGGTATTGCGTGTATCAGCGATACGCAACTGCAAGCAATTACCCGCGTATCTCGGTTAATCAGTGAGTTGGCAAACCTGCCGCATGATGAACGTCAACCGTATGTTGGGCGTTCCGCTTTCGCACATAAGGGTGGCTTACACACGGACGCCATCCGTAAAAATCGCCTCACGTATGAACATATCATCCCCGAAAACGTTGGCAATACACAACGCATTCTGGTCTCCGACCAAGCGGGTCGGGGCACTATTATGAAAAAAATTGAGAAGGAGTATCCGAACTACGATAAGAACTCGCCACAGGTACTTGAACTCTTCAACCGCCTTAAAGAATTAGAGAATGAAGGGTATCAGTATGAAGCTGCTGAAGCATCTTTTGAGTTGTTGACACGCAAAGTCTTTAATGGGTATGAATCCTTTTTTGAACGACTCGGTTTTCGCGTTATTATTGAGAAGTTTACTGATCACACCATGCGTTCAGAGGCAACAGTAAAAGTTACTACACCAGACGGTGCTACGACCCACACAGCGGCGGATGGCGATGGTCCTGTGAATGCGTTGGACACGGCACTAAGGAAAGCTCTTGAACAGTTCTATCCCGCCTTGCAGACAGTCAGATTGATAGATTACAAAGTTCGGGTTTTAGATACTAAAGCAGGAACCGGTTCAAAGGTACGTGTGCTTATTGAAGCGAGTGATGGCGAAATGAATTGGAGCACCGTCGGGGTTTCTGAAAATATCATATCGGCAAGTTACGAAGCACTCATCGATAGTTTCGAATATAAGTTGTATAAAGATGAAGATGCAGCCAAATAAGTCCTGCCTACTGTTTATAACTCTAAACTTTCCTTGACATTATTTTATATAAATGTTATACTCATTATAACATTTATTGGAGGTGTGACATGGGAAATTTAGACCAAATTGAAAAAGCGGCGCAAAAACTAATAGGATTGTGTCAGAAAGAAAAACCGACAAAGACCGACAAGCAAAAGATGTTAGGGTTACACGCCGACATCCTTTCAGGTATTGAAAATCTTACGGAATGTGAACTCTGTGGTGCTATCAGTGAAGTGATTGTAACAATGACGTTGGCTGAAGTCACAGCGAAATTGTGTAAGGAATGCGGCTTTAAAGCGTTGGACGTGGGAAAAATTCAGAAGACGACATCCCGAAAACGCACTCCCACTGCGAAAAAGCGGAATACTGATTCAAAAAAGACAGCACCAAAACCTGCTGAAACCCCTCAAGAACCTGAGTCCCCTGCAGCATTACATACTCGTGTGGAAGAACAGACTGGGATTAAGAAAACCGATGTCAAACGTCTACACAAAATTGTGCAGGAAATTGCAACGCCGATGAATTTGGAAAATACTCTGACCTATGTGAAGCGCGAGGTAGAAAATGCTAAATTAAAGGTGGATGGACAAGCGTTGGAAAAGGCAGTGGAAATTTTAAGGGATGCATAAAATATAGCATACTCCGTTGTACCGTTACCCAGTTGGAATATCCTTTACCCAATCACGATGTTCTTGATACCATTCAACGAGTGCAGTGATCCCTTCACGGAAAGTTACTTGTGGCTGCCATCCTAAAAGTTGTCCTGCTTTTTGGATATTTGCCCACGTAGCACGTACATCCGCAGGATGAAACGGTTGATGTGATAATTCCGCCTTCTTGCCGACAAGTTCCTCTATCAATCTAATTGTATCAATTAATACAATCGGACTATCTGAACCGAGATTTATGACCGTGTATCCCAGCGGTTTCAGTCCTGCTATCACGCCCCGTGCAATGTCTTCAACATAGGTGTAATCGCGCGAGGACTGTTTTCCATCACCATAGACAATAACCGGTTTTTCCTCACTAATCCATTGGACAAAACGAAACGCACTCATATCCGGACGTCCAGCGGGTCCATAGACAGTAAAGAAACGAAATATTGTTACGTCAATATCGTAGAGATGGTGGTAACTATGACAGAGTGCCTCTGCCCCTTTTTTTGAGGCAGCATAAGGGGAAAGCGGTCCATCTGTGTTTGCCTCTTCACTAAACGGAAGCGGATTTTTTGCCCCGTATAAACTTGAGGTAGAGGCTAACACAAATTTTTTCACTTCAGTGTCACGACAGAGTTCTAACAGGTTTAATGTGCCTGTCACATTCGTATCAATGTAAACCCACGGGTTTTCAACAGACTGCCGAACACCCGCACGTGCTGCGAGGTTAATCACAGCATCAAAATGTTCATCAAATATCGATTCAAGTGAAGCACGGTCACAAATATCTACACGGTGAAAATGAAATTCGGGTAGTGTTTGAAGTTGTGAAAGTCGCCACTTTTTAACCGTGACATCATAAGCGTCATTTAGGTTGTCGATACCGATCACAGTATGCCCGTCCGCCAGCAAAAATTCAGTAACTTTCCACCCTATAAATCCAGCACATCCCGTGACAAGATATTTCATACCAATCCTCTACTAATTGATGCTTCTTTTTTCCTCACTTAAGAAGCGATTTTACGACTATGCTTTATTCATCATCTACTTGGATATCATCAAGTTGCTCTTGAAAAAGCGATAACTCTATTTTAGCTTCTTCAGGTTTTGTATCCATTTCCGTTCCGAGTTCTTCCAATCGCTTTTCCTGCAAGACCATCAAAGTGTCCACTTTATCAACTTTCTGTTTTCCCTTTGTAATATTCTCATAATTAGTGTCTGCGCGGTTACAAAGTATCATTAGCTCCCGATAATCTCTTATGCCTTGGTCTAATTGAGTCAAACCCCCACTTATATATGTTAGTTCAACGCGATACCCCTCCAAGTCTGCCCCTGTAAAAAAGCCAGAGAGTTTTTCTAAGACATCATTTAATTCAGTAAGCTGAATTTCCTTTTCAGACCACAGTATCTTTTTAGCAATGCCATCTACACTATCGTTACCAATAACTGAAGCGTGATTTTTCAGGTTTTCCTGAAGTTGTTTCTGTAAGTTAACTAACCCTGATTTTTGATTTCTTATTGCCTGCCTAAAATTTTCACAATCAGTTCGGATCTCAGGTAATTTTCCGTGAAGTTCCTGATACTTCTGTTTGAGTTTTTCAACATTTAAGATATAAGTCGGATATTGAATTTTAATATTCTTTGAAATCTCAGATTTCATTTTTTGGACTTTCAGTTTACTTGGCGCAATTCTTTCAAGACTCATGAGACCGCATAGAGTTGCCATCGAACCTGAAAATGATAGGAGTGCTGAGCCTGCAAAGAATAAGATGCTTTCCGCTGCTTGTGCCAATCCCAACCACCCGATTACACCGACAAATGAACCACTGCCTATGAGAACCATCGGAAAGGACAAATATTTTTTTATTTCATCTTTGGCTTTAGAATCCATATTTATCTCCTGTGTGTAGCACAATATCTCAATCCATCAAGTGCAATCGCAGCTTAAGGCTTTTCAGCTAATAGGGTATCAATTTGTTTTTTGAGTTCAGTATAAATTTCTGGGTTAAAATTCGCTTTCCGATGAAACACAATTTTTCCTTGCGGTGAAATTAGATACAGATTGGGTTTCTTTTTTTCTGTATGATAGCGTTGATGTACTTGCCCCTTCCAATCCATTAGGAACGTTACAGGTGGTGGTTTTCTCTTTATTCGGGACCGAATGAATCCTTTCGGTATAAATCCGGGTACACTTCGCATATCCGCGATAATATAAGCGGTAACTCTTTTATCTTTCTTATAGTCTTTCTGGAATGCTTCTGCCCATTTATCGTCTTCCTTCCGAATCTTCCGATTGCCCAAAATCAGAAAAACGAGTTTTCCACGCAGCTTCTTCAAATTGTGCTGTTTCTCTTCAGCATCTTGAAGTGTAAAATCTGGTGCGGTATCCCCTACTTTTGGAGGTTTCTCTTCTGCAAGGCTTGTAACGCCTACTAACATTATGCAAATGAACAGACATGTAGTTATCTTCATCATACTTGCATTTTATCACAAGATATGAATTGATGTCAAGCAGTGAACGAACACATGTTAAATTTGCGTTGATATTAGCGGATAAATCTGTTATCATATTGAAAATAGCCATTTGTAAAGGCATTTCGCTTATGAACGCTGAACCAACCGCTATAAACGAACTACTCACTCAGATTCGTCAACATCTTCTTCCACAAGTTGCAAGTCTCACTGAATTCCAGTCAGCGACCGAGTTGCAGCAATTTCGGAACCGTTTGCATAGTATCCACAATTTTTCTCTGCGTGCTGAACTGTCAGGTGAGATTAGCAATCAAGTTGAGGTACTGCTTTCAACGAGTGCAAGTTTTTGGCACCTTATTGCTGAAAACGAGATGTTGTTGACAAACTTGAAGGACTTTACACGCGTTCGCACTTTCTCAGCAGAAGCAGAAGGCATAACTAACTTAGAGGAACTGCTTTCTGGAGAGGACACGTTACGCGATGTGATTATCAACAGTATCGCCTTTATGCTAAATTGGAAGGCGAATACTATCTGGGTTGATTCTGCTAAAAAGGCACGCACCGCGATGACAAAAAACTATATGCTTGAGATTCAAGATAGGATTTGGCAGTTTATCAAAGAGAGTCAAAACCAGTCAGAGCCGATTGATGTGGAACAATCTGAACGGATTCGACAACGAGCAGAAAAGTTTATGCAGATCATTCAAGTAGGTGAATTGACGACTGAAGCGCAAGTGACCTTGTTGATGCAGATTTATAACATGTTGCTCCGGTTCCAACTTGGACAATTGATTATCCAGTTAGAAAACCTGCAAGAAAATGAAACTAATTAAGGCTGTTGCCTATAAGTAAAAGACTATTGTATGAAGAAAGAACTGTTTGAATCACTTGTGGAAGTTATAGCGACATTAAGAGGTGAAAACGGGTGCCCATGGGATCGGGAACAGACACATACATCTTTAAAATCCACACTCATTGAGGAAACCTACGAGACGGTTGAGGCAATTGATTCTGGCGATCCCCAAAAATTGAAAGAAGAACTCGGTGATCTTCTGCTAAATGTCATGCTCCAAGCGCAAATTGCTGCAGAAAACCAAGATTTTGACATCTACGATATGATTGATACATTGACAGAGAAATTAATTCGAAGACACCCACATGTGTTCGGTGATGTTGATGTTGATAACGCTGAAGAGGTCGTTAAGAATTGGGAAGCCATTAAAAGTCAAGAGGCTGGTTACGAAGATAGAAAATCGGTGCTTGACGGTATTCCAAATGCTTTACCCGCTTTACTTCGTGGGCAGAAAATACAGAAACGAGCAGCGCGAGTCGGTTTTGATTGGGATGACATTGCTGATGTAGTTGCGAAAGTAGACGAAGAGTTATTAGAGGTTAAGGAGAGCCTGCAGAAAAATGACTCAGATGCGGTTGAAATGGAAATAGGAGACCTATTGTTTGCTGTTGTGAATTTGTGCCGTTTTGTTGACCTTCAAGCCGAGGAGACGTTGCGAAAATCAAACCGTAAGTTTATTGCTCGTTTTAAACGGATGGAAACTGAACTGGAAAAACAAGGGAAGACTATTTCCGAGCAAACTCTCGCTGAACTCGACGAAATTTGGGAAGATGTTAAAAAAGATGAATCATGAAGTCCTCTGATAAGTTTCAAACATACCCAGAATATGAAAAGTACTCCCAACTTATCAATCAATTAGATCCGAACGCATCACCACAGGTTGTAATTGTACATCGGACATCTGACGCAATTTCTGAATCAGGCAAAAAACTTGGTGTTTTTTCCGGTTCATTTAATCCACTCACTGTAGCACACATCAAAATGGTTGAGGAAGCACGAGAACGTTTCCAACTTGATGAGATGCTTTTGCTACTCGCTAAGGCAAACGTTGATAAAGATGTATTTGGGTGGTCGTTAGCTGGGAGGATTCTTACACTCAAACATTATGCGGAAAAACATAATGATGTTTCAATTGGTCTATCCAGTCATGGTCGATACATTGACAAAGTAGAAGCTTTGAGAGCGGTTTATCCTGTTGATACGGAGTTTCACTTCATTGTCGGCTACGATACATTGGTAAGGATTTTTGATCCGAAATACTATGCGGATATCCAGACAGAATTACAACACCTTTTGTCACGGTGTCGTTTCATCGTGGCAAACCGCGACCATGTAGATATTGAAACGATAGAAGAATTCATTGATCAGCCAGCACTTCAATCGTATAAATCATCAATTGCCTACTTAATACTCCCAGAATTCTATGCGGAAGTTTCCTCCACAGAAGTGCGTCAGCGGATAGCACAAGGGGATAACATCTCTCATTTAGTCCCACTTGTTATTGCCGAATTTTTGGAATAACCATTCCCGTTATACCATCTATAGTTAATGACGGGTTTCCCCAATTTTTTACACGCGTAAATACGTGCGTCTAAATGTTCACAAAATAAACAAGAGTGAAAAAGACGAATTTCTGGTATAGGTTGAAAATGAGCACATCTGTTTGCAGTTTCAACCATATCACTTAGATGTGTTTGGAAAACGATATTGTTTAATCCTGTTTTAGAAGCACGGTCTACCGCTCGTTTCTTTTCTCCAAGTTGTTCCCAGATTTTGTTAATGACTTCTGTTAAGATAGCGCGATATGTTCGTTCGCCGGGAGGCTCAGGGGAGTAAAGCGTAACCTCATTTTTGCGGCAATAATTAGCGAGTCTTTTAAGCAGGCTGGTATCACCTTTTCTGTATTCCTTCCTCAACTCTGCTTTGAATCTCTGCTGAAACTGTTCCCATTCAATAAGACGGAATTCCCATTTTTTTAACAGAGGCAAAGAAGGTGTGAGTTCAGGTATTACTTTGATACCTTCCACTTTCTGATGGCAGATAACGAACTTGTTAGGTGTCCTACTTTCTGTTTGATTTTCGAGAGCGTCTAAATACAGCACATTCTACATCCTTTTCAGAGACACTATCTTCCATACTTATTTTAACGTTAAAACAAAAATTGCGTTTAGTTATTATATTTTATAGTTAAAATTTTATTTACGCAACAAATATTTTCAATTGACGCAAAGATAGATAAGACAGGGTGAACCTAAGAAGTGTGAATGTAAGAAAGTAAGTTTGTTTAGATAGGAGTTATGTGGGGATGAACTGAATTGCGTTAAAAACCAACGCCAAATGCCAACTAAGAGGGTATGCGTTTGACATTTGGCGAATTTTGGGAAACCTTAATCTACCTATTGCTTATTCCCGTACATTGGGTTTTCAAGGATAGATTGAACTTCGTAGATTGAACCTTTCTTTTCCGAGTAAGGCTCTGGCATACGAACAGGCGTAGGGGCGATTCGTGGTTGGTTTGTGGGTTCACCTTGAATAATGAAGTCGTTGAATGTTTCCCAGTCTGGAATGCCTTTCAGAGGCCACGCATCAACAGCGCAATATTGGAAAAGCAGTAAGCGGCGCGACTTATCAGAGGTATTCGGGGCAGACCCGTGTAAAGCACGAACGTGGTGAATCGTGATTCCGCCTGCTTTCAACTCAATCGGTACAGCACCTTCTGGTGTGAAATCTGGGTCGGTCACCGCACCGACAAAAGCACCGTTTTGGTGATGATCCAAGGTTGGTCCTTTATGAGAACCGGGGAGTATCATCAATGCGCCGTTTTCTACAGTCATATCATCAATGACAACACCGACTGCAAGCAGATCGTCATTAGTGTGCGGGTAAAACGCCCAATCCTGATGCCATTCTACAGGACTACCAAATTCGGGATATTTCATATTGAGTTTGTGCCCATTATACCGAATTCCCGAACCGATAAATTGGGATACGATGCCGAGTATATTAGGGTGGCGTAAGGTTTGGTCATAGATAGTGTGGTATAGGCATGGGCTTTTGATACGGCGTACACGCGGGTTTGCAGCGGAGTGTCCGGGTTCAAGATCAAAAATGTCGTTATGTTCTGTGACCTCTCTGGATTTTTCAACAAATTCATCGGTAACACGACGAAGTGCTGCTACTTCCTCGTCGTTTAGCACTGCTTCAACACCGATGTAACCGTTTTTATCATAAAAATCAAGTTGTTCCTGTGTAAGCATTCATAAACCTCCTGGATATGATATTGCTTTCTATGGATGTTCTGCTGTCTTACCACTTGAATATGTGCTTATCTGTCTTCAAGTTTTCCTGTTTGCTAAGTGTCTTCGAGAATTCATCAAGACTCTATCAAGACTCTCTTGCCGGTCCGCGGATCAGTTGTAGGGCTTTGTTGTTGCTCATTTGGGCGTATCTTGCGTCTGTCTCATGTGAGATAACAATTTTAGAGCAAATGACTGAAAACTTTGCCCAACCACATATAAAACTAAATTCCCAATCAATATCAATTCCATCAGGCACAGGTTCTATGTCTGTGTCTGAAATTCCCCATGTTGGACCAGCTTTTGGACCATCATTGTGAAGCGGTGATGAGATAAAAAATGATTTGACATCTTTAAATTCAACTCGAACGAACTTATTATGCTCTTTTTTATAAGGGTCGGTATTGACAATGAGAATAATTGTCTTATTAGCACTTCCAATCCCTATAGACGCGCCATTTTCATCTAAGGCTTTATAATCTTCAAACTTAATTTCAATCCCTGCAACGTAATCATCATGAAAATTATTAAAATGCTTTAGTGCTTTTTCAGCTTCTTTGATATTAGTGGCTTCAAATCTATCATTCATAAGTCGCTGTTCTCTTGATAATTTTGGTTTTGATGTTATTTATGCCATAATTATACACCATTCTCATTATTAGTTTCAATTAGTTTTTCATATATGTCCTGAATCCTTTGGACATGTTTTTCAACGCTAAAAACTGCCTCGGCATGTTTTCTGGCTGCCGCACCCATCTGAACACAATGCGTAGGGTTTTTAACAAGCTGAACAATCTTATCTGATATTGCCTCAATTGAGTCTAAGGGTATAACCCATCCTGTTACGCTGTCTACAATCATTTCAGAAGTGCTACCAATCGGTGTACCGATGACAGGTTTCCCCGATGCCATTGCTTCAGCGATTACACTTCCGGCGGATAAAGTAACCAAAATGTCCAGTTCCTGCATCACGCGCGGCATGTCGTTACGGTGTCCTGTGAAATGTATCATCTCTTCTAATTTATATTGAGATACCAATTGGTGAATTTCCTTATCATAAGTGCGATGTTCGGGTGTATCAAGTGCAGCACCGATGATGTAAAAGCGAACGTTTTGGCACTGCTGGATAACATGGTGTGCTATCTTAACAAAAGTTTTTTGTTTTTTGAAAGGTTCAATCCTGCCTACTATTCCGACTATAAACGGGTCTGTATTTTTATCTCTTACGATGGGGTTAGGTTGAAAAACGGAAAGGTCAACACAGTTTAAAATGACATCAATTTTTTCCGAAGAAATACCTGCTTGAACGAGTGGTGCTTTGCTCTGTTTTGAGATTGTAATGATGTGACTCATTTGGTCAAAGGCGTACTTTGACACTTGTGCAGGTGTTAGAAGATTCCGCACGTGTGAAATGACGGAAACGTTGAGTTGGTTTTTAACTGGCAATAGATATGGATTGAGCCACGAATCGGAGGTGTGCATTAACTGTATGTTGTGTTCTTTAGCGAGATCGGTTAGCTTGGCGGCGGCAGTGTGGCGAGTGAGACGTGATACAATTTTTCGCCATGGAGGGAGATTGAGAATAGCGATGGGGATATTCGCTTCTCTAAGTTGTTCAGCGAAAATACCACCGTCGGGACAGACGACGATGGGTTGATAAAGATTTTTATTTAGATGCGTAACAAGATAAAAAAGTTGTCTTTCGCCCCCACCTATGCTTGATCCACAATGGCTAAGGTAAAGTATAGGAATCATCTGTTTTTCAGTAGGAGCGAAAGTCCTGATTACACCGCAAAGTCAAGATGTTGATCGCGAAAAACTTGACTCACTGATCTGTGCTGGTGAACTCTTAGAATGGCTTGAGCGAGAAGTGATGCGATAGAAAGCACTTTGATTTTCCCATCAAGCTGCTTTTCTGCAGGAACAGGAATTGTGTCTGTGGTGACCACTTCACGGATAGAAGGGTGACTAAGCCGTTCCAATGCGGGACCTACGAGCACAGCATGGGCAATGCTAACATAAGCGGGTTTCGCCCCTGCCGCTGCTAACGCTTGTGCTTGTTCGTAGATACTACCTCCTGTTGCTATTTCATCATCAATAATAATTGGGGTTTTATCTTTGACGTCGCCAACAAGCTCAACGAATTCAACGTCTTGCCCATCAGCACCGTTCCGCCGCTTGTGCATGATGGCTAACGGGAGACGAAGGATTTTAGCATATTTTTCTGCAAGCTTCGCCCGTCCAACGTCAGGGGCAACAATCACTCCATTTTCAATTTGTTTATCTCGGAAATAGTTTGCCAAGGTCGTTAGCGCAGTGAGGTGATCCATCGGAATATCAAAGAAACCTTGGATTTGTGGGACGTGCAGATCAATCGCCATCACCCGACTTGCCCCTGCAGTCGTCAGGAGATTTGCCACGAGTTTCGCACTAATCGGTTCACGCCCTGTTGTTTTATGGTCTTGACGAGCATAACCAAAATATGGGATGATAGCGGTAATCTGTCTTGCAGATGCACGTTTCATCGCATCAATCGTGATGAGGAGTTCCATTAAGTTTTCGTTGGCGGGTTCACTCGTGGGTTGAATAACATAAATATCGGTGCCGCGTATACTTTCTTCTATCTGCACACGCGTCTCACTGTTTGGAAATGGACCAATTGTAATTTTACCCAGTTCAACACCTAAAAGCGCAGCAATTTCTTTCGCCAAAGCCGGGTTCGCGCGCCCGGCAAATAGCCTAAAATCGTTGCGAACTTGCTGGTCTTGGTCTATCAATATGGACATGCCAAAATCTCCTTAGTAAATTTTTAGCATTGACAATTTTGTTGGAATTTGCACAAAATTTGTAGACACAATTAGATCAAGGATTCACCTGTCATTTCAGAAGGTTGCGGTAGACCGAGGAGGCTTAGTGCTGTCGGTGCAATATCTGCCAGTCGCCCTCCTGTCCGTAGTTGATGTTCTTTGTATCTGTTATCCACAACAATAAGGTCAACATCATACGTAGTGTGTGCTGTATGAATACCGCCTGTTTCTGGGTCAATCATCTGTTCACAGTTACCGTGGTCTGCTGTGACAATAAGCGCACCGCCTTTTTCTAAAACAGCATTAACGATTTTTCCGACTCCTTCATCAACAGTCTTAACTGCTTTGATAGCGGCTGGAAGCGAACCTGTATGTCCCACCATGTCACCGTTAGCGTAGTTTAAAACCATCAGATCATATTTGTCAGAGGCAATTCGGCGTAACATCTCATCCGTTACCCCCGGTGCTGACATTTCAGGTTTTTGATCGTAAGTTGTAACATCACGCGGGGAAGCAATAATTTGACGTTCTTCACCTTCATAAGGTTCATCTCGGTAATCATTGAAAAAGAACGTAACATGTGGAAACTTCTCCGTCTCGGCACATCGGAATTGCGTGAAACCTGCCTCGCTGACATAAGCACCAAGTGTATTGCGCATTTTCGACGGTTTTTTGACAGCTGCTTTAACAGGCATTCCCTGTTCATATTCAGTCATCGTAATAAACTTAACGCTCATTTTACAATTCCGTTTAAAACCCATTTCGCGCATGACACCGTCTTTTCCGTCTGCTTGATATGGAAATGTATCAAGGCAGAAGGCTTTGGTGAGTTCGCGTGGTCGGTCACCTCTGAAGTTGTAGAAAATAACAGCATCACCATCGGATATTCGCGGCAGAGGTTCTCCGTTATTGTCAACAACCGCAGTGGGTCTGATGAACTCATCACCTTTACGATTTTCATCGTCTGGATTTTTGTAGTAATCACTGTATGCTTGTGTTGCTGTGGTAACGCGCGAACCGACACCTTCGGTTAACAGGCGATATGCCACTTCAACCCGTTCCCATCGGTCATCACGGTCCATTGCATAGTAACGACCAATGACTGAGGCTATTTGTCCAATTCCTATTTCTTTTAGTTTTGCCTCAACCTGTTCGCAAAACTTAATGCCGAGATCAGGTTGGCAATCGCGTCCATCGCTGAAATTGTGAATGAAGACTTGATTAGTTTGCAGTCCGTTGTTTTTCGCGAGTGAGAGGAGGGCGTAAAGGTGTTCAAGAGAACTGTGAACGCCAGCATCGCTTGCCAAACCTATCAGATGTAAGTTTGTCCCGTTGTTTTTGACATGGGTTATAGCATTTAAAAGCACTTCGTTCCGAGTGAACTCACCGGAACGAATCATTTTGCTGATACGCAGAAGTTCTTGGTCTACAATGCGTCCTGCGCCGATATTTTGATGTCCGACTTCACTGTTGCCGATGACACCCGGTGGTAAACCGACATCCTCGCCAGAGGTGTGAATTTGGACATGCGGATAGTTTTGCCGTAACCAATCATCTACAGGTGTTTTCGCCAGATGAACAGCGTTTGACTCCTGAAATTCAGGATACGGATTATTGCCCCATCCATCTCGGATGATGAGAACGACAGGGCGTTTTTGCTGGCTTGTCATACAAATTCCTTATAAACCTTTGATTTTTGCCCACGTTGTGGTAAGTTTGCCACGTGCCTGCACGTCCTGCGGTGTATTCATAGTCTTTTGAATTTGTGCCTCGCTCAAAGCTTTATCATAAAGCCGAACTTCATCGATTTTACCCGGAAACCAGTCAGTTGGACGACCATAATCATCACCGCCGATCCATAATTCTAAATCGGATGGCGCGATTGGAACATCATTCGCGTTTTCACCTTCTAATTTACCGTTTATGTATACCTTCATCGTCTTTCCATCAAACGTCCCTGCGAAATGATACCATTCGCCAACTTTCCAATCTGTTGTTGTAGATTCGGCATGGGTGTTGTTTGGTTTTACGAGGAAATCAATGCTGTTCTTATTTCCAAAGTCAAAAATGACGAAGATGGAATCGTTTTTTACCATCAAACGGCGACTCGTTAGGACATCGTTTGGACTAAACCATGCCATCAGCGTGATATTTTCTGTTAGGTCTAATGCATCGTCATCGGCAACAACAACATGGTCACCTGCACCGTCAAATTCGAGTGCAGTGCCAAATTTACCATCAACCCATTTGGGTGCTCCTTCAAATTTACCGTCATGTCCGTTGCCGGTAACATCTGCTGCCGTTTTGCCA
Source organism: Candidatus Poribacteria bacterium (assembly GCA_028820635.1). GTDB lineage: Bacteria > Poribacteria > WGA-4E > WGA-4E > WGA-3G > MSPOR6. Next base: position 53,386 of record JAPPIG010000064.1, read on the forward strand.
GCACCCTCGTTAAATGGCCAGTACGCGACAAGTCCGTCCTCAACCGCATAAGCGATACTTAGACTCGTAATAATTAGTGAGCATAGTAACAACATAAAAGTAACTTTTGGCATTGTGGTTCTCCTTTGTAAAGCGAATTTAGGTTTGTATCGTGGGATGCATTAACATTATACCATGTTTTTGGGTTGGTGGGAATTAAAATGCGGTAATTGTTAAGAATTTTATGGATAGAAGAGATAGAAAATTTTAGAGTTTTCAGAGTCAATGTGAAAATTCAAAAAATCAGAGGATGGTGATAAACTGAGTCTGGGTATGGGTTTATGGGAGGTTTAAGGTAGAGGTAATTTCAGAGTACTCTGAAAATTGGGAGGATCGTAAATTGAAATATGTATGAATCATTGATGTTAAATATGTGCCAAAGGTAATTGGCATGGTCATCGTGCAGTGAGAATTTAAAGAGGCGTAATGAATTAATTGCGCTTGGTGAATGTGCGTCCGACATTCACATTAAACGCGTTTTTTGTAAATGAGAAGCTTTCACTCAGAAATAGGATTACATACTGCGCTCAATAGACCAATGCCGATCAGTGCTTTGAACAACAACCGCACCCGGCATGTCCATCTGTGTCAACATCTGATTGACTTCAGCAATTGTGAAGGAGGCAAGGAAGGAATCGTAATAGAGCTTTTGTTGGTAGGGGGTATCATCTGCGGCATAACGGTCAACGAATGCTTGCGCATCTGCTGAGGTTTCAGGACGGATGAGGTCGCGAATTAAAACCGCGCCTTCAGGTTTGGCAACTCTACCCATCTCTTTAAGAGCACGCAACGAATCGTGAATATGATGTACAATGCTGTTAGAGATAAGTCCGTCAAAGGTGTTGTCAGGATAGGGCAAGGTTTTCGCATCAACATATTCAAGTGTTATCTGATCGTTAAGATTAGCATCTGCGACGTGGCGTTTTGCTATCTTTAGCATCTCTTCAGACAGGTCAATAGCGGTGATATGGATATTGGGGCAACGTTGTGCAAGTAGGATTGGGATTTGGGCGGGACCTGTGCCAACATCAAGGAAATGTCCATCGTTCGCACCGAGTTCAATCACACGATTAACAAAAGCCTCATCAACCTCACCGTGTTCCATCGCATCGTAAGCCTCTGCGGCTTCCGCTGTATCCATCACTTCTGGTTCTACAATTCGGTTCATTCTCTAATTCTCTGATAAGTTTTGCGACACTCAACGCGTTTTGGCGAATCTGGTCGGGTTGAAATTGGGTATACATCCCAACCGCCATCGCGTCAATCGGTTTTATGTTTTCAAGTGCAAACTGAAAGGCATTATAAGGTTCATTTCTACCTGCCGCTAAGACTTTTATGGCAATGATAGGCAGCGGTATTGCTTGAATGGTAGCAACTGCTGAGTCACGGTCATCTGGCAGATATAATTCCCTATGCCGAGTATGATTATATAATGCACAAACGTAAAAGTCAACATCATACCCTTCTGTGTAGCAGTATTTAAGGATTTGTGGATCGTGCGTGCCGATACCGACTGCACATCCGAGGTCACGGATACGTTTGAGACTACCGCAAAGTGAATCAAGTTTGCCTTCCGCATATAACTGATCAGTGGTGCCACCGTGATGATAAATGGCAATTGGTTTGTAGTGTGCGATAATTTTGAGGTAGTCGTTGAGGTCACCATATTCTGTTGACTTTGGCGTTTGGGCAATCCACTGAATTGTGCCGCCTGCGTTCCAGTATTCGTTGAGCGTCCGCATAATGTGTTTGTCTGCACGAGCAAGCACGGTGTTAATTCCGTTCTGCTCTGCTTGTGCGAGGTCCGCCATAATTTGGTGTGTCGTATAGTAATCCTCCATCGTTTTGGATGCAGCAGGAGATTGATGCGAGATACCGCTATACGGATTACCACCGATTATAAGGCGTGTGATGCGATGTGATGCAATGGATATTGTGGGTAAGTTCGTCATGTTATTTTAAAGTGTGATTATGGTCGAAGGAAATAGCGGATACGATATCCTTTTTTGTGTTTATTTTGTATATTACACCATCTGTTTGCGTATAAAAAATAAGTTCGTAAATTTCATCTGTCGGCAATAGTTTCTCTGTAGTTTTGGTCACAACTTTTGTATGTCGGGAGAGATTGCCACTATCTTGTGTGGAAAGGAATTCTCGGGCAGGTATCTGCCAGACGTAGATACGTGATCCTGCATCATCATCACTGAGACCATGCGGTCTCCCCCACTTCTGAATTACTGTTGAAATGGGTTTAGCATTCAACATTTTTACGGTTTGTTGAACTTTTTCATCTGTTGATAAAGGGGTTGCCTTCTGTTCATTCATCAAAAACGTCGGTGTTGAACAGGCAACCATTAAAATGCTTATGGTAAAAGCAAAATAGGGGAGGAATTTAAAAATGTTCATTGTCAAGTTCCTTCTTAGTTTGGAAGTAACAATTTACGTCATTATGTTAAGGTAGATAGCAATTTACGTGCCAATGTCAGATACATAAAGATGTTGATAAGGGCAGTGTTTCAATGTTTGTATTGCACAAAAAGGGGCAAACGGAAAATTATATGTACAATTTTGTGCAGATGTGGAGAGAAAAGGAAGGATTATGGGACAGCAGCAAGCTGTCCCGTGGAAGATTATCGGATGGCGATCGGATTACCGGGAGAACCTGTTGCACCTTTCAGACGAAGCGGTGCAAAACTGAAGGCAAATTCATACACTTTTGCTGCTGCTAATTCTTCTGTGATTATGTTTTCAAGATTGTAAATACCGTGTTTGACGATAAACAACTGATGTACTGGAAATGCAAGGGATTCATCTGGATTTGGGACAACCTCTATTCCCCAATTATCGCAACATGTCATTACGATTTTTTGATCAACGAGGAATTGTCCTGCTTCCATACCGATACCGGGTTCTGTTTTGTTGTAACGATCATTATCTGTCATCCAGTATTTTCCCCAACCGGTGTGAATAAGCACAACATCACCAGGCGTAATCTTGACTCCTTGCTTTTTCAACGCACCCTCTAAATCAGCGCGCGTAATTTCGTAGCTATCGCCAAGGACTTCAACACCTTTATAGCCAGCAACATCAATCAAGACACCGCGGGTAACGATAGGTCCCACATTCTCAACGCCAAGTTCTGTCAATCCTTCCGCTTTGGCAAAATCGTGTTGATCCAATCCGTTATAGAAGTGATCACCGATACCGATGTGACCGAGTCCATCAAACTGTGTACCAATCTGTCCAATCTCGCCGCTGAAGATTTCCTCAAACCATGTCGTTTTGTTTTCACCGAGTGGACCGGACATCGCTGGAATCCGTAGACTGTAATGACGAGTTCCAAAGACTGGAATACCGCTTTCATAGACTCTGCCGAGTTCGAAAACTTCGCCTGTTTTGATTAGACTTGCGGCTTGTAGCACTTTTTGTGGTGTTAGTCGGTTTGCGGCACCACGTCGATCATCTGCTCCCCATTCGGATGGAAACCATGATTCTTGGGTTAGGGTAACGGTTGCTGTCAATGCCAGCAATCCAAATACAACCGCAAATAAAATAAAAAACTTGTGTTTTTTCAATTTCTTGAACATAATTTATCTCCTGTGGTTAGAAAAAGAACGACCCAAAATCATTGACTACAAATAACGAAGGTACTATGGCACTTAACTCAATTGCCTTAATTCTACTGTCAGCATTTTGCCACGCCCTATGGAATTTCTACAGCAAATCCAGCAGAGACACACGAATCCTCTTTTTTTGGTGTGGGTTCTACACTTTAGTAATAGCATTCGTTGCCTTTGGTATCAAGCATCCAGTAATTCCGAAACCGGTATGGATCTATATTGGCGCCTCCGCACTGGTTCATCTGTTCTACCGTCTGTTTCTGACACACGCCTATACGGTCGGCGAAATTTCGTTTGTTTATCCAATTACACGCGCCGCCCCAGCCTTCTTGCCTCTATTCGCCTTTCTTTTTCTAAAGGAACGAATTTCTCTGCAAGGTTTGATTGGTATCTTATGTGTATTGGTCTCCATATTACTCTATCAACAACGTGAAGCGCGCATCCAGTTCAAGGCGTTCCTTCGCTACCTTCACGAACCTGATGCACTCTGGGCTTACGCAACCTTGGTGAGCGTCATTGGATACTCACTGGTAGACAAGCAAGGGATGTCTGAATTTCATCACCATTCAACGGATGCCCCTTTGTGGCACGCCGTAACCTACTATTTAATGGAGAACAGTATCTCGCAAGTCTTTTACGGTATGTCCTGCCTCGTCCGGTTCCCACACCAGCAGATTGCACAAATTGGACGAACGGAATGGAAGCGTGCTCTTGTTGTCGTTGGACTCTCGTTGGCTTCCTATTCGCTTATCCTCTACGTCTTGATGACCGAAAAGGTCAGCTACGTAACAGCGGTTCGGCAGTGTTCTGTCATTTTCGTCGTCTTGCTCGGCGGATATGCGTTGAAAGAAACCTATACAAAACGCCGATTGATAGCGGCTGTTGTAATGGTACTCGGCATTTTCTTGATTGCATACCAGTAATTTTAATTATTCCTTGCGGTACGATTTGGTGAATTAGTTAAATAACATTAATTGCCGTAGAACCGTCTGCACCGTTGTTGCAGGCTACCCCTTTAGCATCACCAGAAACCTAAAAGGATAACAGACGCGGCATCCCAAACTGACATAATTAAAAATCCTCAACCGAAGGAGACACCCAATTTAACACTACGTTCAGGATGGTTGTCCATTTCTATGTAAGCCTCAACAGAATCCTCAAACGGCACAACGGGATCAACAACATCTTCACAGTCAAATCGTCCTTCAACAAGCCACTTCCAACAGGTATCAACGATACGTCGAAAATTCCAACGTGGATGATCGCGATTCGGATCGCTGTTGGCACGTGCAAAGATGATGTTTGGAATGTTGACATGCGCGACAGCGCCGAGGTCAAGCCCGCCCGTACACGCTTTCGCGCGTCCAGCGTAGACGATTGTTCCTTCAAAAGTGACGCTGCGAAGGGCATCATCAAGTGCTTCGTAAACTGCACTTGTTTCTACAGCCACATCAACGCCAAGTCCTCTGGTTGCTTCTTTGAGTACTTCTCCGACATTGCACACAGTTGGGTCAATGACAAGCTCCGCTCCAGTCTTTTCAGCAACTTTTCGCCGTCTTTCAAGTGGGTCTACGGCAGCGATGAAGTCTGCCCCAGCGATCCGTGCCATCTGCACTGTCATCAATCCAATTGCGCCAAGTCCAAAGACCGCAACTCGCTCACCGACGCGGACTTTTCCATCACGAATTGCAGACATTGCGAAGTGTGCTGGATCATAGCAGACTGCCTCTTTCCACGTCATGTGGTCGGGCATCTTGAGGACACTCCCCGCGCGCCAAGTGTGCGTTTCCTTGAGGTGTCCGTGATTAGCAATCCGTTCGCCAATTTCAAAGCCTTCCACATCATCGCCAATTTCAATAATTTTTCCGACACACATATTTCCAAGTCTCAGTGGAAAATTTGGGTTGTTGTATCCGTAGTATGCCGTCAGTTCAGTGCCGCGTTTGGGGGCACCGAATTCGACTTGGACCCTGACGCTATCGGCAGGGACAGGACCATCTTCATATTCTTGCAAAACGGGTTTTCGAGGGGCAACTGCTACTAATTCTTTTGGCATTTTTCCTCCTTTCTCACCTTAAATGTTTAACGGCACACGGAGTGTGCCTACTACTTTAGTGAGGAATACCTAATTGATGCATGCGACGGTGAATTGCCTCTCGTGCCTCTTGGAATGGACGAGAAAGGTATTCCAGATGATTATCCTCACCGTGGTGGTGCGTTACCGTGCCGGGTTCATGATGACGTGCGGATTGTTGAATATAGGATAATCCGCCTTCAATCAAAGTTAGCATATAGTTTGCTGTTTCTGGATCGAACATCCACCATTCACCACCGACAGCGACGTAAATTGGAGACGTGTGTGCGATGATACCGCGCCGCCATCCATCGTGGTGTGGAATTGCTTGCGCATAGTTAGGTCCGCCACACCGTGCAGCTATCCATGAATGCTTATCTACTTTTAGATTTGCTTTCAGACGTAACTGGTGTGAACCATCGTTTTCCTCTGTAGAGGCAACAACTTCTCCTGCTTGCACAATTTGTAAAGTATGAATAGGAAAGATGGAATCAGCGGATGCTTCAACTTCCACAGTGCCGCCATTGCCAGGAAGGTTAATCGTGCTGCCTATCGGTTGTCCATTTACGGTAAGCCGAATCATTGGACCGCCACTGAGGAACGTATTGCCAGCACTCATGTATTTGCACCAATTATCGTAGTTAAATTCTTCGTTTTCAGGAATGTGGACATACGTGCGGTATACGCCTACAGGCACATCTGCTGTCATCTTATCCGTGCCGCCGACAAGCGGCAATTTATAGCCACAGTTGAGATAACGGTAATATTCAAGATGTCCATACATCGCGTTAGTGAGGTATTCGACTGCATCTACACGCCCTGTAGCGATGAGCGTTGCAGGTTCACAATTCGGATTTGGAATATGTGGTAAAACGACAGTGCCACCTTGTGCATGGCACGCATCTGCCCAGTGTGAGAGCGTTACCTCCAGGTTCCCGCCAAGTTCTGCTTCACCCGGCCCATCGGAACACCACGGTGCCACCTGTTCCTTTAAACCGAGCAGCGTAAGATGACCAAGCACATGTTGTCTGTTCTCCTGCGTGGCATAGACAATGCTTCTTCCATCGGCAGAAACCGTCGGTCTTCCGATGAATTCCTCTGTATTTGTGAAGAGATGCCCCCACTGCGAAAGGAGAAGATTGACAACGCCAAGGTCTTCACCTTGTGCTTCGGTATGTGCGCCTTGTGTTGAAAGGAAGTGGACGTGTGTGTCGCCGCTAAAATAGCGTCCAGCGTTCATATCGCACCACCGCTTTAATCGCAGTGTCAACTCACGTTGTCCGGGTTTTATATTGACGGTGGTTCGCAAGGGCGTATATTCAAAACCACGTGCTACATCAACAATAACATCACCGCGAGGTAACCATCCCTGACATGTGCCATCAATATAAGCATAGCTAATCTGACCCAGCCGCACATCACCACCGACGTCTATGTGCCACGTGCCCATGTTTGAATTGACATGTGCGTGGTGTCCATGCGGGGCGTACGGCACACCGTGCGGTGAACGGAAATGGATACGACACGGCACAGGTTTATTCGTGTCTTCGTCAATTACGGTGGTATGCACCCAGTTTCTGCCTGTGTCAATGACTTCTACCTTGACACGTTCGTTTGGTTGTGCAACACCTTTTTCTTCGAGTTTTCCCCAATTGACCGCGCCAAGCGTTTCACCTTGATTTTTTACCTCAACGGTAGCGGATGGCGTAGCGGATATCTCAGTATATGCAGGGCTGCTTTTGTTATTTTGAAATTCACCCCATCCTTTGAAATCGTCATTGATAAACGCATTGGATGGATTTTCTGGCAACGGATACGGATAAGTCGCAGTGCCACGGTCAACATTCACTTCCATGTCAAACGGTTTGTCAGCATCTTCTGCCTGTGGCAGTGTGATTTTGACTTCACGGTTCGGATGTCGCGGGATAGGGTCTTCGTCAAGGTAACCGAGCGTGATTGCTGCTACAATAAACTTACGTTCTTGTGGTTGTATTTCTATTGACGTTACTTCAACATCGGGATTAAGGTTTTTCCATATCCATAGGTAATAGTTGCGCGGGACACATTGAGTCGCCTCAGTCTGCCGTTGTCCGGCAGAACCCCACGGACCTTGATACCGAGCATGCAAACCTTCTTTGGTATCAGGGACAGCAATGAAGGTCTGTTGTCCCCATCCTTGTGGCACGCTGCCAATCTCAAACCGTTCACGAATTGGCACACTTTCCTTTTCACCATCGGCGTAGTGAAAAACATAATTGGCAATAAGTTTTCCGATCGGTTCGCCTTCATGGATGCGGGACTCAAGCAAGCGATGTACGATGATAACTCGCTTTGGATTAGAATTAATTGGAATTTGGATAGAGTCTGTATTTACACCATCCCCGAATCCCAAAAAACTTTTTTCACCTTCGGAAATGTGAAAAGGGAGTCCGTGGAATGCCTGTTGTCCCAATGTTGGCGTTGTGTTTGCACCGATTATTTCTGCGTTGACATTACATAAATCGGTAAGAGAGATAGGTTGATAGTCTTGCATGATTAACCTCGGATGATTTGGTTGTCAGTTACTTTACTAAGAACGGTTTGCCATGTCTGCAGGAAATTCTCTTTGCTAAGTAGGTGCGTTACTGAAAACCGTTAACCGACAACTGATAACTATTTAAAGCGGGAATTCTATTGCCTTGCCCTGTTCAGAGGACATATAGAATGCCTGCATCAGTTCTGTTAGATTACGCCCATCTTGGATAGTGATTGTCATCGGTTCATCGCGAAGAATGGCATTGATCCACTGCTGCAACGGTGGCGGTGGTGATGCGGGTGCGTCTGTAATGTATTTTGCTTTCTCTTCATCAGAGAGTTTACGCGTCTGGAAATGCATCTCACCGTGTCCCGCAGCAAATGAGCCTTCCGTGCCGTAAATCTCAAGCATATTCGGACCAGAGCGATGTGTCCATGCAACATCAATTACACCGAGTGCTTTGTTCGCAAATTCCACAACAGAAACGCTGTTGTCATCAATTTGGAAGTTGCCCGTAAAGTTGTTTATCTTCGCAATTGCACTTTTCGGTTCACCCATCAACCATCGTATCACATCAACACGGTGACACCCCAAGTCAAAGAGTGCGCCGCCCCCGGCACGTACTGGGTCTGCAAACCAAGCACTCGTTCCACTGAACCAGCTATCCAGTGCGGCCGAATGTGCTATACGTCCTCTGCCGAATGTTATATCACCAAGGAGTCCATCATCAATCGCCTTTTTTGCGAACAGAATCTCAGAATTGGCTCGCGAAGGCAGGGAAATCATGAACTTTACGCCAGCTTTTTCAACTGCCTCAATAATTGGGTCGCATTCTGCGACTGTGATAGCGAGTGCTTTTTCGGTGAAGATATGTTTACCGGCTTCAGCAGCGGCGATCATCACACGCGGATGGTCAGACGTAACTGCATCAACGGCAACAGCGTCAACATCGTCGCGGCTCAACATTTCGTCAAGGTCGGAATAGAACGGCACTTCGTATTGTTCCGCTGCTGCTTTACCACCATATTCTTCCTCGTCCCAAACGGCAACGAGTTCGGTTTCGGGGTTTTCATGAATTTGTCGTGCATATCCACCAGCGTGGACATGCGCCATACTAATTTTTGCGACTTTAATCATTTAATTCTCCTTTTTAACTTGACTGAATAACCAAGTGATGTCTTCAGCATCCTTACCTGACGATGGATACGCTAAGTAGAATGTCATGTAGGATAAAGGTGGATACCATGTGATAACTTCTGGCAAATCTTCCTCATAGAGATCGTCTATAGTCTTTCCGAGCCAAGAAACATAATGCTTTTCGAAGACGCACAAGTTCCGAAAATCAAAATACATCTTATCGTTTTGATATATTCTGAGTTTGCTTTAAAGCATCAAGAATATGAGCAACCGCCTCGCTCGCGTATGGTATCATTCGCTTATTTCCTCAAGGATTTGTTGAATTTGTGTCTGCAACAGCGGTAGTTCAAATTGCACTACGTCCCAGATAATATTAATATCTACATTGAAATATACGTGCGTCACTCTGTTCCTTAACCCCGCAATTTCCTGCCATGCAATATTGGGATATCTGTCTCGGGTTGAATCGGGGAGTTTCTTGACTGCTTCACCGATGATTTGAAGGTTTCGGATAACCGCGTCAATCCGCATCTGATCCGTTTCAAATTTACTGTGAGTAACGTCTTTAACGTACGATGCAATACGTTCAGATGCTTCTACTATATCATGGAGATATAAACTATAGATTCGTGACATATTCTATCTCTTTTTCGATATAAGGCTTTAGACGCGGTTTGATAGAGGTAGCAGTAACCAGGTCAACGTTCTTCTTAAACAGATCTTCAAGAAAAAGAGCTAACCCCATATAGTCGCGAAGGGTCAATCTTTCGAGTTCAACGATGAAATCAATGTCGCTTCCAGCAGTCGCTGTCCCTCGCACGTAAGATCCGAACAAGCCGATCCGCTTGACACCGTATTTTCGCAAAGTCTCTCGGTTGTCTACCAGACTCTGTTTAATAAGTTCCTTGCTAAGGATTGTTTGATCTTCCATCTTAAATCCCTCTGGTAAGAATCTGCTAATACCAGATTAACTTAATTCCTATCTATCGGTGCGGTTAGGAAACCGTACCATAGGCATCAATTTAAGGATTTTAATTCTACTTTTTGGATATGTATAGCCTCGTAGAGGCGGTATGTTTATAGCAAACGGCATCAGTCCTCCTTGAGCTCCGTAGGAGCGGTATGTGTATCCAATTGCGTCTCTATAAACATATCGTTCCTACGGAACTCAAGAGCAGGTTAACGTTTTTTCTATAAACATATCGTTCCTACGGAACTCATTTTCCCAATCGGACTTAGAAAGCCCTCCTACAAGAAAGATTAGACGCTAAATTGACACCTATGGTGCGGTTAGGAAACTGCACCTACCGTAGAAGGTGTATAATAATTGGTTTTATATAAAAATCAACTAATGCTTCCGACAGAAGAGCGGGTTGCGAAATGATTCCAACCACGAAGCACCAATTTCACATTAGTATGCCGATTTTCACCCTCAATCTGATCATCACCTGCATGCATTTGAACCAGCACACTCTTTCGCGTTTTATTTGAGCGATTCGGCATTGAACCGTGCAGTGTGAAGTAGCTAAAGAAAAGCACATCCCCCGGTTTCGCCTCTAATATGGTGGCATCCTCAATCGGGTATCTATCCGTTATTTCTTCGTTATCACCGCGTCCCATCATACCGCCTGTTCTACCAAGCTCCTTGTGTGAACCAGGGTATACACGGACACACCCCATCTCATCTGTAGCATCCGACACATATATGATAGCAGCTATCATCGTGTCCTTAACTGATGGAAAATACTGCCAATCTTGATGCATTGGAAAGGGAGAACCTTTCTCTGGTGGTTTGCAGAAAAGTTTGGAATGGTGGAGCATAATATCTGGTCCGAGTATATCTTCAGCGACGTCAAGAAACTTTTCTTGAAGAAATGCCTGCATCCACACAGCAGAGAAACTCTGGATATTATGCGTATGAATAATAACAGATTCCCCGCCATCAAGCGCATCCATCAATCTACCGCCCCAACGTGCATTGACATTTTCATCGCTTTTAAGCAACTGGTCTACCACACGATCAAAGTCGTGTTCCATTAATTTGATCTCTTCAGGCGAATAGACACCTTTTGCGAAATAGTATCCGTTTTCATGAAAGAATTTACCGATGTCTGACATTACGATTTTGTAACCTCCAAATAGAGTTCAGCAAGCCAATTCGGCTTAAGATTTTCTGTGTTATTTTTCTCTTTCAGTTCCTGTTGTAATTGGTTGATTGTCCTGAATACAGCAAACTTTCCATCGTTGAGAATACCGAGGAGATTGGTATTTGGTTGGGTTTCAGTTCCTATACCACATAGTTTTGATACATCTTCCAGACGATTGGTAGCGATAACAAGTGTTTTTCCCATCGCCTGGAGTTCCCCGAACAATTCTACCATCTCAATTTGTCCGCGTGGGTCAAGTGGTGCTAAGGGTTCATCCAGCAGCCATAAGCCTGGTTCATGAAGAAAGGTTTTGGCAAACAGGAGACGTTGACGTTCCCCCGTTGATAAAGTCTCGATTTTGATGTCACGAAGATGCTGAATATCCATCAATTCAAGTACGGCATCTATTGCAGCGGTGCGCTCCTGTTTCTCTAATTTGTATGCGGCAGCGAAAAAATTGAGATAGTCAACAACAGATAATTCAGGGTATCCCTCAAATGCAACCGGTATATATCCAATATGTGGACGAACCCGTTTCAAGTTGGAAAATGCATCTATTCCTGCAATAGAAACAGTGCCTGATGTCGGTTCAACTAAGGTTGCCAAGATGTTGAGCAGAAGTGTTTTCCCAGCACCATTTCTACCGAGTAGGATGAGAAACTCCCCAGCTGCCACTTGAAAAGTGAGTTCTGAGAGAAACGGTTTCTTGTCAATAGATTTGCTAAGGTTGTGGACATCAAGCAATTACGTTCTCCCGTGATTGGGTCATCATCCTGCTTCAATTTCTAATGTGCTATAAATTCAGTGCTAACTAAGATCAACCTTGACAGGTTTTCCAAGTTCGGCAGACTGCCAAGCAGCTTCGGTTAATTGAATCACACGCAACCCGTTTTCAACACCGATAGGATTCTCTGTGCGTTCACCGCGAATCAGTTCAATAAAGGCAGCATCTTTGTTACCGCCTTTAGGTAGCTCAGATTCATCAACTTGTTCTGGTTTGCCTCCAGTCCCTTGACGGTATAATTTCCCCGCTCGTAGAAAGAGTGCGCCATCCTCCATCCAGATAGAAAAATCCTCTTGTACACCGCCATACGCATGCCCAACAATACTAATATTACACAGTGCGCCTGTATCAAATTTGATTGACATTGCTGTAAGGACATCAACCTCAATGTCTAAGTTGTCTATCATCGCGAATACTGTATCTGGACTCGCTTCCAATACCCATAGAAGGATGTCAATAAGGTGACTACCAGAGTCGTTCAGCTGTCCACCACCGCCGAGGAACGGGTCTTGCCGCCATTTCCCCTGCTGATTCCGATACCAATTCTGCGATTGATGGGCTGCGACGAAGTTAACTTTCCCAAGTTCGCCACTTTGGACGACTTTACGACAGTATTGGTACGTAGGACTCAAGTGTCGTTGGTAGCCAATCATCAAATGCAAACCGGTCTCTTCGACTTTTGCTATCACTTGTTTTGCGTGGTCTACCGTACATACCATCGGTTTTTCGGTATGCACATGGCAACCCGCATCAAGCGCAGACATGATATGATCAAAATGCAGCCCGTGCGGGGAACTAATGACAACCGCATCCGGTTTTTCAGTGGTTAACATTTCAACATGGTCTGCGTAGGTGGGGATTGAATCGTCTAAACCGACGGTCTCTTTGAATGCTTTAAGTGCGTTTTCGCTCGGGTCAGCAAGTGCTATTATCTCTACGTTTTCAACACCAGAAACGCTACGTCCATGCCCCCGTGAGTTGCCGCCGCATCCGATGAATCCAAATTTTAATTTCTGTTTAGCCATATATGTTCCTCTTTCACTTTTTTGCTTTAAGTTACCACGACCTATCACAAAAAGCAAGAGATAAATTCTGTTGGGCATAATATAGAAATCTGTTCTTACAATTCCCATCTGTTCAATAAATGAACATAATTATACAAATTCTGTCCAAAACTGGTTGAAATTCACGGTTTTTGTTAGGATTATGTATGGCATAAAATTTGCGTAAGTTGATAAAATATAATTTTGAAATACTACAAAGTCTTACACAATATATTAAGAACAATATTGAACGGAGAATAATAGCATGCAAAAGCTCTTTTATCTTTTTTTTATTTTTAGTATAGCACTCTTTGGAATTTGGCAACCCCATGCAAGCGCAAAAGTGAAACTTAAAGAATATAATGACGAAAACGTTGTGGAAATGCAGGAGATAACGGTGACAGCCACACGTGCCGAGAAAGAACCATTTAAAACACCGAACGCTATCACTGTACTCAATTTAAAACAATTGGAACGGACCAATGCAGATATAGCGTCCAATCTACTTCGGGATTCAGTTGGAGTCATCGCACAGCAAACAACAGTTGGACAAGGTTCACCGATGCTCAGAAGCCTAACTGGCTACCAAACGTTGATACAAGTCGATTGGGTCCGTCTAAACAATTCTACGTTTCGTTCAGGACCGAATCAGTATACGGCAACTATAGCACCTGAAAACTTAGATCGGGCAGAGGTTTTACTCGGTTCAAGTTCTGTGTTGTATGGAAGCGGTGCGATGGGTGGTGTTGTTAGCTTCTTTACCAAAGCAATCCCGCTAAATCCAGCGCAAGAAAACTGGAAGATACACCCACGTCTTCTCGCGCGTTATACGTCTGCAACACAGGAACGTCTTGGTAGATTAGAGGTGACAGGCAGCCAAGGGCAATTTGGATTCAGTGTTGGCGGTGGTGTGCGATACTACGGTGACTTGAATCCCGGTGATGGATATGATCTCCATTACAAAAACCGTAAATTTGAAATAGTAGACGAAATGCCGAGCGGTGTGCAACTTTATGACTATGATGAAGTGAGTGAGTTGTCAAAAGATGATATTCCTGATAGATGGCTCATTGACAACGAAGGTCCATTGGGTTGGAACGCTTTTGATGTTGATGCAAAAATTGCTTATCAAATTGACGAAAAAAGAACAATTAACGTTGCTTACCAGATGTGGCGGCAACCGCAAACGCCCCGTTATGATAAAATAGCACCGCAGGAGTTTGATGAATTCTTTTTTGAACCGCAAAATCGCGATCTTGTATATGTTAACTATATGGCGAATCCTGATATCTCCAGCATTGATCTATACAGATTCACAGGTTCTTTTCACCGACAGAAAGAAGGTCGGAACGAGGTAAAACGCGATGCGACTTCACGTAGACAGCAAGACGATACGGTTAATGCAATCGGTTTGAGCGCACAAGCTGTCAGCAGTGTTCTTCCGAAACAACGTTTGGTTGGCGGTGCTGAATTCTATTTAGATATGCTGCAGAGTCGTACTGTCAAAACTGATGCGGCAGGGAAAGAGACTGTTGACGAAAACCTTGGGCGTTTTATCAACGGGTCTCAGTTTTGGGATGCGAGTCTGTTCTTACAAGATGAAATAACAATCCATGAACGAGTTGAACTTATCCTTGGTGGTCGTGCGACACTTTATCAAACGAATGCTGACCTTTCCTTGCGATCTGAGGCTTTTGATAAATTCAATGAATCCGACAGTAGTCTGACAGGAAGTGCGGGGATAGTCGTCGGTCTGACAGACTACCTAAACTTTGTGAGTAGTTTTGCCACAGCGTTTCGAGCGCCATCGTTGAACGATACAACAGCAGTAGAAGTTACCAATGAGGGTGTAACAGCACCGAGTCCCGATCTTGAAGCAGAGACATCGTGGACAGTTGAGAGTGGTCTTAAAGCGAAACATTCCAAGTTCCGTGGTGCGCTAACACTATTCCATAGCAGGGTCAACGGTTTAGTTGCGCGCAAACTTGTCCAAGAAGCGTACAAAGATGGTGAAATACCTCAACTCCATCAAGACTTGATCGAGGAATACGAAGGTATTGACGTACTCGTGTTTGACAACGTTGATGAGGCACAGTTTCAGGGCGTTGAATTAGCTGGAGGAATTTCTATCAATCCTGCATTATCTATTTACGGAAATGCTGCGTTGCTGCGTGGAGAAGTGCTTTTGATTAACGGTGAGGCACCAGATCCAGAGAAACCTTGGGAAGCACGCACTCGGAGAGAACCACCTTTGAACGGTATTGTAGGAATCCAGTGGGAACCGGTAAATACGCAGTATTGGGCAACGTTGTTTATGCGGGGTGCTGCGGAACAGAGACGCCTAAATCGGAGTGACATCCGCGACCCGCGGATACAAGGAAAAACACGCAACCCTCAGGAAGTTGAATTTGACGACAACAGCAATGCAGTTGATGCAGGCACACCGGGATGGTGGACACTCAACGTACGCGGTGGTGTTAAACTCTTTGACTATACGCGTTTGACATTATCACTTGAAAACCTGCTTGACCGTCGGTACCGTCCACACGGATCGGGTGTGAATGCGCCAGGCTTTAATGTAAGCGTGAGTTTAGATAATCGGTTTTAGATGATTTATTTGTAGGTGCGATTCAATCCTACCTGCAAAATTACCGGACATGAAATTTCTGTTTGATAAATTCAACGACAACCGGCGGTACCATCTCCAACAATTTCTCTTCGCTCAATTTGCCTTGCCCCATCTCCACAACCTCCATTACGAGCGTTGAACTAATATGTGCATATTGTTTATTTGCAACCATAAAGAGCGTGTCAATTTCTGGGGCAATCTGTTGATTCATCCGTGCCATTTTGAATTCCCATTCAAAATCGGAGATTTCGCGTAGTCCGCGAATGATAGCACATGCCCCACGTGTTTGCGCGTAATGCACCATCAACCCAGCGTCCCCCGCAATAGTAGCTTTCGGATAAGGTTTGATGACCTCTTCAAGCATCTGGATACGTTCTTCAATCGTGAACCGTTCCTGTTTTGCCGGGTTCACACCGATAACGATTACGAGTTCATCAAAAACGTCAAGCTTACAAACTCGATCAATTAAGTCCACATGACCAAGTGTGATCGGGTCGAAACTTGCTGGGAAGATTGCGATTCTTTTAGACATCTGTTCTCCTTTCTTGTATATTTTATTCTTCTTTATCTGGTTCTGATGTTTTCTCCAAAAATCTGAATTCTCGTGATGCGATGTTTCCATGCATATCAATCATCCGAATTTCACCTCTCTTGATTTCGGGATTGGCTATTTCAAATTCAACGGTCGCCGTCTTTTTACCGTTTAAAGCCTGACAACCTTGAAACTTGTTTATTTGATACTGTTTTTCTGTCTCTTTAGGGACAAACAATTGAAGTTGGTGTATGCCATCTTCATCAGCAGCGGTAAATTGGAAAAGTCGCGAGTCTGTATCAGTTTTTAGTACGTCCATCTCAATTTCTGGTCGTTTGTCAAAGAAAGGTTGGTTCGGGTTAAAGAAACGACTCTTATTCAACCATTCAGCCTCACATTTGGACAATTTTACCCAGCGTTTGCCCCACGGCATTTTTCTGTTAATACCGTAGAAAAACCGTTTAAACACGTTTGGCTCATACTCATTCAAACGATGTTCCCGACCTAATACGGCAAACAGATGTTTAAGTGTGTACGTTGTTAACCTCCAATCAAAACCCTTTTTTGTAGCATAGATAAAACTGCTATCTCCTGTGAATCCCTTGATATGCCCCATCCAAATGTTGTCTTTAATAACCCCCTTCCTCCTTGTAGGGAACGTAAATGTTTTATCATAATGAATATATCTACGTCCTACTGATTTGAGATGTTTTAATGTGCTATCAGTAAGAACAGACTGGAGATCGTTCTTGTAATCAATAAACACAAGCCAGATATCGTTCAACTGCATATCATGTGCTTCGATCGGTATTTCTTTCATGTGATATATCTTGGCTTTTCCATTCTCATCGGTTTCAAACGTAAAAGTTTTTCTGCCGAATCCGTGTCGTTCCATCTCATCAGCGTAGTGCTTTTGAACCTTTCTTATAGTTTTATCTATTTTTTGTGTAATGTTTGGTGAGGGTTCTTTATCTTTCGGTAGGTAGTAAATTAATCGCACGACATCGTTACGGACGTTGGCTAAGTTTAATTGCGATTGTGTGAGTTCCCAAACTCGAACAATGCCATCCTTGCCTCCAGTGGCGAGAAGGTTGCCATCATGTGAAAATGAAACATCTGTTGCCTCCGTTGGTAACGAAGAAATTGGTGCACCATTCGTAGTTGACCAGATTTCAACACCCCGTCCGTGATGAGACCAATCATTTGCCCCCACGCACATCATTCCATCTGGGGAGAACACCAAATTTTCAACATTTCCTCGAAGCACCTCGCCCTTCCGTTGCCAACTCGGTAATTCCCACATGATGTGCCCCTTCACAAAATAAGTGCTATACATGTCAATATCATGACCACCACATACCATATATTTCTTGTTAGGAGAAAACTTTAAATAGTCCATCAAATGCAGAGATGTTTCTATAGATTTTACCAGTTGCTTGGTCTGTAGGTCCCATACGTTAACAGTTCCACTGACATATCCGGCAGCGATCCATTTACCATCTGGTGAAATGTCGATTGCACATGCATAACCTATAACTCCAGGTGATTTATAAAGGGTAGCAATTTCTGTTATTTTCTTTGGATTCCGGATATCCCAGATTTTCACAAACACTTCATGTATTCCTTTTTCGTTTTCATGAAGTGTCGCAAGTTGTTTTCCATCTGGAGAAAAAGCGAATTGACGGAAAGAAGTCTCAAGTGAATTGATTTTCGTTCCTGAAGCAACATCCCATATTGTAAGTGTTCCATAGCCAGCACACGCAAGCAATTTACCTGTGGGTGAGAAACCAATGGACGGAATTTTTTCAGGATGTCTGAAGAATTTGAATATTTTCTTTGTGTCGTTTCTGTTCCATAGCTTTATAGTGCCATCTTGATCTACACCCGCAACAAGGGATGGATCAGTAGGTGAAATTGCTACGGAATAAACCCAGAGTCCATGATGGAATTCATCTATGAGTTTCGGTTTTTCAGGCAGCTGCGCGAATGTCTGTGGGAGCAATTCCTGATGCTGCGGCGGACGTGAGATGAAATATACTACAATCCCAACAACTGTTATAACCAAAACTATGAGTAATGCAATTATTTTTTTACCTTTCATTCTAACTTCCTTTTAGTGATATGAATGGAAATGGTCAAATTCTTTGACTAAAAGTCTTTTTGAAGATCATCATGGCTTATCCTCAATTCCAAACCTTCGAGATGCGATATTGCCATACATATCAATCATCCGAAGTTTAACATTCATGATTTCAGGATCAGATATTTCAAATGCAACAGTTGCCCTATTTTTACCGTTTAGTGCTTGACAATCATAGAACTTTTCTCCCCGCCGATGATCTTTAAGATCTCTCGGTACAAACAACTGGACTTGGTGTATGCCATCTTCATCTGCAACATCAAATATGAAGTGCCGCAGACCGCTTGCTTTAGGAATCGCTACACGCATATCCATTGTCGGAAATTTATCAAAAAAAGGTTGGTTTGGGTTAAAAAAACGGCTTCTATCTAACAATTCTGCTTCACACTTGGACAATTTTGCCCATCTTTTTCCCCAAGGCATCCTATCGTTAACACCAGCGAAAAGACGTTTTAAAGCGTTTGGCTTATACTTGTCGTCAATGTAAAGCAAACCAAATGTACCTCTAAGCAAATAAGCGATAGATTTCCGATTAAGGTCTCTTACGGATGTGGAAACAAGTCTACCAGGGGAGATTCCTCCAATTTCACGCGCGATTACATTGTATTTAGTGCTTATACCATCTTTATTCGTGTACTCAAATGAATGAATTTGATGTGCATAATATAATTTTGGAATTGGCTCAAAAGGCATTGATGAATCCTCTGCAAATGACAACCAGATGTCGTTTGACAGATCAATATCGGGTTGATTATATTTAACAAGGTATATCTTGGCTTTTCCATTTTCATCTGTTTCAAACGTAAATGTTTTCCTGCCGAATCCGTGGCGTTCCATCTCATCAGCGTAAAAGTCTTGGACCTCTCTTATTGTTTTATCTAATTTTTCTGTAATGTTTGGAGCAGGTTTTTTGTTTTCCATAAGGGTGTAAATTATTCGGACAACATCGGATGACGGCGTAGCAGCCTCTAATTGCTGAGCATTATGTTTCCACACTTGAACGACACCATCAAAATTGCCGATTGCGAGCAGGTTTCCATCATGTGAAAACGCAATATCCCGTGCTATACTCATCGTTGGTAATGAAGTAATTGGTGCACCATTTTCAACTGACCAAAGTTCAACTCCCCTTTCTGCATAAGGCTTTCTATTCATACTGGCACATATCTTTCCATCTGGAGAAAACACCAAATCTTCGACGTGTCCCCGTTGTACTTCCCCATGCCGTTGCCAATCTAATATTTTCCACATGATATACCCTTGAGCGCCGTGGTCCACAACATTTATACCATCGTGATTCCCCTTGCCAAAATATATGGAACGTTTAGGGACGGGACCACCACATACCAAGAATCTATTATCAGGAGAAAACTTTAAATATCTCATCTCAGTAAATGGTGTTCTTAGAGTTTTCACATGTTGTTTGGTCTGTAGATCCCAAACATTCACAAAGCCATTGGCATATCCAGCGGCAATCAATGTGCCATCTTTTGAAATGGCTACTGCACATGCCCAACTTCTGATTTTATGTTTTACATCAAACGGTAGTGTAACGACTTCAGTTATCTGCTTAGGATTCCGGATATCCCAAAGTTTTACTTCATTGAAAACAGTTGCAAGGTAACCATTCGGTGAAAAAGCGATCTCACGACTTGTTTTTTCAATAGTTTTGAGTTTTGTACCTAAAACAACATCCCATAGTACGAGTTTCCCATGATCTACACTCACGAGCAAATCTCCTGTGGGAGAAAAACTAAGGATTGGAAATATTCCAGGATGACTAAGAATTTTTATTGGTTCTTTCGTGTTGTTTGTGTTCCAAAACTTTATAGTACCGTTTGCATTAACACTCGCTATGAGAGAAGTATCTACTGGGGAAAACGCGACAGAATAAATTGGTAAAGCGTCACCGAGAGAGATATCTTCAGGGTAATTCACGTCAGGATTAATCGTTGCGCCGTGAAAAAATTCCGCAACGAGTTTTGGTTTTTCAGGTAGTTGCGCGAATGTCTGTGGGAACAATTCCTGATGCTTTGGTCTTGAGATGAAATATACTACAACCCCAACAATTGCTATAACCAAAATTACCGATAAAAGTCCGATTTTTTTATTTTTCATTTAGTTTCCTCACATCCCAGAGCCAAACAACACCATCCATGCCACCCCCAGCAATCATACTGCCATCAGGTGAAAACTCTATTACACTATTACTGAATAAACCTGCTCCACTAAGTAAAGCAACAGGTGTGAGAGTTTCCACGGACCAGAGGTTGATTCCATTGACATCAGCGACAGCGTACAGCGTGCCATCTGGTGAAAATGCTATATCACTTATGCGTTTGTCAAGTACTTCATGATAAATATCCCATTCAGGTAAAGACCATATCGTCAACCCGTTGTCAGCCGCAAGTCCAAAAAACCGATTATCTGGTGAAAACTTGATTGATCGGATATCGTTAGACAGTGGCAATGTGGATGATGGAACTTTCTTACCTTTTCGTTTGGGTTCCTGTATTTTTGGTTCTTCTCTTTCAATAATTCTATTAAGTTGATGTGTCTCCATGTCCCAGATTTTTACTTTCTGTCTCCAATCCCCCTTATTGTCGTTAAGCATCTGTCCAGCTGCCGCAAGCCATCTTCCATCGTGGGAAAAGTCAATTGCCCTATATTTTTCGTTCGTCGAGGCATTACGGTATCTATTGGGTATGTTATGACGTAACATACTAATTTTCATTTCAGGAAAAGGATCTATTCTCTCTAAACCATCCAACGGTATTGAAACCCAACCCATTTTGGGAGGCAACAATATTTTGCCCGTTATGTTTTTAGGATCGTTGACATCCCATAATTTTAAGTGATTATGATCTAAAGCGAAGTTGTTGCATAATGGAGAAATTGCGAAGTTTGAAGATGCTGTGTTTAGTGTATTAATTTTATTACCTGTTGTGCTATCCCAAATTTCAAGTGTCCAGAATCCTTTAATTGCAATCCAATCATTTACCGGGGAAAAACCTAAACCAACAACGAAGTTTGTTCCATTATGTCCTTTCTGAGTTTTTAGCGTTAACTGAGGAGTATCCTGTTTGCTTACGTTCCAAACCTTTACGAAGTTACGACTTGATCCAGCTGCTGCAATCAACTCTGGATTTTTCGGGTCAAAATCGATATAGTTTATTGACCCGCCCTGGGAATATGTTGCCATTGGAGCAATCGGTCTCATGCGTTGCAATATCGTTTTTTGATTGTCGTTCCACTGCCGCCAAGTTGAAGACGCTAACAGAACTCCAGCAACTATAATCGCTAAAAACAACAGAAAGATTTTTTTACCGTTCATTTAGTTCCCTCACATCCCAGAGACGAAGAACACCATCATAATTCCCACCTGCAATCATGCTGCCATCTGCAGAAAACGCAATTATTGAAACACTGCCAAAAAGACCTTTTCCTCTTAGCAAAGCAATAGGAGTAATATTTTCCATTGACCAGAGAGTGATTCCCTTGACATCTGCAACTGCATACATCGTGCCATCTGGCGAAAACGTTATATTTCTTATGCGTTGATCAAGTACTTCGTGGTAAATATTCCATTCAGGTAAAGACCATATAGTTAATCCATTGTTCGCCGCGACAGCGAAAAAACGGTTGTCTGGCGAGAAATTGATGGCACGGATACTATTGATAAATTCGTAAGGTTTAGCACCTTCTGCAACTTTTCTGTCCCTCTTTATAAACTTGATAAGTTGTTTATTTCGTAAATCCCAAACTTTTATTATACCAATCCTTTTTTTCTTGACTTTGTCATCTATATATCCTCCAGCTGCAAGCCATTTGCCGTTATCTGAAAAGTCAATTGAATCATAAAACTGGTTGTCTGTTGCATGATGGTATTTATTAGGTAAAATGTGGTATATTGTTAGCGGGTCAGAAGTAGGACCGGGTACACTTATCTCTTCCAGAGATAGGGGTTTCCAACCTATCTCTGGCGGTAATAAAACTAATCCTTTAATGTCTTTTAGGTCACTTATATCCCACAGTTTCAATTCATTAGTCGCTGTTGCGAGATAGCGTTCTTCAGGAGAAATAGCGAATTTAAATGCTGGAATCTTCATAAAGTTAATTCTCCTACCTGATGTGATATTCCAAAATTCAAGTGTCCGGAAAGTTTTACTGGCTAACCATTTATCTCTTGGTGAAAAAACTATACCGTTCAGGTTGGTAGAACCATCATCGTCTTCCTGAGCTTCCAGCGTTATTTGAGGACTATCTTGATTATTTACGTTCCAAATCTTTACAGTGTTACCTTCTCCAGCACTTGCAAATAGTTCTGGATTCGTTGAAGAAAAAGCAATATCTCTTATTGAAGTGCCATGGTTAAACTCGGCAATTGGATGAATCGGTCTCATCCGTTCCTTCGTCGTTTTTTGATTGGCATTCCATTGATGCCATGTAGAAAACGCTAACAGAACTCCAGCAACTATAATTCCTAAAAACAAGATCAATATTCTTTGCGTTTTCATTTTTCTCCAGAAGACATCAACTTAAGATTTTACGTGAGGTATGCTAAACCGTAGGTAATCAACGCTAAATTAAAAAATAGAGGCGTACAAAATCCTCTAATAAAAAAATGGGATTAAATTGACACGTGCGGTTTCACCTAAGTACAACCCAACCTTCGTCTACACTTGGATTTTTATTATCAAACTCCAATTATATCATAACACATTATGATGAAAAATGTAAAATCATTATAGTGATTTAGAGTGCCCTGTCCCTTCCTAACCACTATGCAAGCGTAATGATTCTGAATCATGAGAATTACATTGTTTCGTTTTGTCAAATATGTTATATTATATGTATGATTGACAGTTACTCACGCTGGGTTGAGAGAAACTTCGCAAGTAATTGTGCGTACTTAGATTTAAAAAGTTTGAATTCTTAATAGAGTATCTGTTATCATGTTAAAATATGATAGGTAGAAAGATATGATAGGTAGAAAGATTTGATAGTTCCTGGAACTTTTTAGGGAATGCAGCTGCCAAAACTGCAAAATAAGAAGAAAAAAGGAGAATTCTGGAGATGAAAGTTCATAACATTTTCGCGGTATTTGTTGTATTGCTGATGTTGAGCGTGTCAACGTCTGTTTTTGCACAAGTACAAGAAAAGAACCTTGTTGGCTGGTGGCTTTTTGATGACAAAACAGAGGAAACGGGCAACTGGGGGGAAATCATCCTCCGAGGTGCAACAATTAAAGACGGAGAACTGGTTTGTGAGCGTAACAAATGGGCAAATTCCATTGAATACGATGGGCCAGATATCTCTGATATTACATTAGCGAGTTGGGTAAGATTAAATGATCTGGGACATACACACGGTTCCGCACTATCATTAGATAGAACTGATATAGATCAGTTTGTTGCGATTGTTTATGCTGAAAGAAAGGCGGGACAGTGGATGCCTGGAAGCAGCCATTTTAGACGTACGAATGATTTCCCAAACGTAGTGAATGAAGACAAAGAGGGTGAAATGGTATTACTAACCATCACCTATGAACTTGATGGTGGTCAATACGAGATTACAGGCTACCGTAATGATAAAAGTATGGGTAGTTTCAAAAAAGGAGATAAAAGGACCTGGACAAAAGATAATGCTGAAGCGATCTGGGGAGCAAGGCATTCTGGTGGTGTTGCTAATCCAGTTAGCAGTTCTATAACTGCTGACATTGCAGAATCTCGTATCTATAACGTCGCATTGTCGCATGACGATGTGAAAGCTATGTACCAAGGGGATCTACCAGTAGAACCACGCGGTAAACTCGCTACCCGTTGGGCAAAGATGAAAAGGCAATAATCTTTTGCAGCAGTTCAAGATAAGTTATACGGTTTACCTAAGTCAACTCACTTAGGTAAACCATCAAATCTAAATTAAAAGGAGTTGTTCACATGAAAACAAAAATTTACTGTATATGTGCAGTGTTGTTGATGGTTGGCATGCCGATGTCGGTTTTTGCGCAAGTACAAGAAGATAATCTCGTTGGCTGGTGGCGATTTGATAATGCGAAGGAAGAAACAGGCAACTTTGGAGATGTTGTCCTTCATGGTGCCACCATTGAAGATGGGCAGTTGGTTGTTTCAAACGGAAAATGGGCACATTCCCTGGATTATACCGGTCCTGACATCACGGAAGTCACCTTGGCAACTTGGGTGAGTTTGGACAGTTACGCGAAGACAAACGGTTCCGCGCTTACTTTAGATGAGGTGTCAACAGATCAGTTTGTAGCAATCGTCTGGGCAGAAAGGGTTGTTAAACAGTGGATGCCGGGAAGCAGTCATTTCCGCCGTACAGCAGACTTTCCCAATGCAGTCACTGAACCTGAAACTGGCGACAGGGTTTTCATCGCTATCACGTACAAGAACGTCAACAACCAATATGAGATCACTGGTTACCGAAACGGTGAAAGCATGGGAAGTTTTAAAAGGGGTGATCTCAGAACTTGGGAAGCTGGTGATTCAGAAGCGATTTGGGGTAAACGTCATGTTAATGGACTTAGCGGTCCTGGCGATCTCAACGCCCACATTGAAGAATCTCGTATCTACAATGTCGCTTTGACAGCTGATGAAATTGAGACCTTAGAACTTCAAGCGTTGACACTTGTTGAACCTCAAGGTAAACTTGCTACCCATTGGGGTGCACTCAAAGCCAAATAATCTCTACTTGATGTAGGCGCGGTTTGAAACCGCGCCTACAAACTTACTCACATAGACGGAGTTAAGTTATCAATCGGGCAATATCCTGTATCCACTACTAATCCCTGTAGCCATCCCAACAATTGCCCATAAACCAGCACACAACATCTCTCCGATGACCAAACCGAGGAATGCCGGTCGCGCTTGGCGATATGCCTTCAGTCCGCCGTATTTCACAATCGCAAATTTCATTCCCCATCCTAAAAAGATTGAAAACCACAGTTTGAACGTTGCCCATGAACTTAACATCGTATAGCCGAGAGGGTGCAGGGGCCACCAAACAAACGTCTGCCGCATCCACATTAACCACCCTGTGAACCCACCTCCGAACAAGATAAATCCAGTATTTGTCCAATTGGTGCTGGTTTTTGGACTTGTGAGTAATCCTTCGAGTTGCCGCATAAACCATCCGCCACCCATATAAGGCGCGCCGTGTGCATACCCAACTTTGATCGCTGAATAATAAGAAACGCCCAGACCGATGACCATCGCAACCGCCATAGCGATGAGCAGTTGTCGTCGCTTGACGCGTGCTTCGTCTGTTGCTTTTAGTCCATTCATAATGTTCGGCATCATAAATTCGCGTAGGTCAAGTGTTAGGCATACCGGATGCATCATTAACGATGTTAATGTTGATGGGTGTATTCTTGAAGTGCCAAGTGTCGTTAGAAAAAAACTTTGTGGTGAAAAAGATGGATTGATGAACGGAATGCCTCCGTTAATTACCTGCCATGTCAGAACGATGTACATAGCAAGCAAGAACAGCACAAAGCCGACAGCAAACAGTATAGACATGCCCATCAGATGATTGAAAAAGACAAGGACACAGATACCTCCAATAAGCCCAAAAACCGTAACACTGTAGGGCAGTGCCTCATCAGAGGAGCTTTTCTGGAACATGTTTTTGATATGGTGCCGCGTTTTCCATAAGGCGATAGCGACAAATACTAAACATGCCCCTGCCTCCTGTGCAGCACTAAACGATTTTCCTGTCCACTGCACACCCGGCCCGGAAGTCAGTTGAAAACCGAGCATTACACCTATCAGACATTGCAGCTTGTAAAACACAAAGAAAAACCAGATACTGAACGAGACTTCTAAAGTAAGCAGATAACTAAACCCTACCATAGACCAAAAAATGACGACTTGAAATGGACGCAATGCAGTCCACGGTCTTTCGTTGAAATATTGATTAAGCCAAAAATCGCGTGGTATATGTGGAACGGATGGGAAAAACGTATGGAGTCCATTCATCGTATGAAGAAACACTGGAAATGCAACGCCAAACCAGAACACGCTGTTCTTAAAGAGCGGTCCGAGTCTACCGCTGCCTTGCACTGCCATCTCAACCGGTAGTTTGACAAGTGGAAAAGCGCAGCGTTCATATTCTACCCACTGCTTACGCAGTAATACAGAGAGGCAGATCATCACGAAATAGATGACGATGACATAAGCACTCCAAACAAAAATAGGCGTAATCCAAGCACCCCACGGCACTGCCTCTCCAGCAAATAATCCCTCGTAAAAGGAGCTAATTGCGGCTTCATCGTGCACTACACGCCAGTGTGGAATGTAGTGGTAAAACAATGACTCCCAATCGTTTTCTGGTGTAGCAAGATACTTGTAAGCAATCATCGGACTGAGCGCATAGCGCATCATACCCGAAGACGGGATACCTGCAGGTGCAAGCATGATGCACCAGATTGTGATGAGTTCACCGGGTGAAAACGCTGATTTGGGATTTATCTGTTTTAAGATAACGTTAATTCCCAAAACAAATATAGTAAGCACAAAGAAGGGACCGACAGGAAAGTGTCCGCCAGCAAGGAAAATATTGCGAATGACATAATCATTGTAGGGGGCGAGGAGACATTCTATTGTTGCACACATCAACCCAATGATTACTGCGCGCCAAGATAGACTCGTCCGGGTTCGTTGTTGAATCAATATGTGCTCACTTTCGTGTAGGTAGGAATTTGAAGCGGAAATCTGACTTTGCGTTAATCATACACAAAATATAGGGTTCTGTAAACTGTTTTGCTATTATGACAAAAAATTCGGGTTTTATAGTGAAATCTAAAATTACCTTTACAGTTCTTTATAGGTCTGGTGTGTTTATAGTCGCGCAATTCATTGCGCCTCTTCCTGTAGGAGCGACCTCCTGGTCGCGACTTTAAAACTGTAGAACACTTTTTAAGTGCGGAGTGACAATGTAAAATTAATTGTGAAATCTACCATAATTGAAAAATTATATGACAAATAACTAAAAGTCAAGTAAAATAGTAACAGATAAATTCAAGCACACTATCGCAATATCGCGTAATAGTGATAAAATCACCTAATCTTGATAAGAAACGGAGATTTGATGATGCAAACGCATTCTAATTTATTCAGCGATGAGCAGATGCGGGATTTCATTGTAAATGGGTATGTTACAGTGAAAACAGAATTACCGCGCAGTGTTCACGAGACAATCTATCGTAAAACACAGGAATATACAGAAAAAGAAGGGAACTTGGGAAATAATATCTTCCCGCGAGTTCCAGAGTTGCAGGCTGTGTTTGAGGATCCTGTGGTTCGGGGGGCATTTACCAGTATTTTAGGACAGAACTATGTGATGCATTCACATCGGCACCCACATCGGAATGCACCACACAGTGGTGGACAAGGTTTCCATAAGGATAGCTACTGGGGACATCAGAAAGTTCGACATCACCTTCCCCGCTGGGCGATGGCGTTCTACTATCCACAGGATACGCCAGTTGAAATCGGTCCCTCAGCAATCTTGTCTGGTACGCAATACTACAGTAACAGGATTACTGAAAACAACGATGGTGAAACTGCACTGAACGGTGAAGCGGGGACGGTATCAATCATTCACTTTGATCTGTGGCATCGTGCAATGGCAAACCAGACCGATAAGACTCGCTACATGATGAAGTTCCAGTTTATCCGCTTGGATGAACCACAAGAACCGGAATGGAACGTGGAAAATACAAAGTGGGAAACCGATGGACTTGATGAAAATGGTAACCTTGCTGCTAAAAGACATGAAACGACATGGCGGCATGTTTGGAAATGGATGGCTGGCGATTCCAATGGACATGTAGGACAGCAGGCTAACGGCAATTTGGAAAAACATATTGAAGCATTGAGCGATGAAGATCCTACTGTCCGTTCTGATGCTGCGGATGAATTAGGTCTGTTAGGAGAATCCGCATCCGATGCTATTCCGATGTTGAGTGAAACCTTGCGGGACAACTATGAACCTGCTCGTTTGAATGCCGCCTATACGTTGGGTGCGATTGGTGAACCTGCTGTGTCGGCATTGATTGAAAAACTTTCTGATGAAAATGGTCCGACACGACGTATGGCGGCTTATGGGTTAGCAGCAGTTGGAGAGCCCGCAGTGCCAGCACTCTGTGAAGCATTGGAACATGAAAATGATGGGGTGCGAGTTGAAGCAACTTACGCTTTAGCACAAATCGGAAGTACAGCAGAGTCAGCTGTTTCTGCATTGATAGAAAGGTCTGAGGATAGCAACGTTGAAGTCAGACGTTATATTCCAGAAGCCTTCGGGGCAATAGGTGCATCTGCAGCGCCTGCAGTACCAACTTTGATTGATAGGTTAGCGAACGATGATGACGTACAAGTCCGTTTTGAGTCTGCATTGGCATTAGCACAGATAGGCCCTGCTTCAAGTGATGCGATTCCTGTTTTGAAGGATTCGCTTTCGGATAAAAACCGGTACGTAAGGGACAATTCTATCCACGCGCTCAAACGGATTGGCACGCCAGAAGCAGAATCAGTCCTTTTTGATTATCTACTCATGGCTCGATGGTGTTCTATTACCAACAGCGAAAGCACATTTTAAGGTAGGAAGTTTACTGACTTTTAGAACTGTTTTAGGCGCGTTTTGTAAACGCGCCTAAAATAGAGTTCGGTATCCACGCGCTTTACATTATTATTTCACTTTAGGAGGGAAATTTCATGAACATCTTTGAACACGCAGAGGAACTAATCAACGAAGTTCAAAATCGATTGGAGGAAAACGAAAGGACTGTGGAAGAATCCGTTGAGAAAATTCACAGTCAATTAGAGGAACATAGAAACGCTGCTGAAGAACAGATTGAGAAAATTCAAAATCAGATTCATCAGGAAGCGGAATCGGCAGAAGAAGAGATCCGAAGGTTACATGATGGTTTGGAAGAACATCAGAGAACTGTTGAAGAACAGATTCAAAAACTTCAAGAAGAGTCAGAAGAATACGCTCATAAAATTGAAGAAGATGTTGAAAGAATTCAGGAGAGACTTGAACAAACCAGAGAAAACGCCGAACAGCAGATTGAAAGAATTCACGAACAGATTGAACAAAACGCTGAAGCGGCGGAAGAACAGATTGAAAGAATTCAGGAAAAAGCAGAGGAATACCGAGACAATTCGGATGAACGTATAGGAAGAATTCGGGAACAAATTGAAGAACTTAGAGATGCTGCTGAAAACCATTCAGAAAGAGTTCATATTGAAACCCATAGATCGGTTGAACAACCCACCGCACCTAATACTGCACAGTCGTTAATCAGGCGTTTTGATGTACAATACAACAAACGGCATGCAGCAACTACAATAAGCAACTCTTATGTTATGAACGGTGTTGAGGTTTTGAAGTACAGTGGGAAATTGCTGCCACTTCCTGAAATGGATGAACGTTATCCACGCAGCGAATGGCTTCAAACTTTTCTGGAGAAAAATATCACAATAGAAAATCTTGATGATTATTGCCGTTGTCTCAATGCTCGCGACATGTTGATGCGGATTCAAAAGAAACCTGACGTTTGGACTTCCGGACTTTTCGATATTCCGTCCACTGATAATTGGGAAACCTATCAAGAAGCGTATATCAATCAGTTGATAAATCCAGAAAAGGCACCGCACGTATAACGTCAGATGGTTATCGCAATCTATTTTTGCGCCTTCAATTTCCCCCACGTTGTTACAAGAGAATCAGCAGGTTCAACAGGATAGGTTTTATTGTCCCAATCAAGTGAATATACTGTGTGCTTCATAGTAATCAAAATAGGTTCAGGTTCGCCGCCTGTCGCAGGAATAACGAAGTTACCACGTGTGCGGAATTGATCAATGTTTACAAGTTTCTTGTGTGTATAAGAATTATATGCGATGAATTTTCCGTCAGGCGACCAAGAGTTAACACTATAGATATAATCCTTTTTTACGTGCACTATTTCAGCGTCGGCATTTGGTTGCACTGCAGCGACTACAATAGCCTTTGTCGTCAATTTATCAGTTTTGGCAACAACGGTACTGAAAGTTATATGCTTTCCATCTGGTGAAAAAGTCGGGAAATTGACCCATTTCTCAAATATGCGGAAGAAGTCCAGTGTTGCAACGTCTAACAGATAAAGACCGTCAAGTGTGTTTAAGGCAACATGCTTTCCATCGGGTGACCATTCTATGCCATGCGTACCCTTGGGAACATTGTCCGTGAGTATCTCAATTTTTGGTTCAAGTTTGTCAAGTTCATCATTTCTAATAAGTCTTATGCCTGAGCGCCATGTAAAGGCAACATCCCCGTTTTTTGATATATCTGCGTCTGCGAAACCTGTAATTCTCCCAAGTGTAAGATCTTTTGCTTTTCTACCGGGGTGTTGTCGATCCAATAAATAAAGTTCACGGCCAGAAAAGAACTTGAATTTATCATTTTCAAATACCACTTTGTCGGCAACGACAAGCACGTAGTTTCCGTCTTCTTGCACTTCAATCTTGTCAATCCGACCAAAAGTTTGGCTAAAGAGCTTACGAGCAGTGGTCCCTTCCGTGTTGGAAATCCAAATTTCACTATGTGTTACCGGGTGGACAAAGATAATTTCTCCTGTCGGAGCCGCACTAACGGACGTTAACATGAAAAACAAACCAACGCAGAAAAGGCACAGACGGCCGTAGATTTGAAATATCCTATTCATTTTGACCTCCCTTACCTGTATCGCGTTTTAATTTTCCCCATGTGGTAGTTAACTTCGCTACGGGGTTAAGTGGGAATGACTCCTTTGTCCATTCCCAAACGCGGATGCCTCCTTCAAAATTTCTAAAAATAGGTCGAATTTTTCCATCTTCAACCGACACAGCGAAATTTAAATATTCCCAAACACCTCTTTGCTTATCCAGTTTGTCATTAACTAATGCATAAGCAATTGACTTTCCATCCGGTGTCCACGTGAGATATTTTAGAAATAGGTCGGTCTTTGTCTTTTCAAAAACCTTCACATTTTGCGGATCCTGAAGAGAGATTACGCCGACTTCCCAAACCCATTTTTGATTATTTTCTTTTGGTGTATATACATAAAATGCTACCTTTGTTCCATCGGGTGAGAAAACAGGACGTAACCCGTATTCAAGAATTTGTGAAACCTCTTTTGTAAAAGTATCAAGAAGAAAAATCCCCTCCTTATTAGAAAACACAACATCTTTCCCATTTGGTGACCAGTCTACATACCCTGCGGGTCCATCAAAAAGTTTTTCCGCCTTTGGAATTGGTTCATGAATCTCGTGATTTGGTATAAAATAGATACCATCAGAATATTCAAAATAGATAGAATTTGCAAATACAATATCTCCGTTAGATGAAATCGCTGCGTCTAAAATAAAACTAAACCGTCCATAGGTTAAATCTTTCATGCCATAATTCAATTGTTCAGTGTCGAAAAGATATGCATCAAATCCAGTTTCATTTCCTACACCCTCACCAACACATAGGATGTATCTGTCGACTTTTTGTATTGAAATCTCTTGGACAAAAACCGGTGGGCTAAAAAGTTTGCGAGCATTGTTCCCATTGACATCGCTAATTCGTATCTCAATTTTTCTATTCTGAGGATTTAATGATGCATAGATTATTTCTTCTGCAGGAACAGGATTTACTATGAAAATACTACACAAAAGAAAAAGACTTAAACACAATATTCTCTGGGAATTTGAAATAAAATGTGTCATAACGTATCTCCATTTTAGGGTTGTGTGAAAATAAGAGATTTTACCTAAATAATGTTTCAGAGGCTTAAAGCAAATCTTCAATACCGTGTGTTACCATCAGTGTAATTGTAAAATATGCTAACATTTTTTTAGAGTAAAGTCAATTTGAAACATCTATAATTCGTGAAATTTGCCTTGCAAGTATAACAGATATATAGCATAATTAATACAACTTGAGATAACACATTTGTTGATGAATTGCAAGCAAAGTGACCTGGCAAACTGTACAAGAAGGTGAAAAGATGGTTAGTCGCAAAGACATCCAAGCCACATGTGATGACATTGTGCGTGAATTTGCGCCGCTGCAGATTATTCTTTTCGGGTCGTATGCTTACGGCGCGCCTTCCGAATATTCGGATGTTGATCTGTTAGTCGTGATGCCGGTAGAGAACTCAGAAACGCGTCAGCAAGCATCAGAAATTCAAGAACGGATTCCGCGTCGATTCAGTATGGACCTTCTCGTGCGTTCACCTGAAGAGATCGCTTACCGCATTTCACACAACGATTGGTTTCTCCGCGAAGTCACTGAAAAAGGGGAAGTTCTTTATGAGTCTGATGGTTTCTATATTATACCGCACAAACGAGAGAATACCGAAATGAATCCTTTAACTTTGGAGTGGATCGAATTAGCTGAGGAAGATTATGCAATAGCAAAATTAATTCAACGAGAGCAGCTTGCGATGTGGAACGGTATGTGTTTCCATGCTCAACAGTGTGCTGAAAAATATCTAAAGGCATGGCTTCAAGAAAATAATATCCCTATTCCAAGGACACACAATTTAGAGGAATTGTTAAACTTGATTCTACCGTCTATTCCAGCTTGGCATAATTGGAAAGTTGATCTTTCAAGGCTCTCAAAACATGCAGTGGACACGCGATATGTAGGTCAAACGCCAACTGCTGAAGATGCGTTGCATGCCATGCAAACCTGTGAAATGGTGCGTCAAGCAGTTCGTGCAGAGTTAAAACTACCAATTGAGGAGAATGAGGACAATTCCTGATGAAATATGATCTGATTATCAAAAATGGAACTTTAATTGATCCTGCACAAGGAATCCATGCCCAAAAAGATGTAGTGGTCGCGAATGGTTGTGTTTCAAATGTAGGTGACGACATTCCAACTTCTGAAGCGCGAGACGTGATAAACGCCGATGGGTGTTACGTTACCCCTGGTTTGATTGATTTGCACGTGCATGTTTTTCACGGTGTTAGTCATTTCGGCATTGAGCCCGATCCGACATGTTTAGCACGTGGTGCAACGACTGTTGTTGATGCTGGATCAGCGGGTGCAGATACTTTCCCAGGATTTCGTAAATATGTTATAGACGTAAGCGACACCAGAATACTTGCACAATTGAATATATCTTCTCAAGGGATGCTAACACGGGAGATTGGTGAATTAGAAAATCCAGACTATGCAGATGTAGACAAAGCATGCCGAATGATAGAGCAGCACCGCGATATAATTCTTGGTGTCAAGGTGCGATTGACGCGTGAATCTATCGTAGGAGAACGCGCAGGTATGCAACCGCTGCATAAAGCACGTGAGGCTGCAGATGCTGCTGGGCTTCCAATGATGGTTCACCCGCAAGACGCTTGGTGTCAATCTATAGACGATATATTGGCAGTAATGGGCAAGCGTGATATCCTTACGCACTGTTTCCATGATATGGCATGTGGTATTTTAGATGAAAACGGTATAGTCCGAGATTCTGTGCATGCTGCGATTGAACGTGGTGTTATCTTTGACGTTGGACACGGTGCAGGCTCTTTCAGTTGGGATGTCGTTGAAAAAGCGATGGAACAGGGTATTGAACCGACAACGATTTCGTCAGACTTGCATGTCTATAATATCAACGGTCCAGTATACGATCTGGTCAATGTTGTAAATAAATTTCTTTATCTTGGCATGCCGCTTGACGATGCTTTGGCAAAAGTGACCAGTGTTCCCGCAGATACGATTTTGATACCAGGGCAAGTTGGAACATTGGCTGCAGGTGCGTGGGGAGATGCTGTTGTATTTGAAATGCGCGAGGGTGAATTCCAATTGGTTGATGCTCGCGGCAAGGCTAAAACCTGTAGACAAGTACTTGAACCCATCGTTGTTATAAAAGGTGGCAAGGTATATCGGCAGAAGCAAATAGCTAACTAAAACTTATTTTACAAAAAATCAAGGAGTATTTTTTGAGACCTATTTTTTCTGGTACTTTAGTGTTCTTGTTTATTCTAATTGTTGGTGTAGGTTGTGATGAGGGGATGAATGTAGCCAAGCCAACTATTTCCGATGTAATGGATTCTGACCAGATGGAACTATCTGAACCTGAAAAATCTGAATCACAACCGGTTGCTGAAGTTACGCAAAATGAGGACAAGACAGATTCTACTGTTACTGATCCTGACGTTGAATCACTACAAATGCCAGAACAAACCGTTGTTTATGTTACACCTGCTGAAGTAACATCTCCATCAGTTGGAGAACAATTCATAGTGAGTATTAATGTTGCGAATGGTGTAAGCATTGCTGGATATCAAGTAACCGTAAACTTTCATCCCACTGCGCCACGTTATGTCTCCATTACGAATGCTGATTACTTACCTGCGGGAGCATACGTGCCAGAACCAAAAGTGACTAACAGCAGCGTTAGAATCTTAGCGGTTGCTTACAGTACAGTGCCTGACGGAGATGGCACACTTGCTAAGGTAGCATTTGAGGTTCTTGAGGCAAAAGCGTCAACCATTCAGCTTACAGAGGTTCGACTCGTTGATGCGAAGGGCAATTTTTTACCTTTCATAACTGCAGATGGTGAGGTTAATGATGCTGTGCAGAATAAAGAATAGCCTCCCGTCAACCTGCAAAATTATGTATTGCAGGTAAAATTACATTAGATAAAACACGGTTAAGATACTGAATAGGAGAAGCGACTAATGAAATCCCAAGATGCTGTCGAACAACAGTATTATGAAGCAGTAGATTCACTTGTCGAAAGGGTACAGGAAGATCCATATATCCTCGCCGCAATAGTTGCGGGTAGTTTCTCCCATGCCCAGGTGTGGGAAAGATCGGATTTGGACGTTGAAATCATCGGCAAAGATGGCATCCGTCCAACCCAATCGTTTTTCTCACTTGTGGAAAATGGTGTAAACATACACGCAGGTTTGTCTCCGCGTAGTTCTTTTAAACGATCTATAGAGAGTGCACAGCAGGGTTCATTCATGCACTCCTACTTTTCTCATAGCACGCTTCTATTCTCACGCGATGACTCAATCAATGAATGGTACGATAAAAATGCAAGCCGTGATAGCATCGGGGAACGAGATAAGCAACTCCAAGTGCTAAACGTCATCGCTGAAACCTTGCCATCGCTTATCTATGCCGAAAAGCAGTTTTATGTTAATAACGATGTGATAACTTCTTTCTTGTCACTCCTTGGGGTTGTGCAAGGATTAGCACGGATAGAGGTGTTATTGAACAATCAGATTCCTGCACGAGAAGTCATCCAACCCGCTCTTGAATACAACCCCGATTTTTTTAATTATGTTTATACCGACCTAATTAATTGCGAAAAGAACGAAGCGATTATTCAAAATGCACTCGATGCAATTAATGCGTATATTGACGAACGTCAGTTTATCTTCCAACCGATTCTGGACTACCTTGCAGAGCAGAAAGGACCGCGGACAAATTCTGAAATGAACGCCCATTTTCATTCAAGATTCCGCGATGCATCCGTTGATGTGATATGCCAATGGTTGACATGGAAAGGAATTATCAATCAGGTTTCTGCCCCCATGAAACTTACTGTCAAAAGCCAAATTGCAGTAGAGGAGCCCGCTTATTATTGTGATGATTCCGAACCCGATTTACATCCTTCTCGTCTCAAATCTGATATTCATTCCGATATTGAAAATGCAGTAGAAAAGTTTACAGATACTATTGCTGAAGATCGTTACATCGTTGCGGCTATTCTCACCAGTAATTTAGCAGAAAACAACGTTTGGGAAAAGACGAATATAAATATTTCGCTCATTATGAGAGATGGCACGAAATTTCAACAAAGAGAGTGTCAATTAGTTGAGGATGGCATACCGATCCGAGTAAGACTCCAACCCCGAAGTGCTTATAAAAAGTTGATGGAAAGGAACTTACAAGGGAGTGGAATATTTTCTATCATGTCTCAAAGTAAGATACTTTTTACTAAAGACCCGTCTCTTACTGATTTGCATAAAAACCTTGATGTCATCGGCAAACGTGATAAGGAATCCCAACTATTTAACGCAGCCAGCGGTGTAACTACGGTCCTTGACAAAACGGAAAAGTGGTTTTATGTCAAGAAAGATTACAATTATACGTTCCATTATTTAATGTCCGCAGTGAGAGAATTAGCGCGTCTTGAAACCATCAGGCATGGTGAAACCCCAAAACGAAAAGTGATTTATCAAGCACTTAAACACAATCCTGAGTTTTTTAACGCTATTTTTACCAATATTATCAATGTACCGAAAAATGAGGAAAATCTTGGCAAAGTGTTACAACAGATTGATACATACTTGGAAGATAATGCGCAGACATTTTTTAAACCGCTACTTGATTTTTTGGAGGATGCGGGAGGTGAACAATCATTGTCAGACATTTACGATCACTTTGGTCATCGTCAGCTATGGATTTGTATGGCGTGTGAATGGCTTTCCCGTAAGGAGATTTTGGAGCAATTTTCTTCACCTATCCGATTGACTATGGACAGTAAGGTTTCTGTAGAAGAGCCTGCCTATTATTACGATATTGAAAATCCATTTTTATAGAGGTTGTATATAGCCCCAGCGGGGCGAAATGTTTATAGTACGCGCCCACCCAATGTTTAGCCCCAGCGGGGCGAAATGTGTGTAATACTCTCATTTATATGTCGCTCCTACGGAGCTCAAAGGATATATTCCCACGTTTACTACAAACATATCGTTCCTACGGAACTCAAGGATGTTAAGTTAGGTTTTCAAGTCCTCCCACAAGGACACCTGGTAATAATAGACCTACGCTGTCAATTGTAACTATAACAGTTATTTTTTCGTAAATTTGTATGGTATAATTTAGATAATTCCTATTTCAATCACTACATATAACAAGACCATTCACACCGGACATTTTTTCAATTTGGATTTATAATAAGCAAGGAGGAAACACATGAGGCAAACGGTCTCAGTTAAAGGAGCGCGAGAAAATAACCTGCAAAATATAGAATTGGAGATACCACGCGATCAACTCGTCGTTGTTACGGGCATCAGCGGGTCGGGTAAATCCTCATTAGCATTTGACACCGTCTATGCTGAGGGGCAACGCCGATTCCTTGAATCAATGTCTACCTACGCCAAACGGTTCATTACACAGTTGAAAAAACCTGACGTTGATTTTATTGATGGGTTGTCGCCTGTTGTTTCAATTGAGCAAAAAACAATCACAGCGAACCCGCGTTCCACTGTGGGAACGATGACCGATTTGCAAGACTACCTGCGAATGCTTTTCTCCACTATCGGTTTATCACATTGCCCATATTGTGAGACAGAAATTCCGATCCGTTCTCACTATCAAATTTTAGAGCGACTACTTTCTTTCCCAGACGACACAGAAGTAGAAATCCATGCCCCCGTTTTCAAGATTTATGGCGAAGATTATGAATACCTCTTTGACGATATTAGGACTAAAGGCTGCAGACATGTGCGTATTGACGATGTTGAACACGACATCAGTGAAGAAATAGAATTAGATCAAGATAAAGAATACGACATTCAGGTTATTGTTGACAAATTTTTCGTCAAAAAAGACGTTGATAAACAAGTTTTAGCTGCACTTGAACATGCTATGTTGGTCGGTGAAGGTTTTCTGCGTTTTCATGTGCAACCGCCGGATGACGAAGATGTTGACGTTGATGAACTACTGGCAGATTTTGGCTGTGCTGAACACGGTGTGTTGATGTGCGAATTAGGCCCACATCATTTTACCTTTAACGAGCCAACCGGTGCTTGCGTAACTTGTTCCGGTCTCGGCACCTACTTACAGGTCCATCCTAATCTACTCGTCCCCGACAAAACAAGAAGCATTGCTGATGGTGCGTTTGTCAAGCAAGCCTTTAACTATGAGCCAGACAGATGGGATGGGCGGATGATGTATAGTCTTGCCCAACACTATAAGATTGATCTGGATATGCCTTTTGCCGACCTTCCAGACGAGATTGTGGATATTGTGTTTTACGGCACACGGGGAGAGGAATTTCCACTCTGTCAAGCACCAGACGCAAAACCGATGCGGGAAAAGCATATCGGCATGCCTGTCCGTTTTGATGGCATTATCACCCGCATTGACAGGCGTTATCGGAATTACCGGAAACAGGGCGAGGCACATTCAGGGATGGAGGATTATCTCCGAAAAGTGATGGTTGAACACACTTGTCCCGATTGCCACGGCATGAAACTTAAACGACAGCGCCTCCTTGTTACTATTGATGACAAGACTATCCACGATGTTGGCGAATTGCATCTTGAACAGTTACGCGATTTCCTATCAGGTATTGAAGATATGCCTGAAAAACAGCGCGAAGCGGGTCAACGTGTTATCAGAGAATTGGTCACCCGCATTGAATTACTTCTCGGCATCGGTCTCGACTATCTAAATCTCAATAGGCGTTCCGCTACGCTTTCGGGTGGTGAATCGCAACGTATCCGTCTTTCTACTCAAATTGGATCGGGATTGATGGGCATGCTGTATGTGCTTGACGAACCGAGTATCGGTTTACATCCGAAAGACAATGAGAAGATGATTGAAACCTTGCGTAAATTGCGTGACATCGGCAATACAGTAATTGTTGTTGAGCACGATGAAAGCACAATCCGTGCTGCGGACCATATTATTGAGATGGGTCCTGGTCCAGGTGTTCACGGTGGGCATGTTGTCGTCCAAGGTCCGTATGAAAAGATAATTAAGAGCGACGATTCCTTGACGGGTCTGTATATGAGCGGGAAACGTGAAATTCCGATGCCTATTGAACGCCGCGCCATGAACGGCAAATTTCTGAGTGTTACAGGTGCCAGAGAAAATAATCTACAAAATATCAGTGTTGATATTCCGTTAGGCGCGTTTATCTGTATTACGGGTGCATCTGGATCGGGTAAAAGCACGCTTCTCAACGAGATTATTTACAAAAGACTCTATTCTATCTACCACGATAGCCGCACACTTTACGGAGAGCATGATGAACTTGAAGGGCACGAAAACATCAGCGATGTAATTAACATTGACCAGTCCCCGATTGGCCGTTCACCACGTTCAAATCCTGCGACTTACATCGGTTTTTATGATAATATACGCAAACTTTTTGCAAGCACACCTGCAGCGGAATTACGCGGCTATACTGCCTCACGTTTCAGTTTTAATGTAAAAGGCGGACGATGCGAGGAATGCCACGGGGAAGGAACAATCACAACGCAACTGCACTTTATGCCAGACGTTGAGGTTACTTGCCCAACTTGTAAAGGTGCGCGCTACAATGAAGATACGCTTGAGGTTACCTATAACGGCAAGAATATATCCGAAATCCTTGAGATGTCAATTGAGGATGGTGTTGAATTCTTTGTTGACCAACGTCTGATTTGCCACAAGTTAGGTGTTATGAACGAACTCGGACTCGGCTATCTCAAAATTGGGCATCCTGCGCCTATTTTGTCTGGTGGTGAAGCGCAAAGGATTAAACTTGCTAATGAACTCAGCAAAATCAAGCGCGGAAAACATAATCTCTATATTCTTGATGAACCGACTACGGGGCTGCATCTTGCCGATATTCAAAAACTCTTGGATAGCATCGGACGACTGGTGGATT
Source organism: Candidatus Poribacteria bacterium (assembly GCA_028820635.1). GTDB lineage: Bacteria > Poribacteria > WGA-4E > WGA-4E > WGA-3G > MSPOR6. Next base: position 93,698 of record JAPPIG010000064.1, read on the forward strand.
CTGGGCATACGGTGATTGTGATTGAGCATCATCTGGATGTAATTAAAACTGCTGATTATGTGATTGACCTCGGTCCGGAGGGTGGACATAAGGGTGGACAGGTTTTAGCGCAGGGCACGCCAGAAGAAATTGCGAAGGTGCGAAAGTCTTTTACGGGTCGGTTTTTGAAGGAGCATCTTGCGTAGGCTGCTTGCTATTACACAATCTCAAGAACTGTAGGGCGAGGTCGCTGTGCCTCGCCTTTTTGTTTTGACACAATTACCTTGAAAAATCATGTATTTTCTGTTAAAATCAAAAGAAATGATAAGACTGTTTTGTGATATTTTCAAACAGCATGAGTGTTGCTTAAATAGTTCCTATCCTAATACACAACGGAGAAAATCATGGATACGCTAAACGATTTCAGAATGAAACAAAAAAAGTATATGCCCATCTTTCCAAAAGCGAGTGGAAAACCAACTATTTACATAGAAGGCTATCCGTGTGAGGACGACGAACCTATGGCTGAAACCGATTTTCATGCTGAACAAATAACTACGTTATCTGACCAACTCAAGCGATACTTTGCAATCAACGATCTGGTTCATATCGCTGTTGACAGTTTTATCTATTATAGCGAAGGCGACATCACAAAGTGTGTCGCCCCCGATATCCACATCGTGTTTGGTGTTGAGAAATATCCACTACGTCGTAGTTTCTATACGTGGGCAGAAGGTGCAGTGCCCGTTGCTGTCTTTGAGTTTCTCTCTGACTCAACTGCACATCTGGATCGGGAGAAAAAAGTAGACTTGTATATGACAGAAATAGGCGTTCAAGAATACTTTATCCACCAACCTGAAATGGAGAAACCGGCGGAATTTCGCGGTTGGCAGCGGAGTACTTCTGGGAATTATACTGAGATTGAACCTGATGCCGAAGGTGGATTGTTCAGTAATGCGTTAAATTTCTGGTTTCGATGGAAAGATGACCTAAAGACACATGTGAGGCTATTGCGTCCGTACCTGCCTGATGGCACACCTATAACAACTTCTATGGAAGAACAACAACTTCACAAGCAAGAAAAACAACTTAGAGAACAAGAACAGCAACTGCGAGAACAAGAAAAACACCTACGAGAGGAAGCAGAGGCAATGGCAGCAGAAGAAGCAGAGCGACGACAAGCAGCAGAGGCATTTGCCAAACAGGAAACTGAGCGGCGACAGGAGTTAGAAGCTGAGTTAGAACAACTCCGGAAACAAGTCGGTGATAGCCAAGATAGGACTCCTTGACATATCTGAGATATAACCATAGACACAAGGCACGCCTGAGGAAATTGTGAAGGTACGTATGTCTTTTACTGAACGGTTTTTGAAGGAACATTTGCCTAAAGGAAAACTATGAAAAATGTACTGATTATTGCCTTATTGTTAGTCTTAATTCTGTTTACACTAAACGGATATACTGAGGACTACATGAAGTGGGGACTCCCTGAAAATGCTACGCTTCGTCTTGGAAAAGGATCAATAAACGACTTAAAACATTCACCAAATGGCGATCTTATAGCGGTAGCAACTTCTATCGGAGTTTGGCTATATGATGCTGATTCAGGAAAAGAGATTCGGCTGCTTCAAAACAAAAAGCACAATCAAATATACTCTGATTGGATTATCAAATTGGCGTTTTCACCAAACGGTAAAATATTAGCAATTTGTGCTTTAGATGGTATCCATCTTTGGGAACCGCACACCGGACGATATCTATCGATTCTAAGAGAGGAACCACATCTTCCTGGAGATTTAGTGTTTTTTCCTGATGGACAAACGTTAGCCACTAGTACAAGGACAGGTGGGTTAATTAAGCTTTGGGATGTGGCAAATCGGACTATTTCTAAAACCCTTACCACAGATACAGGAGGGTTTGGTCGTTTATCTATAGCAGTTTCCCCAAATGGTGAAACTATAGTTAGCGGACCTAGTTTTCAAAGTAACCTGCCGAAAAGTAATAAAATACGTTGGTGGGATGTTGAAACTGGAAGAACATTTTATTCAATAAATGTTGATCGTGATGTTTCTGCTATAGCATTTTCCCCTGATGGCAATATGCTTGCTTACGCTGACACTTTCGGTGCAAAAATCCATTTATTAGATGGTGTTAGTGGTGAAACATTGAGAACATTGCGTGGGCATGAGGATATCATCAATGCATTAACATTTTCTCCTAATGGTGAATTATTAGCCAGTTCTGGATGGGATAATATAATCCACCTTTGGGATCCACGCTCCGGACACCTTATCCATACATTTAGAGGACATACAGATGCAGTTACAACACTATCGTTTTCACTTGACGGTGAAACCCTTGTTAGTGGCAGTGAGGATGGCACAATCAGATTTTGGAATGCATCAACTAAACAACAGCGTCTTAGCATTTCTGGTCATTGGGGTGAAGTAGAGGCGTTGGCATTTTCAAACGACGGTAAGACCTTAGTTAGCGGCATCCCTCACGCTACAATTCATAAATGGAATATAGAGACAGGTCAACTCACGTCTACTTTGACTGGACGTTATGGCGAACAAATTTTGGCTTTTAGCATGAAGAATGGTTTATTTGTCAAGAATGGCTTATATGCCATCAAAAGTCCCTACTACCTTGAAGATGATGTTAAGATTTATTTCCGTTCTATTGATACTGGACAATCGTTAAGATCGATAGACGCTGTAAAACTTTTGTATAAAGAGAAAGCAACCTTTTCACACGATGGAAAAACGCTTGTATTGTCACCAGGTAAAATTGAAAAAGGAAAAGTAAAATTTTGGGATACACTTTCTAACCGTTTTGAATTTGAGTTTGTACCTCATGAAAATCCAGAAGTTAGCAAATATAAGCTGTTCCATCATGAGGGAGTTACTGCTCTTGCATCTTCACCAGACGGTAACCTTCTTGCGATTGCTTTAGATGAAAAAGTTAGTCTTTGGAAATTTGGCACCAATAAATTTATCCGACTCTATGATGATCCTGTTTGGCCTATATACCTTAAGGGGCAAGCATTAGCGTTCTCTAATAACAGTAAAACCCTTGCCTGCGCACACAACAGTATGGAAATCTATTTAATTGAAGTTGATACTGGAAATCTTATAACAACTTTATCTAAACCATATAGTGGAGTTAATGCGTTGGCGTTCTCACCAAACGACAAAATTCTTGCAAGTGGAAGTCAAGATGGCACAATTTTGATTTGGGATTTAGATAAAGCGATGAAGAAACAGTAGGCTGGATTCTGTTTTTTTTCAAAATAGTTTTAACGCTAATACAAATTATCTTTAGTTGTAGGACGAGGCTGAGTGCCTCGCCTTTTTGTTTACAAGTCAAAGTATATGTAATTGCACAATTCGTTACTAATCAGCGAATCAGGCAATACCAACAATTTCACTTGCAAACAAAACCTAAATTGCGTATACTTTATACATTACAACTACAAACCCACATCCGCGGAGAAATTTCTTGTCCGACAATCTATTAAGCAACTTAAACAGTGTTCAACGAGAGGCTGTCCAACACACAGAGGGACCGCTCCTTATCCTATCGGGTGCGGGGAGCGGCAAAACGCGTGTGATTACACATCGCGTTGCCTATCTCATGAAACACCACCGTGTCTCTCCCTTCCGTATCCTTGCAGTGACGTTCACTAATAAGGCAGCAAACGAAATGAAGGAACGACTGGAAACACTCGTTGGAGAGGGCACGAGCAAAAATCTGTGGGTTGCAACATTTCATGCAACCTGCGCGCGTATCCTACGCCGAGACATTGAACAATTAGACGGTTTTACCAAAAACTTTACAATATACGATAAGGGTGAACAAGTAACGGTTGTGAAAGATATTATCAGACAGCACGGCTTGGACGACAAGATGTATAATCCACGCACCATTCACGATTTGATTGGTAAAGCAAAAAACAACGCCATAAAACCGGATACTTACGCAAACACGGCTGACGGTTATTATGAAAAGATTGTTGCAAAAATATACCCCGAGTATCAGGACACACTCCGCAAAAACAATGCCTTAGATTTTGATGATCTGCTCAACTTTACAGTGGAACTGTTCAAAAAACATCCAGATGTGCTTGAACATTATCAAGAGAAGTTTGAACATGTGCTTGTAGACGAGTATCAAGACACAAATCGCTGTCAATATGAATTGGTGCGTTATTTGGCTGGTGAAAAAAAGAATGTGTGTGTCGTTGGAGATGATGACCAATCCATCTACGGATTTCGGGGAGCAGACATTCATAATATACTCGATTTTGAAAAGAATTATCCGAATGCAAATGTGCTGCGTTTAGAGCAGAATTACCGTTCAACGCAAAATATCTTGGAAGCAGCATGGAGTGTTGTTCAAAACAATAAGAAACGTAAAGAGAAAAAACTTTGGACAAAAAATGAGAGTGGTGAACTTGTCACCTGCTATGAAGCGATGGATGAACGTGACGAAGCAGGTTTCGTGGGAACAAAGATTGAAGATTGGAACGCTGAAGGGGTTGATTATAAGGACTTTGCGATCTTTTATCGCACGAATGCACAATCCCGCATTTTTGAGGAGGCACTTCGCGCTGCGAATATACCCTATCAGATTGTCGGTGGGTTAGGCTTTTATGACCGCATGGAAATCAAGGATCTGATTGCTTACCTCCGTGTCATGTGCAATCCTTTCGATTCAATGAGTCTCAGACGTATTATCAACGTGCCAACTCGCGGCATTGGTGCTACATCACTTGAAAGACTCATGGGTTTTGCGGATAATCAAGGAATAACACTTTTTGAGGCTGTTGAACGTGTTGACGAAATCGAAACGATTAACGCTGGTATCAAAGGAAAAATCCACCGCTTCGCAAAAATTTTTGACGGGTTTGACGGAGATGACCTACCGTCTGACGCACTTGAACATGTGTTTGATACAACGGGTTATCTTGAAAACTTTAGAGGACAACGTACTATAGAAGCACAGAATCGCGTGGAAAACATCGAGGAACTAAGGAACGCTGTTTATGAATACGAGCTGATTGCTGAGAATCCAACACTTTCGGATTATTTAGAAAATGTTGCACTCATAGCGGATATTGATACCATGCAAACAGATGACAATACAGATGAAACAAATATCGTGACACTGATGACTTTGCACAGTGCAAAAGGATTGGAATTTCCTTTCGTTTTTATGGTTGGCATGGAGGAAGGTTATTTGCCGCATCAACGTTCCGAGTGCACAGAAGCGGGTTTAGAGGAGGAACGTAGGGTCTGTTATGTCGGAATCACGCGTGCGATGGAGCAGCTTTATCTCGTGCATGCCCAGGCACGTAGAACGTGGAGCGGCGCGGAATACAGAGTGCCATCCCGTTTCATTGAAGAAATATCGCCGCATCTTATTCAGCACGTTGACCGTTACAACTCCCCATTCTCACAGCCAGAAATCAGTTACATTGAAGAGCATCAAGAAGAATCTTTCGGAGTTGGTCAGATTGTCCACCACGAAAAATTTGGACGAGGGAAGGTAACGAAACTCAACGAATCCGTCTCAGGTACTTATGTAACAGTCCGATTTGACCGTGCTGGTATTGGATCAAAACAATTTGATGCTGCATTGGCGCAGCTGCAAGCAGTTTAACTGTTTTTGTTGGGAACGTTTTGTGAATGCAAGTGTAAATTAAACGAGTTGTGCCAAATAACTTTTAGTAACCAATTGTTTCAGAAAAATAAAGGTTCGTCCGAATATTCTTCATTAATTGAGACGCTCTTTAGTCCCGTAGGGACGATATGTTTATAGAAAACACCAAACAAACGCTCTTTAGTCCCGTAGGGACGATATGTTATAGGACAAAACCCAAAATCCGTGAAAACAATAAAACAATTAGTGAACTGGCACAAGTCGTTAGCAGTGTAAGATTTCACAAACTATCTACAGCAAAGTATAGGAGAAGAAAATAAAATGCAGAAGCATTATACAATAATTGCACTATTGTTGGTGGCATGTTTAGGTTTGACAGTGGCATTATCTCAAGACGGGGGTATTGCAGAAGAAATTGAGGCTGTTGTAATGGAAAACCTGCGGGCGACCCAGGCAGAGGATCTGAATGCAATGTTGAACACAATACATAGCGAATCTCCTCTCTATTCTCAAACGGAAGAAATGGCTACTGTTTTGTTTGAAAATTATGATGTGAATTATGGATTATTGGTGTTTCGATACATTGAACAGGATGAGGAATACGCAATAGTTAGATTAAAATATTCTGCACAAAAGTTGGCTGGACCTGACTTCAATGACAATAATCTTGATACTATTCACGTTTTTCGTGAAGAAAACGGTAGTTGGAAGATTTGGAGCATGGCTATTTTGGAAATAGAATATATCTAATTAGTAGATATTAACACACAAATGGTTTGTAGGAAATCACAGAATAAATCATAAAGATAGGAAGGAATTCCAAATTATATGGCAACAATCACCACAGAAGGCGTTAGCCACGTCGCAAACTTGGCACGTCTTGAGTTTAACGAAGAAGAGACAAAGGATTTCACAGAGCAGCTTGCCAGAATCTTGGACTATATCGGTAAGTTGAACGAATTGGATACGGATGATGTTTCACCGACATCACATATCCATCCGCTGCATAATATCACCAAAGCGGATGTTGTCAAGACCTCGTTACCGCGCGATGCAGTTCTTTCAAATGCACCAGAGCCAGAAGAAGGGTATTTCAGTGTGCCCAGAGTAATTGACACGGAGTAAGGAGCAGAAACTGAAATGTCGCTTTACGAACTGACAGCACACGAACTACACGACAAACTCAAGGCACGTGAAATTACTGCTGTGAAATTAGCAGAATCTGTTTATGAACGCATTGAGGAGGTAGAACCACAGGTCAAAGGTTATTTGACATTGACCAAAGAAATTGCATTGGAACAAGCAGGTGCAGCTGATGCAGGATTCCAAAATGGAAATGAGATGCCACCCCTCGCTGGCATACCTATAGCAATAAAAGATGTAATATGCACCAAAGGTGTGCGAACAACGTGTGCCTCTAAAATCCTAAGCAACTTTGTGCCACCTTACGATGCGACTGTCATGACAAAACTCCACCAGCAAGGTGTTGTGATGATCGGCAAAACGAATATGGACGAATTTGCGATGGGTTCGTCTACAGAAAATTCTGCATATCAACTCACACACAATCCGTGGGATTTAGAGACCATTCCCGGTGGGTCAAGTGGCGGTTCAGCGGCGGTTGTATCTGCGGACACGGCAATCTGCTCGTTGGGTTCGGATACTGGGGGTTCTATTCGTCAACCTGCAGCACTCTGCGGTGTAGTAGGTATGAAGCCCACTTATGGGCGTGTTTCTCGTTACGGTCTTGTTGCTTTCGCCTCTTCGCTTGATCAAATTGGTCCGTTTACGAAAGATGTCACTGATTGCGCGTTGATCCTCAACGCCATCTGTGGAAAAGACGAGATGGACTCAACCTCTGTTGATATTCCTGTACCAGATTTCACACAAAGTCTTATCAACGATGTGAAAGGTCTGAAAATAGGCGTGCCAAAGGAATATTTCGCTGAAGGTTTAGACACAGAGGTGGCAGATTGTGTGCATGCCGCTATTGCTGAGTTCGAAAAACTCGGCGCATCTGTTGAAGAGATTTCGCTGCCACATACTGACTATGCCATCGCTACATATTATATTATTGCACCTGCAGAAGCAAGTGCCAATCTCGCGAGATATGACGGTGTCCGCTACGGCTACCGCACAGAAGAACCTGAAGACTTAATCAATATGTATAAGAAAACCCGTAGCGAAGGTTTTGGACAAGAGGTAAAACGTCGCATAATGCTCGGCACTTTTGCACTCAGCGCGGGATACCAAGATGCTTATTACCGTAAGGCACAGAAGGCACGGACACTGATAAAGTCCGATTTTGATGCTGCATTTGAAAAGGTTGATGTGATAGCAACACCGACCTCACCGACCCCAGCATTTAAAATTGGTGAACGGACTGCGGATCCGTTGCAGATGTACCTCTGTGATGTGATGACAACACCAGCAAGTCATTCAGGGTTACCAGGGATTTCTGTTCCGTGCGGTTTAGTAAAAAGTGGCTTGCCTGTCGGCTTACAGTTGCTTACAGCACCCTTTGATGAAGAAACGCTTTTACGTGTCGCTTATACTTTTGAGCAAAACACTGACCACCATTTACAGAAGCCTGCAATATAGCACGCTATAAGGGAAAAAATGAAGATAGTAATTGCTCCTTTAGGTGGACTGATTGGAGCGATATTAGGCGGAGTCCTCTGGGCGAAGTATATTCAGTGGACAGGCAATACTGCGGGGTTGATTGCTATTGGTATCGGTTTATTCAGCGGCATTGGAATGCTTCTAACTTGTTCTGGTGCTATTGAGCCTAATGAGAAAAAGCAGTGGTTGATGGTTGCAATCGGTGCTGCTGTTTTCTCCGTTATCGGTATCTTCATTGGGAAATACCTTGATGTTCAATGGAATGCAGTTACGCAAATTACAGAACAAATAATAGAAAGTCAACCAAACCTCTCGGATGAGGCAGCCACATCTATGGCAAAAACCGTATACTCAGGCAGCTCAAGATGGGAACACATGAAAGACCGGATGGACTGGTTTGACCTACTCTTTGGTTCAATAGCAGTCATCGTTGCTTTTTACATCACATTAAACCCAAGAGTTCGAAATATTATTTCTAAATTGAGTAGAATATGATAAAGTTTGACCTTTGAAATATTGAAATGGAGAAAAAAATGAAAAAAAATTACACTTACATCATCTTTTTAACAGTTTTCGTTTCGGTTTTTCTTCCGTTAAGTTGGAGTTTTGCTGAAACTGAAAACGCAAAAACAGAAGATGAAATACTATTAGAGCATCTGGCACTCTTTTCTGAAATCTTGGCTTATATAAAACAGGAACACCTTGATAATCCGGAATCTAAGAAACTGATAGAGGGGGCAATCAAAGGGATGCTCCGCACTTTGGATCCATATAGCCAATTCATACCCGACCTCATTGCATTCAACACACCGAACCGTGGAAATTATGGCGGACTCGGTATGACCGTCGGTATGCGTAAAAATATGATAACTGTCATTACACCTTTCAAAGGCAACCCAGCCGCACTTGCTGGGATACAAAACGGGGATATTATCAGCCAGATTGATGGCGAATCTACTGCAGTCATGACATTAGATGATGCAGTTGACCTTTTGAGAGGTGAACCCGGCACTTCAGTTTCAATTACCATTATTCGTCCGAAGGAGGATAACCCAATAGAGGTTAACTCAATAGAAGTTACACTCACGCGAGAAGTTATTCGTATGCCAAGCGTGGAAAAAGACATTATTGGTGATAATATCGGATATATCAAAATCAATCAGTTCCTTGAAACGACAGGAAATGATGTTGATAACGCTTTAGCAGAATTCAATGAGAACAATATCACCGGTATTATCCTTGATTTGCGTTTGAACCCAGGGGGACTTCTCGGTTCTGCCGTTGAAATTGCAAGCGATTTTCTTGAACCTGGACAACTCGTTGTTTACAGTCAAGGACTTAAGGATGAGGATCGTAAACCCTTCCACGCACAAGGAGAAGCAAGGGAAAAACTCCCGTTGATCGTTTTGGTTGATGGTGGCAGTGCAAGTGCTTCCGAAATTGTTGCGGGTGCGATAAGAGACCATAAAAGGGGCCTTGTTATGGGAAGTAAAACCTTTGGAAAAGCATCAGTGCAAAAACTTTTTCCTCTCAGCGATTCAAAAGCAGCACTTAAATTAACGATTGCGCGCTACTATACACCAAACGATGTGAATATTGAGAAAATTGGCATTATCCCGGATGTTGAAACTGCAGGATTTACGGGATCTGAACTGCAGATGCAGCTCAAACTACGCAATCACGAAAAACTAATCGCCTTTATTGATGAGAACGGTGATGATGTTTTAGAAAAGTTAGCAGCTGCTGAACATGCCTCGCGGGATGACCGTGAAGCCTCAAAACTTCTACAGGCATATAGAAAATTGACTGATGCCCTTACTGAAGAACAGATCGTCCTCAGCGACATCGGAATAAAGTATGCTATCGCTGTGGTTACCCAAAACACGAAGGATGAACTTGAACATGACCCACAGGTTTTAGCTGCGGTTGAGCAGATGAAAGTACTTAAGTTGTTTAATGGGCAGAACTGATTATGATGAATTATTGAAATAATTGGACACTTCACTTGTAAGAGCGATCTCCGAATCGCGACATATAATAATATGTTGACAAAGCACTAACAACTCTCATAGTACTCTGAAGATGGAGAACATGATGAACCCCCCAAAGCCGATCCTGAATTATATTAACAACACATGGCACGAATCTGCAGCGGTGAATCTACTTGATGTAACAAACCCTGCTACGGGCGAGGTTTTAACACAAGTCCCGTTGTCATCTGCGGATGAAGTGCATCAGGCAGCGACAGCCGCTGCATCTGCGCTTGACGAATGGCGCCGCACCCCACCTGTCCAACGTATTCAGTACCTATTCAAACTAAAAAACCTTTTAGAAGAAAACCTTGATAACATCGCACAAACGATTACGATGGAGTGTGGAAAAACACTTGCCGAAGCGAAAGGCGAAATGCGGCGTGCTATTGAAAACGTTGAAGTCGCGTGCGGCATTCCTACGTTGATGCAAGGCACAAATTTGGAAGACATCGCTGCGGGTATTGATGAATTTATGATCCGTCAACCCGTCGGTGTATGTGCTGTGATTGCCCCGTTCAATTTCCCCGGAATGATAACTTTCTGGTTTCTTCCTTATGCCATCGCTTGTGGGAATACCTATATCGTCAAACCTTCTGAAAAGGTGCCGCTTACCATGCAAAAGATATTCCAACTTCTTGAAGAGACGGGACTCCCGGAAGGCGTTGTAAATCTTGTTAACGGTGGGCAAAAAACTGTAAACGCCATTTTGGAACATCCTGAAATCCGCGCTATCAGTTTTGTTGGGTCAACTGCAACTGCAAAGGCTATCTATGCCAAAGCTGCCGCAAATGGCAAACGGGTTCAATGTCAAGGTGGTGCGAAAAATCCGTTGATTGTTTTACCGGATGCTGATCCACAGTTTACTGCAAATGCAACTGCTGATAGTGCGTTTGGGTGTGCTGGGCAGCGGTGCCTTGCTGCGTCCCTCGCCTTCGCTGTTGGGGGTGCAAGGGATTGGTTTCCAAAAGCCATTAGCGACATTGCTACGGACAGAGTTGTCGGGAATGGATTAGAAGATGGTGTGCAAATGGGACCTGTCATCACACATCAAAGTAGAAAGCGAATTGAAGGGGTAATTCAAACTGGCATAGATACCGGCGCGCGCGTTCTCGTTGATGGTCGGTATCCGAACATCAGTGGTGGTGAAAATGGAAACTTCATTCGTCCAACCGTCCTCGGCAATCTTAACCCACAAGGAGATATTGCGAAGACAGAAATCTTCGGTCCAGTTTTAGGACTCATCCATGTTGAAACGATTGACGATGCAATTGCCCTCATCAACAGCGGTAAATATGGTAATATGGCATGTCTTTTCACAAGCAGTGGTGCGTCAGCACGTAAGTTTCGTTATGAGGCACAGATAGGAAACATCGGTATTAATATTGGGGTTGCTGCACCGATGGCGTTCTTCCCATTCAGCGGTTGGAAAGATAGTTTCTTCGGTGATTTGCACGGACAGAGCTGGGATGCTGTTGATTTCTTTACGCAGAAAAAGGTTGTTGTAGAGAGATGGAATTAGCATTGAGTAAATAATTGGCTTTACTTTGGAACACAACGAAATGAAATATAAATCAAGCACATCGCTCCTCATTTCAGTCGGATTACATCTCATCGTTGGCGTAATCGGTTTCTTTTACTGGTTTAAAGTGGTACCAAGCCAACATATAGACACCATGGATGCGTTCTTTACAGAAGTGGAAAAGCCGAAAACAAAGCGCATCATACAACCGAAACGTCCCCAAATCCGCAAACAAACCACCCAGAGTACGAATCAACCGCAGATGAAGATTTTAACGAGCAATCAACCCGTAACACATCGCGGTGTTGTGTCTGCTGCAGAACCGACTGCCTTTGAACCTTTTGAAAAAGTAAATTTGGGAGAAGGTCTCGCTCCTAGTACGACCTCTGTCAAATTTGAAGGTGCACCCCGCATTCAGAGAGGTGTTGAACAACCCATTAAGAAACAAAAGAAGACTCCTGAACGTATTAAGAGTAGGTTAGTTAAGTTTATTGAGGCACAAGAGGGTCCTCAACGTATTGTCTACTGCGTTGACCTGTCTGCCAGCATGCAGGATTTGGCTGATCGAAAACTCAAAAAGATTTTAGACATCATGCAAGATTCGCTCACCTTCCTTGAACCACACGATAGTTTTAACATCGTGGCGTTTAGTACCGAATTGATCGTCTATCAGAATAAGTTTGTGCCTGTGACGGAGGAGACAGTTGAAGCTTCGTCAGCGTATTTGGTGGATATTAAATCACAAATTCGGACAAAAGGCACTGACCACGATATGCTCACAGTATTGACAGAAACAGCCAAAACTTCACCTACAATCATTGTTCTTTTTAGCGATGGAATCCCGACAAGTATTACGCAACCAGTCCTTACGTTGGTAGGCAGCCATGCCAAAGGGAACGGAAAGGTTTTTGCGATGGGCATCGGCATGGCACCGGATTATCCCGGTGCAGTGATGCTAAAGCAGCTAAGTATTGTGAGTGAGGGAGATTTTTGGCTCGTTGATAGATAGGGTATCAGGTTAGAAATCTCCATACAAAAGGAAAATTGCATGCAGGAAATAAGCGTTAAGCGTGCCGAAGAAATTGCAGAAGGTTTATTTCCACATCAAGTAGAAGGTATTGCATTTCTTTTAGGTCGCCGCCGTGCTCTCCTTGCCGATGATATGGGATTGGGTAAAACGCGTCAGTCTATCATCGCGATGGTTGAGGCAGAACCGAAAGGTCCTTATCTCATAATCTGTCCTGCCTCTATCAAACGTAACTGGGCACGCGAAATCGATATCGTTTTCCCTGATGTCGAACCTGCCATTGTTGGTCCTGCACCACTTCCTCCTACAGACTACAGTGGTTGGGTTATCATTAACTATGAAATCCTCGGTAAAAATCTGGACAAACTGCTTGAATTTGACTGGAAAGGTGTGGTCTTTGACGAAGCACACTACCTAAAAAATTACCAGAGCCAGCGAAGTAAAAACGGGGCAAAACTTGTGGAATCGATTGAAGATGATCCCGTTGTCCACGCGCTGACTGGGACCCCGATGACAAACCGTCCCCGCGACCTTTTCCCTTTGTTACAAATCCTGAATCATCCGCTCGGAAAAAGTTTTCTCAGTTTCGCTAAACGTTATTGTGAGGCATATCAGGGAGATTTCGGGTTAGTGGCAGATGGTGCAAGCAATATAGAGGAATTAACCGTGCAACTACACGGTATGATGCTGCGCCGCACAAAAGATGAGGTGTTAGACCTGCCACCGAAGGTGCGAACTTGGATGGACGTTGAACTGCACCCTTATGCGATCCAACACTACAATCGATTAGTCCAAGAATTCCTATCTAAATTTGAGTCGCCTGAAGCCATTGCTGGATTACCAGAATCCATTGGTCTATCATCGGAAGAAAGCGAAGAATTAGATGAATCAATAGACACTACCGATTTAGGAACTGGAATGGGTAGGATTACCCAAGTGCGCCGAGCAATTGCGTTTGTCAAATGCCGCCACACCATCAAATTCGTAGAAAATGCTTTGGAACAGGGTGAAAAGGTGATTATCTTTACATCGTTCCTCAATACGATGCAGCGTTTTCGGCAGCACTTCAAGGACAGAGCGGTTTACGTATCCGGTGCAGTTCCCGCACATCAGAGACAGGACCGAGTTGACCGTTTTCAAAACGATGATAACATCAGATTGTTTGTGGCTAACATGCACATTGCAGGGGTTGGCATAAATCTGACCGCAGCGCGACAAGTTGTGTTCAACGATTTAGATTGGGTGCCCGCTAACCATTGGCAAGCGGAGGATCGCGCCTACCGTATTGGGCAAACTGGGACTGTCAACGTTACTTATATGATTGCGAATGGCACGATCGATTCGTTTGTTAAAACCGTATTAGAAACAAAAGCGGCGTTAATGGACGCCATCGTTGAAGGTTCAATTATGGTGCCGGGTGGAGAAGCTGCGCTTCAGTTGGATGTGCTAAGTGAACTCAAGCGGATGATGAATGCTTTGTCTGTTCAACCTAATAAAATTGAGGAATCCAATATCCATGACGTGCTTCAGAAAGCAGGTGACACATATCTTGAAGAGAACACCTCACATCTGCAAGAAGCGACACGTAAACAACTCCGTCCGTATTCAGAAGAGGCAATCCGTATTTTAGCAGACGTTCTCACTGGACCACAACGAACTGTCTATCATGCCGAAAGTTCATCACAAAAAGGCAAGTTTTATACGTTAGAGGTAATCGGGGCAGATATTACATGCGATTGTCCAGGATTTACGCATCGTGGTAGCTGCCGACATGTCCGTCCTCTTAAATCTGCCCTTGTTGCAGGAAAACCTTTGCCCAAAGGTTATACAGAAGTTTCGTCTTAGGATGAGTTTCTGATTGTTATTGGACGCTTCTGAGTAGATGTAAGTTGAGGAAGCACAGCGAAACTCAACAACTCAACCATTAAGATTTGAAAATAGTCCGTATTAATGCATCGTGTAATACGCGCATTCAACGTTGATTCTTTACGGTATTTGTCCAACTCACATTACATTTAACACAATTTGTAATTTTGATGTGTTTATGCTACAATAGCACTATTACATATCAAGGAGGCTAAAAATGGCAAAGATTAATACACTTGTTTTCGCAGGCGGCGCAATTCATAATTGGAAAGGCTGCAGCGAAGAAATTGTCAAAGCTCTCTCACAGCGAGATGAATTTGAGATTACGACTGTTGAGGACGATCTCGACGCACTGGTATCACCGAACTTAGATCCGTATGACCTTATCGTTTTTTATTATACGGTCGGTGAAATTTCGGATGCACAGAAGAATGGGTTGCTAAACTATGTCGCTTCAGGGAAGGGCTACGTCGGTATACATTCAGCTGCCGATTCTTTCCGTGGATGCCCAGAATATCGTTCAATGGTCGGTGGATACTTTACCACACATCCGCGCTATCGTGACTATCAGGTCAGTATAGTGGATGGTGAACACGAAATCACAGAGGGACTTGACGAATTCGTCGTGACGGATGAACAGTATATTCTCGATTACGATCCACGAAATCATGTGCTTGCTTCAGCGTTGTGGAAAGGCGAAGCGATGCCCGTTGCATGGACAAAGAATTGGGGTGAAGGTAAAGTGTTCTACCTTGCACTTGGACACGATCCAGCAGCATGTCAGCATGAGATGTTCAGTACCCTTCTCCAGCGTGGTGCGGTTTGGGCAGGTACTAACGGTGGAGAGTAAATCCTGTTACTTTTACCAACTTGAAAATCAATAGGAAATCTATCAGCATTGTAAACGTATAGGCGGTTTTCACATCCGCCTATACATTAAACTTTCAATTCATGTCCTTGCGGGGAGACGTTAAACCCCCGCACTTACCGAAGGGGATAAAAGTATGGAATTACAATTTCCTGAATCTGATATACCAAGATTCGCAAAGAAGTATCGTGAATGCTTTTTTACTGGTAATCCTTCAACACAAACCGAACGTGAGAAGAAACTAATCGCTATGAGAGACGAGGTATCTGAACAGGGATATCTTGACATAGACATATTGCAAAAGGTTGCCACATGGCTAAAGGTCCAAAACGTTAGACGTATTGAAAATAATAATTCTGAAAACGACGTAATAGAAAGAACGCACGAAGCATTGCAAAATGGAGACGAACCCGTGTTGGCTCGTCCTCGTCAGGATGGTGGTCTGTATGGTGTCGGACCTGTCGTTGCCACAGCGATACTTCATTTCTTTCACAAAGACCCATATCCAATTCTTAGTCGGTATTCAGTGAAGTCTTTTGGAGAAGAAGAGAGATACAACGATTCATTAAATTGCTGGCAAGAATATGTGACGTTCTGGCAAGAATACGTGACGGATTGTAGAACCCTTGCGGAAAGTGCCACTTTTGAGGAGATGCGGACATTAGATCGGGCACTCTGGTGGTATGCAAATAGGGAGGTATAGGATTATCCAAAATGTTTAGAAACCTTATTTTCACACCAATAGCCCTTTTCCTGATACTCAGTATCACCGTGACCGCGTCTGCACACCCCGCCACCTTTCCATTCCCCGAAGATGTCAACGCAGACGGCATCGTCAATATCCAAGATTTAGTGCGGGTCGCCGCTGCCTTTGGCACCGCTTCCGCTGATGCCGATGTCAATGCCGATGGTCGCATAGATATATTAGACCTTGTGCGTGTGGCTAACGCCTTTGGACAAACAGAACAGATAGACGATTCCACCTATCACGATATTCAACATTACATATTTGACAAAAGTTGCGTCAATACGGCATGCCACGGTGCCCCCACAAACGCGGGTGGATTGAACCTTGCCTACGAGAATTCGTATCAAAATTTAGTTGGGCAAACACCGCATAATCCCGCAGCAGCTGCAGCCGGTATGAAACTCGTTGACGCCGGTAACCCCGACAACAGTTTTCTCATAACAAAACTAATGGGATCCGAAGCCGTCACACTAGGTCAACGCATGCCGTTTGGTCAAGGCAAACTCCATGATGCCAAAATAGCAGCAATTCGGACATGGATCACTGCAGGTGCACCACAAAAAGAGAAACTTACGGGCATCGGAGACCTCGCCGTGCTGCGGGACCCAGAAGAAACATTCCAAGCACCAGCACCGCCACCACTCGGACAAGGCTATCAGATACATTTACCGCCCTTCAAAATTGAACCCGGTAAAGAGTTGGAAGTGTTCTACGCCACACAGATCACCGATGAAAACGGACAGACCCCACAAGGCGATATTTTCGTCAACGGCTATGATATCTATTACCCGACAGGGAGCCATCATTTTATCCTTTACCGAGTCACCCGGTTAGGCGTGCGTCACGGATTACTTGAGGAAAATGTAGTACCGGGCATCGGTGTCAACCCTGAAGATACTTTTAGAGTGGTCAATTCCGAAGAATCGGAAACATCCGGGCATCACGACCTATTGGATCGCTTACCCGTCATCGGTTCGCAGCGTGCCGGGAAATCTATCCGTTTCCCCGAAGGTATCGCACTTCGGCTATCCGGTGATACTATTTTTGATATGAACTCGCATTATGTCAACCTGTTAGGCACAGAAACACTTATCGGTGAGACGTATGTCAATCTGTGGACACTCCCACCAGAAGCAGTGAAATACGAGGCGAAAAAGTTTGCTGCCTCTAACAAGGATATAAACGTCCCGCCACAAACAACGCGCATGGTAAAAGGTGAATGGCGCGTTTCAAATGCGTTAAAACTGTTGAGACGACAAGGATACCGCGACATCACAGGACTCAACATATTTCAGGTCACCTCACACATGCACCGGCATGGCGAGTTATTTGAAGTCTATCATATCTCTACAGATGCGTTGCTGCATAAAAGCGTGGCTTATGACAATGCCCCGGTGGATCAGTTCAATCCACCGCTAAAACTGTCCGTCGGAGATGGACTACGCTTTGAATGCACGCATTCCAACTTTGATAAAGATGAACCGATACAATACGGCGTAACCTCTGAAGATGAAATGGCGATTATGTTCGGCTTTTACTATGTTGATGCACAATAAAGGAGTTAAAGGAATCTCCATGAATTTTCCGAATGAGTTATTATATTAACGCGTTGTGCTAATGCTTTGTCAAATGATAATTGAGGGTTTTGAAAATATTCGGGAATCGGAGTTCCCTCCTACAATAGATAAGATTTCTGTAGGCGGTGAATGCCTAAATGGCATTCATACCGTTGATTTCGATCTCCGAATCGCGACCTATAATATAAATGTAGACAGAACAATAGGCTGTTTCATATCCGTCTATACACTATTGCATATACCTACGAGAACCCAATGTGCTTCCTAGACATAAGATGAAGCAGAAAATTACAGATATTCAACCCCATAGTAAATTTACTGCACATCATCAACTCTTTTTAGACAAGAAACCTTTTGTCATAATTCCCACTAACCTTGTTAAAAATTTAGGGCTGCGGGTCGGTTTAGAAATTGAATCGCAGACCATTGAGAAGCTTATCGCAGCAGACGAAGCGATGCGCGCTAAAAATTATGCGCTCAATATATTACGTGAAAATATCTACAGCAAAACCCAAATGACACAGCAGCTTGAACGGGAAGGGTTTAAAGAACAAACGGTTGAAACAATCATCATCGAATTAATTAATTCAGGACATATTCGAGACAGACTATTCGCCGAGAAATGGATACAACGTCGACAAAAGTCAAATCCTCGTGGGCGAACAGTGCTAAAACAGGAACTCATTGAGAAAGGCGTTGATCCAGAAACAGCAGAACAGGTTTTAGCTCAAGTTAAGACTGAGGACGAGGCAAGGTTAGCATTGCAAATCGCGCAAAAACGCGCAAAACAGTACAAGCGTTTGTCAATACAGGTTGCTAAACGTAGGCTACACGGATTTCTGGCACGGCGTGGTTTTGAATCAGAAACTATCTTACAGGTAATTGAAAAGGTTTTATGATTTGCAATTAAAATACAAACAAATTATTTTGTCTTGACTTCTTGCGTAAAAATAAACTATAATTGGATTTACGGGAGCAAGTCAAAATTATGACATCAGATGAAATCAGAGCAAGTTATTTAGAATATTTCCGAAAAAGAGGACATACTGTTGTTCCGAGTGCCTCATTAATTCCTGCTGACGATCCAACTTTGTTGTTTACAAATGCGGGTATGAATCAATTCAAGGATGTTTTCCTTGGAATTGGGCAGCGGGAATACACGCGGGCAGTAGACACGCAAAAATGTCTACGAGTAAGCGGAAAACATAACGACCTTGAAGAGGTAGGACATTCACCAAGCCACCACACGTTCTTTGAGATGCTCGGAAACTGGTCATTCGGAGATTACTATAAGCAGGAAGCCATCGCTTTTGCATGGGAATTAGTGACGGAGTTGTGGAAAATTCCTGCTGAGCTGCTCTGGGCAACGGTATACGTTGAAGACGATGAAACAGAAAAACTATGGCTGCAAGAGACTGACCTGCCGCTTGACCGCATCCGCCGCTGTAATAAGGACAACTTTTGGGAAATGGGTGAGACCGGCCCCTGCGGTCCGTGTAGTGAACTTTTTATTGATTTAGGCGTAGAAGCATTCCCTGAAACTGCAAACGACCCTGATGCTGGACCTAACACAAGTGATAGATTCCTTGAATTTTGGAATCTTGTCTTTATTCAATTCAATCGGGACCAGAATGGAAAACTTGATCCCCTTCCTGCTACTCACGTAGACACAGGCATGGGGTTTGAGAGAATTACGTCTATACTGCAAGGAGTTGATTCGAACTACAAAACAGACCTGTTTACACCGCTTCTGGATACGATTTCGGATATGACAGAGACCGTATACTCACACGACATCAGTGGGCTGCCACATAGGGTAATTGCTGACCATATCCGATGTTTGACATTTGCCATTGGAGATGGTGTGATGCCGTCTAACGATGGACGCGGTTATGTCATCCGCCGAATTTTGCGGCGTGCTGTGTTATATGGCAAAAAACTGGATATGGACGAACCGTTCATTTTCCGCCTTGTTGATAAAGTCGTAGAGTTGTTAGGTGATGTTTTTCCCGATGTTTTGCCGCGACGTGAATTTATTACACGTACTATTCAGGCTGAGGAGAATCGTTTTCATCAAACGCTGGCACGTGGGTTAGAGATGCTTGGACAGTCAATTAACACCCTCAAAGCGGAAGGTGAAACAGAACTTGATGGCAAACGTGCATTTGAGTTATATGATACGTTCGGATTTCCGCTTGACCTGACACAACTTCTCACGCGCGAAGAAGGTTTTGCAGTAGACGAAATTGGTTTTGAAGATAGCATGGAGGAACAACGCGCCCGGGGACGCGCTGCATGGCAGGAAGCAGGTAGTGGCACAAAAGATGATGAAATCGCTGTTTACGCAGAAGTTCTAAAAGAAACTGGTAGCACAGAATTTGTTGGATATACTGAACATACTGTTGATGCAGAAATTGTGGCGTTGATTGCTGGCACAGAATCCGTTGCAAGAGCAAAGCAAGATCAAGAGGTCTCTGTCCTTCTCAATCGCACGCCATTTTACGGCGAATCGGGCGGACAAGTTGGTGATGTCGGAGTGCTTGAAAGTTCTGACGCGAAACTTGCTGTGCTTGACACGATAAAACCTTCTCCCGATCTGTTTGTTCATAAGTGTAAGGTTGTTGAAGGTGAGATTACCCCCTTTACGAAAGTTAAGGCACAGATTGACATTGACCGTCGCAACGCTATAGCAGTGAGCCACACCGCAACGCATCTACTGCACAGCGGATTGCGTAATATACTCGGAACACACGTCGCACAAGCAGGATCGCTCGTTCAAGCAGGAAGATTAAGGTTTGATTTTAACCATTATGAGGCTGTGTCATCGGAGCAACTCCGTGGAATTGAAATCTTTGTCAACGAGAAGATTCGTGAAAATGATATACTTGAGATCGGTGAAATGTCGTTGGATAAAGCAAAAGAAAGAGGCGCTTTAGCCTTCTTCGGTGACAAATATGGGGATGTTGTGCGTGTGGTGAAAGCAGGTAAATATAGCGTAGAGTTATGCGGAGGAACACATGTCGATGCAACAGGTGAACTCGGTTATGTCAAATTGATGAGTGAAAGCAGTATCGCCGCGGGTGTGCGTCGCGTTGAAGCACTCACGGGCAATGCTGCCGTTACAGCGATTCAGGATGATGAGGCATTACTTTCTGATGTGGCCAGTTTGCTAAAAACGCCAAAAACTGGTTTGTCTGAAAGAATTGAACAACTGCTGCTGGAACAACGTGAATTAGAGCAGCAAATTCAACAATTGAAAAGTCAGAACGCACTCTCAAACATTGGGACTTTAGTTGATGGTGCAACACTCGTTGAGGGAGTAAAGGTTGTCGCTTCGCGGATAGACAAAACTGATAGAGATAGTTTGCGACAGATGGTAGACGCGCTTAAAAATCAACTGGAATCTGGTGTCGTGGCACTTGCATCAGTTACAGGAGATGACGCTGCGTTTATTGTTGGTGTAACGTCTGACCTTGTAAAGGACCAAGGTTTGCATGCTGGCAAACTCATACAAGCGATTACCGAAATTGCCGATGGGCGCGGTGGTGGTCGTCCGGAATTGGCGCAGGGCGGCGGGCGAAACCTTGGGAAAGTGGATGCAGCGATTGCTGCGACCACACAAATTATAGAAAAACAACTACAGACCTAAAAGAAAATCGCGTTTGAAATTCGTGTTTTTCCTTATTGTGTACATGTTCAAACGCATAAAAAAGGAATACATATATGGCAGAGTGGGGTGTAATTCTTTCATTTTTTTGGAAAGGCAGTCTTGGTGTAGCACTGATTGCTTTAGCCGTTTTATTTGTGTACTTATGTAGAACGCTCGGCAGTTTAAGAAATTCTCTGAACAGTATTCAGAACACGCTTAATTCTACGGAAAACCTCGTCAATCAAGAAGTCGGAATACTCATTACTGACGTTAGTCAAACGGTAAAAGAGATCAATAAAGAGTTACCGCAACTGCTACAAAATATCAATGGCGTTACGGCATCAATACAGCAGATTAGCGAAAATGAGGTGCAACCGACTTTACATAGTGTTCAAGAATTGACGGAAACGCTAAATCAAAGTGTACAGGAACTTGAATCGGTTGTCCAAAAAGTATCTACTTTTTCAGGTCAAACCATCGAACAGGCAGAGTATTTTCGTAATCAAGTCGCAGTATCTCTCGCAGATATTGTGAGTATGTGGCACGGATTAAAAGCAGGTTGGGAAAGGCTTTATAAATCATCTCACACAAGTGGAACTGCTCAATCTAATGCTGAAGACAGTGAATCTCAACCGACCGTAGAATCTTTACAAAATGATGAATCGGAAACGGAGACTTCCACAGAGCAATCAGAAGTTGTTGCTGAGTAATAAATTGGCTTACTCTTCAGAAATTAACCAATTTGCCAGAATGCCATTGTTCTCATAGCGTACAAGAAATTAAATTGAAAAAGATTTGGTGAAAATCCACTTAATTGAAAAGAAATATCCAAAATAAACGTATATACTAAAGTGACGAACAATTTCATCCTAAACGTGGTAAGTCAATATTAAATTAACGCTTACACTTATATAGAAAGGATAAACTCATGAGTAACGATGGACGCAACAATGGATTGACAATGATTTTTGCTTTCTGCACCGGTTTTTTGACAGGTGCGGTAATTAGCCTACTCTATGCACCAGCACCGGGTAAAGAGACTCGACAGAAAATCCGAGATACCTCGGCTCAGGCAAAAGATAAGACACTGGAATTCGCTCAACATGCAAGTGAGGCAGCAAAAGAAAATGTGCAGCACATGGTAGATCAAGGGAAGGAAAGTGTACAAGGACTCGTTGAAGTCGGCAAAGAACGTGTCAAAGACGCATCAAATCAAGTGAAATCCGCAGTTGAAACCGGTAAAAAAGTCTCTTCTGAAGTTCGAAACAAAATCACTGAGACAATTCCCGGACTTAACAATGATAAGAAATCAACTGAAGAAGCATAATAACAACATTTCTGAGGTTGTAGCTACTTTTCTTGTCTGTAGTAGAAATTTCTAACAAACTTTTTTCATTCATTTCAACGATATGGAAGTTGAAAAATTAAGAACTCTCCTTGAGAAGGTCAAAAGTGGGGAGATTGAGGTCAGTGATGCACTTCAATCTCTCCGCACCCTCCCATTTGAAGACCTCGGTTTTTCCAAAATTGACCACCATCGCCAACTACGAACAGGTTTTCCTGAAGTCATCTTCTGCGAAGGGAAAACTGATGTCCAAGTTGCGAAAATTAGCGAACGTATCCTTGAAGCTGGACATCCCCTGCTGGCAACGCGCGCTACACCCTCAATGTATGAGGCAGTAAAACCACTCCATCCGGAAGCACGTTACAACGAACTGGGACGGACAATCTCCGTTATGCAGTCTGATGTAGAAGGTAAGACAGGAGTCTTGGTTATTTCTGCTGGCACGTCTGACTTACCCGTTGCAGAAGAAGCTGCTGAAACTGCTTATATGATGGGCAGCCCACCTGAACGTCTTTACGATGTAGGTGTCGCTGGATTACACAGACTCATAGGTAATCATGAGAAACTTCTGAATGCGCGTGTCATTGTTGTGATTGCGGGTATGGAAGGCGCATTACCGAGTGTGGTCGGTGGCTTGGTTGATTGTCCTGTCATTGCTGTACCAACAAGCATTGGTTATGGGGCAAGTTTTGGCGGACTTGCTGCCTTGCTTGGCATGCTAAATAGTTGTGCTTCTGGGGTCACTGTTGTCAACATTGATAACGGGTTTGGTGCTGGCTATAGTGCCTCGCTTATAAATCGCTTGTCATAAATTTTAAGGGTATTCGTCTTCTGTAGGAGCGAGCTCCTGCTCGCGACATCTTATGCAAATGTTTTTGTCTCAACAGACGAAATAACAATGAAACATATTCAAAACAAAGGACACCGTCAATTACGCAAAGGTCGTCACTCAATACCTGGGACTTATACCAAATTAACGCGATTCGTCTCGGTAGGTGCGGTTTCCTAACCAATTCAGAATACCACACGGGGAATGCCTAAATGGCATTCATACCGTTGATTTCTTGATTTGGCGTATTCTGCCTGACACCAATAAAACAAGATAAATCCTGTTAATTTGGTATAAAACCACTATTGAGAGTATAACAAAGTATGATTATCTAACGAAAGTCATAAATGAGATATAATTTATTAGAATTGATATAACAAATTTTCTATTGTATAAAGAGGAATGATGATTATGCAAAAATGTTTTCTTTCCATGTTCAAAACTATAATAATCTTTACATTGACCATAAACATCTCTCAATTTGCGTTTGCACAAGGCAAGGTTAACGTTCAAGACGGTCCTATCCCTGAAGCACAGTGGATGGTGAAGGTTAACGGAGATGAATTGAATGAAGACCATTCAGGTGTCAAGACGTGGATTACGAAGTGGTACGGGCCTGATGGAAACTATGAAAACAACGATCCCCTCGGGAAAAGGGCTCCAAGAGATTTTATTTCTGAAGGAACTGGAGAAAAACTAACCCAACTCACACTTTCAACTATTGAGGGATTATATAAGACACGCAAAGTCAAAATGGAATGGCCTCGTACAAACGGTGGAATACGAGGATGGACTGTCTTTGAAATTGATCCCACAAATCCAAACAACATGCAGAAAGAAGGTGGTGCAGTTAATAGTTTTGACACCTATGCAATCTGTGTGATTGACGCACCAAAAGCCATGGAATCTGTTATGTCTCCTGCACACGACGACCATGCACAGATATGGCTTAATGGTGAAAAATGGTACAATAATCCGACTTGGACAGGTGGCGTGCAACAAGTAGACTTCAATATTGAGGTCGAATTGAAAAAAGGGGCAAACGTTCTCCTTTATCGCTGTAGTGAAGGTGGCGGTAGTGCATATTTGAATCTACATTTTGATGATGCCACTCACGACGCAGTTAAAATTTATCCCGATAAAGCCACTGACCAAGCAACCTTTTTCAAAGAAATTGATGGTGTCTTACCTGTTGAACCCAGACAAAAGTTGACAACAACGTGGGCGGATATCAAGCAAAGATAGACAGGTCATCATAATCATTAGGCGCGCTGCAAAGCGCGCCTTTTTCTTTTAGAATGAAACATGCTAAAGACTGACTACAATTTCTTGCAAATCATCATATTATCCATTATAATAAAAACATGTGGAATAAGATTTATTATTGCTCAATCGTTATCTGTATTATCTTTTTCCTCGGCGGATGGCTGGGAAACTGGAAGCGTGCAATGAAAGCCGGTACCGAGGCATATCGGATTCAGGACTATGATGCTGCAGTAGAGGCTTTTCAACAAGCAACGTTTGACAAACCTGATAATCCGATTGCACTTCACAACCTCGGAACAGCACTCTATAAAAAAGGCAGATATACAGATGCTGCTGCAGCCTTTCAAAGATCAATTTTGAAAGGAAATTTTCCCAATGAAGCTGCTGCTTATTACAACTTAGGCAATGTGCAATTTCAGTTGCGTGACCTCACCGCTGCAATTGAATCTTATGAGTCTTCCCTTCGCTTAAACCCTCATGATGCCGATGCTAAACATAACCATGCATTAGCACTTCAACTGTTGAAAGAACAACAGGAAAACACCATACAGCAGCAACTCAATTGGCAAAAGGATGCACAAAAAAACGAGCCAAGTCACATTCCTAAAGCAGAGGCATTTCAACTGCTTGAACGTCTGAGTAAGAATGAAAATAAACGCAGACAAAATATGCTCAAACAACAACTCAATAGCGGATATCGTCGTGATAAAGATTGGTAATTTTCAAAAACTCCTGTTGCAATCATATTTGAGCCTTACACTATTTAGTATCTTACTGATGCTTTTCACGACAGGCGTACAAAGCCAAGATGTCAAAGTTGCAGCAGTAGTTACACCCCGCCATATACAATTTAATGAGAAAGCAACTTTGGAACTCACAATATCGGGAAACGCACAAATGAAACATATCGGTTCCCCGACTTTCAATTTTTTGCCCGATTTCCTCGCTGTTCCATTGCATTCCAAAACAACTCCACGGTTAATAGATGATAAAATTGCTGTCACTATGGCGTGGGCTTATGAACTTATACCGCAAAAGATTGGTGAGATCGTTCTTTCGGACGTGCAATTTTCTTACCAAGGTGTACCTTACTTGGCGAACCCTGGCAAAATCATTGTCGCTGCAGTTGACACCTACGTGAACAATACTACCGGTGGCATACATAAAGTACAGATTAAAGTTAGTAATCCAAAACCTTATCTTAATGAAGCTATTGAATATAGATTTCGCTACCTTTATACAACTGTGCTGCCATCCCTGGAACCTTTGATCCCTTCACTTCCAGAATTCACGAATTTTTTAGTAGAAGAACTCCCCAATGAGAAAGGCGTTACTGTGCAGATACAGGGTAAAAAGTTTCAAGTCCAAGAGTATGTTCGACGCTTGTATCCACAGAAAACTGGACAAATACTTATTCAACCTGCCCAGTTAAAACTTCCGATAAAAGGTAATCCAAAGACGCTAAAAACAAAATCTGTTCCACTCAATGTCCAACCACTCCCTGAGGTAGGAAAACCCGCCAACTTCACTGGAGCTGTGGGTAAATATAGTATTACGACACAAGTTGACCGCAGAAAACTTGAAGTACGACAAGCACTTACGCTGTCATTACAAATTACTGGAAGTGGTAATGTCAAAACGGTAACGCCTCCTAAAATTCCTGCTATTAAAGGATTTAGGATCAACTCTCAAAATCTTGCAAACACTACTAACAGTAATACCAACGTCTATACTTACGCACTTACACCCCTAAAAGCCGGTATTTTACAGATACCTGCAATAGAATATGTTTTCTTCAATCCCACAAATGGCACATACCAAACAACCCAAACAACGCCAATACCTATTACTGTGCTTCCTAATGCAAACGATATGGTTGAAAGTGAATCTGATTTCCCATCGTGGATATTATGGTTGCTTTTACTAATACCTATATTTTTGGGAGTTGGCGGATATCTACTGTATCGTGCTAAGTTTAAATCTGATAGCGAATCAACTACACCTGATACGCCGATGACGCCCGCAGCAAAAGCATTTTCTGCGCTCAATGCAATTGACTCTGACCTAACGGATGCAAATTCATCCGCCTTCGGTGAGGCATTAACCCGAAGTCTACATCAATATTTATGCGAACGGCAAGATATTCCATACCGCCAACTGAATCCTGCCGAAGTCCAAGAAATTTGCACACAAGTGGGAGTTTCAACACCTATTCTAAAAGAATTGATAGACATACTTACAAAGTGCGACCATTACCGATTTGCTCCGATACCGTTTTCTGTTGACGAACAAAAATCATTAATCTCCCGTGCCGAAACCGTTATACAACACATTGAAAAAACTAATGCTGTGTAAATCTACTGCTATATCAATAAGGAATACCGAAAAATGGAAATATTTTGGCTATTAATTCGATGGATACACGTTATCGCCGCTGTTGTTTGGATTGGCGGAAACCTGATTTTAGCAATGGTCATTGTACCCTATTTCAGACAGAACTTACCGCCTGTTCAACGTATTCAACTCTTAACTCAAATAGGTAAAAGGTTTGAACCGATTGTATGGGGTTGTGTTGGAATACTCTTTTTCACAGGTATTGCCAACATCTTTGAAGCAATAGGCTTAGGTTCGTCTTCTGGTTCAGAGGGCATCAATAGCTTCATGCGAACACTCCTTATCAAACTAATATTATTCATTGCGCTGCTTATTTTAACCGCGCTTCACGGTTTTGTCTTCGGTCCACGGTTATCAGCGGCAATTGAAGGATTAGACCCCGAAACAGAAGAACTTCCTCCTCAAGTCAAGCAACTCCGCAAGCAAATGTCTATCGTATCCAGTTTTATGGGTGTCGTTTCACTCCTTATTCTGCTTGCAGCTGTCGCGCTCCGCATGGGAATATGATTTTACACCCATAACTGTCAATTTAGTGGTTCGCCACCCAGTAGGCGCGTTTTGTAAACGCGCCGAGTCCTACCCGCAGATGCTATAAAGGCGCGTTCACAAAACGCGCCTACCTTTTGGCAATATGTCGGGCTTACAAAGTCTCCCAACAAGAGTAGTTCGCGACAATTGAATGCCTCTGGTAACTAAAAATAAATACTTGACACAATTGAATAAATTATAGTATCATAATAGAGCAAAAGAGCATTGTCACAGCACAATAATTCTAATGCAACACACATCAGATAATCTGGCGAAAACATGGAACAGTTTTACTTCAACTACAAGGATATCTCCAGAATTAACCGATACGGATTCAGTTGCCGAAGGATTGGGATTCATCTTGCGGGAATACTGCTTGGCTATCTAATTTATGAAATTTTGTTCTATCTTTCTCTCTTCATTGTGGATGGAATAAAAGCCCAAGCGTTTTGGGAAAACTTCGGACTCTTACCAGTTTTACCATTCACTGTGACCAACCTAAACCCTCTTACAACTGGGACAATGTGGATAGGCGTAGTTGCTTTCGCAGCTATTTTTTTCCTTGTCAGCACAATGGCATCAAAAATTACCATTGAACAACTGCGTGGTGATGTTTTCTTCTCAGTTGGGAATTCTTTAAATTTTCTAAAACAGAATTGGAAAGCAGTCTTTGGATCATTTTTCGGCTTAGTTTTTATAATATTTTTCCTATTCTTGATACCCGGTTGCGTGGTGTTGCTCGGGAAAATTCCATTTCTTGGCAAACCTATCCTCACATTAGCCTCACTTTTTACGCCTATCGCATTTATTATAGGATTGCTCATCGTATTTATTCTAACTGTTCTGATTGCAAGTTTGTTTTTTGCACCTGCTATTGCTGCTACGACCAATGCTGATGCGTTTGAAACTATATATCAACTTTTTGCGATAGTATGGAATCAACCGTGGCGAATTGTTGGCTATGGTATCTTCCTACTGGTGCTAAAATTAATCTTTGTGCCAATTTGGGCTATCTTCTGCCTTGCAGGGTTTGCAATCATCTTACTACCGATGTATTATCTACACACAACATTTATACAAGAATCCATGGCAGTCGCAAATAAATGGTTAGGTGAAACGCTTCAGAAATTTACAAGTCTGCTTTTTCAAGACAACTCTGTAATCTTTGGCATTAACACATCCCAACCCCCTATAACGACTCTCTCAATTACAATTTGTGCCATTTTGATAACATTAACGTTAATATGCATTGCAGGTGGTGTGGTGGCATATCTCTTTTCATTAGCATCTGTTGGCACAACATTAATTTATACGATACTACGAAAACACATTGACGGACAAAATCTTTTAGAGATAATCGGAACAGTTGGACAAATAGAAGACACATCACTGCCTATAGAAGAAAAATGATTTTAAATCGCGGCACCCCTTGCTAGTACATAAGAGACATCCTTTTGACCCTGAGCATTCAAAAACACGGTGCTGTTAGTAATGAAAACACACGATGGAGTTCAAAGAAAATTATGTTTGAAAAAGTAATGAACAAAGTTTTTGGCTCAAAGGAAGACCGTGATGTTAAACGTTTTCGTGAAATCGTTGAAGCGGTCAACCAACGCGAACCCGAAATCAAAAGACTCACTGACTCACAAATCCAAGCTAAAACCCCGTGGTTCCGAAGGCAATTAGATGCAGGTGCTTCTCTTGACGAACTATTACCAGAGGCTTTTGCCGTTGTTCGAGAAACAGCTGTGCGGACATTAAAACAGCGGCACTACGACGTCCAAATAATCGGAGGTGCAGCGCTCCATCAAGGTGCAATCGCTGAAATGAGAACGGGGGAAGGTAAAACCCTTACTTCAACTCTCGCGGTTTATTTAAACGCACTTGCTGGAAATGGTGTTCACCTTGCTACAGTCAATGATTATTTGGCACGCCGGGATGCTGAATGGATGGGACAAATATACAACTTCCTTGGGTTGTCCGTTGGATTAACATTAAGCCTAATGCCGCACGAACAGAAAAAACTGGCATATAAAAATGACATCACCTACGGAGTCCACAGCGAGTTTGGCTTTGATTACTTGAATGATAACCGAGCACTTACCACCGAGACAAAAGTCCAACGGGGACACGTATTTGCCATTCTTGACGAAGTTGACAGTATCCTCATTGATGAAGCACGTACGCCCCTTATCATTTCTGATCCCTCCAACAAACCCGCAGAACTCTATAGAAAAATAAATAGCGTTGTTACGCAGCTTCGTAACGAGGAACATTACGAAATTGACCAGAAGGGGAAGTCCCGCGGAAGTGTTACGCTTACAGATGAAGGAATAGAAGAAGTACAACGACGTCTTGGGGTAGAAAATTTATATGAACAGAATAACATCATGCTTGTGCACCATGTCAAACAATCGTTGACTGCACACCACCTCTACAATCGCGATATACACTATTTGGTAGAAAACGGCGAAGTTATACTTATTGACGAATTCACAGGTAGAAAACAGGTTGGACGAAGGCTAAGTGAAGGACTCCACCAAGCCATTGAAGCAAAGGAACGTGTAAAAATCGCCCAAGAAAACGAAACTTTTGCTAAGATTACATATCAAAATTACTTCCGAATGTATGAAAAACTTGCTGGAATGACTGGGACTGCTGCTACAGAGGCAAGCGAATTTGCGCATATCTACGGACTGGATGTTGTGGTTGTGCCTACAAATGAACCGATGATTCGGATTGATAATTCTGACCAAATCTACACAACTGAAGAAGCGAAATATAACGCAGTTCTAAGCGATATTGCAGAGCAGCACGAAAAAGGGCGTCCTGTCCTCGTCGGGACAATTTCCATTGAAAATTCTGAAAAATTGAGTAAGCTGCTGAGAGCCAGACATCGGAACATCAAACACCAAATTTTGAATGCTAAGGAACATACCCGTGAGGCAGACATCATTGCCCAAGCAGGAATGCCAGGATCCGTAACAATCGCTACCAACATGGCGGGTAGGGGTGTTGACATCTTGCTCGGCGGAAATCCAGAAGGCTTGGCAAAAGACGCACTGCGAAAGAAAAAAGTTGACTTAAATTCGTTACCTCTGGAATCTGAGGAATGGGAAACCGCACTCGCTGAAGCTGAGGAAATATGTGAAAAGAATCGGGAACATATTCTTGAGGCAGGTGGATTGCATATTGTCGGGACAGAGAGGCATGATTCCCGAAGGATTGATAACCAATTGCGTGGACGTTCTGGCAGGCAAGGAGATCCTGGCTCATCAAGGTTTTATCTTTCACTTGAAGATGACCTAATGAAAAAGTTCGGTTCGGAACGTCTGCAAGGGTTTATGAGCCGAACCGGTATGGACGAAGGCATTCCACTTGAACATCCGTGGATTTCAAAATCCATTGAAAAGGCACAGACTCGCGTCGAACAGATAAACTTTGATATTCGTAAAAATATACTCAAATTTGACGATGTGATGGAAGCGCAACGTGATACCATTTACACCTTGAGAGATACTATCCTCTCAGATGAAGACCCCAAAGAAACTGTTTGGGAGATGATTGAGAACGTCGTCGCTGATGAAATTGATATGATCATTCCTGAAAAAGGCCCACGTGAAACCGAAGACCTTGAACAATTCACAAAATGGTTAACTACGACTTTTCCCGTTAACCCGATTTGGCAGACTCCGTTAACTGAAATATCTGCAGATGAGCTTTACGACCAAATCATCGCTGAACTCAAGACCGCATATAAACAACGCGAAACTGAAATGGGACCGGAAACCATGCGTCTCCTTGAACGACTTCTTGTGTTAGATAGAATTGACAGTCATTGGAAAGACCATCTTTACAACATAGACTTTATTGAAGAAGGCATAAGGTTCGGTGCTGGTTATGGCGGCAAAGACCCTATTGTTGTTTTCAAAAGTGAAGCACTTGGTGTCTTTGAATCCATGTATCAAAACATTGAAAAAGAAGTGAGCGAGTTTATCTTCAAATCGCGTCTGAATACTGAAGCACCGCGTCGTGCTCCAAATAGAAGACCAAGCGGCTCCCGCCGAACACCACCGCGTAAGGCTGCAGCTGCTAACAACGATTCTCAAACTTCGGCAGAATTTGCTTCACAGCAGGCAATGGGAAATATGCCAAAAGTTGGGCGAAATGCACCGTGCCCATGCGGTAGTGGGAAGAAATATAAGAGATGTCATGGACAGTAAAAATACAAAAGATTAGTCATACATAATCTTCACTCAATCCGTGAACATTTGGGAGAGCTGTTTTGAATACTGAAAAACCTTATACATTATCACAGACTTTGCTTGATATTCTGGCGTGTCCTGCATGTAAAGGTAAGATTGAACATGTAGAAGAAGATCAAAAATTGGTATGTCAAGGTGAATGTCAACGTCGTTATCCGATTCGCGATGGAATTCCGGTCATGTTGATTGATGAGGCAGAATTACCTTCCAAATAACAATTGGCAATTCCAATGCTTGATATGAGGCATAATAGGAAATGCGAATCCTATTTTTAAGTTTGCGATCTCCTTATCCACCACAGCGAGGTGATCGCATACGATCATACAATTTTATCAAACAGCTTTCCAAACGCCACGATGTCACCCTCGTTTTCTTCGCTGAGTCAGACGCGGACATAGAGGGCGTTGAACATCTTACGACTTTTTGTGAACGGGTAGAGTGGGTTCGATTTCGTCGCTCTTTTGCAACCATCAACACAGCGATACATTGTCTTTCAAGGCTACCTTTGCAAGTACACTACTGGTATTCACCACAAATGCAACGCAAAATTAACCAACTTCTTGCAGAGGAGAATTTTGAACTCATCCATGCGCAACTCTTTCGGATGGGGCAATATGTGACACATGCCAAGGAAACAACAAAGGTTTTGGATTTGTGTGATTCGTTAGCGTTAAACTTAAGTCGTCGTGCAGAATTAGATTGCACCCCAAAACGTTTTTTGGTAAAATTGGAGGAAAAACGAGTTCGTCGCTATGAAGTTGAGATTACGAAAGCGTTTGACTGCGGCACCGTCGTTGCGAACTTTGATCGTGATTACTTGCTGAATCAAGATGACACGCTAAATTTATCTGTTGTTCCTATGGGGGTTGATCTAAAATATTTCTACCGGCATGAAGTCAATGGAAACGGTGATAACGAGACAGACCGATTGATATCTAATGTCCCAGAGAATCGAGCAAAAAACTTGCTTTTCACTGGAACTATGAACTATTTCCCGAACTCAGACGCTGTCATCTACTTCTGCAATAGCATTTTTCCGTTGATACAAAAGCGGCATCCAGATGCAACTTTTTTTATTGTTGGCAATCATCCAACTGAACAGGTTCGCAAACTTGCTGATCAGAAAGGAGTTGTTGTTACAGGCTATGTCCCCGACATTCGTCCTTATTTTGAGAAAGCATCTGTTTTTGTTGCACCCTTACGTGCTGGTTCGGGGATTCAAACAAAAAACTTAGAGGCAATGGCAATGGGAACACCTATTGTTACAACTTCAATTGGTGCTATGGGCATGGAGGCTGAGGCGGAAAAAGAACTTCTTATCGCTGATAAACCTGAAATTTTTGCCGAACGTGTCATTCACCTAATTGAAAACCCCGATATTCGGGAAAATCTTGCCGACGCTGGTAGAAAGCGCGTTGAAGCAAGTTATGATTGGCCCGTTCTCGTCGAACGTCTGGAGCAAGTTTACGCCCAAATCTAATGACCAAACTAATCTAATGATAAGATGTTTACATATAAATTTCAATAAGCGTACTTTGAAGACACCTAAACTGAGGAGGTAATATGGTAAAATCCAAAACTAAATGGAGTTCTTCAGTTGTTATTGACATATTACTTGTTAATTTTGCATTTTTATTAACTTATTTTACTTGCAGACAACTCAATTTTGATATTTTAGCAGATTTTCAGCAGATACCAATTCTTTCTGAGATTTCAT
The DNA here is from genome assembly GCA_028820635.1 of Candidatus Poribacteria bacterium. Classification (GTDB taxonomy): domain Bacteria; phylum Poribacteria; class WGA-4E; order WGA-4E; family WGA-3G; genus MSPOR6. The sequence continues at coordinate 127,594 of JAPPIG010000064.1, forward strand.
CTTCTCAACTACTATTTTGTATCGCTGCTGTTGTAACATTAGTACGCATCATTACCTTCTTATGCTTCCGAATTTATAAGCCTATTTGGCAATATGCAGGTGTAAAAGAATTTCGCACCTTAATGACTGCTATTGGCGTGGCAAGTTTAGTCCTTATCTGCCTATCGGCACTCCTGAAGCAATTCGATACTTGGACCTTCTTTCTAATTGACGGATTTTTCAATGCGTCCTTAATCGGTTTTGCAAAATTTTCTTATCGTATTTTCCAAGAAGGTCGCCAAAAAGACGTTTCTTCACCACGAACTAAAGTCCTTATCGTCGGTGCTGGACCTGCGGGAATAGGGGTCTTAAAAGAATTACGAAGCCACCCTGAAAAAGGGTACCTACCTCTCGGTTTCATTGATGATAATCTGCAAAAAGTCGGTAAAAGTATTGCTGGACTTGAAGTGTTAGGCACGACGCGTGACCTTACCTATATTGCCCGTAAACGTGAAATCGAAGAAGTCATCATCGCAATGCCTTCAGCACCGGGCGGAAAAATTCGGGATATTATCCGACAATGTGAATACCGGCGATGCCAATTTAAGATCGTCCCCAATATACACGCTATACTTGAAGGCAAGATTAGTATCAACCACATTCGTGAAGTAAAATTGGAAGACCTGCTTAATCGTTCTACAACTCCGGTTGACTTAGCAGAGATCTCAAAATATCTTTCTGGAAAACGGGTGATGGTAACAGGAGCAGGAGGGTCTATCGGTTCCGAACTCTGTCGACAAGTAGCAAAACTTGATCCTGAACTACTAATCCTCTTCGGCAGAGGTGAAAATAGTTTATATCATATTGATATGGAATTGCGTGAATCTGATCCGCAACTCAACCGTGAATTAATTATTGGTGATATTCGAGATAATTCCAAAGTTTTTCAGATTACAAAGCGGTACCGTCCACATATCATCTTCCACGCTGCTGCTCACAAACATGTCAAATTCATGGAAATTCATCCAGATGAGGCGGTAAAGAATAACATACTTGGCACGCAGAACCTAATTGATGCTGCGATAAAACATCAAGTTGAAGCGTTTATCCTTGTGTCTTCCGACAAATCAGTCAATCCAACGAGTGTCTACGGTGCCTCCAAACGGGTGACAGAAAAACTTATCCAATCTAAAGCAAATCGAAACGGCACTAAATTTATTGCTGTTCGATTCGGCAATGTCATCGGTAGCCGTGCGAGCGTTTTACCAAACTTCAAACGACAAATTGCCAAAGGTGGTCCCGTCACTGTTACACATCGTGAAGCAACTCGCTATTTCATGACAATACCGGAAGCAGTCCAACTCTTAATTCAAGCGGGGGCTATGGGAAATGGTGGCGAAATTTTGATGTTAGATATGGGTGAACCTATCAAAATTCTTGACCTTGCTCGTGACCTGATTAGATTATCTGGATTAGAACTTGATAAGGACATTAAGATCGACTTTACTGGTCTGGAACCAGGTGAAAAACTTTATGAAGAACTTCTTACGCCTCAAGAAGGTGTTACAGCAACCAAACATCAACGTATCTTTGTCACACAAATGGAAAACATTGCGGAGGAACAACTGCTGTCGCAAATCAGCGAACTTTCTGAATTGGCAGATGCGCTTGATACAGAAGGTATAGTAGCAAAATTCCAAGAATTAGTGCCTACTTACGAACCAAATCGCGCATTCATAGCAAACATAGATAGAGATAACCAATCCGATATCAGAAGCCATCTCATCAACCCTCCACAAGATACTGAAACAATCGATCCAGCGACAACAGATAGGAGCGTGTAATCTATTTGGTGAAACCTGAAATAAAAAGACATTTCCTCTTACGGTAGGCGAGTTTTCCTAACCTCGCAGATTCAATATGTCTAATTAATCCTAAGGTTTACCATATATAGAAAAGTATAATGATAAATTTGAATGTAGCGGCTTACAAAGTCCGTTGCTCAACGTTGAGTCGTTAATCGTAAATCTACTGTAAAATGCGAAATCAGTCGACTAATAAACCTTCCCAAAGTGCAAACGCAGCACTGACCATGGATAGTTCCTCCGTCAGTAAAGATCCGCATATTCGTCCAAATTGGGCAAAACGTAGTTTTGACGTTCTCTTTGCAATCACAACCTTATTGCTTTCTTCTCCATTATTCTTACTTGGAAGTCTACTCGCCAAAGTCCAATCCACCGGACCCGTATTTTACAAAGCAAAGCGTGTAGGTAAAGATGGAACGATTTTTGAAATGTATAAATTCAGAACAATGGTTGTTAATGCGGATCAAATTGGAATCGGTCTCACAACACATAAAGATTCACGTGTGACATGGATTGGTAGGATTTTACGTTTTACAAAATTAGACGAACTACCAAACTTAATTAACGTCGTCAAAGGGGAAATGAGTCTCATCGGACCTCGTCCTGAAGCTCCGAAATATGTCAAATACTACACAGAAATACAAAGACAGGTACTCCTTGTAAAACCCGGGATTACGGGTCCTTCGCAAATTGCCAACCGAAATGAAGAAGAAAAATTAGCTGCACAAAACGATCCAGAAGACTATTATATTACAGAATTAATGCCGAAAAAGTTAGAACTTGACCTTCACTATGTCGCAACGCAATGCTTTATTTCCGATATAAAATGGTTGATCAAAACCTTATGGGTAATTATTTTTCCGCCCAATAAAAGAAGTAAATCAGTAAATCAATGAATCGGGTAATCTACACAACATTTAGAATACATATCACATCCATGAAACAACCATAAATATGAAACAGAAACGGGTCTTGATAATTATAGCTGCTATTGTTATACTCTTTTTCTTATCTGTCATTGTCCGTATTATGATGGTTGGAACATCATCTATCGGTCAGAAAGTCGCAGTGCTTGATATTACAGGCATCATATCTAAATCAGATGCACCCATAAAACTAATCCACGCTTACCGAGATGATCCCAGCGTAAAGGCTATTGTACTCCGCATTAATACACCGGGCGGGAGTGTTGCGCCTGTCCAGGAAATACATCGTGAATTAACAAAGTTAGAAAAACCTATTGTCGCATCAATGGGCGGGACAGCCGCTTCAGGTGGTTATTACATCGCCTGTGCAGCTGATACCATTGTCGCTAATCCAGGAACCCTGACCGGTAGTATCGGTGTAATCATGCAGTTCACAAAGATGAAAGGTTTATATGAAAAAATCGGGTTAGAGCAGCAAGTCATTAAAAGTGGTCAATTTAAAGATGCAGGTTCAATTTTTCGCGATCTCACCGAAGAGGAAAAAGATGTTCTTCAAGGAACTGTTGATGATGTTTACAATCAATTTGTAGACGCAATCGTTAAATCGCGTGAAGAACACTTAAATCGAGACGAAATCGTCAAACTTGCTGATGGACGTATCTTCTCTGGAAAACAGGCTCAGACCCATAAATTAATCGATAAATTAGGAAACCTACAAGATGCCATTAAAATTGCTGGGGAACTCGGCAACATTGAAGGCACTCCCAAAATCGTCCGTAAGCAAAGAAAGTCATCTTTACTTGAACAACTCCTCGGTATAAAACATAATCCTCAATTTGACGACATTCTTAACTTCCCCGGTGTTACATTTCGATATGAACTTAGCCTTGGAAATTAGAGGCTACCCGTCATGAACCACAAATATCGAATTAATCCTGATTGGAAACGGCTTGCAAGTCGTATTGTGATGCCGAACCAACGTGTACTCGTCCTCGGTCCATCAGATGCCGGAAAATCAACATTTTGTCGTTATCTGACTGATTATGCTTGTAAAGCGTCGTTGAAAGTTGCATTTGTTGACGCTGATGTAGGACAATCTCAAATCGGTCCTCCTACCACCATCGGCATGAAACTCTTTGCACCACCACCAGACGGTACTGAACTGCATTTACCGTTCGGTGGTCACGAAAATGGCACTACTAACCAAGAAAACTCTGATACGAAATCCGAACAAAATACAACAAAAAAGAAAAACCGAAGTGATGAATTATATCACAAAGCAGATGTTCTCTATTTTGTCGGAGCACTATCACCACAACGTAATCTACTTCCAATTTTAACTGGAACCAGATTAATGGTTGATGCTGGGCTGAATGCCGGTGCAGATTTCACTGTTATTGATACAACAGGATATGTTCATGACGGAGCGGCCGTGGCGTTAAAGCAGCAAAAAATTGATCTCATTCGTCCACATCATTTGGTTTGTATTGGGCGTTCTAAGGACTTGGAAAGGATTGTTGCTTGTTATAACGACTTAAATTTTCTCACAATCCACTATCTACCCCCACATAAGTTGGTAAGCACAAAAAGCAGTGAAGCACGTAAGAGAAATCGAAAAGCGAAATTTGAAGCATATTTCGCAGATAGTGAACGCCAAACAGTTCCATTTGGACAAATTCGAGGCGCACGTACCTCATTTTTCAATGGCAGAATCGCAAATCAGAAGGAAATAGAAATACTCACCCGACTAACCGAAGAAGAGATAATATATGCCGAGTGGGGACATCGCTCCGTAAGCCTAATTGCGCGAAGAAACCTACCACAATCTGCCACTAAAAGTCTGAAAAACTATCTGAGTTTATCATTTGTTGTCGCGGAAACACTTGCTTACTTTGAACAACGCCTTGTGGGAATGGTTGATGAAGCAGGCAACACTATAGCAATCGGTATTATTGAAAAGATGAACTTCCAAAATCAAAACCTGAATATCCGTTGTGAACCAAGCATTGCTGCAAAAATCAAGGTCCTTCAATTTGGAAATTATAGGTATACCGAGAAACAGTGAGAAAATTTCTTAATAATTGTCTCAGAACAGAATATAAACATGAAGTTTAAGTCTTCTGGTCAAGGGACTGACTCCTTGCAACAAAAAAAACTCCTTTTCCGGTTTCTACGTTATCTTACTCCATACAAAGGTTCTATTATATTGGCGATGGTTTGTGCTTTAGTCGTTTCTATTTGCGATCTCGGACCGATTCAGATTTTAGCAGATACGCTAAATTCACTAAAACTATTAGAAGACTTTAGTCAATCTCCCCAACCTCGTACTATCCGTTTTTTTTATATAGAGAACATTTTTGAAGGTTATGAAATTACATTAACAGATGCGGGGGATGCCATCCGTTTCTTTTTTTGGATTTTTATAGGGGCAGTCAGTCTTGTTTTTGTAAAGGGATTTTTTGTTTTTGGTAACGATTTTCTGATGGAACGTGTCGGAAATAAATTTAGCTTCCGCGTTCGAAATGACCTATATAAAAAAATTGTTTCTGCTCCTTTAGGTATCCTCTCAGAAAATCAAAGTGGCGACGTAATGACAAAAGCCACTGATGACGTGCGAATGTTACAGCAGGCAGTCGCCGCAACCGCATCAATAATGCATGCTATTATCAAAGTTACCATTTTTCTTTCTTTCATGTTTTACAAAAATATCCAAATGACAATCTTCTCCATGTTAGTTCTTCCAATGATTGCGTATTTTATCTTACGCATAGGCACACGTGTCCGCAAAGCAAGCATGGAAATTCAACAAAGTAGCTCAGACATCTATTCACAACTTAAGGAAACGCTTGCTGGAATCAACATTATAAAAAGTTTTACCGCCGAAAAAACTGAAATGGAGAGGTTTCAAACGGTTACATCAAGCCAATATGACTCGGCAATTCGTCGCGCAAAATTTGCATCCCTCCTTCCTCCACTTATTGAATGGATGGCAGCTATCGGAATTACAACTGTTTTAGGACTTGGTTGTTGGAACGTCATAGAAGGGAGTCTGGATATAGGCTGGTTTGTAGGTTATATTGCAATAGTCGGACTGATGTATAAACCGATTAAGACGATAGGTAGTGTCAATAATGTCTTACAACAAAGTCTTGCTTCTGCAGAACGTATTTTCCCACTGCTTGATTTTGAAAGAGAGGCTGGTAGTGAATCAGATGGAAAACGTGTACTTCCCAACGTTAGAGGAACTGTCCAATTTCAAAACGTATCGTTTGCGTATCAACAACGCCCTGTAATAAAAAATGTCAGTTTTACGGCGGAGCCAGGGGAGATTATCGCACTTGTCGGTCCAAGCGGCAGCGGGAAGACAACACTACTCAACCTACTGCTACGATTCTATACAGTTGATAGCGGTGCGATTCTAATTGATGACTTTCCCGTTGATGAGGTCACGCTGACATCATTAAGGCAAAATATTGCCCTTGTTCCACAGGGTACGTTTCTATTTGATGGCACTGTTTTAGAAAATATCGGATACGGTTCGCCAGGAGCAACAAGAGACTCAATCATTGTGGCAGCAGAAAAAGCCAACGCTCACGGTTTTATATCTGAAATGCCTAACAGCTACGACACACCAATAGGAGAGGCAGGTGGTAACCTCTCAGGCGGAGAACAGCAACGTATTTCTATTGCACGCGCTATTTTAAAAGATGCTCCAATTCTCATCTTAGATGAAGCAACTTCAGCTCTTGACACACAATCAGAAGCAATTATCCAAAAATCGCTGACAAATCTTATGGAGGGTAGAACCAGCTTTATTATTGCACATCGACTTTCAACAGTAATGCGTGCTGACAATATTTTGGTTATTGACGATGGTGAAATCGTGGAAAGCGGAAACCACACGAAATTATTAGAAAAAGACGGTCTTTATAATAAACTGTGTCAACAGCAGATTTTCGGATAATCCTGACGAATAGGGGCTGTAACGCATAACGCCCGATATAGTTTAGTGTCCTATATAAAAACGCCAAAAAATCACACATTTGTAAACTAATTAGATTTAAACACGTCTCAATACTATGTAGGTTAAATTAACGTTTCAACAATATTATATCATTTTCATTCTTTTTATAGTATAACTACATATTCTGTGGGTGTGTAAAGTTTTTGTCACTGATTATTTTTAGATTTTAACTTGACAAATCAATATATTTGTGTTAATATTATTTTCACATAGTTAAATAGTGTTCTCAATATACTCAAAATTCTACAGAAAAAAGAGAAGAAAAAACAAAAAAACTCAAAATCCACGTCACAATCCTTGTCCTGATTGAATTCTGCACGTCACAGTGACGTGCAAAACGCCTAAATGTGACGTGAAACGTCTTAATTCAATGTATAGATCGGGGTGGACGCAGCGAAACTCAAGCGACAATATGCTTTGTACGAAAACTTTACACCCATATTCTGAAAAGAGTTTTTCATACCAAAAAAATATAAGCCCTGATCAGGAAGGATCAGGGCTGTTGTGAACAACTTTGGTTGTAAACGTGTTCCAAAGTTAATTGAATTGTAACAATATCAACGCAGAATCGCTATGGCGTGAAAACAACGAATAAAACCTTAATTTCGTCCTTGTTTGGTGATAGCGCCCTCCAGGTCGGATTCACGGTAGATCGCTTCAGATAAATCTACCTCGTAAAGATATGCACCTTTGAAATTTGCGCCGAGTAAAACGATACCGTCTAATTTAATTTCACCAAAAATTGCTTCTTCCAGATTGGCATTTTCAAAAGTGGTAAGGTTGCCAAAGGGAGCAATAGGAACACATTGAGGACATCCAAGTGTTGCTCGTCGTAAATCGGCACCGCGAAAATTAGTGCCAGAGAGGAGGCTTCCACTCAGAAACGCTCCAAACAAGTTAGCATTTTCCAGCGTTGCTTCTGTTAGATTTGCCCCAACCAAATAGGTGCGCAATAGAATTGCACCGGATAGGTCTGCTCCAGTTAGATTGGCATCGTTTAGATTGGCATCAGTTAAATCAGCGTCTTTTAAATTTGCACCACTTAAATTTGCAGCTGAGAAATCAGCACCGACAAGTGATTGATTTGCTAAGTCTACATTGGTTAGGTCTTCGTTAGCTAAAGATTCACCTTCTAATAAACGTTGAACTACATCTTTTTGCGGTTTTTCATGCATAAATTGCCTCCATTTATTCGTTTTTTTAATAGACATCTCAGATAATAAACATCATCAAAACTTTTGTAACAAACATTAATGTTAGCCGTTTTTTAACACAAATTGAAATTTTAAGATTTATTGAATTGATTTGACGGCGAAATACCCTATCAGCGATCATCCGTTTGAAACGCTTGGAACATAAACGTTCAATTAGTATATATCCAAAGCAAAAAACTCTGCATTGACATAAGGAAAAACTAAAATGAAAAACTTTTACCCGGCTGATTCAGTTGATTATGATCTGTTTCCTGCTGAGGAGAAAAAAGAGGAGAACACTACTCCGGTAAAGGATGAGACCTTCGCTTATCTCCAGACTATCGCGAAAACCCCGTTATTGGAAGCGGATCAAGAAAAAGCACTTTTTGAGACATACCAAGAAGGCATACAGATTTTTGCGTCAAACTTCAAAAAATTTCCTAAGTGGGTAATAAACACGTTAGAAATTCCAATTAAAACCCGCAGTATTTCTAATCAAAATTTAAAACCAGCTCAAAAAGATCATAAACTAATTATAGATCAAATTTCGACATACATTTTACCAATAGAAGACATACTGCAAAAACTGGAAAAGCAACAAAAAAAGTTAGAAAATGTAAAGTCGAAAATTCTTCGGGGTAATCTGCACCTCCTCAAAAAATATGTAAATGATCCAGAATACGCTGCAGCTGTGTCTCCAGAATTAATGCAGGTAGGATACCTTGCTCTTACTAAAGCAATAGAAAGTTGGACACCTGAACGTGGGCAAAAGTTCCGAGCATACGCACGAGGCGTAATCCGCACCAGCATTGAAACAGCTCGCAGAACTCCTGATAAATTTGGGTTGTCAACCACAGAACAAGAACAAACCCCATTTTCTCATAATATGGAACATAATCCTCTTATTGAAGCAATGCCGCTTGATAAGGAAGAAGAGATACGTTTGCTTGAAATTTTTGCGGTGACACAATATGAAATAGTGCAACTTTTGGATAAACTTCCCCCAGATTTGTTAGATGAAATTGCATATACAAAGATCGGGCAAATTTTAGAAGTTCAGTGGACTGTAAACACTCTAAATCCACTTTTAGAAACGCTTCAAACTGAATTAGAACATCTCAAATCTCTCTTGATGAAACTTATAGAAGCAGATAAACTTGCCCACGACACCAAAATGAAAATTGTTGAAGCAAACCTACGATTAGTCGCAAGTATTGCAAAACAGCATCACTTTAATAAAACGGCTTTGACCTTCCTTGATCTCATGCAGGAAGGAAGCATCGGACTCATGAAGGCGGTTGAGAAATTTGACCACACACTCCGATACCGCTTCAGCACGTATGCCACGTGGTGGATAATGCAATCAATTAAACGCGCATTAGACCAGCAAGGACAGATCATTCGTGTTCCGTGTTACATCGGTGAAACCCGTAGATTAATCAAACAGGTGCAATCTAATCTTACCGCCACACTGGGGCGTGAACCCTCAATTAAAGAGGTCGCACGAGAGGTAAAACTCTCTGAGAAAAAGGTTGATGAAATCCTGCAAGCAACGAAAGACCCTATTTCGTTGGATGCACCGATTAGTGAAACAGCACCAGAAGTGCCAATTCGGGATATAATTCCAGATGATTCTCAAATCACACCTGAAACAGAATTGGTTAACTTCTCTAAAATTGAAGCATTAGAAGAAGTCCTTAACAGAACACTCAACCCACGTGAAACCCACGTCATTGTCCTGCGCTACGGGTTAATTGATGGCACGGAATACACACTTGCTGATATCGGCACAAAACTTGAAATCAGCCGTGAACGAGTCCGACAGATCGAAGTTGAGGCTCTCAATAAACTCAGACGACACGAACCGAAAGAGTTATTAAAGGAACTGTTTCAAAAATATTAGGATTTTGTCCCGTCATTGATATTTTATAGTGGATTTTACAATTAACTTTACATCTGAACTGTAGGAGGGAACTCCGATTCCCGACTATCAGTGAGGTGCGTCGCGATTCGGAGATCGCTCCCGCTGAATGCCAAAAGCGCATTCAGCGTTGATTCACAGAAGATATGTGAATTTATTTACATAATTTACTATAAAAGACAAACAAATAACTATCAATTGTAAGTATGTTGCAGGACTTTAGCAAGTTCTGCAACAACCAATTGACACATCACCTCAATCCAACCGCTCAACTAAAGGAATCCCCGATTGAAAATCATATACTTTGACTGTTTCTCTGGTATTAGTGGTGATATGGTTCTCGGTGCTGTTGTTGATGCAGGAGTTGATCCAGATGTCCTGTCAAACGAACTCGCGAAACTAAAATTAGAAACCGAATTCAATCTCCATTTCCAGAAAGCAACAAAACACGGTATCACCGGAACGCAAGCAGTAGTTGAGACTCCTGAAAATTCACACGGAGGACATCACCATAAACATGACCACGGTCCCAGTAGACACCTATCTGAGATTTTTGATCTGCTTGATACAAGTGACCTCAAAACGAGCATCCGTGATACTGCTAAACAGATATTTGACAGACTTGCTGAAGCCGAAGCGAAAGTACACGACACTGACAAAGCCAAAGTACATTTACACGAGGTCAGTGGGATTGACTCTATCGTGGACATCGTTGGTGCTGTCATCGGTTTCGAACAACTCGGTGCTGAAGAGATTTACGCTTCGCCTCTCTCACTTGGTCGCGGTTTTGTTAAATGTGCCCACGGTATGATGCCTGTACCTGTGCCGGGCACGATGGAACTTTTACACGGAGTTCCAATCCGTCAAACCGAAATTCCCAAAGAATTAGTTACGCCTACGGGTGCTGCCATCATCACCACACTTGCCAAAGATTTTGGCGTTATGCCCAATATGAGCATCAATCAAATTGGATACGGTGCTGGCACCAGAGACCTTGATATGCAGCCAAATCTCCTTCGCATCTGTATCGGTGAAAAATCTCCTTCAAACAACATTAAACATAGACACGACCCTGCCCTCGGTTTTAGTGACAGCATAGAAATCATTGAAACGAATGTAGATGACATGTCCCCAGAAATTTCCGGCTATGTGATGGACAAGCTTTTGGAACACGGTGCTTTAGATGTATTCTTCGTCCCTATTCTTATGAAGAAAGGCAGAGCTGCCATAAAGATAAATGTCCTTTGTTCATCCAGCACAAGAGACCTATTGATAAAAACACTTCTAACAGAAACAACAACCTTCGGTGTTCGATTCTACACTGCTGACCGTGTTATCCTTAATCGTGATTATGTGGAAATCAATACCGAATGGGGTCCCGTTCGCGCTAAACGCGGTTACTTAAACGGTGATCTAATCAAAACAATTCCAGAGTATGAGGATTGTAAATCTCTTGCCGAACAAAACAGTATTTCTCTCCAATCTGTCTTTCAAGAGGCACTTCGTAAGATTTAAACCCATGCAGGCGAGTCAATATAATCCGTCCGTGAATAGAGGAAAATAAAGTCCACGCAAAAGGTTACATCATAGCATTTGTGGCGCAGTTATCGCATTTCTCACACCGATAATCCTCTGACACCTCCTCTCCGAAATAATCACGGATAAATTTCATTCTACACTCATCAGCCGCCGCATAGCGAACCATTCTGTCAATTCTGCTTCGTTTATATTTTACATAGTCTCCCAATCCCATCTGTTCTTCAGAGAGAGATGACAAAAGTTCACTATCCTTTAGCAATTCAATCAGCATTAGGTCATCTTTACCCCAATACAGAAGGTGTCCCTCACTTTGAAGTTCTGCAAGCTGCTCCATAACCGACTTTGGACTCAGTTCAAGGTCTTGACAAAAGCTTAAAATATCTGTTACTCGCCGTTGACGCAGATGTGTATAAAGTTCAGACTGGACAGGTGAATCGTCTGTAGGTCTTGTCCTCAAGCGGATAGAGATTTGAGACGGAACGTTATGCCATCTCTTAAGAAAACCAAGTTTTTCCAGATAGGCAAGCCCAACTTGTATTTTTGCTGTCTTATAGCCAACCTCTAACTCCAATTCATCCATCGCTGCTAAACGATATTGCCCTGTTCCTTTATAGTTTTCAAGTGTTCGTAGCAGTTTTAAGAGTGAAGTTCTGTCGGGTGCACTCTCCTTGATGAACCATTCGTGTAACTCGCGGTCTTCATGAAAAGAAAATAAAAGACAATCTGAATCTTTTTCATCTCTGCCAGCGCGTCCAATTTCTTGACAGTATTCCTCCAAGGTGCCGGTCATTGTCCAATGAATGATAAACCGAATATTCGCTTTATCAATACCCATTCCAAAAGCATTCGTAGCAACAACAATGTCTAATCCATTTCCGCTGTCATCAAAAAACGCTTCTTGTATCTGTTTGCGTTCGTGCAGTTCACGCCCCGCATGATAATAATCAACTCGGTATCCTCGCTCTTTGAGAAACTCGGCAATTTCTTCTGTGTCATTTCTCCGCCCAGCATAGATAATACCATTCCCTTCAAGTGAACTTATACTTTTTTCCAGCAGCGATTTTTTCTCTTCTTCGTCTTCGCTTTTGTAAACAGCAAGCCTCAGGTTAGGTCGTTCAATCCCCTGCACAAGCACCCGTGGTTCTGGGATCTTCAGAATTTCCAGAATATCTTCTCGGATGTCTGGCGGTGCAGTTGCTGTGAACAAGGCGATTGCCCGCGGATAAAGCGTGTCAATAGCGTCACAGATTGAAAGATAAGCAGGACGAAAATCGTGCCCCCACTGTGAAATACAGTGCGCCTCATCAATGACGAATAGAGAGATAAGCACAGAATTAAGAATATCTAAAAACCTACGGCTGCGTAGGCGTTCAGGAGAAATATATAGCAGTTTTATTTTGTTTTGTTTTAATCTATTTATTTCAAGGCGATACTCTTCCCAACTGAGTGTGCTATTTATAAGCGATACAGACTTTATTCCCCGCGCCTTTAGCGCATCTACTTGGTCTTTCATTAACGATATGAGAGGTGAAACAACAACTGTTGTTCCCGGTAACATTAATGCAGGTAACTGATAACACAAAGATTTTCCGTGTCCAGTTGGGAATACTGCAAAAACATTCTCCTCATTCAAAATCGCATCAATAATATCCCGTTGCCCATGCCGAAAAGCATCGTATTGAAAATATTGATGCAATGCTTTTAAAAGTTTGTCATCTTGTTCTGCTGGCTGTGCTAAAGGCGGTTGTGTATGCAAATCATCAGATGAATTGAGCAGATCATCAACCTCTTTTAATAAATTCTGCAAATTTCCCATAGGCTTCAACCTTTAGCACGGTCTGTAAATTAATGCTCCTTGTATATGATGGAATTAAGAGAAAAAACGAAACCTGAGAATATGAAAAATCGCAGCAACACCATCTTTCCAACTCACAGTCTTCCCTTCATGATAGTCTCTACCGCGATAACTAATTGGGACATCAACGATTTTACACTTCCGTTTCGCTAATTTCGCAGTAATCTCTGGTTCAAAACCAAATCTATCTGAACACAGCGATATATCTTTCAAAATATCAGTTTTAATGACTTTATAACAGGTTTCCATGTCTGTTAATTTTGTGCCATTTACAAGGTTTGAAAGAGATGTAAGAAATCGGTTCGCAAGGTAACTCCGCAACAAACCTTCTTGTCGTCCCGCCATAAATCGCGACCCATATACAACATCAGCGTTGTTTGTTAAAATAGGTTCAAGCAATTTCGGGTAATCTTGTGGGTCGTATTCTAAATCCGCATCCTGTATGAGGGTAATCTCTCCTGTAATATGTTGAAAACCGGTTCGCAAAGTTGCACCTTTGCCACGATTTATTTCATGGTAAAATATTTTAGCGGTATTTTCAGATGAATTTTGGAGGTTTTCTAATATTTCGCGCGTCCCATCTGTTGAACAATCATCAACCAGAATAAGTTCTTTTTCCATTCCGATTTCAACCGCATCTATCTGTCGTAAAATTTCTTCTAAATGCTCAGCTTCATTGAAAATCGGAATCACAATGGATAGTTTTTGCGCCATCCAGATTCCTCCAGTCTATCAAAGGTTATGATTAATCCTCTTGTCTCTTAGAGGATGTGACAAGACACAACCGATTTTAAAAAGGATACCTTATTATAGAATTTTATGCAAGTGTTTTTAGGAAGACCACATAGACTACCATATCTTAAATAGTTCTCACATTTATCCAAAATTCCTTATTGCAGAAGCGACCTTATGGTCGCTATGCTCTCTAAAACCAGGTAAACCTGAAAACTAAACGGCTATGTGATTATGAAGAAAGAGATTGATTTTTTTTAGGAATAGCGTTAATATCTTATAGGGGCCAAATCATACCTATCTTTTAACAAGTCTTAACCTGAATATTAAACACAATCGGATTCTAAAATGCGAAATCAGTTGAAAATCTTAATCATACTTTATCTGTGCTTGCCACTATCTGCACTCACCGCAGAAAAAAACGATCATGCCAAATACGTGCAGCATGTGGAGCAGGGATTTGTTTTTTTATTTCAAGGAAACAATAAAGGGGCAATAGATGCATTTGAATCAGCACTTGCTGTTGAATCGAAACACTATGAAATTCTACACTATTTAGGTGTAGCATACACACAAGAAAAATTTTGGAATAAAGCAGTTGAAGTTTACCAACGCTCTTTAGAACTGAAGCCAGATAATATTGAGGCACTACATTCATTAAGCCTTGTCTATTTTAAACTCAATCAGTGGGCAGATGCAGTTGAACCTTTACGAAAGGTGATAATGCTATCTCCGCAACATGCACGCGGGCATGAACTCCTCGGAAAAGTCTACCTTAAGCAGCGTCAATTTTCGGACGCTGTTGACGTTTTAACACAAGCGATTGAGCTAAAACCCAACGCTGCAGGAAGCTACAATGATGTTGGAACTGCTTATCTCAATTTAAAGGACTACCCGCAAGCAATAGAAAACTTTACGAAAGCGATAAAGTTTGGACCGCCTCGCTACGCAGAACCACATTATGGACTCGGTACAGCGTATCTCCGTATGGGTGAAAGAGAAAAAAGCAAAAGAGAGATGCAAATATATCAGCAGTTACAAAAGGAATATGCTGAATATGAACGTTTCACTCGCCTAACTCGTACTGAGCCGAATAACCTTCAAGCATGGAGGGGTTTGGCAAATGTGTTAATGCAACAAAAAAGATATAATGATGTGGTACCGGTCTTCCAGAACTGTATTGAAATTGCCACAAAAAATAAAATGTCTTCAGATGTTATTGCGAGTTTTTATCACGGACTCAGCCAAG
Organism: Candidatus Poribacteria bacterium; assembly: GCA_028820635.1. Lineage (GTDB taxonomy): Bacteria > Poribacteria > WGA-4E > WGA-4E > WGA-3G > MSPOR6. The sequence continues at coordinate 142,877 of JAPPIG010000064.1, forward strand.
CGTTTATCAATCTAAATTATCCTAAGCATGCCCAAGAATCAGTTCGTAAGGCTATTCAATTAGCCCCTAATATAGCGGTTTTGTATAATACGCTTGGTAGTACTTACGCCATGTTGGGAGATGTTCGAAATGCAATTCCAGCATTCCGCAAAGCAATTGAATTAGATGGCGAACAACCCCACTATCACCTCAATCTTTCAAAACTTTATCAAAGTGTCGGTAACCACAAACTTGCCAAGGAACATTATCAGGCGTATGAACATTTCTTGTCAAAACAGAAGAAAAAATAATCGTATCAAACTAAAAGCCGGGACAGATACGTTAGATATTAGGCTATTTTCTACAACTTTGCTTACTCTTCTATTAAGTATTGCTTTTACTATAGCTGTGTCTGCTGAGAAAAAAGAAAATCCGTTGATATTGATCCCTGGCGGCACCTTTACAATGGGAAACGAAAAACGCGCGCCAGATGAAAGACCGACACATAAAGTATATCTTGATGCTTACTATATCAGTAAATATGAGGTTACCAACGCAGAATATTATGAATTTTGGCATAGTTTGCAAGCCAATAATCCCCAAAAAACACTGGAATCGACTCAACACACACCGGAAAATTTCACCCATCTTCCACATATTGGAGACTGGCCAGAACGCGCTACAAAATTCCCCAATCATCCCGTTGTTGGTGTGTCGTGGTATGATGCTAAAGCCTACGCTGAATGGAAAGGCATGCGACTCCCGACGGAGGCTGAATGGGAAAAGGCTGCTCGTGGTTATTCAGACCGAACATGGCCCTGGGGCAATGCAATAAAACCTTACGCTAATACATCCGACAAAAACGACGGGTATGAAAATCGTATTGCGCCTGTTGGTAGTTTTCCAAAGGGAAAGAGTTATTTTGGCGTTATGGATATGGCAGGCAACGTTTGGGAATGGACAGCAGACTGGTACAGCGATGTCTACTATTTTCATAGTCCAAAGAAAAATCCAACAGGACCAACTGTTGGTAGTTGGCGCGTTATTCGAGGCGGATCATGGATTGATACACTTCCGCGATGTAGTACAACCTTTCGATATTATTTCTACCCTACTCTGAAAACATCCTCTGTCGGTTTTCGTGTGGCAAAAACAGCAGAAAAACCTCAAAAATAGGGCTCCCACCTTCAACCAATTCTCTAATGTTAAAATCCATTTTGATTCTCTTATCTGTTTCCATAATATTTACAATTTGTAGTTCTGCTGAACAACTACCTGTTTTTGTAGATGCTACCAAAGAAGTTGGAATAGATTTCAAACATTACAACGGTAAAACTGAACATAAACATATCATTGAGACAATGGGATCAGGTGCAGTCTTTTTTGATTATGACGCAGATGGAGATGCCGACCTTTATCTTGTTAACAGTGGGCCGGTTCCAGAAAAAGACGTTCCTGAGAGCGATTTCTATGCTGCCAGAAACTATCTTTACCGTAATGATGGAAACGGTCACTTTACAGATGTTACACATATTTCAGGAACAGGAGATACGGGTTACGGCATGGCTGCATCCGCAGGAGATATTGATAACGACGGGGACACTGATCTATATGTTTGTAACTTCGGTCAGGATACCCTGTACCGAAATAATGGGGACAGCACTTTTACAGATATAACAAAGGCAGCAGGTATTGATAATTCCCTCTGGAGTATTGCAGCAGTTTATCTCGATTATGATTTGGACGGTGATTTGGATATTTTTGTTGTCAACTATCTTATTTACAAATTGTCAATGCCTATAACGAAATATAAAGGGATAGTCGGTTATGGACACCCGCGAAGTTATGCGGGAACAGCAGATGTCCTCTATAGAAACAACGGTGATGGCACCTTTACAAACGTTGCAGATGCAGCTGGATTGGTAAACCCAAGTGAAGGACGAGGCATGGCAGCAGTTGTTTGTGACTACGATAATGATAGGTTTCCAGATATTTATGTTGCGAATGACACAGGACGTAATTTCTTATATCATAACAATGGTGACGGCACTTTTACTGATGAAAGTCTGTTTCTCGGCGTAGGATACGATGAAAATGGAGTTGCAGAAGGTTCTATGGGCGTAGATTGTGGAGACTATAATCGGGACGGTTTGTTTGACATCATCGTTGCGAATTCAGAGAAAGCGACACTCTATAAACTCCAAAATCTTGGTGATGACAATTTCTTCTTTGAGGAGGCTACTGTGGAGAGTTTATTACAAAAACCTACTTTGCCTTATGTTGGTTTTAGCCCACTTTTTATTGATTATGATAACGATGGACACTTGGATATATTCTGTGCAAATGGTCATCCACAGGAGGTCATTGAACAACTAACGGACTATGAAACTTTCGCACAACGGGACCAACTGTTTCACAACAACGGCAACGGAACCTATACCGAGGTTTCACAGACTTCCGGTGATTACTTCGCTGAGGCACTTGTCGGTAGAGCAGCTGCATCAGCCGATTATGATAACGATGGTGACATTGATATAGTCGTAATGAATTCCAATCAGCGCGCTGTGCTACTCAGAAACGAAGGAGGAAATCAGAAAAACTGGCTCGGTGTTAAACTTGTCGGAACGCAAAGTAACCGTGATGGTATAGGTGCAAAGGTGAAGGTCAGAACGGGCAACATCACTCAAATAGCGGAAGTGAAGAGTGGTTCAAGTTATGCATCGGGAAGCGATTTACGATTGTTATTTGGTTTGAATATGGCGGAGGAAGTGGATAGCATCGTTATTGCGTGGCCAAGCGGGATAGTGCAAGAATTAAAGAATATCTCTAACAATAAGACATTAACGATTGCAGAATTGGAATAAACCGTCTATTTGGCATCTACTGCCAATGAAAAAGCCCGCATCCATTGAGAATGCGGGCTTTTTTGCACATAAACCTTACAGATTATTTCCGCTTGATATCTGCCCAAATTGTTGTTACTTTGCCTCTTGGTTCAACAGGTGTCAGCACATCAAGGAATTGACCATCCAGCGTTGGTGCGATCTTAAGATCCTCGTCAGATTCATCAAAACGAAGATTGACGTAATCTCCACCACCGCCTTCACCGCATTTGAAATGCAGGAAGTTTTCACCTTTAATGAGATCAATTTCTGTGGGTTGGGACGCTACTCGAGCACCACCAGTCCAGTCCGGATTGTTATAAACCTTCTCACCGTTGAGCCAGATTTCCGCATGATCATCGTGTGCGGGGTACATAGTTGTCTTCCTGTCATCCGGAGATAAGACGAGGATAATACCATGCCAAGTGATATTATTGAGATCGTTAATACCACGACTCGTTGACATATTGTTTTGGCTTTCAGTGTCAATTGTCACTACGCCCCATGCAAGAACGCCTCCGTTTTCAGGGGGCAGGTGCACAGCACGTCTACCTGTCTGTCCAGCGCCGTAGCGGGTTGAAGCATTCACGTTTGTAATGTCACCATTAGTGCCATCAGCGAGATAGTCGCGCGCGGCAGATGGACCAAAGCCTCCTGTATTCAGAACTAAATCAAGTGCCCACCACTTTTCAATCCAAGTTTCACCCGCCGGCTGCCACTTTTGAGCAAATGCCGCTGGTACGATAGTGATACACGCAAAAGCAATTGTAAGAAAAATTGCCAATTTTCTCATAGCTATGAAATCTCCTTATTCAGTATGCCCAAATTCGTTGTCTTTGAGTAAGAAGCGCGCTTCCCAAATTACAAATTGAGCAACATAAACTATTTTTATTATTTCGACTTGCTAGCTGTGCCGAAATTAAACTTTCTCATGGTGATAGCAAAAATACATGCAATCACACAATTAATAATTAATTACAAATTATAGCATTTTTGAATTCAAAATGCAAGAAAAATCTAAATTTTCATACAATAATAATACTTTCAATATTTTTCTTAGTGAGCATAATAGTTAACAGGCTATCATAATTCTTATATTTATTCTGCCAACTCAATCACACCACACCCAATTCGTGCCCCTGCATTTCCTGAAGGTTGAGATACAAAATCATCAGCATCTGCATGGACGATGATACCTTTTCCAACAACATCTATAATAGTACCGGTACCAATTTCCCAAAGTTCTGTTGACAATTCAATAGTTCCTGTACCATCATCGCCAACAGTTATATTGCCGATGTCGCCCAAGTGAAATTCACCTTCACCCCACTTTCCGTGTGCGACATCAGTGGGATTCCAATGCCCACCGGCAGATGTTCCGTCCGTAGCACTACAATCCCCGTTTTCGTGGATATGAACCGCGTGGACACCAGGAGATGCATTCTTAATCTCAATGTTTAGCATGACTGTGTTACCAGTCAGTGTAAATACTGCCATGCCGGTTACTGTATTTCCACTCGTTGGATTAATTACTGCAATCGCCTGCTTTGATGTAGTCGGCATAGTTAATGTCTTTTGGACTTTTTCACAACCGATCAAAGCAATTAAACCACAAAATAGAAAAAAGATTGTTGGACGAAATACAACGAAATTCTTTTTCACAATTAAACTCCCTTTCTAAAATTATAGAATTTGATGAAGAAACTTTGCGACTATGCCGCGACTTCTTCATTCGCACGTTTTACAAGCGCATTCATATACGCAATGGTATATGCTGTACCAACACGATGGTCGCCTGCCATGCTCGGAATATGGTCTGGAATCAGCACACCGTTGAAGTCAACCTCGCGAAGCACTTTTGCCACTTGATACATATCTTGATACCCGTTATCCACAAATGTCTCAACAAAATGCGGTAGCGGTTGATCGACATTACGGAAATGGACTTTGAAAATTTTACCTCTTTCACCGAAGTAACGGATAGATTCAAGAACATCTTTACCCATTAAATCTCCGCCTTCAAGCCAGCACCCGACACAGAAACACATGCCAACATTCGGGCTGTCAGCGATTTCAAGCGCACGTTTGTAACCCTCAAAACCACTGAAGATGCATCTGGGAATTCCAGCAAGATTCAGCGCGGGCGGGTCATCAGGATGGATACCGATCATTACACCCGCTTCTTCAGCGACTGGCGCGGCTTGTTTGATGAAGTAGGTATAATTATCCCAAATTTCCTCTTCGCTATATTCGCGTTCGTGCGAAAGCGGCATCCCATATTTTTGACCACCCCAATGTCCTTCCTGTGCAGTTTTGAGATTGAACGCGCGTGCGCTTGCACCGCCGCGGGTTGTCTCACGCTCGGTACTCCAGATACCGTTTCCCATGTGCGCGTAGGTGGTATATGGAATTCCTGCTCTACCCAAATCACGAATATACGTTTTATACTGTTCAATTTTCGCATCACGATTTTCTAAATTAAGCACAATTCCGTCCTGATTATGCACATCGCTGTTGCCGAACCCATAGATTTTCAAACCTGCGTTCTCAAAAATCTCACGGCGGCTCATGAAGTAGTCGTAATTGGCATTTGCACCGTTTGTCCAGAGAACAACATACTCAACATCCATCTGCTTAGCGAACTGTAAATCCGCTTCGCTGGGTTCAGGGGACATCTGTGCAGTAACCTTCATTCCGGGTTCTATATTTTTCAATGGATTGCCATTTTTCATCTTATGCCTCCTTTGGTTATCTGTTGACAGATACAAGAAAACGATTGTCTACTCGTCATCCATTGCCTCTTCTTTGAGTCGGTATAATTCTGCTGTTAATTCCTTTACAACATCAGCATATTCGGGATCGTCATAGACACTACACATCTCATTCGGGTCTTTTTCCAGATCAAAGAGTTCCCATTCCGGTTCTTTCGGTTCGTTAACGGAACCTGTTGTGCCGAGTGGTTCTCCATAATAATAGATCAGTTTATAGCGATGTGTCCGAATACCGTAGTGTGCGGGAACATAGTGGTGCGAGAGGTGCATCCAATATCGGTAATACATAGATTCTCGCCAGTCATCCGGTGTTTCACCTTCAAATATCGGACGCAAACTTGTGCCTTGCATATCGTCAGGAATTGGAATTCCAGCATAATCAAGCCATGTTTCAGCAAAATCAATGTTCAACGCCATCGCGTGTGTGGAACTCCCCGCACCTATGGCACGTGGATAGCGAACAATAAATGGCATACGTAGCGATTCTTCATACATGAACCTTTTGTCATACCAACCGTGATCACCTAAGAAGAAACCTTGATCAGATGTATAAATGATCATTGTGTCGTCGGCAATACCATCAGTATCAAGATAGTCAAGCAACCTGCCTACATTGTCATCAATTGATGCCACGCAACGTAGGTACTCCTTTATGTAACGTTGATACTGCCAATTCGCTAACTCTTCATCAGATAAGCCTTCGGGCGGTGGTCCCAATTTTTCAATCTTCAAGTCTCTCTCGTTCATGTGACCGAAAACCCGCATCTTTGCTTCCTTCGCGGCGTTTGATCGATTAGCATAATCGTCAAAGAAGTTATCTGGCATCGGAACATCACCGTCTTCAAACATGTGAGCGTGTTTTTCGTCTGAATCCCATGGACGGTGCGGTGCTTTGTGGTGAGACATAAGGAAAAACGGCTTATCTTTGTCTCGATTCTGCAGCCACTCCAATGAAAAATCTGTGATGACGTCGGTTGCGTAGCCTTCGTGCTTTGTTCTTCCGTCTTCTTCTATCATGACAGGATCGTAATAATCACCTTGTCCGGGCAGGACGTTCCAGTAGTCAAATCCAGTCGGATCAGCATCACCACCGTGACCGAGATGCCATTTCCCGACCATAGCAGTTTGGTATCCGCTCGCTTGAAGCATCTTCGCGACATTCGGTTTTCTACCGTCAAGTTTGTCGCCTAAATTCTTTACACCGTTGAGGTGGCTATGTTTGCCTGTCAAAATGTTCGCACGGCTTGGGGTACAAATAGAGTTTACGCAGAAGCAGTTTTGGAAAATCATACCGCCATCAGCGATGCGGTCAAGATGTGGGGTTTTGTTTATACGACTCCCGTAGCAACTCATTGCGTGAGATGCGTGGTCGTCTGACATTATAAACAGTATATTCGGTCTATTCAATTGCGGCTCCTTTACGTATCAAAAGATATTTGAAAATGATGTTACGGATGTCTAATTTGCGTCTTCAGATAACTCTTATTTAAGGTATAGTATCCATATAATATCCATTTTTACTTTAGGAGTCAATCTTTTTTAATCTTTGTTTATCTTTGTTTAGAGGCATTCAATTTTCTATATTTTTTCTTTTCTCTAAAACCTCTTACTGTAGGAGCGACCTCGAATCAACACCAAATGCGCCTTTGGCATTTGTCCAAATCAACACCGAATACGCGTATGGTATTCGGTGGGTCGCGAGCTGGAGCTCGCTCCTACAAAGAAATCGGGGTTACAAACCCGCAGCATGCCAAAAGCGCATGCTGCGTTGATTCACTCCTACAAAGATGTTTTGTGACAATTGAATGTCTCTGGTCTTTTACTCAGAGGCATTCAATTGTCGTCAAATTATCCGTTTTGGTCGAAAAGTTGGGACCTAAAAATCGTTCCGCAGATGTACGAATTGATTGTATTTTCTTTTCATTTCATTGGAATCATCTCCTTAAAAAGATACCATTTGGTATCTTTTTTGATACCGTGGTATCTTTTTGAAATTTGCTATAAACTCAGCCTCTGTATAGGTTTATAGGTGTTTTTCTCGTTTTTCAATAAATTTTAATTTTTCCATTTCTCATCTGTATTGAAGATTCACGGTTTCCTTGTGTTCTGCATGTTTTGTGGTCTGTGTATCTTTGTGTTTCGGGATCGGTTTTGTATTTTCATACTGATATTATACTATGTTCTGTGTGGTGATCAGAGGTTTTTGTGGTATTCGGAACAATAGATATCCAATATATTAACAATAAGTTTGCAGGAAAAGTTGGGGTTGATGCGTTTTTTGCATCTTGGATGCGTGTGCATTTTGTTGTCAGCTTGGTGGGTTGAGGCGATTTTTTGAAGTCTTGGTAAAGAAAGAAATCGTTGAAGAATTGAATGACTCTATTCTTTTGTTCTACAAAAAAGAAACACACCAGAAGTAATCTGATGCGTTGAAACAAATTCTGATTTTTATTGTTTGATGATACGAATGAACTTATTAAATTGACATTTACTCAGTAAATTATCAGAAAATCAATTCTTTATTTTGCCTTTATTTCGTCCCAGGCGCGGCTGTATTGTTGTGTAAATTCACCTTGATCTTTCAACCATTCAAGTGATTCCATAACTTTTGCTGGGGGATAGATGAATTTATGCTTCTGCAGATCTTCTGGTAAGTGTTCCTTCGCAGCTGGCACACAAGTGCCATATTTCGTAAAAGTCGTAATTTTGGCATTGACCTCTGGACGAAGGAGATAATTGATAAACTTTTCGGCGAGATCTTTATGAGGAGCGGATTTTGGAATACAGACAGTGTCAATAAATTGGCTTGATCCTTCTTTTGGAATAATATAGCGGATAGAAGGACGTTCCTCTGCAGCGCGAAACGCGTCGCCACTCCAGCAATGCGCCATAATGACATCACCCGCAATAAGCAACTCTTCAGCTTCGCTCTTGTATTGTTTAACGAATGGTTTCTGTTCAATTAGTTTCTCTTTTGCTTGCCTCAGTTGTTCAGGATCGGTTGTATTGATGCTATATCCGAGAAGTTTAAAGGCGGCGCCAAGTGTCTCACGTTGGTCATCAAGCATACTGAATTGATTTTTATATTTTTCATTCCAGAGCACTGCCCAACTTTCAGGATCAGGTGAAACCTTAGATGAATCGTAGGCGATACCTGCAGTGCCGAAGGTATATGGCACAGAATAGCGGTTTTCTGGATCGTAGTACTTACCGAGAAAAAGTGGACTGATGTTCTGAAAGTTAGGAATGTTGTCACGATTTAGTTCTGCTAACAGATTTTCCTTTACCATGATAGAAACCATATAATCTGACGGCATAATGATGTCATAACCTGTAGCCCCAACCGATATTTTAGCGAGCAGATCTTCGTTGGAACCGTAAGTATCTACAACGACATTCACACCGAATTCTTCCTCAAATCCTGACCGAATCTCGTCACTTACGTATTCTGACCAAGTAAAAATGTTTAGTTGATTCTTCTGATCGACGCAACCACACATAAAAATGGTGAGAAAGAGAAATCCCAAGAGGATGTGTCTTTTTGACATATCCTGCAAACTGAAACGATTTATAGAAAAATGTAGCATATTTTCCTCCATTCGTATCTGTTTTTGTGTTGAAGGCGAATACGTTGCCAAACGAATAGCCTTAACTACAAGAAACTCAGAAATTGACAAGGTATACTAATTATGCTAACTTAATACGTGATGGTTTATTGATTGGATTTTTCAGTCTCCAGACCCGCTGCTTTCCAACCTCGGAATCCGCCAGTTAAGACTGAAACATTCTCATAACCCATATTTTTTAATGTGTGTGCCGACAGCGTTGCTCGAGTGCCACCACCACAATAAGTAACAATATGTGTATCCTCATCAGGAGCGACCTCATCAATATCAAGTTCAAGATAACCGCGCGGGAGTGAAACAGCATTTGGTAAATGTTCTTCGTCGTAGTCCGGTTCGTCACGAACATCTAATAGGATTACAGAATCACCTGCTTCTGTAAGTTCATCCGGTGAAATATGTCCGACATTCGCCTTTGCTTCAGCGACAAGTTCTTTTAGGGTTTTCAATGGCATAGTTATTCTCCGCAAGCGTTAAGATATTATTTATGTTAATCAGAATATGGCGTTTTAAATACTAAACCTATATGGAAAGAATATATCATAAAGTGCCAGAACCGTCAATTTTTTTTCTGTTATCAAATTTGAAGGAGAACAAATGGAATTAATAAAAAAATCAGTTGATTCCGTAATCGAGAAAGATCGGATTGGGAGTCCTGTGTTTCTAAGATGTGTGCTTAATATTGCAGGTGAGACATCTAATCTGCTGCAACCAACCGCAGAGATGGCTGCACTCTCAAACGGATGGATACCATCCCAGCCGCAAAGTCTTTATGCACAAGGTGATGCAAACGCAACACAGGTTACGGTAATGATACAATACGTAGGAGGACAGATGGCGGTGCTGAGTATCAATCGGGTTGATACTGAAACTGCTATTGACATTATGTTGGTTGGCAATAAAGGTGTGATCTACCATGAAACACCAATAGGTAGGCATTATCTAAGTGCTACACCGCATCAACTCAGTGCTATAGGAGAACTTACGGAGACTATCTCCAACGCACTTGCAACTGGTCAACCGATAACGGTGGAGGGATAAACATGCAAAAAAACGGAAAATACGGTGTCCTACTCCTCGGTGGACATCGCACACATCAAGAAAATTATGCACAATCGTTTGCCAACGATCGCCGTTGTCAACTTGTTGCATTTGCTGATGAACCAGATGCACCTGAAGAACGAATAAAATTGGCACGTTCCCTCGCTGAAGAATTAAATCTCCCTTTCATTCCCGACCTTGATGAGGCATTGGCGCGCGATGATGTGCATATTGTAAGTCTCTGCACAGAGGTTGAAAGACGTGGTCGTGTTGGAACGAAATGTGCAGAAGCAGGAAAGCACGTCTACCTTGACAAGCCAATGGCACTCAATCCTGAAGATACGAACAAGATTGTTGACGCTGTTACCAAAAGCGGTGTTCGGACACAGATGTTTAGTAACATTTATAGCACTTGGGCGCGAACTGTCAAACAAGGATTGGACAGTGGACACATCGGTAAACTAAAGGCAATTCATTGCGATGTCATGTTTGCTAAAGGACACCCGGGAACTGCACCTGTCGGGAAAAAACGGATACAAAAACCGAATTTAGAACGGTATAGTTTCGTGGAAGCAAAACCTGAAATGTTTGACATCGGTGTTTATGCCGTGTCAATGGTGAATTGGTTAACACAGAAACGCGTGAAAAATGTATTTGGTGGAACAGCAAATTACTTTTTTAAAGAACATCACGGCTGCGATTTAGAAGATTTTGGCGCGTTGGTGCTAACATTAGAAGGCGATGTTACCGCAACGATTGCTGCTGGACGTTACGGTTGGCAGAGTCATGCGCAAGGAGGTATACGAAAGGTTCACCTTGTTGGCACTGATGCTACGTTAACTTTTGATGCTTCATCAAACAGGTTAGAAGTGTTCACTGCAGAGCCTACATTTGAACCACCGACACCGCACCCGCTTGACCCGATGGGAATGTGGAGCAGCACACAAGCAGAAATTAAGATGCAACCGAAGCAGCACTGGATTGATGTCGGCAGTGGAAATGATGGACAGAACGAATTCGGTGCATTTATAGATTGTATTGAAAATGGAGTGGAAAGTGAGATGAACGCAGAATTTGCTGCACATTCTGTTGAAGTTATTTGTGCTGGCTATCGTTCTGCCGCAAGTGGAGAGGTTATTAAATTTGGATGATATAAATTTGTTCTAATAGTCTGTCCAATCTAAACTTTACAGTTTTACAGTCGCGATCGGGAGGTCCTTCCTACAAAAAGGCTTGTACAGCATAGGTTCAGAACGCTCTCTGAATAATTGTTATCTACACAATTTAAGAATGAATTAGTTCATTGTAGGGTGATTCATCGTCCGTCGTAATGCGAGATGAATCAATCATCCCCAAACAAACCATAAGTTTAGACTGGACAACCGAGTTACTCTCACTCCGCGTTGGCACGAAATTTGCGAATGGCTGTAGTAGTTAGAAAGTCGATAAATAAAACCGGAAAAGGAGATAAATCAATGAGCAAATCGAAAATTGACCAGAGCCATACTCGGCAAAAGAACCGGATTGATTCCTCTCATACTCGGCAAAAGAACCAGATTGATGCTTCTCATACTCGGCAAAAAGAGGGAATTAAAACCGCTGATACTGCAAGACAGCGTAATGATATCCGTAAAGCTGAAGAGAGACAGCGTAATGATATCCGTAAAGCTGAAGAGAGAGAGCGGAACGATGCCCGTAAAGCTGGGGAGAGAGAGCGGAACGATGCCCGTAAAACCGGTTGAGAACAGGTAATTCAAATAGACAGGACAATTGAGTGTTCCCTAACCAGGACAATGTGTTTTCTAACTTTGGGACTTTCTAAATAGATGACCACAACATAAGTCTCGGTTTAACTCTTACCGGTTGGAGTAATAACCGAGACTTATTTTTTGCACAAGGTGTAAGCAATCAGTATAAGAGGAATATAATGTCCATTTTTAAGGACATAGAAGCGTGTCATGTATCTTATTATATACATACAACAAATTGAAACTTCGTGGTGAAAAAATCAAGAAGTTGTTGAGGTATCGCTGCTTCTCTGACTCAAATAGAGAACCTTTCGTGTTATCCGACAATACCCATCGCTTCAAGTTCGGCAATCTGTTTCAGCCATGATTCACGAATTTCAGGGGAGTAATCACCCGGGAGTAAGGATTTGCGGGTACAATTCAAGAACGCTTGCAAGGTTTGATAACGCCGAATTGGACCGATATTTGGTAGAATTCTATCGGATATAACGTCAACGATTTCGTCTACAGACAACTCTCCTTCGCGGTTTTTGGCAGCTTGAAGGTCAGCACGGAGTGATGCAAAACTGGCAGCCGAATACCCTTCAGTCAGCGACAGCAGGAGTTTAAATGCCTCATCCGGAATTTCGCCTCTGAAAATATTGCTAAGCGTCCAGTGTAGAAATGTCTCTCGGTCTTCACCTGTTGGATCGAGAACTGGAATTACGATGTCTCCAACTCTGCCTTCTCTGCGCAGGTCGGGCGAGAGATTATAGATACGCGCTGTCATAAGCAGCCATGTGATATTGCCGCGTAACTGCGGGTCGGACATCATAGCCTGTATTTTTCCTGTAAGCCTGCGCTCAGTTGCGTGTGCATCTCTACCAACATCCCCGAACTGTGTATCCGCTTCGTCAACAAAAATTAACACATTCACCAATGCCATCAACAAACGTCTGAGCCGTTCAAAGATCACATCTGTCTGTCCAAACCACATGCTGCGGATATTCTTGAGTACTAATACAGGTATATCCAATTCTCCTGCGAGTCCTTCAAAGATAAAGGTTTTTCCGCTACCGATGGGTCCGCATACACTCAATCCAGCGATGGAATCTTTTCCTGTAGATGTAATGCGAGGAATTATCTGTGTCTTCAAGAAGTCAACCAGTTTTTGATTGCCGACAATATCTTTGAGAGAATGTGCAGGTTTTTTGAATTCGACGACATCTTCCCCCAACTGTGCTTGGATAAATTCAGATACTTTTTCTATTACGTTGTCTGGACGCAGTTTTTCTCCTGAATAACAAGCTGAGACAAGCAGCTGGCGTAAAGCTTGGATTGATAATCCCGCTGTTAACACGGCGAGTTGTGATTGGCTACCCCATAGATTTAACTCCTTTTTTGCAGGTTTTTGGGTTCTATTGAACCATGATATAAAATGTCTTCGTGCTTCTACTTGGGGAGATTGAATTTCTACATCTATGACTTGGGGCAAGCGGGTAACGCGTGAGTTTATTAGGCTTTTTGATTCGGCAATGAAAACAACCGTATCGGTAGCTTTCATGAAATCGGAATCAGAAATCCAATCCTGCACGATGCTAACTCTATGTCTATCTGCTAAACTTAAACTTCGGATTTCTCCTTCAGGGAGTAACATATCCGTTGCTTCAATAAAAATAAGGAGTTTTTCCTGCAAAAACTTTTCTCCGCGAACATTCGTAGATCGCGAAATAAGACAGAATTGTCGCAGCAGTTCAAGTGCCAATGTCGGGCTTCCGATAGCATCGTTTAGGTATTGTTCAAACAAGTCGTTAGACGCATTTGAGGATTTACTTGTTTTGAGTTCAGGGTCTTCCGCCTTGTTCGGAAGCGCGAAAAGACTGGTAGTGTTTTTCTGTGAAGGTTCGCTCTCCCCCCGCCATAGGTTGAAAGCGTTTTTTACCTTTTCTCGGTCGCTTGCATGCAGAAAACGGAGCGGACCATTGAGTTCGTATACTATGAGGATAAAACCCGAAATATCCCAGCTTCGCGTAAGAAACGGAACGAGGGGAATGTAATCCTCCTCATCTGATTCTTCAACGAAAAAGAGGTCGTGGATATTCCCATGAAGGACGATACTGCGCGAGGTGCCAGAATTAATAAGCAACCCAGCTTCTGTACGGAATTTGTAAGTAGGGTCTTTAACAGCGATGTTTATACCCTCCGTTCATTGACTGTGGCAAATTGACTAACATTAACTTGCCTGTGCCAACTTTTTCCATCGTGGAAGAAAACCTTCAGTCAAGAACTGGTCAAGGTTCCAGATATTCCTTTGCGGTTCTACTTCAAAAAATGTTCCCATTGCCAAAACAAGAATGTCTTTAAAACCATAATTTGTCTCAATTTGTGAGAGTGTTTCATAAGTTTGGAGAAATGCGGTGTGAATTCGGAGAAAGTTTAGCGCAGCAAAACTAAACGCATTGAGCTTCAGGCAATCATCATTTGTTTTCTCCCAAAACCATTCCGGTTTGTAAAAAAGGTCGAGTCGTTCTTTGCAAAGCTGCACCGCTTTTTCAAGGACATCATCTAATTCTTGGCGATTCATCTCTTTATCTGGAATATCAAGTTTTTCACAAACCTCAGCATGTATTCGGTGTTTTGCTTCATCAGAATCCACCCACGTTTGAAACGCTTCAGAGGCTCGTTCGAAACAATTGCGAAGATCTGCAATTGTCAAATCAAGTTTGCTCGGAAAAGCCTTAAGTAGAGAAGAACTCGGCAAAAGATCTGCTTGCTCAGGATGTAGTTGTAAGAATTTATATTCTACGACATCTGCTAACATCTCTGCCAGAATAGGTGTAAAAGCGATGATAGATCGCTCATAAAGCTCAGCATCAATGAATTCCGTCAGTTTTTCCGCATCAAGCTGAATTTCCCCGGTTTTCGTTTTAACAAATGCTTCGGCAAATGTAGTCTGTTCACCTAAAACTGAGGCAGATTCTGTTAAAGATAATGGTCGATTAAAGAGTGATAATTCGGTATACAGGTCCTCAAAGTCAAGCAAACTCTCTTGCCACTGGTGTCCCCATGTATCATGAATCAGATATTTATCAAGTTCTTCCAATGGGAGAACACCAACCATTCGTGTGAGCGTAGTCGTAACCAATTCAACAGACAGTGCAGTATCTTTGGCAATTTGTTCTCGGAACTTTAAATCTAAATTTTCTGCATTAAAAGTGCCAAAAACAGGAAAATGTGCAAACGGTTCAACCTGCCAAATTTTTCGCAAAAATTGCGCATAACTAAATTTCTTACCAGATTGTTTTTTACGGTATCTATCTGTTGCCGTGGGTATTTTTTCACTGTGTGTATTGGCAGGAGTTTCCTTTATTTTAGAAGGCAGACAGAAATAGAGAGCAGAACAGGTTTTTATCAATCGGACTTCGCCAACTTCAAAGGGCGCGTCCGGATATAAACACTGAAAGAGGTTGAGAATGTCAGTATCCAGTTGTGGATTATCGGACACTAAATTAAAGCGATTCTGTAAACACTGCATGATTTGATGTCGGTGCATCAGAGGGGCAGTTCGAATAGCGAGGTTTCTCGTTAGTTTGTCTAATGCTTTTGAATCTACATGGAATATATCTTGGAGCAGTGCCTTCATGTCTTGCTGTTCTGATTCTTCTGTAGGGGCATCTGCTGTAAATTGCGTAAAAATTTTAGAGCCTGCAGTGTCGAGGTTTTCAATATTGGGATGGTTGACAATTGCGGGATACTGGTCAAGGGATAACCAAATTGCTTCGATAAAAATATTATCCAAAACACTGAATGACGTATTTATTGAATCGTTTTGTTTAGATGAATGGGATATTTTGTCTGTTTCCAATACTAACGTATTATGCAGATCAAAAAACTTTTCAAGCGTTTCAGTTGAAACTGGACCACTCTTTTTGGTATTGTTAATTTTATTTACGTGGGTTTCAAAATCCTTTAAACCTTCCAAGATAATTTCCCAATTGCTCGGCGTATTATCCTGATGCCACGTGTTGACGTTCACAACCCCCTCCTCTCTTTCCACTTACCTTCTGTAGAATGCAGACATCTATGCTTTACATTCAGGGTGAAATACAAAAATTTATAACACCTGCTGGTTGGCGCGCTTACAAAGCGAGCCAACTAACGGTGTATCATAATTGAAAATTTACAATAATCACAATTGACAAAAAGCACAAAGCCAACGAACCTTCGTTAATCCGCGATGAGTGTCTTTATAACGGTAGTTCAGAATCACTCTCTTTCTTTTCTTCGGGCTCATCGGTTTTCTCAGGGGTATCTGTTTGTTGTGCTCCGAAGATTAAGGAATCAAATTCATCAGAAGCAGCGCTGGAACTTGCAGCGGCAAGAAATTCTTCCTCTTCAGAACGTGAATCAGTGCCAGCGAGTTCTTGTGCAACCGCCGATCTACCCTTTGCTTTCTCACGGATTTCTCGCATCCGTGTCAATTCCGCTGAAGTGCCATCCGTACTAATACCTGATAGCAAATCCGCGACATCTTCTTGCTCACGTGCTGTAATAAGATCGGCAACCGCTTCAGATTGCTCAGTTTTGATCTTATCAAGATCGCGGTGGAGACCGGTAATCTGAAGTTTATGGGTTTCAATGTCTTCCTGCG
This sequence comes from Candidatus Poribacteria bacterium, assembly GCA_028820635.1. Classification (GTDB taxonomy): domain Bacteria; phylum Poribacteria; class WGA-4E; order WGA-4E; family WGA-3G; genus MSPOR6. Next base: position 159,551 of record JAPPIG010000064.1, read on the forward strand.
CGCGTTCAATATCCTGCTCAAGTTCATCAATGCGCGCGTTTTTCTCATCCAGAGTGGAGTGAAAATCGTTATAAGAGGTAACACATCGGACGTAGTCAGGATGCTGTTTTATCTCCTCATCTGGTGTGCCAGCTTTTTGAAGGTCAGCGGCAGTGCTTTTTGCCTTAGCGATTGCACCTGCCTTCATCTTTTCAAGTTTGTCAATGTCATCTGTCAGAGCCTTCAGTGAATTCTTCTTATTTTCAACAAGTGCGATGAGTTGCCCAATCGCATTCTTGTAACGTTGGATATTTCCCTGTTTGTCACGGATAATGTCCTCATAAGCACCGCGAACCGCTTCAGGGTTTTCCATTAGTTTATCAGCCTGCTCGTGTGCACGACCAGTAAGTGTATACCAAATTGCTTTGAAAAAACGGGTGAAGCCGTTTGCCATTAGTAATTCCTCCTATGTGAAATTAAGTTTTATTCAAATTCTATTCTGTTTAAGTATCATCCTCTCTGATACCTGATAACAGATCATCAACCTCTTGTTGTGTGCGTGCGGCAATAAGATCGGCAACCGCTTCAGATTGCTCCGTCTTAACCTTCTCCAGATCACGATGGAGACTGGTTATCTGAAGTTTATGGGTTTCAATGTCTTGTTGCGCGCGTTCAATATCTTGCTCAAGTTTAGCGATGCGGGCGTTTTTCTGCTCCAAAGTGGAGTGGAAATCGTTGTAAGATGCAACACATCGGACATAACTTGGGTGCTGTTCAATCTCCTCGTCAGAAGTTCCTTCTTTTTTAAGTTCAGTGATAATACCTTCCTTCTTCTCGATTGCATCAGCCTTCATCTTTTCAAGTTTGTCAATATCATCTGTCAAACTCTTCAGCGAATTTTTCTTATTTTCAACAAGTGCGATGAGTTGCCCAATCGCATTCTTGTAACGTTGGATATTTCCCTGCTTGTCACGAATGATGTCTTCATAAGCACCACGTACCGCTTCAGGGCTTTCAATGAGGCTATCGGTCTGTTTATCGTATTGGATATTTTCTTGCGTGTCACTTATATCGTCTTCAGAAGGCTCGTATATCGGTTCAGAGCTTTCCTTGAGTCTATCTGCTTGTTCAAGTGCACGACCAATTTGCGTATACCAGACAGCCTTGTATAAACGGATGAAGCCATTTTCCATTGGAATTCCTCCTAAGTAAAATTAAGTTTTTTTAAATCTATACCTAAATTTTACAAGAATTATAATAGTAAAACAATATTGTATTTATCCATTATGAGTAGATGAAAATGCTGACTTCAGTTTTGGCATAAAATGCGTAAAAAATTTGACTGCTTGTTCATCTTGATGGTTAGGTGAAAATTTGTGTCTTCCCATACATCTTCTTGTATATGAGAGCGAAAGATATCCACAAGTTTGTGAACCAATTGCCATCATACCACCAATCGCAACAAGTCCAAAACCGTATATGCCCGAAATAGCAATAACTCCCCAAGCTTGTGTGCCACCGATAGCAATAACTCCCCATGAAATTCCACCTCCGATGGCAATTACCCCAATTGACATTAAACCACCGATAGCAATAAAACCGCAAGCAAGCCCACCACCAATAGCAATAGCTCCATTTGCGAAAAGTCCCGCAATGACAATCTCTCCAGTAGAAACAAAGTCTGAAACCATGTCTGGCGAGGCAATTGAAGATTCAAACAATCGCACCATCTTATCCAGATTTAATGCGAGAATAAAACACAGTGAAACGGCCCAAAAAATACCCCACTTCCAATAATAAGATCGAAATGCTTTTTTGAATTTTTCAGGTACAAAAGCTTCAGTCATTTTCACATTCTTCAGATTTTTGAGTTAGTGCCAAGTATAATTATTGCAAGCAATAGATTATTGGAGTTGTCTTCTTTTTGTAGACACTGTTTTCGAGTAATGTTATAGATTGATTAGGAGTACGAATTCTTGCTGCAACTACTTCTATTTTTTGTCTCCATCCATATTTGATTCTTCATTAACATCTTCAGTCTCTTTCTGCCGAATTTCTTCTTGTATCTTTGTCAATTCCATTGAAATATCATTCTTACTAATACCTGATACCGTATCACTGATTTCCTTTGTTCACGTGCAGCGATCATATCAGCAACCGCGTCAGATTACTGTGTCTTGAGCTTATCCAATTCACGATGGAGAGTGGTTATCTGAAGTTTATGGGTTTCAATGTCTTCTTGCGCGCGTTCAATATCCTGTTCAAGTTTAGCTACACGAGCATTTTTCTCTTCCAATGTGGTGTGGTAATCATTATAAGAAGTAATATGTCGGACATAGTCTGGATGCTGTTTGATTTCCTCAGCTGATGCACCTGAATCTCGTAGTTCAGCGGCTGTGTTTTTCGACTTTGTGATGGCACCTGCCTTCATCTTTTCAAGTTTGTCAATGTCATCTGTGAGACCCTTCAGAGAATTTTTCTTGTTTTCTATAAGCGCGATCGACTGCCCGATCACATTTTTGTAACGTTGGATATCTTCCCGTTTAACGCGGATTTTGAAATAACGAGCAATACTGTTTGCCATTGGAAAATCTCCTGAGAGTGAGATAAAATTTGCTACAATTAACAAGTTATTGAAGTTTACCTTCTTCTGTAGGTTCTACTTTCGGGTGTGTCGTTATAGCATGGGTGTCTTCTAATGAATTGCTCGTTTGCCCTATCTCTTTATCAATATTTGGGGTAAATTCTCTTATCTGTTCATCAACTTTCTTCGCAAAAGCAAGGCTTTCGTCAAGTTCCGTGCGAAGTCGTGAGAGTTCAGTCTCATTACTTTCAGGACTAAGCGTCAGCACACGAGCATAAAGATGTGAAAGTTGAACAATTGTTTGTTGAACATCTGCTATTTGTTGTTCTCTATGTTCCTTTAGAACTCTTTTAACAGTTGCCAATTGAGAATCTCTTGATTTCTCGTGCATCTTCAACGTGTCTTTCAAACACTGAACAGCTTGTGTAAAGAGTTCGGTCACTTTACCAGTAATTTCTGCACTTACCGTAATAGGGAGGGTCGCCATCCAACCAGCGTCTCGCGCTTCCTCCTGAAAAGATTGATGCAAGGCGCGAAGTTCCTCCAGCATCTGCTCTGTTCTTTTGTCGCCATCCTTTTTTAACTGTTCATGCAACGCGTTCAGTTCTTGTTCCTGTTTCTGTTGTGCTTCATAGAGTATTTCTTCATGAACGCGTTTTGCGATGTCGTCCGTGCCGGTTGTCCACTTTGTAATCAGCGCACCAATAGGAAGACCGATACCGATAACCGCGCTTGCGAATAAGTAAAGAATCTTTGGTTCTAAATTAAACACCCATGACGCGAAAACGCCAAGCGCACCCGCCGCAAATGGATAAATGACGTAAGGGTTACTAATGAGATGGAGTAAGAATTTCTCTCGAAACAATTTCCTATCAATCAACGTTTTCCCCAAATTGCTTGCGTCAAAGTTTGTTAATTGCTACCTTGTGTTCCATTAAATTTACTAACAATTACAAGTACTATCTATAAAACCCTCCTTTAATTTTAACACATCATTCAGGAATTTGTAAAGAGAATTAACAACAAAATCTAATCCATGTATTTGGCAGCATAAGAAGTATAACAGAAGCAAGTGAAACAAGCAACTAATCAGAGCCATTCAATTTTCCAGTAATTTCACATTTTATCAGTCTTTTCTTGTAGGAGCGATCTCCGAATCGCGACTAACTACATTGATAGTCGGGAATCGGAGTTCCCTCCTAATAATATAAAGAATTGGGAGAAACTCGACAATTGAATGGCTCTGGCAACTGAAAGGACAGTATTGAATACATCGCTGTGATATGTTATAATTCAATCATTATACAAAATATGTCAAATTGGTTATTCACCTACACTTTTTGGATCGAAAATAGGACTATAGGAGGGATTGGTGGCATTTGATACTATTATCGTTGGGGGAAACATCGTTGATGGCACAGGTAAACGTGAACCTTATGTCGCAGATATTGGTATTCAAGGTGATAGAATCACAGAAATCGGAGACCTTGAAAAGGCAGAAACGTCAAACCGTATATCAGCAGATGGATTAGTTGTATGCCCTGGCTTCGTTGATGTCCACGTGCATTCTGAAATCTCTCTGCTCGGCGGGCGAGATCAGTTTGCTGCAGTTATGCAGGGGGTAACCACCCACTTAGCCGCACCAGACGGTTTTGGATGGGCACCTTTGCCCTCAAAACTTGCACAAGAACTATGGCACTACACGCAATTTGCGTATGGTGATGACAAAGTTCCGCTCAATTGGCAAACACCAGACGAATATCTCAGTATGTTCAATGGGCAAATCCCTGCAAACCTCTATCCACAAGTACCACACTGCGCTGTTCGGCTTGGTGCAATGGGGTGGGACGCACGTCCTGCTACCACAGATGAACTGAAAAAAATGGAGCAAACTACACGCGATTGGCTTGAGGCTGGCGCATGTTGTCTCTGTTTAGGTTTGGATTATCAACCCTCTGCGAATGCTGATTTAAACGAGTTAGTCTATCTTTCAAAGGTAGCAGCAAGTTATGACACGATCTACGCTGCACATATCCGTTACCAACTGATTGGGAGAAAACCTGCTTGGGAAGAAACCATTGAGATTGCGCAACAGGCAGAGATTCCAGTTCATATTTCACATGAACGAGTTGACGATGAATCGGCGGAAGTGCTTGAGCGAGTTGAACGTGAAAACATAGATTTGACCTTTGAATCTTACCTCTATCCCGCTGGGATGACTCACCTTGCCATGATGCTTCCGATGGAATATCAGACAGGTACACCCGATGAAATGTTAGCAAATCTGGAAAACCCTGATGTTAGAGAAAAATCACTCCCATATCTGAAAGAAAAGTTAGGGGAAGGCAACCAAATTGTAGGCTACAATAAGTCTGGAAGATTTATTGGCATGCTACTCTCTGATGCTGCAAAGCATGAAGATAAATCTAATGAAGAATTCGCTTATGATTTCATCCAAGAAGAATTGGCAATTGAGACCTTTGTAATGCCGTGGGTAACACCCCTCGAAGAAAATGAACGGATTTTGAACCGCACTGCAAGTCATCCACGCATGATGATTGCCAGCGATGGTGTTTACAATATTCCACATCCGCACCCACGAAGTTATGGGTGTTTCGTGCAGTATCTCGGCAAATTTGTACGTGAAAGACAGTTAGTCTCATTGAAAGAAGCGATTTATAAGATGAGCGGTTTTCCTGCAGAACGATTCCGACTTTCAGATCGTGGGAAAATTGCGTGTGGACTCGCTGCGGATATTGTTATTTTCAACCCTGATACCGTAGCAGATCGCTCCACATGGTTTGATCCGGTGCAGCCCCCTGTCGGTGTAGATTGGGTATTCGTCAACGGAACTCCCGTAATTGAAGATGGCAACGTAACAGGAAAGCTGCCAGGAAAAGTCTTACGCCATCATAAATAGAAGTGAAACATGAATGAAAAAACTACGGATATTTATGATTTAACTATCATCGGCGGCGGAAGTGCTGGACTTGTGCTTGCTGTGGCGGGGGCAAAACTTGGTAAAAAGACTGCGCTTGTGGAGAAACATCGCATCGGTGGTGATTGCCTCTGGACAGGATGTGTGCCTTCAAAAGCATTGCTCAAAGCTGCAAAGGTTGCAAATTATATCCGAAACGCAGAGAAATATGGGATTACTACGACTGAAACCAAACCTCAATGGCAGAAAGTTATAGAATATGTGCGCAGCACGCAACATATGATTGAACAGGAACACGATAATCCTGAACGGTTCCGCGAGATGGGGGTTGATGTCATCTTCGGAGATGGGCATTTTGAATCACGCGATACCTTTGTTGTGGAAGACAGTGAAAACGAGCAAACCAGAACGATCAAAAGCAAAAAGTATGTTATTAGCACGGGTTCTCGTCCTCTTGCGCCGCCTATACCCGGATTAGAATCTTGCGATTATCTTGACAGTGAAAATGTGTGGGAATTGGAAGAATTGCCTCAACGGCTGCTTGTTATCGGGGCAGGTCCAATCGGCATTGAATTGGGACAGGCATTTCATCGGCTTGGTGCAGAAGTAACAATAGCGCAGCGGAGCGGCCGTATTCTAACAAAAGAGGAGGTTGATGTTTCTGAGAAGATGTTAAATTATCTTATTTCAGATGGCATTGATATTCGACTTAATACGAACATAACGAAGATTGAAAAACATAAGAATGGTTTTAGTGTGATATTATCGGGGTTACAAACCCCTCCAACATCTGAATTAGAGTTTCAGTCCTCCGCAAACCAAAATAATCAGGAACAGGTTTACGATAAGATTTTGATTGCCGCAGGACGCGCCCCAAATGTCGAAGGTTTGGAACTTGAAAAAATTGGAGTGAAAGTTAAAAAAAAGGGAATCGTCGTTAATGGACAACTTCAGACACATGTGAAAAACATATATGCTGCAGGTGACGTAATCGGACACTATCTTTTTACACATGTGGCAGCATTTCAAGCGCAATTGCTTGTTAGGAACTTTCTCTTACCTTTCTCCAAAAAGATAAACTACTCTGTTGTACCTTGGACAACGTTCTGTGATCCAGAGGTCGCTCGATGTGGATTGACAGAAGCGGAAGCCCGTGAGAAATATGGTGATGTTGATGTGTTCACACTGGATCAAGCAGATGTTGACAGGGCAGTTGCAGATGGGGAAACACACGGATTTAGCAAAATCATTGCAAGTAAATGGCGCGGAAAGATATTAGGGGTACACCTTGTCGGTGTCAATGCAGGGGAGGTTATCCATGAGTATGTTTTGGCTATGCAGGAAGGGATTCCATTACGGAAGTTGAGTGGAATGATTCATGTGTATCCGACTTATTCAACCAGTGTGTGGCGTGTGGCTGCGAAATGGCTTTCGGAAGGCACGTTGGTTCAAATATTGCGGAAATTGATTGGGTCCGGGTAATGTCAATGCTTTCAGAATTACTTAATCAAGTATAAAAAGAGTCGGAAACCACGTCTCAAAACGGTTGAGAAATTTCAGGGATTCTAACCTAACGCATATAATATTGACTAACACGCTGCGCTTTTCAGAGATTGCAGTTCCGACTCACCTAAGGAGGCTTAGGAAATGTTAAGCAATTTTTATGCCAATAAAAAAGAGGTGTTTTAGCGGTTTGTTCGGTAAAATTGCTTACTTTTTAGTCAATTTGATGATTAAAAAATAGACATTGTTCAGGAATGGTGTCGCGACCGGGAGGTCGCTCCTACAAGAACAAACTCTTTAGAATTTTCTACAATCTAAAGATGAAACAGATGAACGCGTTTAGAAGATCAACCCTTCACAACACCAATCGGACGGAGGCGCGCAACGCGGCGTGACAACCCTGCTTCGTCAACAACACGGACGACCTCATCTACATCTTTGTAAGCCTCCGAAACCTCTTCTTGCAGCGTGCGTTTACCTTCCGCACGAACATAAATACCTTGTGCTTCAAGGTCCTTTTGAACAGAACGACCTTCGGTTAAAGCTATCGCTTTCCGTCTTGAAAGTACTCTACCTGCACCGTGGCAGGTTGTGCCCCATGTCTCTGCCATTGCACCCGGATTGCCGACAAGCACATAAGAAGCAGTCCCCATATCACCAGGTATCAACACGGGCTGCCCAACTTTCTGGTATTTATCGGGAATCTCTGGATGTCCTGCGGGGAACGCACGGGTTGCGCCTTTGCGATGAATGAATAACTCGCGTTCTTTACCATCAACTTTATGCTTTTCAAACTTCCCGATGTTATGTGCTACATCGTAGACGAGTTCCAAGCCAAGTTCATCTTCAGTTGTGTCAAAAAACTTCATAAAGGTCTGGCGGACGAGATGCATGATACACTGCCGATTGTTCCACGCATAGTTAGCACTACATGCCATGGCGGTGATGTAATCTTTGCCTTCTGGTGAGTTTATTGGTGCAGAAGCAAGTTGCCTATCAGGTAGATTAATGCCGTATCTTTCTGCAACTTGGACCCAACTTTTAACATGCTCATCACAAATCTGATAACCGAAACCGCGCGAACCCGTATGAATCATGACGCAAATATTTCCCTCGCGCAATCCCATCGCATCCGCAGCTTCCCGGTAAAAGATACGATCAACTGCTTGCACTTCAAGAAAATGATTGCCTGATCCGAGTGTGCCGAGTTGATTTTTTCCACGTTCTAATGCCCGTTGACTTGCAGCATCAGCGTTTGCTTGTTCAAGATAGCCTGTCGCTTCAGTAAATTGTAGGTCATGCGGGTGTCCGTATTCACGTTCAATTGACCAACTTGCGCCTTTTTCCAGCATCTGACGTTCTTCTTGGACTGTAAGACGAATCTTACCTTTAGAACCGACACCACACGGCACATTCTCAAACAATTTGCCGACAAGTGCCTTTGTCTTACCTTCAAGCTGCGAAATGTCGAGATTTGTCCGCACAAGGCGAACTCCACAATTGATGTCGTATCCGATACCACCTGGAGAAACAACACCATCTGCTTGTGGATCGGTTGCTGCAACACCACCGATAACAAATCCGTAACCCCAATGTAAATCGGGCATTGCGAGAGAGTGTTTAACGATACCGGGGAGATGGGCAACATTTGCCACCTGTTGTAAAGCTTCGTCGCTTTTCGCTTGGTTTAAGAGTTTTTCATTAGCATAGACAATTCCATCAACTCGCATTCCTTTCATATAACTTTTTGGGATGCGCCAGCGGTACTCGTCAATTTTTTGGAGTATTACGTTTTGTTGTGCCATCTTTTTAGTCTCCAAAGATTTTCAGTAAAATCATGAAACTGGTGATAATTCTGGTAAATCAATCCATTTGCGGGATTTCCAAGATTCCATACCTATTTCTGCTAATTGAACGCCCTTTGCACCTTCAAGCAACGTCCACGGGAACGGTTCATCTGCCACGACATGACGTAGGAATAACTCCCACTGTGCTCTAAAAGCGTTCTCGTAGGTCTCTTGTTCTGGAATTTTAAGCCATCCATCAAAAAATTTAATTGGTTGTTCAATATCAGGATTCCAAACAGGACGCGGCGTGCCGGATAGAGGTTGAATCCAGCAATCTCTCAAGCCAGTAACAGCAGAACCGTTCAAACCATCTACGTGTATCGTCAATAGATCGTCACGGCGGACCCGAACTGCCCAAGATGAGTTAAAATGCGCAATAATACCGTTTTCTAATTCAAAGGTAGCATAGGCAGCATCTTCTGCGGTACACTGATACGGTTTGTTCTCCTCATCCCATCGTTGTGGAAGATGCGTAGTTGCTATACAAGATACTCCCTTGACTGCTCCGAAAAGGTTGTCTAAAACATATCGCCAATGACTAAACATATCAAGGATAATGCCGCCGCCATCTTCGGCACGGTAGTTCCATGATGGGCGTTGGGTTGGGATTGCATCACCTTGAAAAACCCAATAGCCGAATTCACCGCGCACAGCGATGATTTTTCCGAAAAAGTCCGCGTCAATCAAACGTTTCAGTTTCTGAATGCCGGGCAACCACAGTTTATCCTGAACAACTCCGTTTTTAAGTCCTGCTTTTGCTGCTTGTTCATAGAGACTATAAGCGTCTGCAGTAGTTGTAGCAGTCGGTTTTTCACAGTAGATGTGTTTCCCTGCTGAGATTGCTGCTTGCACCGCGTCAACTCTGCGTGACGTTACTTGCGCGTCAAAATAGACAGTATAAGCGTCATCAGCGAGTGCAGCGTCAAGGTCTGTACTCCACTTTTCAACGCCAGTAGATTCAGACAATTTCTCTAATTTCGTTGGATTTCTACCGACGAGAAACGGGTCAGGCATGATTACTTCGCCATCGCCAATTGGGATGCCGCCATCTTCAGCGATTGCTAATAGCGAGCGGATAAGATGCTGATTTGTTCCCATCCTACCAGTGACACCGTTCATGATGATGCCTACACGATGGGTTTTAAGGGTTTGATTTGTCATTTACAATCCTTATTCTTGGGCATGTAAGAGCAGTACTTACTCCGTTTAGAAAACGAGAAAGCATAACAATTATTCTTTGGGTTTGTCAGTGCACTGAGGCGCTGCACCTTCGGGAAGTGGTGGAACATCTATACCAGCTTTTGGAAGTGTACCAGCAAGTTCCTGTTTCCAATGGTCAACATCTCCTGCTGGACCGTAGCAATAGACCATTTTCATCGGTGTGTCGCTTGTGTTCGTCAATTGATGGAAGACCCACGAGGGAATGAAAACAGTTTGTCCTGTTGAGATCGTTTGCCGTTCCTCACCGAGACACATTTCGCCTTCACCTTCAACGATAAAGTATATCTCTTCTTGTTCGTGATTGTGCCACGGCACTTGTCCGCCGTTTGGTTCTAAAACCACGAACCCCATACAAAATTCGTCTATCTGTATCGGGGACGCACCACCAACAAGATTTCTGGTTAATCTACGTGCTGGATATGTTCTACCTTCCATTTCATTTACATCTGCAATAAGCATTGTGTTGTCCTTTCCATGTTTTTTAATGCAACTCTATTCAAAAAGTTCTGCCACCTGACAAGAAAATCCTTTGACAACTTCCTCTCCGCTGAGCGTATCATTCCGTGTGAGGGTTGTGATTTCCGTTTCCGAACGATAGACAGTTACCGTTTTGAATGTGGGGCTGAGTAGCCATACCAACTGTGTTCCTGCTTCAAGGTATGCATAAACCTTTTCTTCGACGCGTCGTAACGTGTCTGAGGGCGAAACGACTTCAACGGCAAGGTCTGGTGGAACTGGAGATGCCTTGCTCTGATCAGCAGGAAGCCGGTCAGTTGAAACAAAGGCGATATCAGGTATCAGCACGCGTTCACCAACCCGGAAGCCTGTTTCTGAAAGAACACGTCCCAGTTGATTTTCACGAACGTACAAGTGTAGCAACGAGCTTAGGTTCACACTAATGTAGCCGTGTTCCACTGAAGTAGGTGGCATCGGAATTAATTCTCCTTTTATATATTCATACCCTTCTAAATCGCTTTCAAGGAATTCTTCCAAAGTCATCTTGGGAAGCTCAGCGGGAAGACTATCTGGCGTGATTTGATGAACTTCTTGGGCATCCATTGTTTCTCCTCCTATGATGGATTATCATGTGATTGCTACATTCTATTGACAATTTACCACAGTCCGCTTATAGAATTCAACTGCTTTTTATTTGATAGTTGCAATAGTATAGGCGTGCATGCTTACAACGCATGCACGCCTATACCAAACAATACAATTACTACTCTTATGCTTTGTCTTCAATGACAGCCTGCGCTGCAGCAAGACGGGCAATCGGCACACGGAACGGGGAACAAGACACATAATTGAACCCTAACCCGTAGCAAAACTTTACAGAATTCGGTTCGCCGCCATGTTCGCCACAGATACCGACTTTCAGGTCAGGACGAACAGCACGCCCTTTTTCACAACCGATTTGCAATAGACTGCCGACACCCTCTTGGTCAAGGACTTGGAACGGATCGTATTCAAGAACACCGTTTTTAACATAGTCGTCAAGGAATTTTACGGCATCATCACGACTCATGCCGAACGTTGTTTGCGTCAGATCGTTTGTCCCGTAAGAGAAGAATTCGGCTTCTTCGGCGATTTTGTCAGCAGTAAGTGCTGCACGGGGCAACTCAATCATCGTGCCAACGAGATACTCCACACGAGTACCAGTCTCTTTAAATACCTCTTCTGCTGTATCAACGACAACTTCACGTTGTAATGAGAGTTCGTTGATATGCCCAACAAGTGGGATCATAATCTCGGGTAAAACCTTGATACCGCGTTTCGCAACGTCAACAGCAGCTTCAAAGATTGCACGTGCCTGCATCTCAGTTATCTCTGGATAGACGATACCGAGTCTGCATCCACGATGTCCAAGCATTGGATTGAATTCGTGTAATTCTTCAACGCGCTCACGAAGTTTTTGAGCATCAACGTTAATTCTTTCGGCGAGATCCTTGATTTCAGACTCATTCTTTGGCAAGAATTCGTGCAGAGGTGGATCAAGCGTACGGATGGTGACTGGGTAGCCTGCCATCGCCTCAAAGATGCCGATGAAATCTGTGCGTTGGTGTGAAAGCAGTTTTGCCAATGCTTGCTTTCGTTCTAACGTTTCATCTGCAAGGATCATCTCTCGGACAGCGTCAATCCCAGTGCCAAAGAACATGTGTTCTGTTCTGCAAAGACCGATGCCTTCTGCGCCAAATCCTCTGGCATTTTTGGCATCCTCTGGTGTATCTGCATTCGTACGAACGTCCAGAGTGCGCACCTCGTCTGCCCATTCCATAAGTGTTCCAAATTGTCCGCTTAACTCTGGTTGAATGAGGGATACCTGCCCGTTTAGCACATCGCCTGTGGAACCGTTGAGCGTGATGAAATCACCTTCAGCGTAACGTTTTCCACCAGCAATGAATTCCAATGCTTCTTCATTGATAAACAGGTCTGAACACCCAGCAACACAACATTTGCCCATACCGCGTGCTACAACCGCAGCATGACTTGTCATACCGCCACGAGCAGTGAGAATGCCTTCCGCAGCGTCCATCCCCCCAATATCTTCTGGTGATGTTTCCGTTCGGACAAGAATAACTTTTTCACCCCCGGCTGCGAGTTCCTCAGCGCGTAGTGCCGTGAAGACAACCTTACCGACAGCTGCACCAGGAGAGGCTGGCAAACCTTGTGCAATGACTTCAACAGAGGCATCAGGATCCACACTCGGATGCAATAACTGGTCCAAATCATTTGCAGGGACACGCGTCAAAGCAGTCTGTTTATCAATCAAATCCTCTTCGACCATCTCTACGGCAATTCTGACAGCAGCCTGACCGGTGCGTTTTCCGTTACGAGTTTGGAGCATATAGAGTTTACTATCCTGAATTGTGAACTCTACGTCCTGCATATCACTGTAGTGCTTTTCAAGTCTCAAACCGATGTCAACCAACTCATCATAAGCATCGGGCAAAATGTTTCTCAATTCGGAGACTGGAAGGGGCGTGCGGATACCAGCGACCACGTCTTCACCTTGCGCGTTGATGAGAAATTCGCCGTAAAATTGGTTCGCGCCGGTTGAGGGGTTACGCGTGAAGGCGACTCCCGATCCGGAGGTGCCACCCATATTCCCAAACACCATTGCTTGGACGTTTACTGCTGTGCGACCGAGTTCTTCAGAAATATCGTTGAGTCGGCGATAGGTAATCGCGCGCGGGTTGCCTGATGACTCAAATACAGCATCGCGCGCCATATCCAACTGACGACGAGGTTCATCAGGAAAATCTCTTCCTGTGTGCTGTTTGACAGCGTTTTTGAATTCATTGACAAGTTCAACTAAATCGTCTGCCTCTAACTCGGTATCTAATGTAGCACCTTTCGCCTTTTTCTTTTCTTCAAGCAAATGTTCAAATTCATCGTGATCAACATCAAGTACAACGTTTCCGAACATCTGAACGAAGCGACGGTATGAGTCGTAAGCGAAACGTTCATTTTCAGATTTGGCAATGAGTCCCTTCACAGCATCATCATTTAAACCGAGATTCAGAATCGTATCCATCATTCCCGGCATTGACACTGCAGCACCGGAACGAACAGAGAGCAGGAGTGGGTTTTCGGTATCACCGAATTTTGCGTCCAACGCATCTTCTATTTTTTGTACGTTCTCGGTAATCTGTTGGTCAAGACCGCTGGGGTACTTTTTATCGTTATCATAGTAGTATTTGCATACTTCAGTGGAAATCGTGAAGCCTGGAGGCACAGGAACACCAAGATTGGTCATCTCAGCAAGATTCGCCCCTTTACCACCAAGTAGGAGGCGCATTGTTGCGTCTCCTTCGCCTTCACCGGCTCCAAAGAAGTAAACATACTTCGGTTGTGTCATTAAAATTCTCCTGTTATTTGTCCTTATCGTATTATCGTTATTGCTTTCTTCTATAGAAAATGTATAGGTATTTTCGATTTTACTATAAATGGAATTATATAGCACTCTCCCAAAAAAGTCAAAGAAAATCGGTTGTAGTTAGAGAGAGGAATTCAATTGTCATATCGGTGTGCAGTTGATGAATAGATGAGCGTTTTACCGCTGCCGGTTGCCATGTTGAATAGAAAATGCAGCGGCGCACCTCCACCAGGGGAGTTATTCTCAAAACAGAGGAGAAACCGTGCGAACGCCTCTTCTTGGTAGGGGCGGTGCGGAAAGACAGGGTTGAGGTTATCGGTGAGATGTTTCGGAATTTCGGTGTTTTGGATGGTTCGTTTTCCGAATTCCTCTAATATGAGATCGTATAAAAATTTTTCTGACATCATGTCTATACCAAGTTAACGTTTACTCAACCGAGTATCAAGTCGTTCCAATCAGGAAATTTTCCATCTTCCAGAATCTTCATTATTGAGTCCCGACACAAATCTTGTGCTTCCTTGATGAACACATTAATCTCTTGTCGTGTAAAGGGTGTATTCTTTGTTTTATTGGGTAGTTTTCCGGTATGAACAACCTTGGAACGCCAATCATATATTGTCTTGAACTTCTTCATCAGCCCTTCCCTATGTTCTTTATCTTCACCCAAGTACCAAGCAGCATGAAGACTAAATCTAAAACGTATTTCATTTTTGGATTCTATTCCCGATAGATATAGAGATTCAAACGCTATTCCTAAGTCAATCATTCTATCGTCGGAAATCTGAGATGTGTGTGATTTTATCCATCTACCAATTGGTATTTTCAATTTCTCTAAGGTTTCCATCTGCCCCGCCTCAACAGAATTTCCAAACAGGCCGGTAATTCTAACAGATCCTCCGGTTCCATAGTTCAAATTAAAAATTTCGTCATCTGCTAAAAATCTCCATTTACGAGCAGCTTGAACTGCGGAATTACAAGCTAAAGATAACGCTTGGCAAAAAAGCTCCCCAGAGAAGTCAGCCAAGTAGGAATCCACCGATTTATCACCATTTATCTCAACGCGAAAAGTTCGATTTAGTAATTTACGATACTCTTGAATTGTTGTAGAATCAAAAGGTTTATGAAATATGGGGAATACAGAATAGTCTATGATGAGAAGCGCCTTTCCTAAGAAGGAACCTGTTGATATATCAAAGGGATGGATATATAAATTACGAGCATAGGGAGGTAATTCTGATGTTGAATTAGGTAGACAGACAAGTCGTATTCCTTCAAAAATCGGGGTTTCTGTTTTTATCTTTATTCCTTCCAATAAGTCAATAGATTGAGCAGAACCATGCGTATCTTTAGTCCCCCTGTCAAAAGCTAATACAGCTTCCTCTATTCCCGAACAATAGCAATTTTTAAAAGTTGCACTAGCAAGTTAGTCAAAGGATACCCATTCTTAGAACCAGCCAGTAGGAAATAACTACTGGCAGACAAAATTTTGTCTTCACGGATAAATGGAGCGAATTCTTTTCTTATGAAGTCAAGAAGTGCTAATTTTATAGTTTTACTTATGTGAGGCACATAATTCATTACCGATAAGGAATCTAACGAATAGGAAGTCCAATGTTCTCGTAAGTATGCTTTATAGGTATGTACCCATAAAAGGAAAAGAAAACATGTTTGCTGAACGCGGTCGTATTTCTAAATTCTCCATTGCTTCTTCTAACAACAGCCGCAGTTCCTGTTTTCTTTCTTCAGTCATCTCTTTTCACCCTTTATCAAGAATCTCCATAAAACTTCTTATTCAACGCCTTATCCTCCGCACACACCCCAAAATCCGCATCCTCTATTTCGGAGAGGTTGACATAGTGTTCTGTCCAGTCTAATATTGCGGATATAAGTGTTTTAATCGGATGCGCGCGTCATCCGTTGTGAAGTGCCAGTCCACTTGCTTTGCTTCACTATTACGCCTTTTTTCCCATGCCTTTGTCTCTCTTCGTAGCGTTTCTATGTCAGGAATACGACGACACAAACATTGGCGTGTGAGCACACTCAGTTCTATCTCCGCAATATTCAACCAACTCCCATGCTTCGGTGTATAGACTATTTCCAAACGCGAACACAACCGCTCTGCTTCCTCCGTTCCAAATGTTTTGGACAACGACGAAAGGTTATGCGTATTCAAGTTATCACAGACTAAAATTATACGCTTTGCTAACGGATACACCTCATCCAATAACACCCGGACCTCCGCCGCCCAATCCACTGCTGTCCGACGCTCCCGAACAGATACGCGCCGCCACCCCGCAAGGGCCTCTGTGAAGATGAAAAGTTGTGCCGTGCCATTGCGCTTATATTCACTATCCACACGCTTGACCTGACCCGGTTTAGCGGGATGTGGATCGCGGGTATCACCTCTCAACGCCACGGATTGTTCATCCATGTTCACAACAGGAACATCCGTATCCAAAGGTTGCTGATACAGATTTAGCACCGCTTCCATTGATGCTACAAACTCGGCATCTTCTTCAGGGGGGATCACCCATTGTGCCACAAGATGCGGTTTGAGCGCGTTTTTTTGAGTGTCTGACGCACTGTTTCGGGGCAAATACTTTCAACTATTTCCAACCTCACCAACTCTGACGCAAGAAGACGCAACGACCATCTGCCAAAGCCTTCGGGCGGTTCACTACAACTCAGCGCAATCAAGCGTGCCTCCGCCTCTCCATCAAGTTTACGAGGCGTGGGAGGATGCTCGCGTTTGGAACGATCTAAAGCACCAGATAAACCCTTTTCTACAAAACGCCTACGCACATTATACACCGTCTTGTGATGACACGAAAATGCTTCAGCTATCTGTTTATCTGTCCAACCGGGTCCATTTGTATCTGATTTCAACAAAATATGCGCATGTTTTATCTTATATGCCTTATTTGTTCCTTTGTTCACATAAGCCTTTAGTTCTTCACGCTCTATATCGATCAATGCAACTATATACTTCTTTTTCAAGACTTAGTTCCTCCAAAAATAAGTTAGGAACAGTCTAAAAGAAATAATAAGGATTGTCAAGTTTCAAGAAAAGAAATACAGGTAAATTTACGATAGACAGCCCACTAGTTATTCGCTTGTATCATCTCCCGGAATTTCTGAGTAAATTCACAACTACGTTTGATGCTCGCTACATCTTCCATCTTATATTGGACAACAAGTGGTCCCGAAAAATTGATCTCCTTCAAACCCTTCGCGAAAGTTTCAAAATCGAAAACACCGCCGCCCGGTTCACCGCGATTACTCCCTGATACATGCACATCTCCTAAACACGTTTTCATCTCAAGTGCCGCCGTATACGGTTCCGCGCCATCATTGTTAAGATGATAGGTATCACACGTTAAATACACAGACAATCCTGTATCAGAGATGAATTCTACACCTTCGCGATAGTTGTCAAGCGGACATCCCTTCTCAAATTCAAGGGCAATTTTTATGTTGTGCTCATCACAAGCAGATATCATGTGCGACAGGTTATCAGCAAGTGCGTTCAGAGAATCTTGACGCGATACATCTGCCGATGGGTTCACCCAAATCCCAATAAACGCCGCATCAAGTCTACGCGCAACGTCAAGGACAATCTCAAAGTGTTGTAACGCCTCATCTTTTCGCGTAGGGGTTGTCAAAATATGGTTGCCGAAACCGATTGTTGGTGCAACGAGGTTATGCTGGTCAGCAAGTTTCATTGCATCCTCTATTTCCGCAGTTGAAAATTCACCGAGAAAAGCGGAATTCACAGGAATGTTAATGCCTTCGTAACCTGCTTCGGCAACAAGGTCGAAAATCTCGGCACGGGTAAATTTTCCCAATGTTCCAGAATATGGATCGTAACAGATTGTTAACATAGTGTTTTATCCAGTCTAATTTGTGGTTACAAGTCGCGATTCGGAGATCGCTCCTACAATTTGTGTTTTATAAGTCGCGATTCGGAGATCGCTCCTACAGTGTATGTGGTGTCAATAAACAACGCCTATCTCTTCACGCCAAGTATCTAATAGCTGCATATTGCCCAATGTATCATCCCAAGACATTGCGGGTGCTTGCCGATCAGCAATATGGTTTGCTACCATATCTGCTTCGTAAGTAAAGAGATCACGGTCCGCCTCAACGGTTATCTCGGATGATTCTCCGCGTTGGTATGAATTAAGGACAATTTGGCTTGACGGAATAGGTGTATCAGGTGGTATCGGTGTCCTGGTACCACGACATGGTGATGAAGGCAGCCAAGGACTTGGAATTGTGATAATTCCACCAGACCCATAGATAGTAACACTACTCCCAATGTTACACTCAACAGCACACGTTATCTGTGCGACAATATCGTTTTCAAATTTGAGTGTTGCCGCAGCGATATGGTCAACACCTGTTGGACCCACTTTTCCGTTCGCTTTTACAGAAACCGGATCTAAAAAAAGTTCGCCAGCAGCAGCACCCGCCACTTTGCGTGCCATTGAGGCGGTATAACAGCCAATATCAAGGATTCCACCACCACCCATTTCGCGATTGAAAAGTCGACTCTGCGGATTGAAATTTGATTGAAATCCAAACGTTGCGTGAATGAAGCGTACCTCGCCGATTTCCCCATCCTGTATTAAATCAACCATTTTCTGTATCTGTGGATGGCAACGGTACATAAATGCTTCCATCAGAAACACATCGTTTTTACGTGCTGCTTCCACCATTGCTGAAGCTTCCGCGTGATTCATACTTATCGGTTTTTCAACCAGAATATGTTTCTTTGCCTCAGCAGCCTTTACCGCCCACTCTGCATGAAATGGATGAATTGTTGCAATATAGACAGCATCAATATCGTCGTCTGCCAAGAGTTCTTCATAACTACTGTATTGGCGTGGTATTTCAAAATCATTAACAAATTTTTCCGCTTTGGATTCGGTGCGGCTGGCAACGGCAAAAATCTGTCCTGTATCTGTAAAACGCATTCCGTTGCAAAATACATAAGCGATGCCACCAGCACCGATAACGCCCCAATTTAACATCTATTGTTTTCTCCTTCTAACTATTTTATGCTTTTGCTGCTTCTGTCCGCCTGTTCGCAAGTGGATGCATAATACCAGCACCTACGGGCCAAACTCCCGGTTCTGCTTTAATCCAATCACACAGTTTTTGTGCATGCGGTGTTAACGTTTCCCATATTTCATGCGGCATGCTTTTTGTATAATCAGCTTGTGGTCGCCACATCGGTGAATATTCAACGTTTGGCAATGCCCGTATTTCTTTGGACAGATTCGGTGTTGCTCCGTGCCATGCCCGATTATCTCGGAAAACACCTGAACCTGCCGTAGCACCGACAAGCGTAGAATGTCGCATCCAATCTGGTTCATCAGCAAGGGATGGTGGCGATTGCTGTAACGCATGTGTTCCGGGAATCTGTCGTATCGGACCATTTTCCCATGTCAGGTCACACATCACAAAATTGATTGTTACCAGTGGCGATGTCAACTCCACAATCAGTTTCTGTGTCGCAACACTAAGATTATCGGACTCATCCTTATGAAGTTCAACTCCAAGTAGTTTAGCTTGTTCAATTCGTCCTTCCGTAAGATGCTGTGGATCTTTTACATCAGAGTGCAGGTGCTGATACTCAATCGCGCCCGGAAGACAAAGGTCACCACCTGATCCCCATACTCGGTAATCGGAAGATCCAAATATTTCGGTAACAAGCGGAGTTGTTGTTGGTAGGTCTAACATACTTGCCCAAGCGGGATGGTGTAGCATATGTCTTGAAGCAGATGAAGTGCCGTAACTATATCTGTGAGGTAAACGTCCAGTTTCATTGGCATATTTTCTATTTCCTTGTCCGGGAATAGAAAGGATTTCTCGTAGTGCCTCAGCACAACCTTCTCTCAAACGCGCTAACTGTTCTGCATTGAGTATATCTTTGACCACAACAAAACCGTCACGGCGAAATATTCGAGCAGCTTTTTTTACTTCAGTTGGCGCACATATCTCAAGCCCGCAAATCCCATTATGTTTACGCAGCCTTTCTCTGAGTGCTTCTACTTCTGGATCATCGTAAACCCGAAGTTTAGGTGAATTCGGATCCGCCGCGCCAAATCTGCGATTTTCTGGATTGCCATCTGAATCCACGGTTTCATTAGGAGGTATATTTTCGTCCCAACCTACTCGCGTTTCACCGTAGACTTGCATTTCTTGCAATTCTGATTGTAGCAACGCCTTATTGATGTTCTTCATAACGTATAATTCCTTAACTCTTTCCCATATGTTGAGGTGGGTGAAAGTTATGTCGTCGTAACCAACTGTATAGAGTTTCAATTTATCATAATCCTTGTTTTAAAGCAATAGTCAACCTTTCAGTGAGAAAAATAAAAATTGACTTTCCTATCAACTTACAGTATAATAAAAGAACAGATTGTGGTGATAAAGTTAATGAACTCTCCTATCAATTTTCAGTATAATAAAGGAACAGATTCTGATGGCAACCACAGGTGCAACAGGAGGCGCAGCTGCGGGAGGTGCAGCGGCTGCTGCAGCAATCGCTCAGGCTATAAAAGCCTCCGGAGCAATCATTCAACTTGAACCTACCGAATTCCTTAAAATACTTTCAAAGAGCGAGGAACCCCTCGTCGTCACCGCATTGGGTGGGGTTTTCTCAAAAAACTATCAGTATCTAACCAACTACAAAGGGTTACACTTTTATTGCAAATCGGATACTGCTATCAAGCTGCAGGCTGATGTGGAAGTAGTTCAGGCAAAAAAGATATGGATTCCGGGCTAACTGGACTTGGATACAATATCCAAAGGAAGAAAGATGGCAACGATAGTAAAACACAATACAACGGGCAAGAATTACTGTTTACTCGGTACAGGTTTTGGTGTTTTCCAGTCCTCAAAACCAAACATGTTTTTCGGTAATTTAATGGCTGATGTGGACGAAGGGAATACGCCATGGTCTGCGTCTGTGATAGTGCTGGAAAAATATACTGGATAGATGCAAATGATGTAACCGTTGTAAGCGTTGATGGACAAAATATCGGAGAACTACGTCTTACATAACTGAATTTCAATTCTTGTCTAATAGGGCGGTTTTTCATCTCCGAACGATTTTATTCATGAAAGGAAACTTTTCATCAAATGGATTTACAGCAGATTAATATTAAGGTTTTTGTAACCGAAGATAGCAAGGTCAATCACACCAACTTCATTAAGGTCTTCAACCGTTGGATGGAGGAGGCTGATTCTGAAGATTATCTGAACTACGCCGATTATTCACATGTTGATGCTGGGCCGGGCGTACTACTGATTTTGAAACAAGCCAACTATAGCATAGACAGTGCTTTTCATGAACCAGGATTTCTCTACAACAGGAAGCACGCTGTGGAAGGTGACAACGCCGAAAAGATTCGCCAAGCGCTTACTGAAACGCTTTCCAAATGCGAACTACTTGAAGCATCGGAAGAATTGGAAAACGCTATTCATTTCAACGGTTCAGACATCCTGTTTATGATAAACAACCGCAACATCGCACCGAACACAGCAGAGACAGCGGATGCAATTCAAGCAGACCTTGAACCTGTGCTAAAACAGATGTACGGTGGTGATGATTTCACAATAGAACGCACCTCTGAGGATGCCCGCGAACGTTTCGCCGTACGAATCTCCGCGAATTCAGACAAACCGATTTCAGAACTCGTCTCCAATCTCGGAGGATAAGATGCTTAACTTTACGAATGAACAGATTGAGCGGTATAGCCGACATATAATCCTCAAAGAGGTCGGCGGGATGGGGCAGACGAAACTGCTTGAGTCAAAAGTCCTGTTGATCGGTGCGGGCGGACTCGGTTCGCCTATCGGTGTTTATCTTGCGGCTGCAGGGGTTGGCACAATCGGTATTATTGATGATGACGTGGTTGATCTCAGCAATCTGCAACGCCAAATCCTACACGGCACAAGCGACATCGGCATACCGAAAACGAAATCTGCTGAAGCCACTATCGCTGAGATGAACCCAGACGTTAAGGTAATTCCTCATAACGAACGCATCAATTCGGAAAATGCTTTTGAGATACTGGAACAGTATGATTTAATTGTGGACGGGTGTGACAACTTTCCAACGCGCTATCTTCTCAACGACGCTTGTGTCATGCTCGGCAAACCGATTGTACACGGTAGCATTTTCCAATTTGAAGGACAAACAACCGTGCTTTATCCGGGGAAGGGGCCGTGTTATCGATGCGTTTTTGCTGAACCACCACCAGCAGGGATGGCACCGAGTTGCCAAGAGGCGGGTGTCTTCGGTGTGTTACCGGGTATTATCGGCACAATTCAGGCTGTTGAAGCGATTAAAGTCCTTTTAGACATCGGGGAACCGTTGATCGGAACCCTCCTACTTTTCAACGCGCTCACGATGGATTTCCAACGACTGAAACTTCGTCAAGACGAAAACTGCCCGATGTGCGGTGAAAATCCTACCATTAAAGAACTCATTGACTATGAGGAATTTTGTGAAGTGCAGTGGTAATATCCATGTAGAATCTGCTTAACTTCAGGGACTAATATTCTCCGAGACCTACCAGTTGAAATATCTTCAATTCAAGGAAGATAGAGCAATATCAAGGAACTTATGGATCTGGTTATTTTTGTCTCATTTATTATAATTTCGGCTGCTCTCTTAATGATACGCGGAGAACTAAGGGATATTGCAAGAAGTCTATACAAGATAGCGAAACATTTTGAGCAAATTGATGAAAAAGACGAAAATTGAAAACATGTATCTTAACGACTGTAAAACATGGTTACTTCCTCTCTATTACCTCCTATATAATAAGTAACGTAAAAGAGTTATCAACTCCAAAGTTGACAACTCTATATACCAACAGATCTTTTTAAATTTAATTTTGCTGATGCATTGGGGAAACCAATTCATCATCAACTGATTCATATTGAACCGTCATAACCCATTCACCTGTGCCTCGCAATTGCACGTTACACTTTTTCAACCACTCAATTAACGTTAATTTGTCACGTGCTTCCCATTCGCAAACCATTCTACCTGATAACGTATCACACAAAACACGGATATTGCTCACATCATCGTTTGCTTCTTCTTGAAATCGCTTCAACAATCGTGCTACATCTTGGCGTGTCATGCAGGCAATTGCATGGGCAGAAATAAATCTCATACTTCAATCTTTCGCATATTGCCAGGAATTTGGGGCGACTTCCGTATCGCCCCGTTCTCAGGTTTAATCGCGTGCTATGGGCGCGCCAACCAGATTGCCCCATTCTGTCCAACTGCCATCATAGTTGCGAACCTTCTCATAACCGAGTAAATATTTTAGCACAAACCACGTATGCGATGAACGTTCACCGATCCGGCAGTAAGCGATGGTCTCTTTACTATCGTCAACACCTGCACCACCGTAGATAGATGCCAATTCGTCATGAGACTTAAAGGTGCCGTCTTCCGCCACTGCGGTTGCCCACGGGATATTCGCTGCGCCTGGTATGTGTCCACCACGTTGTGCGGTTTCGCTCATGCCCGGTGGGGCAATCACTTCACCCGAAAATTCTGCAGGTGAACGAACGTCAACGAGATTGATAATGCCTTGTTCAAGTGTGGGTAATACGTTATCTTTTGTCGCGCGGACGTTGTCATCAGGGAATTTCGCTTGATACCCAGTAGCAGCATAAGAAGGAACGTCTGTAACAAGGTCTCTGCCTTCATCAATCCATTTTTGGCGACCACCGTTCATTACCTTCAACAGGCTCTCATCGTGTTCATAGTAGCGGAATTGCCACAACGCGTACGTAGCGAACCAGTTGTTGTTATCACCATAAAAGATAACAGTGGTATCGTTAGCAATTCCACTGTCGTTGCAGAGTGCTTCAAATTGATCTTTCGTGAGAATGTCGCGCCGAATTTGGTCGCACAACTGTGTCTGCCAATTCAAACCGACTGCCCCTGCTATATGTCCTTCTGCATAGGCAGAGGTATCAACGTCAACTTCAAGTAGGCGGATGCCAGCATCGCTGCCGTGTTCGGCAACCCACTCCGTACTTACTAAAACGTCAGGATTAGCGTAATCAGCCATATCTATTTGCCTCCCTATCCGAATTTAAAATAAATCTCATTTTTTTGTCTTCATGTTTGTTTGTGTTTATATTATACGCTTTTGAATAATCTTTGTCAAATGTTAGGCGTATACCCAGGGTTATTTAGTTTTAAGAATTTCCAGTTAATGAGTATTACTGATAGTTATATCGTCTGTCGGGTTTTACTTGTGTTCTCCATTATGTGTCAACTTAAACGTTGATCTAAAGGTAGCAGGCACGCTCCGCGTGCCGTCCGCTTTAAATCTTGGATGAACGGCACACCAAATCAACGGTATGAATGCCTGTTGGCATTCCCCGGAGTGTGTCTACTACTTTGCATACGTATTAGTTTATATGAAAATGTGAAAAATATCCCAGAAATTCGAAAACTAAATAACCCTGTTCTGTGGGTGTGTAAAGTTTTTGTAGAAACAGTGATATGTAAAGAGATGAGATGTCAGGGTTGTTCAGTTTTCTATATTTTTTCACAATTGTTTATTTTTATGAAAAGCAGATATGGTGTGTTTTTTTTACACCATATCTGCTATACTTCACCTTAAAACTAGATACTTTGAGGTGAAGAATGACAAGAAGAGAATCTTGCCACTTGTTAGATATGTTAGCAAAACTTAGAGACCCACGCAAGGATAAAGGGAAACGACATCCGTTGAAATCCATTCTCGCACTTATGGTCATCGGATTGATGTGTGGACATAAAGGGTATACATCTATCGCTACTTGGGCACGCTCACAGCCAGCACTCGCAAAGGCACTCAGTTTCACACATAAGAAAACACCTTGTGCTTCAACGATCCATAATCTATTGAAAAGGTTAGATGTTGTGGTAGTAGAAGAAACCTTGACACAATGGGTAAAAACCGTGATAAAAAGTAGACCCGATTTGACAAGATGTCTTGACGCAGTCGCTATAGATGGCAAAACAATGCGCGCCTCCCAAAAAAGTGGTGCGACAACAAGCCACTTGCTCTCTGTCGTTTCCCACGAGTTAGGAGTTACCCTCACGCAGCGAAGCGTTAGCGACAAGACCAACGAAATACCGATTTCAACAGAGATCCTCAATCTGAAAACAGGAGAAGAAACACATAAAGTCCACTATGGGATAACAAGTCTAAATCCCGAAGCAGCATCAGCAAAGTGCTTACTTGCTTTACGGCGCGGGCATTGGTCAATAGAGAACAAGTCGCATTGGATGCGGGATACACTACTTGGAGAAGATGCCTCTCCTGTCAGATGCGGTGCTATTCCACAAGTTATGGCTGCTTTGCGAAATACAGCATTATCCGTATTCCGATTTGCAGGGATAACGCGTATAGCTGATAAAATGAAATATTATGCTTCAAAACCTAAACTCGCAGTTAATATGATAAAATAAGAATCTATAAAACTGAATAACCCTGACTAAGTCCTAATAAATTTGCAATTTTCTCATACGCATGGTATAATAATTCAACAAATTAACCTTAATGTTCAGAAAGCCTTTTTAATCCCATCCGGAGAGGTGGAAAAAGGATGTTGTGTTACACTTCGGCAGAATGTTCACAGAGAAAAAGTGCTCACGATGAACACTTTTTAGAACAAAAATTGATATTCCAGTATAAAATACCTATTAAACTTGCAAAATTGGTTTTACATTTAAAACATCCCTTATGTAAAAGAGAAATATTGAATTGCACCCTTCTCACTCTTTAGTGAGGAGGTTTTTTTATGGTATCAAAATCGCACATATTACGTAGTCTAAATTACACCTACAGTAGGTAAAATATCATGAAAATGCGTGAAAAAGCACAAGTCATGAACGTGGAAGAAATCCGCCGTTCCTTAGTCAGAATCGCTCATGAAATTTTGGAGCGAAATCATCAACACATTGAAAATCTGGTACTTGTCGGAATCAAAAGCCGTGGCGATACCCTCGCCTACCGAATTGCAGAAAACTTGGAGCGGATTGAAAATATCAGTGTTCCGGTAGGAGCAATTGATGTCACGCTCTATCGTGATGACATTAACCTCCATGAAACACAGATTCAGGTGAGCAGTACTGAAATCGATTTTGAAGTTACTGGGAAATGGGTTATCTTGGTAGATGAGGTGCTTTACACAGGACGCACCACACGCGCAGCGATGGATGCTGTCATGGATTTTGGTCGTCCTGCGGCAATACAATTGGCAGCATTAATTGATAGAGGACATCGTGAACTTCCAATTTCTGCAGATTATATCGGCAAAAATGTACCCACTTCCCGAAAAGAATTCGTTAGAGTACAATTAGAAGAAGAACACGGTCTCGATTCGGCAATGATTTGTGAACCGGATTCTGAATAACAAGCAGGAGAAAATACCACATAGAGATGGAAAGTGCGCTTATCCGTAATGGACATATCATTGATCCAGCAAATAACGTTGATGAAGTTGGTGATGTGCTTATTATTGATGGCAAGATCGCAAAGGTCGGTGGAAACTTGGCGGAAAATGCCAGTGACATTATTGACGCTACCGATCTGACCGTCACGCCCGGCTTAATTGACATGCACGTCCACCTACGTGAACCTGGATTTGAGCATAAAGAAACAATCGCCACAGGAACAGCAGCAGCCGCCGCAGGCGGGTTTACATCCGTTGTTTGCATGGCAAATACATCTCCAGTAACTGATTCTCCTGACAAGATTAAGCACATTTATGACATCGCAAATCGGAATTCGGAGCAACAGGCTACTTCTACAGCGAATGTCTTTCCTGTGGGCAGCATTACAAAAGACCTTGCAGGTGAAGAACTAACCGATATACGAGGCATGCTCTCTGTTGGCGCAGTCGGTGTCAGTGATGATGGTGTTACCGTTATGAATTCTGCACTGAAGCATGAAGCACTAACGTTAAGCGCGGAACTTGATTTTCCTGTGATGGTTCACTGTGAAGAGCATAATCTAAATGCTGGTGCCGTGATGAATCTCGGTGAAACATCAAGAAATTTGAATCTGGTGGGTAGCCCAAACGCAGCAGAAGACATTATCGTAGCACGCGACATCATGCTTGCGGAATTGACAAGTGGACACGTTCATATTTTACACGTTAGCACAGCAGGCGCAGTTGAATTAGTCCGATGGGGCAAACACCGAGGAGTCAACGTCACAGCAGAAGCGTGCCCACACCACTGGATTCTGACTGATACGGAGGTAGAAAAACAGGGAACGAATGCCAAAATGCATCCACCCCTGCGGACACAGACGGATATCGACGCTGTCCTTGAAGGTTTGCGTGATGGCACAATAGACGCGATTGCGACTGACCACGCGCCACATACGCCTGCTGAAAAAGCACTCGGTATGAAAGATGCACCTAACGGAATTATTGGACTTGAAACTTGTGTGCCACTTGTACTGACATATTTAGTAGATGTTGGACATCTAACGCTGAAAGATGCGATTGCAAAGTTGACATGTATTCCAGCAAAAATAGTCGGGATTGACCGCGGGACACTTACTATCGGTGCGGTGGCAGATGTTACATTAATAGATACACAAAAAATTGCAAAGGTTGACGTAGAAAAATCGCGTTCAAAAAGCCGAAATACACCCTTCGCTGATTGGCAGCTTAAGGGATGGCCGACAATGACAATCCGAGAGGGAATTCGGAGTTAAAAGCCTTCTACAAAGAGGAGAACTATGAAAGCAATTCTCGCATTGGCGGATGGAACCGTTTTTGAGGGACAACAGTTTGGCGCGACAGGTGAAACTGTTGGCGAAGTTGTCTTCAATACAAGTATGACGGGGTATCAGGAAGTCTTAACCGATCCGTCCTATAAAGGGCAGATCGTTACAATGACTTATCCGTTAATTGGCAATTACGGTTGTAACGAGGTGGATATTGAATCTATCGGTCCACAGGTAGAGGGATTCGTAGTGCGTGAATACAGCGCATATCATAGTAATTGGCGTTCACAGTGGAGTTTGGACACCTACTTAGCCGAAAACAACATCATCGGAATTCAGAACATTGATACTCGTGCGCTAACCCGTCGCTTACGTGTTCACGGTGTAATGAACGGATGTCTTGCTACAGAAGATACAGATGGAGATCTTGATGCAGCAAGCCTTGTGGAGAAGGCACAAGCATGGCATGGTTTAGTCGGTTGGGATTTGGTGCAACGCGTCACTTGTCCTGACCCTTATGCGTGGAATCAACACCCATCAAGTTCTAACGGGCTGCACTCAGAGGATTCAACACCACCTGTAAACAATAAATTCCGTGTGGTTGCAATGGACTTTGGCATCAAATATAACATCTTACGGCAACTGACAAAGCATGGATGTGAGGTGCAGGTTGTACCAGCAAAAACGAAGGCTGAAGAGATTCTTGCTGCTAACCCTGATGGGGTGTTCCTTTCAAATGGTCCTGGAGACCCAATGCCGCTTGACTATGCGATAAAAACCATACAAGAATTGTTAGGTAAAAAACCTGTTTTTGGCATCTGTTTGGGACATCAACTTTTGGGACTTGCGCTCGGTGGAAAAACCTATAAACTCAAGTTTGGACATCGGGGGGCAAATCAACCTGTAAAACATTTAGAAACCGATCAGGTTGAGATAACTTCCCAAAATCATGGGTTCTGTGTTGATATCGATTCGCTTCCGAATACCGTTGACATTACCCACATCAACTTGAATGACAACACACTTGAAGGGATACAGCACAGAGAGTATCCTGCTTTTTCTGTCCAGTATCACCCAGAGGCTTCGCCCGGACCACATGACGCAAGTTACCTATTTTCACGATTTATGCAAATGATGGAAGACATTTAGGAAAACATTTTAACCCTCTTGCTGAAAACTAAAACTGACAACTGATAACTAATAGAAAATGCCAAAGCGAACAGATATAGAAAAAATATTAATTATTGGCTCCGGCGCGATTATCATCGGGCAAGCGTGTGAATTCGATTACTCGGGAACACAGGCTTGCAAAGCCCTCAAAGAAGAGGGCTATCAGATTGTTTTGGTCAATAGCAATCCTGCAACGATTATGACCGATCCGGATTTCGCTGACCGCACCTACGTTGAACCAATTACACCAGATACAGTCGAACTTGTAATAGAGAAGGAACGTCCAGACGCGTTGTTGCCAACATTGGGTGGGCAAACAGCGTTGAACGTTTCAGTTGCACTCGCTGAATCAGGTGTGTTGGACAAATACGATGTGGAACTGATTGGCGCAAAACTGCCAGCGATTCAGAAAGCGGAAGACCGTGCGCTATTCAAACAGGCGATGGAAAAAATCGGTTTAGATGTTCCTAAGAGCGGTATAGCACACACAACACAAGAAGCAATCGCACTTGTTGACGAGATCGGTTTTCCAGCAATAATTCGTCCCGCATTCACACTTGGTGGTACAGGCGGTGGCATCGCTTACAACATTGAAGAATACCAAAAAATGGTTGCCACGGGTCTTGCCTTAAGTCCAATCAACGAATTACTCATTGAAGAATCTATCATTGGATGGAAAGAATTTGAGTTGGAGGTAATGCGTGATGGAGCGGACAACGTTGTTATCATCTGCTCCATTGAAAACGTTGATCCGATGGGTGTACATACTGGGGATAGTATCACTGTCGCACCTATTCAAACGTTAACGGACAAAGAGTATCAGGAGATGCGGGATTCAGCGATTAAAATCATCAGAGAAATCGGCGTTGATACTGGTGGCTCCAATATCCAATTTGCTGTTGATCCAAAGACAGGAAAACAGGTTGTCATTGAAATGAATCCACGTGTCTCCCGTAGTTCTGCACTTGCCTCAAAAGCAACAGGTTTCCCAATTGCGAAAATTGCAGCGAAGTTAGCTGTCGGGTATAATCTTGACGAAATTCCGAACGACATTACCGCTGAAACCCCTGCTTGTTTTGAACCGACTATTGACTACGTTGTAGTCAAAATTCCGAGATGGGCGTTTGAAAAGTTTCAAGGCACTGATGAAACATTGACAACCCAGATGAAATCAGTTGGCGAAGCGATGTCCATAGGCGGAACGTTTAAGGAGGCACTCCAGAAAGGTTTGCGATCTTTGGAAACAGGATGGTACGGGTTTGACAATCATCCGCTTGAAGAACTACCACTCTCAGAACTTTCCAGCAAATTAACAATCCCCAATGTTGAACGCATTTTTTACATCAAATCTGCACTCAAACGCGGGATGAGCATTGATGACATCTATTCCTATACACATATCGATCCGTTTTTCCTTTATAATCTTCAAGAAATCGTAGACTTTGAAAAAATCCTTGGCACGCCACACACACAACTGTTTACAGAGAATGGAAAGTCAGATGCAGAAAGAACATCTCTTTTACGACAAGCAAAACAGTTTGGGTTTTCAGACCGACAACTCGCTGAAATCTACGATATATCAGAAACACAAGTGCGGGAAACACGAAAAACACTCGGCATCGAAGCAACGTTCAAAACAGTTGATACTTGTGCAGCAGAATTTGAGGCAGAAACGCCTTACTATTATTCGACCTGCTCAAGTGAAGATGAGGTGCGTCCTACAGATAAAGAAAAAATCATGATTTTAGGCGGCGGGCCTAACCGCATTGGACAGGGGATTGAATTTGACTACTGTTGCGTTCATGCAGCAATGGCTCTCAAAACCGATGGTTACGAAACTATCATGGTGAATAGCAATCCTGAAACAGTCAGTACGGACTACGACACCTCCGACCGCCTCTATTTTGAACCTTTGACATGCGAAGATGTCTTGAATATATACGATAAAGAGAAGCCTATAGGGGTTATTGTTCAATTCGGTGGGCAAACACCTCTCAATCTCGCGATGGCACTTAAAGATGCAGGTGTCCCAATAATCGGTACAAGCCCTGAAGACATTGCTCGTTCTGAAAACCGTCAGCTTTTCAAAGAGGTGTTAGATGAGATCGGACTGATGCAACCGCCAAACGGTACAGCAACCTCAAGCAAAGAAGCGGTGCCTATCGCCGCATCGCTCGGATATCCGGTAATTGTTCGTCCCTCATTTGTGCTTGGCGGCCGTGCGATGCAGATTGTTTATGATGAAAAACTCCTGCAGGAGTATATGGACTCCGCTGTGCAAGCCTCACCTGAGCATCCGGTACTCATTGACAAATACCTTGAGGAAGCAATAGAAGTGGATGTAGATGCAATTTCCGATGGACACTTAACCGTCATCGGTGGTATCATGGAACATATTGAAGAAGCAGGGGTTCATTCAGGAGATAGTGACTGCGTACTTCCTCCTTATACACTGGTTGACGAACAAATTGATCAACTCAAAGAGTACACTTACGCGCTTGCGAAGGCACTAAATGTACGTGGATTGATGAACGTACAGTATGCGATTAAGAATGATGAAATTTTTGTACTTGAGGTGAATCCGCGTGCTTCGCGAACAGTTCCATTTGTCAGCAAAGCTATTGGTGTGCCTTTGGCAAAACTGGCGGCGCGTGTGATGGCCGGAAAAACGCTTGATGAACTTCGATTTACGAACGAAATTGAACCTTCTTATTTTAGTGTGAAGGCACCTGTGTTTCCTTTCAATAGATTTCCCGGGGCAAACTCACGATTGGGACCTGAAATGAAATCAACAGGGGAAGTGATGGGAATTGATGACGATGTCTCCCGTGCTTTTGCAAAGGCACAAAAAGCGTGCGGCTACACATTACCTCTAAAAGGCAATGCGTTTATCAGTGTGCGAAACAAGGACAAACGATCTGTTATCTTTATAGCGAAAAAACTAACTGACATGGGCTTTGAACTCATCGCTACACACGGCACAGCGAAGGTGTTACTCCGCAATGGCATGGATGTTCAGCTTGTCTATAGCATCGGCAAAGGTAGACCGACAATTCATGATTATATCAAAAACCATGCAGTTGACTTAATAATCAATACGCCAACAGGTGATTTGCACCGCACTAATGAACTACTTATCCGTCAGATGGCGATAGAGAACGATATCCCGATCTTTTCCACTATTCCAGGTGCAGCTGCTGCTGTTAACGCAATTGACGCGCTACAAAGCGGAGAAATTTCAGTCACACCACTTCAAGATTATCATAAGTAAGGTGAAAACATGGCAAACGATACTGTTCAAAGAAATACCCGATGGGTTCAAGCCCTTGATAGGATTCTCCAAGTAATTAATCTTGACGAAGATCATCCTGTCAGAATCTTGACAATTGAAGATGGTAGAGAAGTGGTTGTCGTACAACCGAATGCCTTCACAGTCTCGCGTATCTACGCTACCGGCCGCCCTGATGGTGCGCGTCCTCACGGAATGGATTCATACTACGACATGTATCGTGGGAAGTTGGAAAAGTATGAAGAAGAAAATGGAACCCGAGAAGGCTTTGAATTAACAGAGGAGGAATGGGAAACGTTGTTTGAAGAATCTTTCCATCGGTATACCCGATACTTACTGTTTGCTGGCATCAAACGGTGGGAAGATGTGCAACGTGATACTGACGCAAATCTATTCGTGACTAATTTGGCGCGAGAATTCGCGTCCTCAGAAATTGCTTGGCGAAGTTATCAGTATAAAGGATATATGATCATGATGAATAGCATCGCCAAAGCAGAATTGAGCCTGCAAGAGGATGATCCTGACACTGCTTTACAGCAAATTGACGCTGGAATTCAACAGATTGGCGAGTTTTGTGGAGAATGTTTACGCGAGGAACACGGGGAGGCAGAAAATATTACACGCGAACGTTACCTTAGTAATCTCATTGAATTCCGATCTGATTTAGAGGCACTCGGAACAGAGGATAGCGAAGATAACGAAAGTGATGATACAGATGAAGAACAGGGTGACGTAGATCTCTTGACTGAATTAGAACAGTTATTAAATGAAGTAGATTCACCGGACCTTGAAAGAGAGTAGTTGGGACAATATCACTTGTTTCGAAAAACAACCATAAATACTTGTCCCGTCTACTTCTACTTTCAAAACCAGAAACTGCAGTCCTGCAAGTACTGTTCTAACTAACGACGATTATTCTTCCCATTCCTCATCAATTGTCTCACGGCTTGCCTGCATAAGAACACCACCAAGAAATATAAAGGCAATACCTCTTACCAAAATATGCCAATAGAAATCTACCCATGGTGTGAAGGTAACCGCAAAGACGATCGCAGAAAATATTAGTAAGTACGCAGAGACAGAATTTCCCCACGAACGCAAGGATACGCCATAGCAGAGGGCTGATACAGAAAATAAAAATGCACTAATGAGTGTAAGTGCATTTCCCCATTCCTGCCATACTGTATTAAATGTATTTCCAAAATCTTCTGTTGCTGTTGTTTGTATTAATTGATTGACAGTTTTCAGCGGTGCAGTTTGGGAACAGTGTGCTATCAATTCCAATACGATCCAAAGTGTCGCGAACCCTACCCCTAAAAGAGTGCTTGTTTGTGCATCTTTTATGAGTAGAACAGTCGTAGCAACGATTGTTGGCACGACCAAAATAAGCATTACCACACTAACCCCATGCATAGCATCATGAGTGGACTCAGGTTGAAAACCGAACCAATAACTTAAGAATATCATAGATAGTCCACTGAGAATAGATGTTACGCCACCGAGAAAACACAAATTTTTTGAATCATCGTTCATTTACATAACCCCTTTATATTCCCTATATGTAAATTGGCAAAAATCTTAGGTATTCAGATACCTAATAGATTGAAGAATTCAATTATCTCGAAATTTCTACTGAGCATAAATTCTGATTATACTACAAAACATATCGTGACAATCGAAGTGTATATACGAAATAATATATATAAGTAAAAGTGAAAATATAATAGCAATAAGTATACCTAAGAGCAACTTCTGAGTCAATTAAAACTCTCAAAAAACTATAATTCATGAAAATAGGGTTTTCAGTGTAAATTTCATTTTTCAATTTTTTATATAATCTTGCTTGCCTGATTTTATGCATAAAAATACATCAATCTTCGAAATACAAGATTCTGGGTTGACGAAGAATAGGAATGTTAGGTATAATCTATATAAAATGGATGTTAACAAATAGACATTTTGCTGGGAGCGTTTTCAATAGTACTTGTAGACGCATCCATTCTATTGGTTTACAAAATTTTTAAAAAGTGACAAAGTGACAATGAATATTCAAAAAAACGTACTGATTGTAGATGCTGACCCTCGACAACGCGAGGCAATTTGCCAAGCACTTGATGGAGAAGGTCTCAATTTAATTGTCACAGAGAACATGTATCAGGCTTTTCATCGGATTGAACATTTGACGATGGACATCCTGATTGCGCCTCTAAAAGCAGAACGGATTGATGGATTAGCCTTATTAGAAGCTGCAACGCGTCATCATCCGGATGTTGGTATTATTTTTATTACGGCACCCAACGTTTTAGAAACCGATATCGGCATTAAGGCGATGCTGGCACATGAGGGGACTTATTTTCTCTATAAACCGCTCAACCCTGTCCATTTGAAGGCACTCCTACATAAAACACTTCAGAATCAACGACTTACCTTTGAAAATAGACAACTCCGATCACAAATTGACGAAAAGGAAGGGCTTTGCAGACTTACGGGAAAATCACCAGAAATCATACAGATTCGGGAGATGATTACCCAAATTGCCCCGACAAAGGCAACGGTGATGATATACGGTGCGCGCGGCACCGGTAAAGAACTTGTGGCTCGTGCTATACACCATCGGAGTTTACGCCAGGGTAATCTTATTGCCTTTAACTGTGCTACGCTCAACGAGAATTTGGCGGAATCCGAACTCTTCGGACATGAACGCGGGGCTTTTAGTGGGGCGTACAATCAACGTAAAGGCAGATTTGAACTCGCACACGGCGGCACGCTTTTCCTTGACGAAGTTTCTCAACTGAGTCTTTCCAATCAAGCACGGCTACTACGCGTACTTGAAGAACGTGAATTCGAACGCGTAGGAGGAGATAAAACAATTCAGGTGAATGTACGAATTATCTGTGCTACCAACCATGACTTAGAAGCTGCTTGTAGCAAAGGTAAATTTTTACACGATCTCTATGACCGGCTTAACGTCGTTTCCATTAACCTGCCAACACTTCAAGAACGGATTGAGGACATTCCATTGCTTGTTAAAGATTTTCTTGAGGAATTTAGTAGAGAAAATGGAAAAACATTGAGGACTCTTACGCCAGAAGCAGTTCGAGCGTTAATGAAATTCAATTGGCCCGGCAATGTACGGGAGTTGAAGAACTGCATTGAAGGGCTTGTTGTGATGTCAACACAAGAAACTTTACAACTGACAGACTTACCCGAACGTATTCTCAAGGCTATGGGAGAAACGAATCCTATCATATCTTCTGTTCCAACCCTCCACAAGACAGATGCTTCTGGCAACGGAAGTTCCCATCTTAACGTTGAAGTTGGCATGTCGCTGGAAGAGATTAACCGTGAAGTCCTCCGAGCCACACTTGAATATACCGATAATAACAAGGCAAAGGCAGCGAAAATACTTGACATCAGTCGACGAACTATTCAACGCAAAACCAAAGAATACGGACTGTGTGACAATTAATAAAATTTCAAACGGTGTTTAGTCAGTTTGAAGGACGGATTGTCCATAGGTGTCAATTTAAGGATTTTCCGAGTATATGAATCCTCTTTAGTCCCGTGAATCAACGCCAAATACGCGTATGGTATTTGACGGGGACGGTATGTTTATAGTATAATGTTTGTGCCATCTGTTGAACTCCGTAGGAGTGACATAGCGTCGTAAGAACATACCGCCCCTACGGGGCTCGGGGCGTGGGTGAATGCTTATCTATAAACATTTCGCCTCTACGAGGCTAACCAGCACAGCACCTAAAAATAAGTTCTTTCTCTTAAATTGGTGTCTATGGTTTGAAGTAGCGGATGGTTCTACTGAGACTGAAGTTTCAATTTATTAGCATAAGACCGCTTATAGTATTCTA
Organism: Candidatus Poribacteria bacterium; assembly: GCA_028820635.1. Classification (GTDB taxonomy): domain Bacteria; phylum Poribacteria; class WGA-4E; order WGA-4E; family WGA-3G; genus MSPOR6. The sequence goes on from JAPPIG010000064.1 coordinate 195,600, forward strand.
CTTCTTTGAGATCAGAAGCAGCAGATTCATCAATTATGGTAACCGTGTTTGGATGCATTTGCAAAATAGACGCTGGCACCATTGATGTAATGGGACCTTCAACTGCTTTTGCTATTGCCTCTGATTTTGATGTGCCGTTTGCTAAAAGCAAGCACTGCTTCGCTTCCATAATAGTCCCAATTCCCATCGTAATTGCTATTTCTGGAACCGCGCTCATATCACCCTCAAAATGAGAGGCATTTGCAACAAGAGTACTTTCCGTCAGGGTTACTATACGGGTTCGTGATGCAAGGGATGAACCCACTTCATTAAAGCCGATATGTCCGTCCGTACCGATACCGAGGACTTGAATGTCAATCCCGCCAGCACGTGCAATTGCTTCCTCATACGCTGCACAGAACGCTTCATGATTTTCTGCAGTATTTTGAGGGATATGTCGGTTTTTCACAGAAATGTTGACATGATCGAAAAAATGATTCGCCATGAAGGTATGATAACTCTGGGGATGTTCACATGGGATTCCCACGTACTCGTCCAAATTAAAGGTGGTTACACTTGAAAAATCCAGTCCGTCTTCTTTGTACATACGGACAAGTGCTTTGTAAAGTCCTATCGGGGTGCTGCCTGTTGCTAATCCTAAAACAAGGTCGGGCTTCTTTAGGAGTGCGTCCCGAATGATTTCTGAGGCAATCGTAGCGAGTTGCTTATAAGTTGACTGAATAATTATTTCCATTTTAGAGTGAAAGGTTTACACCTCTCCAGCAATAATTCTGTCCATGTCTTCACTAATTTGATGTACCGTGCCTTCGGGATCGTCCGCGCCAACAGGCAGTTCGGCTGTCATGTAGTCGTCATATCCAACGTCTGTTAAAGCTGCCATGACTGCATTCCAATCAATTGTGCATTCTTCAATCAGATAGGTAAAACGGTGTTCATTTGCATTGAAGCCCTTTACATGCACTTTGGAAATCCGAGAACCGAGAGAACGGATCCAATGTTGTGGAAATCCATACGCTACAATATTGCCGACATCAAAATAAGCAGAAACGGCATCGCTTTCAAATTCATCAAGGTAACGCGAAAACTCTATTGGACTTAGTAGAAATTTATTCCATACATTCTCTATAGCAATTGTTAGTCCTTTTTCTTTCGCTGTTGGTATTAATTTTCGGATCTCTTCTTGGGAACGTTGATATGCATCTTCATAAGTCGTCTTCTGATTGACAACCGCACAAACAAGCAGCACTGTATCTGCTCCAATTACCTCCGCAGTCGCAAGAGAATCAAGTATTGCATGATGGGACACTTCACGTACCGAAGCATCCGCATCTGAAAGTGGATGTGACCAGTGTTTTCCGTTCATCACACTGCACAGTTCAATTCCGTTATCTGTTGCCAACTGTTTTATTTCGACGCGTTCCGTTTCAGTACTTAAAGGTCCAATTTCAACACCGTCAAAACCTGCTTTTTTAGCGAGTTTAAACCGGGCATCTGTCGAATCACCGGGTAATGAACCGATACATATTCCTTTTTTCATTATGCTCCTCTGTATATGATTTTTTTATTACCGTATTATTTCTATTGTAGTCTGTCAAAATATTTTGGATTCATCTCTATAAAGATGTGCAAACATATAGTGATGAGAAAATGAATAGGGACAGCTTCTACGCTGTCCCTATATTGTATGGATATGGGATTAGTCACGACGCGTTTTCATTTTTCCCCACGTAGTGGTAAGTTTTTCCTGTGGTTCAACAGGAAGTAGATCGCCCTCCATTACACTTGCAATCTCTTTTTCATCAAGAGCTCTATCGTAAACGTATAGTTCGTCAATGTAGAAGGTAGCTGCTCTGTATCCTGTTTTACCAATATAGAGTTGTTCAGCACCCTGAGCATGTTTTGCAGGAACAGGGTATTCTTGGAGTTTTTCGCCATCAACGTAAAACGTCAATGTTCCGTCTTCTTTAATACCTGCAACATGATACCATTTTTTAGTTTCAAACAGGGTGTTTTCTCCATCAGGACCAGCACAACCGGTGCCTTGGTTGCCCGGATTGAACCGCCAGTGTATATTCAGGGAATTTGGGCAAATCCATATACCAGGGGAACGATCAGAACCCGGTGCTTTTTTGGCAATGATTTGGCTCCAAGCACCATTATGAGCTTCAATGAAGTTGATCCAGAACAGATAACTATTGTCCTGATAATCTACCAATTCTTTGAAAGATTGAACTTGGACATCAGCATTTGCATCTCTGATTTCCAATGCGCCTTTACCGAACTTTTTTTCACCGGTTGTTATTTCTGCCTTATTGATTATTTCAGCGTCATTCCCGCCACCAGTTTTATCCTCAATCTTACCACCATTCTCATTATCAAAACTGAAGTAGAGGATTAAACCGTCATCTTTAACAGCAGCTTGGACAGTTAGAAGTCCTACAAAAAATAGGAGTGTAGCGAACAGATGTGTCGTAAGTTTCATTGTGAATCCCTCCTTGGGTATACAAGTTGGTTAATATTAGATGCGAGTATGTTTATTTTTCAAACCACATACTATTTTCAAATCTATTTCTCAAATACTATAGTGAAATCTATTCTACAAAAAACGATTAAATTTGTCAAGAAAAATCGAATATAATTCCCAGAGTTGTTATGTCAAGACAGTAGATTTTCATGAAGCCGTATTGCGAGGAATGCACATCATAAACAAAATAGGGTTGGTTTTAGGTGTAATCTCTGGTTTTCACCTTCCCACTGAAACAAGCTGAAGTATTGAAAAATGGAAGATTCTATTCCAAGGTACATTCCTTAAGATTGAATGCATAAATTGAGGATTGTGTTATTAAATAAAAATAATGCAATTTTAACTTGACAGATTTATACGTTTTTTGTAGAATATTAATATAATTACGTAATTATTACGAAAAGTTTGTTTTCAAGTTATCTCTCCCAAAAGATGTTGTTTAACTTACGAACATTATACAATCCAAAGTGGGATGGCATAAACAAGGCTTTTCGCATCAAACAAGACCAAATAGTTTATTGAATACATGAGGAGGAATTTACTCATGCGTTTTACGATTTATGTGTTTATTGCGGTAATGTTTTTCGCTGGTGGCGTTCTCACTACTCAGGCTGCGTTAGACGACGGTTTAATTCTTTACTTCAGTTTTGACAAAGAAGTAGATGGCACCATTACTGATGGCACCCTTGGAGGCAATAACGGTACGCTGACAAATGCAAGTGTTACAACAGATGAAAAGAAAGTTGGCGCAGGATCTTTGGAAATGTTAGATCAGAATGCCAGTTTGGAAGTTGAATCTTTTTCAGAAATGGAAGAGTATCAGGACAATAGTTTTGTGTTCTGGCTGCACTTCATTCAGGCTCATAACGGTGCGTGGAGCCAAATCTTCGCCAAGAAAGCGCCTGGTTCTGATCGTTCCCCTGGAGTATGGATTTGCCCCAATTCCTTGAATATCCACTATCGATTCAATCCTGGGAACCAAGGTAGCGGTTGTGCTGGTCCTGGTGGAGAAAACGAACTGTTTGAAACAGGTAAATGGTACCATATCGCTGGAGTCAAAGCGGGTGGCAAATTCCATTTTTATATTGATGGTGTCCAAGTTGGTGAATATGACGTTCCCGCAGAACACGCTCAAGGTGAAGAGAAACTGTATATTGGAAAGACAGGATATAGATCCGCGACCTTCTACATTGATGACTTTTTTGTTTTCAACCGAGGACTCTCTAAAGACGAGGTTAACGATATAATGGGTGGTTTACTCATTTCTGTTGAACCTCGTGATAAGTTGACAACAACTTGGGGACATCTGAAAACAAAGCGGAATTAACACTTAACCGTCACACATAAACAACAAAGAACATGGGGAAATTTCTTGAAATTTCCCCATGTTTTCTTAAACACTCTCATTCAGGTTCAGTGCATGTTAACCTACCGTCTACTTATGTGCTTTTGCTTGGCACTATGTTTTCAGTGGTGGACAGCATCGGGATGGAGCGATACCGATGTTGAGCTTAATAATCCGTTTGCGCTTGGACTCCATTATATGGAGATGGAACAGTATGATAAGGCGTTAGCAGCGTTTAACGTTATCCGCAAGCAAGAACCGAGTAGTGGTATCTATTGTTATATCGGTATGGTGCTTCAAGAACAAAATAGACTAAGTGAAGCATTAGAAGCGTACCAGAACGCTTTAACATTTAAAGCCCCTCCGCAAATACACGGCAGTGCCCACCTCCATTTAGGAATCGTTTATAAAGCACAAGGCAAATTACGTCCTGCAGAAACCCATCTGAAAGAGGCACTTGCGCTTACTCCTGAAACTCCAGAAGCACATATCCATCTTGGAGAGGTATACCTCCTCCAACGTCGATTGGATAAGGCAGAACGTGCCTATCGCCAGAGTATCCGTCTGAACCCAAATTTTACCCAGTCCTATTATGGGTTAGGTAGAGTCGCAGAAATGCAGAATGATTTCACCTCTGCTGTTGATGGCTACCTTCAAGCCATTAAGCAAAACCCTTACGACCCACAACCTCACTACCGACTAGCGATGGCTTATCGTTGTTTACAAAAACAGGAAGCAGCAGAAAAGGCGATGGCACAATTTGAACGGATGAAAAGTTACTCAGACAATGTTCATCGGTTTCGCGAAACGATTTACAAGAATCCCAACACTCCGATTTTGTATGTAAAGTTAGGGGAACTTCACGAAAAATTCGACAATGTTGCTGACGCGCAACGCGTATATCAAACTGCAATTACATTACATCCCACCTTTTTGCCTGCCTACCATAGCCTTGGCACAGTGTTGATTCGTCAACGGGCCTTAGAAAAGGCTACCGCAGTATATCTTAAAATAACGGAAATTAAACCCAGCGATGTTCAAGCGTGGTTAAAGTTAGGTGTGATATATATTAATCGTCAGCAATTTGAACCAGCAATTAAGGCATTCAAACAAGCTATTACTGCCGACGACACATCCGCAGAGGCATATAACAATTTAGCCCGCGTTTACGCCGGACTCGGTACAGAAACAAAGCAAGCAATTATACTTGCGGAAAAGGCGGTTGCTTTGTCTCCAATACCGAAACATTACGACACACTTGCTTACACCTATTTCCGTGATGAGCAGTACCCAGAGGCATTAGTTGCTATCAATCGTGCTGTCACCCTTGCTCCGGGTGAAGCAGCTTATGGAAGTTTTCGCACAAAAATACAAGAGAAAATGAAAGAAAATAAAAAGTGAACTACAAAAGAGAAATTAAAAATACTTAAATTAACTTGAGTTCGGTATAAGCAACTTTCGGAATCGGCAGAATATGTCGCCTAAAACTATTGTTATTTTGTATACTTAAATAATACCGAATTTTCAGAGTCAAATATGACTATTTTTATCAGAATAAGCCTGCCGATCCAGTCATAACAAAGGATCGTAGCACATTATAAAATCCTATCATTTCTGAGTGACTCTGAAAACTCTAAAATCTTTTTATGAACGTGAATACGGAGAAAAGGTATGGAATTCTTCAAGTCTTTATACCGAACTCATGTTAAATTAGGATATTCACGATGAAATCGAATAAACAGATTTATGTGGTGGGGCTATGTGGCAGCCTTCGGCAAGGCAGTACCACCCATGCAGCACTAACAATTGCCCTAACAGGTGCAAAAGAGGTTGGGGCGGAAGTCGAATTACTCGACCTGAGTGAATATCAACTTATTTTCCACGGTGCAGTCGCTGATGAATCTGAATATCCTCCTGATGTATTCAAACTAAAAGAAAAAGTCAGACGCGCACACGGCATACTCCTCGGGACTCCTGAGTACCACGGTAGTTTTAGTGGTGTCCTCAAGAACGCATTAGATCTGATGTGGTTTGACGAGTTTGAAAACAAGGTTGTTGGGTTGATTGGTGTTTCAGGAGGTAGAATGGGTGCAGGAAACGCGTTGTCAATGTTAAGAACAGTAGGTGCAACATTACGTGCTTTGGTTATTCCTAACGATGTTTCAATCCCTCGTGCCTCAGAAGCTTTTGATGAGAACGGCAATTTACACGACCCAGAATTAGCAGCGCGCGTCAAAGCTGTCGGACGTGAAGTTACGCAATTTGCTGCCCTCTGTAATTCAAAATAGATATATAATATGAATGATATACACGATTGGAATGAGTGGATTGGCACAGACGAAGCGGGAAAAGGTGATTACTTTGGACCGCTTGTCGTTGCGGGAGTTTACGTAAACGCCGAATGCCAGGACGATTTTTTAGAAATGGGTATTACCGACGGAAAGAAGATTTCAAATTCGCGTGTCCACAAACTTGCGGATTGGATGTGGAAACACTACGAACAACATATAGTTGTTTCTCAAAAGATGCCACAGGAGTATAATTCACTTTACGAAACACTCAAAAAGCGCGGTCAAAACCTAAATACGATGCTCGCAAAACTACATGTTAAGGTCATTCAAACGCTTGCTAACCGCATGGGGACGAACTGCGCGCTCGTGGATAAATTTGCTCATAATGATGTTATCACACCACAGTTGGCGCAACGAGATATACAGATAAAACAGGAAACTGGTGCAGAAAGAGACATCGCAGTTGCTGCTGCTTCAGTCATAGCGCGTGACGCTTTTCTGAAAGGGATAGAATCATTATCCCAAAAATATGAGATGCAATTGCCGAGAGGGGCATATCAGGTTACAGAAGCAGGAAAAGAATTTGTTAAAAAACATGGCGGCAAAGCACTACGGAATGTCGCTAAACTCCATTTCCGTACAACAGGAACTGTTCTTGCCTAAATTAATCAAACAATGCACGTAGGCGTGTTTTATAAGCGCGCTGTAAATGATGTCAAAATTATTTGTCTACTTGGTCAAGGGTAATGAGTGCCTTAATCAACAATTTGAGTTTTTTAGCCAATATATGGAATAAAAGCAATGTTTAATACCGAGAAATTATTTGTCATTCATTACGCTGAAGTTGGACTCAAAGGCAAAAATAGAGTTTTTTTTGAGAAAAAACTGGTACGGAATATTAAACTCTCCTTGCGTGGTACAGGTTATGCTGAAGTAAAAAGACTTCACGATAGAATTATTGTACATCTCAAACAAGATACGGATATTGCTGAAATTGAGAAACGGCTACGCCGGGTTATGGGTATAGCGCATTTTGAACTCGTCTACCGAACCGAAAAGGATATGTCGGTAATCAAAGACACTGCTTTGCAATTGACAGAAAATAAAGTTTTTGAGACTCTTAAAGTTGAAACAAAACGTTCCGACAAGACCTTTCCGTTAACTTCGCCTGAAATAAGTAGAGAGGTAGGAGGGTATCTGATTCAAAAAACTGGTGCACAGGCAGATATGCGTAATCCCAACTTGCGGTTATGGATAGATATATCACACAATGATGCTTACATCTATACGGATAAGCTTCAAGGAATAGGAGGACTACCGGTTGGAGTCAGCGGTAAAGTTCTTGTGATGCTTTCTGGTGGAATTGATTCTCCTGTCGCAGCTTGGCAAATGATTAAACGTGGTGCAAAAGCCATTTTTGTTCACTTCTACAGTTATCCTTACACCGATAAAGCGTCTTTAGAGAAAGTGATAGAATTGACCCGTATTTTGTCAGAGTCAAACTATCGTAGTGCGATTTATCTGGTCCCATTTGCAGATCTTCAACAAATTATCGTAACAGAAACTCCTGCACCGTTTAGGGTTTTACTGTATCGACGAATGATGACACGCATCGCACAACGGGTTGCTGCGCTTGTTGAAGCAGAGGCTATCGTTACAGGTGAAAGCCTGGCACAGGTAGCATCGCAAACACTTACCAATCTTCGGGCAATTGAAGCGATTGCAGACATACCAATTCTCCGCCCGCTTATCGGAGATGATAAGGCTGATATTATCGCTAAAGCAGAACAGATAGGTACTTTTGAGGTATCTACACTCCCACATCAGGATTGTTGCTCTCTTTTTGTTCCGAAACATCCTGCAACACATGCATCAGTTGCCGAGTTAGACAAAGCAGAGGAAGGTCTTAATATAACAGCACTCGTTGAAACGGCAATAAACGGAATTGAAAAGCAAATTGTAAGTTTTTCTTATGAAAATGGTAATTGAAAGCGGTTTTAGTTTAATAAGAATCTCTTAACAGAAAGCCGAGTTTTAACTCAACTACCGAAACCAGATTAAAGGGTCATGGAAAAAATCTTACTCATCCGCCTCAGTTCACTCGGAGATATCGTGCTGACAACCCCAGCAATCCGAGCAATTCGCGCCTATTTTCCAAAAGCGTATATTGCGATGTTAGTTGCAAAACAATCAGCGGATGTCCTCCGACAAAACCCACATCTCAATGAGATCATCCAATTCAATCGGCATGCTAATGATAAGGATACAGGAGAAATGCTGCGGATTATCCGTATTTTACGTCAACGGAAATTTGCACTTACATTTGACTTCCAACGTAAGTTTCGCACGGAATTGCTAATGTATTTTAGCGGTGCCTCTGAGAGGGTCGGCAAAGGGAAGTTATGTACTATACGTGTTCCTGAACAAGGGAACAAACATGCCACCGAACGCTATTTTGACCTGCTGCATGCTGCAGGAATTCCCGCTGAAAACCGTCAATTGGAGATGTTTCTCTCAAAGACTGAACGAGCAGATGCATGCTACGCTTTTGAAGAAGCAGGCGTTTCGGAAATGCAATTAAAAGTCGGACTATTCCCAGGTGCAGGATGGAAGTTGCGGGAATGGATGCCTGAACGTTTTGCATCTATCGGAGACAGGCTCGTTCAACACTTCAACGCACAAGTCATTGTTTTCGGAGGACCAAAGGAGACCGAACTTGTAAACACAGTCACAAGTTTGATGAATGCCCCAGCCATTCCATTTGCTGGAACACTTCAGATTCGGCAGTTAGCAGCATGTATTGAAAAGTGTGATCTGTTTCTGACAAATGACACCGGTCCAATGCACATTGCAGCTGCAATGGGAACACCTACTGTCGCTCTTTTCGGTCCCGGCAATCATATCCGATTCCAACCTCTTGGCGATTCCCACACGACCATTCGTCATGATGTGCCGTGCAATCCATGTAAGCAGTTTACGGAAAAGTGTAAAGATAATATCTGTATGAAAAAAATCACGGTAGATGAAGTGTGGGATTCCATCTGTCAGATTATTGGATGATAATATACGCTTTTACCCGAGAAGCCAAACTTTAAACACGCTACATACATTGTGTTATCCACACGCAGCTTCAAAAACGCGCAAATGATTTCTACCCAAAACCTTTTGAATTGCTTCATCAGAATAACCGCGTTCGCTTAAGCCCTCTGTGATTCTGGGAAATTCGGTTGCATCTTTGAGGAGATCACCGCCACCATCAAAATCTGAACCAATGCCGACATGGTCAAGTCCAGCAACATCAATTGCGTATTCGATGTGATTGAGCAGCTGCGCGAACGGTGGAATTTTCTTCCAACCATCTTCTGTGATAAATCCCGGTACAAAGGTTATACCTACGACGCCACCGTTTACTGCGATTGCCTTAAGTTGTTCGTTAGTTAAGTTCCGAGGATGGTTGCATAACGTCTTGCAGTTGCTATGGGAGGCGATGACAGGAGCATCAGAGATATCCAGCACATCCCAAAATCCTCGTTCACTAATATGGGACACATCAACGAGCATTCCGAGTTTGTTCATCTCTTTTACCAACTGAACCCCAAATCTTGTTAAACCTCCACCTGTTTCGCCTTCATCGTTTCCCGTTGATGCCCATGTATTTGGGTTGTGTGTTAATCCAATTGAACGGACACCCAGCAAATAAAGAGAGCGCAGGATATTCAAACTTCGTTCCACTCCTTCACTATTTTCAATGGCAAGCACAGCGGCAAGTTTCCCTTCATCCTTCGCAATATGAATATCTGCTGCTTTCCGAACGATGCAAATGTCAGAAGCATTTGCTGCTACTTCTGCATCAAACCAACCAAAAGCGTCTAATGCATAAGAGAGATGATTCTTCCATGCACGCGTTACATCAACAGCAAAAAACGCCACATCAACCCCACCCTGCCGCATTTTTGGAATGTTGAGCTGGATACCGATAGCATCCTCTTCAGGCGGCACACGTCCACGTAGATATGCAATAGTTCCACTGTGTTGATCAAGGTTTTTAGTATGTTCGTCTGCAAGACTGATGTTGCCACGGCGAATATGTGCAACGATAGCATCGTTGTGGGAATCAATCACAAGAGACTGGGTGTGTAAATCAAGAATAGAAGTAGATTCTGACATTCGCATATTCCTTAATATAAATACGAAAATTGATGACTTTGTAACTCAAATTGGACTATACTTTTGAAGTTCTTTGAATTAGGTTAGGTCAATACAGTAAATCTGTCGGGATCCTTCGTGGACAGAATCAAAGGTAATTGTCTTTCCATCTGATGACCAACGCGGATGTAAATCGCACCGAATGTCTCCACTGAACTGTTCATCGTGATGGAATTCTCCAAGAACGATCTTTCGGTTTTCCGTAATATCGTAAAGCATAAGTTCTGTTAAACGAGCAGGACCTCGTGGATAGGTATCACAAAGCAACCATTGACGGTCAGGTGAAAACGAGGCGTGTCCGTCGTTTGGTAAAACACCACGTCCGAGAGGTTTGAAATTTTGCATACCATCAGAAAACTCTACAAAACCCATCTCATCCACTATATCGGAAGATACAAGTATTTTCGTAGGTGTTTTCCAGTCAAAGTGCGAAACGCGATATCCGAATGGAATCTGCATCTCCAAATCGGTTCCATCAGGATTTACTGTCCATAGTGATGAATAAAAACCTTTTTCGTGTCTGACACGGCAAAAAAACAGGACACGAGTTCCATCTGTATTGAAAAGGACATGGTTAAACCATGCCCGTCTGCCAACGAGTCGTTCGTCCTTACTCGTTGCAATTACATCTGCTATTGAAAGTACAAGTTTTGATGTTCCATCTTGAAGGTCAAGCAGATATAAACCATCATTTTCAGGCTGCGCCTTAATTTCAGCCGGTTCCATTTCACTGACATATCCAACAACGCTTCGACAATGTGCCATACGTTGATAGTTCAATCCTATAGCGATAGGTGCTGTTAGCGATACTGCCGCAATAGCACCATGAATCGTGCGTATCTCCTTTGTCTTTGGATTCAGCGCGCGCGACACAAGTTTCCCATCCTGCCAATCGTTAAAGGTAAATTCCTCGCCTATCCAATGCATCATGCTTCCTTGTTGTAGATTGAAAGCAGAGGTTTTGGCATAAGGAATAAAGTTATGTGTTTCACGGTCAACGAGTCCGACATTTGCAACATCCGATGTAACGGGACGATGTGCGTGAAAATCTGTTTCTAATGCAAGATGAAATTGACCTGATTTATCCCACGGGTTAATGCCGTAATATCCGAAGAAATGATGTTTCGGAGAAACAGATAGTCTGTCTACTTTTAAGTTAAATTCAATGTAAAAAGCCATAAAAAGACACTCAAATTGACAATTTGAAACAATTTTACTTTATTGTCGTTAATAATATACAACAAAAAAGGAAGGGCTTATTTTCGATGAACTTTGTAGCAAAAACAGACATCGGTGCTCTTCGAGAAAGAAACGAAGATTCATACTTTGTTGACGATGAAAATCGTTTATTTGCGATCGCGGACGGTATGAGTGGACATGCACGGGGTGATATTGCGAGTCGACTTGCCCTTCAAGTCTTTGAGGAATGGGTAGCAGAAACACCTAATCCAGCAAGTGATTTAGGGCCTATCAAAAGACTCGAAATCTTACAAAACCTCGCCATTGAAGCGAATCGGCGCGTCTACGCCATGGGACAAGACTCACATCAATACCACAGGATGGGGACGACCCTTACCGCAGGCTTTGTGACGCCGAGTTATTTAGCTTATGTCCACGTCGGTGACAGCCGGTTGTATGTCCTCCACAACGACATTCTTACACAAGTTACCATTGATGATTCATTAGTCCAAAAAATGGTTGACAAAGGTGAGATCACACCTGAAGAAGGGCGTGTCCATGCAAAACGAAACATCATTACCCAAGCTATTGGTTTGGCAGAAGAAGTTTCGCCTACAACGGATGTTTGTCCACTTTCTGCTGGTGACATCGTCCTTGCCTGCACCGATGGCTTGCACGATCTAATTACTGACGATACTGAAACTCGTGATATCATCTCTTCAGCATCTACGCTTGAGGAAGCGAGCGAAAACCTCATCAACAAAGCACTTGCCTATGGTGGCACGGATAACGTCACTGTTTTGCTTACTTCTGTTGATTAGTTAATCGGATAAATTCAACTGAGTAAGAAAACCTGCCTAACAAATCCCTTTCCTTAGGATTGATCTTCCCCATCTGCTGAAACAAGCCCCAACACCATTTCATCCTCATCATATTCTTCTGGTTCTTCTAATAAAGGAATTCCGTCCATTTCCGGTAGTTCAACATGTGGTGCTTCTGCCCATAAACGCTCCAGACTATAATAGGAACGTCTCTCATCTAAAAAGATATGAACTACAAAATCAACATAGTCTAACAATATCCAATCCGCTTTTTGCGATCCTTCCCGATGCCAAGGTTGCTGATCCCAATTTTCTTCAAGTTCTTCTAAAACTGCTTCTGAAATACCATCAACTTGCACATCGGAAATACCGCTGAAAATCGCGAAATAGTCGGTGAAACAATCTAATTCGCGAAGGTCGAGAATCACAGGATTCTGTGCGCGTCGACTCACAGCCGCTGATGCAGCTGCTTTTACAATTTCTAACGTATTATTTGTTGCCATCAGATGATCTCCTAACAGAATGAGGGCGTTTATGAATCGCGTTGCAATAGTATCGGTTATTGCATGTGATTTGAGGGCGACTTAGGTATTTGGCGTGGGCTAAAATACCTCTTTGAGACTTAGAATGTAGTATTCACCAATGTGCTATTGTAAGTAAGGATAGTATTCGGATGAATAATCCATCCTTTCTGCAGAAGAAAATCAATTTTATAATGGGCGACGTTATGGACCGCCTGATCTAATTCCATTTCAGCTAATTTCCTTACCTGCGCAGCTTCTTTGTATTCTCGTGTCGGTTCTGCAAAATCTGCAACATATATCAATTTTGCTATTAACCCCATTGATGCGTTGCCCGTTGTGTGGTTCCGGATCGCTTCAAGAATTTCTAAGTCAGTAATTTCAAATAATTCAATAGCGCACTTTACTCCGACAATCGCGTGTAACAACGCAGGCATTATCTTCTCAATTGGGTCAAGTTCTATTTCGTGATGGGCTACCGCAGTGTATAACTGATCGTCACTCATCCATTTTGCCACATCATGCAAAAGCGCCGCTAAATTGGTTTTCCAAACATCAGCATTATGACGTAGTGCTAACGTTACTGCTGTTTCCTGAACAGAAAACACATGATCAAGACGTTCTGGAGTAAGTTTTTCCGAAAGGTAACGTTGAATTTCTATTGACTTTGGGTGTTCTCTGAGTTCTATTAATGTAGAAAACGATAATTCCGATTTACTGTTTACTGAAAAAATTTTTCTTTCCGTCATGTTTAGCTTCCAAACTATTCAGATTTTACATCATCTCCAAGTAGTTTTGCCAGTGTCTCTTCCTGAAATTCAGCAAAAATTTCTCGTTCGATTTCTGTTAAATTTTCTGCTTTTGGCAACGGTGTGCTGATACGGTATTCCTCGTTGAGCCATTTACCTAAATCTATTGATTTACATCGTTTACTACAGAACGGAAAATTTGGAGGCAAGGGTGCGCCTTTTTCATAAATAAATTCATAAGCAGTTCCGCAGAGACTACATTTCAATTTCATATTAACTCCTTTGCAAACTTCATTTGAACTGTAAGGTGCGGATTTTGTGCTACGTATTTTCCAGATAACACACTATAAAGAATATCTAAACACTTTTATTGATATAACTGATGCTGCTCAATATAAGTAACAACTGCTTCAGGAACAAGGTACCGGATAGAGACATTATTCCGAATACGTTCACGAATCTCGGTTGCCGAAGTATCAAACCCGGTTATCCGAAAAGTTATAACGCTTTTACGAACCTCAAGAGGGACACGTTCCAAGTCGTAATTGGGACGCGTTGTAGCAATCATGGTACACTGCTTCAGCACTTCGTCAAAATCTTTCCAAATTTTGTACTCAATCAACGAATCCGCGCCGATTATCCAAGCCAATTCTGTTGTTTCATCGTAAACGTGTCGTAACGTTTTTATCGTTTGAATCGTGTATGAGGGACCGGCACGATCCAATTCAATCCGAGATACCTCAAAATATGGGTTGCCTGCTGTTGCTAATAACACCATTTGATATCTATGTTCAGCAGAAACCATATCCGGTTGTGCTTTGTGAGGCGGCCGTGCTGCGGGGACAAAAACTATTTTATCGTAGCCTAAACCCTCACGCACCTGCTCGGCACTCAGCAAATGCGCGTAGTGAATCGGGTTAAAAGACCCACCCATGATAGCGATTTTCATCTGTCTCTTTTTCGCTCGCTGCCCAAGAAGATTTACAAATCATCCTTCACAATTATTAATTGGGTGTGTCTCAAAATAGACACACATGAACAGATAAATACGATCTGTAACTATATTATCTAATTTTCAATTATACTAATTTACGTGATAAAAATCAAGACAAATTCTTTAGGTGGAGTATGTAAATCAAATCTCAAAGCCTGCTTCCAATAGTAGACGGTAAGCACTCTTCTCAATAATTTCGTTTTCCCAACATCTTAATCTCATAATCATTCTACTCGTCAATTTAGACAAAATACTTCCGATAATTAGAAACTGATTGATCTAATAGACACCTTAGAAATTGGCACAATTCTTGCATTAATTCTATTAATGTAAGAATGAGGCAATCGAATGTCTGAAACGCATATACCAGTTTTACGCAATGAAGTACTTGAATTTCTCAAACCGAAACCGACAGGTATTTACGTAGATGCGACAATCGGATTAGGTGGACACAGTCTCTGGATTCTAAAAGAATCTCATCCCACTGGTCACCTAATCGGAATTGACTTGGATGCAAGCGCATTGGCTATTGCGAAAAAAAGGCTACACGCATTTAAAGAACGAATCAGTTTGATCCATGGTAGCTTCGCACAACTTCAGCAATTATTGGAAACACATGGAATCAACGAAGTTGATGGTGTTTTGTTGGATCTTGGCGTGTCCTCGTTACAACTGGATACACCAGACAGAGGATTCAGTTTCCAAAATTTAGGCCCTTTAGATATGCGGATGGATGAACGAACGCCCATATCAGCAGCACAGATCATCAACAATAGTACGCCGGACAAATTGATTAAAATATTCAAAGAATATGGCGAGGAACGTTATGCGAAACGGATCGTCCGAAACATCGTTGCGGCACGATCAGAAAGACCGATAACATCAACATTACAACTTGCAGAAATCGTTGTGAATGCATATTCCACCAAAGCCAAACGTTCAAAAACACATGCACAAAACAGACAAAAAGAAAGAGAAATTCACCCTGCCACCCGCGTTTTTCAGGCATTGCGGATTGCAGTCAATGCCGAACTTGATAATCTTACACTTGGATTAAACGCTGCTGTAACTCTCTTGAAACCGGGTAAATGTCTTTGCGTTATCAGTTTTCATTCACTCGAAGATCGTATAGTAAAAAGACAATTTCAGCAGTTGGCAAAAACTTGTATTTGCCCACCGAAAACACCTATTTGTATTTGTGAACATCAGCAAGTATTGCAGGTGGTAACAAACAAACCTGTCTTACCGTCGACAAGCGAAATTGAAGCAAATCCACGGGCACGTAGTGCAAAATTACGGGTAGCAGTCAAAGTAAAAAATTGATACGTTAAAAAGATGTATCAAAATTTAAAATTTATCGTATACATTAATAATGAGGAATCCAAATACTTACTCTACGCTGTTTGAAGAAAAAACGAAGCCCAAACCGAAAGTCGCAATGTTTCTTGTTTATGTTGTTTTAGGATTGTCTTTATGCGTATTTGGGGCAAGCGTTTGGTTTTCGTCTTATGCGAAAAAGGTTTACATCCGACGCAGACCTGTCCTTGAAACGGAGGCGGGTAAAATTCAAAACGAAATTCACAAACTTGAATTAGAAGTGAACACGTTAACTGATATTGAAAGGGTCCGTTCACTCATTAAAGAATTAAGATTGGTTGAACCTACAAAAAAAACGATTGAACTTCAAGATAGGTAGTTTGAATATACCAAAAGTTAGAAACGTATTTCCTTATCAGCAAGATTAAAGCAACGGATAACATAACACAGAATTATAAATTTTCCATAGTATTGCAGAAAGACACAACAAGATTATGAAAAAAAATGGTTCTCTTTCAATTCGTCGACTCGTTGTTACGCTAATCGTCTTACAATTAGGCTTTTTGGTATTGATAGGCAAACTTTTTATGCTTCAATATCCGGATGAAGATACGTCTCGGAAAGATTGGCGTTATCGGGGAAAGAACGAGGTTAAACGGGGCAAAATTCTGGACCGACACGGGAGTGTGTTTGGTATTAGCCAAGATCAACTTGCGGTTTCTGCAGACCCCAAGACCTTTAACAGAAAATCTAACGCGCACATTGTCGCAACCGAATTAGCCCCTTTATTAGATACTTCCAAATCAGAGTTATTAGCGCAGCTGAAACGGAAGCGGAACGGAGAGTACGTTGAATTCGTTTGGCTTAAAAAAGGAATTGATTATGACAAGTTAGATGCAATCCGCAACATCGCCAAAAAACACAGAGGACTCAAAATTGAAATTGAACCGAATCGAGTTTATCCGAAAAAGACGCTTGCATCACAGGTCATTGGTTACCTGAATGATTTAAATGCAGGGGAAGGAATTGAATATCAATATCACACGTACCTTCAAAATTTACATTCACCCCAACCGCAGAGAAGAGACGAGGGGGCATCTGTTTTGCTCCAAGCACAATCAATTCCCGAAACACTTGGAAAAAATGGGTGTAACGTTGTCCTAACACTTGATCAGGTAATTCAAGATATCACCGAAAAAGAACTGGCACAAGGATGTAAAGATTGGAACGCCCCGAAGGGGACTGCCATTGTCCTCGCTGTAGAAACTTCAGAGATATTAGCGATGGCAAGTTATCCTACTTATGACATTAATGACCAGACAAACGCGGATGAAGAAGCAAAACGCAACCTCGGAATTTGGTATGTGTTTGAACCGGGTTCTATTTTCAAAATTATCGCTTCCTCGGCAGTGTTGAACGAAGGCATCATGACACCTGAATCGACGGTCTTCTGTCATAACGGGCGTTACCGCATTGGTAAGCGACGCGTTGTAAAGGACGTTTCTGCAAAAGGGTATTTATCGCTTGAACAAGTAATACAGAAATCAAGCAATATCGGAATGATAAAAATTGTCCAAAAGTTAACACCTGAACGTTTGGAAGCGTATGTAGATAAATTCGGCTTTGGAAAGAAGACTGGTGTAGATCTGCCGTATGAACAGGAAGGCAACTTGTATGCATTGCGGCGGTGGAATGTGAACTCCCTTGCTGCTATTCCTTTTGGGCAGGGAATTTCTGTTACACCTCTCCAGATGGTGAATGCTTTAGCTGTCATTGCTAATGGTGGTATTCTACACCGACCCTATATTACTAAGGAAATCCGAGACGCACGCGGAAACCTTATCAAGAAAAATCATCCGACTGAAATTCGACGTGTCTTGCGACCAGAAATTGCCCAACAGATGACAGATATTCTTGTCGGCGTGGTTGAAAAGGGAAGTGGCAGGAGAGCGAAAATAGACGGTGTAAGTATCGCTGGTAAAACCGGAACAGCGCAGAAAGCTGAAAGGGGTAAAGGCTATGCTGCTGGTAAAGAGGTAATGTCCTTTATGGGATTTCTTCCCGCTGACGCACCTAAAATTGCCATTATTGTCACATTGGATGAACCCACCGGTGAAAGATTTAGTGGTCGTATCGCAGCGCCTGTTTTCAAACGGATTGCCGAGCAAACCCTTAAATATATTGAACAAACACATTTTTTCGACTCAGCACCAAGGCGAAGAAGTACACCTGACCGTAAATTTGTTGATGGAAACAGGACAACTACGCGGATTGCCAACACACATTCGTCAAATCAAACGCCTCACAAAACGACTACTTCTCTCACCAAAAAGGGAAACATAGATCAATCCAGTAATTCAGAAATAAAAAACACACCAATCCCTGATGACACTTTAGTGAGGAAGGGAGAGGGGTTATGAGACTCCAAAACCTTCTGGATGGAATTGAAATCACCGAAATAATTGGTGATCGAAACCCCAAAATTACGGGTGTTGTCAGTGACCATCGAAAAGTGAAGCCAGGATATGCGTTTGTCTGCTATCAAGGTCTGAACGTTGATGGACATTCGTTTATTACTGGTGCTATTAATAACGGTGCTATAGCAATTATCGCTGAAATACAGACATTGGACCTACCTAACGGTGTAACTGGCGTTGTCACCTCTAATGGACGAAAAGCACAAGCCTTATGTGCTGCTAATTGGCACGGTAATCCAGCGAAACGATTAAAATTAACCGGAATCACCGGCACAAACGGTAAGACATCTACTGCCCATTTGACTTATGGAATTCTTAAGGCGCAAGGGTTGAAAACTGCTGTTTTAGGCACAGTAGGACATACGTACGATACAAATGATTCAACTTCAAACGAAAAATCCTCAGCCAAAATTGAAATTCCAGCACTTCTAACTACACCCGACGCTTTTGAACTCCATGCAATGTTAAAGCAAATAGCCGATGCTGGCATAGAACATGTTGTCATGGAAACCTCTTCTCAAGGACTTGCACAACACCGATTAGCCGGTATTACCTTCAAAACCGCTGTTTTTACCAACCTCACACAGGACCATCTGGATTATCACGGCACGATGGAAAATTACCTCGCTGCGAAAATGATGCTATTTGTGCAATTGAGTCCGGAGGGTGTCGCAATTTTGAACGCAGATTCTTTTGCCACATCTCACATCATTGAATGTATCTCGTCTCACGGAAACATACTTACTTACGGACTTGAAAACGAGGCAGATTTACAGGCACAGGATGTAGAAGTATCATTAAAGCAATTAGCCTTTACAGCGGTTCCGAATGGGAACGGTAGCGTTAACAATTCAGATGTATCACTGCAGAAAATCAAGGCAAAAATCCGCTTGCTGGGTTCATATAATATCTACAACGCTCTCGCGGCAATTGGTGTTGGAATCCGTTATAATTGCAGTGCTGCAGCGATTCGTGAAGGACTTGCTGAGACTGTTGTACCTGGACGTTTTGAACGTATTACCTCACTGGGAGAACGAGACAAAGATTTCGCGGTTATTGTTGATTATGCACACACACCTGATGGCTTGGAAAACGTTTTAAATGCAGCACGCGGAATTACAGAAGGGAAGTTAATTTCTGTGTTTGGTTGCGGTGGTGACCGTGATAGAGGAAAACGCCCCAAAATGGGAGCAATTTCCACGCAGATTGCAGATATGAGCGTAATTACTTCCGACAATCCCCGTACGGAAAATCCCGAAGAAATCATCTCAGAAATTGTGTCAAATTTACCACATGATGCAGCATATCTGTGTATTCCAGAGAGACGCGAAGCAATTCGCCATGCTATCATGGATGCACATCCAGGTGATGTCGTTGTGATTGCCGGTAAAGGGCATGAAAATTATCAAGAGATTCACGGAAAAAGATTTCCGTTTGATGACCGCGAAGTGGCATCGGAAATATTACAACATCTACCTATGTAGCCGCAGCAGCCAGTTATTCGGTAGACGAATCCACGAATTGAAATGTTCACAGAAATTGATAATCTAAAAATAGCCTATCAGGTTGAAGGTGCCGGTACCCCCGTTGTTCTTCTACACGGATGGGGTGGTGAAGCGAATAGTTTTAGACCTGTCTTCGATTCGTTATCCCGTTTCTACCAAGTGTATGCACTTGATCTTCCCGGCTTTGGATTAAGTGAAATTCCTCCGACAGCATGGGATGCTTCTGACTACGCCAAATTTCTTTCTGCTTTTTTTCAAAAACTCCACATCAACAAGGCACACCTGATTGGACACTCTTATGGAGGAAGAATATCTATAGTAATGGCAGCCGAAGAACCAGAGAAGATAGACAAACTAATTTTAGTGGACAGTGCAGGTATTATACCGCCCCGAACAACGAAATACTATATACGGATCAGTCTCGCAAAAGTCGGACGCTTAATGCGATATTGTGGAACGCTCGGTAACAGACTGGCAGATAATATAACACAAAGGGTAGGTTCAGAAGATTACCGGGAAGCAGGTCCGATGAGAGCGACGATGGTGAAATCCGTGAATCAAAATTTGCGTCCACTATTAGCCAAGATTCAGGCCTCTACACTATTGATCTGGGGAGAAAACGATACAGATACACCTATATCGTTTGGGAGAATAATGGAGAAGGAGATACCTGACGCTGGTTTGGTAATTCTCAAGGATGCAGGACATTTCTCATACCTTGACCAATTGCCGCAGTTTTGTGAAACTGTGACTGATTTTTTAGCATGAACAGTTGGGACCGATGGCAAGTTTTGCCGAATAAAAGGTTCTATTGAGGATGAAATATTAGATTCTGTTGTTGCACTATCTAAGGTACACACGATGGCGCAATGAATAATGTCGCTGCTAAAATATTTCGTAGCAGCACAATTCATTGCGTTTTTGTTAATGTGGGTTGAGAGTTAATCAACGTGGAACTCTGAACCACTACATAAGTAGACGATTTTTTGGATAATTAAAGAAATGTTAGAAACGGTTAGCGGATTACTCTTTTATTTTCTCGTTGTTGCTTGTTTTGTAAGGGCAGTCATTCGGACAACCCGCGGATTACATATACTACAACTTGATGGTTATAAACCTGGGCGATTTCTAAAATGGATTTTGACACACCTCAAACACTGCTTTGAAATCGTAGAGATTGTTATTATCGTAGGCCTCTTAACTATTACGACTATTTTTCCTAACATTCAAACCAATTGGTTTTTCCCCGCGGTTTGTGTAATCTGGACAGCGTTCCAAGTATATAAAATTGTATGGCGTAAAAAGTCAACAGCGAAAAAACCACTTGTTTACACTGCACGCGCGAAAAGGCTTTTCGGATTGACACTCAGTCTGCTTACTGTCGTTGCGACTGTGCTTGTTGTTTTAACAGAAGGCAACCGATCGCGAATAGGTGTATTTCTATTTAGTGAACTCACAGTGCCGATTCTCGTCGTGAGTAGTTTTTTAATTTGGCCATTAGAACAATTTATCAACGGTGCTTATTTACGTGACGCAAGAAAACGCATCAAAACCCTTCAACCAAAAATTATCGGAATTACAGGCAGTTACGGAAAAACGAGTACCAAGTATATTCTTCACCAAATTTTATCAAAAAAGTATAATACGCTGATGACTCCAGATAGCTATAATACACCGATGGGTATTTGCAAAGTTATCAGAGGTGATTTATTACCTGAACACGAATATTTCATAGTTGAGATGGGAGCGTATAAACGAGGTGATATTCGCGAACTGTGTCGACTTGCGCCACCGGAAATAGGAATTCTCACGGCTGTCGGTCCTCAACATTTAGAACGGTTTAAAAGTATTGAAAATACTGCCCGCGCAAAGTATGAGTTAATTGAAGCATTACCCGCAAACGGACTTGCAGTAATTAATGCTGATAACGAAATTTGTGCAGCATTGGCAGATAAGACCGGCAGTGTTCCTGTTATTAGGTATGGCGTAGAAGCAAACGGTGTTGAGAATACGTCTTTAAGGTTGAAAGCACGTAATATTATACAGAGTGATAAAGGACTTACTTTTACTGTAAGTGACGAGGTAACAGGGACAACCGATATAAAAACACGTCTTCTGGGAAAACATAACGTATCAAACATTCTTGCTGCCATTGGTGTTTCTCTGCAATGCGGGATGACATTGAATGAAATTCAAGAGGCGCTTGAAGCATTAGAACCGGTTCCACATCGTTTGCAGCTGATAGCTGGAGGTGCAGGTGTAACTGTGATTGACGATAGTTTCAATGCTAATCCTGAAGGGGCAAAAGCAGCACTTGAGGTGCTTACTGATTTTGTGAGTGATAAGGATGGAAAAAAGGTATTAGTTACGCCAGGAATGGTGGAACTTGGTAAACGTGAATACGATGAAAACAAACAATTCGGTTCAGCAGCAGCTAAGGTGTGTGACCTTGTTATCCTTGTTGGCCCAGCAAGAACTGCACCGATTTTAGATGGACTCAAAACAGCAAATTATCCCGAACAACAGATTTATGTTGCGAAGGATCTCGCTGAGGCACAGCAACAACTTGCCGAACGCCTAAAACCGGGTGATGTAGTTCTTTTTGAGAATGATTTGCCCGATAATTATAATGAAGCATTTTAGCACATAGAAATAGAATGAAAAGGCAAGAAGTTCTTCATAAATTTTATGAGAAATGAAAAGAGAAATAGAGATACTGGATTTTCAACATTTTAATATAAATAACATACTTACCGTCAAGCGAGTTTTTATAGATACTTTTAAAGGATTAAAACATGAACGTAGCTCTCATATTTGGTGGCCGATCACCTGAACACGAAGTATCGATTGTCACTGCACATCAGGTCAATGCTGCCTTAGCGGAAACACATGACGTTATCCCAATTTATATCACTAAAGAGGGGGCATGGTTAACAGGCGAAAAACTCAAAGAGCTGAGTACATTCACCGAAGGAAACTTACCTCGCGCCGCTGATTTTGATACAGTTAGCATTGAATTTGAGACGCACGCAAAATTCAGTGTCTTACCAAAACGCAGCGGTTTATTTAATAAAAAACGAGAACTTCCTATTGATGTCGTCTTTCCCGCGATTCACGGTGTACACGGCGAAGATGGTTCTCTTCAAGGACTTCTTGAACTAATAGATATACCTTATGTCGGAGCAAATGTTATCGGTTCTGGTGTCGGCATGGATAAGATCATGATGAAAGCTGTTCTTAGTGAGAATGGACTTCCTATTGTTCCTTATATCCCGTTCACCAAACATGATTGGGATTCGGCGAGCGACGATATTCTGAAAGTAATTGAAGAAAAAATAACCTATCCTATGTTCATAAAACCGGCTGTAAGTGGTTCAAGCATCGGTGTCAGCCAGGCGAAGAATGAGAGCGAACTTCGGGATGCGATTGAACTTGCATGCCGATATTGCCGACGGATCCTCGTTGAGCAAGGAATCGAAAACGGTTTTGAAATAAATTGTTCCGTAATGGGAACACACACTCCGACTCCTTCAGTCTGTGAACAACCAATTGCCAGCACAGATTTCCTCAGCTTTGACGATAAATATATACATCAAAATTCGGAAACTGAATCCATTTCTGACGATAAATCTGAGGCAGATGTTACTTCTGGAATGGCAGGCGCACAACGTGAAATTCCTGCACCTATTCCAGAAGAATTGACGTTACATATTCAAAATCTTGCTACTTTAACTTTTCAAGTCCTTGACTGTGCGGGTATTGCCCGAATAGATTTCTTGGTGAACGAAGAAAATCAAGTATACGTAAATGAGATAAATACAATTCCTGGTTCTTTTAGTTTCTACTTGTGGGAACCAGTCGGAATTTCATTCCCAGAATTAGTGTCCCAATTGGTTAACCTTGCATTAGAAACACACCACGAGAAAAATCGCTTAATCTATTCTTATTCGACAAACTTGTTAAGTCAGACAGGGGCAAGTTTTGCAAAGTTAAAATCTGACGAATCACAATCACAGGAAACTGTGTAACCCTGCATAATGCTTTTAAGAGGGTGGTCATGGTAGTGTCATTCAACTATTCCCATATCATTTATTAAAGTTTAATTATGCCTCAGCAATAACATTTACCACGCTATGAAGCAAGTAAAGAAGCATAAGAAATGTTTTATCAACTATTTTTTAAATACCTTGTTAACGTATTTCAACCCTTTAGCATTTTTAGTTCAATTCCTTTTCGTGCTGTTTATGCAACAGCAACCGCTCTCATTATTTCCCTTGTTTTAGGACCTTTTATGATAAAAAGGTTAAAGCAGTTGCGAATTGGTGAACATATTCAAGAAGAGGTAGAAAAAGCACAGCAGCATAATGAAGACCAAAGCAAGGCTGGAACGCCGACAATGGGTGGCATCCTTATCATTGTCGCGGTACTTATATCTGTCATTTTTTGGGCGCGGCTTGATCAACCTTATATCTACCTGATGATCTTTACAACGATTTGGTTTGGGGGGCTCGGTTTTTTAGATGATATGTTCAAAATTAGCAAAAAACAGTCGCTCGGTCTTAGGGCTTGGCAGAAATTCTTACTGCAAACCGTGGGGGCTGTGGCAATTGCATGCTATCTTTACCAATGGGGCCCTGCTGAGGCAAATGATACGGCAACTCGCACAGCGCTTAATCTTCCATTTTTCAAACACTTACAACCCAATCTTGGCATCTTCTTTATCCCGTTTGCGACCTTAGTGATCGTTGGCTCCTCAAACGCTGTGAATCTGACAGACGGTATGGATGGTTTAGCAATTGGATGTACACTATTTGTCGCAGGCACAATTGGGGTGTTAGGGTATATTACAAGCCATAATGTTTTTGCAGAACATCTGAACCTTTTTCATTTGCCTGTTGGTGGAGAAGTTACGACGATCTTTTGTGCGTCGTTGGCAGGGGCAGGATTAGGATTTCTATGGTACAACGGACATCCAGCACAACTTTTCATGGGAGACACCGGTTCTTTACCGCTCGGTGCAACGCTCGGAACTTGTGCGCTACTAATAAAACAGGAATTTCTTCTTATCATCGTTGGCGGAATTTTTGTGGCAGAAGTATTATCCGTCATTATACAGGTTTTCTCATACAGAACATTTGGAAAACGAGTTATCAAGATGTCCCCGCTCCATTATCATTTCCTGCTTTCGGGTTGGAGAGAATCAAAAGTGGTCATACGTTTTTGGATTGTTGCGCTTATTTTAATGTTGATTGCATTGAGTACGCTGAAATTAGGGTAGGCGTGTTTACTCCGTAATATGTCTTTTCTCATAAATTTTACGATTGAGGTAATGCTTGAAACATCCAAACTTGGGCTGCTTGTCGGCAAAACAGATAACTGTTTTTGGTGCGAATCGAAGTGGCATAGCAATTGCACGGTTACTTCATGACCGTGGTGCGAATATCTCCCTTACAGATTCACGTGATGTAGAAGCATTGTCTACCGAAATTACGCAATTGAAAGACATACCGATTGAATACTATCTCGGAGGCCATAGCGAATCTTGTATTGCTAATGCTGAATTGATAGTTGTTTCACCCGGGGTGCCTTTAGAAATTCCGATTTTGGTTGAGGCAAAAAAAAGAAATATTCCAATTTTAGGCGAATTGGAAGTCTCTGCAAGCCTTTGTCAAGCACCTATCGTCGCAATTACGGGCACAAAAGGAAAATCTACAACAACGCTTTTGACTGCGGCAATTTTAGAAGCAGATGACATATTTTCCAATGTGATAGTGGCAGGAAATATAGGCGTTCCGTTAGCAAGTAAAGTAGCGACATTAACCTATAAGGATGTCGTTGCCTTAGAGGCAAGTAGTTTCCAATTGGAGAGTACCGTTACTTTCCGACCAGCAGTGAGTGTGGTCCTGAATTTTTCACGTGACCATCTTGATCGCCATGGAACGATGGAATCGTATTTGAATGCGAAAAAAAAGATATGTGCAAATCAGACGAGTTCGGAATGGATAGTGGTAAATGCTGCTGATACAACTGCTAAGAATTTCAAGCATGCCACCGCAGCGAAAAAAGCATTTTTCACAGATCACCTCTCAAATACAGATGAAGAATGGAAAAAAATATGTCGCAAAATGGGTGGTGGAATTGGAGCATGTCTGCGAAGCAATGCAAACAACATTGGAATCTATACCTATAAAGATAATCAAGAACACTGGGTTTGTAATGTCGCTGATTTGCCGTTAGAAGGAGCACATAATGTCAGAAACGTCCTTGCATCAATAGTTGTAGGGACAATCTTCGGTATAACACCTGCGGATATGGGTAAGGCTATTCGAGAATTTGATCGGATACACCCTGCTCTTGAACACGCTTTTGAAAAGGTTAGCGTTATCAAAGGTGTAGATTATATAAACGATTCTAAAGCAACAAACGTCATAGCAACATGCGCTGCCCTTGAGTCAATTGAAAAAACAACCGATCTTGGTGGAGATGTAAAACGCGTTTTCTTAATCATAGGAGGATATGATAAGGGAAACGATTACAAACCGCTAATTGAACTTGTCCGTACTAAAGTTAAAAATTTAGTTCTACTTGGGGAATACACACAAAACATTGAAAAAACATTCAGCGGTTGTGTCAATATGCATCATACTGCAACAATGGCAGAGGCAGTTGAATATGCGTACACACATGCTACACCAGGAGACATCGTCCTTTTATCACCCGCAAACGCGAGTTTTGATATGTACACTGATTATAAGGAACGCGGGCAGGTGTTTAAAAACGCAGTGAATTCACTTGAGACTTATCAGTCGCTTGATTAAGAAATTTACTTGATTCAAAGTTTAATTGAGATACACTGACAACTTATGCAAAATTATAACACCCTCAATTATGCGAATCCAACTACTCTTCCTTCTGATAGAGAGCAACCCCAAATTGCGGGTCTTGGCAGAATAGACATCGCTCTGCTTGTTGTGACGCTCTTCTTGGTTGGAATAGGTATCGTGATGGTTTTTAGTGCTGGACATGTATTATCTGAAAAACAGTACGGGAACAGTTACCATTACCTGAAAATCCAAGCAATTGCCTGTATGATAGGTTTGATTGGGATGGGTATTGCCTCGTATATCCCATATCGGTTTTATGAAAAGTATAGTAACATATTGTTGTTCTTGGCTTTTGGTTTGCTGATCTTGGTTTTTACGCCTATAGGTACCAGTGTGCAAGGGGCGGAAGGTGGCAGATTTAACCGATGGATCGCCTTAGCAGGTGTCCAATTCCAACCTGTGGAATTTGCAAAGATCGCCATACTCATTCATACAGCACATTTCTTGGCGCGAAAGCCAGAACGTATTAAAAGTTTCTTTCATGGAGTACTACCAAACATCTTAATCATAGGATTAATGTTCGGATTAGTGGCAATGCAGCCTGATTTCGGTTCAGCTGTACTATTAGCAGCTACAGCAGGATGCCTCCTGTTTGTTGGCGGTATTCGCTTGTCCCATACATTTATATTAGTAGCAGTTGGAGGTGTATTATTAGCTGGATTTATTATCAATGATCCGTACCGATTAACTCGCTTAACAGATTACTGGGCATCCTTACAATCTCCGGAAGCCACAAGTTTTCAGTTGGGACGTTCATTTGAGGCACTTAAATGGGGCGGTTTATTTGGAGTCGGCATTGTTGACAGCGTTGCTAAAATAAATTATTTGCCTTACCCGCACACAGATTTTATTTTTGCAGTACTGGGTGAAGAGTTCGGATTTAGGGGCACAGCAGCGGTGACACTCATTTTTATGATATTTATTTGGCGTGGAATTTCAATCGCAAGACGTACAGAAAACCGATTTGGGGCACTATTTGCAACCGGACTTACGATAATCATCGGGCTTCAAGCATTCATCAATATCGGCGTTGTAACGGGACTACTTCCTACAAAGGGCATCACTCTTCCTTTTCTCAGTTATGGTGGTTCATCTCTGGTAATCAGTCTGGTAAGTGTCGGCATGCTTTTGAATATTTCTCGAACTGCTACACGGTCATCTCCAAAAACAGCAAAATAAGTTAATGTGAAAAAGCAAAAAACGCGACATAAAAGGCAAGACGTTGCCAGCAAAAATACTAATCATAAAAAAAACGATAAACGATTTGTCCTTGCCGGAGGTGGAACAGGCGGACATATCTATCCTGCCATTGGGATTGCCCAGGCCCTTCAACGCCTAAATCCAGAGGTAGACATAGTTTTTATCGGTGGGCGAGACCGCTTAGAATCAACGCTTGTTCCGCAACACGGTTTTCGGTTTCTACCCATTTCTGTTGAAGGATTTCCACGCAGCTTGACGTGGAAATGGTTTCCAGTTATCATAAAAGTCTGTCGTGGACTTGTACAATCGTTGAAATATCTTAGACAATTCCAGCCAAGTGTCGTTATTGGAACAGGTGGATATGTCTCTGGACCTGTTCTCTTTGCTGCTTCGCTTCTGGGTATCCCGATAGCGATACAGGAACAAAATGTGTCTCCCGGTTTAACAAATAGCATGCTGGCGCGTCGTGCCAAAGCAGCGTACCTCGCGTTACCACCAGATACTCAACGGTTTCCTAATCACATTGTGGAGATAACTGGTAATCCGATTCGAATCGGAATAACGGATTATCCGCGTAATAACGAAACTTATCGAAAATTTAAATTATGTGAAGATCGCAAAACGGTATTCGTAATGGGAGGGAGTCAAGGTGCCCGTGCTATTAATAAAGTGATGATAGAAGCGTGTCCATTAATTGCTAAATTTGCTGCATCTCTAATGTTGGAAACAGGTAGCACCAGCATGGGTAACCTCCAAATTGTACATCAAACAGGAAAAACGGATGCGGAGCAAGTACAAACAGCCTATGCAGAACATGGAATAGCACATCATGTTCAACCATTCTTCGATCCTGTGGAAGAAATATATAGTATCGCTGATGTAATGATTTGCAGAGCAGGTGGAATGACGGTATCTGAAGTTACCGCATGTGGTATTCCAGCAATTTTTATACCGCTACCTGCTGCCGTAGGTAATAACCAAGTTCGCAATGCTGAAACAGTGGCTAATGCAGGTGCTGCTGTCGTTCTTGAACAGGAAGAAGTAACACCTGAGGCACTTGTGAAAGAATTAATTCAAATAATTACAGATGAAAGTTCCTATCAACAAATGAAAACGGCAAGCCAGGATCTTGGTCGTCCGTATGCAAGTGATACGATTGCCGAATCAATTTTTAGGCTTGCATCTCCTTAAAAACATAAAAGAAATAAACAGTATTGCTAATTTAATTTTAGTATTGTACTGGAGATTAGCATTGTTTGGAAAGACACAACACATTCATATAATAGGTATCGGTGGAGCTGGGTTGAGTGGAATCGCTGAAGTTCTTCTTGATCTCGATTTTGATGTCACGGGTTCGGACATTGTAAAATCAACAACTACGGAACATCTTAAGGCATGTGGTGCCAAAATCTGGTATGGTCATGCATCCTCCCAAGTTAACGGAGCAGACGTAGTGGTCATGTCACCAGCTATTCCGGAGGACAACCCAGAATTACAAGCTGCAATGCTTGCCAAAATACCGATTATTCGTGGAGCTGAAATGTTGAATGAGATAACACGAATGCGGTATAGCGTTGCTGTCAGTGGTACTCATGGAAAAACAACAACAACTGCAATGACAGCGGCTGTGTTAGCCACACTCGACCCAACGGTCGTTGTTGGTGGCAAATTAGTCAATGGAAGTAACGCACGGAGTGGACACGGCGATGTGATGGTAATTGAAGCAGATGAGGCGTACGGGTCAATTGAAATGTTCTACCCTACTATCGCTGTTGTCACATCTGTTGATGCGGATCACCTTGACTACTACAATAACGTAGAAGAAATCGGTAAAACCTTTCTAACATTTATCAACAAAGTTCCGTTTTATGGTTCAGCCGTGTTGTGTCTCGACCAAGAAAACATCCAAAAGCTTATTCCACAAGTAGAGAAAAAATTTGTGACATACGGTCTCGAAACGAGAGCAGACCTGATTGCCGAAGAAATTAAGATTGACGGACCGACTTCACATTATCAAGTTCGTATGAACGATGAAGTTTACGGTAATGTACATCTTAAAATGCCCGGACGGCATAATATTGCAAACTCCTTAGCTGCAATCGCAGTAGGACTTGAATTAGAGATTCCTTTTGAAAAAATCCAGGGCGCGCTTGAATCTTTTCAAGGTGTGCATCGTCGATTTGAAGTGTTAGGAACTGTAGATAATATAGTCGTTGTTGACGACTATGCACATAACCCCGCAAAACTTATGGCAGCACTCCGAGGTGCAAGAGAAGGTTATAATAGACGAATTGTGGCTGTTTTTCAACCACATCGATACGGACGCGTACGAGATCTCGCAGATGAGTTTAGCAGATCATTTTATCAAGCAGATGTCCTGATTGTTACGTCAATCTACGGGGCAGGCGAAGAACCGATAGAAAATGTAACAGGGGAAAACTTAGCTCGTGCAATAGAAGCACACGGACATACACATGTAATTTATGAATCTGATATGGATGAAGCAGTTGAACGTCTGATGCAAATTACGCGACCTAATGATTTAGTCATCACGCTCGGGGCAGGCGATGTAGTGAATGTAGGACACAAATTTTTAAGCAAACGTGCATCGGAAATACGCTAAAATGTTAATGAAACTTGAAAGAAAACGTAGACGGAGAAAAGATGGTCCATCTCACCGAATTTTTAAACCGATACGGAGCCGTGCACCAAAATACCGCGCTCGACGGATGTTCATATTGGGAACTTTCATCGTAACTTTATTGTTTTTAGCGAAAATACTTCTCGGATTTTTCGATTTTGAACACGTACAAGTGTCCGTAGCACTTTTCGGTAATTCGCATTATACGGAAGGGGAAATTTACAATGTATTAGGCGAAAACCTTGATAATATCGTCACAGATTCCGAAGCACAAACTGTTGCATATCTAAAGGAAAATCTGAGTTACATTAAGGATGCTTACGTTTCGAGAAGTTTTGTAAAACGGCAATTGACGATTGAAATTACTGAGCGTCAACCGTTTGCACGGGTAAAACATCTCTTTTTGAAAGAATCGAAATCAAAAAAAGAGTCTCAAAAAACAACAGGAAGGAAAAGCACGGATGAATTTTTTTTGATAGATGGTGCAGGTTATGTGTTAGAATCTATTACACCAGAAAAATATCACCACATGACAATCGTTCTGGATGAAGGGATACAGGAGCCTGAAGTTGGTAAACAGATTAAAACTGACACAACTCAACTTGGGATTCACATTCTGAAGTTAGCGAAATTAAAAGAACCTGAACTGGCAAAATACCTCAAAACCATTGATGCGCGAGTTCCGCAGAAAATTAAAATTAACGTAGAGAGTTTGCCGATGTCAGTGTGGATTGCCGCAGATTTGATTGAAACCGGACTTCACAATGTTGGGTTGTTTGTCCAACAACGAGGACTCCTTATCCTTCAGAGAGAAAGACAAATGGAAAAGGTAAAGACATTGACAAAAACACGTGTAGGCAAAAAGGATTTCCTCTTGCCAGAAAATTTTACGTATTTGGATGTACGATATGAAGATACACTTTATTTAGGAGGTGAAGGCAAATAGATGGCAAAAGGAACCATTATTACTGGATTAGATATCGGCTCAAGTAAGATCTCGGTTGTAGCATGCCACACCTTACCGAGTCTGGATGGCCAGATGGAGATTATTGGTGTCGGCAGTGCTGAATCAAAGGGCTTACGAAGAGGTGTCGTCGTTGACATCAATCTCACTGCAGAAGCAATTCGTGAGGCAATTTCCGAAGCAGAACTCATGGCAGGTGTAAACATCGAGTCGGTATGTTTAAACGTTTCAGGTGAGCATGTTGTTGGACAAACGTCACGCGGTGTGGTAACTGTAAAAAATGCTGCACAAATCACAAAGGATGATGTAGATCGGGCAATGCAGTCGGCAAGAACAATTGCTGCTATCCCTGAGGGGCATGACATTCTGCACGTGCTTGAGCAAAACTTTGTTATTGACATGGACATGCGGACCAAGGAACCGATTGGAATGTCAGGGTCGCGTTTAGAAGCAAATGCGTATATAATTACTGGAAACACAAGTGGAATTCAAAGTCTGTTAAACAGCGTTGAAAGTGCAGAAATTCCAAGTGTGGAAACACTTGCTGTCGCCCCAGTCGCATCAGCAAAATCTGTTCTCCAGAGAGACGAACGGGAAGTCGGAATCACACTTGTAGATATCGGAGACCAAACCACAGAAATCATTGTCTACAAAGAAGATGCTATTGAACATGTAGTTGTATTTCCTGTAGGTGGACAACATGTAACAAACGACATCGCCCAATATTTAAAAGTGACGTTACCTATGGCGGAAGAACTGAAACTTCACCGAGGATGCGCATGGACAGAGTGGGTACAAGAAGATGATACTAACCCTATCCCGATTACTACAGGTTCAGCGCCGCCTAAGTTTATCAGCCGTTTAGAATTAGCACAAATCATTGAATATCGAATGGTACAGATTCTTGAAGGAATAGCTAACGAACTCGGAGATATGCAACTTCCCGGTGGACTTGTGTTAACGGGAGGAACAGCACTCATGGATGGTTTGGCAGAACTCGCTGAACAAATCCTGCAACTCCGTGTACAAATAGGATATCCTATAGAACTAAAGGGATTGACAGACAGGATAAATTATCCAATGTATGCCACGAGTCTTGGATTAGCAATGTACGGAGAATCTTTGCGGCGTGAAGAAAAACAGGTACAAGCATTGAGACGAGGTTCAAGTCCAATTGGTGGATTTTTCCGTCGTATAAAGGAATGGTTCGGCTATTAGGCTGTAAAAATCTATTACGATAATTTGCTTTTTATATTTCGGAATAACGGTAAGAAACAAAGTGTTTCGCAATATACAAGCCTGGATAGCAAGATTTAAATCGTGAGAACCCAGTCAAGACTCAAAGAAAATTTAATATATACACCCTTTTTATCATTCATTATATTGATTTAATTCTAAATTATTTGTATAATAAAATAATATAATTACTAATTGATGAATAAAGCACGGAAGGAAGTATATACCTTTGTTTATTGAAGGTAAGTTAAAATATTTTAACAACGAGATAGGAAAGTTGCAATCTCACTTTTAGCGTGTGGTTGCTTGAGTGACGCGCTGTGTGTAGAATTCATTATCGGGACGTATTGACACCGAAGGGAGTTCGGTGGAGTCAAGATTCGTGTAAAAAGATATTGGTAAACTACACGAGTGTAAATTACACACTGAAATAGTGTTTTCAGCATGAAGTGCTTATACAGAAGGAGGAATTAGGTTGCCGTTGGTTAGACAACGTTCCACAAAATGAAACGTAAGTTATAATGCTGCGGAGGCACCGAAGGATGTGTTGTCCACAGGTGACTGAAATAAAAAATGATAGATTTTGAACAAGAAGAATTTGAAAAAGCGAATGCGAAAATAAAGGTTATCGGGGTAGGTGGAGCAGGCGGAAACGCTGTCA
The DNA here is from genome assembly GCA_028820635.1 of Candidatus Poribacteria bacterium. Lineage (GTDB taxonomy): Bacteria > Poribacteria > WGA-4E > WGA-4E > WGA-3G > MSPOR6. The sequence goes on from JAPPIG010000064.1 coordinate 229,115, forward strand.
GACGGATGATCGAAGCAGCACTTACCGGCATAGAGTTTTATGCCGTTAATACCGACGCGCAAGCACTTAGTGCATGCCATGGTGCCACACCAATTCAGATTGGAATGAATATAACTAATGGGTTAGGGGCAGGAGCCAATCCCGAGGTAGGTAAAGAGGCGGCTCAGGAAGACCGTGAGTGTTTACAAGAAATAGTTGATTCTGCCAACATGGTTTTTGTCGCTGCCGGAATGGGTGGCGGCACAGGCACAGGCGCAGCACCAATTATCGCAGGTCTTGCGAAGGAAAAGGGTGCTTTAACAGTTGGGGTAGTCACGCGACCATTTGATTTTGAAGGAAAACATCGCGCAGAAAAAGCTGAAATAGGGTTGAAAGATCTCAGAGACAGCGCGGATTCAGTCATCGTAGTTCCTAACCAACGTTTGATTGACACCATAGATAGAAAACTACCGATCCCTGAAGCATTTAAGAAGGGTGATGAGATCCTGTTACATGCTGTTCAGAGTATCTCCGATATTATAACCGAAACAGGTGAAATTAATGTTGATTTTGCCGATGTGGAAACAGTTATGCGAGATGCAGGAACAGCCTTGATGGGAATGGGCAGCGCAGTAGGAGATAATCGGGCTCAAGTCGCAGCATCAGAAGCTATCTCCTCACCTCTACTCGAAGAAACCAGCATAGCAGGTGCTGTTGGGATGATTGTTAATATCACCTCTCCCCCAAATTTTACGATGCACGAATTGGGTGAAACCATGAAAGTCATCACAGATGTATGTGAAGATGCACAACCGATATTTGGTTTAGTTTACAAGGAGGAATTGGAACTTAGCGATGAGGTGTTGGTCACTGTAATTGCTACAGGCTTTGATCCGCCGACAGATGCAGATTATGTTCCAAACCAAGGTGGCAGATTCCACCCACAAGGTACACAACCTAATCCGATGTTGCAAGGTAGTCGCGTCCGAAATACTGAGGCAGGCACTGCAGGGCGGCCTCAACAGACTACGCAGCGTCCAGCTTGGAACAGGCAGCCACAAGGGAGAGGGAACGAGGGAACAACTGGTTCCGCTACTCAAGTTCCCGCGAATCGCCAAAATACCTCGCCTCAGCCTGTAGGACAAGAAAAACCGGAAAATAATGATGATGAAACCAATGATGAACAAAATCAAGACCGTGAAAAACAGTGGGACATCCCCGCATTTCTCCGGGTTCAACAGAAAAGGGACAAACGTAGAAATTAATTCTATAATATCCTTATCTGATTCTATATATGCTTATACTTAAGAGGAATTGAATTGGATTTACGCGAGCATACGCAGCAGCTACTAAAAACCGAAAAGTACGCGTTGCCAAGTCAAAACAAACGGACTCGGTTCAGGAAGCCAAATAGATTTGCCTTAGTTTATCCAAGCACGTATGAACTTGGTATGTCCAGTTTGGGCGTTCAGGTTATCCATGCTACGCTAAACAGTCGTAAAGATACTGCGTGTGAACGCGTCTTTATACCAGAACCTCAATATGTCCGCGAACTGATAAAGAAGAAGATACCTCTCTTCTCGTTAGAGACGCAAACCGCACTTCACGCGTTTGATATCGTCGGATTTTCTGTCTCATTTGAATCTGACTATGTCAATATCCCACGTACTTTGGAATTAGGCAACATACCGCCCCTGGCTGAAGAACGCTCAGAATGGGATCCGCTTGTTGTTGCGGGTGGAATTAATATCTCTTATAATCCAGAACCGTTGGCTGATTTCATTGATGTCTTTGTAGTAGGTGAGGCTGAATTGATTATCCATCAACTGATGGATAAATTCCACGAATGGAAGATGTCAAACGCTCCCAAAGCAGATCTATTAAAATCACTTGGTGCAGAACCGGGACTGTATGTGCCAAGTTTTTACGATGTCACATACCATGCCGATGGGAAGGTTCAACAGGTTAATCCGAAGCAAGGGATGCCTGAGAAAATTCGTTCCGCAGCAGTCCCCGACCTAAATAGTGTAGAAACTTGCACGCAGATTCATACCCCTAACACTGAGTTTTCAAATGCACATTTAATTGAAATTGTCCGGGGATGTGGTAGACAGTGTCGCTTCTGTGTGGCAGATTACGCAAGGCGATGGCCGAGACACCGATCCGTCCAAAATACACTTGCACTGGCAGAAAAAGCAAGAGGGATTACGGATAGGATTGGATTAGTAGGGGCATCCATCTCCGACCATCCGCAGATTAATGAGATCGCTACAGGTTTAGTTGATAGAGGATTCCGTATCTCGTGTGCGTCGCTCCGCGCTGAAACTGTTGAAGCGCCACTCCTTGACGCGCTTGCTGACAGTGATCAAGGCACAATTACAATCGCTCCCGAAGTGGCAACCGAGGAACTTCAAAAGGTTGTAAATAAAGCAATTCCCCGCGAACGACTCTACTATGTTTTTGAAGAGGCATTGAAACGTGATATTCTTAACCTCCGCCTATATTTTCTTATTGGTGTCCCTCAGGAAACACCTGCAGATGTTACAGCAATTGCAGAAATGGCAAAAGAGATGCGAACAATTCTGCTTCCACATGCCAAACGGACAGGAAAAATAGGACGTATCAGTTTTACGATTTCACCAATGGTACCAAAGCCACATACTCCGTTTCAATGGGTAGCAATGGAACCACCAAAGACTATCGCCAAGAAACTTGACTATCTGAAACGAGAGATTAACAGTCTTGGCAGTATAAAGGTATCGTCTGCAAGTGCACGGATGGCACATCAAGAAGCTGTTTTTGCACGCGGTGATCGCCGTCTCGGCAAAGTTATATTGGAACTTTCCCAAGGAACATCGTGGAATAACGCTTTCCGAAAACACGGATTATCTCCTGATTTTTACGCACTGCGTCAACGTGAATTTAACGAAGTTAACCCATGGGATCACCTTGACCTTAACGTTAAACCTCAATTTTTACAACTTGAATTCAATAAGCACGAAAAAGGTTTTATGACCAGCGAATGTGACACCACAGTTTGTAAGAAATGTGGTGCTTGCTAAACAATTTGCTGTGTTTAAGTAGATTTTGGAAAACATCCAATAAAAAAGAATAATTAAACCTGTTTTAAGGAGGATACAGTTGTGCGCAAATTTCTACAATTTACAACGGGACTCGCTGCAATATTGATGCTGTTTATTATCGTCTCACCATCGTATGCGGGTTTGGACGATAAATCGCTCGTATTATACCTTTCCTTTGATGAAGGCAAGGGGGGCACTGCCAAAGATAGCTCTGAATATGGACATGATGGCGAACTTATCAAAGATCCTACATGGGTTGATGGACAATTTGGTGGCAAGGCACTTGAGTTTGATGGTACAAAAGGACAATATGTTATGGTACCTATTAACGATACTTTACAGCTAAGAGAACAGTTTACCATAGCATTTTGGGTCAAACGTGGAAATCAACAAATTCGGGCATGGAACTATATGGTTTCTGCTGGTTCACTTGTCTGGGCAACTATTTTTAATAACGATAATAAAAAAACTTATCTCTATTCCAAAGATCCAGGTTGGTCTCCAGAAGCTATTTCTGATGTAGAGCAACCTGAAGATTGGGTACATATTACTGTAACACATGATCCTAAATCTGAGTCTGCAATTTACTATGATGGTGATAAAGTCGGATCTGATAATAACCCGGCCCAAATCATTGAGATTGACGGTTCTATTATGGTTGGGGCAAGGCACCCTGGTCAGGAATTTTTTACTGGTATAATTGATGAGGTGCATCTCTTTAATAGAGTCATTACCGAAGACGAGATGAGTACAATTATTAATGGTGAATTTACACCGGTAGAACCTGCGGAGAAATTGGCTACAACGTGGGGTGTCATTAAAATGGAACGCCACTGATAGGTTAGGTAAAATAGGGCAGAGAGTACTCTCTGCCCTATTTTAGTTAATTGGCTGGTATTCCTATATTTGTAGTAGAATCCAAAAATACGTAGACCCCTGATAAATGCAGTTTCCTAACCTCGCCTATACAGAATGTACAAATAATTCAAAATCCAACCGTAAAACTAATGCTTTGTCTACCTATTATTGTGGGTCGCGATTCGGAGATCGCTCCTACAGAAGTCTTGTGTATTGTAGGAGGGAACTCCGATTCCCGACTACATTCAAGAACCATCAATTAACACTTGACTAAGCACTAAATCAATATGTCAGAGGAGAGGGAAATTAAGTTGAAGGCACAAGTAAATTTCATAAAAATCAGTTGCATATTGATGTTGATTTTAGTCGGTAGTGTTGATGCACAACAGAATCTGGCACAAGAGGCTTACGCGATCTTTGAACAGTCGTGTCTAATATGTCATGGTGAAAATGGTTCCTACAGGGAATCGCTCATCATTGAGCATGCAGCACTCATTAAAGGTGGCACAGTTGTTCCCGGAAACCCTGATGCCTCCGTATTCTTTCAACGACTCATTGAATCAAACGTTTCCAAACGGATGCCACTCGGACAACCACCGCTTGACTCCGAAGCAATTACGACGATTCGGCAATGGATTTTAGCAGGCGCCCCCGATTGGAGTGACACTCCCAGACCAAAACCCGACTTCATTACAAACGGGACGATGCTCGGAACAATTGAAAATCACGTCAACTCACTCACACCGTTTGACCGTTCCTTCGCTCGCTATTTCACATTAACACATCTCTACAACGCAGGTGAGACAACTGAAGCACTCAACGCCTATCGGCGCGCCCTCTCAAAACTGATTAATAGCCTCTCTTGGGGACGCCAAGTTGTCAAACCGCAGCCGATTGATGCAGAACAAACTATTTTCTATATTGACCTGCGCGACTACGAATGGGATGTCCGAAACGATGCATGGACACAGATTGAGCAGGCATACCCTTACAAAATGACGTTTGATGCCCCAACACAAACACATCTCCACGAAAAACTGACGACCCTACAGCAAGAGATGAACTGTGAAGTGCCGTTTGTCCATATAGATTGGTTTCTTGCGACTGCCTCGCTACCACCGCTCTACCATGACATTCTCGCGTTGCCCAAAACAGACCGTGAATTAGAGGCATCACTTGAGGTGTTCGTTACCGAAAACCTCCTAAATGCACCGGGAAAACGCGTTTGGCGTGCAGGTTTCAACAATTCGGGTGTTTCAAGGCATAATCGCGTTGTTGAGCGTCACATATCACGGTATGGTGCATATTGGAAAAGTTATGACTTTGCGGGAAGTGCGGAATCGCAGAATATCTTTACACATCCGCTTGATTTCATACATGACGGTGGCGAAATTATCTTTAACCTACCGAACGGTTTACAAGCATATTATCTTGTAGATGGTGAAGGAAACCGTCTTGATGTAGCACCGACAGACATTGTTTCTAATCCCGCTGTCAGTGATCCTGCTGTGCGTAATGGACTTTCCTGCATTGGCTGCCACACGGAAGGGATGAAGACGTTTGAAGACGAAGTGCGTGCTGCTGTTGAAGAAGCTGACAATCCACCTTTTAACAAAGATAGGGCTTTAAATCTCTATGTAGAAAGAGCAGTGATGGCTGATCTTGTAGCGGAGGATACGCAACGTTACAGGACAGCACTTGAAGCAGCAGGCGGTGTTTTTGGTGGTATTGAACCGGTCCAGCGATTCCATGAGGCGTTTCAAGGTCCGCTTGATGCTGCACACGCTGCAGCTGCGGTTGGATTTGAAACGGAGGTGTTTCTTGAAAAAATCAGCGAGAATGTGAGTTTACAAAACTTATTAGGCACACAAATATTAGAAAACAGCACCGTCAAACGAGATACATGGACGTATCATTTTGAGAAAGTGATCTCGCTCCTGAATACGCCAGATACAATACTTCCACCCGTTGAACAACGCCCTGAGCGTATTCCTGGTGCCACTGTTCACATCCCCGATGCACAGCTACGAGCATCGATTGAGAAGAAACTCGGCAAAGCGTCCGGGGACCCAATTACGATAAAGGAAATGAAAAATCTTCCACAAAGGTACACGCTTCCAATAGATATACATACATCAGGAGTTGAAAATCTTGAGGGAATCCAATTCGCGACCAATTTACAACACTTATCTATTTCATACAGTTCAGTAACCGACCTATCACCACTGTCTGGACTTACAAAATTGGAACGTCTATCTCTTCGCGAGATAGCCAGAGATAGAGCACCCAACGGTAGTATCCTTAAGCACCACAACCTTGATCTATCACCTTTAGAAGGATTAACCAAATTAAAGTGGTTATATATTGTCAAAACCAGAATAGACGATCTTTCACCGCTTTCAAAGTTGAATAATTTGAGGGGCCTTACACTGTATGGTTGTCCCAATCTGCGCGGTTCTCCCGATAACATCTCTGACATATCACCCTTAGCCGCATTAACTAATTTGGGTGCTCTTAATCTGTCAAATAACAACATCTCTGACATATCACCCTTAGCCGCATTAACTAATTTGGGTGCTCTTTATCTATTTAACAACAACATCTCTGACATATCATCCTTATCCGCAATACCTCATAATTTCTTTACGCTTGATCTGGGACAAAATAACATATCAGATATTTCGCCTCTGGCAAACATGCAAGGATTAAGAAAACTACTTTTAGATTCCAACAATATATCAGATGTTACACCTCTGGCAAACTTACATCGATTAGAAGGACTACTAATACAGCATAATGACATATCCGACATATCGCCTCTGAACAAGTTACGCGAACGGACAAATAAGGTATTTTGGCACGACAACCCTGGTTTCCCGCAGGGAGGACCTGAAATGATAGACTCATGGGTATGGGGAGTCATCCCAGCAGAGGAAATCAAAGATCACTCTGACCCTGGCATACCTGGAGAAATTATTTATATAAATAGTCAGGTTAGCTTTGCCAGAGATGCGGATTTGCTTTTAGATGTAACTGATGGCTCGTTAAGCGAATTAGAGGTTGCTACTAACGGGGCAATCGTGGGAAATCCTGTTGTCGGAGAACACGTATGGACACCACACAAATTCAAACGTCCTCCCGGCGAATATGATGAAGATTTTTATACCCGTAGGCAAAACACTCTTAAAATACCGCCTTATGGTTGTGTCGTTTATGGTTCAGTTACCTTGTATTCACCTCGTGAACAACAGATAAATATGTTTGACTCAAGTGCGGAAGGGCATAAAATCTGGCTTAATGGGGAGTTAGTTCGTGACTGGAGAATTCCAGTGCATCTAACGGCATGGACTAATGGTAGGAATTCGCAATGGGGTAGGTGGCTTCAATATCCTCTGGATTATACAGCGGTTTTTCCTGTTACGCTCAAACGTGGGCGAAATGTCTTATTGATTGCGATGCGTCTGAAAAAACCAGGTGATCTTTGGGGCCATTTCGGATTTGAACCTGACGCGGAATATACGTTATCAAAAGGCATCGGATACGCCTTATCTCAAGATAATATCTTCGCGGGTGATACTTTTACCCTCACTCTTAATGCTGAAAACCTGATCGATTTAGCGGGATGGCAAGCGGATATAGCGTTTGACCCGAATATGCTTGAAGCGGTTGAAGTTACCGAAGGTGATTTCTTGAAGCAGGATAACGGAAATACCTACTTCCAAGCTGGTACGATTGATAACACAGCGGGCAAAATTACAGGACTCTTGTCGGCACGGAGCACACAAAATGGTGTCAGTGGTATAGGGCACCTACTTTACGTAACATTCATCGCAAAAGCAACTGGTGAAACCAAAGTAACACTGGAGAACTACGAATTCGGGTCGAGCACGGGGGCAATTATACCATCTGCATCACCAAATATAATACTTGCCGTAGAAGCTGTAGAAAAATATTCTAAATGGGATATAAATCAGGATGAACAAATCGACATTCTTGATCTGGTGCTTGTCGCACAGGACTTAGGGGCAGATACTCCGGCTAATGAACGAACCGACGTAAATGGCGACGGTGTCATCAATATCCAAGACATTATTCTTGTGGGGCAACACATCAATGAAACAGAAACCGCTGCTGCACCACCTATACTTGCAATAGATGACGAAGAACTCATGCCTGATCTGGTCCAAACATGGATAGATCAAGCACAGGCTGAAAACGACGGTTCGCTTGCTTTCCGACAAGGTATAGAGAATCTTGAGAGGCTATTAGCATCACTAATTCCTGAAAAAACAGCACTGCTCGTAAACTATCCGAATCCGTTTAATCCGGAGACGTGGATACCGTATCACCTCGCCAAACCTGCAGAGGTTACTTTGAAAATCTATGCTGCGAACGGTGCGGTTGTTCGGACATTGGCATTAGGGCATCAGGCAGCGGGTATCTATCAGAGTCGTAGCCGTGCAGCGCATTGGGATGGCAGAAACAGTGTTGGTGAGTCTGTGGCAAGCGGAATCTATTTCTATATGTTAACCGCAGATGACTTCACCGCAACACGCAAAATGTTAATTCTGAAATAAGTGGACAAGAGAAATTATACGTTGACGCATAACACAATCTTGTGTTATAACAAGCAGTGAGCATCGCGGGATGTAAAAAAAACATTTTCAGGACAGACGCAAATTGAGCAGAAAAAGAAGATATTAGACTTAAAAAAGTTCGTCGCTATTTGGTATCTTAACCTTCTAAATTCTCCAACCCTTCTTTATCCCCTATCAAGGAGTAGAGAGACTTTTGAACTGTCGCGTCTGTCCTACATTTTTTAAAAGGAGAACACCATGCCATATTCTGATTATACCTCCGAAGCCATCGTCGCTCGCGGTGAGGAAATTTATCAACAGTTTCGTGACGAACTTGAATCTCAGTACAAAGGACAGTTTTTTGTGGTTGACATTAAAACGGAAGATTATGAAATCGCTAACGAGGATTTGGTCGCTACAGAACGCCTACTGGCCAAGCATCCTGATGCTGTCACTTACGGTTTGCAAATCGGCTTTGGAGCCGCCTATCGTCTCGGCTTTAGAATTTCGGTGCCGACACAATGATTAGACATTATAATGATTTAATTTGAATTAAGGTTTACCGAGCGTCTTGGACCTCTTGAGTTCCGTAGAACGCTATGTTTATAGAGCGTATCTCATAAATAGGATTTGTTGGTTCATTATCAGTTGATTCTCTTTGTAGGAGGGAACTCCGATTCCCGACAGGTCGCGATTCGGAGATCGCTCCTACAGGATTTTGAAATCGGGCTTTCAAAGCCCTCCAACTATTTATGATAGGTTGTACATAAATGTTCATACGGAAGTAAAATTTAACATGGAATCGCACATAAACCTTATTCAAATTCGCAAATACACAATACGGACGTTAAGATACGTAACGATACTTATCCTCTGTAGCGGATTAGGGCACATTTCCCATGCCAACCCTCCCAACGAATACTTCCAACGCGGCGTAAAATATTTTGAAGAAGGTCGTTATAGTAAGGCATTACAATCTTTTGACAAAGCCCTGCAATCTCAAACAGCAGATGCCGATCCTAATTGGTTTGCCGAAATTCATTTCCAAAAAGCAACCGCTTACCGCGCGTTGGAGGAGCATGTGAAGGCTGTATCGGAATACAAGGCAGCGATCGCGCTCAACCAAAATTCTGCAGTTTTCTACAACGCACTCGGAATTACGCACTCGGAACTCAAGCAATATACTGCCGCACTTAATGCTTATAAGAAGGCATTACAGTTGTCCCCAATGACAGCAGAACCACACTATAATATCGGGTTGGTTTATCTGAAACAGGGAACTTTTCCGCTTGCTGTAGATGCGTTTAAAGAAGCGGTTACTATTGATGCAAAATGGTCAGATGCCCATAGCGGACTTGCTGAGGCATACTTAAAACAAGAGTTTCTTTCTCAAGCAGAAAAATCTTATGTGAAGGCAGTTCGTCTGAATCCAAGTGGAATCGGTGCGAATTTGGGTTTAGGTCAGGTATATGCTAAGCAGACACGGTATGATGACGCGATAACAAAGTTTAAGAAAGTTATTGATATCCAACATGATAACACGGATGCACACTATCAACTCGCCCAGATATATATCAAACTTGGGGAAAAAGAAAAAGCATCATCAGCAATGGAGTTTTTTAAAATTCTCCGCCACACTGATCCACTTCTTCAAAAAGCCCAGAAGTATGTCAAAATTCATCCAGATGATCCGAAAGGCTATAACAATCTCGGTATTGTTTACTTGACGCGCAAGCGGTATGACAAAGCAATTGAAAGCTATAAACGCGCAATTTCACTGTCCCCTACTTTAGCCTCTTCCCACTACAATTTAGGACTTACCTATCACAAACAAGGAAATATAAAACTCGCAATTGAGGCATACCAAAAAGCAATCTCTGCAGATGCAACGCTTGCCATTGCCCATAATAATATCGCTGTTTGCTACACTGAATCGCAAGCGGATCTTGAAAAAGCACTATCCCACGCACAAACCGCCACTGACCTCGCGCCAACTGAGGCGAATTATTGGGATACGCTCGCCACTGTTTACACTCAGCTTGGATTAAACAGTGAAGCAAAACATGCCCGCCAAAAGCAGATTTCCCTCCTAACTACGTCGAAAAAATGAGATGTGTGTGTCACCTTCTACTATGCTTGACTTTCTTGAGTGCTCCCGCGTATACAGAGGTTCAATTTGTTGATGTAACTACCACTGCGGGAATTGATTTTCAACACGTAGACGGTAGAACTGGTGAAAAATATCTTATTGAAACACTCGGTTCAGGTGCGCTTTTCTTTGATTTTAACCGTGATGGTAACCTTGACCTGTATATTGTTAACGCTGCACACACACCATCGCCTATACAAACAACAGAACCGTCCACAAATTCTGCTGATCTCCCGAAAAATTTGCTTTATCAGAACAATGGAGATGGCACTTTTACTGACATTACCGAAAAAGCAGGTGTTGGCGACACCGGATATGGTGTTGGTTGTGCTGCTGCAGATATTAACAACGATGGCTATCCCGAAATATATATAACAAATTTTGGAGACAACCGCCTCTATTACAACAATGGTGATGGCACTTTTACTGACATCACCGAAAAGGCAGGTGTTGGCGATAAACGTTGGGGAACAGGTTGTGCTTTTCTGGATTATAACTTAGATGGATACGTAGACCTCTATGTTGTTAACTATATGATATTTTCTACTGAGGGAAACCAAGGGTGGGAGTTACGTGGTACCCGTATCTATTGTAGCCCTGTGGATCAAATGGATAACAGTCGTTTCAAGAGTGAACCAGATATTCTCTATCGTAATAACGGAGATGGCACTTTCACAGATGTCACCACTGCAGCAGGAATTACGCATCGCTCCCTTGGGCTTGCTGTCGCTGTTGGAGATTACGATAACGATGGCGACCCTGACTTACACATTGCTAACGATATGGAACCTGACCTACTATATGAAAATAATGGTGATGGGACTTTTACTGATGTTACAGACTTTACCGGGACAGGATATGACGAAAACGGTATCCCTGGTAGCGGCATGGGGAGCGCATTTGGGGATTATAATAACGATGGATACTTTGATTTAGTTGTAAGCAATGCTTCTGCTCAACATGTAATCCTCTATCATAATGACAATGCTCAGTTTTTTACAGATGTATCCTTCTCTTCCGGCATCGGTGCGGTGACTCTACCATACTTTAAGTGGGCAGTTGATTTTTTAGATTACAACAATGATGGTCTTCAAGACATCTATGTTTCCAATGGACATCTTCAGGATACCATTGAACTTTTTTCGGATGCCACTTATGCACAAACAGACCTGCTATTCCAGAACAATCACCGAAACGGAAAACACACTTTTTCCGATGTTTCTGCCCGAGTCGGGTTAACACAACTGACCAAAATGGTAGGTAGAGGTGCAGCCTTTGGCGACTACGATAACGACGGGGATATTGATATTTTTCTGAATCACTCCAATCAACCTGCTAAACTTCTCCGCAACGATGGTGGAAATACTAACAATTGGACCGCTATTCACACTATCGGTACGCAAAGCAATGCATCAGGGATCGGCACGAAAATTATTTTAAAATCAGATGCACTCTCACTTATTAAAGAGGTTCGTAGCGGTTCCAGCTATCTCTCACAGAACGATCTCCGCGTTCACTTTGGACTTGGAAAGAACACAAAGATTGACTCGCTTGAACTTCACTGGCCAAGTGGACATAAGGATAGGTTTTCTAATTTAAAAACAAATCAAATTCTTCGTATTAAAGAGGGACATGGACTTGTAAATACAACAAAGTGAATACTATTTTACTGATACAAAAAGGTTGACAACTGGATTTAGATAGAGTATCATAACACCAATATCATATTTGTATAAAACGAAAATTACAACAGATTTGAAATATTTTAGGGAGAGCACTAATCAATGGCAATTACGGATGCAATGCCAGAACTCAAGCGTAAACTACAATTCTTCCCTGTTGAAAACGAAAACCCATCAACGTTGACACCTCAGCAAATCCAACACTTTAATGAAAACGGATTTATCAGTCCTTTAGACGTTTTCTCTGAAGCAGAAATCTCGCAACACCGTGCGTATTTTAACCAACTTATGGAAAAAGTTTTGGCGGACGGTGGAAACGGTTATTCCATTAACGGATGGCATACACGTTGTGCTGGCATTCATGACCTCATTACTGAAGACAGAATACTGGATTATGTCCAAGACCTGCTTGGTGAAAACCTTATCTGTTGGGGGACTCACTACTTCTGCAAACTTCCTGGTGATGAAAAACAGGTAAGTTGGCATCAAGATGCGTCTTACTGGCCCCTCTCGCCAAGTAAAACCGTCACAGTATGGCTCGCAATTGATGATGCCTCCGTTGAAAACGGTGCGATGGCTGTTATTCCAAAATCACATTTACACGGACAGATTGCTTTTGAAAGAAGCGCAGCAGAGGAAAAGAATGTACTTGGTCAGACTGTTCATGAACCGGAACAATTTGGCGACGCGCCTGTGCCTTTTGAGATGAAAGCAGGGCAGCTTTCGTTGCATTCGGATTTACTATTGCACGGTTCAGAACCAAACACATCAGACAGGCGGCGATGCGGTTTAACCATGCGATTTGTCCCACCAGAAGTCCAGGCATCGAACAATTGGAACCAAAGGGCTATTATTGCCAGAGGCACTGATCCGAATAGGCATTGGGTTCACAACCCACGTCCTGCTGAGGATACCCTTCCGTAACAGCAATGGCTACCATGAATTTCCGTAAGTATGGATATAAATAATAGCACACGAAGCGTGTCCCGCTACTTCTCAGAGTTTGTTAATCTCCCAAGACGTATCCTTTTTGCTGCATTTGCTATTTCCGCTGCTGCGAGTTTTCTTTTATGTGGTTATGAATTTATCCGGGCAGTCTCAGATTCCTTATTCATTGAAGTATACACGGCAAAAAACCTTCCGTGGGTAATGACGGCTGTTCCACCCAGTGTGCTTTTAATTCTTTGCCCCTATGGACTTTTCCTCTCGTGGCTTGGTGCCACGCGCACCTTAGCGATAACCTCTATTCTATCAGGGGCTTTGATCTTATCATGCTACTTTGCACTTTCAAGCGGGATAGGTTTCGCTGCTGCTATTATTTATGTTTTTCGTGAAGCGTACATTGTAATCATCCTTGAACAATTCTGGTCTTTTGTCAACAGTACTCTCAAATCTAAACAAGCAAAAACAATAAATGGACCCTTTTGTGCAATTGCCTCAGTCGGATCTGTTATCGGAGGGAAACTTGTAGCAAGATGGGCAGAAACGCTGGGATCAGAAACGCTACTTGTGTTCGCCGCCAGTTCCCTTATACCAGCGGCAATTTTCGGTGTAATCGCTTACGCCCTTGCTGGGGAACCGAAACCTACTGTAGCTGAGGAAGGTGGACGACGTGGACACTTAGGTCTAAAGACGTTTTTTAGTTCTAAATATTTGGTTTTCATAGGTTTGCTGATTATAAGTACTCAAGTCATCTCAACTGTACTTGATCTCCGATTCAAAGGTCTGGTAGAAATGGATTTTCCTGTCAAAGATACCAGAACTGCGTATATCGGCAACTTTTATGGAAACCTCGGCGCGGTCTCAGCCGTTTTGCAACTGATTGTTGTACCTTTAGCACTCCGATTTGTCTCTATCCGGATTATCCATATCGGCATTCCGATCATGCACCTGATTAACGGGTTAGTTCTGACTCTTAAGCCATCGCTTGGTACTGCAGCAAGAGCCTTTCTAACATTTAAAGCGCTTGATTATTCACTTTTTCGTGCTGCCAAAGAATTATTTTATATACCGCTTTCCTATGATGAACGTTACCGCGCTAAACAGATTATCGATTCTTTCCTATACCGTTCTGCCAAAGGTGGAAGTGCGGGTGTCATTGCATTAATTGGTCTGGGTATAAAAACTATTCCCGGTATGGCCTATTCCATTGCAGCTATGGCAGCATCATGTATATGGGGTGGACTTGTCACGAATTTGACATCACAATATCAAAAGTTAGAAAAAACCGATAAAAACGTTGACAATGAAACTTCCATTGTGTAAAATATAGATTAGAAACTAACGTTGAAATGGAGGACAAAGGCGTGACATATCATTTTTTGAGAGGTATGCCAACACAATTGCTTTATTTCGGTGTGCTTATTTTGGTCGGTGCATTGTTAGTCGGTTGTGCAGTCGCACCCCAACCTTCAATTGATGTCTACATAGAGGCGATTGAAGGACAGACAAACACAAAAATAGATCCCGAAACTGGTGCCGTTACCGTTTTACAAAAAGGTGTTGCTGTTACTATTGAACCGCTTAATGAAGTGGAGATTTTTGAACTAACTGATGATCCGCGCATCAATCCTTATCTCATTGTAGGAAACCGTGGTAATGTTGAACCTATCTATACAGTTTTTCAAATGACTGTTCACAATCTTGATACGCCACGAGTTTTGGTTGAAGAATCTGCTACGCTACTGGATAAGAATGGAGCGCAGTACGCAAACTTACCTTACGATTACTTTGAAGACCTCTACGCCAACGTGACTCGTTCTGAGAATAACGCTTTACCCGCAAGAACATATCCACATTACCATCCTCCCTATCGCAGCTATTATCCATACTACCGAACTTACTTGGATGTTGCGGCATTAGAGGAAGGACAAGCGGTAGTTGCGGAGAGTCTCTTTGAAAGTGGGAAGTTGTTCAAAGGTGCTAAGCGGAGAGGGCTTTTAATCTTTGACCGACTCGACCTTGACAATACGGAATTGAGGGTAATTGTCCCCGAAATCAGTGTTGTGAATTCAGATAGCAAGCAGGAAAAATTGAAATTTAACTTTGATTTTAGGCAGGTTGTTACTGAGAAACCTGCTATTGAACGAAGGGAGTATTGATAAAATGAGAAATTGGTTGGTAGGATTGATGTTGTTAATGTCACTCGCATTTGTTTACGGCTGCGATACTGGAAATCAAGTAAGGGTAGCTGTAGCAGGACCTTTTACAGGCACCGCAGCAGCGTTTGGAGAAATGATTAAACGCGGCGCACAACTTAAAGAAAAAGAGATTAATGAGGCGGGTGGTATCAATGGCAAAATGTTGAAACTTGTCTTTAAAGATGATGCTGGCAAACCGAAAGATGCAAGCAATGTTGCAAATAGCATCGCCGATAACAGACGGTTTCTTGCGGTTGTTGGACATTTTAACAGTTCTTGTTCCCTTGCCGGTAAACCAATTTACAAACAGAAAGGAATAGTTGAATTATCACCCGGTTCGACAAATGTAAAAGTTTGTGAAGGAAGCGATTGGACATTTAGGAATTTGTATAGAGATGATTTTCAGGGTCAATTCGTGGCTGAATATGTTAATAAATATATGAATGAAATTAAAACTGTCGCCATTTTGTTTGATAATGACGATTATGGACGTGGTCTTCGTGATGGTTTTACTTCTGCCGCAGGAAATTTTGGTCTGAATATTGTTGCTTCCGAAGCGTATGATCGGAATAGCACTGATTTTAAAGCACAACTCACTGGTATTAAGGCAAAGAATCCAGACCTTGTATTCATTTCTGGCCTCTATAGCGAGGCAGGACTCATTGTTAAACAAGGGCGTGAGGTCGGAATTACTGCCCAGTTCTTTGGTGCAGATGGCGTAGATTCTCCGGATTTCCTTACAGTCGCAGGTGATGCAGCGGAAGGAACTTACCTAACAACACCTTTTATATTCAGTGAAGGTGGAGGTGAAGCATTACGAGTTGCTGAAGCATTTAAAACTGAGTTCAACGGTATTGAACCTGATACATGGGCAGCACTCTCATACGATGCAGTTGGTATGATTGCTGAAGCAATTGAAAAAACCTTTGATCAAGACGCTTCACTTGCGGACAAGCGAAAAGCAATCCGGGATCATTTAGCTTCGTTAGACACACCAGAAAAAGGGTACACAGGAATTACAGGATTAACCTATTTTGATAAAAATGGTGACACTGTTAATAAGCCTGCTTATGTCAAAATTGTTGAAAATGGAAAATTCATCACTGCTCCTCAGCAATTGCTTAACGCTGGATCTCAGGAGTAACATAACGGTCAACTTTCCAATAACAGAGCAAAGATTATAGACTTATGTCAGTTTTTTTACTGCAGCTAATTAATGGATTGGTTCAAGGTGGAATCTACGCACTTATTGCTGTTGGTTACACCATGGTGTATGGAATAATTCAGCTGATTAATTTCGCCCATGGCGAGATTTTCATGTTGGGTGCCTATTTTGCTCTAATTCTTGTTACAGCTACACCTCTTCCATTTTGGGCAGCTGTACTGTTGAGCATGGTTTTTTGTGCAGTGTTGGGAATGTTAATAGACTATATAGCATATCGTCCCCTTCGCAACGCGCCACGTTTATCCGCCTTGATTACCGCTATTGGTGTATCGTTAACACTCCTAAATCTCGCGCGGATGCTCTGGTCGTCACGCCAGCGAACATTTCCTGACGACTCAAAACCTGCTATATTCCAAAGTAAAATTGATTTAGAAACAGGTGAGGTTTTCAACGCTATCCCACTTCCGGATGGAGCCATTCTTCCTTACACAGATATTTTTATCATCTTGCTTGCAGTTGTGTTGATGTTTGCCTTAAACAGGTTAGTTCACCTGACGAAAATTGGCAAAGCAATGCGTGCTTGCGCCCAGAGTCCGGTGGCAGCAAATCTGATGGGCATCAAGACGAATCAGGTCATATCAGTAACATTTGCAATCGGTTCTGCCTTAGGTGCCGTTGCAGGAGTGATGGTGGGTTTACGGGAAGCAATTATGCCTACAATGGGTTACCATAAAGGAATTGCGGCTTTTGCCGCCGCAGTCCTTGGAGGCATAGGGAACATCACTGGCGCGATGCTTGGTGGCATCATAATTGGATTAGCTGAAGCCTTTGGAGGTGGATATATCTCTGGGGGGTATAAGTTAGCGTTTGCATATGTTATCATGATTGTCGTTATTCTTATTCGTCCATCCGGGCTTTTTGGGAAATCCACAGCTCAACGTGCCTAAATCTAAAATATCCATATCTATGTCATGCTTGAGTTTAATTAATGTCAAGGCATCATGCAAAATAAGTTAACACCGAAGAATATTATCCTTCTTCTCATCGTATGTTTTATACCCTTGCTTCTGTTTGGAATAGATTTGCTTGCCCGTCTTTTGTTCGATAACTTCGGTATTGATCTGCCTATTCCGGGCGCAAGTTCCATACTACGAATTCTCGCTTTGACAGGTCTGTATGTTTTGCTCGCCGTTGGACTTAATATAGTCTGTGGTTATACAGGATTGTTAGATCTTGGGTACGTTGGTTTCTATCTTGTAGGCGGATATACCGTGGGGCTTTTGATGACTCGTTTTGGATTTAGTTATTGGATAGCTCTACCGCTTGCTGTATTGAATGGTGCATTTTGGGGGTTGCTGAGAGGGGTGCCTACCTTACGCCTCACTGGAGATTATTTCGCGATAGTAACATTCGGGTTTGCAGAATTGTTATACCAAATCGTTAAGAATGAAGAATGGCTGATAGGGAATGTGAACGGTATGGTCAACGACATTCCGCGAGCATCAATTTTCGGGATAGAACTTGATCAAAATTTGTACCATTATTACCATATTCTCATCTTGATCGCATTAGTAGTTTTTGTTTCCTATCGATTACAGCATTCTCGCGTTGGAAGAGCGTGGGTAGCCATCCGGGAAGATGAACAAGCAGCTGAGAGTATGGGTATCAATATTAGTCGATATAAGTCACTTGCCTTTGCAGTTAGCGCAGCTATTGGTGCCCTTGGCGGAGCCTTTTTTACACAACTTCAGTCTAATCTAGCCGTAGAAGTATTTGAATTTTGGGAATCCATTCTAATTCTATGCATGGTCGTTCTCGGTGGAATGGGAAATATTAGAGGGGCTATAATAGGTGGGATTATTATTGGTTCTTTAGGCGAAGTCTTACGTATCGTTCTCGGCTTTAACCCTCAACTTGCGGATGCACGGTTTCTCATCTTTGGAATTATCTTAATATTATTAATGCGTTATCGTCCCGATGGATTGGTTTTTAGAAAAACATGAGCACACATTAAATAAGGTCAAGTACATAAAAACTGTCCTTCAACCCATCTTACTTGAACTATCCTCCTTCCCGTTTTTCCATTTCTGAATAAGCATTTCTCCCACTAAAAGAATCAGTGCCAACCCCGCAAACCACTGAAACCTTTCCTCATATTCACCATCAGAATGCACTCTAAATTTCTGCTTTTCAAGTTGTGCCAAGTCTGTTGCTAACTGGGCAACACCCTCGTCTGCATGATAATAGTTACCATTCCCTTCTTTGGCAATTTCGCGTAAACTTACCTCATTTAATGCGGTTAACACCAGTTGTCCATCCACATTTCGTTTGTACCCCGCACTTTCAACCGGAAGAGGTATCGGAACAGGTTTTTCAGAGTTTCCAACACCAACACAATATATATGTACTCCATCTCTCTTAGCTGCTTTTGCTGCTGCAATAGCATCATCACCGAAGTCCTCCCCGTCTGTGAAAAGAATCAATACTTTCTGTCCGCTGGAATTATTTTTTGTTGTCAACTCACTCCTATCTGAAACGAATCGGTCAGTTGCGACTTCAATAGCGTTGCCAATATGTGTGCCTCTATGTGCAAGGGTTTCTGGAGTCAACGATGCTAAAAATTCTCTTAACGTCTTTACATCGCTTGTCAATGGACATACGACAACACTTGCTTCAGCAAAGTAGAGTAAACCGAGCCGATCCCCTTTAAGCTGCTCCATCAAAGAAAACATAAAATCTTTTGCTTGCGTTATTCGTCGGACAGAGTTGTCATCTATGGCAAGCATACTCGTAGAAATATCCATCGCAAGCATGACATCTAATCTTTCAGCGACAGTTTCAGGTTTAGCACCCCACTGCGGATGCGCGATTGCAATAGCCATAAACAGGTAACTCAACATCAACAACATTGCTTGAATTTTGTGTCGTTTTAGATGGGTTGCCCGGACATTGCTTTGGAAAAGCAGCATCGCCTTCCGCTTCATTCGCAATCCCAAAAGAAGCAGTAGAATTAAAATAGGCAATCCGATCCATAACAAAAAGATGAACTCCGGATTGCCAAAACGAAACCAATTCATGTTCTATAAAGCCAAATTTGGACTACATTTATTTTACAAATTATGATTTAACCAATGAATACGATGTTTATACTTTTCAACTTCTGCTTTGACCCTCTCCTGATCCCAATTGTTCCTTTTGCCCAAGAATTGTGCTATTTCTGGTGCTATATCTAACCCTTGTCCCTGCGTCCATCCAATGCGGGTGCGTCTCCATAACAAATCTTCTAAAGTTATTGCCATTTCTCCCCAAAAAGCATAAAGGATTTCTGCCTTCATAAATGGAAGCACCTTAGTTATAGGTTCAGCAAGTGTCGCATCCTTACCAACGAATTCTTGAATAGTCTGATACCCTTTGTTTCCATATCGTTGAATAAGTCGCTCCTTATCAACTAAATGCGTGCCTCCTTTGCCAGTGTCATACCCATTAAGTTTATCTGGTGTGGCACTTGGCAATGGACAGACAGCGGTTTTACATTCACGAGGCACACTTAAAGATTCAGCCAAATAGTCTACCGTTTCCTCAGCAATCAGACGGTGTGTCGTCAGTTTTCCACCATAAACATATAAAATGCCGCTTGGACTTTCAGTGATTATATGTTCTCTTGAAACGAAATTACGACCACCGTTTTCCTGTTTTGAATGGTTAGGAGCGATGAGGGGACGTATTCCAGCATAAGTACCGATAATTGAGCTGCGATCCAGCGACATACTTGGGAAAACCCGTTGTGCTTCGGAAAGTAAATACGCTACTTCTTTTGCGGAAGGACGAGCAGACTCCGGTCCATTCTCTGGTGTCGTTTCTGTTGTGCCAACAATAGAGGTATTGTGCTCACCGGGCAAAATAAAAATCGCTCGCTGTTTTTCATTGTACGACTTTTCCGCATGTGTTAATGTCACGATACCATGCTGATTTGGTGTGTTTCCTGCAAGGCAGCGTGGCAAGATAAGATGAATCCCTTTAGCATTTTCGGTTACTAATCGAGGGGCGCCATCGTAGCTGGGATCTTTACACCATAACTGATCGGTCCACGGGCCTGTCGTAGAGACGATTTTGCGTGCAGCGATCTCAAAACAGTCGCCTGAAATGGTATCTTTAGCTATTACGCGATGCATTGGATTTGACGCATCCGGTTGGGCAATAAAATCAAGAAACTGGACGTAGTTAGTGACGATGCCACCATTTAAATGGGCATCCTTGAGAGTTGCTAAAGTTAATCTTGCGTCATCAACAGTGCTATCCCAAAGTACAACACAGCCTTTAAGTCCGTTTGTAGCGACAGCACCAACTATGGTTTGTATTTTATGTACATCAAGAAGTAATTTCGCTTTTTCTGTTGTGTCCGATTTTGACAGATGATTATAGTATTGTGCAGCAAGTCGAATCCCAGTAAGTGGATACGGGTCCCCCTTATAACGAAGAATCGCTATCGGTATGGGTTTAACAAGATTCGGGGCTATGTGAAGCAGGATTTCCCGTTCCTTGCGTGCTTGTTTCACAAGAGCAATGTCACGTTTGGCAAGATATCTAAATCCACCGTGAATCAATTGGGAACTTGCACCGCTCGTGCCGCTGGCAAAATCGCCTTTCTCAATCAGACCTGCTCTGATTCCTCCGTTTAAAGTGAGGTCTCGAATTAAACCTGCACCGACGATGCCACCGCCGATAACTAACACATCTAACGGTTCCGTCTTTAAGGTTTTTATATTTTGGGTTCGAGTTTGGTCTGAAAATTCTATTGACATTTTAGAGTATTTTAAGCCGTATCATTTTTCAGGGTATTTGCTAACAGTTCCGCATGATTGGAAATCTTACGAATTGCCATCAATATCTGTTCTGCTGCCTTTGGAACAGGTTTTGTCAAGAGTGGTAAGAACACCAACTGTGAACATACTTTCTCAGTAATTGGCAAATCTCCTGCAGCGTATCCTTCATAATCTCCTCCCATTTCAGATGTACAGAGAGACCCTCGTCCATTCGTAAAGACATCAAGTCCCTTCATAAAGAGTGGAAGGGTATGAAGTAATGGATAAGGGTTGCTATTCGTTGGCAAACTCCCAGAAAAAACAGGCACGCCGTCACCGACCATTAGCGGATATGGGTTATTATTTGCCAAGACACCCTCTTTCCGTAGCGCGTGAGCAAACATTGGTGCCGATAAGCCGCGCATCTCTTCCGCGCGATAATGGATAGGAAATCCAAAAAATGCCGCTGGCTCCGTACCTGCATACCGCTCAACAGGATTTACCCCAGGAATATCTTGCAATCCATCTCTGATTTCTTCAATATATTTCCGACGGTTTGCGTTGAGATCATCAAGTTTTTGTAACTGCACGGAAGCGATGCCGATAGCCAACGGATGCGCGCGATATTTTACGCCTAATCCCATAGGTGGGAGATGTGGGTAGTTAAGTGCAGAAGGATCCAAAACAGGGTCGCCAATACTGTTTATAGTACGATTAACTTGCCCCAATAAACAGGCACGTTCAAAAACCGTGATATCATTCGTGGCAAGCATTCCGCCTTCACCAGCACTCACTGCTTTGCTTCCTTGCAAACTCCATGCCCCTGCATGTCCGATACTGCCACACGGTTTGCCTTTGTATGATGCCCCGTGTGCGTGCGAGCAGTCTTCTATCACTGGGACGCCAGTTTCTTCACTGAGTTCCATTAAAGCATCCATATCACACACGTTACCCCACAGATGGACTGCAACGATTGCTCTTGTACGCGTTGTAACACGTTGCCGGACATCATCAACATCAATAACCAACGTTCTGGGATCAACTTCACAAAAAACAGGTCTTGCATTTAGCATGAGTGCAGGTGTTATAGAACCCATCCATGTATAGGTAGGACAAATAACTTCATCACCGGGACCTACCCCGAGCCCAAACATTGCACTATGTAGTGCAGCAGTACCGTTGCTTAGACTCATAGCGAATTGGGTTTGGTGGCGTTCACGCCAAGTCCGCTCAAATTCCTGAACAACGGAAGACCCGCTGGACAGTTCATTTCGCAACGTCATTTCATAGGCTATCTGTGCCTCTGCTTCTGTTATTTGTTTCCATTGATCCAATTTTGGAAAAGGTGTTTCTTCTGAAATCTCAAAGACTGGTTTTCCACCTAAAATCGCGGGAAGGGTTTTTCTATCAATCTCAGTGTTAGAAAGATGCTTGTTTTTCATTGTAATTTGCCCGTGCGTGATTTGTGAGGGTTCCAATTCAGTAAATAAGAACTCGTTCTATATGCGGAAGAAAGACATTAAAATAAACGGGAATATCAGAGAAAATCTAAAGTGCTGGTTGACCAACTCCTCAAATCAAAGATTTGAATATACTGTATTTGAATACACATATTCAGATTTCCTTAATTTGAGATTGATGGAAAATCCAAAACAATTGTTTTAATGTCAAGTCTGTGTTATACTAACAACACTCGTTAACTTGATAAATAGGAAACGTAACAAGTCCTAACCAAGTTTACGTCCTACACATATTATCATGTTTGCGATAAACTGTCAATTTTTTGTGATTTAGACTCCGCATTTCTGAGAAGATTTTGAATATCCACCAATCTTTCATTACGTTCTTCAACAGTCTGATTGTTCAGATTCGACAATTGATTCGTAACCTTTTGCCGCCGCTACTTGCTATCTGCGGTTTTTTTCTTTTGTGCGGGGTTGTGCTAATCCTGAGAGGGCAGAATCCATGGGAGTTCTATGCGACAATTTTTATCAGTGGGTTTTCCAGTTTTGATGAAGTCGGCAGTGTATTATTTAATGCGACACCACTTATTTTTACCGGACTTGCTGTCGCTGTAGGGTATAAGGGTGGATTGTTTAATATCGGTTGCGAAGGACAACTCTATGTTGCAGCTTTTGCAGCAACGTGGATAGGCTTGTATCTGAACCTTCCTTCTGTTCTATTAGTGCCTCTCAGCATAGGTGCCGCAATGATTACAGGTGCTTTTTGGGGCGCGGTTCCTGGGTTTTTAAAAGCGAAATTCGGTGCACACGAAGTTATCAACACAATTATGATGAACTTCATTGCGTTTGCCATAACGAATTTCCTCGTCACATCTGTATACAAAGAACCAAATCAGATGATTCCACAAACGTCTCAGATTCATGATGCAGCGCATTTACCTCGTTTAGCAGGTGTCTTAACTTTTTTTCCACAAAGCAACCTGCTAAATGCCAGTTTTTTGCTCGCTTGTGCTTGTGTAATTTCATGTTATATCTTTTTAAAGTATACCCGATGGGGATACGAACTCCGCTTAGTAGGTAACGCGCCAGAAGTTGCTGAATACGGAGGGATAAATCCTCGTGCCGTGACAGTATGGGTAATGGCACTGAGCGGCGCAATTGCTGGGTTAGCAGGTGTTGCAGACGTTATGGGGTATCGGTACAGATTCTTAGATGGTTTTTCATCTGGATGGGGTTTCACCGGAATTGCTGTAGCACTTTTGGGTAGAAATCATCCGTTTGGTGTATTTGCAGCTGCACTGTTATTTGGTTTACTTAATAAAGTGGCATTAGATATAGAACTTATATTAGAAGTGCCGCGCGGTTTATTTCTTGCCGGTCAAGGATTACTGATTATCGGGTTAGTCTGCATGGAAGGTATTTCAAAGAGAAATAACTGATGATTTTAGATTTGATTCCAAGCACATTGCGAATGACAACACCACTCGGTTTTGCTGCACTCGGCGGAATCTATTCCGAACGTTCAGGCATTATTAACATTGCCCTTGAGGGTATGATGCTCATCGGGGCTTACGGTTATGTGGTTGGTGCACAGACATCAGGTTCTGCTTGGATTGGATTGTCCGTTGGCATCGGTTTAGGGGTTGTAATAGCCTTGTTACATGCAATTGCCACAATCACTTTTCGTGCTGAACAAATTGTCACGGGTATTGCGATAAACATTCTGGCGTTAGGCCTCACAGAGTATCTCATCCCTACCACTGATAGGGTGCCAGGGTTACCAGAGATGGAATTGCCATTCATTGGTTCCTACAGTGTTCTTGTGTATCTGCTTCCTGTATTGATGGTTACGAGCCATATCCTACTTTTCAAAACGCCGTGGGGTTTGCGGTTACGTGCTGCCGGAGAGTCTACCGAAGCACTCAAAACACTCAGTTTAAGTCGCGCAAAGTGGCAGTATTTTGGTGTAATATTAAGTGGAGTCTTCGCATCGACTGGGGGTTGTTTCCTCACATCCGAAGTCCATTATTTTACAGAAGGCATTTCCGCCGGACGAGGATACGTAGCGCTTGCAGCAGTAATCTTCGGAAAATGGCATCCACTTTATGGTGTTGCTGCGTGTTTACTCTTCGGATTTGCTTCTTCTTTAGAACTTGCTAATCAGTGGCAAATTCCTGATCAGTTGATAAAAAGTTTTCCACATATCTTAACAATGGTTGTGCTCGCTGGATTTGTCGGCAGATCGCGTCCACCAGCAGCATTGGGAAAAATGGAATCCTAAACGATTTGCATAAGGATCTCTTAACTCCCTTCATCCGTTAACTCATAATAACCAGCATGTCTGTTATAGTATCCATAGGATTTAGCGTGCTTTGGACTTATCATATTGCATAACACGCCGATACCTTTTGATGGCAAAACTTCCTTAAGATGTTTTATCCCTGTCAACACATCAAAACGTTTAGTTTTCGTAATGTCAAATACATAAACGACAGCATCAACGATAGTCGCTAAAATAACCGGATCCGCTACTGCACGCACAGGTGGAGAATCGATAACTATTACATCGTATTCAGATTTTACCAGTTCCAGCCATTGTGTCATCATATCTGAATTTAGTAGTTCAATAGGATTTGGTGGAACAGTGCCACCCGGCACGAGGTGGAAATTGGGAATACCAGTCTGCCTCACTGTTGACTGAAAAACATCATAACTATTTTCAGTGTTTATACTGATGAGTGCTTCGCTCAACCCTGGTTTACGGGTGTCACTATGCGTTACCACTTGTGGATCGGATACAGAGTCTTCGGACGTATCAATCTCATCAGGGGATGTTATCTTAAGAAGTTGTTCTGTCGGGAAAAATGTGTGTTGCGACGGTCTACGCATATCCGCATCTATGAGTAATACCTTATTCCCTTTTTGCGCGAGCGCAGCAGCGAGATTGGAAGAAACAGTACTCTTCCCTTCTCCACGGGTAGAACTTGTGACAAGAACAGTTTTCAATCCACCACCGAGGTTAAGAAATGGTAGTTTCGCTACAAGCACTCTAAACGCTTCTGCTGTTCTGGAGTTAGGCGCGTCATTTACAATGAGAGGAATCCGATAAGCACTCCGTTTCTTAATGGAGGGAATAACACCGAGAAAACTTGGCGGCTCCGGCAGCGAATCTAATTGACGGACAGAATCTTCTAATCGCAAATATGTGTCTTTGAAGTAATTTTTGGCTACAGCAAATGTAAGACCGAGTAGTCCACCAAGCATTGCTCCTAAAACAAGATTTAATTTCATCCGAGGTTTGATAGGCTCTTCTGAAAGACGGGCATGATCTAATACCTTAAGACTATCTGTGCGGGCTTCAGCAACAATTTGTGACTCCCGTATTTTCGCCTCTAAAGCAACGACCTGTGCAGTGTAAATTTCAACATCGCGCTTAAGACGAAACATCTTCAACTGTTCATCTGACCAACTCCCAAGTGTTTTGAGGTATTCATTGATTTGAGTAGAAACCTCTTCCTTTTGTTTCTTAAGGCTCTTAATTGCAGCTTCTGCTTCATTGACCTTTTCTGTGAGTGCTTGATGAAGCGGGTTGAAAGATGACGTTGTGCTTGTAATTTCTTTTTCTTCTTTGGTAAGGCGTGATTTTGTTTCTTTTATTTTTTCATCAAGAGAGGTAATTTCAGGATGTGTTACATCCCCGTATTTTCCGATAAGTGCCTTCCGTTCAATTTCATATTCGTTCAAGTTGTCATTCAGTTTGGAATATGAAGGGTTCTTTGTTTTCGTTTCTGAAATAAGATTTTCTTCAATTTTTTCAAGGTCATCTTGATATGCTAAAAGCCTCAATTCGGCAGCAGCCAATTGGCTTGTCAGTTCGTTTTCACTCAATTGCAAGGCTACAATCAGTTGTGCTTGGGTTCCCGCCTCAGCATTTAAAGTCAACTCCGTATTTTCTTGCTGGAATTCAAAGAGTTGCTGCTCCGAACTTTTCAGGTTCTGCTTTGCTTCCTCCAACATTTCTTGCGGGAGTGGCTTTTCCCACCATCGCATATTTTCCGTTTTCTCTGCATCAACAACTTGGATGAGTACAGCGGCAATTCTATTACACAGAAGCTGCGCGTATTCTGGGTACTGTTGTTTCACAGTAAGGGTGATAACGTTGCCATCCTGGGATTCTTCAACTTTTAACTTCTCATCAATAAGCGTTTTGATGAAATAGTCTTTCCACTCAGTATCAGTGAGTTCACCTTGTTCAGTCACGGTCGAATCCAATTCAATATTCAGAAAATTCGCCAACCGCTTCACTGTGTCCCCTCGGTGAAGTGGTTGTGGTTTCAACAGTTCTTCATCTATAAGTTGGCTGACTGTTGGGGCAATCACTAAGTCTCGGGATTGCATCAAAGTCGCGTAAGTGCCTAATGATGCACCTTTTAGGAATCCCGATAGTGGAAACTGTGAAAGTAATGAAGATGCGGATTGGTCATCAAGGATACGAAGCGTTGTTTCGGATTGATAAACTGGTGGTGTGAAATCGGTTACGAGGAATGCACCAAAGACACAAAGTAAAAAGATTGCAAGAACACTCCATTTATTCCGGAAAAGTATCCAAAAATAGTCTGATAATCGAATTTCTGTAATTTGTTCAAGTTGTCGATCAGTTGTTTCTGGCATATTAACCTCATTCTCGTTTTCCATGAATACGCCCTAATGGACAGCCCATTCTAAAATTATAGGCAATAGTCGGGAATCGGAGTTCCCTCCTACAATAGATAAGATTTCTGTAGGAGCGATCTCCGAATCGCGACCTATAATATAAATGTAGACTGAACACTAAGGAAATAAGAAAGGATAAAAATGGAATAGAGAACATATATTTTCTTTCTTGTTTTTTTATCTGTATCTTAACCAAACACTTACGACTAAGTTTGTCAGCGAAGCAGCGAAGCTCAAAACTCGCCAATCAATCCGTGTTCGTTCTAATATTCGGAGTTGATCGTTTGGGTGAAGATAAACTTCTGACTGAACCAAATTAAAGTCAAGTTCTTCTTGTGTTCCATCGGCACGTGTAAGGATACATTTTTTGGGGTTGGCTTTCTCCTCGTCTAATCCACCTGCCATTGCCACAGCATCTCTTAAAAGTATCGGTTCAGTAATTACATATTGACTTGGCTTATCTACTGCTCCGACAACGCTAATTTTTGCCTCAGCCAGTGGAATAAATAAAACATCCCCTGGTTTCAACATTGCGCTAACATTTTCCGAAGTGAGATCAATAGGGGTATTTTCGGGACCGGTGATAATCTCAGCCTTTTTTAAATCTGCGAAGTCAGCTCTGGAACCACCTGCAAGTTTCAACGCTTGGTCAGCAGGGATCTGATTATTTGTAATTGGATAAAAGCCGGGAGTTATGACTGCTCCAATTACACGAATCCGTCGTTGTGCATAAATAGAAGGTACAATAACAATATCATAATCTTTCAAAGGAATATCAACGCCACCTGTTTGAATATGCTCTTCGAAATTTACTGTTTTAAAAATCTCACCATTGCGCCAGACTGTAATTTTGGTTAGATCAGCCAGTTCATAGTTGATTCCTGCCGCCGCCAAAGCATGCATCAAATAAACTTGTCCTGTTTCAAAAATATGCATGTTTCCTCTCGGTCTCTGATCAACTGCTCCGAAAACCAGAATGTGTCGTTTGGGTTGCATGAGTGTAACAAACACTCGGGCGCTCGGAAGTTTCTTGGCGAAAACCCGCTGCATCTGTGCTTCAAGTTCTGAAACTGTTACACCTGTTGCCTTG
Source organism: Candidatus Poribacteria bacterium (assembly GCA_028820635.1). Classification (GTDB taxonomy): domain Bacteria; phylum Poribacteria; class WGA-4E; order WGA-4E; family WGA-3G; genus MSPOR6. Next base: position 257,816 of record JAPPIG010000064.1, read on the forward strand.
ATTAACCCAATGAGTGGGTAGGAGATATAGCCATCTGGTTGAATAGGAATGGGAACGCGGTCTTTAGTATATTCAGGATAACCTTCAACAGTAACAACAATACTGTCCCCAATCTGCAATTTATAAGTGGATGTTTCTGGAAACTGTGGACTTTTGGTTACAATGTTTTCATCAGAGGTTTCCTCAGCAAAAACGAATGGAGAGAAACTTTGAAATCCTAAAATTATCAGGGAAAGAAATAGAAAACGTAAACGTAAAAACGTGTTCATAAATTTCACATAACCTTTTGTTTGCTTTCTTGGAGTACACCTTGAGATAATCTCATATTGACGTTTTTGGGACTTATGTTCTTTATTATTTCTTAAAATTCTCGCGCAGACTTTCAGCAATACAGCGTTTTTCAGTATAAATGTTCCTTAAAGTGATTTCTAAAGAATTTTAGCAGGAATAGGGCAAAGATTCAAGTGAAAATAGAAAAACTACCAAGTTGGAGTAGTAGTCTTTCCTCAGCCTTCATTTATCCTGTTTGTTGTAATCAGTTACGTTTTTCTTCAAGAAATTTTGGAAAAAGTTACACATACTTGGTTGAGAATGTTTGTTGCTTTAACCTATTGAGTTATGCTAATATAATCTTGTGAATTTAAAAAATGTCTTTACTCAAATTAAAAATAAAAAGGTGATGATAATCGGAGACATCATTGTAGATGAGTACATCTGGGGAGATGTAGACCGCATTTCGCCTGAAGCACCGGTTCCAGTATTTGAAATGGCTGCTGAAAGATCCGGTTGTGGTGGTGCTGCTAACGTCGCACAAAATATCGTTAGTTTAGGTGGCAAAGCAAAATTGGTCGGTGTGATTGGAAAAGACAGAGATGGCGAAAAACTGATCCAGATGCTAAAGCATACAGGCGTAGGTACCGCTGACATCTGTATAGATGTCCAGCGCCCCACAAGCAAAAAAACGCGCGTGATCGTTAGCACTGCTACCACTGATTCGCTACAGCAAAATGTCAACAGGCCTGAAACTTTGTTTCTGCATCACGGACACCATCTACTTCGGATTGATAGGGAATCTAAGCAGGAAATCAGTGTTTTAATAAAGGAACGTCTAATGAGCGCTATCATATCTCAAATGGCAGAGAGTGATGCAATTATTTTCGCTGACTATGACAAAGGTGTTGTCAGTGCTGAGTTGATAAAGGATGTCGTAACGCATGCCAAACCTTATGGCATACCGATTATTGTCGACCCAAAACAGAATAATTTTTGGCATTATCAAGGCGTGACCGCGCTTACGCCGAACTATAAAGAAGCAGGGACGGCTGTACAACAAGAAATTACTGATGTGCCACACCTAATTGCTATAGGTGAAAAGATATTGGATCAGTTATCGCTGGAAGTATTATTAATTACGCGTGAGGAGGAAGGGATGTCTCTATTTACGCGTGATTCCGATGGCACGTTACAAGTAGTACACCTACCATCACACTCAAAAGAAGTGGCGGATGTGACAGGAGCGGGAGATACGGTGGCTGCTGTTTTTACACTTGCGCTTGCGGCACAAATTGATTACCGTCATGCTGCGAAACTGTCGAGTCTTGCTGGTGGAATTGTGGTTGGGAAAATGGGGTGTGCAACTGTCACACCAGAAGAACTACATCAGGCTATTGAGACATTGCCCGAAACATAACATTAATACCAATTTTCTGAATATCTAAACCTAACTGAATAGCCGCATTGGTAATACAGCATGAAAACTGTCTTTCTTGACCGGGATGGAGTTATAAACAAAAATCCGCCGGACTACGGCTATGTCCGCAACTGGAGAGAATTTGTCTTTCTCCCCAATGCGTTGGCAGCGATTAGAGACTTAACCCATAATGGTTATCGTATTATTGTGGTAACCAATCAAGCGGGAATTGGCAAAGGAATTTATACCGAGCAGCATTTAGCTGATATTCATTGCCGGATGCTTGCTGAAATTGAGGAAGCAGAGGGGCAGATATGTAAAGTTTACTATTGTCCACACCACCCAGAAGCAGGATGTAAATGCCGAAAGCCGGAACCGGGTATGTTAATTCAAGCCGCACGCGAACACGATATTGACGTATCAAAAACATATTTCATAGGCGATTCAATCACAGATATGCAAGCAGCCCGAAGTGCCAGTGCATTACCGATACTTGTTTTAACAGGGCACGGTCGCGATTCCTATAACCGCTATTCCAATTCTGATTCAACTACCAAAATATCTAAGCCAGAGAAAATCTTTACAAACCTCTATACTGCTTCGCGTTGGCTAATTCGATGTTGAATTTGAAATGAAATATAGATTTTCAAACTTTCAATTTTAATTTATGATGTTATTAAAGAAAATAGAATCCTGCACTGCACATGCTGGCGTAATAGGTCTTGGGTATGTTGGGCTATCCCTTATGGTTGCTATTGCAGAGGCAGGTTTCAGAGTAACTGGGATTGACATAAATTCAGAAAAAATTGAACGGCTGAAACGCGGTATCTCTGACGTTCCTGATGTTCCTGATACTATCCTCGGTCCGCTGATTGAGTCAGGACAAATTCAGGTCACAACAGATTTTCGTGTTCTGAGTGAACTTGATACCATCAACATTTGCGTGCCAACTCCTTTGAATGAAAACAAGACACCGAATATGCAATTTATCACCGCTGCTGTTGAGCAAATTGCCCAATATCTGCATTCCGAACAGCTGATAATCCTTGAAAGCACAACCTATCCTGGTACGACAGAAGAAATTGTGCTTCCAAAACTCCAACCCAACGCCAGCAAAACAAAACTTAAAACCCACTGCAGCACCACTTCTCCGAGTTTAAGTTCTGATTCCACTGAATCACTACAGGTAGGTCTTGATTTCTATCTTGCTTTTTCACCTGAACGAATTGAACCAGGGAACAGTACATACCTTATGACGAATACGCCTAAAATTGTCGGTGGTGTTACGTCAAAATGCACCCAAGTTGCCAAGACTTTTTACGAACAATTTATCAATAAAATTTACACCGTCACCTCTCCTCGAATAGCGGAAATGGCAAAATTGTTAGAAAATACATTTCGGAGCGTGAATATAGGATTAATAAATGAAGTTGCGCTTATATGCGATCGGATGGATTTAGATGTATGGGAAATTATTGATGCTGCTGCAACCAAACCCTTCGGGTTTATGCCATTCTATCCGGGCCCAGGGCTTGGGGGACAATGCATACCGATTGATCCGCACTATCTTTCTTGGCAAGCACGTAATTACAATTACCACGCGCGATTCATTGAGCTTGCAAGTGAAATTAACAGCAACATGCCGAAATATGTTCTTGACAAAGTCGTTAATGCACTAAATCTCCATCAGAAACCTCTCAATGGCTCAAATCTCTTAATTTTAGGTGTAGCATACAAGAAAGACATCGGAGATACCCGTGAATCTCCAGCGTTTGAAGTAATCAGATTAATGCTTGACAAAGGTGCACATATTTTATATCATGATCCACATGTTTCAAACATTGATCTTGGAGAAAGGGAAACATACCATTCACAAACGCTGACATCCTCTTTAATAGAAAGTGTTGATTGCGTTGTAATTCTTACTGACCACAGCACTGTAGACTACGATTTGGTTGTAAAACACGCTGCAATCGTTGTTGATACCCGCAACGCAACCCGCAGCGTCCAGAATGGTTCCAACAAGATTATCAAAATTTAAAGCCTTACATCAACCAAACAAATCGGTTTATTTTTTCAGTTTATTATTCAGTATTAGGAGGTATAACAATCACTCCTGAAATCTAAAACATATAAAGTAATCTAAAAACAGTTCACAAGCGAAAACTAATTTAATCCATATTCTCTGTGTGAGCTAAAAATTTCGGAGGACTCTCATGATAAAACCATATCTAAAATTAAAGATACATCATGACCAACTTACATGGTTTCTTGCTATACTTTTAAATGAAAGAGAGATTTTCCAACTACTAAGGCACACCAATCCAGTCGCTAATACCGATAAGTTAGATTCTTCTTCAAAACAGGAGTTGTTGGGCAGGTTAACCAACGCTTTTTATAGACAATCCGACATTGATGAAATCGTTGTCCAACACCTCTCACAAAAGGCGGAGGATGCGATCTCAAGAGTTGGATATATGGTAGTTGATGAAATACATGCTTTTTTTAAATCTCCTGGTCCCCTGATTGAATCAGGAGAATTTGGTGAAGTGGTCTGGGCACTCTTAGCGGATACTCGGGAAGATGTGCACTCACATGGAATTCACTTATTGACAGCAGCATACGAAACTCATAAAGACTCTCCAGAGGTAGATACACAACCGTTCTCTGATCATCTCTCTACTCCACAAGTGCCTTCCACAGAAATACAGGAGATTCAGACAAAATATACCAATGATTTAGAAAGAGCACAGGTGGAGATTGACGGACAAACCGGTGAAATTGAACATCTTAAAAGTGCTTTAGTTGATTTGCAAGCGGAATACACAGCGATTGAGAAAAAGAATAAACAGCTGGAGCAGCAATACCAATTCCTGCTTGAAGAAAATGAGGCTTTCAAAATAAAAGAAGACCTGTATCAGGAAAGTAAAGAGCAGATTGTTTTTCTAAAACAAGAAAATGAAAGTCTGCACGAAAAAACGACACAGTACGCCGAAACTAACAATTCCCTCATGAAATTAGAGACTGAACACCAGCAGCTGCTCGCGAAATATGGGGATATCACAGCGCAACTCGACGAACTGGCACAAATCAAAACAGCTAAAGAAAGTTTTATGGTTGAGCTAAAGTTAGTTGAAGAAGCCGTTTATAAGGAATTTCAAACTTTAGAACAACTAAAAACTGATCTACAGAATCATTTTGATGTGATTGAAAAATCGCATGAAACATCTCGAAATGCTCTCAACCAAATTCGGCAGACAGTAGATTATTTTGATGAATCTGATTTGGAGTCTACAAATCAAGAGAAGCAGACAGGGGCGCAACCGCGGGTTGGTGTATTCGTTGATGTGCAAAATATGTTCTACGCTGCGAAGGATCGATTTGAACGCCGAGTTGATTACATTAAACTTCTTGACCTGATTGTTGGTCCGCGACAACTTGTAGCCGCCTACGTCTATATTGTTCAGATTCCTGAAATCAAACAAGGTAATTTCATCTCTCTATTAGAGCATAATGGCTACACAATTCGTAGTAAAGATCTACGCCTACGCGGAGACGGTTCTGCAAAAGGCGATTGGGATGTCGGAATCGCTGTAGACGTAGTCTCTATGCTCGGAGTGTTAGATGTTGTTATTTTAGCAAGCGGAGACGGAGATTTCTGTCCGTTGGCTGAGCTCATTAAACAGCAACATAAGCGGATAGAGGTAGTCGCATTTGAGCACAACACGTCAATGGATTTACAAGCAATGGCAGACCAATTTTTCCCAATAGGAGAAGAATTGTTAATGTAATTGCAGACTTCAGCATAAGACTTTCGGAGAAAGAAGTTGCGTTTTAAAATTATGCTCTTTTCTGATTGTTCTTCAATGTCTGATTGTCCACAGACGCATATTTTTCCACGTGTGTCTATATCCTACTGTTTATTATCCTTTCTCCTTTTTGTGGTTGCTTTCCACGCTGCCCAAAGTGAATGGCTGCCAGCGGAAAATCTGCCGTTATGTACAGCTGAAAATGCTCAACATTTCCCTGTGTTAACAAATGATGGTAAAGATGGTGCTATTGTCGCTTGGCGCGATGCGCGAAACGGTAACTACGACATTTATGCGCAACGTGTTAGCAGCAAAGGCGACATGGTCTGGACACCTAACGGAATCGCTGTCTGTGATCACGAAGCACCTCAAAGTAGTCCTGCCATCGTTTCTGACTTGAAGGGTGGTGCGATTATTGTTTGGGGAGATACGCGGAACGGCAATCAAGATAGTTACGCGCAACGCATTGATGCAAACGGGGAAAAAATGTGGAATCCCGTTGGTGTTGAAGTGTGTACGGAAGCTGCCCTACAAGATGATTTTACCGTCATTCCTGATGGAGAAGGCGGTGTGATTGTTGTCTGGGAGGATTGGCGAGCTGGCAATCAAGACATCTATGCCCAAAAAATTTCCGCTGAAGGAAAAGCGGTTTGGAAACAGAACGGTATTTCTGTGTTTAGTGGAGAAGGTGACCAATATGATCCCGCTTTAATCAGCGATGGAGAAGGTGGGTTTATTGTTGTATGGTGGGATATTAGTACGTCTGACTGGAACATCTTCGCGCAACGGATTGATAGGACGGGAAATGCTGCATGGGATTCAGTTAAACCTATCTGCACTGCACAGGGCAATCAAGGTAATCCAACTATCGTCAGTGATGGCAATGGTGGCGCATTCTGTGTTTGGTCGGACTACCGAAGCGATCCACATTTTTTCACGCGCGCCCAACTCTATGCACAGCACATAGCAGCAGACGGGGCAACCTTATGGCAAAAAGACGGCATACCGATTTGCAAACTGCCAGTCAATCAACAACAAGCGAATTGCGTCAGCGATGATGAGGGTGGATTCATCGTTGTTTGGTGGGATGATCGGGATATCTTCGCCGACATTTATGCACAACGCGTCAATGTAGATGGTAAAATTTTATGGGATAAAAACGGTGTGCCTGTTTGCACAGAAGGTGGCGTTCAACAAATTCCGATGCTTGTGTCTGATGGTGCAGGTGGTGCCATTGCTTACTGGCTTGACTATCGAGAGGATTTCAGGGATACAACTGAAGATGCTATCTATGCACAGCGAATTGATGCCGATGGCACACCACTTTGGAAAGAGAACGGTGTGCCTGTTTGCGATGCAAACAAAGAACAGATAACACCAAGGGCAGTCTCTGCTGGTGTTGGAAGTGCCATTGTAGTTTGGAGTGATGCACGCGGGGATGATTATGACATCTATATCCACCGTGTGCAATGATATAAACCCTAAACCAGAGCCATTCAATCCTCAATAATTCTTCCTTTTCCCACACCTTTTCTTGTAGGCGTCAGATCATGCAGAATACCAAACGCGTATTCTGCCAAGCGCATTTGACGTTGATTCCGACCTCCAGTTTGCGACCATATACCTCTTCTTGTAGGAGCGACCTCCAGCTCGCGACCATGTCCAAATTATAAAGAAAAACACGAAAACTGAATGACTCTGACTCTAAACGGATTTGACAACCCTTGCCTTGCATGGTATTATAAAATTCGGTATAAAATTCTTAAAAGGAACAACTCCCATGTCAAATCTTTTTGAAACCCTACAAGAACGGGGTTTCGTCCAACAGTGTACGCATGCAGAGCAGGTTTCCCGTTTACTCTCTGCAAATCAAATAACATATTACGTTGGTTTTGATCCAACAGCAGACAGTCTCCATGCTGGCAGTCTTGTGCCGATTATGGCGATGGCACATCTGCAACGTGGCGGACATAAACCCATTGCAATCATCGGCGGCGGCACTACAATGATTGGCGATCCGACCGATAAAACTGAGATGCGTGCGATGATTTCTGCTGAACAGATAGAAAAAAATGGTGCAAGCATTCTAAAACAATTACAGCGTTACCTTGATTTAGATGACACCACAGGATTTTTTCTGAATAATGCTGAGTGGCTGCTTTCCCTAAACTATATTGAATTTCTACGCGACATCGGGAAGCATTTTCGTGTCAATGAGATGATCAAAGTTGAAGGGTATCGGCAACGGCTTGAACGCGAAATGGGGCTTTCATTCCTTGAATTTAATTACCAACTACTACAAGCGTACGATTATTTGTGCCTTTTCCAAAAATACAATTGTGTTCTCCAACTCGGTGGTGATGACCAGTGGGGTAATATCCTTGCGGGAGTTGATCTGGTGCGTAGGATTGAAGGGAAACGTGTATACGGTCTGACCTTTCCATTACTTACGACAGCTGGTGGTGCAAAAATGGGAAAAACCGCTGACGGCGCAGTCTGGCTTGATGCAAATAAGACTTCGCCCTACCAATTCTACCAGTACTGGATTAACACGGATGACCGCGATGTTGAAAGGTTCTTGGCATATTTTACCTTCTTACCGATGGATGAGGTGAAGCGACTTGGCAGCTTGGAACATGATGAGATTCGGGAGGCAAAAGCCGTGCTTGCCTACCAAGCAACGAAACTGGCACATGGAAAAGCTGAGGCAGACAAGGCACAGGAAACATCGCGCGCTGCATTTGGCGGCGGTGGACTTGACCTTGATGCAATGCCAACAACCACCATTTCAGGTGACAGACTTGACACAGGCATTCCGATAATGGAGTTGTTCCATGAAATAGGCTTAGCTACTTCCAGAAGTGAAGCGCGCCGCCTAATTCAGCAAGGGGGAGCATATATCAATGAGAAGCAGTATAAGGCGATAGATACCGTCATTGATGCTAATCTGTTAGAGGAAAACGCGTTACTTCTGCGTGCAGGTAAAAAGCGTTATCATCGTGTTGTTCTTGAGAAAAGCATGGAATAGATGGGCAATGCGCCCCCTATCAGAAAAAATTGGATTGACTAAAACTGTTTTGTTACAAAGGATAAAATGAATTAAAAACTTGACTTAACCTTATAAAGTATGTTATCATATTAAAAAGTAGTTTTAATTTTAAACGTTTTGTTTGGAATAACGTTTTATAAAACAAGAAAACCGAGAAGGCTTACAACCAAAGAAATTAGGGATTCTTTGTGATGCAGAAGTTTGAACACACGATCACCTCTACAGTACTAACGAGTGGAACACAGTCCGTTCTCACATTTTTACGGGACTATTATTTCAGCCTTTGGGCGCTCTTTACGTTCGGGTTGTACCCGTTTTTGTACTGCGGCGGTAGGTGGTGATAGTTTGTAAGCACTCATGAAAAAGTTTTAATCGATCTCATATATCACTACCCAGCGTCGATAACAATTCGATGTTGGGTTATTTTTTTAGTAATCATCAACATTGACTTGAAACAGAGTTATTGTCGGAGGAAATTGATAACCATGGTAATCGTTACCAAAACGGATGCAACACCCGATCAAATTGACGCAATTGTCAAACGGATTGAGAGTGTAGGGTTGAAAGCACAGATTTCAACTGGCGAACAACGCACCGTCATCGGTGTAATAGGAGATAAAACATTGCTTGGCGATATTCCGATGGAGTCAATGTCTGGCGTTGAAAGGACGATGCCGATCACTGCCCCATATAAATTAGCAAGCCGCCAATTTCGGGATGAACCGACTGTTATCTCCACAAACGGGACTAAGATTGGGGGACGGAAGTTAGCAATTATGGCGGGACCTTGTGCAGTAGAGAGTACTGAACAGATTGTAACTATAGCGAAACTGGTGAAAGAAGCAGGTGCTGGTTTTATTAGAGGGGGTGCATTTAAACCTCGCACAGGTCCTTATAGTTTCCAAGGCTTTGGAACAGATGCATTGAAAATGCTTGTCGCAGCCAAAGAGGAGACAGGATTAGGCATTGTTACAGAAGTCATGACACCCCATGAAGTTGAACTTGTCGGGGAATATACAGACGTTTTTCAACTCGGCACACGGAACATGACAAACTTCTATCTGTTGCGTGAAGTGGGTCGTGCCCGAAAACCGGTTATTCTGAAGCGCGGGATGTCTTCTACAATTGAGGAATGGTTACTTGCTGCAGAATACATTCTTTCTGAAGGAAACCCAGATGTAATTTTATGTGAGCGAGGAATCCGCACCTTTGAAACCCACACACGCAACACACTGGATCTCAACGCCGTTCCTGTTGTTCACGAATTAAGCCATTTGCCCATCGTTGTTGATCCGAGCCATGGTACCGGCATCCGAAGCCTGGTGTGCGATATGACAAAAGCATCCGTTGCCGCTGGGGCAGACGGACTATTATTGGAAGTACATCATGATCCAGATAATTCTATGACGGGTGATGGCGCGCAATCTCTGTTTCCTGATCAATTTGAGACACTCATACAAGAACTGAAACCTATTGCTATCGCAGTTGGTAGAGAAATATAAGGGAAAAGTTTTATTCCATTGTAAAAGGTATATCATCCCTTCTAAAAACGGACAGGTAACCCATTTGGAGGACACAACCGTGGACGATTTTGAAGCTAACCAAGAAAAGGTTTATATTTTTGATACAACACTCCGAGATGCGGAGCAAACTCCCGGAGCCGCTCTCGGCATTGAAGAAAAATTGGAGATTGCCAAGCACCTCGCTAAATTAAATGTTGATGTCATTGAAGCTGGTTTTCCAATTTCGTCACCGGGTGATTTTGATGCTGTTCAACGGATTGCAAACGAGGTTAAGGGGCCCGAAATTTGCGCGCTTTCACGCGTTGTTGAAAAGGATATAACGGCAGCATGGAAAGCGATCCAAGATGCTCCTCGCGCACGTATCCATACATTTGTTGGCACATCAACTATCCACATGGAACGCATCACCCGCACAACGCCAGAGAAGACATTAGAAATGGCGGTGGATGCGGTTGCTTATGCAAAGAGTTTGTGTGAAGATCATCCGGATGCAACCGTTGAGTTTTCTCCGATGGATGCTGGACGGACAGAATTGGCATATCTTTACGATGTAGTTGAATCTACCATCGCCGCGGGGGCGAATGTTGTCAATATCCCTGAAACCGTCGGGTGGACAGTCCCAGCAGAATTTGGTGGTCTCATTGCAGGAATCAAAGAAAATGTCTCAAATATTGACGATGCCGTCATAAGTGTTCACTGTCATAACGATTTAGGGTTGGCAGTGGCAAACAGTCTAATTGCGATTGAGCAAGGGGCACGGCAGGTGGAGTGCACTATCAATGGTCTCGGAGAACGGGCTGGAAACACTTCACTTGAAGAAGTCGTCATGGCAATCCGGACCCGACGCGATTACTTTAAAGCATATTATACTGATATTAACGCCAAAGAAATTGTGCCTATCAGCAGACGTGTAAGCCGCACGATGGGTATTCCTGTGCAACCGAACAAAGCAATTGTCGGTGAAAACGCTTTTGCACATAGTTCAGGAATCCACCAAGATGGGATTATTAAATCGCGTGTAACCTTTGAGATCATTGACCCGAAAGAGATCGGTTGGCAAACGAGCCAAATAATTCTCAGTCCACGTTCTGGACGGAATGCCTTGAAACATCGTCTTAGTGAACTTGGGTATGAGTTGGATCAAGATCAGTTAGAGAAGGTTTATGAAAGATTCCTCCGCGTTGCAGACAAGAAAAAGGCTGTTCATGATGCCGATCTTGAAGCGATCATGAGCGACGAGATTCGTACCGTTCCTGCTACCTTTGAACTTGACTACATCCAAGTTGTCAGTGGAACGAAGATTTCACCAACAACTACCGTTGGTATTCGCACAGAGGAAGGAATAGTTGAGAATGCCTCTACTGGTGATGGTCCAGTTGATGCTGCCTTTAAGGCAATTAATCAAATCGTTAAAATCAAGTTGAACCTGATTGATTATCAGATCCGTTCTGTGACAGAAGGTGAGGATGCCATCGGTGAAGTTACGTTAAAGGTGCAGGACAATGGGCACGTCATCACAGGAAACGGTGCAAGTACGGATATTATTGAGGCAAGTGCTAAGGCATATATCCATGCTGTGAATAAACTCATTCAACTCCGCTCAGAAGGATAGTGCCCATAACACAATTTGATGGTAGGCGCGGTTTTAAACCGCGCCTACAGTTTAAAAAAATGAATTTTACTACAATAGCGTAAGTTGAACCCCATCCAAGTCTCCTGTTCCTGATACCACTTTAATCAGATCCGTATTGTTCATGACACCTTCAACACGTTCAGCGTTCTTGCCCCAACCGTAAAGTGGCACATTATTTACAGTATGTCCACCAGTCGACCAAGAGATTTCAGGCACTTTTCCCTGTCCACTGTTTTTATGTACTCGCAATCCACCCGTTTCGTGGTCAGCAGTGACAAGAATAATGGTATCCTCATCATCTGACACCCGATCATAAACGGTTTGCACCGCATTAGAAAACTCAATTGTCTCCAAGAGTTGACGTTCTATATCGTTAGAATGTCCAGCATGGTCAATCCGGCCACCTTCCAAAAGTAGGAAAAACCCATCGTCATTGTTTAAGAGAATCTCCAATGCTACCGTTGCCATTTCTGACAAATGCGGTAAATTGTTGGTACCATCAAACATATACGGGATATTAGTCTGACCGAACTGCCCAGAAACAAAGATTTCCGTATCGGTGTTGAGGGTAAACAATTCCTCTCTATCTGTTACGACTGTATAACCAGCGGATTCGGCTCTCTCTTCTGTAATTCCATTGCCTCCGCCACCCAACAGGACGTTGGGACGGGTAAGATGGAGGTAATCATGGGCGATTTCACCTAAGTTGTTACGTTGTGGGTTGTGTGCACCAAATGCGGCGGGAGTAGCGTGGGTAATGTAAGTGGTTGAGACAAGTCCTGTTCTTTTACCTAATTCCTGAGAAATCTCAAGGAGTGTTTTCAACGGAGTTCCAGTGCCGGGAATTTCCGTGCTAATTACGCCGTTGTTGACCTTGTGTCCTGTTGCCATGGCTGTTGCAGCGGCGGCAGAGTCAGTCATCGGTGTGTTTGCTGCATAGGTTTTTATTTCTGCTTGATAAGGAAACGTCTCAAACGACAAGACCCCTGTTTCACCTGAGGCATAGTAGCCCGCGGCTTTGACCGCTTCAAAACCCATCCCGTCCCCGATGCATATTATTACATTTTTCGGGAAAAGGGAACTAATAGGTGACGATTCGGATGCCATGTATGTTTCCTTAAGGTTTTATATTTTTGTAACGCATCAAGGACGTAGCTATCAAAGTGTATTTTAGTTTTCGGTTGTTGGGTATCGCAAGCTCTATCCTACCTACGTTCCTGATTCAATTAACAAGAATCTCGTTGAAAAGCGCACGAGTCTTTTCTGTCCACTTCCCGTAATCCTGTGAAAATGCCTCCACAATAGACGTATCTTCGGTTTCAGCATATCCAAGCCTTCGTGCTAATTGTGCCAATTCTGCACGATTTGTAGGCAACGCATCTAAGGCACGGTCATGAACAATCCGCAATGCGTTTTCCACGCGCCGAAGGTATTGATACGCCTCCGATAATCCTGCACGCTGTGTTTCTGTCAGAATACCAATAGCATGCAGTCTTTCAATTGCAAGGAGGGTATTGGGGACACGAACAGAAGTCGTCTCGGGACCATGGATAAGCTGAAGTGTTTGCGCAGCGAATTCAATATCAATAAGTCCACCATACCCTGATTTTACATTAGCAGCAGGTTTTTGAGTCCTTCCGCTCCGTCTCCGTCGTGATTTCGTTTTTCGGGTGACTTGCGCTTCTTTGCGTTGGCGGGTATGCACGATTTCAGCAATTTCTTCAGGTGTGAGTGGTTGCTTATAGCAAAAGGCGTGTGCAATCTCCATAAATTGGTTGCCTATCCCTTCTACATCTCCTGCCACGCCCCGTGCACGTGTGAGTGCCTGCCGTTCCCAGATTTCTGCAGTGTTATCGTAGTAATGCTGGTATCCTGACAATGGCAATGCAATCGCACCACCTGTGCCATAGGGACGAAGTCGCAGGTCAAGTTCATAAATACTCATGTCCTGATCCCCACTAAGCTGCTTTACTAATTCTAAACCGAGGAGTGAAAAATACTCCGAATTTGGCATCCCGTGGGTTGTCTCACCATCTGCAGTGTAGACACACATCACGTCTAAATCTGAGCTAAAGTTAAGTTCACGTCCGCCAAATTTTCCCATTGCAATGATAGCAAAAGTCACAGGTATTCCGTCATCGTTCATAGGGATACCGTGTTCTTCGCGCAGCTGCGTGTCAATCTGCGGATAGATGGCTTGCAGGATTGCTTCGGCTAAATCAGAGAGTTCTTCAGTCGTCGTTGGAAGATCAGCATTACCGAGAATGTTCCGTAAGGCAATCCGCCAAATCTCATCATTCTTGTATCGCCTGAGTGCCCTAAGCACGTGAGCATCAGATGTGTTTGCGACGAGTTGCAAAACCTCTTCCTGTTTTTGTGCGAGTGTCTTAGGAGATTCGGTGAAAGTCGGCACTGTCAACAGATCAAATAATTCAGGGCTTGCAATCAACAAATCCGCCAAGTAAAGACTTGAACCGCAGACACTTATGAGTGCTTCAAGTGCTCCTTGTCTTTCCATGAACATCGTATAATAGCTGCTGCGTGCACCGACTTTAGCGGCAAACGCATCAAAATAGCGAAGTGCCATATCTGGGTCGGGGGCTACACTCAAAAATTTCAAGAGAGTCGGCGCAAGTTTGAAGAAAGTCCGTCTGACAGCGGGAGAGAATTGCTGACCATCGCTACCGTTGGCGAGTTGTCGTAGTAAACGGTGTGCCTCACGAACGTTCTCAAAACCGAACTTGCCCAATTGTTCCTGAATCTCTTCGGAGTCATCTTGGCTAAGCAGCACGGGGATATCTAACTGGTCCGGTTCACGGACATCCATCACTTTTTCAAAGATTTCACGGACACGTGCTTTATGAGTTTGGTAATCCTGTCGGAATGTTTCAACCGGTGTATCATGATATTTCAAACGTCGGGCAAGTTGAATCTCTTCCTCTTCTTTTGTTGGAATTGCGTAACGTTGTTGGTCTGCCTCAATTTGGATACTGTTTTCTACTCTTCGTAGAAACCGATAAGCATTTGATAAGGCATCTGCATCTTCCATCTCCAACAATTCGTTAGCTTTCAATGCTTCAAGTGTTTCCAACGTATTCTGTGAGCAGAGTGACTTTCGTTTTCCGCCATGAATCATCTGCAAACATTGAACGGTAAATTCAATATCCCGAATAGCACCCGGACCAAGTTTGACATGCTTTTCAAGGTCTGCTTTCTCTCCTACAAGTCGTTCCTCTATACGTGCTTTTGTGGTGCGAATATCTGCTTTAATTTCATTGAGTGTTACACCATCTAAATAACGTTGATACACAAACGGCTGAATCATGCGGATAAATTCATCTCCAAATGCAATATCTCCAGCGACAGGCCGCGCTTTAATTAAAGCCTGACGTTCCCATAAATCGCCCCAACCTTCATAATAACTTTCGTAACTTTCCATAGAACGGATAATGACACCTGCGCTGCTCTCAGGTCGCAAACGAATATCCACACGAAACACATAGCCTTCCACCGTTACCTCGCTCATCGCCTTAATTAAAAATTCACATAACCGTGCGTAATATTCGCTATTATCAATGCCTTTATCGGTTTGTCCCTCGTCTGAATAAACGAAGATTAGGTCAATATCAGAACTAAAGTTAAGTTCATATCCCCCAAATTTTCCCATGCCGATAACAGCAAAGCGACAGGGTACTGTGCCTTCCTCATTCAGCGGTGTGCCAAACTTCGGCTTCATAATTTGGTCACGCCCAATTTCATAGCAGTGTTGCAATGTTGCTTCTGCCAAATTACTCATCTCCAATGTCGTTATTTCAACGACTGTTACTTGGAGAATGTCGCGTAATGCTATACGGAGGCTTTCGCGCCGTTTGTATCGCCGAATGATTCGAAGTTTCTGATCAATATCTTTATATTTGCTGAGTGCCGTGGAAAGTTCGTCATACATTTGTTCACTGGTCTTTGGTGTGTCCATCACGTTTGCATCAATGATGTCGTAAAAATAGATCGGGTTGCGAATCAGAATGTCGGACAGATATGAGGACGCACCGAAACAAAGCATTACAGTTTGTATCAGAAACGGCGCATCTCGTAAGAGTTGATAAACCCATTTCCGATTAAACGTTACACGTGCAAAACGCGAAAAATTATTTAATGCTGCTTCAGGATTAGGGGAATTTAAACAAGTTTCTAATAATGGGATAACGATGTCGGCAAAGTAAGTTTGGGTGTCTGCATCGTCAGTGGCGAGTTCCTGTATATTTCGCAATATAGAGTCATTATCTACGCTTCCGTCTCTATCGGATGCACCCGATAAAATCTGATGAATTTCGTCTCTCTGACGTTGTGGGAGCGGCAGTTCTGCGTAATTCATCTTTCTCCTCTATATGGCTCGTAATTGAGATTATTTTAGCACGGACTCGCTTCCATTGCAAATCAATTATTGCATCAAAAATCTTTGGAATATGTTGACATATCGGGAATTTTCTTTGTATAATAGCGATATAATCAAAGAATTTCTCCATCCGCATTCCATCCAAAAAGGAACTCCATGAAAACCAAACAATGTTCTGTATTCTTGATATTGACTTTAGTAACATTTATGTTTGTATCCTACACTTTGGCTGCAGACAATCCGCAATTGAATTTACCCGAAGGCGCCATTGCCCGTCTTGGCAAAGGACGAATACACGGAATAGCGTATTCACCCGATGGTAAGCAACTCGCCGTAGCCGCTTATGTGGGAATTTGGATATATGATACAGAAACATTACAATTGCACTCGCTGCTTACCGGACATACTCGTGGTGTATGGGGTATCAGTTTCAGCCCGGATGGAAATACTATCGCAAGCACAAGTTCTGACAGTACTGTAAGGCTTTGGAACGCGCATACTGGTGAACACTTAAAAACCCTGACTGGACATACTGGATCCGTCTGGACTGTTGCTTTTAGTCCCGATGGGAACACCCTCGTTACTGGAAGTGGGGACACCACCATCCGTCTCTGGGATGTTAAGAACAGTGATCTTAAAAATGTTCTATCAGGTCATACTGCCCATATTCAGAGTGTCCGTTTTAGTCCAGATGGGAAAACTATCGCAAGCGTTAGCTGGGACCAGACGGTTAAACTTTGGGATGTTGCTACAGGTTCACTTAACTATACACTCACAGGACATTCTGATCGAGTACAAAGTGTCAGTTTTAGTCCAGATGGAAAAACTATCGCAAGTGCAAGTAATGATCGTACCATTCGACTTTGGGATGTAGAGACCGGTACTCTCAAGAATATTCTAACGGATCATAATGGTCTTGTTAATAGTGTTAGTTTCAGTCCGGATGGAAAAACAATCGTTAGTGGTGGTTCAGATGGGACACTCCGGTTATGGGACATGGAAACTGGGACACATCTAATAGCATTCTCTGAACATAAAGGCGTTATTAATACCATCAGTTTTAGTCCAGACGGGAAAACTGTTGCTACTGGCAGTCGCGATGGCACCATCCAGTTTTGGGACTACGAAACTGAAACACACATAAACACTATTGATGGACATACCGGTGTGGTCAGAGGTATCAGTTTTAGTCCAGATGGAAAAACAATCGCAACAGCGAATAGAGACCACAGCACTATTCAACTGTGGAATGCTGCCACAGGTGAATACATAAAGACTTTCTCTGGACATACCGCATGGGTTTGGTGTGTCAGTTTCAGTCCGGATGGTAAGACAATCGCAAGCGGAAGTGGTGATAGAACTGTTCGGATCTGGGATGTTGAGACAGGGGAACAGCAAAAGATATTCTCAGGACATAGTGGGAGAGTAAGGAGCATCAGTTTCAGTCCGGATGGAAAAACTATCGCAAGCGGTGGTAGCGGCAGGAACATACAACTTTGGGATACGGAAACGAGGACAGCGCAAAATACTTTCTTTGGTCATACAGATGAAATCAACTCAGTAAGTTTTAGTCCCGATGGAAAGATGATTGCAAGCGGAAGTCGTGATGCCACTGTAAGACTTTGGGATGTGGAAACTGGCACACATCTCATTTCTTTTACTGGACATACTAATGCAGTTGAGTGTGTAAACTTTAGTCCAGATGGTAAATTAATCGTAAGTGGAAGCAGGGAAGAACCTCTTAGATTCTGGGACGTTGAAACCCAAAAACATATAAGAAATTTCAATGCCCGAATCTTTAACTTTGAAGAGAGCAGTTTTAGTCCAGATGGAAAAACTATCACTATTGCAAGTTGGGGGTTAGGTATCCAACTCTCGGATGTCGAAACAGGCGAAGTCCGAAAAACCTTCACCGGACACACTGACGGCGTTCGGACAGTAAGTTTTAGTCCAGATGGTAAAACAGTTGCAAGCGGTGGTTGGGATGGTATTGTCTACCTGTGGAAGTTAGGTGATTAGCGCGTTGTACGTTGGGTAGAGCGAAGCGAAACCAACTTTCATAATAGCGCCTCTTATATCCTGCATCTCGGATTATTCAGATTGTTCCCAATCAAATGCTTTTGAAATGATTGAAAGGTAATGTTCATTATTAAAGGGAAGATACACATGAATTATGTTTTTCTGATTCCAAAATCCAGTTTTGGGCAGATCGATACGAACCGCAAAGTACCGAAACCCAATTCGTAAAACTTAAACCCAAGGTGCAAAAACGCGGTTACCTTACCAAAAACGAATTGCAAAAAGTTGCATATTGGAAATTACCGAGGTCTTCCGGTCATGTTGAGAAAAATAATCCTGACTACATAAAAGATATTACGGCTTGTGCATTTTCTGCCAAAAGTGAACGCGCCAGAATAAGGGTTTTAAGTTGTTTAGATGGTGTAGGACTACCAACCGCCTCTGCAATTCTACACCTATTTCATAAAGACAGGTATCCAATCTTAGACTTTCGCGCAGTGTGGTCTATCGGAGTGGAAAGTTACGACTACTCGTTTTCATTCTGGTGGGATTATGTAACATTTTGCAGAGAACTTGCAAACCGAAACGATTTAGATATGCGAACCTTAGATCGGGCACTTTGGCAGTATTCAAAAGAGAACCAATAGTTTGTAAGTTGGATAGAGCGAAGTGACATCTGATGAAAACGCATACTATACTCAAGGTAGGCGCGTTTTGTAAACGCGCCTATATCTGTACAAAAGCAAAATGGCACGCTTAGAAAGCGCGCCTACCGATAATTATGTTCACATGCATAATCCGAGATTCAGACAATTGCCTTATATATTCGACCGAGACTGACACCCATCAACATTGATGCATGCCCCAGTAACAAGGCTTGCCCGTTCAGATGCAAGAAAAACAGCAACATTCGCAATCTCTTCTGGTTTTCCGAACCGTCCAAGCGGCATCTCACTTTCAACAAATGCTTTCATTCCTTCAGGATCCGCTTTGATACGACGATCCCAACCACCACCGGGAAAGAGGATAGACCCTGGCGCAATACTATTGACGCGTATGTTGTCAGGTGCAAGTTCTTTTGCCAATGACTTCGCCATACTGATTTCTGCGGCTTTCGCTGCGTTATAAGTAATGTGTCCACCACCTTCTCTACCGTAAATAGAGGCAATCATGAGGATTACCCCGCCGCCTTGTTTCTGCATCGCTGGAATGACAAGTCGGTTAATACGCATTGCTGAAACAAGATTTAGATCAAGAATTTCGTGCCATTCCTCATCAGAAATCTCCTGTAAAGGTGTCCAACGACTTCCACCAACGTTGTTAACGACAACATCAATTCTACTGAAACGATGTAATGTTTCTGTGATAAACGCATCAACTTGAGCATTATCAGTTACATCGGTGGGTTTTGACAACACCTTTATACCGTGTGCAGTGAGTTCCTCAGTTACGTCTTGTAAGGTATCTGGGTCTCTTCCACAGACGCTTAGCCGTGCCCCTTCTTCAGCAAAGCCGTTTGCTATTGCTCTACCTATTCCACGGCTCGCGCCTGTCACAACGACAACTTTGTCTTTTAATCTTAAATTCATAAAATAGCTCCATTTTTATTGCAATGTATTTTGATTATGCGTATCAACTGACTGCTATCATTGTATAGATATTATTTCTCTTCCTTAAGTCTATAGCCAACACCGTATACAGTTTCAATATGTTTTCCTAAATCACCCAACTTACGTCTAAGACGACTGACATGTGTGTCAACTGTTCTATCAATACCGTAATACTCTTGTCCCCAGATAACATCCATCAGAATATCACGATTGAAAACGCGTCCGGGTGAACGTGCGAACAGTGTAATAAGTTTGAACTCAGTTGCAGTGAGATCAATTGCCCCATCTGCAGTCAATACTTGATGTCGATCCAAATCAATTGTCACACCATGCGTTTCTATCTGATTTTCTTCATCAGTCTGTTCACTTGCTCGGAGTCTCCGTAGCACAGCATTGATACGTAAAACAACTTCGCGTGGACTAAAAGGTTTTGTGATATAATCATCAGCACCTAACTCAAGCCCAGTTACGCGGTCTTGTTCTTCAGTTTTTGCCGTCAGCATCACGATAGGAATGTTTTTGGTGCGGGGGTCATTCTTTAGGAGTCGACAGACGATTAAACCGTCTACTTCAGGTAGCATGAGGTCTAACAAAATAAGGTCGGGGGGATTATCTACTGCACGCTGTAGTGCATCGGCTCCATTCCGAACAGTATCAACTTTAAAATCTGCTTCCCGCAGATTATATCTTAGCAACTCTACGATATCGCGTTCATCCTCTACAATTAGTATTTTTGCTTCCATTGGAATTTCCTTGCATTTCGCATTGAAAATGTCAAAAAAATGAACTAAAAACCGTATTTTTTTCACTACTATTGTAACACATTAAGACTTAAAAACATAGTGAAAATAAACCAAATTTGTGGTATGATTTCCAAAAACACAGAGGGAGGTAGAGACCAATTGCAATCATAAAAACTCAACTTTTTAGACTTTCGCGATGGAAATTTGCCTATTGTTTTATATGTTTGTTAATGATTCCATCGCTTTTTACTTATGCTGACGCAGACATACGGGGGTTCACCGCTGAAAACGCATTGGCACAACAAAATATAGAATCAGCATTTAAGGAACTGGTTTCTCCAGAGATGTGTCGGACAAAATTACGGAGATTAACAGAAGAACCACATCTTGCGGGAACAGAAAATAGTCGTAAGGTAGCAGAATATCTTCGTAGTGAATACGAAAGTTACGGCTTGCAGGTGAAGATATATGAATATCAGGTCTATCTGCCGCATCCACTTGAGGTGCATGTTGAACTCGTTTCACCGTCTAAACATTTAGCGGTTAACAAAGAATCAGGTTGGGAATGGGACAAAGATTCGTTTCGGACAGATATTGTGCCGGGGTACAATGCCTATTCACCCGATGGTGATGTAACGGCTGAGTTAGTCTATGTCAATAGAGGATTGCCGCAAGATTATCGAATGCTGATAGAACGTGGTATTTCAGTAGAAGGAAAAATTTGTATAGCTCGATATGGTGGTAGTTATCGTGGTGTGAAAGCGAAGTTAGCTGGGGATAACGGTGCGGTTGGATTGATCCTTTATTCCGATCCAGCGGACGATGGCTATACGCGGGGTGATGTCTACCCGCGCGGTCCGTGGCGGTCTGCAGATGCCATTCAACGTGGTACTGTAAAATATATCTTCCAACATGCCAGCGACCCGTTGACACCAGGCTGGGCAGCGATTGAGGATGCACATAGACTTTCTATGGATGAGGCAACCGACCTGCCCAAGATTCCCGTTGTCCCGATTGCGTATAAGGATGCTAAACCTTTGTTACAAGCACTGGCAGGACCAAATGTGCCATCAAATTGGCAGGGAGGTTTGCCGCTTGCATACCATATCGGACCTGGACCAGCAAAGGTTCATCTCAAAGTACGATGTGAGCACAGCATCCGCCCAATTTACAATGTCATCGCAACATTAGAAGGAACAGAATATCCTGACCAATGGGTGATTTTAGGAAATCATCACGATGCTTGGGTTTACGGTGCAGCGGATCCGAATAGTGGAACGACCTCCTTGCTTGAAGTTGCCAGATGTTTAGGTGTGTTGGCGGAACAAGGTGTACGTCCGAAGCGGACAATCGTTTTTGCTTCGTGGGACGCTGAAGAATTTGGCATCCTCGGTTCTACTGAATGGGTTGAGGAACTAAAGTTGGAATTACAGGAGAAATCTATAGCATACTTGAATGTGGATATAGCTGCTACAGGGCATAGATTTTATGCAAGTGCGATTCCAACGCTCAGACAGTTGGTTCGTGAAGCAACACAACAGGTAATTGATCCGAGAACTTTAAAACCCGTTTATGATAACTGGAAAAAGCGGTACAATGCTGTGGAACCAAGAGTCGGCAATCTCGGTAGTGGTTCAGATCATTCACCGTTTGTTGGACATGCTGGTATATCTGCTGTGAGTATGGGATTTGATGGTCCCTATGGTGTATATCATGCAATGCAAGACAATTATTATTGGATGGAACATTTTGGCGACCCAACGTTTCAGTATCAGGTTGCAATGGCACAGATTTGGGGTATCATCGCGCTGCGCCTTGCAAATGCAGATATTTTGCCATTGGATTACGATGTTTATGCCCAAGCATTACAAGATGAATTGGAAACGTTCAAAAACAGTGTTCCAATAGAATTAGATAGATTAGACAATCTTCTTACAGAATGGGAACAAACAGCGACAAAACTGAATATGCTGCTTGAAACATATTTATTGTCTGGTAGCAAAGAGAAGATAGGTCATATAAATCAACGGTTGTATCAATTAGAACGGACATTGACAGATGAAGCTGGACTGCCTTTGCGTCCGTGGTTTAAGCACCTTGTATATGCCCCGGGCTTGAATACCGGCTACGCTGCTGTTGTTTTTCCGGGGATACGCGATGCGATTGAACAAGGAGACGTAGCAAAAGCGGAAGTAGAAGCGAAACGACTTGCTGAAGCGTTTGAACGTATGATAAAAGGGCTTAAGCAGATAATTGCGATGCTTTAAAAATAAATTTATAAACCTTGTAGGCGCGCTTTGTAAGCGCGCTATTATAGTGAATTCTACAATTAACTGGACATCTGATCTGTGAATCAACGCCAAATGCGCTTGGCAGAATACGCGTTTGGTATTCTGCATGATTTGGCGGGAGGGAACTCCGATTCCCGACTATCAGTCCGTTTTGTCGAGATTCGGAGATCGCTCCTACAGAATATATGTAAACTTATTTACATAATTTTACTATAATTGTTTCAATTAGGTTTTACTATAACAGATGCATCTGAAATTAGTCCTTATTTTCAATAACAACCGCTTCAATTGGTTTCAATATCACCTTATCACCGACTTGGAAATGCCGTTTATAATCGGTTTGGACAAAGTAAGGATTACCATCTACCTCAACGCGGTAGGTAAAATCGTGTCCTTTAAACTCGCGTGCAATGATGCGTCCAAGGTTTTTGTCACTGGTATCAGCGACATTTTTCTCTATGGTGAAATGTTCTGGACGGATTGAAAGAAGAATATCGGTTGCGTTTGGATAATCTATTTCCAAAAATCCAAACGGTGTTTCAGCAACACAGTTTCTGATGTCTGCATTGATGATATTCGTTTTTCCCAAAAAATTTGCAACATATACTGTTTTGGGCTGTCGGTATACATCTTCAGGTGTTCCGATCTGTTCAATTATGCCGTTGTTCATCACGGCAACCCGTTCGGCAAAACTCAACGCTTCCTCTTGATCGTGGGTCACCAATACAACACTGATACCATAAGTTTTTAACAATCCGCGCACCTCTTCTCTCGTCGCTTGGCGTAGCCCAGTATCAAGGCTTGAAAAGGGTTCGTCTAACAACAGTAGTTTCGGTTGTGTCGCAAGTGAGCGCGCTAAAGCCACCCGTTGCTGTTCACCTCCAGAGAGATGGTGCGGCATCCGTGCATGTAGGTCAGCGATTCCAACTTTTTCAAGGGTTTGCAAAGCATTCGCGTGTCTCTCCTTTTTCGGCATTTTTCGACTGAGTCCGAAAGCAGCGTTTTCCAGCACGTTTTTGTCAGGAAAGAGCGCGTAGTCTTGAAAAACAAATCCAATTTCCCGTGATTCAGGTGGAATGTGTACTTTCTTGTCCTCAAGAACACGCTCCCCTATAGCAATTACACCTGCGTCCGCTTTTTCAAATCCTGCAATTAAGCGCAACGTTGTCGTTTTACCACAGCCACTTGCACCCAAAAGCGCGAAGATTTCCCCAGGATAAACTTCAAAACTGACATCCTGCACAATAGGTGTTGCTGCAAACTGCTTTGTTATGGATTTGACAGTGAGTAGTGGTGTCATAATCTAATTTCTATTATAGCGGATATTGATACTAAAGCGAATGTCCCGCACCTGAAGAGGGCATATAAAGATTCATCACAAAACTAATTAAACTCAGCACGCTTCGCGGCACAAAATCACCTAAAACTAACCCGAGGAAAAACGGTATTGCCCTGCGATAGGTTTGCCAACCTGAAAACCGTAGAATCATAAATTTAATAAACCAACTTACCATAACAGGAAACCAAAAGTATATCAAGCCACCCCACGAAGCACCTGAAAGGACGTAGCCCGATGGATGTAATGTCCACCACAGCAGACGGGTACGCAAAAAATTGAGAAGAAAAACAAAACCGAAACCTCCTCCCATAAATATGATTGATCCCAGATTTGCTTCCTTCGGATGTTGTAGCCAATTTTGCAGTGGATTAAAACTCTCCCATCCGAAATGACCAACATGCCCTTGACACCTTGCAAGTACGCCGTAGTGATAAGCGACATGCAAATATGTCCAAAATGTTGCAAGTGCGCCAACCCCAATGGCAAGAATCATGCTTAAAAGCAAGGTTTTGCCGGGAATCCGCGCCTGATCCCCAATTCGCAGGGATTCAATTTGGTTTGGCATTGGATGTGAACGGTTGCAACGGTTAAAAGCATACAAAAATGTCATCACGGTGAGGTTTGCTGCTCCCAAAGTGCGAGTTCCAAATGTGTTCACCATCATTTGGCGCGGATTGATACCGATTACTTCGTGATAGGGTGGTCCTAATTCTGAACGAACGCGTCCGATTGCTAAAGCAAATGCGACAAATAAAGCGTAAAAGATAGCAATAACCCATAAAGACATTCCAGCAATATAACAGAAAGCAAACACCGCTCCCACGCTGAGAATTGAGAGAATTGCAGTTGTCCGATAAGATATTGGCTCGGTGCTATCGTCGCCTCGTTCAAGCCCTATGACATGTTTGAAAAACCTAAGGATGTGTCTGCGGCCCATCCACAAAGTTAGCACAGCAATACCAACCCAAGCCCCGGATGCACGGTCATTAAGGTGAAGTTTACTGATATTCGTTAAACCTACTGCGCTTGCAATTACCCGTTCTGCGCGTGTCAACCAAAAGAAAAACCACGTAGAAAACGCGAGGTCAAGCGGCATGAAATAGGTCAATCCGACAATGGCAAGGTTGAAGGACATGGAAACATAACCGACAGCATTCCAGGGTCTTTCTGTTATATGTCTATCAAGTCGGTAACTGGACGGAAAAGCAGGTATTACTGGAAACAGATCATGCAAGCCAGCAATAACGCGGAGCAGCGCAGCAATTCCGAATCCTATCCATAGCGAACGTGAACGAAAAAAACTGCGGTTTGTTGTCATCTGCAACGGCAACTGTGTTAGAGGAAAACTTAATTTTTCGCGTTCCATCCACTGTTTTCGGAGCAGTAGTCCCAAACAGAGCAAAGACCCGTAGAGGAGTAAAATAAAACTCGACCAGATGAGTACTGGTTTCATCCATATACGGATATGTTCCCCCAAGTAGAGGCTGGACTCTCCTTCATAATAACCGGCCAACCATTCGGGTTCATGTACTGTAAGCCATTGAGGAATATGGTGCAAAAAGAGTTGTGCCCACTCATTTTCGGCACTTGCGAACCAGAACGGATGTGCCAAAGTCCCCATCAGGATTGCCATCATCGCATGTCCAGAAATGGTGGAAACCATTGTCACCATGATATAGATCAATAATAGTTCAGCGGGAGTGAAGGCAATACGCGGTGAGATTTTACGGAGGAGAACGTTGAGCGCAAGTAGCACTACCAACGTAAAGACTGCGTTAGAAAAAGGGGAAACAAGTGTATAGACTGCGTACCAGAGTTCGCTGGCTATTCCGACCCAGTACGCATTGACGATGACGAGGATTAAACCAACAATTATCGCTTTTTTGGTAATAACCTCGGTGGTGTATGTGGATTGCTGATTCATTAATTTGTTATGTGGGATAAAACGCTGCGAAACCTAATCCGTCCCCTTTTTAATGATTTGGTTTGTTCATTTTATGTCCGTTAGGCATTGCGACCCAAATCCCACCTGTCTGCTGTGCGACCTGTTGTTGGAAGGTGTCGGAAGTGCCGATCACACTCACAATGACCGGTATATCCTGTAAGAACTGTATAGTGCCAGTGGGAGATTTCATCTTTACTGGTTCATCTGTCATGAGGATAAAATGTTTTTTGGCATTAGGACGAAATTTTATGCGTCTGGTGCCCTCAGCGACAGCGTGAATTAGGTTTTCATCCTTTTGACACGGCAGCTGTAGGATAGCGTGTATCTGCTGTTGTGTTTGTGAAGGTTTGAAAACATTGACCATATTGACGGTGCCATCTGCGCGGAACCGTACGACACCCACTCTATAGTCAATCAGCGCGATATCCCAATCCCGTAGCCAAAAATCTATCTGTTGCCTAAGATATAGCATTTTATTTTCCATACTTTTGCTGCCATCAATAAATAGAATAATATCCACTGGCATATTCGTAGCATCTTTTAGAATTACTTTGCTGATTGCCTGGGCGGTATACGGATTACTTATAGGTGTTTTTTGCGCAATGGTGTCCTGTGGAATAGCGTGCCATATTCCACCTGTGTCTGTTGCGAGTCGTTTGTGATCTTGATTGTTAACACCGAGCACATTTACATGAATTTGGTTTTTTTGACATTGCTGGATGACATGATCTGCTGTTAGTCTTTGTTGGGTTTCGAGTTTGCGTTCATCTGAGACGAGGATAAGATGTTTGATGGTATTTTTGCGGAACTGCATTTTCCTCACAGTCTGATCGATTGCATCCAATATATTTTCATCGTAGCCCGCTTCAATTGCGTAGAGTAGTTGCTTTATATAGTCAACATTTGTTGTCAACGGATGCATCTCAATATCGTTGCCCCTGTTTCGGAATGTTGTGAATAGGGTAAGCCCAAGGGCATAGTTACCTCCCGATGCTTCGTAAAAATCAATCATTTGACCGAGGTGGTCAGCGACAGATCTTATCTTGTCGTGCATAGAGCCACTGATATCCACAACAAAAACAACATCAATCGGTGCTCCGTCACTACTTTGGATAATATTTTCGGCAATATCTTTTAGGGTGTTGCCAAAGAGTGAACTTCCTCCTATACCTACGTCTATTTTACCCACCTCGTCAACCGCACCTGTGCCTTTTATGTGCTTACCGATTCCCGCGCCTGTGCCTTTTCCGGGTGTCCTGAGACCGGTTCCCCCGCGTCTACCATAACTTTTTCCGGGTGTGTCGCTTGTAGCCGAGGAAATAGGGGCGAGGACAGACTCTGGTGCGGGTTTCAAATCAGCATCGGTGGATAAATCAAGCATCTCCAAAAGTATGGGAACGCTGACATCTATTTTTTCGGGGGCGGCCTCGTGAATTTCAACTTGCGTCTGTGCGGCGGGGGACATTTTCGCTATCTCTAAAGATTGTTTCGGTTGAGCAACGGTTTCTTTCTTTTCTAAAATTCTCTCTTCTCTTGGTATCGGGATTTTTTCTTTCGGTGTCTCTTTCTTTTTCTCGATATTCTGACGTGGTAACTCAGAAATAATATCTACCTGTATTTCATCTTCTATCTCAGTTACTTGTGATCTAAGAAAAAAGAAAGTGAAAATGATGAGGAACAGCACATGCACACCTACAGAAATCCTCAATGCACGTTTCCGGTATTGTTGTCGAAAAGACTTTCTGAGTAAATGACTATTCATGCCAATCCCTCATTTTGACTTGATGTTGAGTTGAAAATCTGTTGTTGCCAGCGGCGTTTGGTTCTTATCTAAGACCTGTATTTCTATAGGCACTTTTCTGGTGCGTGCTTGTTTATCAGCTGTCATCGGGATCCGCATCATTTCAAATCCATTTTTCCGTATGTCCAGCGTTCTATCGGGTATCTGATAGCGTAATCCGCCGATAGACTTAGGCAGTATACTCACTTTCAACTCTTTTGCGGTACCGCCAGTGTTAGAAATCATCAACTTCAGACGCACATTTTCGCCGGCATCTATGTATCCGTTCTTGTTGGTTGGATCTTCTAAAGTAGGGTGGATTAAAAGATCGGGTGGTATCTTTTCAGGTAAAATCCGATCAAAGATGCCGAATTTGAAAGCGATAAATCCGCAGACTGTGAGGATTGCGATGTTGATTAGGTATCCTATTATTTTCTTTTGAAGGTGCTGCTGTTTTTTCCGTTTAGTGAGGAAAATGATGGCGTTTTGGAGTTCTTGTGCGGGTCGGGAGTCGGGTCTAATCCGTAATGCGATGTCTGCCTCACTCTTGGCATCGTTCAATGCGCCGACTTCCAAGTAAGTCTGTCCAAGTTGTTGATGTGCCAGATAGGACTGTGGCTCTGCCTTTATTATCTTTTTGAATACTGCTTCTGCTTGCGGGTATTGCTTATTGTTGAGAAAAACGCGTCCGCGTTCCATCTCTTTGTCAATATCCGTTGGAACAGGATCAGGGTTTGGTACAGGTTCAGTTTTTTCTGTGGTCGGTGTATCGGTATTGTTCGGTGTTGATTGTGACGAGTTGGGGTCAATTGCTTCTAACAAGGACAGCGCAGCGGTATAGTTTGGATCAATTTTGAGCGCGGTTTGCACAGCATTTTTTGCTTCTTGTAATTGATGCTGTCCGAAGTAAGCAAGCGCAAGCGAATGGTAGGCTTCTTTATGTGCTGCATCAAAAGTAATCGTCTTCTGAAACGATTCAACTGCATCGCTATAACGCGCTGCGTTGAGGGCAGTAATACCTGTATCGTAGTAGGCATCTTTTAATGAGTCTACGATGGACTGGACTATAGGAGAGTTGGGGGCTAAACGCTGTGCAGTGAGGGCAGATATTTCGGCGTTATCCAGCGCATTTTGGGCAAGATAGGCACGACATAATTCGCAGTGTGCGTCAACGAAATCATGATCCAGTTCAAGAACCTTATTGAAATGCGTAATCGCTTCGTCATACTGGCCATCACGTAGGTATGCTTTACCGAGTGTGTGATGAGCATCTCTGATATCATTCATTGAACCTATTCTACTGTGTTATAAGGTAAGTTTTCAATTTATTTGTCCAGAACCGTGTGCAAGATTTTGCAATTCTTCTCCCAAAAACTTCAGCGTCTGATCAAGTGTGTGGTACAGCTGGATGGTACTTCCAACCTCATCAGCTTTTATGATGCGAATTGCTTCCTGTAATTGTGTGTCATATTTTAAATTCACAACCCGTTCAATACCGACATTGAGGTTAAACAGTTGTTCTGCACGTAATGTCAACCACCGCAGGCTAACCCTCAACCCTTCACTTGCAAGAGTTTGCTTAAACTGTGGGAGTCCTGTTTCAAGTAATGCAAAATCTTTCGGTATTTCTCCGGTACGTTTTATCTCTTCTTCAATCCAATTAGTGACAAAATCTTCAACGGCATTTCTTTCTGAGACGAGTCTCTGCATCACTTGTTCAATTCTATTCGGTTCAATCTCAGCAACAGGGACCTGTGGGGTAATGCCAGATTTATCAATTGATGTTCCATTAGGTGTATAATATGAGGAGATAGTGAGCGAGATTGCACCGATCCCTGTCAAGGGGTATCGTTTTTGAACAACGCCTTTACCATAAGTTTTTGTGCCGACAAGAATACCTCGTCCAGTGTCTTTTATTGCACCAGCGACAATTTCGGAAGCACTTGCGCTATACTCATCAACGAGAACAACGATCGGAATTTCTGGAGGGCACAAGATGTTAGAGTGGGCAGGATATGCCTCATCAAATTCGCTATTCCGTCCCCTCGTAGAGACAATAACACCACTATTGATAAATGCGTCAGCAATGTGATATGCAGCGTCAAGAAGTCCACCTTGATTGCTTCGCAAATCTAAAATCAACGCTTGCATTTCTGCATCTTTATGTGCAGCGAGCGCTTTGTTGAATTCTTCTTCTGTCCCGCCTGCCCTGTCTGTTCCAATGAATTTGGTGATTCGAATATAACCAATTTTGTCTTCAAGCATAGTTGATGTAACACTTGGTACCGAAATTTTGGCTCGTGTCAGTTTTATCTCAAACGGCTGAAGAAATTTTCGCTGCACGGTAAGTGTCACATCTGTATCCACAGCACCTCGAAGTAAATCGACGACATCATGAATAGTCATTCCTGTCCTTTCACCTAAATAAATTTGCTTTCCGTTGACTTTGGTAATGTAGTCGCCAGCTTGTAGTTGTGCTGTTTCTGCGGGGGTTCCTGGCATCGGTTTAGAAATTTTAACAAATCCGCGGTGATCGGTGTAAATGCTAACACCAAGTCCACCAAATTCCGCGTTGTATAGATTTTCAACAGAACGTTGATGATCGCGTTCGGATAGAAGAAAAGTGTATGGGTCTCCAATTGCAGCGAGCGCGCCTTTAATTGCCCCTTCGTACATTGCGTGTTTGTCTACCGGTTTGTAGTAATTATTTTCGGCGGTTCTAATAGCAAAAGCGAGAGCTTCGTTAAGCTCCACCAGCGTGACTCGTTCATCATTTGTTGCATCTTTTTCACTGGAATGTATGAATAGCAAAGGAATCCCAATCGCGATAACTAAAACGATGAAGGACAATGTAAATCTTTTCATGAGGATACTCCACTGCGGTTAAATTCGCTTCAAAGTTGATGTATGGTATTTTTAACGTCTTTATATTTTACCACAATTCCAACATTAGTGCAATAAATTTCACAAAGCTGCTTACATCTGCTAATCACGATTTTTTCTTATTTCCTGCTGATTCGGATTTGGTTGGGTTTTCCATCGGTTGTGTATCCAAAACCATTGATCTGGATATTTCCGTATGTATTTTTCCAACTGTTTCAACAGATGTGTTGTATATAATTCAACATCTCGCTCAAAATTCTCGGAGGGATCCAACTGAATCGGTGGCAAAATATGGACGTGGTGTTGATCATCCGGTTGTCGGATATCCAGTGAAAAGAGGATCGGTGCACCGGTTTTGAGCGCAATAGATACAGGTCCTCTCGCTGTAGATGCCGGTTTACCAAAGAAATCTATAAACACCCCCTGATCTCCAGCATTCTGATCCGCAAAAAATCCGACAGCATCATTGTTTTTAAGTGCCCGGAAGGTAGCACGAATTGCGTTTTTTTTCGGAATTAATTCTAAACTCAGGAGCTGCCGATGCCGCCAAATTAAGTCGTTCAGTCGGGCATTTTTCAGCGGAAAAGCGATCGCCTTTGCTCTATTCGGAATGAGTGCTCCATAAACAAGTGAGAGGAGTTCCCAATTCCCGAAATGTGGTAGGAACACAATAGCGCCTTTTCCTTTTTCTAAAGCTGAATTGAGGTGTTCTCCACCATGAACAGTAACTTCACACCAGATATTCTCAGCATTTAATTTTGGGAATCGCATAAATTCAATTACGGTTTTACCGAAATTGATAAAACATGCTTTACATATTTCTTGTCGGTGTGTTTGTTTTAAGTCGTCTCCAAAGGCTATTTGCAAGTTATTGAGCGCAATCTGTCTCCGTTTTTTGAGAACCCGATAGAGGAGTTTGCCAATAGCACTTCCGAGACCCATCGCCCATTTTCTTGGGAGAATGCGGCAAACCCAACTGAAAACCAAAACAGTTAGATATACAATACTATCCGTCCATTTGTTTCGCGGCATTGATGTGTCTCATCGGATCCGTTATATTTGATGTTTAGAGTATATCACACATAGTTGTTGCAAGCAACTTGGGTAACAGGTTTCAATTTGAGGCACTTTACGTGCAAAATATGCCAACGGTAGGCGCGTTTTGATGAAGATAACGGTGCGTTTACAAAACACGCCTACGAGGGGCGGAAGACTTTGTAAACCTCAACTTATAAAATCGGGCTTACAATGGCACTTCGTGACAATTGAATGGCTCTGTAGAGAGCCTGGGTATGTAAAGTTTTCGTACAAAGCATATTGTCAGTTGCGTTTCACTTTGCCCTCCCCGATTTAGACATTCACTTGGGACGTTGCACGCCATATTTAGGACGTTTTGCACGTCCTTGGGACGTGCAAAAGTCTGTCAGGACAAGGATTGTGACGCGATTTTTACAACCTATCTCATAAATAGTTGAAGGGAAACCTTGAAATCCCGATTTCAATAATTCACCATAGTTTAGGGATTTGACTCGTTTTATCGAAAAAGTGTTGCCCAGGAGATCGCGCTACGGGTCGAAATTTAGAAATCGCGCCCACCTCAAAAAGTTACCATTTGGTAACTTTTTTGATACCATGGTATCTTTTTGAAATTCGGTATAAACCCAGTCTCTGTATGGGTTTATAGGTGTTTTTCTAATTTTCAATAAATTTTAAATTTTCCATTATATATCTGTATTGAGGATTCACGGTTTTCCTTGCGTTTTGCAGCTTTAGGGTCTGTGTATTTTTGTGTTTCGGGATTGGTTGTTTTTTCATACTGATATTATGCCTCTGTGTGTATGTCACTTTGCAAGAAACATTGTGAGATAGTAGATACGGCCCGTATCCGTTCACACAAACCGCAAGGTGGACAGCACGTGGCGCGTATCTACGACCTATACTTCACGCGAAATGCTCACATGATAGCAAAAGGCGCGAAGGCGTGGAATGCAAAGCCCAAATACAACTTTACGAGTCCCAGCTTTACGAACTGGCAGGCAGCTTATGGGCGTGGAGTTGCTGTTTTTGCGTAGCTGCGTCCCT
>JAPPIG010000022.1 GCA_028820635.1 Candidatus Poribacteria bacterium
AGGTTGGTATGTTGATTGCGAATATGATTTCTCAAACCCTCTGCCAAAACCAACAGTCATCAAAAGAGAAATCCAAAAATATCTATCACCATACGCGCAGCCAAGTGACAATGATCTAATCAAGCAATATGCATTGGGGCATAGAGCCTATAACCGAGAAACTGGCAAATCTATCCCCTCGTCTTCTAGTTTCTCTTTGGACTTGCCGTGTGGAATATGTCTTACCTTGATGCCTGGTTCACCCAAAACCCCCATGTTTTTACTACAAGGTGTATCCGACGGGGAGGGAATACTACTTCTCAAAGAGCTAATTACCAACATCAAGGATGCTATCAAAGAAAAAACCCAGAAAATTAAAAATCGGCAAGCGGACTTTGACGAATGGTGGTTGATTCTGGTCGATCATGTCGGTTACATTTCATTTTCTGGGCTCTCGTCGGTTGAGATAGAGAACTTGCGGGTGAAAATCCGAGTCGAACCGCCGTGGTCGAGAATTGTTATTGTTAGTCGCGAGCGTCCAAATTTTGGGTACGAGTTATGGTCTGCATACGAGCAAAAATAGAACACGTATCTATCCGCGAGTGAGGCTAGAAATGTTAGTTAAAAGCCTTAAACCTTATAAGAAAGAGGTGTAACAAATACAGATTTGTGGCTTTTAGCGAAGATATGTATCCACCTATATTCGACATACGTAAGGATAAATTATGAACGATGTATTCATTTTAGGTGCGGGATTTTCCAAATCTATTCATAATGTTATGCCTACAATGAATGAATTAAGCACTGAGGTTCTGAGCGATCTAGAAAAACTTAACCTGCCTGTGCCACCTGCGCTGTACGATCTTGGCAACAATATTGAACTTTGGATGACTTACTTGTCTCAGCGTCAGCCTTGGCTCAAAAATTACAACAACGACCATAACCTGTCGGTTGCCGGACATATTCGCCAACTAATAAAAAAGAGCATTGATGATCGCACGTCAAAAGCCGCAGAGTCCGATACACCGGGTTGGCTGAAAAATCTCATCAAGTCGTTACACAATCAACGCGCCACTCTTATCACTCTGAATTACGATACCCTAATCGAAAGAGCGGCTAGGGAATTGCAAATTACCGATGACATCCAACGAATCTTGGCTCAGCAAATGTATCCTCCCTATTTCTCAAATGTAGCATCAAGGTCAGGAGTTGGTCTCTGGGGTGAAGATACGATTATGACTTTTTCATACCTGAAACTTCATGGCTCAGTTAATTGGTATTATTCTGGCAGAAGTGAATTCTATGGTGAAACTATATTTTTCGCTGATGTGCCCCCGCTTGGCACTGACAATTCATCACGGGAGAAATCTTTAAGCATGTTGTCTAAAGATAAAGAAGCGTTAATCATCCCTCCCGTACACGAGAAAACAACTTATTTCAATAATGAAACTATAAGAGGATTATGGCAAGATGCAGGGGATGCGCTAGCAAAGGCAAGTAGAGTGTTTGTGATTGGCTACTCCTTACCAATTTCAGATCTTGGTATGCAGTTATTTTTGATTAATAATCAACCGAATCAGCGGACGCCTGTCTACGTTGTAGATATAGACCCCGAAGTAGCACAACGCTATGAAGAATGGTTGCCGAAACTTAATATTAATAAGGATTTCGCTCATGAGCAAAATCCTGTGGCTGAATTTGCCGAGCATTATCCTAGCTTAGATTTATGAAATTAATAGCAATCGCTCGCAGTCAGTCGTGTGTTTAATGACTACAGCAAAAAATTGTGCCATGCTTCCAAAAAAACTAACGCAGCGATATTTCTTGACCTCCACGTATCACCTGTATCTTTCGCTGATAAATGTTATTCGAATCTGTCGAGCAAGCGGAAGGGCCCATAAGGCAACGTGAGACTACTTTTGAGTTTCTACAACGGGGAGGACGAAAAGAAGCCACTGAAATACGAGAATGGCTGGAAAACTGGTTCAGAAAAATTCCACCGGATATACAGTCAAATTTGAAAGGCAGGTTGAAGGGAAATTACCAACAGTTTCTGGGGGCACTCTTTGAA
>JAPPIG010000127.1 GCA_028820635.1 Candidatus Poribacteria bacterium
CCACTCAAAGGTGGCAACTTGGGTTATTATGTCCCAATCTTGGTTTAGACAGTGGTCCGAATTTCCGAGGGCAGTACAGTTTTATCTCTTGCCCTCCTTATTCGTTCAACCGCGTCAAAGCAAGGATATGAACTCATATTTAGAGAGTAGGCTGTCAACTGCACTCAATTTGCCAATTGTTGCTTTTATAGCCTGCTCTGATTGGTCTATGCCTATCCACCTTCTATTTAGCAGATGTGCAGATTTCAGAGTTGTTCCTGAACCACAAAAACAATCCAAAACCATACTTTCAGGATTAGAAGAAGTTTTAATAATTCGGTCTAACAGGTCTGGATTTTTTTCCGTTGGATAGGTTAGGGATTGGGGGTCTTTATACTCCCAAATATCCTGAACCCTTTTACCTATCTGCTCATCCGCAAAGATTATTTTTCTAGGGTTTCCCCTCGATGACCACTCTATCAGACCCGCCTCATCCCATTTTTCCAAGGTCTGCACATCTGTTCGCCAATGCCGTCCCTTCGGAGGAGGTAATCCTTTGAATGCTTTGCTCGATTCACCATTTTCTGTCTCTCCCGGGGCATGAATCGGCACTGTAGTATACCTTCTTCCTTTTTTGACTTTAGGAAATAATCGCACTAAATCTTCTGGCGTATAGGGCTCTTTCGGTTCATTCCATATAGGTTTTGAAGATTTAGAATAGAATAAGATCAGGTCTTTTATATTTCCGTATCCTATTCGCTGGAAATTTTTGGGGTTACACTTTATCCTGGTGATGTCATTTCTGAAATTATTCATTCCAAACACTTCATCCATCATAACCTTTACATAATGCCCAACTTTATAGTCAATATGCAGATAAATAGAGCCTTCATCTGACAGCAGTTCTTTGAGCAACAGTAATCTGTCTCTTAAAAACTCAATAAATTGTTTTCCGGTCAATCTGTCTGAATAAGCAACATCACCTTTTCGGGAACTGCTTATCGTAGATGCTCTTTCATCTGTAATTGTAAAATGGCTATTGGTGGCAAACGGCGGATCTATATAGACCAAATCAATCCTGCCCTTTAGACCTCTTTCATTCAGAAGATATTCAAGCCCTTTGATGTTGTCGCCTTTTATAATCAAATTCTGCATTTGATAACCCTTCAGAGTTGATATAAAAACTCTCTTAAAACCAATGCACTCATGATGTTATACTGGGTTAAGTCTTGGGTAATCGCACGATACATTTTAGTACGCCCTCTGATATAGAGAACTCCATCTAAAATGGCAACCGAAACAGCGTTGACCTCCGTTTCGACAACACGTATTGCATCATCAAATTGCGCGTTTTGATGCCCTCCGAAGTCGGTTAAAAATTTGGCTTCGCCGATTACATATTTACCGTTAAATCTTGCGAGAAAATCTAATCCTTTGTTGCGCGTGTAGTTTAGTTGTTCTTTGGCAAAGTCCTTCATTTGAGCGTCGCTCGCATCCAAGACAGCATTATCGTCTGACGCAAGAAAATCTTCAAGAGAAATGGGTTGAACGCCCAATGCCCTTTGTTTAACCAGCGTCTAAATAAGGGGCCAATTTGCCTATTTGTTTCTTTCGGCTCAGAGGAACGTTCGTAAATTTTCTCTAATCCCATTTCATAAAGTCTACCACATAATCTATCAACTGTATTTGGGTTTTTCCCTATTGCACTCTTGTCCCTTTTCAGATACGCAACATAGGAATCTTTTATTGGGAACAAGTCTAATTTGAGTAATGCATTTAACAGCGCGGTATTGTCTCTTTCCTGAAATGACTGTTCTACTTGTTCCCATAGATCTTCATCAATATCTCGAATTCCTTCGGGAATTGTTGGATAAACACGAAACAATTCATCTAGATAGTTTCTCTGATTGGCAAACTCAATACTTAGCTGCGTCCAACGATTCATAGTTATTTCCCTGTACTGCCATCGAAAATTAGGGCCACCCTCTAAACTAACGTTGTGGTATAATATCCACCTACTTGAAAGGAATCTCCGATGGCAGTAGAAGGCATCGCATATAACTTGTAGGT
>JAPPIG010000066.1 GCA_028820635.1 Candidatus Poribacteria bacterium
TTCCTGAAGTTGTCTCGTAGTTTTTTGACTTGACTGCTATTACCCCAATTGGGGCCAGATTTGATTGACACAATATATCTTATATTATCCTTTTCAAAGTCCAAATCAATTCCTTCTGATGAAGATTTCTGCCCGCCATATACTTGCGCACAAATAAAAATAGCAAGTTCCTCCAGAAACTTACCAAAAATCGTTTCTTCTTGAGAAGATAGATGAGCATCCAAGATAGTCTTTACAAATTCTGGTACCGTGCTAATGTTTTTTGTCTTAAACAAATACGGGTTTTTTCGCTTAACAACATCCATTAACTTCAGTTTTTGGAGTTTATCTAATCTTTTCTGGTGAAAGGCTTGGATATTCGTTTCAATGTAATTAGCAATCTCTTGTTGTGTAATGGGTTTCATCTTGTGTCTCTTCAAACAACAGATATTGTGTCGGTTTGATGTTCTCTTTTGCCAATTGGTAATAATCGGGTAAAATTTCAATGCCAGCGGAATTCCGCTTTAACGTTTGAGCGACCTGACACGTCGTACCGGAACCCGCAAACGGATCAAGCACCCAATCATTTTCTTTCGTAAACAATTTGATAAACCATTCCGGCAACGCTTTCGGAAAAACAGCACTATGTTTGCGATTCCCCGTCTCCGTTGCTAAGTGCAAAACATTTGTCGGATACGCCATCTTCCGGTCTAACCAATTTGATACATTTTTACCGAATCCGCTTCCGACTTTCGATGTATCCCGACTTTGATCTGTCTCGCTGAGTTTCTTCAATCTCTTCTCTGCCCAATCACCCATCGGTACCATAACCGTCTCTTGGTACATATTGAACTTTCGGGTTTTATTAAACTGCAAACACCTTTCCCAAGCATCTCTAAATCGGTTTGGCCATTTGCCCGGATAGCAGTTTTTCTTATGCCAGACGAATTCCTCTGTCCACAGCCCCCCTTGCCTTTTCATCTCAAGTATCAATTCAATAACATAGGTATGCCGTTCCCCGTCAACAGCCTGCTCCTTGATGTTTAGAATGAATGTACCGGACGGCTTGAGGACCCTTAAAAATTCCTCGGCGCGAGGCATAAACCAATCGACATATTCGTTTGGATTGATACCGCCATACGTTTTGGATCGGCGATCCGCATACGGCGGAGAAGTCATGATCAGATCAAACGAATCGGTGTCAAAATCAGCGAGGACCTCTAAGCAATCCCCAAGATAAAAGTCTGTTTTTATTTCTGACATTTGATGACCTTTGCATGATATACATTCATAGTAGAAGCAGCGGGAGAAAAGAGAGAGTGGGCTTACCTGGAATCGAACCAGGGACCTCACGCTTATCAGGCGTGCGCTCTAACCGTCTGAGCTATAAGCCCACGAGGGGAACCTTGGAGCGGGGTCCACGAAGGAACAACTCCAAATGTAATATTAATTATACATCTCAAAAAACGGTTTGTCAAATTAATTCGCAAAAAATAGGACCTTATCCGCGTGAGTAAAACACATCCAATTATAGTAGAATCCCAAAATAAGTTGACACTCCACGATAACCCAGCCCCTACGGTCAACCGCGCGTCTAAATAATTATGGGCTTTACTATAAAGTAATTTCTTGGCAAGTTTTAAGAAAATATGTTATCATAAGATAACACATCACAAAATAGATTACTGGAGATGGCATAACGCAATTTCCCCGCCGGAACGAGATGAGCACGTGGAATTTTATGATAACTTTAAATTTGACTGGGACGAGAACATGTACTGCCACCTTAAATTCGGGCCACCCTCTAAACCAAGATTGCGGTATACCAACAATCTTATCGAAAGGAGCATCCGATGCCCAAACGAAAACGAAGAAACTTCACCCCCGAGTTTAAAGCCGAAGTC
This sequence comes from Candidatus Poribacteria bacterium, assembly GCA_028820635.1. Classification (GTDB taxonomy): domain Bacteria; phylum Poribacteria; class WGA-4E; order WGA-4E; family WGA-3G; genus MSPOR6. The sequence goes on from JAPPIG010000066.1 coordinate 1,884, forward strand.
GTTCTTGAAGCTCTCAGGGGTGAAACTTCACAAGCCGAACTGTGCCAACGACATAACATCAGCGAAGACCAACTCTCAAAATGGAAGCAGCAACTCCTTGAAAATGCAGCGACCCTCTTTGAATCTGGTAATAAGGGCTCTCAGG
>JAPPIG010000079.1 GCA_028820635.1 Candidatus Poribacteria bacterium
CAGTGTAGATGGTTTCACCAATCTCAATTTCATCACTGTTCTCAAGATCCAGAATTGGCGGTTTCGGACCGGATATCCTGAGAATAGCCAGATCGTGTTTTTCATCTATGACGACAATCTTTTCAAAAGTGTATCTTCTCTGGTCGCCAACAGATTTCACGTAAAGTTGTTGCTGCCCTTTAATGACGTGATAGTTCGTCGCAACATAACCTATGTCTATAAAAAATCCACTACCGATTGTGGCGCGCGTCTCTCTATTCCCTATTGACAAATGGACTGTCGCATTCAAAGCTAACTGGATAAAGGGTTTGGCTTGATGCGGTTTCAGTCTATAATCCACTTTTTGTGGTGTCATCTGTCTTGCCATATCCCATTGCAGAATAGTGCCGTCCTCACTGCCACTGACGAGCGTTCTACCGTCTCTGGAGAACACTAAAGCCGTAATTTTACGGGTGTGTTGTGTGAATATTCTTCTGTTTGTCCGTGCTGCCAGACAGGGGAAACGAGATTCCACAACCGAATTGTGCCATCTAAACTGGAACTGACGAGGACGCTGTCGTCACGCAAGAAAATTACGCCCGAAACCAGTTCTGTATGCCCATTGAATTCGTAAATTCTGTCGCCAGTGCCTGTATCCCATACCCGAATCGTGCCATCTTTACTGCCGCCGGCAAGCATGCTGCTATCTGATGAGAACGCTATCGAAGAAACCGCAGAAGTATATCCAGGCAGAATTGCTCGGAGTCTGTTCGCATGAACATCCCATATCCGAATGGTGTTATCTGTTCCACCACTGGCAACCATGCTATTATCGTCTGAAAAGGCGATCGCGCGAATATGCCCGGTATGCCCTGGAAAAGCTCGCGCCCTTCCGTTAAAGGTATTCCATAGATAGACAGTGCGGTCCTCGTGTGCAGCGGCAAGAGTCCGCCCATCACTGGCATACGCGATCGCATTGGCACCACCCATCGGACCTCTAAGTAAATCTTTTTCGTTTCCAGTGCTGACATCATAAACCCAAATACCGATAGTGGTTGCAACGGCGAGTTCTCTACCGTTTGGCGAAAACAGAATATCTTTGACCCATCCTTTGCCGAAACGCGCTGTCGCCCCTTGTGGCAACTCAAATTGTGTAGAGCCTTGAGCGAAAACGTTTGGTAAAAACAGGATTGCGGTTAACAACATCACGGTGACTAAAATAGGTTTCTGTCTCATCTAACATAACTCCTTTTGATCTGAAGTATATTCTATTTACTGGTTTTAGTCGTTTTGTTCTCTGATAGCATTCAACAATTGACGTGCAGGTTCATAATTTGGATCGATGTTTAAGGACTTAAGGGCAGCGTCTTCCGCATAAGCAAGGTTGTGCAGATTAAAATAAGCAGCACCAAGATCGCAGTAAACTTCTTTATCTTTATACTCTGAACCAATACTGATGGCCCGTTTGAATTTAATAATAGCGTTGCCATAGTGGTTATTGTCAAGATATAAAAGTCCTTGTTCGTAATAATTCTTTTTTATGTCTGCTAACAGTTGGTGAGCAGGCTGATAGGTTGCATTGATACGCCGTGCTTCTCTTGCCTTCTCCTCAGCGAGTTCCAACTCACCTCTATCAAAATATTCACGTCCTTGGTTGGTGATCACCTCTTCTGGTGGAGGTTCAGGTTCCCACTGACAGGTCTCATCCTCCTCTACCTGACGTTTAATTTTTCTCATCAGACTGAGAACCTGCTGATCCAAAGCAGCACGACTGTCAGCATATTCCTGCTCGGCTTCTTCAACAGTTTCAATCACCAATTGGCATTTAGATGTATCCTCATCTCTTTTTGCCCAGTCGAAGTATACCGCTGACAACCCGTGATATGCTTCAATGGTGTTCGGGGTGTAAGCATAGTCATCAATGAGTTCTTTGAACGTATCAACGGATTGCTGGAAGAGCCCTGCTTTGTGATAGCATCGACCTGCCCAATAGAGGGCATATACTGCAGTTTCAGTAGGTAGATAGTTACTCGCGAAGGCGTTGTAT
>JAPPIG010000080.1 GCA_028820635.1 Candidatus Poribacteria bacterium
GTGTCGCTGCGCTCTACCCGACCTACGATGTAAACTCTCTGTAACACTCATCAACCGATAATTCTTAAAACTGAATAACCCTGCACAATACAGTTATATATTCCCAAGCGCATCTGGTTCTCTAATATTGTAGGAGCGATCTCCGAATCGCGACTTTTCAATCCAAATCGCTATAGTCGGGAATCGGAGTTCCTCCTACCAGAAACAAAATTGCTTAGGATGCATTACAAAAACACCTTGACACTTTCTTATTTTACATGGTATTTTTAAGACATTCCAACCTTATTCTTTAGGCGAGGTGAAATCTTGAGTATTGTTGTCCATGTCACACACGAAGCCATCCAGAAAATGGGAGGTATCGGGGCAGTTTTGGAGGGGTTGCTAACAACCCGCAGTTACAACGAAGCGATTGAACAAACCTATCTTGTCGGTCCCCTTTTCTCAGGTGCCGATCTGGGGGCATTGGATTCGATGTTATATCATGCTGCCGAAGGGACAAAAACGACACCTCATGCAGCAGCACTCAGCGAGATTGAAAAGACCTATCATGTTGAAATTGTCTACGGGCAACGGAAATTTGAAAACAAAAACCAAAACGTTACCATACTGACAGATATCCTCTTAGTCAATGTTTCGAACATCAATGAAGACCTGACTGGACAGTTCAAATGGCAACTCTACGAACACTTTGGCATCGAATCAACTCGCTATGAGAGTGAATGGGAATATGAGGAATATGTGCGCCTCGCTGAACCTGCATATCAAGCACTGCAAGTACTCATCGGTGAAGAAAGAGAAACACCTGTTTATATTATCTCGCATGAGTTTATGGGGATGCCGCTTGCACTCAAAACACAGATTGAACGTAAAAACGGCAATGGTGCAGCAAACATGCGTACTGTTTTTTATGCACACGAAGTGGCATCAATACGACCTATTGTTGAAGGACATCCGGGGCACGATGTGCGTTTTTACAACGCGTTAGATCAGGCAAAAACGCAAGGCAAGTTAATTCACGATGTATTCGGTGATCCGTTCTGGTATTTCAAGCATGCGTTGATTGACAAAGCACATCTCTGTGATACAATCTTTGCTGTCGGTGATCTCGTTGTAGATGAACTCCGCTTTTTGGCACCACCGTTCGAGGCGTTTCCAATTAACCTTGTCTACAACGGAATTCCCGCTTTTGAGATGAATTTGGAGGATAAGTTAGCATCAAAAGCACGACTCCAAAAGTATGCAAGGACGTTACTTGATTATCGTCCTGATTATGTTTTCACGCATGTGACACGACTTGTAAAAAGCAAAGGGTTGTGGCGCGATTTGCAGGTGCTGACACATTTGGATTCGCTGCTTGCTTCCAATGATAAAACAGCGGTGCTATTTATCCTCTCTACAGAAATTGCCACTGGACGACCACACGAAAACATACACGAAATGGAGCGCGAATACGGTTGGCCTGTGTTTCACAAGATTGGTTATCCTGATCTTGTTGGTGCAGAAATTGAGTTGAACAACGGTGTTTCTGCCTTCAACTTACAGTCTAAAGCAATAAAGGTGGTTTTTGTCAATCAGTTTGGGTGGAGTCAAGCGTCTTGCGGTAGTCGGATGCCGATAGAGATGGAATTTATGGATATCCGTAAGGGTAGTGATGCGGAGTTTGGGCAATCAATTTATGAACCTTTTGGAATTGCCCAGGTTGAGCCGCTCAGTTTTGGTGCAATTTGCGTTGTTAGCAATGTGTGCGGGTGTTGTGGTTTCATTCAACGGGCGACTGATAATCGTGAAGTTCCCAATGTCGTTATTGCCGACTATACGTACCTTAATGCTGCGCCGAAGTCGTTAGGAGATGTGTTGAATATCGGTTTAGCAGAACGAACACAGATTGAAGTGGAAAATAGTCGTGACATTGCAGCGAAACTTCTCGGTCGTCTGCCACGAAAGCCGCGTGATGTTGAGGATATGATTAAAGAGGGTTACGAAATCGCCTCTCGTATGAGTTGGGAGGTTGTTGTAAAGGATTATTTTTTGCCTGGATTGAAACAGGCGTTGTAGTATTTACAATTTTGTTTATAGAAGGATTTTCTTATAATGAAAGAAGTACGGCATTCTCATGAACCTATGCCATTGGCTCCAGGCGGAAAGTTGATGACACCAGAACAAAAGTTTTTCTTTGATCTTCGGGGTTGGATTTTATTACCATCGGTCTTATCTGAATCGGAAATCGAAGAGATGAAAGCGGAAGTGTATGCGGGTGCAAAACAAAGTTATCAAGGTTCACTTCAGAACTTACTTGACCATCCTGCTGTTGTGGGCATTCTAAACGAAATTGTTGCTGATGAACGTTTTATATTTGATGATTGCTACGGCTTTCGGTGTGAAAATTCGTTTACGACGGTCAGGCAACCTGGCTGGAACGTTGCTTATGGAAAAGGCACAACGGTGCCGCATGTCGTGCGACCACCACAACAAGCAAATGCGATGCGATATCAGGTTGCTGGTGGAAAGATATTTGCTGGATTGACGCGTGTGGTATGGGAACTTGAAGAGGTGAAAAAAGGACTGGGCGGCACAACTTTTCTGACCGGTTCTCATAAGGCACATTTCAACTATGGTGGACCGGACCCATTTCGTCCGAATATCAGTGAGTCGCCTTGGGAGGATAACATACGCGATATGATGGAGGACTATAGTTGTCCGCCTGGGTCTGCGATTGTTTTCACAGAGAGTCTGATTCATGCTACCAACGACTGGACGAATCCTGACAATCCGCGTTGTGCTGTGTTTAATTGTTACAACTCAATATGGGCGCAATGGTATCGGTTGAATCTAAGTCATGAAATAATAGAACAGATGCCTTCAAAACGGCAATCCCTATTCCGCGGAACTTGGGCAATTGGTGGCGGTCCTGGTGGAAACCGCCAGTATTCGTTGGATAATAACACCACATAATTTTAAAACTATAGAGGAGATATTAATGTCAAAAGAAACGTTAAATGGTGAACCAGTCCCGATGACTCCAGAACAGAAATTTTTCTTTGATCTTCGCGGTTGGATTTTATTACCATCCATTTTGTCGGATTCGGAAATTGAAGAGATGAAAGCGGAAGTATATGCGGGTGCAAGACAAAGTTATCAGGGTGCACTGCAGAACTTGCTTGATCATCCTGCAATTGTAGGTATTTTGAATGAAATCCTATCCGAAAATCCTTTTGTGCACGATGATTGTTATGGATTTCGGTGTGAAGGGTCTTTTACCACAGTCCGTGAATCTGGTTGGAGTGTGACATCACGTGGTGACAACGGTTTGCCACACGTGGTGCGACCACCGCAACAAGCAAATGCGATGCGGTATCAGGTTGCTGGTGAAAAGATATTCGCTGGACTTACTCGTGTGGTATGGGAACTTGAGGAGGTAAAAGCAGGACAAGGTGCTACCTCATTTCTGAGTGGTTCTCATAAGGCACACTTCAACTATGGTGGTCCTGACAGATATCGCCCGAATATCGGCGAGTCGCCTTGGGAGAATAGCATGCGGGATATGATGGACGACTATAGCTGCCCACCCGGTTCTGTTGTTATCTTCACTGAAAGTCTTGTGCATGCAGCAAACGATTGGACGAATCCCTCAAATCCGCGTTGTGCGGTTTTCAATTGTTATAATTCTATTTGGGCGCAGTGGCATCGGTTGAATCTGAGCCATGAGATTATTGAAACGATGCCGCCGAAACGGCAATCGTTGTTCCGTGGGACGTGGGCGATTGGTGGCGGTCCTGGTGGAAATCGTGCGTATTCGTTGCAGAATAATACAACGTGATAAAAAGAGCATCAAAAGGCGAGGTTTGTAACCTCGCCGGTGCGGAGTGTCTAAGTAATTCTAAATCTACCAATCATACCAAAACTCAAGGAAAGATTGAAGAAAGTCGAAAGGAATAAATTTATGAGAAATTTCTGTGCGAAATGTGTTTATATTCTGATTTTACAGTTTGTTTTCGTTGCGGATGCTTTGGCAAACACTTTGATGGTTGATGAAGCGGGAGATGTTATCGCGGAGACGGATCGTTATTTGGCACGCTTTGAAAATGGTGTGCTAACGTATTTCCACAACAAACTCACTGATGAAACGTATACGCAGGGTAATGCGGCTGGATATACATCAGTCAGACAATTTGGTGGACGGATAACTTATCAGAGATAAAAATACTCTCCCCGCTTGAATGTGAACTTATCTATATAGATAATTGGCGAAGTAAGCCACAGGATAATCAAGCAACCTTACATTTATACATTAGTATAGATGCTGAAACAAATGACCTTCTCATTAAACAAAAAGGAGCACTGAAAATAGGAGGTATAGAACACATTATATGGGGTTTCTCAAATCTCTCACACGCAGCCATAGATGTTATCCTGCCGACTCGTGGCGGTAGAATGATTTCAAATGATAGAAATTTCTCCGATACGTACTACTATCCAGATAGTAAATGGGAAGCACAACTTGCTATCCTTCAAGGACAACGCGGTGGTGTTTTTGTCCGTAGCGATGATACCCAATACCAATTTAAAAGACTTGAATATGTATCCGAAGGTGAGAGTTTTACTGTTAATTTCGGACAACATCCGCCCGCTCCTTTTGAGGCGGTGAAACAGTTCACAACTGAGACATGGCGATTGAATGCCTACGAAGGCGACTGGCAAGTTCCCGCGCTTCATTATAGACGGTGGATGCACGAGGCATTCGGTCCCGCTGACCGCTCCCAGATGCCCGCATGGATCAATGATATTGAGTTAGTCATAGGTTGTCCGTTTTATCACTCGGATATGGAGGCAGGTATTTTAGAGAAACTCAGTCAACTCGTAGATCCTGAAAAAACACTCTTATACGTCATTGACTGGCGAGAATCCGGCTGGGCTCTCAATTATCCGGATTATACGCCTGTAACGAGTTTCGCAAATTTTGGATATTTTGTTAAAGAAGCACACCGCTATGGTTTCAGAGTGATGCCACACGTGAATGTGGTAGCCGTTTCACTGTCTCACCCGCTTTACGCGGAATTTGAGAAATACCAAATGTACGATCCACGGACAGGTGAAAAGATAGGATCAAGATTGAGTGATGAATTCCCATTGCACCGCCGATATGCTTGGATCAATCCCGCTTCAAGCGCATTTAGAAAGCTGCTGGTGGATCGAGTAAGAAGTGTGTGGGAGACTTACCGAGTGGATGCCTTTCATCTTGACATCAGCCATTTCATGGTAAATAATCCTCCGATTGACGGCTTGACGGTGCCAGAGGGCAGTATACTGCTCCATCAAGAATTGAGAGAAGCGATGCCCGGTATTGTTCTTGGTGGCGAAGGTCTCCATGAAGTTACCTTTTTATACGAAAGTTTAGCACGATTGCCTGCTAAGGCACGAGAACATCCTCATGCGATCAGTTCCTTCTTATTTTCGCCTTATGTTCTACGCTATGGACATCTCGGAGTCCCGCATCCAAATAGACAACCTGGAAAGTCCGAAGAAAATCAAGAAAAATATAAAGTGTGGAATGCGCGCCTTCTGATAATGCTTGTTGGAATATCGGATTTAGACCCGGACCTTGAAATACATAGATTATTGCAACTCGCAGGAGAGCGGCAAAACTATAAATTTGGAGACGTAAACGGCGATGGTGTCGTCAACATTCTTGACCTTACACCCGTCGCACAGCATATTGGAATACAAAAACCCGACAACCCGAAGGTAGACGTCAATAAAGATGGCGTTGTGAACATATTAGACCTCACCATTGTCGCACAGCAAATAGATTAAATTATTAAGAACACTTTATAACAGGACACAAGATTCCTAATGCCGAACCTCACCGCAGAAGAACTCACCGATATTTGCCTCAACGTTTTTGAAAAATTGAATATCCCAACATCCGAAGCGGAAATCGTAACTCGCTCTATGGTAGATGCGAATCGCGTCGGACACGATTCACACGGTGTTATCCATCTGCCAAAATATGTGCGAGAATTGGAAGAGGGGGTAATCCAACCCGGTGCGCCAATAGAAACGCTGCACGAATCTGCATCTATAGCCGTATTAGATGGTAATTGGGCTTTCGGTCCCGTTATCGCGACCCGTGCCGTTGAATTAGCAATTCAGAAGGCAAAGCAGACGGACATTAGTTCTGTTGCTGTGTCGCGGTGTAATGAGGTGGGAAGGTTAGGTGGATATGCGTGCCTCGCTGCAGATGCTGAGATGATTGGACTGCTCATGGCAAACGACCACGGGGGTGGTACGTGTGTCGCACCACACGGCGGGATTGAAGGTCGACTTTCTACCAATCCGATTGCGTGTGCAGTACCGATTGAAGGACAAAATCCGATAGTGTTGGATATGTCTACAAGTGTTGTCGCATCGGGAAAGATTCGTGTAAAACAGCATCAAAACGAAGCACTTCCTGACGGTTGGCTTATCAACATTGAAGGCGAGTCAACTACCAACACCGAGGATTTCTATAGAGTCCCTCCTGCTGCCATATTGCCTTTTGGTGGGATTGCTGCACACAAAGGATTCGGATTAAGTGTAATTGTGGACATTCTTGCAGGTGCACTGACGGGTGCAGGTTGCAGTCGTAGCGGGGATGCGCGTGTCGGTAACGGGTTGTTTGTACTTGTGATTAATGTTGCAAGTTTTAGAGAATTTCCTGGGTTCAGTGCCGAGATAGGACAATTTATAGCGTATCTTAAGTCCGCGAAGCGCGCTGCTGGGATTGACGTAATTCAGATGCCTGGAGAACGCGGTTGGGAGGAACAACGCAAACGGGAACAGGATGGTATCCCGATAGATGCAGAAACGTGGGCACAAATTCAGGTATTTCTATAAGACTTAACGACATAATAGGTTTGATTTTCCTAACATCTACTGCGTATCAATATTAAATGCAAATTTACCATGACTTAACCGGCAATCAAATCATTGACTTAAAATCTCTATTTTGATAACATAACCGCAGTTTTTCATATTGTTTAGTAATACTGCTTCTGAAGGACAAATACGCATACAATATTTGCGATGATCAATCGGAATAAAGGAGAAAATGAAAGTGCAACATATTTATTCAAAGTCGCGCTATATCTTAGTTGGAGCTATGGTCTTGGTAGTACTCAGTGTTGTATCCACACATGCAGCAGTTGACAGACATACCGTTGCCGTGTGGCTCTTTGAAGAAGGAGGCGGGAAAACTGTCCGAGATGCTTCTGGCAATGGACATCATGGTGAAATAATTGGTAGTCTCAAGTGGGTCAAAGCGAAATTTGGAAAAGGGTTAGAATTCCCCGGCGATAAAAGTGGTTATGTTGTCGTGGATTCTACGAAGAATTTGGAGTTAGAAACACTCACTATTGAAGTATTGGTCAAAATAACAGGGCATGATGGTAAATGGCAGGGAATTGTTTGCAAACAGAAGACAGGCTGTACCAATCGAAACTACGGTATTTGGGTACATAATAATGAGAAAGTTCTGCATGCTCAGATCGGTGCAAATGGCGGATGCGCGTTCAACATGAACGGCACTTCCCAAATCACAGATAACAAATGGCACCATCTTGTCTTTACGTTTGACGGAGATATGGGACGTCTTTACGTTGATGGTCAATTAGAGGCAGAGAAAGCCAATGCGGTTACGTTTCAGAGCAACGATCCGATTACAATCGGTGTGCCGAATATTGATAATGCTAACGGATTAATAGGAATTATTGATGAGATACGCATCTCCAACATCGCAAGGAGTGAAGATGAAATTCAAGAGGCTAAGAGTGTCGGTTTAGCCCAAATTCTTAGTGTTGACCCACAATCCAAATTAACGACACGTTGGGGTTATATCAAACAAGTTCCATAAACTACACAGGAGCCTAATTTGAGAAATCTAAAGTATATATTATTATTCGTTTTTTGCATCGGTATACTTGCCTGCGGATCTGCTACAGTCGTCCCACAGCATGGCTTGCCGATGGCAGTGCCAGAGGATGTTGGTGTTTCTACTGAACAACTTGATGAAATCGCACCTGTGCTGCAGGCCTACGTTGACAAAGGGCAACTACCAGGATTCCTCACTGTCATCGCAAGAAAAGGGAAAATTGCACATTTTGAGCCTCTCGGCATGCGAGATGTTGAAAATCAAAAACCGGTTGAACCCGATACGATATTCCGTATCTACTCAATGTCGAAACCGATTACCAGTGTTGCTGTGATGATACTCTACGATGAAGGGTATTTGAAACTTGATGACCCTGTTGAGATGTATATACCCGCCTTTAAAGACATGAAGGTATACAACAAAGAACAGACAGAAACGCATGCCGCAAAAAATAAGATGACAGTAAAACATCTCCTAACCCACACATCCGGTTTAACTTACGGGTGGGGTAGAAAACCTGTTGATAAACTCTACGGTGAACTGAAAATTTTTAAACGTGGTTCAGGTTTAACAGAGATGGCAGAAAAACTGGGAGAGATACCCCTCGTTCACGAACCCGGGGCAAGATGGACCTACGGTGTTTCTACAGATGTTCTCGGTTATCTTGTAGAGGTTGTTTCGGAGATGCCGTTTGAAGAATTTTTACAGACAAAGATTTTCAAACCACTCGGCATGGTAGATACAGCTTTTTCAGTTCCAAAGGAAAAAGTAGAGCGATTTGCAGCGCTATATAGACATAGCAAAGAAGACGGGATGAAACTCGCTGCAAATGTGCCGCTTGCAAACGATGATGTCTCTTTCTTCCCTTCTGGGGGTGGTGGACTCGTTTCAACTGCTGCGGATTACCTACGTTTCTGTCAGATGTTACTCAATGGTGGTGAATTGGAAGGTGTCCGCATTTTAAAAACTGAAACCGTTGAACTCATGCGCTACCCACATCATCAGTATGGCAAGAATGGAGCATTCGGACTCGGATTTCATGTTGTAATCCGTAAGGATGACGATAAAAATAAACGGTCTACAGGGGCATATAGTTGGAGCGGTGCAGCTGCAACTACCTTCTGGATTGACCCAGAAAAAGAACTCATCGGAATTCTGATGACACAGCTCAGGAATAACCCCTATTCTTCTTTACACGGAGATTTCAGGAAGTTCACCTATCAGGCTTTAATAGAGTCAGAACCAGAACAGTCGGATAATCAGGAAAAATGATAAATCTAAGTTGCCATCAATCTATTACGGACAACTTGATTGATAATACCATTCCTAAATAAAGTATCATTCCGATTTTTGAGTTTCTTTGTAGGAGCGACCTCCTGGTCGCGACCAGGAGGTCGCTCCTACAGAAGAGAATGTCGCATTCTTCCACCGATTTATCAAATAATGTCCTATCATTATTTAGAAATGGTATAAATTAAGGAGAGATAAACTTATGGATTTTGGAATTCCGCGCGCGGTGCCTGAAGAGGTCGGCATGTCCGCAGCGCGGTTGGAACGAATAGCACCAGTCATGCAACGCTGGATAGATAATGGGAAAATTCCCTGCGCATTGACGATGATAGCACGTGAAGGCAAACTCGTCCATTTTGAAAAATTCGGCATGCAGGACGTTGCAACAGCAAAACCGATAGAATTTGATACGATCTTCCGCATCTATTCAATGACAAAACCGATTACCAGCGTCGCCGTGATGATGCTCTATGAAGAAGGACATTTTCAACTCAATACACCTGTATCCGAATTTATCCCTGCCTTCAAAGACATGAAGGCTTATGCAAACCATGGCGATGCTATTGTTGATACCGAACGAGAAATGGCGGTCAAACATCTACTCACACATACTGCTGGACTTATCTATGGCGGCGACTGGGTGCATCCAATTAATGATCGATATAGGGAAGCAGATTTTTACGGTGGTGACCTTGCGCACATGGCACAGGAACTCGGAAATATCCCGCTCTTACACCAACCGGGGGACGCGTGGAATTACGGTATGTCTACCGATGTTCTCGGTTACCTTGTGGAAGTGGTCTCAGGGATGCCGTTTGCTGAGTTCCTGAAAAAGCGAATTTTTGAACCTTTAGAGATGGTAGATACAGACTTCTCTGTTCCAGAAAAAAAGGCTGACAGATATGCCACGTTATATGAACCCACAGAGGATGGCAGTATTCAAGTGCTTGAAAATGCACCTGTTTCAAGCGGACCCTTAAGTTTTCATCATTCTGGTGGTGCGGGGCTACTCTCAACGGCTGCTGATTACCTCCGCTTTTGCCAAATGATGCTGAATGAAGGTGAACTCGATGGTGTCCGTCTACTCGGCAGAAAAACGGTGGAACTTATCACAATGAATCATATCCCTGATGATTGGCAACCGTTGTGGAGAACTGGATGCGGTTTTGGATTAGGATTTGCTGTTGTCACCGATGTGGCTGACACACACGCCCTCGGTTCTTTAGGCACATACAGTTGGGGCGGTCTTGCAAGCACAACATTTTGGATTGATCCAGTAGAAGAATTAATCGGCATCTTGATGACACAATTAATCGGCGATGCACCTTTCCACTCCCAATTCCGAGTGCTAACCTATCAGGCTATTATTGATTAAATCTGCATAGTAGTAGGCACGCTCTGCGTGCCGTAACAAATGCGATAGGAGAAGAATACAACCATGAAAATCGCAGTCGTAACCGGAGAACACGGGTTTAGAGAAAAAGACTTTGACGCAGTCTTTAAAAGCATGGAAGGCATTGCGTTCGTCCGAGAAGATTTAGACGTTTTTGTAGACAACCCAAATCAAAAAGAATACGATACCGTTGTCTTTTACAACTTCCATCGTCCATATCCCACAGAAGCGCAAGCAAAAGCAATTCTGGGACTCACCGAACGCGGGCAAGGATTAGTCATACTTCATCACGCTATTCTCGCGTTTCCCGAATGGGATGAATATTCAGGTATGTGCGGGATTGACGCTCGTTCAGATTTCGGTTACTTTCCGAAACAAACATTGCAGGTGCAAGTTACCGACCCCACCCATCCGATTACTGAAGGACTTACCGACTGGGAAATGGGAGACGAAACCTATACGATGAAATCTGCAGGTGAAGATAGCACTATCCTGCTAACCGTTGACCATCCGAATAGTATGAGCGTGTTAGGTTGGGCACGTGAATATGGCAATTCCCGTATTTTTTGCTTGCAGAGTGGACATGACAATGTTACCTATTCTAACCCGAACTTCCGAGAGGTATTACGACGCGGCATCCAGTGGTGTGCTAAACAATAAAGAGCAACGGTAGGATTGGTTTCATAGTGAAAGTAAAAAAGCATTATAGCATAGGATAACAATATGAAAATCAAAGTTTTCTTATCACTATTATTGGTTGGACTTGGCATCCTATTTTGTTTTATTTTTTTCATTAACCACTTAAAACAGCAAGTTAACGACAGACAACAGGCGATCGACAAGATTCTATCAAAAAATGATGATCCGCCTCCACGAATCCCCCGAACTGTGGAGATACCAGATGACATTCGACAGAAATTCGCTAATGTGCCTGAAAAACCAACACCAACACTTATCGCAGAATTCGTACAAGGTGGTTACTTGCAGTCTGTCAAATTTTCACCTACCAACCATAATTTAGTAGTAAGTATGACCCATAATAAGAATAAGGAAAAAAATATCAAATTGTGGAATATCCAGAATCCTACGACTCCATTAGCAGAATTCAGTGGATATTCAGTATCATTTTCTCCGGATGGAAAAATACTTGCTATCTCTGATTTTAGGGATATTCAAGATGACGTGAAATTATGGGGTATTGCTGAGGAAAAGTTTATTAGTTCTATCCGTGGCCCAGGTTATAATGCAGCTTTTTCACCAAATGGAAATCATTTAGCGGTTGAGACTTTCGGTTTGGAACTTTGGGATGTTAGTAATCCAACAAAACCTATAGAAGCATTCAAGTTGAAAAGCGAAGACTTTGAAGAAGAGCATACATTTTCTGTAGATGGCACACTTATGGCAACGGTAGATTCAAGAAAGGATATTATTAACATCTGGGAGATTGATGGAAATCAGGTCATCAAGCGAGAAAGTATTGATATGATAGACAAAAAAGTTGGATGGATTGAGACTATGAAGTTCTTACCCGATCCGCAGAATCCTATACTTGCAATCGCAGACAATGATGAAGATATCAAATTGTATCATCCACCAGATTGGCAAAATTATAATGTGATTCCTGCCGGAAATATTAACGATCTTGTATTTACGAAAGATGGAAACACCATTATCAGTGGTAGCACCGATGAATTGGAATTTTGGTCTGTGGATAATGGAAACCGTTACGCATCAATAGAAGGATATTCCGATTATGCAAATTGTGTTGATGTCTCTGCAGATTCAAGATATGTGGCTGGTGGTGGTAACGATGGTATCATTCGTGTTTGGGATATATCACACTTTTTATCTTCAAGACAAAGTAATATCCCAAATGTCGTTGTGCCCATTTACTTCTTACCTACTAACCGTCTACCTCAGGCAGATATACCAGAGAAAATAGATAAGATATTGAGAGACGTTCAAACTTTTTTTGCTGATGAAATGGAACGACACGGCTATGGAAGGAAGTCTTTCGAGTTTGAAAAAAATAGTGATGGTTCTGCAAAGGTATATCTATTTGAGGGTAATACAGCCGATGAATACTATCATAAAAATACTAATACAAGAGTGATGAAAGAAATTAAACAGCATTTTGAGACATACAACATATTCTATTTTATCTTCGTGGATAAAGGCAATGAAAAGAAACCTAATGTAAAAATACCTACCCGTGCTGAACTAAAACGCCTTTCTGCCGAACTAAAGCGCCTTTCTATTCGGTTACAAAATATTGTTTTTAGGCAACGAAGCGGTAAGATTATTTTACATAACTCCCTCGACAAATATTCAAAAGATGCCATTACTTATAAATTTGCAGAATCTTTTGGTTTAAACCGTGATTACAGAAGTCCATCTTATCTAATGTCATACGAGAAACAATCTAAACATTTATCCAAAAGTAGTGCGGCATGGTTAAATAAGTGTCGGTTTTTTAATTCTGTAAAGACCTATTTTGATGATATGACGAAAATTGATAAACTCTCACCATCAAAAGGAAAAGCAAGATTCAAAGTGGAAGATGCGGATGGAATTTGCCAGGTTCGGTTATTAGTTAGACCAACCAACGAAAATCCTCCTCCAAGTTTTCAGTGGAAAAAAGATCCTACCGAAAACAAAACAGAATGGCAAAAGAAATTTAAAGGAAAATCTAACGTTTTGCATAATGTCCTAACACTGAATGGTGAGAAGAAGGCAACAGTTAAATTGGATTATCCGAAATTTGCAGACAATATGATTGAAATACATGTTATTGATGAACTTGGTAACAGAGTATATATGATAGCTGACAAAAGAGGAAAATCGGGTGTATCCTTCCTTCGTAGAATTTTTAATTAAAACTACCTAATGTTTTGTCAAATGCTAATTGATGGATCTGAAAGTAGTCGGGAATCCAAATCAAGAAATCAACAGTATGAATGCCATTTGGGCATTCCCCGGAGTTCCCTCCTACCATAAGCAGTTCATCGGTAGGAGCGATCTCCGAATCGCGACCTACAATAATATGTTGACACAGCAATAGTGGGTATTGGTAAAGCAATAATGTTCTTCCTTCATTACGTCAAGTCTTAAAATGTCAATTGTTGAGAGAAAGAACAATGAAATTTACTACTTTTCTTTTCAATCTGCTCTTTCTATTGGTATAATTTGTGTCCTTCTCTTACTTTCAACGATACTCGTAAACTCTGATAAAGGAAAAACGATGGCGCAAACTTCGTATTCAGTTGGCAAAGCCTGGGATTCTCACGGTTATGATGTCTACTCCATAGAACAAGTTGGCAAAGCGAGTGCTGAGATTGTCCCAGCACTCGGTAATAACTGCTACGCATTCAGAGTTTCCGATGGAAATAACTGGCTCAAATTGATAGACGAACCACCGGATTTGGAAACATTGGAACAACGCCCAACTGCTTTCGGCAATCCGATTCTTTTCCCTTTCCCTAACCGAATTCGGAACGGAAAATGGGAGTTTGAGCGAAAAACCTATCAATTTGACAAAGAACCTGAGTCACCGACCACTATTCACGGTCTGTTGTTGAACCGCCCTTATAAAGTTGATAAACACGAGGCTAATGAGAACGGTGCAACATTAGTATGCTCGCTAAATTCGCAAGATTTTCCGGATGTTAGTCGCCAATACCCATTCCCTTTCAAAATTGAGATTACCTATACGCTCAAAGATGCCGTGTTAGTGATGAAGGTTTCTATCAAAAACACAGGTGAAGGAAATATGCCGATCGGATTTGGTATTCATCCCTATTTTAGCACGAACCTAACCGGAACAGCAGATGCGTCAAAAGCAGTGATTACCGTTCCTGCCAACAAATATTGGGAATTGGATGATGTTCTTGTGCCTACTGGTATACAGAAGGATGTCGCAGGAACGCTTGATCTACGTAACGGACAACCCTTTGCAAAACTGAAACTTGACCATGTTTTCACAGATGTTCTATTGGTTGATAATGTAAGTCGGTGCGTTATTGAAAATAAGGATACAGGATACGGCATGGTGATGGAATCGGATGCACAATTTAGGGAATTGGTTGTATATACACCACCAGAGCGAGATGCCATCTGTTTTGAACCTTACACCTGCCCAACAGATGCCATCAATTTAGAAGCGAAAGGTATTCCAGCAGGTGTGATTGTGCTGTCTCCAGACGAGACATTTTCAGCAACCGTACGTATACTTCCAATAATACCAAACCTGAATGATGATGCAAAATAAAATAAAAACGTACACATTACTACTCTTTTCTATCCTGCTCATAGTTATCAAGCCGTGCAATGCTATTTTTGAAGGCACAGCAAATGCCAACATCTTTATCAAAATGTCCGAACAGCACGGTGATTTCGGCAAACTTGCCCTCTGGCACGAAGCTGCAGCAGAATGCATCAACCTAATTTCAGTACCGATGAACGAGATTGCTCTCAATTACTATAAACGTCAAGGATATGATAAATGGGTTGCCCGCGCAGAAAAGGAGGCACTTGAAATTCAGGAACAACGCCAATTTCATCTCAAACGCGCTAAAGCTGCGTGGAAAAAATCGAAAACTACAGAAGCTGTCCTACAAGCGGAGCGCGAAAAGATTTCCAAGTTCATTGCAACGTGGTTACCACACTATCCAAATAGATTTTACAATTTTGGTATCTATGCTACTTTTTTTACGGAACTACAGGAACGCGCCGAACAGAAAAAAGATTATGCAAAAATCCTCCATCTTGAAGCAGATGCAGCCGAAATGTGCGCAGCACAATACGAAAAGATACCAATTGCGTATGGATTAAAAAACTATGTACAACTTAGAGACGCATATCTCCGCCATGCTACCCTACTTCGAACGCTTGCAAGTCAATCTCCAAATACATTACCACCTGGCGTAAATATTGGTAAACATATACGAAATCGGAGACCAAAACCGCAAATAACACCATTAAAAAAAGCAGATAAAATTCTTCACATAGCAAAATCTAATCCGCGCATCAAAGCTGCATTGGCAGATCAAAAAGGGGTTCGCGAGTATGCATGGTTTCAAGGATTTGCTTGGACAGTCAGTTTCTATAACCACGGGTGGGGTAATCTCGCTATCGGTATTATTGATGATAAAACCGGAAAAGTTGTAGATGTTCTGAAAGGCGAACCCGAGACAGGTGAACTTGAACTTCTGGATTAGCACCGTATGAATCAACAGATACCTTCAAAAAATTTGTCTCTTTTTGTTTTCCTGCTTGTCGGAATAATCTGTTACTGTACTGCTGTTGGAAATGCTGCCCCGCCTGAAATCACCCCTGGTGAGTTATTAATTCGTTTGACACCAGAAGCATCAAACGATCTACAGCAACTGCACGCAAAATCTCCCATAGCAGCATTGTATGCAAAGTACAACGTGGAATCTCTTAAACCGATCTTTCCGTCTTTTACTCGTTTTTCAAAACATAACACTAAACTTAAGCGCGCCTATCTTCTAAGGTTTTCACCAGCCACAGACCTGACTACACTTAAAGCAGCATTTGAAAAAAGTGAACTCGTTGAGGCGGTTACTTATAACTATTTACGCCCAACTTTAGCGGATGAAATTGTCCCCGACGACCCAAAATACACGGAACAGTGGAGTTTGCCGCTGATAAATCTGCCACAAGCGTGGGCAATTGAAAAAGGCAACCGTGATGTAGTTATCGCCATCATTGATTCTGGTATTGATTATACACACGACGATCTTGCCAACAAAATTTGGGTGAATCCGGGTGAAATCGCCGATAACGGCTTAGATGACGATGGAAACGGTTACATTGATGATATGCACGGATGGGATTTCACCGATGCTCCTAACCTACAAGCAGAGGGCGATTTTATAGAGGGTGATAACGAACCAATTGACGAATCGGGACACGGCACGCACGTTGCTGGCATCGCAGGTGCAATGCCAAATAACGGTATCGGCATTGCAGGTGTCGCGTGGAATTGTCCGTTGATGGCAGTGCGTGCAGGACTTTCACTCGGCGGTGGTTCCCGCATGCAGGATGATGATTCCGCCGCCGCGATTGTCTACGCCGCTGACAACGGGGCAAGCATTATCAATATGAGTTGGGGAAGTTCACAACACTCCTTTGTTATCCAAGATGCTATTGATTATGCTTATGCGCGTGGTGCGGTATTAATTGGTGCAGCGGGCAATTCACAGGAGGCAGAGAGTATTTTTCCTGCCGGATACCGGAAAGTCATCTCTGTGGCATCAACGACCCAACACAAACAGCGTTACTACAAATCGAATTTCGGGGCATCTGTTGACATTGGCGCACCCGGAAACGCTATACTCAGCACACAAATCAACAACGGCTACCGTATTCTTACTGGTACTTCTATGGCAGCACCGCACGTCGCGGGTGTCGCAGCATTGATGCGATCAAAACGATCTAACCTCACCCACGAAGAGGTGCGGCAGATACTCGTCAACACTACCGATATGGTTTTGAAAAAGGATAGTGATGAACCTGATCCGAAACTTGCCGGTGCGGGAACACTCAACGCTGAGCGCGCTCTGTTAGCGAGTAGTGTCTTACAAGCACGAATTCATGCACCGCAAACAAATAGTGGCGGATCAACCTCAATAACATTTATCGGTACTGCAGGTGGATATAAGTTTAAGTCGTGGCAGCTGTTTTATGGGAGTTCGAGTGTCCCCACAACTTATGTTCCGTTTACCGACCCTATATCAACGCAAAAAGTCGCCGAACAGTTAACCGTATGGGATACTACTGATATACCAGAGGACGTTTACACTGTCCGTCTTGTCGTCACAGGGAGAGATGGTAGCCAAACACACGATCAGGTTGTTTTAACGGTAGACCGTACACCCCCCAAAATTATTTCCGTTACAGCAGCTGAAGCGTTGTACGGAGACAGTTCTACCACTATTTTCACTTGGGCAACAGATGATGTAACACGAGATACTTTCTATTTCCGACGCAGCGGTCAAATCACGCCTTTTGCTTCTATTGAGGAAAGAGGACTCGGAAAAGAACACCTTTTTTCTTTCGGATTGGAAACAGGACAATATCAATTTTACATTGCAGCACAGAACACTGTCGGGTTAAAAACAGTGGACGATAACAATGGGAAATATTATACAATTAATGTTGTCGGCAGTTCTATATCACCAAACGGGTTCGTTGAAACTGATCTCGGTATGTCACCGCTCCACATCGCAAATATTTCTACTGATTTTGATAAAGACGGATTATCCGAACTTATCGGTGTGTCACTTTCAGATACCTCTGAGGGCGAACTTTCTGCATCTGAAGGTCTCGCAATTTATGAACGAACACCAACAGGCAAATATAAGATCGCACACAGTCTCTCCGATATTGAATCTCTTGAAATCTCCGATCAAGGTGTAGATTTAGAAACGCTTATACCGGGGACAGTAGACGATACAGATAACGACGGTTTGCTGGAAATCCTTGCTAACGACGAAGATCAAACATTTTTAATTGAAAGTATTACACCTAACGGTTACCCAACACAAATTATCTGGGAAACCCCATTCATTTCAGGTGGAAAAATCGCTGACCTTGATGACGATGGCAGAAAGGAAATAATTGGAGTTGATAACAACAACAACCGTATTCTCATATTTGAAAATAGAGGGAATAACTTATATGACAGAACCGCTGAGTTAGTTAATGAAACAGAGGGGAAAAATGTCTTCGCGTTAGACTTTGCAATTGACGACTTCAACGTTGATGGAAAAGATGATTTAATTGTTGGCGATAGTGAAGGCGAACTTTTCATTTATACTGCCACAGCAAATAACAGTTTCCACTTACAGTGGCAAACTCAGCTTGGGATAGATGATGTTAGACTGTTGGTTTCCAGGGATTTAACTGGAGATGGAAGATCGGAATTTGTTGTTGGTGGCACCATATCACCGCCCGATGTGCCTTCTGCCTCGCCCATCTGGAAGTTTCTTGTCTTCACATATACATCTGGCAAGTATGTGCAGCTTTGGGAACAGGCTATCGCACCGTATCGACTACGTGGAAACAGTCTCGCTATAGCTGATTTAGACGGTGATAGACAAAACGAACTTGCGATCATCACATATCCGAACCTCTATGTGATGAAATGGAACGGCACAACATTCATACCGTTATTCCATCAAAAGGTTGCTGAAACTCCCACTCTCTTTACTGCTGATCTCAATAATAACGGGTTCCACGAACTCTACGTTAACTCTGAAGAGGGGGTAAGCTTCATTGAATCCGTTTTTGCGATGGATAATAACACTGTTGCTACTCTTATGCCATGGGACGTTTCAGCGACACCTTTGACTGCAAAGGTCGTTCAAGTTACGTGGAAAACAGCAGAAGAAACACAAATCCCAATCGTTTTTACTATCTATCGTGCCATTGGCGAAAAGAATGAGTCACCTACGGGTAGTGAGTTCGAGGCAATTGCTAATAGCCTAACCTTACCCAGATTCTTAGACAGATCTGTTGAAATAGATACAACTTATTGGTATGCTATCACTGCCAAAGGGGAAAAGGGTATAGAGACAGAACGAACAAAAGCAATTTCCGCAACACCACGCCTCGCTCCAAAAATAATTAGTGCTGCCTATCAACCACCTAACTGGATAGTTGTCACTTTCGATCGCCAGATGAACTCAACTATTAGTAATGAACGCCGTTATCTTTTGCGTGAACCAAAACAACTGGGAGGATTACGACCAATGTCTGCTATACGAGATAGAATGGGGACGCGTGTTCTTTTAGCCTTTGATACAGATGTTCTACAGTCGCTAATCACCGCCCCAACAAACCAATATGAGATTGCCGTATCTAATGTGACCGATATTGACGAAAACCCAATCAGAACTGCTGCCAACCTTGTTGAGATCAAACGCAGTGTTGTTGAAACCGAAATAAATGATCTTACACAGTTACGCGTCTACCCGAACCCTGTTCGCCCAAACGTATCAGACAAAGGAGCAGTTACCTTTGATAAAGTACCAGCCGGCACTCGTATCCGACTTTTCACACCTAAAGGAGAATTACTTGAGAATTTGAACGTCACTGAAAATGATGGAAACAGCAAAGAGTGGTGGTTGACAAACGGCAGCATCGGTGATATAGCGACCGGTATCTATATCTACATCCTTGAATTTGAGGCACAGAAAAAGGTTGGGAAGATTGCTGTGATTAAGTGAGATTGGTTTTATAGTAACCTTCAACCATAAACCAATATGGACAAATTTATCCTTATCGCAAACCCAATATCCGGCAAAGGCAAAGCAAAAACAGTTGCTGAACAAGCGTACACTGCTCTTATGGCAGAGGGGTGTAATGGTGAGATAAAACTAACGACTGGCACTGGAGATGCGACACGTTTTGCACGGGAAGCAGTCTCAAGTGGGATTCTATGGGTAATTGCTTGCGGGGGTGATGGCACGCTTCATGAAGTCGTCAACGGTATTGCGACCGTTCCGGAAGTAACTTTAGGCGTACTCCCGTGTGGGCGCGGCAACGATTTAGCAACGGCTATCGGTATTCCGCGTAAACCGCAGCATGCAATTCAGACGCTATTCACTGGTAAATCCAAGTGTATTGATTTAGGACACGTCCGTTCAGAGAAAGGAAACGAACACTATTTTACGACAATAACAACTTGTGGCTATGATACTGAAGTCAGTCGTCGCGCTGCTGCACGGACCACCCCATTTTCAGGGACTGCGTCCTACGTCTACGCCGCTATTGCAACACTATTTAAATATAAGTGTCCGTTCGTGCGAATTGAAGGCGACTTCGGTACCCATGAGGGACCGCTTCTGCTTGCTGCAACTGGAAACACAAAAAGTTATGGTGGGGGATTTAAGATCGTACCAAACGCACACTTTGATGATGGACTATTTGATGTATGTATTATCCATCCCGTTTCATCTTTTACAGTGCTGCGCCTGATGGTTACGCTCTTCTGGGGTGGTCATGTCTCACATCCTGCGGTGGAAATCCATCAGACCCGTAGTTTGAAGATTGAGACCGAGCCATCGGTTATGCTCTACGCCGATGGTGAACCGATGTGCGAAACCCCTGCCACGATTGAGATTATAAAGCACGGACTCACTGTTCTTGTGCCATCTTAGATGTGCTGTTCCTTTCTTGTAGGAGGGTTTTGTAAACCCGATATTGTGAGTTTCAACCTATAAAATCGGGGTTGAAAACCCTCCTACAAGAGACATACCCTCAAATTGACACCTATGGGTTGAGCAGCGCAGCGAAACCCAACATTATCGTTCTAACGCCTCTCAATTTCTTGTAGGAGGGTTTTGTAAACCTGATGCCTACGATTCTTCCGGGTACATCCCTTCTATCATATCACCATACTTTTCAATAATAACGTTCCGCTTCAGCTTCAGTGTAGGGGTCATCTCATCTTCTTCCTGAGAGAATTCCTTTTCAAGCAGGGCAAACCGTCTAACTTGTTCAAAATCAGCGAAATCCGTCAAACGTTCCCTAATCTCACTCTGCATAAGTTGTTGCACCTCACGAGTTTTCAACATATCAGGAATGTCAGATGCATCAACATCATTCTCCGATGCCCACGATTTAAGCGCATCAAAATTTGGAACAATCAGCGCAGCAACATTTTTACGTTCATTACCCACCAACATAATCTGATCTATAAAAGGACTTTGCACCAGTTGGCTCTCTATCGGTTGCGGTGCCACGTTTTTGCCGTTAGATAGCACAATGATGTTCTTTTTCCTATCAGTAATCTTGATAAATCCGTCATCGTCAATGATACCGATGTCGCCAGTGTGAAACCAATCTTCTCCATCAATAACCTCTGCGGTTGCGTCTTCATTATTGAAATAACCCTTCATCACGTGCGGTCCACGGGTCAAAATCTCACCATCCTCAGCGATCTGCACTTCAACACCAGGTACAGGTGCGCCAACAGTACCAAACTTCCATTTAGCAGGATGGTTCATACTAATGACTGGCGAAGTCTCTGTCAAACCGTATCCTTCCAAAATCAGAATACCCGCTGCGTGAAAAAACTCTGCAATTGACTTTGGTAACGCCGCACCACCAGACACGAAAAACCTTAGTTGTCCCCCTGTTGCTGCCTTCAACTTTGCGAAAACCAGTTTGTCCGCGATATTCTGTTTCAGCTGCAAGAGTACAGACGGTTTTTCTCCTTGTTGAATCTTAGAACTTACCGCGGAACCAACTGAGACACCCCAGTGGAAAATCTTCTGTTTGAGCGATGAACCCGCCTGCACAGCGCGTAGCACTCTATCATGCATTGTTTCATACAAGCGCGGCACGCTAAGCATCACTGTCGGGGAGACTTCCTGCATATTCTGTGCGACTGTAAAAGTGCTTTCCGCGTACGCTATCTTCGCGCCAGAGAACAACGGCACATAGTGTCCACCAAGCCGTTCGAAAACATGAGATAACGGGAGGAAAGATAACAACACATCCGTTTCACTGACATCAATAAGCGATTTACATGCCTTAAAGTTTGATAAGAAATTTGCATGCGTTAGCATAACACCTTTTGGATTACCGGTCGTGCCAGAGGTATAGATAATCGTAGCGATTTCGTTTTCATTAGTGTTACTTTCTATAGGTGAATCTGTCTCTTTACCCTGATTACACACATCTACAAATTGACTAACGCCCGTCGGCACTTCATCTTTCATTTCATCATAAATTACTATCTGTTCAAGTGATGAAACCTCATCGCGAATTGCAATCACTTTTTCCAGTTGGTCTTTGGTTGAAACACAGATTATTTTTGCCCCAGAATCATTGAGAATATAGGCGACCTGTGCTGCTGTGAGCGTTGAAAACATCGGCACATTAACCGCACCAGCTTTGAGAATGCCGAAGTCTGAGATTGCCCATTCCGGGCGATTCTCGGATAAGATTGCTACCCTATCCCCTTTTTGCACGCCTAATGCACTTAAACCTTTATTGAAAGCATCCACCGATTCGCCGAGTTCGGCGTAAGAGATGTCTTGATAAGTGCCACCTTTCGGTTTATGTGCCAATGCGGGTTTGTTGCCGTAGTTTTGAACTGATTGCTCAAACATAGATATCAGTGTCATACATCATTTCTCCTGCTGTTTTTGCGTTTATCCTAACATAACTGGTAGGTATTAGTCAAGTTAAACATCTCGTTTGGACAGAGTCATTCAATTCTCCAGTAATCGCACAAACTACATCTGTTTCTTCTTGTAGGAGCGATCACCGAATCGCGACAAATGCACTGGTAGTCGGGAATCGGAGTTCCCTCCTACAACTCAAAATGTCCTGTTAATTCTAAAGGTCACTATATTTCATAAATAATACTTTTCTTTGATTAAAATGACATCTACCGGTCAGGGAAAATCCTTAAATTGATGCCTATGGTGCGGTTAGGAAACCGTACCTCCCGTGCTTGGTTCAGACAAGAAGGGAAATTATTAATTTCAAGATCTCAAAAACATTAAGGGCAGTGCTATATAGCACTGCCCTTAATGTTTAATAACGATAGGTTAGATAGCAACCAACAACATTGTGGCTACTAAACGGATATGGTGTTACTTAGCACTTTTTAAGCTGCCCCAAGTAGTAACGAGTTTACCTTTAGCTTCAACAGGAGTGCCCAACTCAGCAGGCGTTTTATAGGCAGTTTCTACTTCACCTCGAATACCGAAGTGCATGCCCCAGCCGCCGCCGCGATCACTGACTTTGACCAGCAACAAGTTGTCACCTTGTCTCAGATTTACTGTAAACTCATCTTGCCATCTGGATCTTCCACGGTTGACCGCGTTCGTATGAACGACTTCACCATTGAGCCAGACTTTGATAGAATCATCGCTTCCAGCAAGCAATGTGACTTCCTTAGTTTCGTCAGCAACAAGTGTAACGAGTCCATAAGCTGTTATGTCGTCCAAACCACCTTCTACTTCCATTAAATTGGCAATTTCATCAAGGTTTCCGTTTTGTGGCAATTCAGCGAGTGTCCAATCGTAATCACCGAGGCTGTCGCCTTCAGATGCCCCAATTTCAGCTACCATATCTTCGGTAGTTACATCCTTACTTGCAACTGCGAGTAAATCAACGTCGGTGGCAGCTGCTCCACCCTGTCCTGATTCGGCTCTGGCGATCATCCAAAGCCAATTTGTCAAAATATCTACTACAGGAACATACGGGGTTTCAAGGATACCTACGTGCATTCCCCAACCACCGCCACGTTCACTGACTTTGACTAATATCAAGTTGTCACCTTGTTTCAGGCTAATTCCGAACTCATCTTGCCACATGCCACGTCCACGGTTAACGGCATTGGTAAAAACGACTTCCCCGTTGAGCCAGACTTTGATAGAATCATCACTCCCGGTTTTCATTGTCACATCTTGCGCCTTATCCGATTTGTACGTATAGAGTGCATAAGAAGAAACGTCATCCAATGCGCCTTCTGCCATTCCTGTTTCATTGACAACAGTATTGATGTCACCGTTTGCGGGCAATTCAGCGAGTGTCCACTTATAATCCCCAACAGTGTCACCCTCTTTTGCGCCATTTTTAGCGACCATTTCTTCAGTAACTTTATTATCACTTGAAACTGCGAGTGAATCGATATCGGTAGAATTAGCACCACCCTGTCCCGCTTCGGTTTTAGCGATCATCCAAAGCCATGGACCAAGAATTTGATCTTGGGCATCAGCAGTGCGTGGCATAACTGAAAGAATCATCAGAAACGCTATACCTAATACAATTAATTTCCTGTACATGAAAAACCTCCATTTAATTTTGTTAACAAAATAAAGCAGTAACATTTAACGCCATTTATCCTTAGAAACGTCAATTTCTGATTTATTTTAAAGGATAAACGTCTATTTCATAATTAGTTTAACAAAAACACCTAATTAAGTCAAACTTAAAACCCATAAATAATTATACTACAATCAATTAAAGGGTTTATACAAAGTTTTATTGTAAAAATTCTCTTTGAATAAAGAGAAAACCGAAAACAATAATTTGTGATATATCAGGTCAGAATTACCGAATATTCTTAATTTGTGCCCATTGCGTTGTTAATTTGCCAGCAGGTTCAACTGGCAAAATGTCATCAATTTCGGCTAATTCATAGTCGCCGCCAACGCCAAAGTGCATTCCCCATCCACCGCCACGCTCACTGACTTTTATCATAAAGAGATTATTTCCTTTCTTAAGGTCAACCTTTAAATGATCTTGGAAAGAGTTATCACCACCCCGGCCGCGGTTCACTGCTTTGGTATGAACAACTTCACCATTAAGCCAAACCTTGACAGAGTCATCACTACTGACACCCATCGCTACGTTTCCTTGCGCTCTTTTCGTTTTGAGGACAATTAGCGCATAAGACGTTATGTCATCTAACGCACCCACTTCCATACCTATGCTATTAACGAGAGCATTAATGTCCCCGTTAACGGCAAGTGTGCCTGGTGTCCACTCATAATCACCAACTTCGTCGCCTTCTCTTGCACCGTTTTTGGCGATTTCCTCTTCGGTGACTTTTCCACGGCTGGCGTCATCAAGTGAATCAATATTGGTGGAATTCTGTCCGCCTTGGTTTGCTGCAGTTTTAGCAATCATCCAGAGATACGGACCAGAAATTTTTTCCTGAGCATCAGCAGCCAGTGTCATCACTGAAAGACTCATCAGACAAACTAATCCTATCACACACAATTTCCTGAACATTATTTACTACCTCCTATATTATTTTGTAGTAATTCTAAGAATAATAATAAAACGAAATAGAAGTATACCTTTCAGCTATTTTAGCAGAATTACAAAAGTCAGACTTTTCTCTAAACAATTCGGTCATTCTGCTTCTAACCGTTTAGAGAATTATGACAGATTTACCAAATTGAATCAAGTACAAAAAGGCGGCCTTAAGTTAGATTATAGTTTAAAATTAGAATTCCTAAGACCTTTGAGTGCTCCCCACTGCGTCGCGAGTTTATCAGCAGGTTCAACAGACCACCCTTCAAACTTCAGATTATAATCCAAGTCTGCCTGAATACCGAAAAACATGCTCCATCCGCCGCCGCATTCACACACCTTAACCATAATCACATTATCCCCTACTTTTATATCCACATTAAAGGCGTCTTGAAAATCTCCGGCACCACGGTTTACAGCGTTTGCGTGTACCTCTTTGCCATTCACCCACACCTTAACGGAATCATCACTACCAACTCGTGCAGTAGCATCTTTCACCGATTTTTTGGATTTAGCATTGATGACAGCATAAGCACAATGACTATTGAGATCAACCCCCGGGGCAGCCGGACCGAAACGAAGGTCATTCAACATTAATTGGAGATTATTCCCACCTGCTACTGCAATTTCGCCTTCAGTCCACTCATAACCAGTTTTAAACTTAACTCTGAGAACTTTAGGCGTAATGCCATCTTCCGCCACGTCTTCTTCAGAAAGTTTGCCACCTGTTTGTTCATCTATCTCATCAACATGGGTAGCATCAGCGCCACATGCTACAGAATTGGGCATAATCATCCACATCCAAGGACCGGTAACTTTATCTTGAGCATCTGCAGTGAGTGTCATGATCGAAGAACTCATCAGAAAAGCCAACCCTATTATACACAATTTTCTGAACATTATGCGTAACCTCCTATACAATTTTGTAGTAATTCTTAAGATTTTAATGATAAAACATAAATAATATTACATCTCCATGCTATTTTAACCTAAGTTGCCACCTATGTAGCATAATCTGTTAGATTGTGCTATGAGTGCACAAACTGTCAGTTTGCGCTACCAATTTTTGCGAAAAATGGGCTATTTTCTATTAAAAACGGTATTTGCATGTCTAAAATCTTATAGGTAGCAACTTGAATTATTTTAGCAGAATATTAAAAAAAGTCAACATTTTTTCTATTTTTTTTCATTCTATTACTAACTGTTTTTGCACACTATCAATCTTATCTTCCATCATTTAGGTTTTGTCAATCCGGGTGCCAAACTTCAGCGTTGTGGTAATTCGAGGTGCTCCCATCTCAGGCACCACTTCATGACAACGTCTAATCGCATCAAATACTGGATCCCATTTACCTTCAATATCAGTGTCGTAAGCATGGCGCTTCGTCTTTAAGCCTGCTTTCACGCATAGTAGGTGTTTTTCCACTACGATTCCTCTCGTTTACGGGGTTTAAGAGGTGAAAATAAAACAGCGACCAATCTATACTGAACATAATTCACGTTAGAAATTGAGTGTTAGATATAGTGGATTTTACAATTAACTTTACATTATCATTCGGCATTTACAAAGTGTTCTACAGTTTTAAAGTCGCGACCGGGAGGTCGCTCCTACAGGAAGAGGCGCAATGAATTGCGCGACTACAAACACGCTAAACCTATAAAGAACCGTAAAGGTAATTTTAGATTTACTATATCGCAAACTTCCACACATTAAAAAAGAAACGTGTAGACCCCGTAGCCACAATGTCTTAATTGGACTACAGGGTCAGATTCAACATGCTATATCACGTGTTGTATAAACCAATTATTTCGCACCTTTCAATTTACCCCAGGTAGTGATAAACTTGCCTGCTGCTTCAACACTTTGCTGTCCTGCAGGTAAATAGGCAGTATCTATGGACCCTCGAATACCGACGTGCACGCCCCAGCCACCGCCACGTTCACTGCATTTGACCATCAACAAGTTGTTACCTCGTTTCAGATCAACTTCAAACTCATCTTGCCATCTGGATCTGCCACGGTTCACCGCGTTCGTGTGAACGACTTCACCATTCAGCCAGACTTTAATAGAATCATCACTCCCAACTAACAAACTGACACCTTTCATAGCTTCGTCAGCGACAAGTGTAACGAGTCCATAAGCTGTTATGTCGTCAAAAGGCCCAGCTGCTCCTATTTCATTGGCAATAACATCAAGGTTTCCATCTTGTGGCAAATCAGCGAGTGTCCACTCAAAATCTCCGACCTCAGCCCCTTCAGTTGCTCCAATTTTAGCTACCTTTTCTTCTTTAACTTTATTTTTGCTTGCAACCGCCAAGGAATCGATGTTGGTGGAAGATGCTCCACCCTGCCCTGCTTCGGTCCGGGCGACCATCCAAAGCCAATCTGTCAAAATATCTTCTATAGGAACGTGAGGCGTTTCAGAAATACCGACGTGCATGCCCCAACCACCGCCACGCTCACTGACTTTGACCATTATCAAGTTGTCACCTTGTTTCAGATCAATTGCGAACTCATCTTGATACATGCCACGTCCACGGTTCACGGCATTCTTAAAAACGACTTTACCATTGAGCCAGACTTTGATGGAATCATCACTCCCGGTTTTCATTGTCGCCTTTAGTGCCTTATCCGATTTGTGCGTATAAAGTGCATAAGAAGTAATGTCATCCAAAGCACCTTCTTCCATTCCTGTTTGATTGACAACAGCATTGATATCACCGTTTGCGGGCAATTCAGCGAGTGTCCACTCATAATCTCCGACCTCGTCCCCTTCTTTTGCTCCATTTTTAGCCACCATTTCTTCGGTAACTTTGTCATCGCTTGCAACTGCGAGTGAATCGATATCGGTAGAATTAGCACCACCCTGTCCCGCTTCGGTTTTAGCGATCATCCAAAGCCATGGACCGAGAATTTGATCTTGGGCATCAGCAGTCAGTGTCATCACCGAAAGGCTCATCACACAAACCAACCCTATTATACACAATTTTCTGAACATTATTATGTAAACCTCCTACATTATTTTGTAGTAATTCTTAGGATTTTAAAATAGTAATGTAACTAATATTACATTTTTATATTATTTTAGCAGCATGTCAAAAAAAGTCAAGATATTTTTTCTAAAAATAGGGTTGTTTAGTTTTCTATTTTCTGCTATATTTTTTCACATTTCTATAAATTAGCAGTAACATGCATCAACTGAAAATTCATAAAACTAAATAACCCTAATATTTTGAAAATAACATTGAATTTTCTATAATAATATGGAATAATATATTGTTATGGAATACCGATTAGTAAAAATTGGTATGGTAAGTGGGTGCAGTTTATTCAAACCCCGTAATTTAACACGAAACTCACGTAAGAGTGAGATTCATTTCTTTAGGAGGATAAATAGCATGAAAATTATGATGGTATTAGCAGGATTTGTGTTGATGGTAACCTATTGTGTTATCAGTGCGAGTGACCTGGCACAGGCAGAGGAAGTCTTGGGAACAGGAACGGATTCACTGCTGGGAGGAGACCTAACCGACCCAGAAGACGATGGTGCTCCTGATGCAGATGAGGGTTACAACGCCATTTTCACAGCCAACGAAGAACCCGGATTCGGGGGTGGGGAATTTTCGTTTAACGTCTTCGATAACATCCTTGGCGGCGGCAATGCGAAATGGTGCTGCGGACGTGGGGGCGGTATTCCGGATGAAGGTTTACATGTAACAGCTGAGCTTGAGGAGTCGTACGTATTGACACACTTCACCGTATCTTCAGCGAACGATGTTCCTGCGAGGGACCCTACAGTGTGGGAAGTTCAAGGGTCGAACGACGGCGAGGATTTTACGACTATCTTTTCTCACGATGGAGATAGTTTTTGGGATCAGCGACTGCAAGTCGTCCTTTTTGAGGCAGGGGAAGATTTCGAAGCTCAAACCACCGGATATCGGTTTTTTCGGCATGTTACTTTTGACACTGCATCGAACCCGGCCGGGGCGTACTTTCAAATTGGCGAAATTGAGTACTTCGGCGATAGTAGTCTTACCCCAGTAGACCCTAAAGCCAAACTCACAACCACATGGGGTAGCATCAAAAACATCCGATAAACGCAAATATCAGACATTTTCTAAATCGGCTTGAATCCAGTAATAACTTGGTTTGAGCCGATTTCATATTTTTATAAACTATCAGTAATATGTATCAACTAAAAATTCTTAAAACTAAATAACCCAATTCTAAAACTTCAGTTATTCTGCCGCTAAATGTTTTTGAACGCTGCTAACCTTATCTTGCATCGTTTGAGTTCTATCAATCCGAGTGCCAAACTTTAGGGTTGTCGTAATTCGGGGTGCACCCATCTGATGGACTATTTCATGACAACGTTTAATCGCATCAAACACGTCATCCCATTCGCCTTCGATATTAGTGCCATAAGCGTGCAGTTTTGTTTTCAAACCTGCCTCTTTCAGCACATTTTCACACGCAGTGACATATTTTGAAACAGAAACGCCAACACCCATCGGCACGACGCACAAATCAGCAATGACTTTCATGTGTTACTTCCTAATTCTCGCGTAGTTTTTCCAGAATGGCGGCAGGTAACGGAGACGCCCCAGAGGTTGCGATACCATCCTTAACTTGCGCAGGAGTCATCATTCCTGGAACCACGCTACAGACCGCTGGATGTGCTAAGATGAATTTCAGTGCAGCTTGCGGCAGGCTTCGTGCCTTATCACTAATGACCGATTTAATCTTTTCCACACGTTCTAAATCAGCGAGAAATTTCTCACGGGGCCACGTCTTTCTATAATCGTTTTCTGCAAATTCTGTGTTTGCGTTCAGCTGTCCTGAAAGCAAACCTGACGAAAGTGGTTGACGTGCAACAACTGCGATCCCTTTTTCAGCAGCCGTTTCCATCACAAGTTTTGCCATGTCTTGGTTAAGGATATTATAAGTTAACATCAAGGAAGAAATGCCGGTTTCTGCTATTGCTTTAAGTGCTTGTTCCTCATTTCCGAGACATAAGCCATAAAATCGAATTTTGCCTTCGGATTTTAGTTTTTCCATTGTACCGAATGCTTCATCCCATGCTTCAGCAGGAGGTGGGGCGTGGAATTGATAAATGTCTATCGCATCCTTTTTCAATCGGGTAAGACTGCCTTCAACTGCTTGACGGATATAATCTGGCGAAGCATTGAACGCGGGAACTGTTCCGCCTTGACTAATCCAGCCATCAGAGTCCAATTCGTAACCCAGTTTTGTTGCGATGACAACTCTATCTCCGAGTGCAGAAAATGCTTCACCTAAAAGGCGTTCAGCGCGGCCACCACCGTATTGGTCAGCGGTGTCGTAAAAGGTAACACCTGTTTCAAAAGCGTATCGGAGAAGATCAACAGCCTCTTTTTCGCCTATATCTCCCCATTCCCGTCCGCCGAGTTCCCATGTTCCCATGCCGATTTCAGAGACGATCAGACCCGTTTTACCAAATTTGCGCTGTCGCATCAGTTCTTCCTCCACATGACTTGTTGTCATTTTATAAAATTGAGGTTAATTTGTCAATAATTACTTTTTTCATTGAATACAATTAGATTGACAGGTCACTCCTGTTTTTGATAGGATATAGTCATCTAAGCACTCAAGAAATGCTTCCACGCGCTTAGAAAAGATAAAACACGCATATTAATTTTATTTTTAAGGACATACATGAAATTATTGGTCACTGGCGGTGCTGGATTTATCGGCACAAACTTTATCCGATATTGGCTCAAGGAGTATCCGAAAGATGTTGTGATCAACCTTGATCGGTTGACTTATGCTGGGAATCTTACAAACCTGACAGATATTGTCTTAGCTTATTCTGATCGATATGTTTTTGCGCATGGTGATATTCTGGACGATGCATTCGTTTCAGAACTTATAGAAACACATCAACCAGATGTGATTGTGAACTTTGCGGCCGAATCACACAATAGCCGTGCAATCTTACAGCCGCGCCAATTCTTTGAAACAAACGTAATCGGGACACAAGTTTTATTAGATGCTGCTCGGCAGTACAGTGTGTCTCGGTTTCATCATATCTCAACGTGTGAGGTATATGGTGAACTGCCATTAGATTCCCCCGATGCTTTTACCGAAACTGCACCTTACCGCCCACAGACTCCCTATAACGCGTCAAAAGCAGCAGCCGACCATCTTGTAAACGCATATTTCCATAGCTTCGGACTACCGATAACTATTTCTAATTGTTCTAATAATTACGGGGCATATCAGCATCCTGAAAAGTTGATACCGCTTTTCACAACGAATGCTATACAAGATTTGCCTTTGACGCTTTACCGCAGTAGTCATAACTGTCGAGAATGGTTACATGTTGATGACCATTGCCGTGCAATTGCATCGGTTATCCATAACGGCAAGATTGGAGAAACATATAACATTGGTAGTGGCGTTGAGAAAAGTATTGAAGAAGTTACCGACTTTATTTTAGGGACGCTTGGCAAACCGCAAACCCTGAAAACTTATGTGCCTGATAGACCAGGGCATGATTGCAGGTATCTTTTGGATTCAGCGAAAATCCATCGTGAACTCGGGTGGGAACCGGAAATACCGTTTGAACAAGGTATGCAACAGACAATTCAGTGGTATGTTGAAAATCGGGAATGGTGGGAGAAAATTCAGCAAAATACCGATAAGGATGTAGTGCAAGAAGACAAATGGGAAACGTTCTCTCAATAAAAGAGGTGAGTGTATGAAATTGACAGACAACCAACTTGCAACTTGGAAACATGACGGGATTATCGTTGTACCGAACGTCTTTTCGCAGGAAGTCGTTTCTGCTGCGTTGGAAGCAGTTGAGCGAAACGCTTATGATGGGTTATCTTACGCGGAATATCGTGCAAAATGGGACGATAAACTGGACGAACTCGAAAGTGCATATCAAAACAATAGTCCCATGAATCAACTTGCGGGTCCCCTTGCAAAAGTTTCGCACTTTCCAACAGGGTTAGAAACAGTGGACACGCTCATTGAAAATGAAACCTATCTTGGGATTGCGCAGCAGCTGTTAGACACAGAGGAAATTCGGATCAGTTATGGACAGATATTTCTAAGAGAAGGGCTAACGGATAAGCGTTACAGTGAACACCCGTGGCAAGGGTATCATATTGATAATGGCACAAATGCAGCGTTGCCGCCGCACCCTGATTGGCAGCGTTACGGATATATTCTATGCAGCATCATGCTGCACGATGTTGATTTGGACGGTGCCCCGATGCTCATCTGTCCAGGTTCTCAGGACCAACTGGATATGATATGGGAAAAACATCCTGGCAGTGCGGGTGGACTTGGCATTCCTGACTTGCGCGAGTTTAAGGAATTGGCAGAACCTGTTCCTCTCACGGCGAAAGCGGGGAGTGCTATTTATCGGTCAAGTTATATTGTTCATGCTGCGCAGCCGTTTGCGAACAGAAGCAAACAACGAGTATGGATGGGTTATCACTTTCACCGTGCCGACAATGCCAGTTGGTGTTTAACAACACGACCTATCCCACGGTCAAGTCCACATTATATGAACTTTATCACACAAACAACACCTGCTGTGAGACGCGTATTAGGGTGGCCTGCTCCTGGCGATTCATATTACACACCGCAAGCATTAGATCGTTTAGCACAAGCGTTTCCGGGAATTGATTTAGAACCTTATCGGAATAGTGCTTAGGTTATTGCGGACACCACGCCATCACTGTACCAAAACTGGCAAACATACTGTTCTCGCCACTTGTTAAAATACGTGAACCTTGTACAACGATTCGCGCATCTCGACTTGTGATTTTGTAACTGACAGGCGCATCTTTGGCAATCAACGGTTCACCGTTCGCGTCTTTTAGTTTATCCAACCGATAATGCACCGATCTATGCGCAGGCACGTCAAATTCGCAGGAGACGTTCTCCATCGCAGTGTCTTCATAAAGCACCTCTAAGAGACAGCGCGTATCAATATCTGCAGTGTTGGAAATGCATATAGATTCATGCGAAAAATAGCCACCACCATGCTGCTCCCACTCCTGCTCTGCTGCGGTTAACCCTGCCATGTAGCCATCAGGAATCACCCAAACGTAAGCACCGTCCCCATCTGAGATATAGGATTTGAGCGCATCCGATACTGCTTCTGGATTTTCTTCAATTTCATCTAATGAAATTACCATAAATCGGGAGTATAGTTGAATTCCTTTTGACGAATTGTTTTCTTTTAATTCTCCTATCACATTCAAACACAATCTATTTTCAGCTAATATCTCAAGACGACTCACACCTCGAGATATTAGCCAATCCCCAAACGTATCGTTGAGAAGGATCGTTAATATATCATGATTTGAGATACCTACTTGCTTGTATTCTCGTATCGTTGCGAATAGTGTTTCATAAGTCATAGATTTCTCCTTGAGAGGTTTTATACCATCCAGCGTCCATCAATACCAAGCAACGCCATTAACACCTGCAAAAGCACAACCTCTGCCTCGTCTCCAACAAACTGACGATGTGTGTCAATATAGGTGTTATAATCTGCTGCCCATTCACGAAAATAGGTTTCGTATTCCCAACCATCTGCAGTGCGGCGGAAACTGGAACGTTCTGGATAAGGGAGTTTTTGATTTAAAAGTTCGTGGAGTTGTTCAGTAGTTGGTAGCCACAAGTTATCGGAGTTTTTTGAGGTGGGTTGAAGTGCTTGAATTGCAGGGTGTTGGCACATTTCAAAGTATTTTGGGGAGTGATTCATGAGATGGTAATAACGTAAATGCAAAAAATTGAACCCGGTCCTACTATTGCGTCAAAATCCACTGCAGTATATGATCAGCAATTGTGTCAATATCAGTTATGGATCCATCTGCAATCTTAAGGCCGAGTTCAATGATTGAATCGTCTATGTTTTCTCGGAACGAACAACCGTTCAAAACTAAAAACAAGAGCGCGCTATGCATGCCGACACGTTTATTTCCATCTAAAAATATATGTCCGGTAATGATGTGATGTGCATATACGGCTGCTTTTTGAAATACAGTTGGAAACAGTTCAGTGTCACCAAATCTTTGACTGACTATCTCAACCAAATAGTGTAACTGATTTTCCTTTAATATTTGATAGTCACTTGCGTGCCAATCGGCTACCATCAAAATTTCCGAAATTGTCAAATATCTTACATGTTGCCCAAAATTTTCCATGCTCGCTCATAGTCCTGCCCTATTTTATCTAAGGCAATGATAGCATCCATTGCAAGGTCTCTTGCGACATCCAAATCTTCTTTGGCTTTTTCCCTTTCTCCGAGGCGTAACCACGATCCACCACGATAGTAGTATGCCTCCGCATAGTCAGGTTTGAGTTCTATTGCCTTAGTATAGTCTTCAATGGCAAGTTCGTACTCGTCTTTTTTACTTTTCTCTATCCCGCTATTAAAGTACTTTTTAGCAAGTTCCTGATCTTGTTTTGCCATCATCTTTCTCCTACATAATGCAAATTATTTGAAAGTAATAATAACATACAAAATAGACAGATTCAACTAAATTTTGGAGGGTTGACCGAATTAAACTTGCATCGACAGACATCCTTTAGCGCATAATAACCCTTGCAAATCCTACGGAACCTCATTATAATATCCTATGCCACCAATGAATGACTTTTATTAGGATGAAAAGAATATACAATGAAACTTAGTTGTCTCCCCGTCTCTCTTTACAATGATATCTTCACTGGAAAAAGCACTGTTGCAGATTGGATCCGATTCGGTGCAGAATTGGGTTTAGATGCAGTTGACTTTAGCATCAAGTTCTTCCCACATCGTGATGAGAAAATTGTAACATTAATCCGTTCTATCCTTGCAAAACGCGGTATAGAGGCATGCATGCTCGCTTGCTATTCCGATTTTACACATCCCGATGCAACGCAACGCGCACAAGAATTAATTGAACTAAAGGCAGATATCGCATTAGCAAAAGCCTTAGGAGCAAAATTTGTTCGGGTGACAGCAGGGCAAAATCATCTCGGTATTGAACGCGAAGCAGGGATACGTTGGGTTGAAGACGGATTTCGACATGCGCTTGACGAAGCAGAAAAGCAGGGTATCACACTCGCTTATGAAAATCATACCAAAGGCGCGCCGTGGCAGTATTGGGACTTTTCACAACCCACAGAAATTTTCTTGGAAATCTTGGACGCACTTTCGGACACACCACTCGGAGTGTGCTTTGACACAGCAAACCCTCTCGTCCTGAAAGAAGATGCATTAGGACTGCTGGATAAAGTTATTGACCGCGTTGTTGTGCTACATGTTTTTGACATACGTGAAGCAGGGAAGTTTGAACCTGTTCGTGTCGGCACCGGTGCCTCACCGATTCCGCAAATCTTTTCCCGTATGCGGCAAGCCAATTACGACGGTTGGCTCAGTATAGAGGAAGCCAGTCGTCAAGGACAACGAGGATTTGAAGAGTCTATCCAATATGTTCGGCAAGCATGGCAACAAGCATCATCCGCGTGAAGGTTCACTCATCCGCTCCTGTGCTTGACGAGAAAGTTCAGCAAGATGTCCATCATTTGCCCTCACCTGTTCAAGATGTATCTGGCGTTCCGGTGTAGCGGTGTTTAGCATTTTTTCGCCATATTTCCGATCAATCCAGAACCTTGCTGATCCCGCGATATATGCCTGCAATGCGTCCAACTTCTCCTCTGGATACCGTTGGCAGAGATTCATCGTGAACATACGTCTGCGTTTACCGCCGCCAAACGCTGCGTGCTTGGTGTTATGGTTAAACAGCACAAGATCCCCAGGCGTTGTTTCAAAGACGACGGCAGGCACATCTTTTCCGTGTATTTCCCACATCTCTTGACTTTTCCCAACCTGCTGACTCAACCCGTCAGCGTAGTTATCGCCAAAGAGATGACTACCCGGAATTACACGAAGTGCGCCAGAATCACGCGTGAGCGGATCAAGGTAGAATGCAATTTTTATGTGCATTGGGTCTTCCAGTTTATGTCCACCATCAGAATGCCATCCAGTATCACCGACATAGAAATTCCCATCGCTGCCCATGTAGTTAAAATCGTCTCCGAGCAAGGTTTTCGCAATCATCAGAATACGCGGGTCATCCAGTAGCGATGATAACTCTTCGCTTTGGTCAATGAAAGGCACAATACAAGAGCGCGCTGTTCCCTCGTGCGGTTTGCCGTTATGTCCGCCACC
This sequence comes from Candidatus Poribacteria bacterium, assembly GCA_028820635.1. Taxonomy (GTDB): domain Bacteria; phylum Poribacteria; class WGA-4E; order WGA-4E; family WGA-3G; genus MSPOR6. Next base: position 36,616 of record JAPPIG010000080.1, read on the forward strand.
GCGTTCTGCCCAGACGGTTTCAAAAGCGTCCTGAATCGCCTCAATCCTGTCCGCCATCAGTTGCGGAAAACTCAAATAACCGAATGTCTTGAAGAAATTAATCTCCGAATCGATGAGGTTGTAATCGTGTTGGTTCATTTCCACATCCTCCTTTATTAATTCAACTATTGCAAATGTCTATTTTGTGGAATCCCAAGACCATGAATCATAGTTCGTGGAAAATCTTATAAACTAATTTTCAGTTCGCTTCGCTTTTAGGTATCCCCACGTTGTTGTAAATTTATCTTGCGGTTCAACACTTAAGGGATGCGCGATTTTTCGAAAATCTGCAGCATCAAAAGCTGAATTGTAGACGATGACTTCATCAATGATGCCAGCAAACCAGCCAACATTGCTTAAGTCTTCAATACCATCATGGTAAATTGTCTTCTGTGTAACGTAACCGATTGAAGTATCATTGCCGTGGGCATGAAGCTGCCCACCTGCTTCTTTGTCAACAAGTTTACCATCTAACCACATTTCTAATTTACCGTTTTCGACTTTATCAGCGGCATTGCGAATGACTACTGCAACGTGGTGCCACCGATTTGATCGGATTTTCTCTGATATCCACGCACCATCCCAATTGTACTGGGCACGATTCCAACCACCAACATAGGCTTCACCTCTGTGTACATAGATACATAAGCCTCGTGTGGCACCACCTTCTTGAAAAATCACCTGCTTCTCATTTAAAGAAATGTTATTACATTTAAAAAAAGCTGCGACAGTTCGATTCGTATAAGGGCCACCAGTATTTATAAGTGGGGTATCCGGAAGACCTATGCCATCGCCCTTGCCATCAAATTCGAACGCCTTGCCCGCTATTCCTACGACGGATATCGGGTTCCCAACAAATTTGCCATGGATTGCGTTCTTTGATGTATCTTTTGCACTCCCATTGTCAAACGTCCAATTTGCGGCGACTGTTGCTTCATTTCGTTGTGCTTCCACCAACATGATGGGTAAGAAAGTAAATAGCAACGAAACAAGGCAGAATAATAGAACTACGGATAACAGGTGAATTCTGTTATTTGTCAATGTTTGAAACATTTCTACAACTCCTTTAGAACTTCCCCGTGTGTTCTACTGTTAATGTTTTTGTAATGGTTATCCCCAAACTTAAAGGTATTATGGCAAATTAGCAAAATTTTATCAATTAATTGTTTTCGTTCCCTACTCCAGAGCCATTTAATTCTTGAGCAGTTCCTATGATTTATGTCAACGTAGAGGATTTTGACAAAAGAAAGGCAGATACCCTTTCGGATACCTGCCTGTAAAGTTTTTTAGGTGTGCCTCGACTACTTTGCCCAACACCGTTGTCCCGCTCTCGTTGGATCTGTACACATCGGGGTAGGGGCTGAACTGGGTCTCGAACACCTTTGCCAACTCTGTCCACATCTGCCAAATCTGCAGGTGCGCGTGCGATGGTGGTTGGCATGCCAGTTCGCATATTGACCGCAAGACCAATACTGGTGTCCCGCCGAACAAGTTACCTGATGCGCTGTTGAGGAAGAGACCGTCTGTGTGCACCCACTACGACCGCACGAAATCGCAGGATACGCATGATTGTGAGTTGGTGTGCTATCATTCGCACACGCCCAATAGGTATACGTACATTGATCACCAGCATCATTTGTCTCGGTGCACTGCACCTGTTGGTGCGTTTTTCCATCACAATTAAAGTGATCAATATGCCCACAGCTTGAAGCCGAATGATCACTGTTATCACAAATAAAGTGATTCGGATTGCCACACCCCGCAGCGACATGACCACTCGCGCCACTTGCAACACCACTATGATCATCACATGCATACGTGATGGTGGTCTCCGTCACTTCCTGCTGCCGGAAATTGCCAGGAGACGTGTCTGTGTCATCTGAGTTACTATGATTGTGTGAACCTGACTGCCCTGCACCAAGCAATTTAGAACACTGACCGGCCGATGTAATCGTCGCGACATGTCCCTGAGAATCATAAGTGAAATTGGTGCAATAGCGGAAGTGGGTGCCGCAGTATTCTCTGACACGACCGCTTTCTCCTGCTTTGAAAACCATATTATATCTGGTGCATGAGAAGGTGTTGTGATAATCAGGTATCTCATAATTAGGACATTTATAGTACTTTTTGCCACACCCAGGCACCCTATGACTCACAATAGAGTAGTCCGACCCACAAGTCCACTGATGTGCTGTCAACGCTTCATACGGAGTACGGTAAGAATACATACACGGATTGCCAGATTTACACGCATAGCTTTTCGGGAGGTCATCCATATCCCAATGATCTCTGCCCCAGAGTTTATCAACAGAATGTGGATCCCCACTGGTGTTCCCGGTGTGAGAGAAAGACGTTTGACCAGCACTTGATGCCGTAGCAAGCGAAGATTTCACCCTGCCAAGATGTGGCGCCATGACACCCAAATACGTATCATGCTGCGCTGAGTAGAGCGTGTAGGATGTCTCTATTGCCGCCAGCGCAGCATCCAGCTGCGACAGCGACGACGACATCGCTGTTAGGTAATCCGCACTCGCAATCCGATGTGTTTCCGCTTTTTTCGATTTATACTTGGAGACCCACGCAGCATACATCGCAGGTACAAGCGAACCGCCAGACGCAGCAGCAACAAGCGAACTGATAACAGCACCCACACCCGTAATCAACGCGACCTCTTCGTTACTCGTCATATTAGCTATTTCGTCATCCCAGCCCGAGTTGAGATCACCCAGGACAGTCCGAACCGCTCCGAGTGCTGTCTCCTTGTCTTTTACGTCTTTATACCTGATATTAAGTTGCTTGTATGCATAGTCTGATACATCACCTGCAAAGGATACGTTATTAAAAATAAAGATTGATAACACACAAATGATAAGTGTTAGGAATGAAAGTGTTTTGAACATGAAAAAACTCCTTTTATTTAGGATTGGAAAGTGGAAATTTTAAATCTTCAATTTGCAGTGGAAAATAGTCCGAAGGTGACGTCCGCCATCCTTTTTCATAAAGCGGTGGAACGTCCAATTCAGGAAATCTCGGCCATGTTAGTATCATTAAATCAGCAACGCGTGCGCTATATGCCTCCCTTAATGCTTTCGCTGTCCGTCTTCCCTGCTCCCAACCTGCACGGTTTGCCTTTTTGTATTCGGGGTTGTCCGTATCTCCAATAGTTTCATAGTAAATGATGAGATACTCCGTCCGTGCGATTTCGGCAGCTTCGGTGTCATCGGGCGGAAATGGCGGTATCCACTTCGCGCTCCAATGTCCGCGTTCTTCTGCTTGCAAGCGAAGTGCTTCCACCGGGTTTGTTTTTAGCAGTTCCGTGTGATAGGTCAACGGGCCGGTATAGGCTGGCTTCGCCTGCACTTCTTTTGCGACAGGTTCAGGCGTTCCCTCTTGCCAAACATCAGGTGCGTCAATCGGCACCTGGTGAAAGTGGTCACCATGCGGCACCCACTTTTTGCCCGGTTCGGCAGGCGGCAGGTTGTTTTTTGCGACCGGTTCCTCCTTTTCTTCAAGCAGTTTATCATCTTGTGCAAGCTGCTCTTTGAGCTGCTGCACGGATGACCACTGCCAATACATAAAACCACCCGCAGCAATCAAAATTATAATGAGGGCTGCTATCCCCCAGTGAAGTTTGATATCCATCTAACGGTCCTCCTGTATAGGCTTGTTGTTATCCCTGCTATTCGTTGCGTCCAGTGCGCACGGTTGTCTCGGATATGGACAGATCAAGCCCGGTTTCTGTCCCTCGTTGTTCGGGACACATTCAGTTTTGCGTTCACAAGGCGGCGGTATATCGGTTGCATCTATGTTAATGTTCATGATGAACAGTCCACCTGTAATAAGAACAATGATAGCGATTGCGAGAATCGCTTTTTTGAGAAACGTTTTCATTATAGCACCTCCAGATAGTGTTTTGCTTGGTCGTGGGTTCGCCTACCATTCTTAAAAAAACAGCGGGCACCCCAGCAACCAAGCTGAAAAACCTAAAATATGTTTTAGATCGAGGCACCCATATTTAGTTTTTCAGATTGGTTGATTTAACTATTATACAAAAAAGCTGTAAAAATGTCAAGTATAAATTTGAAAAAAGGTGTGTAAAATTTTCGTACAAAGCATATTGTTGGTTAAGTTTCGTTTTGCCCTTTCGATCTACACCTTCATTTAGGACGTTTTGCACGTCCCAGTGACGTGCAGAAGTCAAGCAGAGCAAGGATTGTGACGTGGATTTGAGATTTTTTGTTTTCTTCTTTTTGTTCTTAGGATTTTGCGTATATTGCGAACGTTGTTTATTATGTGATAATAATATTAACATAAATACATAGGTTTGTCAAGTTAATTTGTAAAAAATAATCAGTGACAAAACTTTACACACCCTGAAAAAATAAATAAGCGGAATTTTACTCAAATTTGAAGATTAAACGGATTCTAATTCTAATTGCCAATAACCTCAAAACTTACGCAAAAAATTCTTGCTCTCCATTTCTCAAAAGTGGTATACGATGCCTTCCTGTACTTTAACTAAAGTTTGGACAATTTAATATTTTTGTTTGATAGCATAGTTTATGGAAAACCGTAGATATTAGAATCAGATTTTATTCAGACACATTTCGCCCCGCTGGGGCTTTGTCCGTCTGTATGTCGTGCTGCTATACACATTCCGCCCCGCTGGGGCTGCTTCAAATCTGTATTTTTCTACGAGTTTGTTTCAGACACCCACATCGCAGAAAATAGAGGTGTATAAGATTTACCCTTAGCCCCAGCGGGGCGAAATGTGTATAGATCACATATATCTCCACCCGCTTAGCCCCAGCGGGGCGAAATGTGTATCCAACAATGCGGATGCACAAATATAATGTTCCAGTCAACAAACGACAATTCATAAAATTGTCCAAACTTTAAAGACACAAGATTATATCGGAAAGGGTGCATAATAAGAAAAATATAGGTTTCAATATATATCGCGTAAACCGTAATCTATAAAAGTAAGCATTCGGATTCACAGCGTTCCTTAACGGACAATGTAAGAAGTGTTAAATGCTATAGGCGATTTTAGCGAACTCACAAAGTCTTCCCACAAGAGTGCTGCAAGACAATTGAATAGCTGCGTTTGTTTCTCAATCAATCTTTCTTGACAAAAAAGCAGATATTCGTTATACTATTTATTATGGTTTCAGTATAGGGGATATTGATGGAATATAAAGGCTTTGCGTTAGATCGGTTTCAGGAAGAGGCAATTACAGCAATTAACCAAGACCACTCGGTGATAGTGACAGCACCTACTGGGGCGGGTAAGACTGTTATTGCTGAATACGCTGTTGAAAAATGCCTTCAGACAAACAAACGCGTTATCTACACCGCACCGATCAAGGCACTTAGTAATCAAAAATATAGAGATTTTCAATCTGAATACGGTGATAAAATTGGTATCGTAACCGGCGATGTCGTCTTAAATCCTTATGCTCAAGTCCTATTGATGACCACCGAGATATTCCGAAATATCATCTTTGATGATATAGAAAGACTACAAGATGTTTCCTATGTCATTTTTGACGAAATCCATTATATCAACGACATTGAACGCGGCACTGTCTGGGAAGAAAGTATCATTTTTGCACCGCAACATATCAAATTTGTCTGCCTGAGTGCGACAATTCCAAGTATCAACTCATTTGCGGAGTGGATACGAAGCGTACGAGAAATTGACATTGCAGTTGTTGAAGAGTTAGAACGTCCTGTGCCTTTAGAACATCACCTCTATTTTCAGGGTTTTGGCATAGGTAAATTGGGGCACCTTTACGATCTTCGGCAGATAGCAAAACGACGGAAACGAAAGAAAAAAGATCAAAGCGATGACACCGCTAAAAAGCTAAAGAGTATAATCAACACGGAGTTGATCCCTTACTTGCACAAGCAAAATCGCTTGCCCTGTCTCTATTTTTGTTTCAGCCGGAAAAGATGTGAAAGTAACGCTCACTATTATGCGTCCAGTGGACAACACGAGTTGCTTGATCCAGAAAAGCAGGCGCAGATTTTAGAAAAATTTGACGCGCTTTGTATTCAGTTTGATATTGTTAAAGAAAAGGTAATTACAGATTTTCGCCAATTAATAAGCTGCGGAATAGCCTACCATCACGCGGGCATGTTGCCTACGCTTAAAGAAGTTGTAGAGCGGTTGTTTACTTCAGGATTAATTCAACTCCTATTTACCACTGAGACATTCGCCGTTGGAATCAATATGCCTGCCTGCACAGTCGTGTTTGATAGTTTGGAAAAATTTGACGGTGTCAGTTACCGTTATCTCAAAGCACGAGAATATCACCAAATGGCGGGTAGGGCAGGAAGACGCGGGATTGATGATGTCGGTTATGTTTATGCCAAAGTTGCCCCTAAATATGCAACACCTGACGATGTCAGCAGAACCATTTCTAACTCTATTGAACCCATCACAAGTCAGTTCAATCTCTCATATTCCAGTATTCTCAATCTATATGAGAAATATGGCGACGAAATATATGATGTCTACACGATGAGTCTTAGCAATCACCAGAATTATAAACGAATTGCCGATCTTAATAAACAGATTGATCAAATAGATGAAAGACGTAAAGCTTTACCTCTTCCTACCTGTATCCACGAGAACATTGAAGGCATGAAACAAATTGAGAGTTATCAGAGACATAAGCATAAAAATCAAAAGAACCTTGAAAGGTTGCAGTTGGAATTAGCATCTCTTCAATCATTGCGCGGAAAATCAAAGAAAATTGAGCGCAGCAAGAGGACAACACTAATTCAGAGCAAAATGCAAAGTCTCCATGCGGAACTCGCTAAAAACTTGTGCCATGAGTGCTCCGAACGCAAACAGTGTACTAAAAGATATCAATCAATCCGTAAACAGGAACATTATATCCAGAATTTAAGAAGAAAACAGACATCAATTCAGGATTATCAGCAAGGACAGATAGCCGCCCGCTTAAAAGTCCTTGAGAAACTCGGGTATATTGAAGCACAGACGCTTTTACCACGTGGAAACACCGCATCACATATCTATGGATACGAACTCCAATTGACACAATTGCTCTATAGTGGCTTTTTTGAGCGGTTGACAGAAGATGAAATCAATTGTCTGATGGTAGCAATAGTGTCTGAACCTCGCAAAGGTGTTTATTTTAAAAAGATAACAGATAAAAGATTGTTATCAATTCTGGGAGCAGCTTGGGACGAAATTTTAGACATTCAAGGGTTAGAAAGCCAACTCAACGTCTCTGAATTTGTTCCGCTGTTGGAACCTCGTTTGTGTTCAGCGATGTTAGCGTGGAGTCATGGGTGTCAATTTGATAAATTGACCGACTATGCGGCACTTGATCCGGGTGATTTTGTCAGAACCTTCCGACTTGTGATTGACCAACTGGGTCAGATTCGTCGTGCTATGGCAGGACACACTGCCCTCACGGATAAGTTGAATCGTTGTATCGAGAAAATTAATCGTGATGTTGTTGATGCTGAACGCCAGCTGCGAATTGGGCAGGAAGAACCGTTTGAAGAGGAAGATAGCGCACAAAGTCCTGTTCCTCACAACAGTAACTAATAGGAATTAGGATGGTCTATCTGTTGCAAAATCGCTCATTTCAGAACAAAATAAGGAGAGAAAAATGGCAACTAAGGACTTTGACTTGAGAGGTAAACTTAACGTCCGATCAGCTCAAGAAGACGATGCTAACCATTTACAGACATACTGTTTTCCTGAGAAAACTATAGAACAAGTAGCTGAAGAATTAAAAGCCGATTTGGCTACTGATAGTCAAACGACTCGTCTCGTTGCTGATGCCAGTGGTTATGCTGTTGGACACATCACTGTAAAACAGCATCCGCTAAATGATGAAGTAGGTCAAATTAGTGACCTTGCCGTATCCGGTCCTTTTCGACTGTTAGGCGTTGCTGACCATCTCATTGAAGCCGCCGAAGCAGCAGCAATAGAAAACGACTTAAAAATCCTTGAAATTGAACTCGCAACTACAGATACACCTGTCATACAAAGGTATAAGGATTGGGGGTTCTCAGAAAAACCGATCGTCACGCTTCAAAAAGACCTAAACATTGAAGAAGAGGGTGATGAGGAAGAGAAAAATGAGGAAACTCAGGTAAATGAGACAGATGCTGAACAGCAAAGTCTCTTGAATTAAAATAGATTGTTTGACAGCAGTTTCGATATGTACCTATAACCTCAAATGAACAACATGGATAAACAGCGTATGAAAAAAATATTTCTTATTTTTCCACTTGTCCTATTTATAGTTGGATGCGGCAATCAGAACGAACACCTTGCTAAAGGAAAAGAACTAATAAAATCCGACAAACGGCGAAAAGAAGAACGCGCTGTTCGCGAATTTAAGCTTGCTATTGAACAGGAAAGCGATAACGCTGAAGCACACTATCTGCTCGGTTTCTATGATTCGCAGGAATTTTACGAAACTAACCAACCAGACTGGAATCAGGCATCAATCGCTCAGAGAGGACAGCACATGTTTAAAGCGTATCAAGAAGACTCGGGTGAATACCTTGAAATTCTGATTTTTGATACGCTCCGAGACGATGATGTGAATGTGCAAAACGCTGCATTGGAAGCACTCACGCTCGTTTATCAGCAAGGGGACCGCAAACAACTCCTCAAGCAATTACAAAAAGCGATTAAGTCCAAAGACAATCGTGACAGGCACGATGCCCACTGGGTGATGGCAAATATCGGCAAATCTGATCCAACCACTATGGTGCCGATTTTGATTGAATTGCTAAAACATAATCAGGTTGGGACCCGTTTGAATGCTGTTAAAGCACTCGGTGAGATAGGTAGTGAAGATGCTATTCCTGTCCTTGCCGCTCTTATTGAATCGGGTTCTGCAAAGCGGAAACGAGATCGTGAAGAACCGGAGGTGCGTCAGTTGGCTGTTGCAGCACTCGGAAAAATCGGAGGCAAAGCAGTTCCTGAACTGGTCAAAATTACCCAAAACAAAGGTTCTTCCCTACGAGTTGATGCAATTCGCGCGTTATCCACACTCGGTGATGAGAAAGCTGTTCAACCCCTTTTAGATGCATTGAAAGAGAAAAGTAGTCGTGAAGTAGTCGTGAAGTTAAGTAATTAGTTCCAATTTGCAAGTGATATAGGGCAAAAACCATCTTAGTTTTCTGAATGATTGAAAGGAATCTGAATGTTTAGAAATGTATTAATAATCTTATTTTTCATCACTTTGGCATTTACGCTTGGATGTGAGAACCACTATTACGATGCACGCTTAAAAATGGAAGTGCAACAACTTGATAGCGATCTTGAAAATAGATGGTCAACGAGTGGTGTTGTCGTAAGTGCTATTACATCTAACGGTCCCGCTGATAAAGCAGAACTTTCATCTGGAGAACTCATTTCTTATGTAATAGGTGAATACCCTGTCCAGAATCCTCCCGAGTTCAAACGTGCGGTCAAAAAAGCTATGGCAGACGACAATAACATGCTACTGTATCTCAAAGGTAAGCAACCACTCCGTATTGCAATCCGAAAACTTGGGGATAAAGTTGGTTTAGAGGTTGAAGGCAGCGGTTCTGTTCGTATAAAGGAAATTACACCTGGAACCCCTGCTGCAAATAGCGACACTATTCAAGTTGGTGATGTTGTTGAAAAAATTGTAGATGAGCGAAAAATTTACAGTTTAAACGACTACAAGAAATCTGTTGATGAGTTCACAAAATTGAATGCTAACTTAACTTTCAGGACAACAGAACTAATCGGTGTAAAAATAGCTGCTGTTTCCGCCCTTGGCAATTTAGGTGATGCTCGCGCTGTAGAATCCTTGATAGAGATTCTTAAAAACAGTAAAGAACTTGCACTCCGCAAAGCAGCAGCACGTAGTTTAGAACGGCTTGTCGCCCTCAGTGAACTCGATCCACTCTTTCAGCAGTTTCGACAGGAAGATGTGAATCAACTCCCCGCAGATATACTTGATAGTCAACATAGTGAATCTGCTGAAATTCTTGGATTACTTCTTGTTGATCCCGCTGCAAATACTGCAACGCTTGAAGCCCCATTCGGAATCCAATTTCGTCACCGTTCAGAAGCACTTTATCAGAAAGTGAACGAAGGTTCTCTTGTAAAACTTGCCGAACAATATATTCAAATTGTCACTGAACCGGAACAGGAAATTCGTCGGACATGTCTTTCCATTCTTGGTACCCTTAAGCCTATTTCCGCGATAGAACCTCTTGTCAAAGTGCTTAGGGATAATAATGAAATTCCCGGCATTCGTTTTCAAGCAGGTTTAGCACTTAGCCAGATCGGCACACCTGCTGTTGATGCGCTCATCGCAGCATTCAACGAAGCTGATACCGCGGCGAAAGATATCGCTGCTTCAGCTCTCGGCACTATCGGTGGAATACAGACACGCGACTTTCTGATTAATGCCTTAGAAACCACCGATGATCCCGCGATACAATTAACTTTGGTGGACGCAATTGCTAAAATTGGAGACGAATCCGCGCTAAGTGCTCTTGAACGACAACGACAACGTTTTCAAGAAGATGATTCCGCTATCCGCATCTTTCTTGATGAGGTTTTTAGCAGCTTGACAACGCATTCTCAGTAGTTAATGTCTTCTGATTTTTGAATACTCCTGCTTCGTTGACATATTATTGTAGTTCGCGATTCGGAGATCGCTCCTACCGATGGACTGCTTATGGTAAGAGGGAACTCCGATTCCCGACTATTTCCCAGACCTATCAATTAGCACTTGACTAAGCACTACACCAAGTTTGAAATGTCAACTCACTCTGAAATACGTTGCAAGTTGCGGACACAAGATCAATGAAAATTGGATTAATTTCCGACCTGCATGCGGAAGCAACCGAAGCAAACAAAGCAATTGTTCCATTTCTCATTGATGCGATCGAAGCGGCAGAACTTGATGTTTTTGTCCTTGCAGGTGATATAACCCCAAAGTTATCTGAATTCTACGAAGTCCTCGGTGAATTTGACAAAGCAGATTTGACTTGTCAGAAGTTATTTGTTCCGGGTAATCATGATATTTGGATTAGCAAGAGTGCGAACATGACAAGTGAGCAAAAGTGTCGCATAATTTCAGAAATTTGCCAAGATCACGGGTTTTACTCACTCATTGATGCGCCATATATCAGAGAGAAAATAGGCTTCTGCGGCACCATTGGTTGGTACGATTATACGTTTGCATCAGATAAATACGATTTTTCTACAGAACAGTATGCTGAAAAACATTTGATAGGAAAGGTCTGGAGTGACAAGCGATATGCCCGATGGACAGATACAGATGAAAACATTGCACGCCGTTTTGAGGCTGATCTTGATAAACAGATAGCTTTCCTGAAGGACAAGGTAGAACGTATTGTTGTTGTGACACATCATGTGCCGTTTCGGGAATGTATTCACTACCGTGGCGAATTGCCTTGGGACTATTTTCGCGCGTTTTACGGAAGTGAAGGTCTCGGACTGTTGTGTTTACAGGAACCGCTTGTTACACATGTCCTCTTTGGACATGTGCATTATGCTGTTAATCAACAGGTCGAAGACGTTAAGGCAATCTGTGCACCTATCGGTTATCTTCACGAACAACCGACTGAAGGCTTGCAGGCTTACGCTGAAAGAAGTTTGACCTGTTTTTCGTTAGAAACGGTTTAAAAACATAAAACAGGAAGGGAGAACAATATGGAAATTACGCTAACAAATAGTAATGAATCTGGTGCCCTTGAATTTCCGTGGGGTGCAATTAAATGGCTCTGTAACGATCAGATTGACCCTGACGCTGAAATGACATTTGGTGTTGTTTACATTAACGCTGGAGAAGGCAATCCAACCCATTACCACCCGAATTGTGAGGAACTTATCTATGTGCTTTCAGGTGAGTGTGACCACAAGTTAGGGGAAGAAACTATCCCGCTCAAACCTGGGATGATGTTGCGTATTCCACGTAATGTCAAACACAATGCTGTCAATACAGGTTGGCAACCGGTAACAATGATAATTTGCTATTCAGATGCCGACAGACAAACAGTTTTTTGTGATTAATAGGACTTGCAAAATCATGCATAGAGAATCACGGTGCAAAGTCAAAATCTGCGGGACAACCTCTATCCACGATGCTTGCCTCGCTGCTGATGCTGGCGCGAATTACTCTGGCGTATTAGTTGACGTTGCGTCTTCAGAACGATCGCTGACCACACCCCAAGCAGTAGAAATCGCTAACTCAAGTCCTATCCCGACAGTGCTTTTACTATACAATCGCACAACATCAGACATCCAAGAAGCAGTATTGCAAATTGATCCGCTTGCTGTTCAACTTCTTGGACAAGAGACACCGCAACAGGTTGAAAAACTCAAACGGGTCGTGAATTGTCAACTCTGGAAATCTGTCTACCTACCTGCAGGAAATCCAGAAAATGTGGACATGTCTGAGGTCCGAGCACAGATGCAAGCATACCGTGATGCCGGTGCAGATTTTCTCCTATTTGATACTGTTGATATCAGCACTGACCCGCCTCGATACGGCGGGACAGGAAAGACTTGTGATTGGCATGTCGCTGCTGAGTTAATAGACGAGAGTCCGCTATCTGTCTTCTTCGCGGGTGGGATTCGTCCTGAGAACGTCAAAGAAGCTATTGAAACTATTAAACCTTACGGCATCGACCTCTGTTCAGGTGTTGAAGCATCAAAAGGCAAAAAAGACAATCAAAAACTTGAACAACTTATGGAACAAATCAAACTAATACCATATTAACGTGATTTTTCTTGTATATATTTTAGATATGTTATTGTGAACAGATGAAAAAGAAAAACATGAGGTTTCCCTCACTTTTCAGTAGAAGTTCTTAGAGCAAGGTATCTTGAATGTGAATGTCCTCGTGAACGGACACACTGGCATATTATTGGCTTCTTGCTGATACCACACATCCCCGAACACCTCGTGAAGTCGCTGAGATTGTAGGACGCGCACGCCGGACTGTGTTCGCAAGTTGCTCAAACGCTATAACGCACAAGGTGAAGCCGCTATACAAGATAAACGCAAAAACAATGGAGGAAAGCGTTTTTTGGATGAAACCCAGCAAGCAGCCCTTGAAGTTGCGCTATCAGCACTACCTGCTGAACGGCTGATCTCTTGCAAGAGGTCGTTGTGAATAAAGTTTTACAACGCTGTCAGCACTTGAAGATGCGGTTGTGAAAAGGTGTCGGTGGTTCTCTGAAAACAGAAAGAAGGTGCAGGCACATGTCGGTTTTGAGTGGATTTGCAAAATAGAAAAACAATATGAATCCCGTTAATTTGGTATTACAATTAACGATACACCTTGGTAGCGGATTGTCTATTCTAAAATTATAGGTATTAGCAATAGTCGGGAATCAGAATTCCCTCCTACAAGGAGCAGGCGGTATTGGTAGGAGCGATCTCCGAATCGCGACTATATCCATAAATTTGGATAAACACAGCAGTCGGCGCGCTTATTGGTGTGTTTCTGTATACGTTTATTGGGGTTAGTGTAAGATGCTGACATCATCGAAAGGATGTACTGGATAAGGACTGATATCGTAGTTGCCATCCAACGAAATATCGTCAACCATAACAATCTTGTCTGATAGCGCTGATTGGTGCATTGCGAAAATAGTTTGGATGATATGTAGGTTGCTGCGTCCATCTGTAAGCGGCTTTTTGCCTGTTTGCAAACATTCAATAAAGTGCGCCATAGCGTTACCGAACGCATCAGGAAACCAAGTTCCCTCAATTTCAGGTATTACCTCTTGCGTCTCAGGTTCTGTGAGATGAACAGTCATATCTGCGCTGCTTCCGTAGATAGCACCCTTTGTGCCTTGAATTCGGATTTCTTCATACGGATGTTGGAGATTGTGACCACAATTCGCGAGGAATGACCAATTACATGAAAACAATCCTTTTATTCCGCTGCGGCATTTGAATAGTGCAACAGACATTGTTTCGCCTTCTTCAACCGACCGCTCGTGTCCGTGTGCTTGGCAATAAACGCACTCAAGCTCTCCAAACCATTTATGGATAAGACTAATGTGATGCACTTGCATTACGGGAATAAGATGTTTACCCGGATAGCCAGTGTAAAATCCGTTACAGGTAATGGAAACGTGGTAGATTTCACCGAGGTGTTCGGCGTTTATATAGGGTTCTATGGCGAGAAATCCAGGAACAAAACATGAGTTTTGGTTTATCATGAGTTGCACATTGTGCTTCTCACAGGTGTCTACCATTTCAATGGCTTGAGGCATCGTCATTGAAAAAGGTTTTTGGCAGAAGATGTGTTTTCCTGCTTGTGCTGCGGCATTTACAATAGGAGAACGTATCCACGGATGAACTGCCATGTCAACGATATCCACGTTCGCATCAGCAATCAGATCGATGATACGTGTATACCGTTTGTCAATGTCAAATCTGTCTCCAACCTCATGCAGTCGTGCTTCGTTTTTATCGCAAATCGCGGCGACTCGTAAGTTTTTGCGTTGATACCCAAGGAGATGCTGCTGTCCTATCCCTAAGCCTATTAGTCCGATGCCAAGGCCTTGCAAGTTTGCCATGTGTTTTGTAATCTCGTAGTGAAGGGCGCGTGCATTGTAAATCGGGGTTGAAAACCCCTCCTACAAGAGTGATGGGATTCTAAATTCCTAAACCATCGTCAATTTCCCGTTGGTAACTATTGATGGATTCGTCAAGCATTTCGTCCAAGTGAACAATTTGTCCAGTTGCACCGGATTCAAGCATGGCGTAAGAAATGGCAACGGAACGAGTGCCTTGATACGCATCTACTTCAATGGGGTGGTTACCAGCAATTGCTTCGGCGAAATCACCATACTCAATTGCGATGATTTTTGCGTCGGTATCTGAAAAAGGGAAATTATATTGCCACAGGCGGTCACCACCGAACAGGTCTGTCGTAACGGCATCAAGACGAAAATCAGGCACGAGGTCTAAAAGCCGCTCATCGTTAATCGTTCCGTGCCCATCAATTTGTAGGGAAATAACTCCACCACTTCTGTCCCCGGGAAGTGTCATTGAGCCTTGAGACCCGTTAATTTGTCTGACCCAACCCCCTTGCCCCCACGCGCCGTGGTCCTCAATATATTGTCCGATGACTCCGTTTTTGAAAGTCAACGTTGCATACGCTGCATCTTCTGCAGTTGCTTCAAACTCAGCAGGCATTTTGCGTTGCCATTCCGTATAGACACCCGCAGGATTTGATCCAGATTCACCGCTCACAGCAGCAGGATTGTGTCGAATCGGCTCATGAAGGCGGGTTTGCGCGTAGACGGTTTCAACTTCACCGAGTAGATACTCAATCATATCGGCATAGTGGACACCAACATCAAGCAGGACACCACTTTGATCTTTTTGATGCCTCCAGACAGAGATAAGCATTCGGTTTGAACCGCCAATTGCATGGTGAATAAGAAAGCGCGGTTTTCCAATAACTTCTGCATCAAGCAATGCTTTGGCAAGCCGATTGATCGGGTCGCGCCGATAGTTTTCAGCCACGCTCAGCACAGCATCAGATTTTTCTTCTGCACGGCGGATTAGGTTACACGCGCGAACGGTCAATCCCATCGGTTTTTCAACCATTGTGTGCCATCCGCGTTCAAGTGTTTCAACAGCCACAGTGTGGTGATAAGGTGGTGTAGTTGTTACATCTACGGCATCAATGCCGACTTTAGCCAGTTCTTCAAGATTTCCAACAACAACGGGTTTCTTACCGAAACGTTCTTCTGCTTGTGCAGCAAGGGACTCAGCATTGGCAAGAACCGGGTCACACGCACCGACGAGATCGAATCGTTCCCATCCCGCCCGATGAAGTTCTGCTAACCCGTACATGTGTCGGTGTCCCATACCGCCACATCCAACAATTGCTAATCGAATAGTGTCCATATCTCGTTCCTAATTGTTAAGGATAATTTCTAATCTCTTCAAATCAGTTTCCAATAATTTTGGATCGTTACGATATAAGTTTCGACGGTTTAGCACGTTCTCAGCGTATTTTCTACCTCTACTGGGAAGAGGACCTCTTATTTTCACTCTGCCGGGGCCGACATTATATGCACCGAGTGCCAAAGTTAAATTATTGAGATATTTCTCCAAAAGGTAGTTGAAATAGACTAATCCCGCGTTGAGATTTTTCTCGGCATCAAACCGCTCATCTACTTTCCTATCAAAGTTTGGCTTAAGTTTATTGGAGTATCTTGGCACTTTTAAGCCGTACTCTCTTGCGGTTCCAGGCACCATCTGCATTAAGCCGCCCGCTCCAGTTTTTGACACAGCCACAGGATTAAATTTTGATTCTACATAAATAATGGCTAACATCAATTCTATAGAGATGTTGTGTTTTTTGGCAATATGAATGCTCTTCTTTTTTGAAGAATCTGGAGTAGGTTCAATTTTTTTCAACTTCGGATCATCAGGTTTTCTACTAAGAGGTGATTCGGTATCTTTAGGATCCGGTTTATCCTGAGTTTGCGATGACACACTTGCAGGTGTGCTACTGGGTATAGGCTCGCTGGACATTTGTTTTGCTCCACCAAAAGTGAAACCGATTGCAAGGAGATGCTTATATCTTAGATTATCTTGGTTCAAAAAAGTATAGTAGGTTTGCTTACCCCAATTTTTGAATGCGATTCCTAAACTCCATGAATGAGTAGGGGTTCCAGTGTCAAAAGAAAAAAGTGAACCAACGTTTGCGGAAAGGGGCCCGCTCACAACTTCAAGACTTGTCCCAAAACCGGGTGAAGTAACATTAAAGCAGGTATGCCATCTAATAAATTGATAGGGTATCAGTGTTGTCCCCAAAGCAAATTGTGGTTCAAATGTATTTAAAATTATCCCATTTCTATCTTGAATGGTGACACCACTAATATCGCGAAATTGCATTCCTACGGTTGCGTGACGGGAAAGTGCTAACAGTGCCCCAACGTCATAATTTGGAGCCCAGAGACTGTTTGTATAAGGTGCTCGACTATATCCTGTACTTGCGCCAAATTGTACCGACCCGAATCTCTTGGCATACGAAAGTAGAGCTTGATTATAACCATACTCAAACGTGCCGATAGGGTTAGAAGTATGATTTGTCAAGAAACGATCAGAAGCGTTGAGATCAAGGATGTTTACGCCAAAAGTGCCAATTGAGTTGATAGGATAGGCGAGGGAAACCGCACCTTGTGAAAAATCATAAATCAGATTTCCACGTTCAAGAGATGCAAGTCCTGCGGGATTCCAAAGCGGACTTGTCGCATCATCCGCATTGCTAATAAAAGCGTGACTCAACCCGATCCCACGCGTTCCAATTGCGGGTCTCGGTTGATGTGTTCCAATTTCGTGCGGACTGTTGACCGAATCTGAAAAGATGTGTTTTCCACTGGGAACACCCATGAATAAGAGGAGTAAGATGGCTGCGAACAACCATCTTCGTTCATGGGAGATCAAGGTGGCGAGCTGGGTTTTCACTTTTGCCTTTGTATCTGATTTCAAAATGCAGGTGGGGACCTGTTGAAATTCCGGTGTTTCCGGCTAAACCAATGACTTGTCCTTGTTGGACGAAATCACCGACGGATACATAAATTCTGGACAAATGTCCGTAAGATGTGCTGTAATCGTCTTCGTGTTGTATGGAAACTGTTTTGCCGTAACCGCCTTTTCTCCTCGCATAGGTGACTT
This sequence comes from Candidatus Poribacteria bacterium, assembly GCA_028820635.1. GTDB lineage: Bacteria > Poribacteria > WGA-4E > WGA-4E > WGA-3G > MSPOR6. The sequence goes on from JAPPIG010000080.1 coordinate 54,378, forward strand.
TACCTGTTTTTGAAGCATAAACCCGTGTGCCGGTTGATGCACGGAAATCTATGCCCTCATGCAGACGGTAATGACGCGTTACAGGATGCTTGCGATAACCATAATGTGATGTTATAATTAAAGGAATTCGTAACGGAATTGCAAAACCGACGCTTTCACCACTCGTGATAAAAATTTCCTGACCTATTTTGAGGTGTTTGGGATCGGATATGCCATTTATTTTTTGGAGGTCTCTCCAATTCTTAATATTGTATTTTCGGGCTATCCCATACAATGTGTCTCCATCTCTAATTATATGCCACGTTCCATCTGCGGGTCCCCCTGCATTTTGGAGTTTAGTTTCATCAATTGGAATGATTAACTTTTTTCCAATTTGTATGCGGTCTAAAGACTTCAGGTTGTTGGCTTTAGCAATAGATTTTATGGGTACTCCATATTTTTTGGCAATCCCTGATAATGTTTCCCCTGATTTGACCGTATGTTGCACCCCAATAGCTGAAGATGTCCACGATGTTAAAACAAAAACTACGAATAAAACGGTTATAACTACTTTAAAATTTTTTCTCTTCATTTCATACCTATATTGGGTTATGCTTGCCAGAACCTACCTTATGTACTAAAATAAATAGTGTCTAATAGACCCTTGCGTACGCTTTATTTGAGATGGATACTAATAAAATGACAAATGTCCGATAATTTGTATATTTGCGAGATTTACGTTCCTACTAAATCTAATTTAGTAGTTCGTTATCTCTAATTGATATGTTGTTAACGAGTTACCTTCAATAATATCTCAGTCGTGTCTGAAAGAATTTGTGTGTCAGTTTGAATGCCGGTGGATCCTACTGAAACGACTTCGCTGATCACAGTCACAACGAGTTGTAAAACCTCAACCCGCGTATTTACTTCACCCAACGTATCGGGGGCTGTCCATGTTACTGGATTATCGTTGGTGGCGGAAAGCGCACCATATTCAGTAATGTTTAGCCAATTTAGGACGACACTTGTTCCTCTAACCCCTTTAACTGAAGCCGTCAGTTCTACTTGTTCTCCCGGTTTGACCGCTTTTTTCGTAACCGTGACTGTTACATCAAGATCACCTGCTTCATCTACGTTCCCTACATCTTCGGAGGTTTCTGATTCAACGATAACATCACCAGAATCCACTATATCCTGTTCCACCATATCAGTGCCAGAAACAGGGTTATTCAAGTTACTGCCTCCGCATCCTGAGATATTTAGACCTAACCCAACAAGGAAAATATAAACAAACAACACCAAAAATTTATATATCCGCATGACTCCACCCACTTTTTGTATTTAGGACACTTTTATTATATCTGTCCAAATTTCGTCTTTTTACACAAGTAAGTTCAGGTTTTAAAGCAGAAGTGACATTACAACCTAAAACCTTGGAAAACCCTACTATTCGTAATTAATATAATGACATATTAACAAATACGAATAAAACGAAAAGACAGTTACAAAGAATGGGTAAAGTAATAATTAACTTGGCAAGGTAGGTTTATCCATGCCAAGTTAATAGGTTATCTTGCGGAACTTTCCAGCTGCTCGCGCAGAAAGGCGACAATATCCGCTATATCTTGGTCACTGAGGATATCAGAGGCGTAGAAAGGCATGAGTGTGCTACCACCACCACGGATCGTTTTAGCCCAACGAACCACTGTTTTATCAATATCGCGTGGCAATCTGCCGCCAGGTCTGATGATATAAGGACCGACACCAGCTTTGAAAGGTGTTGTATGGCAAACGACGCAGGCGCGTCCGAAAAGTTGCCAACCCCTTTTGGTATCACCGGTCATAGCAGCAATTTTCTCACCGGCTGCCTCTTTAGCATCATCATCTAACATTTCCATTTCAAACTGTGGGCCTTTCTTGTCTCCCGAAATCGCTTCAAAATAAGCCATAAGTGCTTCTGCATGTTCTACTGGAATTGCAGTGGGGTTAACTTTATCGGGGCGGACCTTTTGTAAAAAGTGCTCATAACAGAAACCACCACCGCCGGCAGCTCGCGCGAAATTAGCACCTGAAATCATACCGCCTTTTGCTGAACCGCGTTGTGGAACACCGATTACACTATGTCCAGCACGAATTAGACCGTCTGGTTCTGCAGCTTCATCAAAATCAGCATGGCAGTCTGAACAAGAGAGTCCACTTATATTTTTCGGTTCAAGAGTTCCCTTAAAAGTTGGGTCATGAAAAAGTTCACGTCCAAGTTGCGCTTTTTCTCCTAACTGTTGTGCTTGTGTAAAATATACTAACGCTGCTATCAATATTACTACGCAAATTGAAAGCGAAACGAATTTACGCATCAAAAATCTCCTTTTGGCTAAAAAATATGCATACTTTAATTATTGTATCAAAAAATAAAATTAATTGTCAAGAAAAAAATGCTTAATTATTGTGGATTCCAATAGTTTTCAAAGTAATTTGAAATTTTAATCAATACTAATTGTCTCCAAGACAGCAATGTATGGCAAATTTCGATACAATTGTCCGTGATCAAGTCCATATCCGACGACAAAAACGTTCGGAATTTCAAAACCTGAATAATCAACCGGAACAAAAACTTCGCGTCGAGATGGCTTATCCAGAAGGGCACAGATTTTAATAGACTTTGGGTTTAATGAACCGAGATGTTCCACAAGAAACTTTAAGGTGCGTCCGGTGTCAATAATATCCTCTACAATAAGGACATGTCTATGTTTTACATAATCGCTCCCTGTCCGGATAAACTGTATTTCTTTAGATGACTCTGTACTATTATGGTAACTTGAAGTCTGCAAGAATTCAAAGCGAAGTGGTAAAGATATTTCACGAGCGAGGTCCGCGAAAAACAACGTTGCACCTCTCAGTACGCAGACAAGGACAAGTTCTTGATTTTCATAGTCCTTAGATATTTGCTTGCCGAGTTCCTGAATTCGTTCCCGAATCTGTGATTCAGAAATCAGAACAGATTTAGGAAACGGTTTCGTCTTTTCCATAATGTAAGTGAAGACATCTCCGTGTTTGGTGTCGGATTTTGAACATCTCATTGGTGGTAAACCCGATCACCCATAAAATTTCATCACCGCATACGACCATTGGGATACGATTGCGTTCACAACGCGGCACTTTTGCATCCATTAAAAAATCTTTAATCTTTTTTGTTCCTTGCATGCCATGTGGTTGAAATCGGTCACCTTGTCGTCGATTGCGGACTATAAGTGGCAATTGAATCTTGCTATAATCAAACATTGCTTCAAAAGTTCCATCAAGTAAGGATGGAAAATCGTCTGGAAGTGTATCATATAAGCATGCTGTGATTTCTGTATTTAATGTAGGGATAAACGTTTTCCCCGGTACATTTAGCGGATAGGCAAAATCCTCTGTCTCAACTGGTGTATGCTCAAAAATAAGTTGTTCATAAGCGCGTCTGAACTGGATACCGTTTGGTAGTGCTAACACAGCATTCGGCTTATCCCTATTGATAAGACCGAGAATAGCTTGGTAATGTTCGAAATAGAAATCCTCTACTTGTCCAAAAACCTCAGTGATGCCATACCTTAGAATCCGTCTCTGTAACGCAATGTGATTTTGTAGAAATTTCTCTCTATCTAACGTAACACATGTAGATTGTGATAGCGGAAGTTTGCAGGCATCAAAAGCCTCACGCGCAATTCTGTCAAGATATTCCGATTCAACACTCAGGACTTCAGCGGTCCGACTTAATCCTGCCTTGATGTTTGGATTATAATCCTGTTCAAGCAGCGGCATCAACTCATGGCGGATTCGATTGCGTAGGTAGCGTTTGTCTGTATTTGTAGAATCCTGCCGTGGCACAAGATCTATTGATTTGAGAAATGATTCAATTTCCTGGCGGGTGAACGCTGCGAGCGGACGAATAAACTTCCCATCTCGGATAGGTGCTATTCCTTTTAACCCATCGGATCCTGCACCTCGAATTAGATTCATCAGAACCGTTTCGGCAATATCGTCTCGGTGGTGTCCAAGTGCAACTTTAGTCGCGCCTACTTGTGCACAGACAGATTCATAAAATTCGTAACGCGCGCGACGCCCCGCAGCCTCTACAGAAAGTTTCCACTGTTTAATTAAATGTGGTAATTCAACGGCGTGTCTCGTAAAAGGCAACCCTAATCGTGCAGCATGCTCGCGAACAAATTCAGTGTCTGCGGCAGAATCATGCCTGAGACCGTGATCAAGGTGAACGATGTGAAGATGGCAGTTTAATTGTGTGTGTAGGGCATGCAACCCGTAAAGTAGTGCAAGTGAATCAGCACCGCCTGAGACTGCAACGAGCACCGTTTCTCCGTCCTCAATCATCGTGTGCTGTGAAATGAAGCGATGCATCTCTTGCACAAAACGGGCTTCCATGAGGTGGGCCTTCAAAGAACAATGCCGGTGCGGAGAGTCGAACTCCGGACAGCACGATTATGAGTCGTGTGCTCTACCACTGAGCTACACCGGCACGTTAAAATCTAATTTTAAGTATATCACATGTTTTTCTTAAAGTCAAACATAATTTCTGCATATATAATCAATAGTTCGGTTTGGATATTGCGAATTATAAATAATAGTGATATAATTCAATTATGAATATACATCAATTAAAAGGAAAAACCGTCGGAGCAGCGGTCTCTGGCGGTCTTGATAGCTGCACAATTACGAAGTGGTTAGTTGATAATGGCGTCAACGTTGTATGTTTTACAGCGGACCTTGGACAGCCCGATGAGCGGGATGTTGAGGAAATTCGAGAGCGGATGTTGGCATGTGGTGCCCAAGAGGCAGTCATGGTTGACGCAAAGGATGACCTCGCTGAGGCTGGGATCCGTCTCATTCAGTGTCAAGCGGTATATGAAGGTGGGTATTGGAATACAACGGGCATTGCCCGACACATTACTGTAAAAGCATTGTTGCCAGAGATGGAAAAGCGTGAGATTTCTATTTTGACGCACGGAGCAACAGGACGCGGGAACGACCAAGTTCGGTTTCAACTTGCTACCAATATGCTTAATCCACACTTTTCTGTTTACGCACCGTGGCGGGACCCCGAATTCCTAAAGCAGTTTGGCGGCAGAAAGGAGATGATTGACTTCTGCCAAGAGCACAACTTACCGATTACCGCTACGCATGAAAAACCCTATTCTACAGATGCGAATTTATTAGGATTAACGCATGAAGCGGGTAGATTAGAATCGCTGAAAACACCAGCAGGATTTATTTCACCGGGAATGGGTGTGCATCCGAAAGAAGCACCCGATGATATAGAACACTTCACCGTTACATTTGCACGTGGAATGCCCGTTGAAGTGAACGGGAGTCCTTGTACGCCATTGATGAGTTTGATGGAAGCAAATCGAATTGGTGGACGAAACGGGGTCGGTATAGGCATCCATACTGTTGAAAACCGATTTGTCGGGATCAAAAGCCGTGGCGTATATGAATCACCGGGAATGGAATTGCTTGGTAAATGTTATGAGTTTCTGCTGCAACTGATTTTAGATAGGCGCGCTCGTAGACATTTTGATAGTGTTGCATCTACAATCGCTGAACAGATTTATGAAGGCTACTGGTTTGATGCTGCTACACAGGCATTGCTTGCCTCAATTGAACCTTTGACGCGTTTAGCAAGTGGGACAATTACGGTGGCACTGTATAAAGGGAATGTAGCATTTCATGCCGCAACGGGTGTTCCGCATTCACTTTATTCTGAAGAAACGGCTTCAATGGAGGCGATTGGCGATTTCGACCATGCAGACTCGGAAGGGTTTTTGGCTGTGCTCGGTGTCGGGGCGCGTGCTTCTGCCATTGCAGGACAGACGCAAGAGTAGTTGAAGAGTGTAAATATGTATGCTACAATATAAGCATGTTATACTGCGATATTCTGAAGGGAGTCAAATCATGAAAACACAAACTTTTACGGCAAGTATCTCGCAAGAAGGAAAGATGTTTATTGCTCAATGTTTAGAGGTAGATGTTGCAAGTCAGGGTAAAAGCGAAGATGAGGCAGTTGAAAATCTTACAGAGGCGTTAGAACTCTATTTTGAGCCTCCTTATCCCACCGTTATGCCTAAAATTCGCAAATTTGAAGTGTCTATCAGTTAAGGAACCTCAATCTTTGAAAATACCTGTCCGACAATGCTTTCAACATCAAGCCCCTCAGCTTCCGCTTCATAACTTATGATCACCCGATGTCTTAGCACATCCATGCCCACTTCATGAATATCTTCAGGTGTAACATATCCACGCTGAGATAGGAATGCCCGCGCCCGTGCGGCAAGCGCAAGAAAAATGGTCGCGCGTGGTGACGCGCCATATTCAATCAGAGGACTCAATTCGTCCAATTGGTACGCTTCTGGTGCGCGTGTCGCACACACAAGATCAACGATGTAAGTTTCCAATTGCTCTGCCATATAAATATCGCGCGTGAGTTCCCGGAATCTGATAATATCTTCACAGGAGACCACCTGTTGGATTTCAGATAACTGTTCTGTTGTCATCCTACGAAGTATCTGCAATTCTTCTGAGTGTGATGGGTAGTTGACCTTAACCTTAAGCATAAATCTATCTACTTGTGCTTCGGGGAGTGGGTAAGTGCCTTCATGTTCAATCGGGTTCTGTGTGGCTAAAACGATAAAAGGGTCGTCAAGTGGATAGGTGGTGCCGCCAATGGTGACCTGCCGTTCCTGCATTGCCTCCAGTAACGCGCTTTGGACTTTTGCGGGAGCACGGTTTATTTCATCTGCAAGAACGACGTTGGCAAAAATAGGACCGTGCTTGGTGTAGAACTCACCTTTTCGTTGGTCATAAATTAAGGTGCCGATAAGGTCCGCTGGGAGCAGGTCGGGTGTAAATTGGAGGCGGTTGTAAGAAGCATGAATTGTTTTTGCAAGTGCTTCAATAGCGGTAGTTTTTGCGAGTCCGGGGACACCTTCCAACAAAACGTGTCCGTTACAGAGCAATCCGATAATCAAACCTTCAAGCAATGCGCGTTGTCCAACGATGATTTTTCCAACCTCGTCCAGAATTTGCTGTATTAGGCTGCTATCGGCTTGGATGCGGGCATTCATTGCCTCTAAATCGTAGTTTTGCATATTTTAATGGCTATCAGTTGTCGGTTGTCAGTTTTCAGAAAGGAATTTTGATAAAACAAATCTCTTTCTGACTGCTGACTACTGGTTACTGACTGCTATTACGTGAAAAATGGCTGTGTTTCTCCTTCCTGAAAGGACTGCTCAAGCCAAGGGTCTTTGGTTTTCTGCCTGAATTCAATGACCTTTTGACGCATTTCGTTGACTGTGTCTTGTAATTCTGGGACATCAATAAGGTTTTGGGATTCTGCTGGATCGTTCTCCATATCAAACAGTGCTTCACGACTTTGATGCACAAAGTCTTCCCGTTGCCGTTCTCCTAACTTCTGAATGTTGTCGTTCCGCACAGCTGTCCATGAAATAGAACGGAACAGGTCACTCGGCAGTGGTGTCTCCAACTGATATGCCAGATTGCGGACATACTTGTATCTCCGCCCACGCAACACCCGATATGGATAATAATTAGTTACTTCATGGAAACAGTGTGAGTAGTATGTTTCTTCCCATTGTCCATCGCCAGGGTGCGGACTGTCATCTTCAAGGATAGGTAGCAAGGACCTGCCGGGGAGTGCATCTTCTCCATCTGGATGTGGAACACCGCACCAGTCAAGCATGGTTGGGCAGAAATCAACCCAATTCACAAGTGCCTGATTGCGGAGCCCATGCTGTTGTTGTGTAGGACTCGCAATAAGCAGCGGACAGTGATGTCCACTATCAAAACTGGATGCTTTTGCCCCGGGGAACGGCATGGCATGGTCTGTTGTTACGAAAACCAATGTTTCGTCTGCTCGCCCTGAAGCCTCAAGGGCATCTAAAGCTGCACCGACAACAGCATCCCATCGCGAGACACTTTCGTAATAGTCGGCAAGGTCTTCGCGCACTGCGGGAACATCTGGTAGGAAATTCGGCACGATTATCTCGTTAGGACTGTAGGAACCCGGTTCAATACCGGCATGTTCCCGATCATTTCCAAAACCTTTGCCTGCCCGATGTGGATAAGTACATCCGATATGTAGATAAAATGGTGTCCCTGTGTTTTGTGATAGAAATTCTTCAATTTTCTCTGCTACTGCTGTAGGACTTCGGGGATTAACCTTTGGTTCATAGTCAAAGGGGTATACGCTTTTAGGTTCAACGTGCTTCTTTCCAATACATGCTGTGGCAAATCCGTGCGCTTTTAGAATTTTTGGGACAGACTGCATGTGTTCGTGTGTGCGGAATCCGTGAATACCGTGGCAGTGTCCATATTGCCCGTGTGTGTGGCTATGTTGCCCTGTGAGAATACATGCACGGCTTACTGCACAAGAAGGACTTGTGCAAAATCCATAGTCAAAAACAACACCACGTTCTGCAAATTCATCAATTCGGGGAGTTCTGATAACCTCATTATCGTAGCATCTTGCGATACGACTCCAGTCGTCCGCAATAACGAACATAATGTTTTTATAGGAATTTTTCATAAATTTCTCAAAAGTGGAATTATAGAAGATTTATATTAATGATACACGTTAAATCGGGGTTGAAAACCCTCCTACAAGAAAAGGGCGCAATGAATTTCGCTACTACAAACGCAGCAATAAAAAGAAATAAGAAGAGGCACTTTAAACTAATCCACCGCGTTTACGCAAAAACCATTCAAGACCGAGTAGCATGAGGATCATGCCGAAAATCAATGGCAGATCCCAAATATCAATATCGGTTATCTGCGATGTTGCACTCTCAACAAGCGAAATTTGATTAACCAATTGATTTGCTTCTGCAACAGGGTAATATTTACCGCCGCTCATATCGGCAAGATTTGTGAGAAGAGGGATATTAAGTGCTGCATCACTAAACTCCGCATAAGAAGGTTTTACTTCAAAGAGTCCCTGCTGTTTACCGAGGTTTTCGCCATTGAGTGTCCCTGTTGCAGTGACGGTATATTCGCCATATCGGTTTGGAATGAATCGTGCTGTATATAGCCCATCTTTGCCTAACACTTGCTCAAGCTGCAGTTCCTTTCGTGTGCCAGTTTCGTCAACAAGGATTGCGCGTAACTTTGCATCATTCGTTAATGTAAAGGTTTTATCCATCGCGGTAACCTCAATCACGACAGGTTCCTTCAACGTATATTCAGTCTTCGCAATATCAAGTTTGAGAGAAGATTTCGGTGCAGTTGTCAACCATTTTGCCGCCTGCCGCCAGAAACGTTCATTACTGTCATCTTCGGATGGCATACCTAACTGCCATGGTGCTGAATTGTTCGGGGTAAACACCATCACCCGTCCTGCATTAAAATTATGAGTTGCGATGAGGACGCGCTTCCCAAACTCATTTTGATCACTCGGATGTTCAGCGAGAACCGTTGCTCCCGCTTTTGCTCGTTTGACCTTACTATAGCCGAAAAGTTCCGACAACTTGTTCCAACGTTGCAGACTTTCAGAGGAGTTATCTGCCAATTCCATCAGCGGTTCTGTTTTACCTTCTGTTGTCAGTTGTAACTTGAATCCTTCTGCTCTTGGCATCTGTGATGGCGGAAGGGGCGGTACTGATGGCGGAAGGGCACCTAATTCCAATTCAACAGGGAGCAATTCGGCGATCGGTGTGTTGAGGTATGAACCAGTTACTTCAGAGTTCCCTAATGAACGTGTTCCACCTAACATTAAAAATCCACCTCCGCGTGTGCGAACGAATTCAACCGTGTTTTCAAGCTGTGCTCGCGTGAATTCGGAAGCAGAAATATTACCGAAAATGATTGCGTCAAAATTAAAAAGAACATCTTTTGAATCTGGATAGAATTTGAAGTCTTCATCGGCAGTGCCTTGGGTGCCGCCATAACTCTCTTCACCTGTCTTATACCGGTCAGATAATACAATATTTGGATCATCTTGCAAGGCACGTTTGATAAATTTAAAACCAGAATACGGTCTGGAAACAAATAGTATCTTTACACGTTTGGTAGGGGCAACTTTCAGAATGAAGGTTTTGGTGTTGTTTTGCGGAATCGCTTCATCTGCTTCAGGGAGAACCTGAACCTCATATTTTTGGGTTCCGGGTTGGCGCGGTGTAAATTTAAGCGGAACCCGAACTGTCTCGTTTTTCAGGGACATTGGTAGCGTTTGAAGTATTCTACCGTTCTCAATCAGTTGAATTGTGGCTTTCTTTTGGGAATTATCTGTTCGCCTTACTGTAGCAGATATTTCAACCGGAAAATCTTCTTCCGCAGTACGAGGGGTATCTACCTTGACCAATTCGATATCCGGCACACCTTTTTCTGAACCGATACCAACGGTATGGATAGGTGCTTTCCTTTCTCGAACTTGCATAGCAAGTTTTGCCATATCTGTTCCACTTCGGTCAACGCCATCGGTGCAAAGCACAATACCGGAAAGCGGGATACCTTGTAAATCTTCAAGTGCTTCATTCAAGGCTTTTGGAATATTTGTGTTTTCGCCATCCGCGTTGGGCAATGTCTCAGGTTCAATTCGTTTTGCCTCCGTGTCAAATCCAAAGAGTCTGACCTTGAATTTGTTGGCATTCAGTTTGTCAATAAGCCCACCGCCATCTTCAGGATTTTCACCAAAGAGCAGTTGGTTCACTTGAGTTAACCGCGACTCACCATCATCTGAATCAGTAATCTGCATACTTTTGGAACGGTCAACCATCACTAAAAGATAGGAATCATCAGGATTGTTTTGATATATTGTTAGAAAAGGCTTGAGTAAACAGAAGGCGAGGATACATAGGACAATGGTGCGAAGAACAATGAGAAATCCACGAAACACGCGTCCAGTTTGACTTCTTGTGCTCCGATATGCCCAAATGGTTGCTGCAACAAGTCCGACCATTAGGACAAAGATAAGAAGTCCCGGTATTGGCACACCGAACGAAAAATCCCCTTCACGAAAAACGTCAATCGGGTACTTCATAAGTTGTTCAAACATAACGGCAGGTTACCCCTATAAACAGAATGCTCAGCGAATTAGGGAGGCGTATTTAATCACGACAAATTTGGCTTCGCTGTTTTTGTATGGTACTATTATACACGGGAGTGGTAGATGAGTTCAACCAATAATGATTGTTGTTTTTAAGATACCAATCAAGTTGGGCATGTCAATACTTCTTTTGAATTGGATATATTCCAAGATGTCGCAATGCATTTGATATAAATTCTTGTAATTCGGTAGTAACTGGACGAATTCCCGGTCCCGCAGATGGAATAGTTAACAGGGTTAAAATTTCTTGCGTTTCATTTTTACTAATTTTGATTTGTCCTGAAATACGAAAAGTTTCTACAATATAGTCTGCGTCAGTAGATTCGCGCATACGATAAGTCTCAATCAAAGCTTTTCCTGCTGTCTCCGATGTTAGTTCCGACGTTGCTTTACCTTTTCCTTGTGCTTGTTCTGTTTGTATATGTTTTATGCCAGGATGTTGAATAACTTTGACACCAGCACTAATAAGATATTTTTCAATACGATTAGCAAACGTAACTTCACTATAAGCATAACTTGCGGGAATGACAGTAAAAGTAGGATTTATTGGAACGTCACGTAAAACAATGAACTCTTTTGACGCACAACTTGTTAGGATTAGCAATAAAGAAATACATAACTTTTTCATAATAGCCTTCTGTTTGTAGTCGCGCAATTCATTGCGCTCTTTTATTTAAATCTCGGATTATCACAGATTACACAGATCGCACGGATTTGTTGGGTTTAGCGAGTTCAACCTATAGATGTCAATTTAAGGTGAGTCGTTGGTCACGCTTTGGAGATTACACTAAAGAACATAAAGAGAACCACCGACTTAGCTTGTACCGATGGTGAATTAGAATATGTCTAATACGTTTCTAATTTGAGATTCAAGATCAGGATCGTAATATTGCATCACAAATTCTAATGCTTTTTCTAAATCCTCTTTTGCTTCCCTTTTATTACCCAGAATATACTTTGCCCTTCCACGATTATAGTATGCTTCAGCATAATCTTGTGTTAGAGAAATTGCTTCATTAAAGTCTGACAGGGCTTCTCTATAATTATCTAAATTGCTTTTAGCAATACCTCGTTGACAGTAAGCTTTTGCGTTCAACGGTTGCAATTCTATTGTTTTATCAAAGTCTGTAATTGCTTCTGCTGGGTAACCTAAGCTGCTTTTAGCACATGCCCTACTATAATACGCTTCAGCATAATTAGGAATCAAGCGAATAGCTTTTTCAAAGTCATAGATAGCATCAAAATACCTTTCCATTTCGTTTTTTACATCACCTCTTGCATAATATGCCACAGCATAATTTGAATCTAATTCTATTGCTTTATCAAAGTCTGCGACTGCTTCTTCCTTTTGTCCGTCTGTCCTTTTCGCAATGCCTCTATTATAATAAACCCGTGCCTGGCTTGGGTCTAATTCTATTGTTCTGTTAAAATCCAAAATTGCCTCTTGAGGATGGTTTAGCTGTCCTTTAGCAATGCCTCGTTTGTAGTATGCTTCTGCGTTGTTCGGGTCTATATCAAGTGCATCATTAAAATCTGTGATTGCTTCAAAATATCTCCCACGAAAACTTTTTGCAGTACCTCTCCAAATATAGGCTTCAACCAAATCAGGGTCACATTCAAGAGCATTATTATATTCTAAAATAGCATCTTCCAAACGTCCTTCTAAGTACAGAGTTCTGGCTTTATGCATATAAGCACCTGCAGATGCTTTTACTTCAAACGGATTGTTAGTATTTTCCATTAGGGGATTCCCCCTTCAGTCTGTAAATCGTTTTCATCGCCCATATCGTAAGATGTCTCAACCTGATTTTCTTTTTTTACTTCATCAAGTCCGTTAATTTTAGAGACACTTGTATTCTGTTTACCTCTATTGGATAAAATGTAAAGTATAATTGGAGTGGCTATAGCACCGACAATTGCTGCTAAAAGTATATATAAGAGTCCCCTAATCCATGTTGTGCGTTCTTCAATCACGGCCATTCTTGTTTCAATCACGGCCATTCTTGTATTGTTATTATCCACACTTTTCGTTAGTTCTTTTACATTATCAGTAAGTTCTTTTTGATTATCGCTTAATACCTTTACATTTCTGGTTAAGTCCTTCACGGTATCAACAAGTTCTCGTAAATCTACTGTTTCAATATACTGTAAATCTTTCGTCTGTGTTGGTTTTTGCTGAGCGAACGCAGTAGAGGTAACACAAAGCATTAAGAGAGTAGCAATGGGTATCCAGAAAGTATTCCACACTTTACGCATCGTCCATCTCCTAACTCGTTTTAAATCGCATGCCGTCTGTCAAGTTTCAATCTCTTTAAATTATACACTTGTTACTTCTATATAACAAGAGAAACATAACAATAAATATGGTAGAGGCACAGAAACCCTGAATATCACACGCGTATTCAATGGGGTTTCCGCCCTACAAGCGATTTATGAGATAAAAGGTTAATTAGGCACGTGAATTCGCTGTCCTGTATGTGCAGATTCATGCAATGCGTCAATGACACGCATATTTTCGAGCGCATCCGCAATTGGCAAGCGGAGCGGTGTGCCATTTTCTACTGCTTCACACAGATTTAAAATCTCAGCAGCATAAGGATTTACACCAGTAACGCTGAAAGTTTCTCCATTGACGGTGAAGTGTGCCTCCCCTTCACTATTACCCCATGCCGACTGGACAAAGAGTGTCCCTGTTGTGCCAGCAACTTCATAACATTCACGCCATGTCCATCCAAAACTACAATCAAATTGCCCTGTGACACCATCACCAAAATCCATTGTGCCGATTAAAGTTTCCCAAACGTTGTTAATCGGTTCATACTTTCCTGTTGCCCACACAGACTGTGGTTCTTGTCCCAGGACATAGCGGATGATGTTGATGCAGTAGCACCCTAAGTCCATCACGGCACCGCCACCCAGATCACCTCTTAACCGCCAATTTGTTCTATCGGTGAGTCCAGTGGAAAAGGAGGATCGCGCATATCGGACTTCGCCAATCGCACCCTCTTCTATTTTCTCTTTTACCGCCAACGTTAACGGATGATGTCGATACATAAACGCTTCCATCAAAATGATGTTGGCATTTTCCGTAACCTGAATCATCTGTTCAAGTTGCGATGTATTAACAGCAATCGGCTTTTCAACAAGGATGCCCTTAACACCACAACGTACCGCTTCCAGTACATTTTTGAGATGACTTGAGGGCCACGTTGCAACGACAAGGATATCGGGGTTCTGTTTCTCCAGCATCTGTCGGAGGTCGTTGTAGGTATTTTCAACGTTGTATTCCGTGGCAAAGCGTGAGAGCGACTCAAACTTCTCGTCACATGCACCGACAATCTCAATTTCTGGTACATTTCGCCATGCGTTTCCATGTGCGTTCGAGATTCCACCGCACCCAACAATTGCCACGCGATATTTTTTCGCCATATTTTCACCTTATAGTGAAGAAATCTCTACCAGCCTATTCTCTTGTGCGGAGAGATTTGCTGCGAGAGATATTTCAAGCGTCTTGACCGCATCGGTATACGGACTCAAAATAGGAGACGCATCACCGCTACGGACTGCGTTTATAAAAACTTCGTCAATAGTAGGACCAGGTTCTGTTTTATCTACCCATTCGCCATTTTCCTGTACGGAGACTCTCGCTGGATTCCAATTCAATAACTCACCTTCATATAGGATATCTAAAACATTTGCATTGTTCCAACCACCAGCATAAGCCCATGCGGCAGTCATTGAACCGACAACGCCATCGGTAAATTGGAGCGTCACACTATTGCTATCTGGGCAATCAATCTCTTTCAGGAAGCGATTTGCTTGCATCGCATAGACCGATTCCACCTCACCGATGAGATTACGCATCATATCAATCGTGTGTGTCGCTTGTTCAACTAATTGACCGCCAGATTTGTTCCACTGGCGTAGCCAACCGTCAGGATTCCCACGTCCACTGCCGCACCAATACTTGCCGACAACCATGTTAATTGTCTTTCCTGAAAGGATTTCCTGCGTTATCCGTGTTGAACCAAGATAACGAAGTTGGTAGCCGACGCAGGTTATCAGGTCTGCTTTGGTCACAGCAGCTTCAACCTCGCGTGCAATGTCCATGTTGATCGCCACGGGTTTCTCAACGAAAAATGGTAAGCCACGTTCAATCACATCCAATTCAGGTTGACCGTGTGCGAAAACAGGTAGACTCAGATAGATAGCGTCAAGGTCGTCCCGTTCCAACATCGTTCGGTGTTCTGTATACGGATCCGCGTTGTGTTTTTCCGCTGCATTTTGTGCTTTTTGTGGTACAATATCACATATTGCAACGACATTCGCGCCTTCCATTTCCGATAACCGATTCATGTGACCATTTGCATTGCCACCCGATCCAATAAAACCGATTTTTATTTCTTTCATATTTTTCCTTTCTGTTCGCAAATTCAAAGCTGCAGATTTTCTTATGTTTGGATACTGCAGCTTATTGCTATGAGTTTTAACTAACGCGCCTTAAAATTAACTTGTAGTGCCTTTTCAATATCTTCACGCGGATGAATTCCAAACTGCTCTTCAAAATTCTGGTCAAATGCAGCTTCTTCTTCCGGATCAGGTTCAAGTGGGAGTTGAATCGGTTGCCGATTTGATTGGACAGAACGGCGTGCGGCAATAACCATCTCCTGATCTGCCCTACCCATTTCTCCTGTCCAAAGCGGTTGTGTGTCCTTTCTCACAGCACGTCCGATTCCATCAAGCATTGTTGCAAGTGAAATGCCACCCTCCGAGATTTGGGTGTGCCGGTAGGGATTAAGCCATTCAACCGTGCCACCAAGGGATTCGGGGAGTTCCACAAAGATACGCTGCAGAACCTTATCCTCTCCGTATTCTCTCTGAAAATCGTAAGTTTGTGCTCTTCCTGCGTTTTGGCTAATATCTTCATCTGTGCAAACGTTGACAGTTTCACCGCCGGAAGCACCTTGGTTACCATTTGTGATAATTGTGCCGCGTTCACCGCACGTCTCAAAACCGACAAGTTTGTTCCGTCCGAGGCATCCATTTTTGTTGCCTACCATTGCGATACCGAGTCCACCATTGTCAAAATCAACAGCGTAAAATTCAAGACCTTCTCGATTGAAATCTCGTTTTGCTCTATCAACATAAGGCACAACAGGCATTGAGTGTCCGATGCTACTTACCGTAGTCGGTGCAGCGTTCATCCGACACCGTATTGCTGCGAGTCCATGATAGCCAGTGGTAGAAAACAACCGATAACACTTATGCACCTTGCCAATTATACCATCCTGAATAAGCTTGCAAACAAACTGTTCCACAGGAACAAAAGGGAAGTTTTCAGATGTTTGCAGTTTTACCCTATTTTCAGCTGCGTCTGCTATCATCATATCCATCAAACCGAGTGTCGGGGCAAGTCCTGTTTCAACGTTATGTGAGATACCGCAACGGGACAGATAGCAGGAAACAATATGGTGTAACGGTGCAGGCACAACAACATCACAGACATCGGGCGACATCTCGTCAACAAGTTTGCGGACATCGGT
This sequence comes from Candidatus Poribacteria bacterium, assembly GCA_028820635.1. Classification (GTDB taxonomy): domain Bacteria; phylum Poribacteria; class WGA-4E; order WGA-4E; family WGA-3G; genus MSPOR6. Next base: position 71,007 of record JAPPIG010000080.1, read on the forward strand.
ATATGCCTTGACACCGACTCTTGCTGCGCCTGCCTCTGCTGATTCCTGATGTGCATCACACACAGCGACGATTTCAAAAGTATCCTTTAGCGCAGCAGCAGTTGATAGATGTGCTGAACCGCGTCGTCCGTGACCGATTAATGCATATTTTAAACGTGACATATTCTTCATCTACTCCATTCTAAATTCGCACCAAACCACAGGCCCGCAACTCATTTTAATCTCACTGTTTGAGTCTCCCCCATGTGGTTGCGAGTTTGCCTTTGGCATCAACAGACAACGTCAGTGGGTGGGAAAGCAACAACACGATTATTTTGTCAAGTTCTCTCTCCCGTGCGAGTTTAAGGGCAGTGCGTCCCTGCTTGTCACGCAGAAACGGTTTGATGTTCTTATGTGCGATGAGTTTGGCAACCAACTCTTCAAAACCATTCAACACCGCGTGGTGCAGGGCGGTCAAGCCGTCTTTATCTTGGGCATTGACATCTATATTGCTGTCCTCATCTATTATTCTGAGTGCCCAACGATCATCCCCCTGCTTGATCTCAAAGATCAACGGATATTTGGGGCGGCAGCCGTGCGGTGTCTCCTCCAGCTCATAGTTGGGGAAAAAGCAGTTTTCCAGAGGCAATCCCTCATGCACATGCTTGTAGAGCCAGACGATGCCGTTGCTGTCGTCTATACCGAGGGTTTCAAGACCATCAAGGGGGACAGGGTCGTTCGCAGCTGCAACTGGAAAGCCAGGTATGTGCTGGCTCATCACCGCGGCAGGTTGGGTGCCCTTGGTAAGTGCTAACCCCCCCTTACTGAGACCTTGTTTATGCCGATCCGCCCACGGGATGTAGGTGTCGACCAGACCGAAGATATGCCCTGTTTCATGAACAAGAGATGTCATAAAGTGCCGCACCACTTTTGTGCCATCGCGTAAATTGATGCCAGGACTATTCCCTCCGATGTGGGCAGTAGAATTCCGCTGTTCGCAGTGAAAGATGATCCACAGGTCGGCAGCAATACGGGCATCTGCATTGTCAGCATTGCGCTGGTAGCGGAAATCGTTGACGATCGGCCTGGCGGTATAATCGCGCAGCGGTTGCAGCCAGGTGCGCAAGGCTTTGCTGACCGCGGCGGTCAGCGCCGCATCGTTGTTCCGATCCTCTGGGGGACAATCATCGCCGTAGGCATAACTGATATCCCAGTGCGGGTCATGCACCTTGTCAACCAAAACGTTAAAATGCCGTCTGAACTCATGATCAAACGTAATGAATCCTTGTGCTGCAGGGATAATGCTGAGGCACAAGATGCTTGCTAATAAAAAACTGAAAGCAAGGGACATCTTTTTCAGACAGAGTATAGAAACCGTGTCGGGCTGAAACAGATATCTAAATGGCATCGGATATGATCCTCTTTTCCAAATATGTTATACCATTTCTAAAAAATGAGACTTCATTGTGAGATTATCCGTTCAAACAGAGTTGAAGAATGTAAGAGGCGCAATGAATTGCGCGACTACAAACGCGTTTTTTGTTCACGAAAGGCAATCAATTAGAAATGGTATTATATAACTTCCTTGATCTGGAAAACTCTCCAAATATCTAATTGACGCATTGATAGCCAACTGCCTCAAGTTCATTTCGTATTTTGTCTATTTCAGCAGTAGACAATTGACGCAATGGTCTACGCATAGTCATTGATGGGAATCTACCCATCAACCATCTGGCGCACTTCATGCGTTGGTGTGCATCGCTACTCGGCTCACCGAAGTTGTAAACAATACGCGCTAACGTATCCACCTGATTCCGTGCTTTACGCGCGCCTATCAAATCGTTGTTGAGCGCGGCGTGGATCACAGCAACCATCAATTCAGGCACAAATCCCGCAAATCCGATAAGGGCACCGTCGCTACCTTCCAAAAGCGAAGCGAGCAAATATTCGTCATGGCAGGTTAAGATTGGCACATGCGGCGCAGCTTCTCTCAATTGTTCATAATCCCAACGCCAGCGCGCCATATCACGGGTACCCATTTTTATGCAGACAACTTGTGGGATTTTCACCATCTCCAACATCTCTTCAAGGCTATATCCCGCCTTTGTCCACGCAGGATATTGATGTACAATGATAGGTATATCTGCCCCTTCAGCAACATCTTGAAAATAGCCGACTGCGGTTTCGGACGTTCTGCCGAAACGCAACCAGTGATGTGCTGGCATCAGCAAAATCGCATCTGCTCCAACTTCTTTCGCCGCGAGGGCATCGTCAATTGCGGGTAGACTTCCTTCCGCACTAACTCCCGAAACAACTTTAACCTTGTCGCCAACAGCTTCAGCGGTAATTTGGGTGACGCGCTGCCGTTCATGTAGACGGAGCGACATGATTTCACCAGTGTGTCCATTACAGACGACACCTTTTATGCCATCTACGCTGGCGAGTTCCTGCATATACTGACGCAAACCGTTTTCATCAATTGATTCATCTGAATGGAAAGGACAGAGTGTTGCCGGAAATACACCTGCCCAGGGATGCTGCTGCCAATTAAGATTCATTATGTTATCAGTACCTCTTTTTGTCACAGATGAGAAAATTTAAGAGGCGCAATGAATTGCGCGACTACGAACGCTTTTTTGTTGAATGAAAAGCGTTCATTCAGAAATGGTATTATATAAGGACAAGCACGGAATTCCGTAATATGTTTCAATTTGATACTATTTTAACTTGATTTTAAAATCAAAGTCAAGTATTATTTTTATAATGAAAGAGGATGTATCATATCTATTTTAAGGTTATTCAATAACATCGTTGACGCGCGATTTTGTATCTCATCAGCGTGTTTTAGGGAAATTTCATGTTGTTACGGAGGATGTTCACATGAAACAGAGAAGACTGAAAATTATTGCTGCCAGTGCCATTTTGCTCTGTGGTTTTGTTGTTTTGGTGTTGTCTACGACTAAGAGAGAGAGCATGCCAGAGCTTTCCCCTGCTAAACTTGTCGCTAATGCAGACAGAACGGATAATCAAAATGTGAAGCTTGTTGGAGTCATCTCAGAGGAGAGTTCTTCTTGGGATGCTGCCAATACTAAGCTGACCTTTGCAATACGCGAACCTGAAGGCAGTGAGACAGTGAATGTGGTTTACAACAATCTCAAACCGGACAACTTCATTGATGGCGGTAACGTTTTTGTTGAAGGCATGTATGATGCAGAGAAAAACCTTATTGTCGCTACGAAATTAACAACAAAATGCGCTTCTAAATACGAAGGTGCTGAGAGTGCGACAACGCAAAAGAGTTCCTACTAAACTCTTATGTTAGGGATTTTTCGAAATATTTCGTAACAATCAGATGATAGAGGATTACTATGTTCATAGAGGAACTCGTGGCAAGCATACAAGGGGTAACAGCCGAACTTGGACAAGCTGTAATATGGCTTTCTGTCCTCTCTGCGATATGGGCAATTGTTTTACTATGTATTGGGTTACGTGAGAAAAATCCTAACGCTGTACAGAGTGGTCGAAATGCTATTATCGCCACCTTTATCCTTATTACTATTGCCACAGGTGCGCTAATCTTTGGTTTTGTGACAGATGATTTCTCAATGAAGTATGTCGTTGAGGTGTCCAGTGCAGCACAACCACTCCTCTATAAAATCACGGCACTCTGGGGGGCAATGTCTGGTTCGCTCCTACTCTGGCTTTGGATACTTACCATCGCTGGTGCTATCGTTGTCTGGCAAAACAGGAAAGCGAGTGACAGACTCGCAGATTATGCCCTTATTCCCATCGCCATCGTCCAACTCTTTTTTATTATTGTCGTCACTGGGATAATTGAAGGCGTTTACAATCCACTTGCCCGATTTCCTGATGGTGTAGTGATGCCAAATGGGCGTGGGATGAACCCGCTCCTACAGACACCCAGCATGGCGATTCATCCACCTACCTTGTACATCGGATGGATTTGTCTAACAGTGCCATTTGCTTTTGCTGTGGGAGCACTTGCATCCGGCAGAATCGGCAGTGATTGGATACTCCGTTCTCGAAGATGGATGTTGTTCTCATGGATCGTTTTAACTATCGGCATTACACTCGGAGGTAATTGGGCATATCAAGAACTCGGTTGGGGAGGATACTGGGCATGGGATCCAGTTGAAAATGCTTCCTTTATGCCGTGGCTACTCGGCACCGCATATCTGCACTCTGTGATGATACAAGAAAAGCGGAATATGCTCAAACTGTGGAATATCCTCCTGATTACCTTAGCCTTCCAATTCACTTTATTAGGAACATTTATAACCCGAAGTGGGATTATTACATCGGTGCATTCCTTTGCACAATCCGATATTGGCTGGTATTTTTTGGGCTTTATTCTCGCTTCAACTGGGGGCGTCATCGCACTTGTGGTATACCGTTGGCATCGCCTTAAAAGTGCTAACCGCCTTGAATCCCTCCTATCCCGCGAGAGTGCTTTCGTTATGAATAATTGGCTTCTCGTTGGATTAACCTTGATTATTCTTTGGGGAACGTTGTGGCCTATTATCTCCGAAGCGATTAACGGTGAAAAATCAGCCGTTCCTGAAGCATTTTTCAACAAGGTCGTTATTATTCCTGGACTCTTACTTCTCTTTTTAACGGGTGCCGGTCCCATTATTTCTTGGAAAAAGATTACGCCCAACAATTTCCGCCGCATGTTTGTATCGCCAATTTTAATCGGTTTGATAACGGCAGCAGTGGCATGGATATTCCTTGGTTTCAGAGCATCCGCTGCTCCTATAGCCGCTTCAGAAGTTACTACACCGAATTTGTTCATGCGGGTATGGGAATTTCTCACTTTCAGTGGAAATCCGATACCAATTTATTCAGTGCTTTGTGTTTTTGCAAGCGTGTTTGTTGTTGTTGCAATCTTTAGCGAATTTAATCGCGGGGCTAAGCTTCGTGCTAAACGGCAAGAAAGTTCCTTTTTCAACGGCTTGTGGCTCCTTATCCAGCGTAATAAACGCCGATATGGCGGTTATATCATCCATATCGGCATTGTTATTGTCTACATAGGTATTATGGGTTCCAAAGGGTATTTTTTACACAAAGAAGAAAGCCTTAAACTTGGCGACTCAATGGAAGTAGGTGCTTACCAACTTACAATGAAGGATACATTTGAGGAGGAGCACGAAAATTACTTACGGAGAGGAGTCGTTTTTGATGTAGAAAAGAATGGTCAACATGAGGAAACGATGAAACCTGCGCGTCACTACTACGACCAGGCGGAACAAGCAGAAGAGGAGCAAGGCACGATTGAGTCAGCGATACACCCAATCGGTCTAAACGATCTCTATATCGCTCTCGGTCCTTTGCCAGCAAAGATAGATACAGACACCGATATCAACGTTGCAATCTACCACAATCCACTGATTAAGGTTGTCTGGATAGGCGTTGCTGTGATGGTGTTGGGTGGAATTATAGCAATTGCGCAGAAATCCGATCCTAAGCCACGTTCCCAGGCATCATAGGTAATCACAATGAAAATTCTCAATTCACTATCTACTGAAAATATTTGCCTTTTACTTCTGGTGATAGTTACCTCATTTATTTTTATCAGTATTGTCACAGCACAAGCGCAGACAGCAGATAGCGACACATCAAAGAATTTTGAGTTCGAATCACAATTAGAAGAACTGCTGACAACATTGTACTGTCCATGCGGATGTGTCCGAGAAACAAATAAGGCATGTGTTTGTGGTACGGCTCAGGCAATTGAAGCCAGTTTTAGAGATGCGTTGGCCGAAGGCCAAACCGTTGAGGAAATTCGCACTCTTTATCTTAAAACTTATGGTTCTGAGTTTTCCGCAGTTATGAAGGCAGAAGGTGTTAACCTATTTGCTTATATAATGCCAGTGGTTATCCTGATAGCAATTGGTGGTGTAATTTATCTTGTTCGACATCAATCACGAAGCAACGATATATCGTCAACACAACCTGACCAGCAGATTTCTGATGAATTACAACAACAGGTTGAATCAGAACTGGAAAAATACAAAGAACAAAATTAGGGTGCTATTATGGCTTTTCTTGTAATTTTGTGGATAATTCTTTTTGGAACTGGTCTTTTAGTATATCTCATATTCCCACTTTTTGGTAGAGCGGCTATTCTCCCGGAGGTTGACGCAACGGAAGCGCGCATGCAAACACTCTCTCTGGAGCGTGAACAGAGTTATTCTGCGCTGGCTGACCTTGATGAAGATTATGAAACGGGAAAACTTTCAGAAAAAGATTACAAGGAACTACGGACTGAGCTGTTGCAAGAAACAGCTAACATTGTTGGCCAACTGGAAGCAGCTGCGAAGACAGATGTAGAATCTGAAATTGAAAGGTTTAAACAGCAGAAACGCAAATAATGAAGATATACAGAGATTTATTTTTAATTAAAAGGGGTTGCAGCGTCTTAAAACGTGCGGAAGTTGTTCGATATTTCCGTAATCTGTTGGTAATAACAGTCATATTTCTGCTGTGTGTTTCCACGATCTATTCCCAAAACGATGTTGGCAACATCCACGGCACATTAACTGATAAAAAGTCGAATAAACCTATTGCTAACCATCCTGTTACCCTTAATATTCATAAAGCGGGAGACGTTACACAACAGGAAACAACAACTGATAAAGACGGCAACTATCGCTTTGAAAATCTGGCATTAGATATTGAAACACATTATACAGTCTCTACAAACTATAATGGCAGAGAACACATAGAAAAAGATTTGGTTTTATCTTCATTTGTGCCAAACATTGCTATTGACATTGAGATCGGCGAGGTAACGGATGACCCATCGCAGATTCAGATCAAATCGTTTACTATTTTGATCGGCAGCACACCTGAAACGCTTGCAAAGGAAGGTTTCGTGGTCGTCAATGAGTTCCTGAATGTTGAAAACTTGAATACCTCTCCATTCCAAATTGTTCGCGACGGAGAAACAGTTGGGTTCAATTTTGATCTACCGAAAACACATAAAGGATTTCATCCTCACCCTCGTGCCCCTAAATCCCTAAAACTTAGTTCTACTGGTAGTCACATTGTCCTAACTGACCCGTTACCCCACGGTTCAACGCTAATAGTGTACGAGTACCTCTATCCTGTTAATAGCGCTGAATTTGATTTATCCCGACGGATGCCTTTTCACACAGACCAAATTGCTATACTTATTCAAGACGGTATCAATCTGAATCCACATTCAAAGCATTTTAACACACCTGAATATGAGGCGATTAATGGTGTGGTTTATAAGGCTTACTCAGCAGCCCAAAAGGGAAAGTTCTCAGCAGGTAAAATAGTAGATTTAAAATTGGGAATACCAAAACCAGAATCTAATATGGGTCAAATGGCGTTTATCGCAATTGCCGCGGCTTTGGCTGGTGGGTTCCTCGTGGCGGCGATTTTCATGCTCCGCCGTGCGCAACGGACTTCTAAAGAATCTGATGAAGCGCAGCCCACAACAACGGACGCGGGTTGGCTCCGTAAACTTAGCGATGCCGATCTTGAACACGCTCGAACAGCAAGGCTTGAATTTATAACACTGCTTGATGAGGCACAGGAAAAACAGGATATTTCGGAACGGGTCTACAACCGATTACGTAAGGAACAAACCGAACGGCTTACTGAGATTCTTGACCAGCGCAAAGAACGTGGATTAGACAACTAACATTACTATTCAACTTATTGGTAGGACAAACCATTTTTAGGAAACAGCAGAAGGAATTAATGGATGAGTGATGAAGGGCGTATCGCAGACTTGATAGAAGATTTAGAGGAATTGGATGATGATGTGCGTGATGCTGCGAAAGCAGAATTGATTGAAATTAGTGAGCCCGCAATTCCTCAACTTATTGAAGCATTGGCACATAACCTCTCGGACGTAGCTGATAAAGCCGCAGATATCTTAGCAGCAATCGGTGAACCCGCAATACCGCAACTTATTGATGAGATAGAGATTGCCGAAAGACACCATGCGCTTGCTATCATCAGTGCACTTACCCGTATAGGCGAACCCGCAATACCGTTTTTGCTGGAAATATTAACCCAAAAACCGAGCGAAGAACTTCGAGAATACGCAGTTCGCACATTCAGTGGGATGGGTGTTGCGGCAACAAGCGCAATCCCCGCACTTATTCAAGCCTTGACTGACCCCGACGACGAGGTGCGAACTTATGCTGCTTATGCACTCGCCAGAATGGAAGCAGCAGCAGCGGATGCGGTACCCGCTCTCATCAAGGCACTTGAAGATGATTCTGAGCGTGTTCAACATCATGTGGCTTTTGCATTAGATAAAATTGGAACTCCAGAGGCACAGGAAGCACTCAGAGCATTATAGTGGATTCTACAATTAATTTTACATCTGAGATGTAGGAGGGAACTCCGATTCCCGACTATCAGTGGTCTCGTCGCGATTCGGAGATCGCTCCTACAGAATATATGTAAACTTATTTACATAATTTATTATATAATGGAACACGAGTGCAACTTTACCGTAAAAAATCAAGTCTGATGCGCTTATGGCTTTCGTCAAAACAACTTATCTTGCATAGCACGCTGCGAAGCACAGAAAACGCCGTCCTGTCGTAAAAAATAATCGGGTTTACAAGCCCTCCTACAAGAAAGGGAGTGGCTAATGACAAAACTTCATATACCCAGATTAAAATAAAAACTTGAAAACTAATGTGTAAATATGGTATAATTAGAAAAAGAAGAATATTAGGATTGTTTACAAAGAAGATTCTATGACAAAACTGCGAATTAATAAAAATAGTTAATAAAGTGAATATATTTATCTACAAAATAGAAAGGAGCTAAGATGGCTAAATACGATTTTGTAGTCGCTGTAGGAGGGGCACCCGGACAAGGTATAGAAACGCTTGGAAAAAGTCTGGGTCAGTTTTGTGCTCGGTACGGACTGCACGTTTTCACTTATAGTGCCTATCAATCCCTCATCCGCGGCGGTCATACCTTCCTTACCATCCGAATTAGTTCAGAGCCAGTTGCCAACCACGGCGACGAGATAGACCTTATTATTGCCCTTGATAGAAACAGTTTAGAAAAACACATACCGCACGTCAGACCCGGTGGTGCCCTCATCTATAACAGCGATGATGTAAAAAAACAGGCACCAGAACGAGACGATATCCAGTTGTGTCCTGTTCCTTACAAAGAATTCTCCAGCGGAATTGAAGAAAGAAAGTTACAGAAAGCATGTCTGAATACGTGTCTGCTTGGTACAGCTTTGAACCTCGTGGGTGCGGACTTAAAGGTGCTTGAGGAGATGATCATCAGTGCGTTTCTCAAGCGCAAAGGACAGGAAACTGTAGATGCCAACATAACGGTAGCGACTGCAGGTTATGAACATGCAGCGGAAAACTTTACGCCCTTTGATACACAATTTGTAAAACAGGAACCTGCCCTTGCATTCGGTGAAGGAAATGGGATGATGGCAATGGGAGGTGCAGCAGCGGGCGTTAAGTTCTATTGTGCGTATCCGATGAGCCCTTCAACCGGTGTTCTTCACTGGATGGCAGCTAATGCGCGAAATCTGAACATCATGGTTCGACAATGCGAAGATGAAATCAGCGTTGTTAACATGGTTATTGGTGCCGCACACGCTGGATGCCGGGCAATGTGTGCGACTTCAGGTGGCGGATTCGCACTTATGTCAGAAGCGATCGGCAGTGCTGCCATGATGGAAATCCCTATTGTCGTCATTAACGTTCAACGCGGCGGTCCTTCTACAGGTTTACCCACAAAAACAGAACAAGGTGACTTGTGGCAACTTCTTGGTGCCAGCCAAGGTGATTTTCCAAAAATCATTGTTGCTCCTATCAGTATCATGGATGGTTTTGACACTATTCCTGAACTTTTTAATCTCACTGATAAGTTCCAATGCCCAGGTATGGTACTGTCCGATCTTACACTCTCCATGGGTTTTACGACGTTTGAACCCGATTCTATCAACTGGCAACCGGAGATTGATCGTGGTGAGTTGATAACTGAACTTGGACAAACAGAAGGTGAATACCTGCGGTATCAAATTACTGACAGTGGAATTTCACCGCGCGCTATTCCTGGGACACCAGGGCACGTTCACGTTGTTGCTACCGATGATCATGATGAAGATGGTGGACTAATTAGTGATGAATTCACCAATCCGCATAAGCGACGCGACATCATGGAAAAACGGCAACGGAAGATGGACGGTATTGTTGAACTCCTCCCACCACCAACACTTGAAGGGCCAGAAGATGCTGAAGTCACACTTATTGGTTGGGGTTCTACACACGGTGTGATTAGCGAAGCAGCACAAGCCTTAACTGAAGATGGTATTACGACGAACCACATTCAATTCAAATGGCTTTATCCGATGGACGAAGACGCTATAAACGAAGTGTTGGCAAAATCAGCACACGCCATTATCGTTGAATGCAACTACACAGGTCAGTTCGCTCGATTCTTACGAGGTGAAACAGGCTTTAAGGCAGATGGGCACATCCGTAAGTATGATGGTGAACCATTTATGCCTCACCATATTGTTGATGGGGCACGTGAACTTTTAATCGGTAAAACCGACCTCTACGTACCATACCAAGAAATTGTTGTTTAACAAAGGAGGATAAACCAAATGGCGAAAAAAGAAAGACCGATTCAAGGTGCTCCTACAGCGAGAGATTTTAAAGGTGATGTTAATCCTGATTGGTGTCCCGGTTGTGGTGATTTTGGTGTACTGAGTGCGCTGCAAAATGCTTACGCAAAATGTGGTCGTGGCAATCATGATCACCTCACTGTCAGTGGAATAGGGTGTTCTTCCAATCTTCCTGGCTTCATCAATACTTATGGAATGCACACGCTGCATGGTCGTTCACTCGCTGTCGCAACGGGTGCTAAACTCGCTAATCACGAGATGAATGTCGTCGTCACTGGCGGCGATGGTGACGGATACGGCATCGGCGGGAACCATTTCATCCATACGATGCGGAAAAATGTTGATCTCCTTTATATTGTGATGAACAACGAAACTTATGGGTTAACCATTGGTCAAGCTTCTCCCACTACCGTTGTTGGTGAAAGCACTAAAAGCACTCCGTTCGGTAATATAGAAACACCCCTCAACCCTGTTGCAATGGCAATCGTCTCAGGTGCTACTTATGTCGCAAGAGCATTTAGTTCTGAACGCGCGCAACTTATTGATTTGATGTATGACGGAATGCAACACAAAGGGTTCGCATTTATTGATGTTATCAGCCCTTGTGTAACGTGGAAGGACGATGAAATTTTCGATTTTTGGAAGGAGCGAGTTAATTTTCTTCAAAATCATGACACAAGTGACAAAGCATTGGCACTTGAGCAAGCGGTTAAGGATGGTCATGATACTCAGATTGGGCTATTCTACCATGACACAAGTCGTCCCTCCTTGGATCAGATGGAACCCGTTTTGGAAGACGGTCCGATGGCGCATCAATCCCTTGGCGTTACGCCTGAGCAGGGTGCCGCAATTATCCAACGCATGATGTAAAACAGAACGGTAAGGGCAGGTAGAATACCTGCCCTTTTCTTTTTGTTTCTACGACAGAATTACAATTTATCCTACACTATGCGTCTCAACGCTTCCCAGATCACAAAAAATTTCGGACACCGTACGATTGTCAAAAATGTTAACCTCACGATTAACCCTGGAGAAGTGGTAGCAATTTTCGGCCCTAACGGTGCTGGCAAAACGACGTTCATCAAAATACTTGCGACTCTTCTCCGACCAACATCCGGGAAACTCGAGATTGAAGGCACGGATGCAATCGTTGACTACGCGCAAGTTAGAAACGCTTTAGGCGTCATTGTCCATGAGAATTTGGCTTATCCTGCATTGACCCCGTTTGAGAATCTCAGGTTTTTCGGACAGATGTACGGCGTCAATGATTTGGAAACCCGATGCAAAACACTTCTGGACGATGTCGGTTTAAGCCGCTTTATCCATGAACCTCTTCACATCTTTTCACGTGGTATGACGCAGCGTTTTATGATTGCCAGAGCGCTTCTCCACTATCCCTCAATTTTATTACTTGATGAACCGTTTTCTGGGCTTGACGCGTCTGCCAAGCAGTTTGCCGTAGATCGCATCGCACAAGAACGGCAAAATGAGAAAGGCATTCTCATTACAACACACAACATCGAATTGGGTTATCTTGTAGGCACAAGGTTTCTTTTTATGATAAACGGGGAATTGGATGAGATCGCAAAAAAAGACGAAATTGAAGTTGAGACTTTACTACGGATGTACGAAGAGAGGTTGATAAACACCACTTCAAATTGAGACAAACATGAAGGCACTCCGTCAGATTGCTGCGTTAATTCGTAAAGACCTTGGACTCCAATTCCGTTCAAAGGAGACGCTGGCATTAATCTTTGTTTTTAGCGTACTTGTTGTCCTCATTTTTGCTTTTGCTTTTGGACCGGAATTTCCTACTGAAAAAACTGAACGTGGAAAATTAGCTGCGAGTGTTCTTTGGGCAGCGTTTGTTTTTGCCGGAATTATTACCTTGAACCGTTCATTCGCAATAGAACGATCACACGGTGCTTTGCAAGGTATTCGACTTACCGGTGTTGATGCGAGCTATGTTTACCTTTCCAAAGTTATTAGCAACGTCGTTTTCCTATTTCTATTGGAAATTGTTATTACACCCATCGCGCTTCAATTCTTTGAACTATTTGACGATGTGACGGTGGTTACATTATTAAAATTGTTTGGCGTACTGAGTATCGGCACGCTCGGTTTTTGTGCTGTCGGTGTGCTGTTAGCGGGCATGTCTACAAGTACAAATGGTGGTGAAAGCCTACTCTCCGTCATCCTTCTTCCACTTGTTATTCCAATTATTATGGGTGGCACAAAATGTACAGTCTCTATTTTAGTAACCGGTGGATTGGAAGATAGATTCTGGTTGATGATGTTGGTAGGTTCAAGTCTTGTCTTTTTGGCATCAGCATATCTGCTTGCCGATGCTGTTATTGAAGAATAGTGGTGGTTTAAAAACCTGAATATGATACAATTTATTAGACAACAAATCTTAGAATTATAAGCTTCGGAAGGAGAAGCAATTTGTCAGAAATAATCTATCTTCATGCACGAGAAATACTGGATTCACGAGGTAACCCTACGGTTGAAGTAGACGTTAATTTAGCATCAGGGGCGTTTGGACGTGCGGCCGTCCCGTCAGGTGCATCTACAGGTGAACACGAAGCGGTTGAACTTCGTGACAAAGATTCTAATCGTTACTTAGGCAAAGGCGTTCAGAAGGCGGTTGAGAATGTTAACACTGTCATCGCAGATGCACTTGCGGGAGAAGATGTATTCGCGCAAAACGAGATTGATGCTACTATGTGCGAACTTGATGGCACTGATAACAAAAGTAATCTTGGTGCAAATGCAATCTTAGGTGTCTCGCTCGCTGTGGCTAAAGCCGCTGCTGATGAACTTGGGCAACCTCTGTTTCGCTATATCGGTGGCACAAATGCAAAAGAACTCCCACTACCGATGATGAATATTCTAAACGGTGGTTCTCATGCCGATAATAATGTGGACATCCAAGAATTTATGGTGATGCCTGCGGGGGCAAATAGTTTCACTGAAGCGCTACGTATGGGAGCGGAAATTTTTCACAGCCTCAAAGCGGTCTTGCAAGCGCGAAATTGTAACACTGCAGTCGGTGATGAAGGAGGCTTCGCTCCAGATTTAGATTCCAATGAAGAAGCCATAGCGGTAATCATTGAAGCAATTGAACGTGCTAAATATACCCCTGGTGAAGATATCCTATTAGCGTTAGATGCGGCTTCAAGTGAATTCTACAATCACGATACCGGCACCTATGAATTAAAGGCAGAGGCACAACCGACTAAGTCACCTGAAGAAATGGTTGGTTTTTACACCGAACTCTGTGAAAAATATCCAATCGTTTCGATTGAAGATGGCATGGACGAAAACGACTGGGAAGGTTGGAAACACTTAACCGATGCAATTGGCGATAAAGTCCAACTCGTTGGTGATGATCTTTTTGTTACCAATACCACTCGATTACAGCAAGGAATTGATGGACAAATCGGTAATTCTATCCTCATTAAAGTGAATCAGATCGGAACTTTAACAGAGACGCTTGATGCCATTGAACTTGCGCGGCGTTTCAACTATACTGCTGTTGTCTCACATCGGTCAGGTGAAACCGAAGATACCACTATTTCTGACCTTGTTGTGGCGACCAACGCGGGACAAATAAAAACCGGTTCGCTTTCCCGTACTGACCGTGTTTGTAAATATAACCAACTCCTACGTATAGAAGAAGAACTTGGCGATAGTGCAATTTTCGCTGGTATGAAAGTTTTCTATAATTTGGCTGATTCCCGTTAAACTCCATTTTAGTATTGGGACAGTGTTTTACTGTCCCAAATATGCTTTTAAAGGTTCACTTTATGCGTATCTTTCGCGTAATCTTATTCATTATAGCATTAGCTTTACTCATAGTCAGCGTCAGACAATTCCAGAACGGTTATAGAGACTGGCAACAGGCGCAACTGGTGGAAAAAGGCTACCAAGCAGAGATACAAGAATTGGAAAACGAACGCGATCGACTCAAGCAGCGTGTGGAAATGCTGAAAAACGATACTCTCACCAAGGAACGACTTGTCAGAAAAAGGTTCGGTTATGTCAAACCGGGTGAAGTTAAGTTCAAAGTCGTTAAACCCGCACAACCCGAATGATTTACAATCAAGCATACCATTCACTCGTGCGTAAATGTCCTCCCAGCACAATTTTTACACGAAATTGAAACAGTGAACATAGTAAATTGCCTCGACACCTCGCGACTTATCCTATAAACCTTTTGCAATATAGAAAAATTTCAGTTATAATTGAGAATAACACAAATAAGCGAGTCAGCCATAACTCTCCTTATGGAAAACTTGCTACTACCACGAAATGTAGGAAAATCTTATGTACACAGAAAATAATCATCGGAGTCCTTTGCCTAAACTAATTGCTATATGTGGACTCCTCCTGCTTTTCATTTTAGTCATTAATGCTGTGCGTTTTCTTGAGAAAGAGACGTTTCAACCTCCCACCGATAAGGTTGAAGTGAAAGAAACGCGTCCAAAATCTTTTAAAGTTGAGGCGAAAGAGATACATCCGAAATCTATTAGACGCACAGATGCTCTTGATACGAAGCGATGGCCCGACGGGTTTAGGCTTCACCGCTATTATTGGATTGGTGGAGCGGCTGTTTACGTGGCAGAAATGGACCGTGATGAGAAAAACCTAAGATTTGATGTGGAACTTGCCAACTCCCAAATTCTCAGGCGTGAAACCGTTAGCGGCGCTACAAGACGACTCAAGAGAAAAGGGATAAAACCTGTAGCGGGTGTTAATGGTAGTTTCGGGATTCGTGAAGATAGTTACGGGCGTGGTGGGATGATTTTTAACCTCCACATCCAAGAAGGTGAACTCGTTAGTATTCCTAAATTGATTGATAGATGGGGGTATTCGCCACCTTCACCGTGGGGCGAAACAAGTTTTGGGGTTACCCCCGATGGCGAATTTCTCTTAGAGGCAGTTCACTTAAACGGAAAACTTCGCATTGGTGAAGAAACCCTTGCGATAGACGCAATTAACCAAATCTGCGATTCATCGTGTTCGGTAGTGCTTTACACACCTCGCTTTGGGAGGTCAACTTTAACGCGCCGATGTTATGAATTTACCCTCCAAAAACTGACACTTCCGCTCACAGGAAAATATACGAGTCGTTTTGTTGTAACCGCAATCAACCCACGCGGTAACAGTATTATTCCATCTGATGGTGTAGTTCTCGCTATAGAACCGCGCTTGGCAAGTCGCTGGTATAAGAAGATTCCCAAATCTTCGACTGGCGTATTGGATATTGCACTCACACCTGAAAAATGGCAGACAGTTCAGACGGGCATCGGTGGAAATCTGCGACTTTTACGAAACGGAGAAATTGAACCGGAGTTAATTGAGTTTGCACGGGGCAGTAATAACAGTGCTTACAGACATAGCAACGCTGCGCATCGGCATCCGCGGAGTGCTTTGGGATTTAACGATGAGAAACTTTTTCTTATTGTAGTTGATGGTAGAAAATCTGGATACAGCATGGGAATGACCTTGTATCAAATGGCAGATTTTTTCAATGATATCGGGGTTAAACATGCTATTAATTTTGATGGCGGTAGTTCCTCTGCCTTGTGGGCGTTGGGCAAAATTGTAAATAGCCCCGCTCACCCTTACGAGCGACCTATTTTCAACGTAGCGGTGATCCGCACCAAAGAAAAATAAGCGAATGAAACCACGATACGCCATACTTTTCACCCTATTGTTAATCGCATGTTCAAATAGAAATACCCCACAAGCAGTCACCGAAGATTTTATCTATAACTACTACAAACTTGCTAACCAAGAAGCAGCACTCCTGTTAAGTTCTGGACTTGCCACAGAAAAATTGGAAGCAGAAATCGGGCGGTTGCAAGAGGTGCGTGTACCGGGCGACCCTGCTCCTGAAATGCCGAAAATCGAATATAAACAACTCGGAAAAGAAACCGCAAACGAAGTTGAAAATGTAACACACGTCCTGTTTAACTATCAATTGACGATCAAGAATCGCGGCGGTACAACAACACATACCCGAAATGTTGTGATTACCACCGAAGACATTGACGGACAATGGAAGGTTGTCAATTTTGATGAATATTAAATGGTATTGTAGTTTGAAGTAGCACGGGAATCCTAATCTAATCCAATAGAGATTTTAATGAAAACCGGTAAGGTTGCAATTTTTACACACCCGCAAACGCCATTGGAATTTCGGGAATATCCGATTCCATCTGTGACACCGGATGATATGCTTGTCCGAATCCGGATGGCGAATATTTGTGGTTCTGATCTACATTTTTGGCGAGGACACGGTCCTAAAATCGCAAGTGGTGTTCCACAAGTGCTTGGTCATGAAATGATCGGTACAATTGAAGCGATGGGACGCAACGTGCAAAATGACAGCATAGGGCAACCGCTAACCGAAGGAGACCGAATTGTCTACTCCTATTTCAAGCCGTGTCAACGTTGTTGGATGTGCCTCAACGGGAAACCTGGATGTCCGAATCGCTACAGAGATTGGCTTGGTGTTTCAAGTGAGCAACCGCCACACTTCCACGGTGCTTATGGTGAATACTACTACATGAAGGCAGGACATTGGGTTTTTAAAGTTCCTGATGAACTGCCGGATACGCTTGTTTCTCCTATAAACTGTGCTTTATCGGAAGTGATCTACGGATTTAATCAGATTAGTATTACACTTGGAGATACGGTTGTTATCCAAGGTGCTGGTGGACTTGGACTTTATGCAACTGCGGTGGCAAGGGAAATGGGTGCGGGGAAAATCATTGTTCTTGATCGGCTGCCTGCACGTCTCGCGCTCGCGCATGAATTTGGTGCGGATTATACCCTCAACGTTGATGAAATTGAAATGGCAGAACGAGTTGATTATGTTCTTGACCAGACAAGCGGTATCGGTGCCGACCTTGTCGCAGAATTTGTTGGTTCGCCGCGTGTGCTCGCGGAAGGTATAGAAATGTTGCGATGGGGTGGACGTTATCTCTGGATCGGTAACATCAATCTCGGTTTTCCTACTGAAATTGACCCTGGCAATATCGTTCGGTGTAGCAAAGCGATTCGAGGCGTAATCGTTTATGAACCGTGGGTAATCCCACGTGCGCTTGATTTCCTGAGTCGCACACGAGACAAATATCCGTTTCATAAAATCATCTCCGATACTTTTCCGTTTGACCACATTAACGACGCTTTCTCCTATGCTGACGAGGGTTCTGCTATCCGAGTTGGATTGGAATTTGATGAGGTCCATTAATTGGCAATATAAGAGTTAAAATGCGTAACTACAGGAAATTCAAAGATTACCATATTGAACAACTAAGCGATCCAGAGGACGCAAAGATATATCTTTCTGTAGCACTTGAGGATTATGAGAAAAACGAAGACACTGACGCTTTTTTACTTGCTGTTAGAGATGTGGTGGAAGCACAAGGTGGCATGTCTAAGTTAGCTGAACGCGTTCGCCTCACCGATGAGGGACTTCATCAAGTTCTTTCTGAAAACGGGAATCCGCAACTTAACACAATGCGTAAAATACTGCACGAGTTAGGTTTTAAATTTTCGATAGAAGCACGCGAGAATCAACTGCAGGCAGGCAACTAAACAGCAAATTATCTGTTTACAATAAATTACTATCAACAATCTCGTTAAAATGCCTTCTTCCCTCTACATCCATATTCCGTTTTGCGCTACGAAGTGCTACTATTGCGCTTTCAATACCTATTCTTTTCACAAAGAACAAGCAAAAACGTATTTAGACGCGCTCCGAACAGAGATGGAACTTTACGCGCCGCAAACTGCTCCTTTACAAACAATTTTTATCGGCGGCGGCACCCCATCTATCCTTTCTGCCAAATCTTTGGAACGCTTGTTTGCCGATATAAAGAGACATTTCCATATATTTCCCAATACTGAAATCACTGTAGAATGCAATCCGGGTACTGTTGATGGTGAAAAACTACGTGTGATGCGGGACGCTGGGGTAAATCGACTCAGTTTTGGTTTGCAAGCGATGCAGGATGAAACATTGCGACAATTAGGCAGAATTCACACTGTTGAGGAATTCCTGCACAGTTATCAACTTGCTCGCGAATTTGGGTTTGGCAACATCAACATTGATCTGATTTTTGCTCTTCCTGAGCAAACGATGGAAGCATGGCAGCACACCTTAAGCGAGACCATCTCGCTTGAACCCGAACATATCTCTGCCTATAATCTCGTCATGGAAGAGTCGACACCGTTTTATGAGTGGTGGAAAGCAGGGGAATTGGTTCTCCCTCCTGAAGACACTGAAGCAGATATGTTCCAATGGACTATTGAAACACTTACCTCACACGGATATACGCACTACGAAATCTGTAACTTCACCCGACCAAACCGAGAGGTGAAACATAACCTTGTTTATTGGAATAATCAGGAATATGTAGGATTAGGTGTTGGTGCATGTGGATATGTTGGCGGTGTCCGTTATACGAACATCCGAGGCATCCTACCTTATATTGAAGCACTCCGTCAGCACAAAAAACCGATTGCAGACAGGGAACGTTTAACAGAGTATACTGAAAAAGCGGAAACTCTCATGCTTGCACTCCGTAAACGGAAGGGTATCTGTTTAGCGGATTATGAGCAACGTTTCGGCGAGAAACTTGACGTGGTGTTTGGGAACGCCATCAAAAAGTGGACGGATTTAGAGTTGTTAGAGCAGAACGAGAGACATTTACGTCTTACTCAGTGTGGGCTTTTCTTGGCGAATGAGGTTTTTGTAGAATTGATGTGAGGGTTTTCGCGTTTCTGGTTATTCAGTGTTTGTTAGATAATCAACTAACCTCTGCATCAAACGGTTGTACCGTTCTTCTGAAATGTTACCGATTATGCCACGTACTAATCGACGCGGGATCACTGCCAAAAAACTAAGTCGAATTAGTGATTCCGAGCGTAGACCGCTTAATGTGAAATCAACATCAGTCGGTGAAATAATATCATCAAATCCTTGGATGTTTTGATCCAATCTCGTACTTACGCCACATACAAGCAAGTCGCGGTAAGGTGCTGGCATTTCTCGCAGAACGATTGCAGGTCTATACTTTAACTCTTCATCAGACTGGAATAACGGCGCAAGAACAACATCACTTTCCTTCATAATCCGGGTTCACCCATTTAAGCATATCTGTTGTGTACTCAGGTTCGTCTTCGCCGTATGCTCGTGCAAGCATCTGCATAGAGAGCCCCTGCCAAGCTTCACGTTCCGCGGACTCTTGTTCTGATTCGTACTTTTCAATCAGTGCCCCAACTACTTCCAATAATGAAATTAACGGATGATTTTCGTTTTTACCGATGAGAGTCTTTAACTCGTCCCGTAGAGTCGAAAGTCGTTGATAATCGGTCTCTGTACGCGGTACGAACACAATAGAAGCGAGTTCCGGCCATATATCTTGAGCGGTTTGTATTTCGTTGACCATGCTAACTCCTTATTAGAACCCTAAAATTGTCCAAAACCTATACACATATTATAACACATATTTGATGCAAACTCAGCTATTTTTGATTTCGGATATCTAAAAGTTTGTCTGAAACGCGGATTATGGCTTTGGGGGCGGGAATTGTCTGAACCAAGATTTACGGGATTATAGGATTTTCAGGATTATTCTTATGTGATATGCAGATATTCTTAAAATCTGTATTATTTGTATTTACCAGGTTTCTATTGTGCGGTTCAAAAACAGTTCTGTTGCCCACAATCTTGAAAATTTTGTAATCCCGGGGAATGCCAACAGGCATTCATACCTTTGATTTGGTAGGGACGGTATGTAGAAAATATGTCGTTGTTCCACACATATCGTCCCTACGGGACTAAAGACATCTATACATCTCATATCTATAAACATATCGTCCCTACGGGACTGAAGACACTGCCACAACGGATTTATCCCTTAAGTTGACGCTTATGGTGTGGTTTCCTAACCACACCAATTCTCCAAAATTGCTTATACCGAGCCCACGTTATATTTACCACTTTTCCTACCTTAGCTAATTTTATGCACCCTTTTAGTTCCAAAATAGTATCTTATAATAGTTAAAAGCATGGAATGTATTTATTCACAACAGATAATTAGTTCGTTAGCGGGAACATTTTTCGCTAATGAAGTGTGAATATAGTATACACCGATCTTATCAACGATTTTGGAGTGTTTAGATGGTAGATGACGATGTTCTACTCATACGCAAAATTTTATTAGGGGACGATGATGCATTCAGCACCTTAGTTGAAAAGTATCGAAAGGGTGTTCATGCTTTCGCATGGCGGAAAATAGGTGATTTCCACCATGCAGAAGAGATTACTCAAGATACTTTCATCCAAGTCTATAAAAATCTTTCCACCCTTAAAAATCCAAGCCAATTTGCTGGATGGTTATACGTAATTGCTAATCGTTTGTGTATCAAATGGAAGCAAAAGAGAAAATTAACTATGCAATCATTAGAAGGCACATCAATGTCAGAGATTGACGCATCTTCATATAACAAGTATCTATCCGAACAGAGGGATAGAGAGGCGACCGCGAGACGACTTGAAATTGTAAACAAACTTCTTAAAAAACTGCCTGAAAGTGAACGGACTGTTATAACGCTTTATTATTTAGGCGAAATGACTGCCAAAGAGATTGGTAAGTTTTTAGGTGTATCTATTAACACGATTAAAAGCCGACTTCGCCGTGCGCGAGTGCGGTTAAAGGAGGAAGAAACATTGATTAGAGAAAATCTTAGTAGTGTCCAGTTCCCAACACAGATAACAGAAAATATTATGAAGAAAATATCACAACTCGAACCGACAGCACCACCATCTGTGAGCAAACCGTTCGTGCCGATAGGTATATCCGCTGTGTCCGCGATAATCGCATTACTGCTGATGGGCGTTGCGGGGAAACATCTACTCCGTTTCCAGAAACCCTATAGTTTAGAAGCAACATCAGGATCAACGATTGAAATTGTTGACACACAACTTGTCCTTGATTCTCCTGCAGAAACAGCGGTACGGAATCAGATAGGACGTTCAGATGTGATTGGCAATAATAATGGTTCAGAACAGCAATCGGATACTGCCCTATTCGCTGCAGCACAAGCGGACGATAGAGTGAAATCAGATGCGAAATCAGAGTGGACGCAAGCGAAAGGTCCAGAAGGCGGTGCAATTGGAACTTTATTCACAACCACAAGAGGTGACGTGTATGCTGGCACGCTAAACGGACTCTACAGATTTTCTGATGATGAACAAGCGTGGAAACTCATAAACACAATCAAAGGTCCGTCACTGCCACTATTTGATGACGGATGGTGGTGGCCCGTTGCAGAGAGTCAGAGTGCCGATATACTCTACCTTGCCACCGATATAGCGATATTAGAATCGTATGATAGGGGTGAAACATGGGAGACGCTTTGTAAAGGGACAAATATAAATAGAATTACGGACGTGTATGCAGGGCATCCTGTTGGCTTAGTCATAACAGACGGTGCCCCAGATATGACAATCTATCTCGCTTACAGAAATGGTGTTTTCCGAACAGACGATGTTGGTAAAACATGGACACCGTTGCTCGAAGGCTTGGAAGACACGAAAATCCAAACAATTGCTGCTATTCAAGACACAGTTTTCGCTGGCACGAATAAAGGATTATACCGCCTCAATAACAATGTATGGGAACAGGTGTTGATTGATCCGGAGAATATGGAAGACAAAACACTTTACATCTCAGCATTAGTCGTCGCGGAAAACAACCTGTATGTAGCGGCAAAACAGGTTGGCAAAAATCGTTCTACTGAAATAGATATAGCATTAGACCCGTTGAAAACAGATTTAGAATCAGCCCCATTCCGACTAAAACATGCCTCATGGTCAATTTATCACTCAAACGACATGGGAAATTCATGGAATGTTATAACGCCGAAACTGGATGCCGCAGACAATAAAGACAACTATATACGTGATCATTTGTCGCCATTATATAGGACAGTCGTCGTTGAGAGTCCATCTATCCACTTAGCAGCATCTGGAGAAAAGGTCATGGTGGTTGTTGGGAAGTATCATTTCTACTCAATTAATGGCGGTAAGACATGGATACATTTAGATAATATAAGTAATGCGGCTCATGTTTCAGGGGTTGTCCTATTGAATGACAACACCGCCTATAGAAGCGGATTATCCGGAATTCATCGCACAACCGATGGCGGTGCATCGTGGCATAATTTGGATACAGGCATCATCAATACATTTGTCCACCAGTTGATTTTCATGAACAACACACTCTACGCGAACATCGGTCCACTCATGGTAGTAAGTTCCACTGACAGTGGGGATTCGTGGACACCGGTTGCTGGAGACGCACATAAATACGAATCTTTAGTCGAATATGATGGCACGCTATACGCCAAGAACGAAACAGATTCCGCTCTTAGAATTTTCAGGTTTTCACACGATGAGAATAGGTTCATCGAAATCCCAGATGTGCCAGTAATTGAAGAAAAGCAGCCACCGAAACCGGATAAAGTTGTGGTGGAAACATATACGTTTGGTGAAGAAGGAAAACGCCTTATTGACAAACAAACTAATCCAGACAATTTTGCTGGCATCAACGCCGCAGACAAAGGTCTGACTTTAAGGGAACACAACATTGATGTTGATTTTTTCCTGGTATCACCTTTCGGAAGTTTTGCGGCAAGCGGGACAGCCTACTATGTAGAATACAAGCAGAAACTCTTGAGATGGAAACCCGGCACCACAGAATGGTATGACACCGGACAGGTAGATACAGGCAGTATAGGTACTAAAATTGGAAACCAAGAAGAATTTTTTGATGCTTCTGATTATAAATTCAAACTTGCTGTTTCGGAAAACACTGTTTACGTGGGAATGCGAGACGGACGGCTCATGCAGTCCTTTGATGAAGGGGATACTTGGAAACATGCAACCGCAGATCTTCCATTTCATGTTGAAAGTTACAAGCAAATCATCTTTGTAGGAAAAACCGTCTATGTCACGACCGATAAAGGCGTTGCCCGATCAATCAATGGAACGGATTGGCAAGCCATCATGGATACGCAAGGCGAACTTCTTGTCTTGGATAGATTTGCGGTGGATAAATCAATCGTCTACGGTCTATCCGGGCAAAAAGTGTATCGATTAGACGATACTGCTGGGACATGGCGGCAGGTCACACCTGAAATTACACATTCTGTTTCTACCTTTGAGGTGGATGGGAATACGGTCTACATTGGAACACAAGGGAAGGGTGTGTTCCGCTTTACACTTGATGATTCGGAGAACGGTAAAAAATAAATATTCAACTTATATCTATAATATCCTGTAAGTTGGGTTGGACCACAGATGAAACCCAACATCTTTGCGAAGAATACCTTGTTAAAATGTTGGGTTTCGTCCCTCAACCCCATAGGTGTCAACTTAAGAAGACATCTACGT
>JAPPIG010000116.1:0-78065 GCA_028820635.1 Candidatus Poribacteria bacterium
TATCTATGTAGCTGCCGAACATATTGCCTGCCGAGTTGACAAAATCGGCGAATGTTGCTGTTGCCCCGGGGAACTCAAGGATTGTGTTTCCTGTAAATCCACGCCGAACACCAGCAGCATCTATCCAATTACCTGTCAATACTCCGGTCGCGTCACTAATACCGTATATCTCTGTTTGCACAGCATCGGGGAAATCGTATTGACGCAACTCGCCATCTTCCAAGATAACACCGTGGTGCAAACCTTCTCTATCTTCGTAGTACCCCGCAGCGCGCCCATCATTACCAAGCGCATAGAAATACGTGTTTTGGGCACCAGGGTAATCGTAGGTCGTGAAAACGCCATCAATGAGTGTAAAGGCGACCTCTTTTTCACCATCAGCACTTTTCGTGTAGCCGGCATAATCCTCAAAATCGGAACTCGCCGTCAACGCTAAAAAATCTACGCCCGGAACGTCGATCGTTTCAAATGTATAGTTCTCACTGGCGGATCCAACACCGGGTCCATCGCCAACCTGTGCAGTGATGGTTGGTAAGAAAAAAGAATTGAGACATAGAAACAACGTGAACGTGTAAAATAAAAAACTGGTTTTAATTTGAGTATACATAATGAAAACCTCCTTTAATGGTGGATTACTCCCCACAAGCAAGGGTAGCACAACTTAACAGGCTATGGCTACACAAATACCTGCGAATTAGAATCCTACTTTAGAATGAGCATCCGCCGTGTCTGCTGGAAAGCGGGTGTCGTCAACTGGTAGAAATAGATACCACTCGCAACGCGTTCTCCGAGGGCATTACGTCCATCCCAATACGCGGCACGTTCCCGACTGTTATAGAAACCAGCGGATTGGAAACCGAGTGAAAGTGTACGAACCAACTGACCCGTTGGGCCATAAATGGATACCGATACAGGACTGTCTTGTGAGAGTTGATATGGAATCCACGTCTCAGGGTTAAACGGGTTCGGATAATTCTGCAACAGAAGATTCTGCGTCGGTTTGCCAATACTATCAAGTTTGATAGACAGAACCGCGTTTGCGAGGTGCGCGGGTGTCACTTTAAAGCTGCGGGTCTGTGATTCAAAGTTTCCATCAGTGCCGATGACGTGGACTTCAAGGACGTCTCCAACTTTGACAACGCTCCGCCGCGTTAAGTCGGCAGTAACAGCAGCGAAGTAATCACCTTGCACTGCGGCTGTTATTGTGCTGTCTGTTCTCAGGTTGCGGACGATGACTTGATAGCCATCAAACGTTGATTTTCCTTCCAAGTGCCCGCTAACTACAAAAGCCCACGCTTCCAGCGGCATCTCTGTAGATATGGCAGAAGGTGCTGCGGTAGCCGCCTCCGTTTGATTCGTCCAAGGTGCGCCGACGAAAGCAAAATTGCGAGTTTGTGGCACATTGACGATATAGCCTTGTCCGCCTTCAATTGTGAAACCGTCATTGGGTGCGTCTGGTGTCCACCCGATGAAACGTTGATTTTCAGCATCAAGTGCTATTACAACTGTCGCACCAGCTATACCCGCGAGTGATTTTGCAGTCATTGGTGTTGGCGATGCTAACGGCACAGAAAGCATATTCAATCCTTTCGTCAACGAAACATTAAAATGGTTGCTAAAATGATCGCTGACGGCTTTGTCAACGGGTGTTCCGGCAAAGCCGTGTCTGCGTCCATCCGCTGTGTCGTAAAAGCCGACAATACTTCCATCCTGATTAACATTTCGGACGACAGTGATAACACTGCCTGGGATCCGTATTTCATGGAGGTCACCGCTGGGCAGAAGGATATAGGAACGTAGAATATCGTTTTCAGCTTTGGCTCTGAATCCTACAACACCGATATCAGTGATGGTGTTCACAAATAGAAATTCAAGATTCGGCACATTTGGAACATCTATAGTGATAAAACTACCGTCAGGGTTACGCATAAATCCGTGAAACATTCCATCGACATCCCTGTAGCTGCCAACGACAACACCAGCAGCGTTGACAAAGTCACCATAAGTTGCTACTGCTCCAGGGAACATAAATGACAGATCCCCTGAAAAAGCGCGAGAGACCCCTGCTTCATCGACGGCATTACCGCTTAGTGCCCCCGTTTCATCACTAATACCGTAGATGAACGTCTGGGCGGCACCCGGAAAATCGTATTGTTTCAACTCACCATTTTCGTCTAATACGACACCATGGTAAAGCCCATCACTATCCTTATAGTGTCCTGCAGCGACACCATTATTACCGAGCGCAAAGAAATGCGTTTTCTGTGAACCGGGAAAATTGTATGTCGTAAAAACACCATCAATGAGCGTAAAAGCGACTTCTTTTTCACCATCAGCGCTTTTCGTGTAGCCGGCGTAATCTCCAAAGTCGCTACTCGCCGTCAACTCTAAAAAATCTACACCCGGAACAGCAATCGTTTCAAATGTATAATAGGCACTGTCGGATTCGGTGTCTTGAGCAGCGGTGTGTCTTAGGAAAAAGACATTTAAAAATATGAACAGTGTAAACGTGTAAAATAAGAAATTGGTTTTAATACGAGTATGCATAACGAAAACCTCACTTGAAAGTATTTTATTCAAAGATGAAAATAATACCATTTCTATAAGATGATTTTACATTATCTCGTAGGTCGGGTAGAGTTTACGAAACCCGACATGCACGAGGTGATATGAATTACGTGTCGGGTGTCGCTTCGCTCTACCCGACCTACAAGATTTTTATAGAAATCCTATATGATACTTTTTCAATTAGAAATGGTATAGTATGTCAGATACCCTGTCCTGAGGACGATACTTGTCGTTGGAGTATCGCAAGTTTGCTTTCAGCAATACGGTAAAGCGAAGACTGGGTGTTCTAACATATTATAGGAGTCCTAAAAAGTATGAGACATTTTCGAAAAAGGTAAGAAGCATTGCATCCTTTTTCTTGATTTCCATTCTGCTACGGCGGTATAAAGTTATTCATCCCAAGGCAACGGTACGCCGAGACGTTCACTCGCTGCACGTGCGGATGATTGCTCCATTTCACCGTAACGGATGCCTTTTTGGCGATGTAGTTCTGTGCGTTCCACTTCAATTGCCCCAGGTAACAGTGCTTGATCTGTTCCGGGCAAAGGTTCATAAGTTTCACGGACATCACGTACCAACCGATCAACTTCAGCATGAAAAATATCAGGTGGCAAAATAGATTCAATATCTATGGCGAGTACCATACCGCCATGACGATGGGCACCACTCCATTTTGCTGTGTCCTCTGGTGCCGGTTCGGTGAAACCGGTTAACGCACCACCGAGTAGGCAAGCGACTGCAGTATAGCCGATGCTCTTAAAGAATGCTGCGGGAATAATAGAGAGCAGTTCATCAAATTCTGGACCCCGTTGATAGTCCGCCATAATACATGTCGCGGCATCAAGCACAACTGGGGGTTCATCGCCTGAAGGAATTGCGAAACAGATAGGTGGATTGCCGTAGTAGCCGAGTTGCGGTTTTGGGTCCTGACCGCTCGCGTTCCCATGGTTCTGATAGCCTTGTACCGAAAAACCGATACAACCCGCCTCATTACAGAGTCGGGCATAGTGTCCTGCCGAGCCGTAATGTCCAATGTAGCGAACGAGTCCCATTCCAATGCCGACTTCTTTCGCTTTGGCGATCGCATGTTCAGTAGCACGGACCATTGGCAGGTAACCGAGTGTGCCATCTCCATTAAGCACAACGGCTGTGGGTGTTTCATGGATAACACGGATGTTCGGGTTGGGATTGAGACTTCCGTTTTCAAAGCCACCACAGTAGCCGCTTAGCGTCCGTGTGCCATGGCTACGCACACCACGTAAATCGGAATTCACAAGCAGACGACTGATGAGTGTGGCGTGTTCGTGTGTTATACCTGCTTTTTCAAAGCAGGCAGTGCTGAAGTTGAGAAGGCGTTCTTCGTCAACTCGGATAAACTCTTCTGGTGGTCTATTCATATTTTCTCCTATTTTCAAATTATGTAATACAGTTTCTAATTGACAAATTGTCAAAACATATTGTAGGTCGGGTTGAGTTTGCGAAACCCGACAATGCCACACGCTTATATGGTGTTGATTTGGACATGACACTCTAAAAAGCCGGGTTTTCGCTATCGCTTCTACCCGACCTACGATATAAACTATTCTCTCTGCGAAGTTGCATCCTTTTTACGAATTAACACAGTACCATTTCGTTCTACGTGTGCGGTTGCAGTGCCATCGGGGGAATCTAATAATCTTTTGGAACCACTTGGAATATCTGCGGGTGTTGGCGTGAGTTCCTTTCCTGTCTTGGCATCCCAGACGCGTGTTTTCTCTTTCCAATCTCCAGTAGCGATTATTCTTTTACCATCCTTTGAAAACACCGCAGTACTAACACCACCCTTTCCTTTATATATGACTCTTTTGCGTTTTCCTGTTTTTGCATTCCATAAATACACCGTTCCTTTTTCGATGGTGTAATAATCTCCACCGGTAACGATAGTATTCCCATCGGGGGAATAAGCAATAGGACCTATATCATACTCACGGTTTTGAAGTAGCAAGAAAACGGCATCAATCAAGCCAAAATGCTTGAGAGTTGCTTTATGATTCCCCGTTTTTGCATCTAACAACAGAACCCTGTCATAAGAACTTACAACAGCGATTGTGTTACCATCAGGGGAATATGTTACGCCAAAAATGATACCGTAATTTTTACCAGTGAACGTATTCTTTATTTTTGCTGATTGTGCATCCCACACTTGCACCCTTCCATCGTGATTTCCAGTGACAATAGTATTTCCGTCTGGAGAGTATGCAGCAGCATTGATATCCATGTATCCTGTAAGTATAGCCTTAGTTTCGCCTGTGGCAGCATCCCACAATCGCACTGTCTCATCCCGACTTGTAGAAGCGATCGTCTTTCCATCAGGAGCGTAAGCGACAGATCTAACACTCTCTGTATGCCCAGTAAGGGTAGATTTAAGTTCCATCGTCTGTATGTCCCACAATTGCACATCACCGTTATCATTCCCACTCACGACGGTCTTTCCATCGGGAGAATATGCGAGAGACCTGACACTTTCTTTGTTTAACTTGAGTGTAGTGTTATGCTTTCCTGTAGTAGCGTCCCACAACTGAATCGTTCCATCCCTACTACGTGTCGCAATACTCTTATTATCTGGAGAATATGTTATGGAAGAAACTTGTTTTGTATGTCCCTTAAGTGTGAGTTTATGATTACCCGTTTTTCCATCCCATAAGTATGCTGCGTTGTCGTAACCCACAGTGGCGAAAGTCGGTCCATCCAAAGTGAATAGAACTAAATTCACACCTTTTGCATGCATTCTTTTTATGGTTATGCTTTCTCCTGTCTGAGTGTTCCATAAACGGTCAGTGTTAGCAAACCCTCCAACAGAAGCAACATAATTTCCGTCGGGAGAAAAGGCTATTGATTTAACTCTGTGCAAGTGTCCAACGAGCATTTCTTTTTTTTCTCCATTGGTAACATTCACCAACTCAACTGAATACCTGGAACTTCCACTTGCGTTTTTCTTTTTTGGATTAATACCAATAGCCATTGTGTTGCCATCAGGAGAGAAAGCAAAAGGGAACGGATAAGGTATGTTCGGACGTTGTAGTAATTCCAACTCTTTTCCTGTATTCGGATCGTGGAACCAGATACCGATAGAAGTTGAAACTGCAAGTTTACTACCATCTGGAGAAAAATGGATTTGTCCAAGAGAACCTTTGCCAATACGTGCTATTGCGCCTTCAGGTAAACCGATTTGTGCGTTATCTTGTGATGCAGAATTAAAACAAAAGATTGAAACTATAATCGCAGTGAAAATGGAAAGAAAGGAAGTTTTCATGGTGGTATTTCTCCTTTTCATATATGCAACCATTCATTTTTCAAAAGCCCATTGATCTTTATTCTAACAATGTTTTGTTGAAAACTGTTTTGGTTTTCTTCTATAAAAAAATTACTCAATCCCATGAAAACTCCCTCTACAAAAGTTGCCTACAAAATTAAATCACGACATACGTAGTATGCCTACTATTATGGATCAATTTGCTGATAAAACTGCTTTTCTCCATCTTTAATAGTAAAGATCACAGCACTTTTGGTGGGTTGACGGTTTTCGTTATAACGAGCAATGTTTGTCGCACCAATATAGTTTTCTGTGGCAGCGAGTTGCTCGCGTATCGCATCTGGTTCAAGACTGCCTGCGCGTTCTATCGCTTCAAAAAGCAATTTGACCGCATCATAACTTACAGCAACGCCCCCTGTCGGTGTAGATTCATAAACAGACATGTAAGTGTCAACGAAAGCGCGGGCATTCGGTTCGTTTGTATCCGGCGAAAAGTGACCACTGAAGTAACTACCTTCTATTTCAGCACTTTCATCGTTAAACAGTAAGGTACTGTCCCACGAATCTGCGCCGAGAAAAACTGTGGGTTCACCAGCGGCGTTTTGCAACGGAATTGCCCGTGCCTGTTGTGTAATATCTGCAATGTCTTGAACAAAACCGGCTGTGAAAAGTGCATCAGGTTTCATTTCTGCGATTTGTGTCAACTGCTCTGAGAAATCGGTTGTCCCGCTATCAAAGGATGCTTGTGCAACCACATTTCCACCAAGTGAAGTAAAATTAGACGCAAAAAATTCGGATATCCCTTCTGTATAGAGGTCACCGCTTCGTGTTATGATGGCAGCGGTTGAAATACCGAGTTCCATTTTCGCAAATTGTGCCATAACAGCACCTTGAAAACTGTCCGTGAAGGATGCCATAAACACAAAGTCACCTGCTTGTGTAACATTTGGATTCGTTGCAGTTGTGGTAACCATCGGTATCCGATGTTTTTGTGCGACTGGACCTACCACAGCAGCGTGAGATGAACGGTTCGGTCCAATCAAAGCGACGATTTCATCTTCAACAATCAGCGACTCAGCAAGTTGGACAGAGACTTCTGGGACAGCCTCTTTGTTAATATGACCAATCAATTCAACTTGCATCCCAAATAGTCCGCCTTGCTGGTTAATTTCTGTTACCGCCATTTCCGCACCGTTCGGATAGGTGACACGTTGTCCAGCAACGATAAAACCGATTTTCACAGTTGGCTCTGGCGTGGGGGCAAGAACCCTTTTGACGTTATCACATCCAATGAATGTTAATACTAACAAACTTAAACATAATGTTGCTATTGATTTCTGCATATAAAGTTCCTTTATTACGACATAGGAGAATGTATACTCCTTTAAATGTCCTGAGTAATTTAGTTTTAGCGTTTTTTGGCATTTGCTCGGAAGTCGCGAGCTGGAACTCGCTCCTACAGAAGAGTTTTGAGTAAAAGTTTAAACGATAAGAGAACTAAATGACTCTATCAAATGTAAAAATACCTTTTCTTTCTTTCAAATTTTTGTTAAAATGAAAAAACTTATGCTGATGGCACCCCCACCTCGTGATTCTAAAAATCAGTAACGAGGATACCGCCTATCCAAGCACAATGAACTTTTAATTAATATCATTAATTTATGAAAATAAGCAAGTATTTTCTACGAATGTTGTATAGGTCTACAAATTTATGGAAATTTTAATCACTGTGATTGGTCGTGGGCATTCTGGGACGCGTGCCATTTCACATACGTTGTACGCCAGCGGCGTTTTTATGGGTAGCCAACTAAATCCCTCTGGCGACAAGATTCCGCCGCACGCAATGTACGATGCATGTCGAGTAATGGCAAAATATGTCAAATGGAAGGGTGGTTTATCGTGGAATTTCGATCCGTTGTTCACAATGCCGATTGACCCAGAGTTTGAGCAGCTTATCAATACCTATTTATCGGATGTACTGAACGACAAATCCGAAAATAAAGGATGGAAGATACCTGAGACAACCCTTGTTTATCCTTGGATAACGCGTATGTTTCCAGAGATACGCTATATCCATTGGATTCGTGATCCAAGGGATTGTATTTTGGGGAGTCACAAAACAGATAATTTACGCGACTTCGGCATCGAATATCAGCAAACGGATGATATTTACGAAAGACGTGCGATTTCTTGGTACTATCAATATCAGTTGATGAAAGCCACACCGAAACCGAAACATGTAATTCAAATCCGATTTGAGGATTTCGTGCTGAAACAGGAGGAGACACTCAAAAGGCTTGAAGCATATTTAGGTATTCCGTTAGGGCGGATTATAGTGCGTCCAGAAGCGGTTGCACGTTGGAAAAGAGTTGACAAGCCTTGTGAACTCCCTTTTGATTTTTTGCGCGAGGCTATTATTGAAAACGGTTATACATTAACAGCAGATTAACCATAAAGAAAAACAGTGAGGAACTATTATGCCCAAAAATGGAATCTACCAAGTTGGATTGGTTGGGACTGGCGGAATTGCTCGTGCCCATGGCGGGGCGTGTCAAGCAGCACCGAGTGCTGAATTAGCGGCAATCCATGATGTATCGGAAGGCGCATTAGCCGGTTTTGGTGAGCAGTTCGATGTTGCTCCTGAAAATCGTTATACCTCTTTGGAAGAGATGTTGGAATCTGAAGATTTGGATATTGCGGTCATCTGCACGTGGGGTGCATTTCACGCTGAAGTTGGCATAAAAATATGCGAATCCCGTCAAGTGAAAGCGGTTCTGTGTGAAAAACCTTTCACATCAACAGCCGCAGAAGCAGAGGCATTCGTTGGCGCAGCGCAAGAGAACGATGTTCTTGTCGCTGAAGCGTTTAAGTTTCGCCATCATCCGATGCACATAAAAGCAAAAGAATTGGTCGACTCTGGTGCAATCGGTGAGTTTATGACACTTCGCAGCACTTTCTGCACTGGTGGCGGGGGTGGCGGTCCCGAAAGCCGTAAACCTGAAGCAAATTGGCGGTTTAACAAAGCAAAGGGGGGTGGTAGTATTTACGATTTGGCATGCTACAATATCCACCACGCACGGTTTATGTTCGGTGCTGAACCGATTCGAGTGTCGGGAGCGTCTCAAGCTGGATTGGAAGTTGATGATGCTTCCTACTTACTCTTAGTATTCCCCAATGAAAAAACTGCCCAGATTTCTACCGGTTTCAATTGTGCTGGTGGACAGTATGCTGAAATTACAGGTTTAGGAGGCATGCTTCGAATTGATGCCGCATGGAATAATGGAGGTTCTCCTGTTAATATTGTTTTACAGAACAGGGATGGTCGTGAAGTGATTGATATTGATCCTGTTAATCAGTTTGCATTGCAGCTTGAGCACATGTGTGAATGTTTGAAAACAGGACAACCGCACCGTATCTCACCGGAAAGTTGCGTGAACCAGATGCGCGTCATTGATGCTGCTTTTGAAGCAATGGCAACAGGACGCACAGTTGAATTAGGATAACAGATTTAAATGGCTATCGGTTTTCAGTCTTCGGCTATCAGCAGGAATGGCTATCGGTTGACAACAATTATTCTGACTGCTGATGGCTGATGGCTGACTGCTGTAATCCTGGCAATTATATGGCAAATTTTGTAGACACGAAAGCACTTACCTTTGACTTATTCGGGACAATTTTAGATTTAGGCGGCAGTCTTACGCCATTTATCCGCGAATCTTTAGATAATCACGATGCTTCCGATATATTTGCGGGTGATTTTTGGGAACAGTGGCGTTACCGACAACGGATAGAGCAGTATCAGGACACAATAATGATGCTTGGGCATAGTGGGTATCTGGAAACGGTACGCCGCGCGCTCCACTACACGTTAAGACGGAACGGCATTAATGCTTCAAGTAGTACGGTTGAAGAATTCATGCGGGGATGGCAACACTTGTCGCCTTTTTTAGAGGTTTTACCTGCGCTTGAACGACTGCAATCTCGGTATCAGTTAGTAGTATTGTCCAACGGGGATCCAGATTTTTTAGAATATCTTGTTACAGAACGGGTTGCATGGGATTTTGACGATGTTATCTCAGTTACATCTGTTGGCGCATTTAAGCCGCATCCAGCAGTTTATCGTAGTGCTGCTGGGAAGCTGCGTCTTGAAGTTAGTGAATGTCTGATGGTATCTGCCAATTCATTTGACATTATGGGCGCGCGGGCGTGTGGGTATAGAGGGGCATTTGTTAACCGCTATAATCTACCTTATGAGGATACACAGTTTCAACCCGATGTGACCGTGAACGATTTTACGGAATTGGCAGATGCATTGCTATAGGCACTGACATTTTACTATTTTGTGTCATCTGAAGCAGCGGCGATGCTCCATAGAAGTATCGTTCCATCCGCACTTCCGCTTACAAGGGTACTTCCATCTGTATTGAAAGTGACACTGTTGACATCCCCTGTATGTCCCTTGAACGTCCAAATGTGTTTACCTGTTTCAACATCCCATAGACGGATGGTATTGTCCGCACTCCCACTTGCGAGCGTGCTACCTTCCGGACTGAAAACAACGCTATTGACATTACTTGTATGTCCTTTGAGTGTTTGCTTGAGTTTACCCGTCTTCGCATCCCACAATAGAATAGCATCCATCTCTTCACTCCACACTATATGACACCCACCCGCAAGTATTTTTCCATCCGGACTAAACGCAACACTATTGATCTCTCCCATATTACCCGGAAGTGTCAGTTTGAGATTACCCGTCCCAACATCCCAAAGATGGATGGCCTTGTTCCCAAAATTATCCTCTCCATTATACGTTGCTTTGCCTCCACTTGCGATCATCTTCCCATCTGGGCTGAACGCCACACTGTTGACTTGCTCTTCATGTCCATGGAGTGTAAGTATGTGTTTACCCGTCACAACATTCCAAAGATGGACGGAAGCATAACTCCCACTTGCTAATGTGCTACCCTCCGGGTTATACGTTAAGCTGGAAACACTCCCCGAATCTTGAGTAAGTGTCTGCTTGAGTTTTCCCGTAACCACATCCCATAGACGTATAGAACTTTCATAACTTCCACTCGCCAAAGTGCTACCATCTGGACTAAACACTACACTGCTAATATCACGGTCATGTCCTATTAGTGTGTGCTTGAGTGTTTTTGACTCCACGTCCCACACAAATATGATACCACCACCACTCACCATGATATTTTTTTTAGAATTGAACGCTAAACTATTAACTGGGTCAGTAAAACCTGTGAGTGTATGGTTGTTCGTTCTTGTGGCAACATCCCAGACACGAATAATATTGTCGGAACTTGCACTTGCAAGCATTTCTCCATTCGGACTATAGGTAATACTTATGTTTTGACCAGTGTCTGTAAGTATGCGTGCCTGTTTACCCGTGGCGGCATCCCATAAACGAATATTATCCCAACCTCCGCTTGCGAACGTATGGTCCTTAGCACGGAACGCAAGACTTCTGACCGAATGCGTATGTCCTGTGAGTGTGCGTTTCAGTTTACCCGTGTCAACATCCCAGACTCGGATGGTATTGTCACTACTTGCACTTACTACCGTTTCTTTATCCGGCCCGAATGAAACACTGTTTATCCAATCTGTATGTCCTGCAAGTGTATGTAGTTGTTTACCTGTGTCAGCATCCCATAATTGGACAATATACCCGGGCCAAGCCTCACCACTTGCAAATGTTTTACCATCTGGACTAAACGCCAAAGAATTGACCTGTCCTTGTGCTGTGAGTGTGCGTATGTGTTTGCCCGTAGCGGTATCCCACATTAGGACTTGAGCACCAAATATTTCACCTCCGCCACGTTCTCCAGTACTTCCACTTATAAGTGTACTACCATTTGGATTAAACGCAATACTGTAAACTCCATGTAGATGCCCTGTGAGTGTGCGCTTATGCTTGCCCGTTTTCACATCCCAAAGTCTTACAGACTTGTCCGCACTCCCACTCGCGAGCGTGCTACCATCAGGGCTGAAAGCAATACAATTTACGTTCTCCGTATGACCTGTCAGCAGAGCGATTTCTTTATAGGTTGCAGTATCATAAAGCCAAATTCCGATAGAACCAGCAACTGCAAAACGTGTGCCATCCGGTGAATATTGTATTTGATTTATAGTGCCTTTACCGAACCGTGCTTTAGCTCCTTCGGGCAAACTGAATTGTGTAGAATATTGGGCAAAAGTGTTCGGAAGATATAGTATTAAAAAGAGAAATAGTGTTGAAAAGAGAGGAAATAATAACTTTTTCATGTAGTGTTCTCCTTTGTAGGAATTGGCTGTAGTTTACAGAATGCCACATGCAATTTATGTGATTTCTGTTTATGAGTTAAGTATCTC
The DNA here is from genome assembly GCA_028820635.1 of Candidatus Poribacteria bacterium. GTDB lineage: Bacteria > Poribacteria > WGA-4E > WGA-4E > WGA-3G > MSPOR6. The sequence continues at coordinate 12,224 of JAPPIG010000116.1, forward strand.
CTAAAGAAGATTAAATGTCAACTGTCAATAAAAAAAGAGGGCAGACCGAAGTCTGCCCTCAATAAATCTGAATATATTATTTCCGTATCAACATCCTGCGTGTTGCTGTAAAATTACCTACTGTTAGCGTATAAAAATAGACGCCACTTGCCACAGGTTCACCAACCTCATTCTTACCGTTCCAATATGCAGCACTATCCCGCTGCTGGTAGAGTCCTGCAGGCTGGTATCCTACATTTAATGTTCGAATCAACTTCGCATCAGAAGCATAAATCTGGATTGTTACATCTGCTGGTTCTGCCAACTGATACGGTATCCACGTTTCTGGGTTGAACGGGTTCGGATAGTTCGGGAGAAGTACTGTCTCTTTCGGTGTTAATGTGATCAAGAGTTGTTCAAGAAAACGGATGCCTTTTTGTGATGTTACATCTGTAAGGTTTAATTGTTGTGCTTGGGCAAGCCACTTTTGCAAATCTTTTGCGTTGAACGCGGTAAGTGTCTTTTGATACAAGGATGGTGCTCCCGCGTTATCTAACGCTGCTGCTACCTTGATAAGATCCGCAATATCAACCACACCATCACCATTTACATCTGCAGGATTTGGACCTGTTTGTCCGAAGTTTGCAGCAACAACCACCAAATCGTAGACATCTTCAACACCATCGCCGTTGACATCTGTTTCTAAAGATGGAGGTATAATTATTGTGGTAAAATCCCACAGAAGAATGGTACCGTCGCTACTTGCAGTTGCGAGAATACTACCATCAGGACTAAAGGCAACAGTCGGAACACCGCTCTTATGTCCTGGAAGTGTTGCAATCTGTTCTCCCGTAGCAGGATTCCACAGATGCACTGTTGAGTCACTATAACCACCTCCGCTCACAAGAGTCTTGCCGTCAGGACTAAACGCGATACTTCTGAAACTGTTAGAAAGACCACTTATTGCGGTGTTAAGTTCCCCAGTAAGAATATCCCAAATTCGGATTTCACGCCCGCCTGCACATGCGAGTGTTCTACCATCTGGACTAAAAGCGATGCTTGAAATAGAATAAGGGTGCCGGAAATATGTATCTTGACTATGTCTACTGTTAATATTCCAAAGATGTGTTTTATAGTCGCTTCCTCCGAAGGCAAGTGTTTCCCCATCGGGACTGAATGCAAGGTTACGAACACTATATCTGTCTCCAGGAAAAGTAACCAGATGATATCCTGTCGCAACATCCCATAGGGTTACTCTACTATCAGCACTTCCAGTAGCCAGAATTCGTCCATCAGGGCTGAAGACGACGCTACTAACACTACGATTATGTCCAAGAATCGTTGTAATATGTGTTTCAGAGACCGCATCCCACAATTTTACCGTATAATCATCCGAAAAAAATCTGCTGCTGATTGAACTAAAGTTAGCACTACTTGCAAGAGTTCGTCCATCGGAACTAAAAGCAACTGATTCAATACCGCCCACATGTCCAATTAGAGTCGCTTTGTTTCTACCGTTGGCAGTATCCCAAAGGTACAAATTTCTATCCCATCCTCCACTTACAAGGGTACGTCCATCCGGACTGAAGGCTATACTGGAGAAATCCACAATATGTCCATTGATAGTTTTTATTGGTTCAAAAGTCTTAGCATCCCAGAGTATCACATTACCATCCCAGCTTCCACTTGCAAGGGTGCGTCCATCTGGACTAAACGCAACACTCACAACACCACCTTTGTGTGCAAACAGAGCTGTCTTGAACCTCTCACTTGCTACATCCCATAGGCATACAACACCATCCTCACCAGCACTGGCGAGTGTGGTTCCATTTGGATTGAATGCAACGCTTCTGATGCCTTCAGTATGTCCATAGAGGGTTACTTTCAAATCTCCTGTAGCTACATCCCAGAGTCGTACCTTTTCATCTAACCATCCTCCGGCACTTGCAAGAATCTGTCCATCGGGACTGAATGCGATGTCAGAGACATCGTCTGTATGTCCTATTAGGGTTGTTATGAGTGTTTCCGTAGCCAAATCCCAGAGTTCAACTGTGTGATCATCGGTTGCTCCGGCACTTGCAAAAAGTTGCCCATTGGAACTATACGTAACAGTAGTAATGTTTCCAACATTTCCAGCTATTGAGGATTTGAGGGTTTCTGTTTCAATGTTCCAAAACATTATCGTGTCATCTTTATGTTCTCCACTACTTGCAAGAGTAGTTTCATCGGGACTGAATGCGATATCAGAGACATCGTCTGTATGCTCTGTTAGGGTTGTTTTAAGATTTCCTGTATCAACATCCCAAAGGAGCACCTCATGAGAACTGCCAGCAGCAACGGTACGTCCGTCAGTACTGAAAGCAACACTTGAGATCTCGTCAGAATTACCGGTAAGCAACTTCAGTTCTTTACCAGTGTGTCCATCATAAATCCATACTCCGATCGAACTTCCAACAGCGAGTAGTGAATTATCTGGAGAGAAGACAATATCGCCGGATATGCTGCCTTTTCCTATACGAAGATATGCTCCCTCAGGCAATTTCCATTGATTATAACCTTGCGCAAATGTGGTCGGTAGAAATTGCGTTAAAATGAGCAAGAATATTAAAATCAAAAGTCGCATCGTTTTCATCAATTCTCCTCCTATTTACGTATGATCATACGTTTTGTTGCCGAGAACTTTCCGGTAGACAGTGTATAGAAATAGACTCCACTCGCTACGGGTTCACCAAATTCATTTTTTCCATCCCAATATGCTGCTCGGTTCCGACTCTGATAAAGTCCCGCAGGTTGATGTCCTAACGATAGTGTCCGAATCAACTTTCCATCTGCAGAATGTATGTTTATTACCACATCCGTGTTTTCAGCCAGCTGATAAGGTATCCATGTCTCCGGATTGAAAGGATTGGGATAATTATTAAATAGCATCGTCTTTTTTGGTGTCAACACGGTTAAAAGATGTTCAAGTATAGCAATACCTCTTTGGATAGAAGGAGTTTTGCTGTTAACCTGTCGCGTTTGATTTAGCCATTGTTGCACTTCCGCAGCGGTAAGCAATTCTATTGATCGAGAATATCTTGCTGGCGCGCCATTTGCATTCTGAAGTGCGGCTGCAACTGTTAAAATATCTGTAATGTCAACAACACCGTCTCCGTTTACATCAGCAGCGTTGTCAGTTCCCGACTGCCCGAATTGCGAAGCAACAAAAATAAGATCCTGAAGATCTACTATACCGTCGTCATTAACATCTTCTGCTAACTTTGGAGTGCCATCTGAAGTTTCAGATGTGAAATCCCATAAAAGCACTGTTCCATCCCTACTTCCGCTGGCAAATATCCTACCATCAGGACTGAAGGCGATGTCAGTAACACCACTTGTATGCCCAGAGAGGACATCTTGCCTTTGACGCGTTGCAACATCCCAAAGATACACTGTACTGTCATACCACCAGCCACTACTTGCGAGTGTTTTACCATCCACACTGAATGCTACATTATTCACGCCTTCTGGATGTCCAGTTAGCGTAGCTAATAGTTCCCCTGTAACAACATCCCACAATATTATTGTACCGTCTTTACTACCACTCGCAAGGATGGTTCCATTAGGACTAAATGCTACACAATGAACTTCATCAGTATGTCCGATGAAAGTGTCAATGAGTGTATCAGTCACCACATCCCAGATGCGTACCGAGTGATCATCACTGCCGCTGGCAAGCGTGCGACTGTCGTAACTAAAATCAACTGAATTAACAATATCAGTATGTCCCTTGAGTGTGCTTTTGTATATGCGACCAGAATACCAAATTACAATCTGTGCAGATCTATTTGTGCTGGCTAAATATCTTCCATCTGGACTGAATTCTATTGAAGCGAAATTTGAGGTTGATGCCTCTAAGCCATTAATTCTACCAATTGTGGCTTGATGTATTCCAGTGGTTAGGTACCAGAAACGGATGTTCGAACCGATGTTGCTTGCGAGATTTTTACCGTCTGGATTAAAAGTTAGGCTCCAATTGTGTGCCCAATCGTCATCAATGAATTTAGTTTTGTGCGTGAGTGTGTTGACATCCCAAATGTTTATTTCGCCTCGGCTACCTGTGGCAAGAATGCCATTATCTGGACTAAAAGCAATTGCATTTATACTTTTAGTATGTCCAGAAATAGACATTTTCTGTTCACCACTTCTCCAATCCCACAGAAACAATTGATCTGAACCGCAACTCGCAAGCGTCCTTCCATCAGGACTGAAGGCAACCGATGCAAAACGTGACACATGCCCGGTAAGTTCTGTTTTCAGCGTTCCAGAAGCAACATCCCACAAATACAATCTACCCGACAATCCCTTAGTCACAAGAGTTCTACTGTCAGGACTAAACGTAATAGCTGATCCAGAGGGCAAATTTAATGTGCCTTTCGGTTCCCAAGTGTCCACATCCCAAAATACCACTTTCTTATCGTTAAAACTTGAACTGGCTAATGTCTTTCCATCAGGGCTGAAGGCAATTGAAGAAAGATATTCGGTATACGGCATTAAAGATGTTTGATATTCACCTGTGACAGCATCCCACAAGTGAATATTGCCATCCCAACTTGCACTCGCAAATGTAGTTCCATCAGGGTTAAAGGTGAACGAGGTTATTGCATGATTATGTGCCGTGAGCGTAGCTTTTAGTTCGCCAGTAGCAATATCCCAAAGATATATTTCTTTTCTGGTACTACCAGCAAGCGTGCGATCATCCGGACTAAAACTGACAACGCTAATATCTGAGGCATCTCCATTTAGAGTTTTTCTAAGATTTCCATTCGGAAAACTACGGAGCTGCAACGTATTATCTGAACCTAAACTGGCAGATGTCTGTGTATCTCGACTCAATCCGAGGATGTCAGTGTCATTCTCGGAGATAAAATCCAGTTCAATGCCTGTGTGTGCATCATAAATCCATATCCCAATAGCACTTCTAACGATTAATCGATTTCCATCGGCGGAATATCTTACACTTTCAAGAGATCCTTTGCCGAGACGGGCTATTGCCCCTTCAGGTAAATCCCAATTTGAAGGGTCTTGCCCAAAGGCACTTGGAAGCAAAAAGGTTAACATGAACAAGAATATTAAAAACGGAAGTCGTATTGTTTTCATTTTTTTATCTCCTATTTTTGTATGACCATGCGCCGCGTTGCTGTGATCTGTCCAGCAGAGAGTGTATAGAAATAGACTCCACTTGCGACAGGTTCACCAAATTCATTTTTACCATCCCAATATGCCGCACGATTCTGCTGCTGATAGAGTCCTGCAGACTGATTTCCTACATCTAATATCCGAATTAACTTACCATCTGAAGAATAGATATAGATTGTTACATCTGTAGCCTCTGCCAACTGATACGGTATCCATGTCTCTGGGTTGAAAGGGTTCGGATAGTTTGGGAGAAGTGCCGTCTTTTTCGGTGTCAACGCTACTAATAACTGTTCAAGGAAACGGATACCCTTTTGTGATGTTATATCTGTAAGGTTCAATTGTTGTACTTGGGTAAGCCATTTCTGTACATCTGCTCTTGTAGGAGCGAACTTTTGATTGAGATTTACTGCCAAGGGTGCAGCTGCAGCGTTTTCTATGGCTCCTGCCACTTTGATAAGATCCGCAATATTAACAATTCCGTCGCCATTCACATCCGCAGGATTTCGACCTGTTTGTCCGAAGTTTGCAGCAACAACGACTAAATCGAAAACATCAACCACACCATCTCCATTTACATCTGCTTCATGAGTTGATGGGTTGATTAAGGAAGCATAGTCCCACAATAGTATTGTCCCGCCACTTCCCATTGTTGCCAGAGTATTGCCATCGGGACTAAACGCAAGGTTAAAAACACCATCAGGTGTTCCCATCAGCGTTAATTTGAGTTCGCCACTTTCTGGATCCCAGAACCGCATGGTGCCATCTTCCCAATACCCTGTAGTTACAAGCGTTTGCCCATCCGGGCTGAAGATAATATTCTTAAACCTTCCAACATGCCCAGTGATAATTGTGTTTTTCTTACCAGTGTAAACATCCCACAAATGCACTTCCTGTCCACTGCCTCCAGTCGCAATGGTGTTCCCATCCGGACCGAATACAATATTGCTGGATTCGGATATAAAACCAGTAAAAGTTCTAATGAGTTTCCTGCTTGCGATATCATACAAATGTATTCCGGTATTATCTTCATATACGAACTTGCGACTATCCGGACTGAATGTAATACGCGAAACACCTTGCCCATTTCTGATGATCGTCCAAAGCGGGTGACCTGTGGCAGCATCCCAAAATATAGTTTTTTTATCTCCACTACTACTTACGAGAAAGCGTCCATCTGGACTGAAGGTGACATAATAGATGCCACGCTCATGACCCAACAAAATTGCTTTTTCCTTACCAGAGTTTACATCCCATAGTCTTACCGAGTAATCATCAGCGAACCATAGATTATCCGTCATTGTGCCGCCGCTACTGGCTATAGTGCGTCCATCTGGACTAAAGGCAACCCATTCAACAGGTCCTATATGTCCTATGAAAGTCTTTATGTTTTTGCCGCTTGCCGTATCCCAGAGTCGCACTGTTTTATCTCTACTACCGCTTACTATTGTGCGACCATCTGGACGAAACGCTATATTGGAAAAATTTTGCACATGCCCGACTATTGTTGCTCTTTGCACAAGACTTTTCGTATCCCACAGAATGATAGTTCCATCCTTACTTCCACTCACCAAAGTAGTCCCGTCCGGACTAAACGCAACATTTGTGATTTCGTTAGAATGTTCAATAAGGGTTGTTTTGTAGCTACCTGTAGAAGCATCCCACAGACACACTGTCTTATCTGTGCTACCAGTCGCAAGGGTGCTGCCATCCGGACTAAACGCGACACTATTGACACCCCCCATGTGTCCAATGAGGGCGGTTTTCAGCGTACCAGTTGCTATATCCCAAAGATGAACTTGGACTTTCCATACACCGCCGCAACTTGCTATTGTACTACCGTCTGGGCTGAATACGATATTAGCATCGTAAGGAGACCTATCTTCTGCTAATCTAATCGTTGCTTTAAGTTCACCAGTAGCAGCATCCCATAATTTCATCGCAGTTTCATCGTCCTCATAACCACAACTAACAAGAATGGTGCCATCTGGACTGAAGGCAACGGTATCAACACCGTACTCATGACCCATCAATGTGGTTTTTAGCACGCCAGTTGAAACATCCCATAGTTTTACAGTTCTGTCTTCCGATTCACTACCAGTCGCAACCGTCTTTCCATCTGGACTAAAAGCAATACTTGTAATATAGCCTATGTTTCCTGAAACAGTGCGTTGTAGATCGCCAGTGGCAACATCCCATAGATGAAATTTAGTGTAACCGCTGCTTGCGAGTGTTTTACCATCAGGACTGAACGCCACACTTGAGGGATAGCCTGTGTTATTTGTAAGTAAAGTGAGTTCTTTACCTGTATAACCATCGTAAATCCAAATCCCGATAGAACTTGCAACTGCGAGAAGAGAACTATCTGGTGAAAAAGTGATATTGCCATATATCTCCCCTTTCCCTAAGCGCATTTTGGCACCCTCAGGCAGCCCCCATTGCAGGTAATCTTGGGAAAACGCACTCGGTAAAGACCAAATTGAAATAAGAAATAGAATCAGAATCGAAAGTCGTATGATTTTCATGAGTTTGGTCTCCTATTTTCGTATAACCATTCGTCGTGTTGCAGTGAAGTTTCCAGCAGAGAGTGTATAAAAGTAGACACCGCTCGCGATGGGTTCACCAAGTTCATTTTTTCCATCCCAATATGCTGCCCTACTTCGCTTTTGATATATCCCCGGAGATTGATTACCCAACACCAATGTCCGAACCAAATGTCCATCTGTGGAATAGATATGAAGTGTAACATCTGCTGAGTTTGCTAATTGATAAGGTATCCAAGTTTCTGGGTTGAAAGGGTTCGGATAGTTAGATAAAAGCATCGTCTTTTTTGGTGTTAACGTTACTAAGAGTTGTTCAAGCACTGCGATGCCTTTATAGAATGCTGGTATTTTGCTGTTAACTTGTGCCGTTTTATTTAACCACTGTTGTACTTCTGCAGCTGTGAGTAAGTCTATTGATTGTGGATATCTTGATGGTGCGCCATTTACATTTTCCAGAGCAGCAGCAACTAACAAAATATCAGCGATGTTGATAACACCATCCCCGTTCACATCAGCTGCATTTCCATCTCCTGGCTGTCCAAAATGGGACGCTACAAAGATTAAGTCTTGCAGGTCCACACTACCATCAAGGTTCGTATCCTCAGCAAGTTGTTGTATTTCATTTTTAGTGCCTAAAAAGGCAGTGTAATCCCATAAGAGAACCGTTCCATCCCAACTTCCAGTAGCAAGGATGCTACCATCAGGATTAAAATTTATGTTGTAAACACTACTCGTATGGTCTGTGAGGGTAGCTTTTAGTGCTCCAGTAGCAACATCCCAAATCTGTACTGTAGAGTTACGCCATTCTCCACTACTACTCACAAGTGTGTTACCATCAACACTGAATGCAAGGCTACGTACCCCTTTGGTATAATCTGTATGGATCACCCTTGATTCTTCAGTAGCAACATCCCATAAAATAATGGTATTATCCTCGCTACCACTGGCAACGATGCTCGCGTCAGCATTAACAGCAACACTTAACACTTTTTCCGTATGACCTGTGAAAGTTGCTAAGTTTGAACCAGTAGCGAAGTCCCACAAACGCACCGTGTGGTCATTACTTCCACTAACAAGGAGACGGTTATCACGACTAAACGCTATTGAAGTTACTTCTTCTGTATGTCCTATAAGCGCGTTTATATAGGTGCGGCCCCTATACCATAAATGTACAGTTTTATCATTATTTCCTGCGGCGAAGATCTGACCATCTGGACTGAATGCAATGGAAGTATAGCCTGCAGTTAAAGAGCTGCCTCCTCCTCCTCCATACCACTTATAGAGTGCAGCAGTATGAGTTGCACTTGTAATGTCCCAAAGATGTATTTGCAACCCTTCTAAACTTGCGAGTGTGTTGCCATCCGGATTGAACGCTAAATCAGAAATCAATGACCAATCCCCCACATATATCAGCTTTCTGTATTCACCTGTGGGAACATCCCAAAGATGAATTTTATGTCGACTCGAAGTAGCCAAGATATTGCCATCGGGACTTAACGCCATTCCTGCAACGCCCCTTGTATGACCAAAAATAGACATTTTACGCGCACCACTTTCAACATCCCACAGAAACAACTCGTCTCCTCCCCCACTCGCGAGGGTGCTACCGTCAGGACTGTATGCTACAGAATTTATTCCCCACCGATGATGTCCACTGAGTACCGCCTTGAGAGTGCCAGTAGCAAGTTCCCATAGATATAAACCGTCAAAACCACCAGTTGCAATTGTTTTCCCATCCGGACTTATAGCAAAACTATTGACGGATAGAGTGTTGAAATCTTTTATCTTCTCTCCAGAATTAATATCCCATACCTTTATTTTTTCGGACGAATTCCCAGATATTAGCGTGTTTCCATCTGGACTGAACACGAAATTTCTGAGGCGTGCACGCTTGGACAAAGTACTTATATGTGAACCTGTGGTAATATCCCAGAATTGTAACAAACCCTCTGCATTTGAACTAAGAAGTCTCTTACCATCAGGACTGAATTCAACAAACTCTATACTATCTGTTTCTAATTGGATTGTAATTGTTTGTTCTCCAGTAGAAATATCCCAGATACTAATTACATTACCAATGTCAGTCGCGAGTACGTTCTTATCAGGACTAAAGATGACATAGCGGATATCTAATGTGTCACCCTTTAGTGTGCTTTTTACAGTGCCATCTGACATGTTTCGTACACTTGCTATGTTGTCTTTATTGATACTAACAAAGATATCGGCATAAGGACTTATACCCAATAAATTTGCAGGATTCTCAGCAATTAAATTCAATTCCGCACTTGTGTGTGTATCATATACCCAAATTCCTATGGAACTTTCAACGATCAAATGATCGCCATCGGGCGAAAACTTGATATTACTAACACTTCCCTTGCCAAGACGTAATTTAGCCCCTTCAGGTAAATCCCATCGTGTATAGTCCTGCGCAAAACTGTTTGATGGAAAAGCCATCATAACTAACAGTAGCGTTAAAAGTGAGAGTTGCATCCTTTTCATTGTTTTTCTCCTATTTCAGTATTACCATGCGCCGCGTTGCTGTGAACTGTCCAGCAGAGAGTTTGTAGAAATAGACTCCACTTGCAACAGGTTCACCGACCTCATTCTTACCGTTCCAATACGTAGCACGATTCCGCTGCTGATAAAGTCCTGCAGGCTGATGTCCCATATCTAAAGTGCGAATCAACTGTCCATCGGAAGCATAAATCTGGATTTTTATATCTGCAGCCTCTGCCAATTGATACGGTATCCAAGTTTCTGGGTTGAATGGGTTCGGATAATTAGGTAACAGAATTGTCTTTTTCGGTGTTAATGTAAGCAAGAGTTGCTCAAGAAAACGGATACCTTTTTGTGATGTTACATCTGTCAGGTTGAGCTGCTGTGCCTGTATGAGCCATTGTTGCAAATCTTTTGCGTTGAACGCGGTAAGTGTCTTTTGATACAAGGATGGTGCTCCCGCGTTATCTAACGCTGCAGCTACCTTGATAAGATCGGCAATATTAACAACACCATCTCCATTTACATCTGCAGAATTTGGACCTGTTTGTCCAAAGTTTGCAGCAACTACGACCAAATCGGAAACATCAACAATACCATCACCATTTACATCTGTTTCATGAGTTGATGGATTGATTAAGGAAGCATAGTCCCACAATAGTATAATTCCCGTATCGACCGATAGGGCAAGTGTCTTACCATCGGGGCTAATCGCAAGATGATATTCACCATCTGGTATATCCTTGAGCATTAGTTTGAGTGCACCACTTTCTGGATCCCAAAACCGCAATGTTCCATCTTCCCAAAAACTTGTAGTTACGAGCGTCTGCCCATCAGGACTGAAAAGGACATGTTTAAACTCGCCAACATGCCCAGTGATAATTGTGTTTCTCTCGCCAGTGTAGACATTCCACAAATGTACTTCCTGACCACTCCCACCAGCCGCAATTGTGTTCCCATCCGGACTGAATACGATTTTACTGGTTTTGGGTATGAAACCAGTATACGTTTTAATTAGTTTTCTACTTGCGAAATCCCACAAATGGATTCCGGTACTATCTCCATATATGAACTTAAGACTATCCGGACTGGACGTAATGTCCCCAACTCCTTTCTCAATTCCAGTGAACGTCCAAAGAAGATCACCTGTGGCAGCATCCCAAAAAATGGGTTTTAGATTAGAAGCGTAAGTTGTGAGAACCCGTCCATCCGGGCTAAAGGTGACACGATGGATGTCATGTTTATGTCCAATAATTGTTGCTTTCTGGGATCCGGAGTGAACATCCCATAACCTTATCGGGTAGTCATCAGCAAACCATCTATCCTCATAAATTACGCCACCGCTACTGGCTATAGTGCGTCCATCTGGACTAAAGGCAACCGATATAACTGGACCGAGGTGTCCTATCAAGGTTTTTTGGTTTTTGCCAGTTGTCGTATCCCACAGTCGCACCTTTGTATCCCTACTTCCACTCACAATTGTGTGTCCATCTGGACTGAACGCTATCTGTGAGAACCCTGATATATGTCCTGTGATGGTAGTTCTTCGCTCAAGCTTCTCCGCATCCCACAGAATGATAGTGCCATCCTTACTATAACTTGCAAGAGTAGTTCCATCTGGACTATATGCAACGCTCGCGACATCATCAGTATGTGCTATCAGCGTTGTCTTATAATTACCTGTAGCAACATCCCACAGACACACCGTATTATCCAGACTACCACTCGCAAGTGTACGGCTATCCGGACTAAAAACTACATCGTTGACGCCGCCTACGTGTCCTATAAGGGTGTTTTTCAGGGTGCCACTTGCTATATCCCAAAGATAGATATGTGCGGCATATCGACTACCACAAATTGCTATTGTGCTGCTGTCTGGACTAAATGCGATATTCGCGTCGTACGCCCTCCTATCTTCTGTTAATAGAAAAGTTGCTCTGAGTTCACCAGTAGCAACATCCCATAATTTCATTGTAGTGTCTTCCCCTTCATAACCACCACTAACGAGAAATGTTCCATCTGGACTGAAGGCGATGGTATCAACACCCCTCTGATGCACCGTAAGGGAGTTTTTTAGTTCTCCGCTTGAAACATCCCAAAACTTGACTGTTCCATCTTTATAATACCCGCTACTTGTCGCGATCGTTTTTCCATTAGGGTTGAATACTATACTTGAGATAGATCTGGTGTGCGCAGATATAGTTAGCTTGAGATTACCAGTGTCAACATCCCACAAAAAAAGTTCGGAAGAATCATTACATGCAAGTGTTTTACCATCAGAACTGAATGCTATTTTGGAGTAATAGTCTAAATTACTTGATAGCAAATTGAGTGCCTTCCCAGTGAAGCCATCGTAAATCCAAATCCCAATTGGAGTGGTAACTGCAAGTAGAGAACTATCTGGCGAAAAAGTGATATTGCCAGTTATCTCTCCTTTCCCGATACGCATTTTTGCCCCTTCAGGCAAGCCCCATTGCATGTAATCTTGCGAAGAAGCATTTGGTGAAAAGTGAATTGAAATAAGAGCAAGCAGTAAAATGGTGGATCGTATCGTCTTCATTTTTTAGTCTCCTATTTTCGTATGACCATGCGCCGTGTTGCAGTGAAGTTTCCAGCAGAGAGGGTATAAAAGTAGATACCGCTCGCGACGGGTTCACCAAACTCATTTTTACCGTCCCAATATGCTGCCTTATCTCGATTCTGATAGTTTCCCGCAGGTTGATTGCCTAATAGCAATGTCCGTACCAGCTGTCCATCTGTAGCATAGATGCGAAGTGTGACATCTGAAGGCTTTGCCAACTGATACGGTATCCAAGTTTCAGGATTAAACGGGTTCGGGTAGTTGGATAATAGCATCGTCTTTTTTGGAGTCAATACTGCTAAGAGTCCTTCAAGCATTGCGATGCCTTTCCGGTATTTTAGTATATTGGTGTTGACTTGCCACGTTTGACTTAACCACTGTTCTACTTCTGTAGCGGAGATCAATTCTATAGATGCCGGTTCTAATGACGGAGCACCATTCTCATTAGCAAGCGCAGCAGCAACTAATAAGATATCCGCGATGTTGATAACACCATCTCCGTTCACATCGGCGGCACTATCATTTCCTGACTGCCCAAATTGTGACGCTACAAAAATTAGATCCCGTAGATCTACACTACCATCACGATTCACATCCTCAGCGAGTTGTTCTGTTTCATTTTCAGTGCCTATAATTGCAGGGTAATCCCATAAAAGAATCGTTCCGTCCCCACTTCCACTGATAAGTGTTCTGCCATCAGGACTAAAGACAACAATGGGACCACCACGCGTATGTGCTGTAATGTTAGTTATCAATTCACCCGTAGCAACATCCCATATCTGTATGATTGGATCTTCCCAATTCCCACAACTTAAGAGTGTTTTACCATCATTACTGAATGTAAGTTGATGTATCCCGTTGGTGTGTTCAGTATGGATAATCCGCGGATTACCAGTCGTAACATCCCACAGAATAATCGTGTTATCCTCACTTCCACTGGCAACTATGCTTTCATCCGGTTTAAATGCGACACTATGGACTTTGTCTGTATGTCCGGAGAAAGTTTTTATATTTGATCGGGAAGTAAAATCCCAGAGGCGCACTGTACCATCATAACTTCCACTGACAAGGGTACGGTTATCACGACTAAAAGCAATTGAAGTTACCTCATCTGTGTGTCCTTTAAGCGCGTCTATATAGGTGCGTCCCTTATACCACAAATGTACTGTTGAATCCTCATGTGCTGCAGCGAGGAGATTGCCATCTGGACTGAAAGCAATAGACCTATATTTTTGAGATGCCGTTGTGGTGTTTGCTATCCCATGACCGTACCACTTATAAATAACAGTAATTTGTGCGGTACTGGAAACGTCCCAAAGATGAATTGCCCAAAAAGCTAAACTTGCAAGCGTGTTTCCATCCGGACTGAAAACTAAATCCCTATGATATGAAAGTCTTCCTCGTCCATATATAAACTTTTTGTATTCGCCTGTATTAGGATCCCATAAATGGATATTGTGCGAATTCGAAGTGGCAAGGAGATTACCATTTGGACTGATTGCCATTCCAGCAACACCGCTTGTATGTCCAGTAATAGACAATTTGCGCTCACCACTTTCAACGTCCCACAGATATAGTTCATCGATGCCTCCACTCGCGAGCGTGCTACCATCCGGACTGAACGCTACTGAAAATACCCATGAAAAACTTCTACCAAGTTCAGCTATGTGCGTTCCCGTAGCAACATTCCACAGATGCAAGCCTGAATAACCGCCGGTTGCAAGCGTGTTACCATCCGGACTTATAGCTATACACCGGAGCGATAGTGCGTCAAATTCAATTATCCTCTTTCCAGTGTTAACATCCCACACCTGTACGTTATAGTTCGTATCTCCACTTATGAGCGTGCTCCCATCTGAACTGAAGGCAAGATAACGTATTCCTCGCGTATACTTGGATAAAGTAACTTTGTGTGTAGCAGTCGCAACATCCCATAGTCGTAGGGTGCGATCCGAACTTACACTTGCAAGTGTCGAACCATCGAGGCTAAAGACAATAGATCCTACCCATTTAGTATGTCCTTCAAGAGTCGCATTCTGTTCTCCAGTATTAAGATTCCAAAGATGGATATCTTCATTACTGGCACCTGCAAGCACCTGAACATCCGAACTAAAGGCAATACGGTGAATATCCTCCGTATCCCCTTTTAGGGTTACCTTAACGCTACCATCTGTTAAGTCCCGCAATTGTATTGTATCGTCTGCTCCCTTACTAACATACATACTGGCATCCGGACTCACACCGAGTACGTTCGAAGGATTCTCAGCAACAAAATCCAATTCCACACCTGTGTGTGTATCATATACCCACATACCTATGGAACTTTCAACGATCAAACGGTTGCCATCGGGTGAAAACGTGAGATTACCAACACTTCCCTTGCCAAGACGCATCTTAGCCCCGTCAGGTAAATTCCATCGTGTATAGTCCTGGGCAAAGGTATTCTGTAGAAATAGGGTTGAAATTACAAACAGTAGTAAAATCGGATTCTTAATTAAAAATTGCAAAAAACCCTTGTGCCGTAACTTATTTTTTTCGCTTTTTGTCTGAATGTTCTGGAATTTAGTAGATGTCATAGGTTTGGACTCCTATCTATTTTGTTTCCTACTACAGAAACATATTAGCAAATCTGATGCCAATTAGTGCGCCTGTTAACAACATAAAAATGTATCGTTTGATAGGAAATTGAACATGGAAATTAGGTTATATTGTCAAAAAGTAACATCATTGTCCATAATTTGAACACTCACAGCGTTATATTCAAATAGTTCAGGTGTTTAGTGTCAAAAGACAATCTGCACGAAAATGCACAATTGTTTTTCATGTGCACATTTTAGGGCAGATAAAGGCAGAGGATTTTATACAGTTAATGTGGTATGAGAATTTTGCTATTTGGGAAATGCCAAAAATGTGGGTAAATGCAAAGGGTTTAATGGAATTTGGGAGGGTATGAGAAAAGGATGATTATAGTAAATTATATAGAAAAGTTTACATATATTCTGTACGAGCGATCTCCGAATCGCGACGAAACCACTAATAGTCGGGAATCGGAGTTCCCTTCTACAGATCAGATGTAAAGTTAATTGTAGAATTCACTATAAAAACCCAAAAACCATGAGGAACGTAGGGCAAGAGGGTTTTTAGTCCCTTTACGGCGGTATTGTACTTGCCCTACGATATGATTATAGATTATTTCAGGATGAGCATTTTCCGTGTGGCTGTAAACTCTGCTGCTTTTAAGGTATAGAAGTAGATTCCAGTTGCAACCGGTTCACCCATTTCATTTTTCCCGTCCCAGTACGCAGCACTATCTTTGTACTGGTAAAGTCCTGCAGACTGATGTCCTAAAACTAATGTTCTAACTAATTTAGCATCTGAAGAATATATATGGATTGACACATCCGCAGCTTTTGCCAACTGATACGGTATCCAAGTTTCAGGGTTGAATGGATTTGGGTAGTTTGGAAAAAGAGCAGTTTCTTTTGGAGTCAGCGCTGCCAATAGTTGTTCCAAGACCAAGATGCCGCGTTGGAAAGCAGGATCGGTAAGTGCAAGTTGTTTAGCATCCAGCAGCCACTGTTGCACCTCCGCTTTTGTCGGAGCATTTTTAAGGTCGTAACTCCAAATTGCAGGCGCTGCACTTGAAGAATTTGCCATAGCAGCTGCCACCAACGTTAGGTCTACGATATTGACAATTCCATCACCATTCACATCAGCGAGATTTTCGCCTTCCTGTGTAAAGTTAGATGCGACTAAAGTCAAATCTTGTATATTTACAACACCATCGCCATTCAAGTCCTCTTGTTGACGTACAGGTTCTGCTACCTCCCCGGCTCTAACGCGCGCATAAGAAACGTTACCAGTGCTATCAGTCAATCGCACATTAGACACAGTTAGCGTAGATGCCTTAGGAGCAACAACTTCAAAGGTGATGTTTGCCAGTGTTCCTGCCCCAAACCCATCTCCAGCAAGAGATGTCGCAGCAAGTGTAACAGTATTTTCCTTAAGAATTGGCTGCACGGAAAATGCTCCCATTGGTAAAAAATCCGCATTCGTGCTATCAATATAGCGGAGTGCTGAGGTATCATACCGAATAGTTGCTTGATATCCGGCTACGCTACCTGCGTCTGCAATGTCAAGTGAGAACATAATCTGCCCATCTATAGCAGGAGACTGCTGAGAAGATGGAGAAAGACTCACTGTCGCATAAGTGTTGATTGGAGGCGTAAAATTCCATAGAAGTGTTGTGCCATCTGAGCTGCTACTGGCAAGCGTACTTGCATCCGGACTGAACGCGATGTCAAGGATGCCGCCTGTATGCCCAGAAAACATTTGTATCTGCTGACCTGATACCGTATCCCATAAACGGAGAGTACGATCACCACTGGCACTTGCAAGTGTTTCACCATTGTTGCTAAAAGCGACACTCCAGACTAAATCTGTATGTTCAGTAAAAGTCTGGAGTTCTACGCCAAAGACAGTGTCCCAGATTTTTACAGTACTATCGTCACTACCACTCGCAAGCATATCACCATTTGGACTAAACGCAACACTCCTCACAAAATCCGTGTGTCCAATAAGTGTCTGCTTTTGTTTACCTGAATCGGCATCCCATAGTATGATAGTATCATCTGCACTACCACTGGCAATCGTGGACCCATCTGAACTGAAAGCAACACCCAGAACAGCGTTTGTGTGTCCATCAAGTGTTCTCAGTTCTGCTGCAAGAGCGGTATCCCATAATTTGACAGTGCCGTCTTCACTGCCGCTCACAATCTTGGATCCGTCAGAATTGAATGCAATGCTCCAGACCCAATCCGTATGTCCAATAAGTGTATCAACGTGCTCGCCGGTAAATGCATTCCATAATCGGATAGTCCCATCGTCACTACTACTTGCCAGTGTATTTCCATCAGGACTGAAGGCAATACTCCAGATCCAATCCTCATGCCCGATCAACATCTGTTGGTGTTGCCCTGTAGCAGCATCCCATAGATTAATCGCATTGTCTGCACCACCTGTTGCTACTATGTTTCCATGAGTGTTGAAGGCAACGCTTAAAATATAATTTGTATATCCAGTCAGGACCTGCCGCTGTCCACCAAAGATAGGATCCCACAATCGGATAGTTCCATCGGCACTACCGCTTGCAATCGTGCCTCCACTTGAATTGTACGCTACACTCAAAACAACATTTGTATGCCCAGGAAGTTCCTGCTGAGGCTGTCCAGTAACAGCATCCCATAAAAGAATAGTCCCATCCGCACTGCCACTTGCAATCGTATTTCCATTTGGACTAAACGCAACACTATAGACAGGACCCAGATGTCCGGGTAGAGTCTGCTTAGGTATACCGAAGGCTGTAAACCAAAGCTTAACAGTGCCATCACGGCTGCCACTCGCGAGTGTTCCATCATTTGGACTGAACGCTACACTGTAAACAGAATCTTCATGCCCAGTCAGGATGTGTTGTTGTTCACCAGTTGTAACATCCCATAGTTGGACAGATGTATCTAAACTCCCACTCGCCAAAGCTCCTCCACTTGGACTAAATGCCACGCTCGTAACAGCATCAAAATGCCCAGGAAGTGTTTGTTGGTGTTCACGAGTAATATAATTCCAAAGTTGGACAGTACTGTCACTACTTCCACTGGCAAGAGTTTGACCATCCGAACTAAATGCTAAACTCAAGACCACATCTGTGTGTCCTATAAGATCGCCTTGATGTTCGCCAGTTGTTGCATTCCAGAGTTTAATTGTGCCATCACCATGACCACTGGCAAGAGTTTGACCATCCGAACTAAACGCAGCACTGTAAACAGTTTGTATATCTTCAGTGAGCAATCTTATTTCTTCATAGGTTTGTGCATTATAGAGCCAAATACCGATGGAACTGACTACTGCAAAATGTGTGCCATCTCGCGAATATGTAAGTTCACTTATCCTACCTTTACCAAGACGTGCTCTTGCATTTTCGGGTAAATTGAATTGTGAGGCGTTTTGAGCAAAGGTTTGGGTTAGAAAAAGTGACAGAACAAAAAATTGGATTAAAAAAATGAAAGATAACGTTTTTTTCATTGGAAGATACTCCTTATTTAAAAGGTAATTGGCTGCTATATGTTACATGCAAACAATTTGATTAATGTCTTTTCAAAGTATACCACAAAGAAGGTGAAAATGCCAATTTTACGTGGGAGTGTAGTGTAACGTGAGTTTGATAATAAGATGTGAGTTTGTTCTAAACACTTTTCAAGCCTAAAAAAGCACTGTTTTTGTAGCATAACCTGTTAGGTTGTGCCGTTTTTGCCAAAGATAACAGAGAATGCTGCGAGTGAAACTTTTTCAAACTCACGTTAGTGTAGGTTAGGATATTGGTAGGCATCAAATTCCAAATGCTTTGGTTGTTTGATGTAGTAATACTATTTCTAAATGATAATGTAGTATTCTTTCGTAGGTCGGGTAGAAGCGGTAGCGAAACCCGACAAATCATGGCGAATACCACACGCGTATTCGCCCAAGCGCATTTGGCGTTGATTTGGACACGCATGATTTTAGATAAGGTTTTCATGTCGGGTTTCGCAAGCTCTACCAGACCTACAGTTAATTATGACAATTTGTCAATTAGAAATGGTATAAAAACTATGACCAGACAAACACTTCATCGTCGTCTGGGGAATATCCGATGAATACTGCTAAAACTATTCTGGCACGCGTGCCTTGAACAGGTGGGACTTCGTGGATACAACGCGTATTAAAAAAGTAAAGGTCTCCTTGTTCCAAATTGACCTGACAGTTCTCTATTCCGTTCTCAGCTGCGTAGCTATCAAACGTTTCTGCTGCAATATGTGGTTGAACGTCTTCAGACCAAAGACATCGGTGTAGGATAGCTTGTGTTCCTTTTCCGGTTTCGTCCGCATTTTGCACACACAACACACCTGCAAACTGATGTTCAAAGCGGTAAACAGCGTAATCGGTACGTTGTTCACGGTATTTGACACTATCAATGTGCGGCTTGTAACTATGTGTTTCGTAGTGAACACGGAAGATAGCTGGACCATAAAGTGCACCGTCAGGTTCTCGTGCAACTTTAACCTCTTTTCCGGGAGAAAGCGCAGCAAGGGATTCATAAATCAAGTCAACAGGATTACCATATCCATCAAATAGAAATTGAAATAGATGATGTGTTGCTTCAGCATGCGCTAAAAAACGGGTTTTTTCGCTACCACGATTTCCGAGACTTGTGCCGATGTCAATACGAGTACGCTTATCAGCAGAGTTGGTATCCGCTTCGTCGCGCATCAATCCCATATTGGTGAATCTATTGATGAGTCCCTGACATTGTGCGGGGGAATAGGCATTCCGTAAAATAATGGCGGGAATTTCCGCTTGTGAGAGCGAATAGATAGGGTCCCTATATTTTTCGCAAATCGCATTTAGATCAGGTTCTGCTGGAAGCCAATTTGTGTTATTTTGCATGAGATACTCACTTTTGTAAATTCGCGTGATTCATTTATGAACAATTTTTACGCAGCGATTTAGAATTTTGGATTAAAGAGATAGTCATCCATTTTTTCGTCTATAAATTCTGCATTGTGGTCAAGTTCACTGTTTTCAAAAGCGGCTTCACATCCGGTTTGATACTTCAGTCGCCTGCCAGAACGGAGCCAACGGATGCGATGGATCATCGCTATCATGTGACGTGGTTCGTCGGACAAGTTCGGCACACCACGATGCCAGAGCCGCATATCTCGGATCAAAACACTCCCTTTTTTCGCGTTCCCCCGAATAGGTGGTGCTATTTCGCGACGCTCCGCTTCATGTTCTTCGTCTATATGTCGATCGCTAACGTCCAAATGGGAACCGGGCCAGAGTTCTACGCTACCGTTCTCTTCTGTTGTGTCCTCCGGTGAGATATTGACAACCACTTCAGCGGCTGGGTGAGCAACTTCCTGATTTAACCACAGATGGTCGCCGTCTCTGTGGAGCGGTTGTGTGCCACTGCCAGGGCAGTTGGTGTTGCCATTATAGAAATTATTGTAGACTCCAGCACCGAGCAGTCCCTTTGTTACCTGCACGACGTAAGGGTTCGCAACGATGTCGCTGAAGATATAAGGTGCAAACGGTGGTGGTCCCTGCTGAAGATGTCCTTTGAGCATTCCTGCACCACCCCATTTTTCCGCTTTAATCAACTTTCGCGAATCAGCATCCATCCGTTCACGTAATATATCCAAATGTTCATGCTTGATAATGTTTTCTATGACGACACATCCATCAACACGGATCGCTTCAATTGCTTTTTTGAGATGCGTTTCTGTGAGTTTACCAGCGGCTAATTCTTTAGCTTGAGCTACTACGACTACCATTAAAAAAATCCTTATAGAGTGCTTGAACTGCTGTATCCATATCTGTTGACTTTACGCCGAACATCATGCTAACTTCATTAGAGCCTTGGTTGATCATCTCTATATTGACGTTTGCACCTGCTAATGCTCCCGTCGCTCGTGAGGCAATGCCAACAGTATGCCGCATGCCCTCACCGACAACCATAATGAGAGATAGATCACGTTCTACAAAAACATCTTCTGGTGCGAGTGTTTGCCGAATCTTTTCAATTACTCTCTTCTCTTTATCCGCTGGTAGGTTTTCTTCGCGAAGGATGACAGACATATTGTCTATACCAGAGGGGATATGTTCAAAAGAGATATTTTCACCTTCCAAAATCTGTAGCAGCCGTCTACCAAACCCGACTTGTCGATTCATCAGATATTTGCTGAGGTAGACACAACAGACATCGCTCATGGCGGCGATACCGACAACAGGCATTTCGCTTGAAGTGCGGTGTGGAACAATTAAGGTGCCTTTTGCTTTAGGGTTGTTCGTATTTCGGATGTGGACAGGCACCATCGCGCGATACACGGGTTCAAGTGCCTCATCGTGAAATACGGAAAAACCGGCGTAAGAGAGTTCACGCATCTCGCGGTAGGTTAGTTCCGAAATTGGGGCGGGATTCGATACAATTGACGGATTTGCAGCAAACACTGAGTCTACATCTGTGAAATTCTCATAGACTTCTGCCCGAACCGCACTGGCAAGAATAGCACCTGTAATATCCGAACCGCCGCGAGAGAAGGTAACGATATGACCATCTTTGGAATAACCGAAAAATCCTGGAAAAATCGTGATGCCAGGACGTTCGCTTAGACTTCGCAAGCGATTATATGCTTCTGGCAGAACCTGCGCTTTGCCAGGTTCATCTGAAAGTAGTAAACCCGCATCTTTCGGGTTTACATAGTGTGCTTCTACACCCCGTGCTTGCAGCACCTGTGCTATGAGACGAGCACAATTATCTTCTCCACCTGCTTTCATCGTATCCATGTAGAGATCTGCATCGTCTGTACTGTTTTCAAGACGTTCTGTTAAGTCGTGAGCAATTGGGTCAACGACCTCATCAGGGAGTTCCAACTCAGAAGCGATATTCCGATAACGTTCGATAGCCTCAGCACATTCCGAAGCACCGATTTTTCCCATCAGTCGTTCCGACGCTGCTGCGATTAGCAGATCGGTTACTTTTATATCTTCACTGTGACGTTTGCCGGGTGCCGACACAACAATTAATCGCCGTGCTGAGTCGGCAGTAATTATGTCGCAAACTTGACGAACCTGCTCTGCTGTCGCGAGGGAACTCCCCCCAAACTTTGATACTTTTAACAATCCAAAACCTCCAATCCAATATTGTATGTTCGTAACAATTATACCACAGTTCTATTTTATAGTAAAACTCAAAAACCTGAACCAGGGTTATTTAGTTTTAAGAATTATCGGTTAATAGATTTTACTGAGAGTTTATATCGTAGGTCGGGTAGAGCGAAGCTAAACCCGACATGATCGCACTGCCATGCTGAGATTGTCGGGTTTCGCTTCGCTCTACCCGCTGAATCATGCAGAATGCCAAAAGCGCATTCTGCTAAAGGCATTCATAGCGTTGATTTGGACCTACAATGCGACTATAGCAAATAATGTTTGTAATAAAATACACAGAATAACCGAAAACTAAATAACCCTGAACTTGAACCCTTTGGTTAGATGCGACTTCCTAACCGCACCATAGATGTCAATTTAGTGGTGCGCCATCCCGGTAGGCGCGTTTTGTAAACGCGCCTACCGAGGGTGCGTAATAAATCGAGCTTACAAGGTTTCCCTCCAACAAGAGTGCTGCGTGACAATTGAATGGCTCTCAGAAGATTAGGATTTAGATTTTAGTTGCAATTGCCGCGTAGATGTGTTAAAATACTATTTGACTAAAATCAGAATACTTGCTTGTAGGAGGACAGGCGAGTGGAAGTACCTGTTTTAGTGCTAAATGCCAGTTATGAAGCAATTAATGTTTGCAATCTCAGACGCGCTCTGAAGATGGTTTTTAAGGGAACCGCTCAGACAGAGGAAGTGTCTGAATCGGAAATACGGTCACCATCTGCTATTGTCAAAGTGCCGCATGTTATTCGCTTGGTGAATTACGTGCATGTGCCGCGCAGTGTTGTCAAGTTTTCCCGTAAGAATGTACTTGCGCGCGACCAACATGTATGTCAATACTGCCACCGAGAGTTTCCTGCTTCCCTGCTAACGCTTGACCACGTTATCCCAATTTCAAAGGGTGGCAAGACAACTTGGGATAATGTTGTGACCGCTTGTAAACGCTGTAACAATAACAAAGGCAATCAAATGCTTCATGAGACGCACTTCAAGTTGAAACGAATGCCGAAAACGCCTTCAATCTTAACGTATTTGCAACTCAACCGTCATTTTCGGGGTTACCATCCGTCTTGGAAAAAGTATCTTTATATAAATTGAAACTGAAAGACAGTTGTTTTGCTTATTCTTATTCGGTTATGTGTGTAAGCAGAAGATAAACCATTCAGAATTGCGCGAAGGAGAAGGTACTTTCAATCTGAATAAATCCTGAAGTTATGCCGTATCAACCACATCCAGAAAGACTGAAGAAGACTTGGGAATTTCAGAGAGCATATAAAAAAGGGAAAAAGAACTGGAATACTCACTTCGTTATCTACGTCTACCACACAGAATTCAGTCAGCCACGGTTAGGAATAACAGTCAGTAAAAAGGTAGGTGAGAGTGTTCAGAGGAACCGCGTGAAACGGCTTATTCGTGAAGCCTACCGCCTGCTTAAGCCTGAAGTTCTGCCACATTTTGATATTGTAGTTGTGGGTAGAAAAGCAGCCTTGCCCCTTTCAGGACAGCAAGCTGAAGAAAGTTTATACCAATTATTCTGCCGAGCATCAATCATGGTAACGAGAAAGACAGATTTATAGATGTATTGGCAGCGTAAACCTCTGTAAAGATTGGAATATAGTCAAACAAATACCTATAAAAAGTTTGTTGGGTCAAAAACATCTCCTGCAAGTGAACGGTTTCTAAAAGAAAATGAGCCGATTAATTCTCTACGCTATCCGCGGGTATCGCCGCTTTATCTCCCCACTTTTTCCTCCAACGTGTCGTTTCCATCCGACTTGTTCACACTACGCACAACAGGCATTTGAGCGATATGGTACTTTCAAAGGCAGCTGGTTAACTTTAAAACGACTGGTAAAATGCCATCCTTACCATCCAGGGGGTTTTGACCCACTTCAGTAACAAATAACATTCAACATAAATTGACATGTAGTGAATGGCGAGCCGTAAAAACCTCGCGCTATAAAACATGAAAGAGGAGCATCTAAATTTAAATGGGATCCCGTTACATTCTCGCACTCGTTCTGATGATTGCTGTAATGATTGCATGGACTCTGATGTTTGGTAAACCCAAACCCCTTACCCCTGAACAGGACGACCCCGCAATAACCGAACAAACTCCGCCAAGTGACACAACTGATGGAATTGATCTTGGAGAAAAGGAAGAAGACTCCATTGATACAAACCCACTGATGATGGTTCAGGAGAGTCCCGATGATCCGATGGTCCGCGTCAGAACATCTACTTACGACATTACTTTTAACGAAAAACTGGCAATAGCCAAAAAATGGGGATTGATAGAAAAAAAAGAAAACGGGAGTCTTCGCTTTCCCGACAGATCAGACACGACTGAAGACGTGCCGTTGAATCTTATCCCTGAGACAGCACATGACTGTCTTGAACTTCAGATTGGAAATTCGTATCTTCAGAATGAACTCAATTTACGGCACGCTTTATGGAAAGTAGATAAACCGGAAGGCATTCAACTATCAGATACACAAGAGAAAGGAACACTTACCTTCACAACTACGATTGGCGAGCAATTACGAGTTGTCAAACGATTTACCTTTTACAACGATAGTTATACGGTAGATTTGGACTTAACGTTCGAAAATGTTTCTGATGCTTCAGAACCTTTGGTAATCGGTGGCAATAATCCCGCGAATGGCTATGAACTACGTTGGGGACCAGGGATTAATGCTGACCTACTCGTACACGAAAAAGAGACAGGTAAAGCAGGACGCCGTGGTTCCGAAGGTGCTAAAGCTTATATTGGTACAGGAAAACCTACACGCGAACTCAAACAAGAAAATGCTTTAGTGACAGTACGCTGGGCAGGTATGAATAGTCAATATTTTAGTGCCATAATGATTCCTGACCCGCAACTTGAAGCTACCTATGCACTGGATGATAATGCAAAAGCAAATGAGTCAACAAATATCCTTGTGGCTGCACCTACTGAGACCGCCGTTTTGACAATCCCTCGTTTTCCACTACCATCTCAGCAAAAGCAAACGCATGCTTTTCGTTTATACGTCGGACCAAAGGATGATACATTGTTGAAGCAGGTCACTGCTCCTAATGTGCCAGAAACTCAAATTAACTTGTCTAAAGCCATTGACTTCGGATTTCTCGGTCCTGTGGTATGGGGAATGCTGTGGTTAGTAAAGGGGTTGCACAACATCTTTGGGAATTACGGGTTAGCAATAATTCTTTTAACAGCATTAGTAAAGATAATTTCTTTTCCGCTTACCCGCAAAGCACATGTCTCTATGAAAAAGATGCAGGAACTGCAACCGCAATTGACTGAATTACGAGAAAAATTTCGGGACGACCCGCAAAAACTGAATAGAGCCACAATGCGTATTTATAAAGAAAATGGTGTGAACCCCTTGGGTGGCTGTATCCCTTGGCTTCCGCAACTCCCTATTTTCTGGGCACTCTACGGACTACTTGGGAGTGCTGTTGAATTCCGCGGTGCACCTTTCTTCTTGTGGATTAATGATCTTTCGGCACCAGATACATTGTTCAAACTCCCATTTACGATACCGCTTATCTTCATACAAATAGACTCTATCCGATTCTTACCGCTTCTGAATGGACTCACAGCATGGCTCCAGCAGAAATATGTCGGTGGAATGTCTGCTACACCCGCTACCAGTAATACACAGGCAAAAATCATGCAGTTTTTGCCGCTTATCTTCGTCTTTATGTTTTATAACTGGGCTTCGGGATTTGTGTTATACTGGTTATGTAATAGTGTCCTTACTGTAGCGCAACAACAAATACAAACGAAATTTTTCCATGATGGCGAATCCGAAACACAGGAAAATACTCCAAAGCGCAAACCGAATTGATATTTTTAGTTAATCTTGTTAAACTTTAGATAAACTTTTTATCAATTATTATCGTTTAAATTTCCCACTTATATGCGTGAATCTTCAACAGCACAAAGGAGTACTGCCAATTGCAAAATTATATTGAAACTGAAGCGGAAACTGTCGAAGAGGCAATTGAAATTGCGCTCACACAACTTGAAACAACGCGTGAAGATGTCAACATCATAATCATAAACGAACCGACTAAAGGTATTTTGAGTTTTGGTGCGAAACCCGCAAAAATTCGTGCTACGCTAAAGGAAGATATTTCTACCGCACCAGAAACAGTTTTGAAGGAAATGCTCACGCGAATAGGTATTAACGGTGAAGTCGAATCTAACTTTATTGACGGAAGTTTGCACCTCAACATGGTTACCGATTCACCTGCACTTCTTATCGGAAAGCATGGACAGACACTTGATGCTATTGAACGTCTTCTTAATTGCATTGTCAACAAAAATGCACTCGCTAAGAAAAAGGTGTTCGTTAATACCGAAGGTTATCGTGAACGGAGAGAGCAAACGCTTGTAGACCTAGCACATCAAGTTGCTGCAAAAGTCAAACGGACGCGTCAAGATGTTGTTCTTGCCCCTATGTCTGCTAAAGACAGACGCGTGATCCATCTTGCCTTACAATCGGATGATAACGTTTCAACGTTTAGCCAAGGTGAAGGTGATATGCGTCGTATTGTTATTACAAGACAAGATAACTATTGAGCCAGAGAAATACGACCAAGTTGAGGAATATCAAATTACCAGTAACCTCATGCTGTACTGAAAAACGAGGGTTGCGATATGAAATTTGAGGATACTATCGCCGCCATCGCAACACCGCGCGGTGAAGGCGGTATCGGTATAGTACGCGTCAGTGGACCGCTGGCAATCCCAATCGCATCTCAGTTGTTTCGACCCTCACGCGTTATCTCACCTGATGAACTCCCATCACATACACTTACACACGGACACGTTATAGATACATCAGCATCCGACGAGATCATTGATGAAGTGATGTTGGGTATTATGCGCGCCCCGAAAACGTATACCACCGAAGACACTATTGAATTTAACTGCCATGGCGGAATTGTTCCGCTAACAAATGTGTTAGCATTAGTGGTAAAGGCGGGGGCAAGGCTTGCCGAACCGGGCGAGTTTACAAAACGTGCTTTTCTTAATGGTCGACTTGACCTCACACAAGCTGAAGCAGTAGCAGAACTCATCAGTTCAAAAACAGAACTTAGCCGAAAAATCGCAATTCAGGCACTTGAAGGCAAACTCTCTGAAAGTGTAAATCAACTCAGCGATACACTTGCGGCATTGCTCGCAGAAATTGAAGCCTCCATTGATTTCCCCGATGAAGACCTTGATTTTATGAAGGTTGAGGCGCAGCTTCAGACTGCCCGTACTGTTCAGACAGATTTGACGCACTTACTCGAAACTGCTTCGGAAGGACGTTTAATCAAGGACGGTGTTAACGTCGCTATTTTGGGCAAACCAAACGTCGGAAAATCAAGCCTATTCAATGCGCTTGTCCGCTCAGCACGCGCTATTGTCACAGATATTCCCGGCACGACGCGCGACACGATTGATGAAACCATAAATCTTGACGGTATACCTATAAATCTGATTGACACTGCTGGACTGCGACAAACGGAGGATATTGTTGAACAACAAGGTGTTCAACGGAGTAGAGACGTTCTCAACAGAGCTGAATTTCTACTCCTAATGTTTGACGCATCCCAACCCCTAAATGAAGCCGATATTGAACTTTTGCAGATAGCGAATTCACACCGCGCAATCCTGATTTTAAATAAAATTGATCTTCCCGCCATCGTTCAACCACAGACTCTTACTAACCATTGTCCAGATGTTCGCATTGTTCAAACAGCAATTACTGAAGACAAAGGTATTGATGTGTTGAAAACTGCTATCCGAGAAGAATTGCTTGGTGAAGAATTCAATATAGGTGAATCTCCAATTGTTACGAATACTCGCCATCAAGATGCGCTAAGCCGTGCGCAAGAAGCACTTGATGATGTAATCACGAGTTTAGAAAACGAGATGCCACCTGATCTTGTTTCGGTTGATCTGCGTATTAGTCTTGATGCCCTCGGTGACATCGTTGGGAAAACAACGACTGAGGATATTCTGGACCGAATTTTCTCACAGTTCTGTGTCGGCAAGTAAACAAAGCCTCTTTGTAGCACGTTTGTCATGCTAATAGTGCTGTAGTATTGTAGGTCGGGTAGAGCGAAGCGACACCCGACATGAACTAAACTATGTGACAATTGTTTACACACCGATGAATCTGTTTTAACTGGACATACTTCGTGAGATGTGATATTATTTTACAATCACTTAAATGATAAACTGTTGCGCAGGTTATCTGTTCAACATGACAACTTGGGAAACGCCTAATTTATCGTTTACCTAAAGGAGAGAATTAATGTATAATTCTGTTTTTCACCGCTACTCTCCCTATGTAGTAGGACTCACCGTCCTCTTGCTTGTGACGGTATCAATTCCCGTCCTTGCAGAAGGCGAAAAAGTCCAATGGGGAAAATCCATTGAGGATGCTACGAAACAAGCCGCTGAAACCGGTAAACCGATTATGATGGACTTCTATACAGATTCGTGAGGTTGGTGTGATCGGCTGGATGCCGAAACATTCACTGATGCAAACGTCATCACTCTTTCTGAAAAGTTCATTACTGTCAAGGTAAATCCAAAAGACAAGGAACTGCCTATAAACGACGAAACGCGCAAAAAGTATGGAGTTACAGGCTATCCGACAATTTTATTCATCGGTCCGGATGGCGGTGTCATCACCAAGAAGGTGGGATACGCTCCACCTGAAGAATTTGCACCTGTGATGGAGGAAGCGCTAAAAAAAGAGATGGTATTCCAGGCAAAATTGGCAAAATTTAAGGAAATGCCTGATGATGTCACACTAAACCGTGAAATTGCTACACTCTATCTACAACGTCAACAGATTGAGAAAGCACTCCTGATTAGTGAGAAAATGCCCGATGATATTGAACTCAACCGCGAAATCGGCATCTATTATCTCGGGAAAAATGAAATTGAGAAAGCACTCCTGATTAGTGAGAAAATACCCGATGATGTTGGACTCAACCGCGAAATCGGTACCTATTATCTCAGCAAGAAAGAATTTGAAAAGGCACTCCTGATTAGCGAAAAAATGCCCGATGATGTTAAGTTGAATAATCAATTTGCTATTGCCTATCTGGGCCAGAGACAATTAGAAAAAGCGCTCCCGTTCAGTAAAAAGGTCTTTGATAATGATCCTAAAAACACTTCGGGACTTCTTCCTACTTTACACATACAACTCGGAGTCGCTTATGGCAATCAAATTCGAGATAAAGCTGAAGATATTGCAGCAGAAAATACCAAAATGGCGTTGATGCACTTCCAAAAGGTGATTGACACCTATCCGAAAAGCGATGTTTACGAACTTGCTCAACTTTATCTTGGTGTAACCTATTCAATTTCAAAACAGTACGACAAATCAATTGAAGTGCTTGAGAAATTAGTAAACCATGCAACAGATGAGCGGGTGAAACTGAACGCTGAAGCGAACTTAAAACAAGTCAAGGAATTGGCTGCGGAAGCAGAAGATAAGAGCGACAACTAAGTTTGCAATTGAGCAACTTCCGCGGGGGTCAAAAATCGATACTGCCCCTGCGGGAGATTGCCTAATTCTAATTCCCCTATATGCGTCCGCTTCAACCGAATTACTCTGTGTCCTACCGCCTTAAACATCAAACGTATCTGTCGTTTTTTTCCTTCGTGGATAATCACCTTAAATTTTGATAATGTTCCGTTCTTACCTGTTTTTTTCTTTGCGGTTGATGCCTGGGTGTGTTTCACATTTAACCGCTTGATTTTTGCTGGAGATGTTGTTCCGCCAGGGATAGAGATGCCGTTACGTAAGCGATCAAGCGAGCGGTCGGTCGGAGTCCCGTTTACCCACGCAAGATATGTCTTATCAACCTCATGGCTGGGATGCATCAACCGATTAGCAAAATTACCATCGTTTGTAAATAATAGCAATCCCTCAGTCTCTAAATCTAAACGCCCCACCGGATAAATGGATTCAGGTAGTTCCGTTAAAAGATCCATCACGGTAGGACGACCACGCTCATCACGACGCGTTGTCAAATAACCAGCAGGTTTATTCAACATCAGATAGATCCGTTCTGTGAGTGGCTCAACCTGTTTCCCTTCAAATTCAATACAATCCGACTCCACGTCAATCGGGTGGCCGGGAATAAGTATCTCTGTTCCGTTAACAGTGACGCGTCCCTCACGAATTGCTCGTTTTACTGCACGTCGAGAGGCAATTCCTGAAGTAGCAATATATTTTTCAAGCCGCACTGCGCAATCCCACCCATGATTATAGTTCTATTTGCCAATTTCTCTCTGTTGCTATACGGCGAAGCTCCCGATCAGGATTTACCGCAACTGGATATCCAAACAATTCCAGTTTATAAACATCTGAATGGTGGTTACCATACGCATAAGAAGTACTTAAGTCAAATCCATGCGTCGTTGCAAGTTCTTGTGCAAGGGCAGCTTTGTTCTGTGCATAAGGACGTATCCCAACGCGCCCACCAGTAAACTTCCCGTTAGCCACCTCCAGCTCATCTGCGACCATGATGTCAGTCTGAAAATGCTCATGAAAAAGTTCAACTAAAAACGATAACGAACCTGACATCAAAATTACCGTTCGTCCCTCATCGCGATGGGTGTCTATTAGTGTTGAAATTTGAGGTGTAATACTATCACGAAGTGAATCAACAAAACAATCTCGAGCGAGTTCACAAAGATGGTGCTGCTCTAAACCGGAAAGATGAATTTTGTTCGATTTTGCTTCAGTATACGATCTGATTTTCAAAAAATGGGATGTCCACGCAAGCAAATTTGAAATTGGAATTTCACCATGTTTCAGCAAATGTTTAAGGAAAACTTTCTCTGAAGATTGACGGATGAGTGTCCCATCAAGGTCGAAAATAGCACATGTATTTTTCATTATATATTCTGTCCTAACGCCTTCCGGTATGCTTTGACAGCAGCTTCCAACCCGATATAGAGAGCATCAGCCATCAAATGGTGTCCAATAGAAACTTCAAGTAGCCCAGGCAATTGCTGCATCAGAGGAAGATTGTCAAGATTGAGGTCATGCCCCGCATTAGTGCCAAGACCTAAGTCAAGTGCCTTCTCACCAGCGTTCTTCAAGAGCGTAAATTCTCGCGAAATTTCCGCTTCTGACTGTGCCATTGCATAAGGTGCTGTATAAAGTTCAATTCTATCTGCACCAATGTCACGCGTCCGTTTTATCTGTTCCAGATCAGTTCCGCTAAACAGGCTAACACGGATACCAGCATTCTTCAAAGAGGTTATTATAGGTTTCAACATGCCTCCATCTTGTTGGATATCCCATACGGTGTGACTGGTGATCTCTCCACTGACTACAGGGACAAGTGTGCATTGTGTTGGGCACACATCCAGCACCATTTCAAGAAGTTCTGGACGCGGATCACCTTCAATGTTATATTCAATGTTATTGTTATTTTTAGAGTTTATATCTTTTAACCGTTGGGCTACTTCATACACATCTGCCGGTCTGATGTGACGTTGATCTTCGCGGGGATGCACTGTAATGCCTTGCGCACCTGCATCAATACAGGTATCAACAGCAGTAAGGACATCCGGAATGTCACCTCCTCTCGAATTTCGTAATGTTGCGACTTTGTTTACGTTAACGCTCAGACAGATCATTTTTTCTCCTTTATAGTAAATCTGAAAATGCAATGCGCGTAGTAGGCGCGGTTTCAAACCGCGCCTACAAATAGAACTATGGAAAAATGCCAAGTTGCATATAGGATTGTGCAATTTTATGAATAGCACTGATAAACGCTGCTGTTCTGCTATCTACTACATCTTTTCCGTGTTTCAATCGAATTTCGCGAATTTCTTGATACGCGTTTACCATCGTATCTTGAAGTCCTGAGTTGACCAAATCCGTTTCATCGGCACCGTGTAAAGGTCCGCGTTCATCATCGGAAAATTGATATCCGGTAGCTTGTTCAATAAAGAGAAGCATAGCATTATACGCGGTTTCTTCATACCGTCTGGCAAGCCTTCCGAATCCGACGTGTGAGAGATTGCGAAGCCATTCAAAATAGGAAACGGTTACACCGCCAGCATTTAGAAAAGTATCAGGAATAATCAGTGCACCACGTTTTTGGAGTATCTCATCGGCTTTGGTCGTTGTAGGACCATTTGCTGCTTCGGCAATTATGTGTGCTTTGATACGCGGCGCGTTCTCCGCAGTTAACTGATTTTCAAGTGCGGCTGGGATAAGGATATCGCATTCTAACTCCAAAACGTCGTTCGGATTCTCAATAAATGTCGCGTCTGAACAATGCCGAATTGAACCGGTTTCAGCACGAAACGTGGATACTTTTTCAATATCAATTCCTTTTGGATTATAGATAGCACCATCTGACTCGGCAATGCCAATAACTATCGCCTCAGCTTCAGTTAAGTATTTTGCGGCAGGATATCCGACTTTCCCAAAGCCTTGAAGGACAACGGTTTTTCCCCGCAGACCGGGATGAAGTCCAATCTGTTTCATATCATCTTCATAACTACAAACCTCTTCCAACCCGAACACAACACCGCGCCCAGTCGCCTCTTTTCGTCCATGTATACCGTTTTGATCAATCGGTTTTCCTGTTACACAAGCGATAGCATCAAGTTTGTCTTGGGACATTGTGAGGTATGTATCAAGAATCCATGCCATTTCGTTTTCACCGGTGCCGAAGTCCGGGGCAGGCACATCAACACCGGGACCGATATAGTTTTTCTGAATCAGTTCATAGGTATAGCGGCGGGTGATTCGTTCCAATTCGCTCTCAGAGTACTCATTTCTGTTAAGTTGGATACCGCCTTTAGCACCACCAAACGGCACGTCTACCAGCGCGCATTTATAGGTCATCAACGCAGCAAGTGCCACTATCTCGTCTTCGTTAACAAGTGTGCTGTAGCGGATACCTCCTTTCGTTGGAAGTTTATGGTGACTATGTTCAGCACGCCATCCGTGAATCGTTTGAATGGTACCGTCATCCCGTTTAATCGGAAAGGTGAAATGGCAAGAGTTGTTACAAATTTTTATCTGGTCCAAAAGCCCCTGCGGATATTCTGTGAACTGTGCTGCTTTGTCAAAATTCTTGTTCACTTTTTCAAAAAACGAGAGGTTTTCTGCCATTTGTATTAACCTTTCAGAGAATTTGTGGCGTTTGTAGTCGCGCAATTCATTGCCAAATCAACGCCAAGCACTTATGGCACTTGTCGCCTCTTACATTCACAATAAGGTATTTGAGTCGCCACAGAAACCAAATATATCAATAACAGTGAAATGATTACCGTTGCCTAATGTATTTTTGTAACCTTGCGTCCGCTTGGACTTCTCCAACGTAAATGTCACCGTGCGAATCAACCCAGATACCGTGTGGGCAAGCGAGAAATTCACCGGGAACAGTACTACCGCGCTCACTACCCCATTGGGAAACTACTTCCCCATCTAAAGTCATGATTGAGATTCGTTGATCCAGCTCCGCAATATAGACCAATTCGTCTTCGTCAATAAAAATCGTGTCGGGTTGCAGCAGATCACCCCATTCCTCAATGTATTCTCCATCTAAGGTGAAAAACTGAATCCGATTGTTTTCTCGGTCTGCCACCATAAGTCGATTGCGTGGATCAACTCTAACACAGTGCGGCAGATCAAATTCCCCTGGACCCGTTCCCGGCTTTCCCCAAGACTTAATCAACTCTCCATCGGGTGAATATTTATGAACACGTGCGTTGCCATAGCCATCACTAATATACATCTCACCATCAGGACCAAGTGCAAAATCCGTTGGTAGATTGAAGGGTTCGCCCTCCGCACCGGCTTCATCTGGCGTGCCGAGTGTCATCAAGAGTTCACCTTCCGTGGTGAACTTGCGCATAACGTGCGTTTCACGTTCAACACAGTAGATATTATCATCGGCATCTATAAAGATTCCGTGTGCATCCTTGAGAATGTCATCACCCCAAGAGGTTAGGAAATTACCATCACGATCAAAGACTACCATCGGGTGTTCGCTGCGGCTATAAACATAGACGCGGTCCTGAGAATCAACAGCGACAGCAGGAATCCATCCAAATTCCCAGCCATCTGGTAGTGTCCACCAATTTTCCTGCACCGTATACTGATGCGTTCCTTGTCCAAAAATCATTAGGGTCTCCAATTTTAAATGAATTGTGAGTCATTTTAACAGATAGGTTGCCATATATCAAGGGAATTTAACTTGAGAACTTGCACAATGTCAATAAACAATGATATAATTTGTGATTATAGAAGAATCCAAAAACAGTAGAATAGGGGATTCTGTTTAGAGACCTCTAAACAGAGAAAGGGGAGAACATGAAACAGATTTTAACAATTGCAGGTTCAGATTCAGGTGGGGGTGCTGGGATACAAGCGGATATTAAGGCGATCTCGGCAAACGGTGGTTTCGCTATGTCCGCAATAACCTCCGTAACAGCACAGAATACCGTTGCTGTCACGGACGCCTTTGACCTGCCTATTCCGCTGATTGAAGCGCAGCTGGATGCAGTCTTTTCGGACTTTGACGTAGCCAGCGTTAAAACAGGGATGCTTTCATCGTCAACGATTGTGGAAACGGTGGCACAAAAGTTACGTGAATATACGCCTCAGGCAATTGTGGTTGACCCTGTAATGATTTCTAAAAGTAAGTTTCCACTGTTGAAAGCAGAGGCTATCAACAGTCTACGACACACATTAATTCCGATTGCCACGCTAATCACACCAAATGTTTATGAGGCAGAACTGCTTGCAGAACAAGAGATCCAAACTATTGATGATGCAAAAATAGCGGCAGAAACTATTGCTAACCTCGGTTGTCAGGCTGTACTTGTCAAAGGCGGGCATCTTGACAATGAAAAGGCGATAGATGTGCTTTATTACAATGACGATTGGTCTTTCTTTGACGCGGAACGGGTTGAAACAAAAAACACACACGGCACAGGATGTACCTACTCCGCTGCGATTGCAACACATCTGGCACTTGGAAAGGATTTAATTGCGGCAATTCGGGCTGCAAAAAAATATATTACGAATGCTATTCAACACGCATTGGATATCGGCAAAGGACATGGACCGACAAATCATTTCTATTTTTTAACTTAATTACAAAGGCTTTCTTCCTGCAAAACCGCTCTCAATCTCATGCCAATAACGAATCTCCTTTTCACCAAACCGCCAACAGAGATAAACTTCTTTCCCATCGCGCATGTGTGGAAAATCAATTAAGGCTGGATCAAGTCCTTTGAGATGGCAGCCAAGACGTTGGATCCGTTCAACGATCTCTCTAAACTGATCTCCGGTTTGCATTAGCAAAAGTGCGTTTTTACTGCCGCCGTTAGATGGAATGACCTCTAAGAAAGGTGTGAGTTCGGCGTGTAGTTTTTCCAATTCCTCTTTCAGTTCAAGTAGTGCCGAAATGTCTGTAATCAATTCTGGAATGCATTCATTTGCTTCTTCAACCGTAAAATATCTCTTTTCCTGCATGAGTAGGTCTCCTTGTTCATCTTGCTATAAATTTATACGAATTCAGAGAAGATGTCAAGCATCAAATCAATTAAGAGAAATTTGATACCTGTCAACACTTACTGAAAATAGTATTTACAGAGCCATTCAATTGTCGAGTTTCTCCCAATTAATTATATTGTAGGAGGGAACTCCGATTCCCGACTGTCAATGAGGTTCGTCGCGATTCGGAGATCGCTCCTACAAGAAAAGACTTATGATAAAATGTGAAATTACTGGAGAATTGAATGCCTCTGATAGTATTTACCTTTAATCTTGATTTGTTACCGATGACTGACAACTGAAAACTGAAAACTAACTATGGCAGAAAATGAAACACAATCTGCTGAGGAGCAGAATCAAAACGCCACCCGTGCTGCAGGAATAGTCAGCCTCGCTGTGATGGGGTCGAGAATACTGGGACTTGCTCGTGAAACAGCGATTGGCTACTACTTTCGTTCAACGACCAGTGCGGATACTTTCTACCTCGCTTTCCGCATCCCAAACTTTCTACGCGATATGTTTGGCGAAGGTATTTTAAGCAAGGCTTTTATTACCACTTTCGTAACGACAGAAGCCGAAGATGGAGAAGAAGCGGCATGGAATTTGGCAAACCGCATCTTTAATTTGACGTCTCTCATCCTAATTGGCATTACTGGGTTAGGTATTGTTTTTGCGCCTGCCATTGTTGATGTTTTGGCACAACACAATTTCGACAAAGATTTAGACACTGTTGAGCATCAAGGATTTACCAGTAAAATTGAACTGGCAATCTATCTCACTCAATTGATGTTTCCCTACCTGCTATTTGTTTCGCTTGCTGCAATTGCGATGGGATTATTGAACAGCAAGGGAAAATTCGGTATACCAGCATGTGCGTCTACCTTCTTTAACCTGAGTTCACTCCTTATTGGGATAAGTGGCTACTATTTATTTCCATTAGCAGGAATTCATCCCGTAACAGGTATGGCTGTCGGTGTAATCGTTGGAGGGATTGCTCAATTTCTAATTCAGGTACCGTCTATGTATCGCGTCGGTTTTCGGTACCGCCCGCTCTTGAGTTTGCGAGATCCCAGAGTACTTCAAGTTATACATCTAATTGGACCTGCTGTGTTAGGTGTCGCAGTGGTACAGGTAAATCAATTTACCAATACGTTCTTTATTACCTCAGATTCTGGATGGTTGACGTGGATTAGTAGGGCATACCGTGTTGTGCATCTCCCTATTGGGATTTTTGGTGTTGCAATTTCAACGGTGGCACTCCCGCAACTTGCAAAATTCGCAACTACAGGAGATACTGAAAATTTTCGCAATTCGCTCTCTTATGCTCTCCGTCTTTTACTTACCGTGACAATTCCTGCCGCAATTGGGCTTATGATGCTATCTGAACCTATATGTCGACTGCTCTTTGAATGGGGCGTCACTATTGAGGAGGATACAATCCAAACAGGAGGGCTTCTGTTCGTCTATGCATACGGGTTATGCGGATTTTCTACTCTCAAAATCGTTACCGATGGTTTTTACGCATACAAAGATATTC
Source organism: Candidatus Poribacteria bacterium (assembly GCA_028820635.1). GTDB lineage: Bacteria > Poribacteria > WGA-4E > WGA-4E > WGA-3G > MSPOR6. The sequence continues at coordinate 49,844 of JAPPIG010000116.1, forward strand.
GCGCCCCTGTCATCGTCAGCATCTGTGCGGTTGTGCTTAACATCTGTCTCAATTACCTATTTATCTTCCGTGAACTTTTTTTAGACCCGCGTGCAGTGGTGTTCTCAACTGTGCTGACTGTGACACTGAATAGTACGGTTTTATTACTACTACTCCGCCGCAAAGTTGGACGGTTAGGACTCCGGGCGGTCATTCCGTTGGTATTCAAAATCTTAGTTGCTTCTGCAGTAATGGGCGTTGTGTGCTGGGTCACAAACGGTTTTATTGAACAAGATTTGCTTGGTACTGAAGGTATCGTTCCACGTATTGCCAACGTGTTTGTGCCGATCATATTCAGCGTGTTGGCACTCACGGGTATGTATAAAATCTTAAAAGTCACTGAATTTGATGATATTTTGAACATATTTAAAAAATTCTAAAAGCACCTAAATTTCTTCAATTTCCTGCAAAAATTGTTCTTTTTTGAAAATTCTGCAATCTTTTTAAATATTTTAAACGAATTTGCCTTTTTCCACGTCTTGTAACACGAAAATTGGATGTTCTAATGTGAAATATGGAATATCTTATCGTGAAATGAGGTTCAAAATGCAATCTTTTCCCTTAGATTCTACCTTGCTAAAACAGATTCAAAACGGTAATTTTGATGCTGTTGATGTACTTGTCCTGAAATATACTCCCTTATTAAGATCGATCATACGTAATGAGGTAAACAATGTTGATGCAGCCGACGATGTGTATGGCGATATCTGTCTTGCAATTGTCCGTCGGTTTCGTCGCAAAGGTACTGCAGACATCAACGCCGTTGACAAATGGATCAAACAAGTTGTTCGTAGCAAATGCCAAGAATACTTACGACATGAGAAAAAACATCGTGATATAACAGCAGTTGCCCAAGAACAACATGCGGCTGCCTTAAAGCAAGAATTATGTAGAGAGCTGCGTCGAAACGAAGTATCTGAGGTAATTGATGAGATGAGTCCCATTTGCAGATATGTCGCTGAATTGTGGTTGGAGGGATGGACATCCGCTGAGATTGGTGAGCAGTTGGGCATCCCCGAAGGTACAGTGAAGACTCGGAAACGGACGATTGTTAACCGGTTACGTGAGCACTTCAATATCCACACCGCTTAAAAACAAAATTGCGGTTAATACCGCTTCAACGACGTGTTATCTATATTGTTTACACAGTAACGGAGGCGCGCTATAATAGATGCGTCTCCTTAGGATATATTACAAAAAAGGAGAAAAATTGTGAAAAATTTAGTTCTGATAGCCTTCATCGGGTTAATAGGATTGACATGTTTTGTTACAACAGATGTCTACGCATCTTCGGATACGGATGCTCGGATGAGCGAAGTTCCGCTCATGACGTTTGTATACGGATATGCCTATGTAGGATATTCCTACACATTCCCAGTGGTCAGTAGTAGTCATGGTGCATATATTGCTAACGATTCCGGTAATCATCCAGATTGGCCAAGAAAAGTGCCTGTACGCTATTACATAGACTTTGAGAGCACGCTAATCGGGAAATTTAAGGACTGGTTTAATCCGTCCCAGAATTGGGGTGAAAAAGGTTGGGTGGCTGGCTGGGACACTTATGGGGTAGGTCGTAGTTTCAGTTTCGACCTCTCAGAAGTAGTCTGGCAAAAAATTACTATCCAAGCAGAATCGAGATTTACTGTGAAAGTTGATCACGATGGAAATGGTGTTTGGGATGCAAGTGATTCTTGGGGGGCATCAATTAATGAGAAGTTTGATCACAAGAACGTGCCTCTCGGTGTAGAATAGGTGATCTTCGCGCCCAAAGTACGTATTTAGCGGATTATAACTTTTCTTACCGGCTCGCGCGCTGATGCGTGCGAGCCTTACCGTCAAATATGCTTAGGGTATTAAGGAGTTACAACATGGGACGATTTTTAAACAAAAATAAAATAACATATATACTTTCGCAGATGTTTGTCTATACAGTATGCTTTTGTTTGTTTGTGCTATTTTCCCCAAGCGGCGTGAATGCCAAAATCGTGTTTGTCTATAATGGCAGTATTTATGTGATGAACGATGGAGGCACCGGTATCCGCAGATTGACAGACAATCAGTTTTGGGAGGATCTCCCGCGTTGGTCCCCAGATGGCACCCAAATCGCTTTTGAGAGGAACCTTGAGAAAGATATACAAAAGTATCAAATGTTTATTATGAACGCTGATGGCACGAACCAACAACAACTCACATATAACGAACAAGGGAATAGAAATGGCGATCCGACCTGGTCACCGGATGGAAGATACCTGGCGTTTACAAGCAACCGGAGTGGAAAAACTGAGATCCATGTTATGGACTTAATGGATCATACAGTGAAACAGTTGACAGGCAGGGAGGAACCGCACCGTGCAGGATCTCCTGATTGGTCACCTGATGGCAAAGAAATTCTTTATGAAAAAAGCATATTAAGAGGGGCCGGCATAGCAAATAAGAATATTTGGGTTATGTCAGCAGATGGAACAAACCAGCGTCCCCTTTTGCCGGATCAAGACCCTGGACAGCAGCTGTCGTTCAGAGTTTACCCTAAATGGTCATCAGATGGGCAGCAGATACTGTACCTTAAATCAGCAGGCGGTCTACAAGGAGATTTTCCAATAAAACGATTCGTTATTATGCGTCCCAACGGTGCGAAAAAGGAAATTGATGTGAATGAGAAGATAGGTGGAGAGTGGGTTGGCTCTGGATTGTGTTCGATGGATCATGGAGGGGCATTTCTCTTTTCTGCGGGGTTACTTGAAGTGCCGCGTGAAAAGCGGTTTCATGACATCTATCGGTATGAGATTGCAACCGGTAAACTCAGACGCTTAACACGCCATCGATATGACGACATTCGACCGCATTGGGTAGAAGGTGCACTGTCTGTATCTCCGCAGGAAAAATTGCCTACGCAATGGGGTGAAATGAAAGCGGTATATGGTATTGAGACATCTATGGAAAATGAAAAGTATACGTCTCCATGATTTATTTTAAGGGTAATATCTAACTCCCAGACCTCTATACTTTCCATGCGACTTGCTCAGATAGTAGAATCGAAAAAAGGAGATATATGTTAACAAAACGAATAATACCATGTTTAGACGTACGTGCTGGAAAGGTCACCAAAGGTATCGCGTTCAAAGGCAATGTTGACGTAGGTGACCCTGTTGAAATGGCGCGTTTTTATTATGAAGGTGGTGCAGACGAACTCGTCTTTTACGACATCACCGCCAGCAATGAACGGCGCGACATTATGATTGATGTTGTCTCTGCTGTCGCCGCAGAAATCTTTATCCCGTTTTCTGTCGGTGGTGGGTTACGCACACTGGAGGATATGCGGCGCGTCTTGCTTGCTGGTGCAGAAAAGGTTAGTATAGATTCAGGTGCAGTACGAAATCCTGGTATTATCTCTGAAGGCGCGCGTGCATTCGGTAGTCAATGTGTTGTGTTAAGCATGCAGGTGAAAAAGGTTTCTAAAAGTGAACAGATTCCAAGCGGTTATGAAATCTATATTGATGGTGGACGGAAACCTGTTGGATGGGATGCATTGGAATGGTCTGCTCGGGGTGTGGACTTAGGTGCAGGCGAGATTGTGGTCAATAGCATTGATGCCGATGGCACGAAGGCAGGTTACGAATTGGAGTTAACAGGGGCAATCGCTGACCTCGTGCCGATCCCAGTAATTGCTTCTGGAGGAGCAGGAAATCCGCAACACCTTCGCGATGTTTTTGTTGAGAGCAATGCCGATGCTGCGATTGTCGCCTCTATCACACACTACGGCGAATTCACGATTGAGGGCATCAAAACCTATCTGGCAGATGAAGGTGTGAGTGTGCGGGATACTTGGTAATGATAAATGGTGCGATTAGGAAACGCACCATAGGCATCAATTTAGGATATTTCTTCTTGTTGGAGGGCTTTGTAAGCCCGATATTGCGCTATACACATTTCGCACCGCTGGTGCTTGGGTCTTTGTTGTATCAATTCTATACACATTCCGCACCGCTGGTGCTGAGACATACTTTGCTAAAGCCTCGGAGAGGCGATAGGTGTATAGTAAACGTTGATCTCGCCAATAACAAGCCCCAGAGGGGCGACAGGTGTATGAGATGCTAACGTTCTTTGCTAAATTGACGCTTATGGGTATGTCAGAATACGCGTATGGTATTCTGAATTGGTTAGGAAACCGCACCTACCTGTGAATGGTTATTTATATTTACCTATGAATCCTACCCACTTCGCTTTAGTCGCCCCACACGTTTAGCATATCTTTCCGCGATATGGAAAACCCAAAATCCAAGCGGAATAAGCACAATACCGATAACGAGCAACAGCAACAGATTACCTGCTTGGCTTTCAACCGATGCGTTTTCCAACATTGCTGCACGGATAGATCTAAGCGTATAGGTTGCAGGTGAAATCTTTGAGAAAGGTTGAAGCCAGTCAGGTAAGACCTCTATCTCATAATAAATACCAGAAATCAACAGCAGCACAGATTGGAGAATCCCTGTCGCTGCTTGTCCTTTTTCGGGTGAAAGCAGTGGAAAAATAGCAGCCATCAAACCGATACCGATAAAGGATAAACTTGAAACAGCAACGGTCACTGCCATTGTCAACCAATTCGCACTCCCTAAATCAATGTGTTCACCGAAAAAGAGCGGCATTATCGCCAAAACTAAGCCTGTCCGCAACAGTCCGTATAGGATTGCAAAGAGACAAGAACCTACGAGGTGCGTGATGCGGTAAATCGGTGCCATGAACGTATATTCAATTGTACCTTCCCATCGTTCCCATGTAATCGCATCGCTGACTTCACGCATCATAATAGAGAGAAATCCCCAGATTAACGCACCAATTACAAGGTAAAGCACATCTTGGCTACTTCCACGTCCAACCATAATTAAGCCGATTGTTAGCGCATTGACAATAGAGTAGCTAAAAAACAGAATTTCCCAATTCAGGTATCGCTTCAGCAGGTTAAAGTTCCGCTCAATAAAAGCGTAAGAAATAATAGTTTCTCGCCTGATATTCAGCATCGTTTTATTCTTCTCCTTCCTCTAAGTCTTTTCCTGTCAATGCGATGAACACATCTTCAAGCGTAACAGGTGCAGCGTCATTTGGTGGCACTTTGGCAATCAGCTCTTTCACAGTGCCTTCAGCAATAAACTTACCGTTGTCAATAATAGCGATCCTATCGCACAGCTTTTCTGCTTCTACCATATCATGTGTCGTTAGCACAATAACAGCGTTTCGTTCGTTTCGGATCTCCTCAATGAATGCCTGTACATCACGTTTAGATTTCGGATCAAGTCCCGTTGTCGGTTCATCAAGTAATAAAAGCATTGGCGTAGTTAAAAGCGCACGCGCAATCGCTACTTTTTGCTGCATTCCGCGCGAGAGTTGTTCCATCTCTCCATCCATCCGTTTCGCTTCAAAACCGAGTCTCTCTAAAATGTTGCGCGCTTTTTTATTTGCTTCTGCTGCCGAGATCCCGTAAAGACGCGCGGCGTATATCAGGTTTTCTGCTGAAGAAAGACGTTTAAAAAAGGACGCTTCAACAGAGACACGGTTCATGACACGTCGCACCTTCATACTGTTGGTAACGACATCATCTCCGAAAACGTGGATACTCCCAGCATCTGGCAAAAGAAGCGTTGATATAAGACGGATAAGGGTTGATTTGCCAGAACCGTTAGCACCTAAAATACCGTATATTTCACCGATACTAACATCAAGGGAGATACCATCAACAGCCCGAATCGTTTCCTTTTCACGCTTTAACCAATGCCGAATCTTCTGATGAAAACGTAGTTTTTCTTCAGGTTTTTTTGTTCTGTGAAAATGTTTCTTAACACCGCGGACAGTTAGTCCATATACAGGTTGTTTAATCTTTTCTCCTACCACTAAACTCAACAGCCTCCAAAACTCTTGACATTTCAAGGTTACTTTTATATATTATACTCAATATACGTGAACATTTGCTAATTGATTTCATAGATTTAAACCTGAGTGGAGTGGTCTACGATAACACTCACAGCACTTATATTGTTGGGGTTTATAACACGGATATAAAAGTGGAGGAACAATGCCGATAATCAAAGGTCCAGCTATCTTTCTCGCCCAATTCATGCGGGACGATGCACCATACGATACTATAGAAAATATTGGGAAATGGGTTGCAAGTTTAGGTTACAAAGGCGTTCAACTTCCCGGATGGGACGATCGCGTTATTGACCTTGGAAAAGCAGCCGAGTCCAAAACCTATTGCGATGAATTCAAAGGAATGCTTAACGAGATGGGAATTGCAGCTACAGAGGTGGCAGGTTACCTTGCAGGGCAGGTCTTAGCTGTTCATCCCGCGTACGAAGTGATGTTCGAGGCGTTTCATCCACCCGGTCTGCGCGGCACAGAAAGGACAGCATGGGCAACAGGCGAATTAACCAAATGTATCCACGCTTCAGTCAACATGGGACTGGATGTTATCCCCGTACTTTCAGGAGGTTTCGCGTGGCACACCGTCTACCCATGGCCCCAACGTCCCGATGGAATCATTGAGGAAGCATTCAAAGAACTTGCCGCACGGTGGCTGCCTCTTTTGAATATGGCACACGAGAACGGTCAGGTCTTCGCCTACGAACTCCATCCGGGTTCGGACATCTACGATGGCGCGACTTATGAGATGTTTTTAGATTACACAGACGACCATCCCGCCGCCTGCCTCAATTACGATCCAAGCCATTTTCTACTTCAACAACTCGACTATATCGACTTCATTCGACTTTACAGGGAACGTATCAAGGGATTTCATGTTAAGGATGCTGAATTCCGTCCGACAGGTCGGGTTGGGGTTTACGGTGGTTATCAGTCATGGGCAGGTCGCGCGGGAAGATTCCGTTCGCTGGGTGATGGGCAGGTAGATTTTACACAAGTGTTCACACTGCTTACCGAAGCAGCCTACGACAGTTGGGCAGTGCTGGAATGGGAATGTTGTGTCAAAAGTCCAGAGCAGGGCGCGGCAGAAGGCGCACCGTTTATCGCTAAACACATCATTGAGACAACTGATGTCGCCTTTGATGACTTTGCTGGCGGTGAGACGGACGTGGAACGGAATAGAGACATTCTTGGTTTGAATTCTTGACAACTAAATTGGAGTAATGACTATGGAATCTTGGAAACGAAAATTACGAATGGGTATGGTAGGTGGTGGACAAGGAGCGTTTATAGGTGGTGTTCACCGTGTCGCTGCCACGCTCGATCAGCAGATTGAAGTTGTCGCTGGGTGTTTCTCGCGCGACCCCGAAAACACGCGAATTACAGGTGACGAGTTGTATCTTGACCCAAATCGCTGCTATGACAGTTACGCAGAGATGGCAGCAGCCGAAGCCGCACTCTCCGAAGATGAACGAATTGACTTTGTGAGCATTGTCACACCAAATATTTCCCATTTTGACATCGCGAAGACCTTTTTGGATGCAGGTTTCCACGTTGTTTGCGATAAACCGATGACTTACAGTCTTGATGAAGCAGAGGCACTTGTCCAACTCGTTGAAGATTCTGGGCTTGTTTTTGCGCTGACACACAACTATACAGGGCATCCGCTCGTACGACATGCGCGTGATCTGTTCGCCGAGGGTTCAATGGGACAAATCCGTAAAGTTATCGTCGAATACCTCCAGGATTTCCTGATGGTGCCACACGAGAAACTCGGTCAGAAACAAGCGGCGTGGCGTGTGGATCCAGCACAGTCAGGTATCGGCGGCACGATGGGTGATGTCGGTACGCACTGCGTTAACCTACTTGAATATGTCACCAATGATCCGATTACCGAACTCTGCGCTGATAAAAGCACTTTCCTTCCCGACAGGGTACTTGATGAGGATGTCAACGCATTACTCCGTTTCAAAGGTGGTGGTAAAGGCGTTTTAAGCATAAGTCAGGTTGCCACCGGGGAAGAAAACGGACTCACACTCCGCGTTTACGCTGAACAAGGCGCAGTGAAATGGGCGCAAGAAAATCCGAATTATCTTGAACTCTATCGTTATGGTGAACCGAGGCAAACGCTTACCCGCGGTCAGGGTTATCTCTCTGATGCAGCGGCTGCAGGCGCGCGTATCCCGACTGGACATCCCGAAGGATACTTGGAAGCGTTTGCGACTATTTATGTAGGTGTTGTTGAAGCCATCCGGAGACACATTGACGGCGACCCGATGGAAACCGAGTCGTATGATTTTCCAACAGTCTATGATGGACTTAGGGGGATGCAGTTCATTTACAAAGCGGTTGAGTCTTGTGAAAACGGCTCAACTTGGGTTTCAATGTAATAAAAGTCATCAGTTGTCAGTTATCAGTGAAGGAGGATTTGATGTATACCAGACACCTCTTTTAACTGACAACCGAGAACTGAAGACTGAGAACTATAAAAGGAGACAACCATGCAAGCACCTAACACTGAACCTTTCCGCGTTGGATTTCTTAACGTTGATTCTTATTCGCATATGCCGTTGTGGGCACCAGCCATAAATCCAAGAGTCGGTCAGAAAGATACACCGTTCACTGGAATGCGTATTACGCACTGTTGGGATATTGAATATGAGAAGGCAAAAGCGATTGCTGAATCTTACGGATGCGAAGTGGTAAAGAATTTTGATGATATGTTAGGAAAGGTAGATGGCGTAATTTCTGGCGGTTACTACAATCATCCGTGGAACCATATTCTACACGAACCCTATCTTGAAGCGGGTCTACCGAACCTTATCAACCGTCCATTTGCGAACTCCCTTGCTAAAGCGCGAAAAATGATAGAGTTGGCGGAAAAACACGGTGCAACAATCATCGCGCCATCAAGCCACGAACATAACGAGCCAATCTCACGTGCTAAAGCATGGGCAAGCGATAAACAAATCGTCTGCTACACAGCCACCAACTCATTTGACGACTATCCTACACACGGTATTCACGGTGTCTATATGGTCTGCAAAGCAATTGTAGAGGCAGGGAACCCTGTTGTGTCCGTAGCATATCGGGCGGATAGTTGGCATAGTCCTCCCGGAGTCATCACGCTTGAGCACGTTAATGGCGAGGGACACCAATTTTATGGAACACTTCATCAGGTAAGCGGTTCATGGGGCACCGTGCAGATTCACACGCGGGAATCTTACGGTGGCGAGAATTTTAGAATCCATACTGGCACAGGCTATCCTTATGATAAGACAGAAATCTGGGTACCGACAATCTGGGCATTCCAGAATATGGCACTACACAACGAAATGCCGCAATCCTTTGGGCAGCTTCAGCATAAGACTAACGTCTTCCTTGCGGGGTGGAAATCAATTTTGGAAAACGATGGGAAACCTGTAAAACTGACAGATGTTCCCGAAGAATGGGAGTCTCCCGCTGAACTACCGAATCACCCTGATCATGACACGATATCGCTGTTCCAGAAGAAGTTTGGGGACGGTTCAATATAGGAATCAGTAGTCCTTCCTGAATCCTCAACCAAAAACAATATAGGCGTGGTTTGCAACCACGCCTACAGATGATTTGCATATAACATAAATGTGTCTATATCGTGATTTCATCAAACGTGGATGAAATCTAATTCGATCTTTTCACATTAGCCCAGGTGGTAGTAAGTTTGCCGTTTGCGTCAACAGATGCAGCGCCGGGTTCCATGCTCTGCTCAATTTCTGCTTCCGACAAAGCACGTTCCCACACCATCACTTCATCAATGAGACCGTTGAACTTTTGACCGGTGTTTCCCCAGGAGCCTACCATCGTATTGCCAGCAGTTCCCTTGTAAAGGGATTTGTCTTTATCTTCAGCTTTCTGCTCACCGTTAATATAGATTCTTCGGGTTTTCTTATCTGCATCCAGCCAGAAACAGATATGTGCCCACTCGTCTTTTTTAACTGCAGCGGCAGCGTCAAGGTCATTGCCATAAAATCCCATGCGAACGGTGCCATTGTTGTAAATACGATAATGAAGGCTTGTGTTTCCAGCATTCACTTGTGTCTGCGAAAAAACACACTGTTGGTCACCACCTGTCAACATCGGTTTCGCCCATAGTGTCACCGTAAAACTCTTGTCGTTCAGTGCAATATGAGGTGCCTTAACCTCTGCATTTTGGCTGAACTTTAGAGCCTGTCCTACTTTACCATCAACAAATTCGGCGCCTCCGACGATTTCACCATCGTTCCCATGTGGCGATAAATCTTCTACCGCATTCCCTTTGTCATCGTCAAAAGAAAAGTAAAGCAGTAGTTCCTTATCCTTTAATTTAAACGCCTCAGCGTGAAATGGGACAATCATTAACCCGATAATGATTAAAAAAGAAAATATAATCCGATACATAATATAACCTCCTATATAAAATAAAGTTCATTCTCACTGTCAAACATAACATAAAGTAGAAAAATAGTCAAGTGTTTAAAAACAAAAAAGCCGCTATAGATTGCGCGACTACGAAACCGTCAAACACCACATATTTGGCATTGATTCACGGGACTAAAGAGCGATACTTTAAAGCTACGTTTTCATAAATTGATGTCTATGATTTGTGTTTATAGAAATACTTCACGCCTTTTGCTCTACCATGCTTGAGAGGATACCGAGAATTTTGTCACACCCATGAATTGAGTAGAATTCTGTATCAATATGGAGTTTCTGCCCATCCAATTTGAGAAATCGCCAATCCGCTCCAGTCGTGCTAACGCCATAAATGTAAGGGATGCTGTTCGCTCTTTCGGCATTAAATTGCTGTGCGGCGATCATCTCTGCAACACACTGACCGATTCCCTCCAATAAGTCATCCTTTTTTGCCTCAACCAGCACGATAATAGGCGCCTCCAAGACAAATGACACCGGTGACAGACTCACCAGAAAGTCACACACCCCAGTTAATCCTTTCTCTGCATCAACGTTAAAGTCAATACCTGAAAAGAGGCTAATACGCCGATCGAAGTGTTCCCGCAGTTCCAAGAGCACATCACCAACAATCATCTCTGATTTTGCTTTTTCTGTCCCGATGGCAAGTGCTACTGGTACATTGCGTTCCAATTCTGTTTTCAGATGTGCGCTCGGTGCCACAGGTGCTATATCACAAAAAAGGTTAGTGGGAACATCGATTTCAAGTTCAAATGCAGTTTTTACGCTATCTAAAGTAAAGCTGCTATATGACATTATGTGAGAGCCTCCTGTAACAAAAATGCTTCACGCCTTTTGCTCTACCATACTTGAGAGGACACCGAGGATTTTGTCACACTGCCCAATTGAATAGGGTGCTTTATCAATATAGAGCTGCTGCCCTTCCAATTTAAGGAATTGCCAAACTGTGCCTGTTGTAGATGCACCATAGATGACAGGGATATCGTTACCTTTTTGGGTATTAAAGTGTTGGGCGGCGAGCATTTCTGCGATGCACTGTCCGAAACCTGTGGTTGGTTCATCCTTCTTTGCCTCTACAAGAATAATGATGGGTGCCTCTAAGTAATATTGCACGGGTGAGAGACTTACCAGAAAATCACACACGCCAGTTAAACCCTTTTCAACATCAACACTGAAGTCGATTCCAGAAAAGAGGCTAATACGCTGTTCAAACTTTTCTCGGAGTTCAACAAGTACATTGGTAACAATAAGTTCGGACTTCGCCTTTTCTGTTCCGATAGCAAGGGCTAATGGGACATTGCGTGACAAAGTTGTAGTGAGATGCTCGCTTGGAATTATCGACTCTATGTCAGAAGAGATGTCTGCTGCTTCATCCGTTTCTAACTGAAACGCTTTAATTACTTCTTCAATGGTGAAATTGCTATAAGCCATTACTATAGTGCCTCCTTTACGTCAAATTTTTCTTCCCTTCCAACACATTAAAGTTATATTAAATGTATCATGTAAACTCCCTTTTACCAATCTAAACTCAACAGATGTTAAGTGAGATGAAAGATCAGAGCACATAGCTTGGTTTTTGATTATTGTCGTTGACGAATTCTGACTCTTCCAGCAGAAATAACACTGAAAGCTTCCAGCAATTGGAGACCTTGATTTACAAAAACATTTGAAATACTTTTTGCTTTGGCTTGCTTTGATAGACCATCAAGGCGTATGAGAACAACTCCTGTGTGGATTCGCCCTTGACGGAAAACAAGTTCACCAAAGTCCTTATCTTCCGTAATCAAAAGCGCACCATTTTGGTTAGCTTGCTCTAATACAGTTTCATCGTCAATACTCGGTGCAAACTCAGCAACGTATAAAACATTATGTCCATCCTGTCGAAGGGTTTCTACAATAAGTTTATCAACGTTTTCGTCTGCTATGAGATTCATGAGGTTTGTCCCGAAGTAGGATAAACGACATCAGCGCGAAGTGCTTGTGCTGCAAAACGAAAAGCTGCACGGATACTCTCTTCAGTTAGGCGCGGATATGCCTCAAGCAATTGTTCAATCGTTTCGCCTGCTGCGAATTTTTCCAAAATCAATTCGACAGGAATGCGGGTCCCGGCAATAACAGGTTTTCCCATCATAATAGACGGATTCGATTGGATCCATTTCGTATCCATTTTTACATCCTCCATTGACTTTCAATTAATATTATACCACTATTAACATCAGAATTCAGAGAAATAAAGATTATGCTATTTTCCCTGCACAGCACTAATCTCATCTTCAGAGATTTTGTGGACACTCTTCGGATTGAACGTCTGTGTTGTTCCGACGCGCAAAGCAACCTCTATTCTGCCACCCGTCAACACAAAAAATTGGATTAGAAATCCACCACCTTGCATCGATTCAACCTGATATTCCGCTGTATCAAGGTCACCAATCCACTCTGGGAGCGCATCAGCAAATTTTGGATGTGCCATGACGTTCTCTGGCAATGCAATAATCAAGGTGCCAGGTTCATCGCCAATTGCATCGCCGATAACCTCTCGTTTTTGGACCATAAACGGCACAACGCGGCATGCATATTCAAAATCGTCTGCGGTGGTGCGTTCTGGTGGAACAAGCCCCCACGTCAAGTGATGGATGAACGGATTACCATACCCTTGTCCAAGCATGTGTTCAAGTGCTGCTTTGTCCACAGGATGCACAACGGCGACGTAGTCAAACCATCCATCATCGTGTGCTGGACTATCCGCAGACAACTGGGCAGATACGTTAATATAGTCACATCCATCAACAGGCGATGGATAACACCGTGCATCCCATCCATTCACATAACCGAGTTGTTTCAAACCGTCTGCGACAAGATGCGGCGGGTCACAGAAAATGGCGGCATGATCCATATTCGGATAGATTTGGACACCTGCACCCGTGATATGTTTTGCAACGTCGGTTGCTTCCGTAAAACGTAGCTCAGCGTTTTCAATTTGTAAGTAATCAGCGAAATTTGTGGGCAATTTAATTTTGTTTTCCATGAGATTCCTCCGTCCTGTCCCAAGTTGCGATGCAGTATCAGTTTAACAGACTTGCGGTCACAAGTAAACGTTATTTTGGCGTTGAAAAAAGTACGGAATCCTGTTAAGATAGGTGCGTTTAGAAGCCGAAAAACCGCAATTGTAGATTGTTCTTACAATACAAAGAGGAAAATTGATGAGAAAAAATACCTTTCGAGAATTACTGAATGCTGACAAACCAACCGTTGGCACGCACATCCATACGACTTGGCCCTCCATCGTTGAAGCGATTGGCCACACGGGAATGTATGACTATGTTGAATTTGTGGGGGAATACGGTCCGTTTGACCTGCACGACTTGGATAATTTGTGCCGCGCAGCGGAATTACACAACATCTCTACAATGATAAAGGTTGACCAAGAGCCGCGCGGTTTCATCGCCCAACGCGCAATCGGTTCTGGTTTCCAAAGTGTGCTTTATGCTGATTGCCAAAATGTTGAAGATGTGAAAGAGTGTGTTAAGATTACCCGTGCAGATACGCCTGAAGATGCCGGTAGTTATGGCGTGGCGACCCGCCGGTTTTCCTATATGGGATACGGGGGTGGACCTGAATACGTTCAAGCACTGCGTGATGTTGTCGTTGTGATTATGATTGAGAAAAAAGGAACAGTTGAAAATTTGGAAGAGGTCCTATCTGTTGAAGGTGTTGACATGATCCAGTGGGGTGGATCAGATTATTCTATGAGTATCGGGAAGGTTGGTCAAAGTGGATCCCCTGAAGTACGCGAAGCACAAGAAAAGGTGTTCAAAACTGCTATAAAGATGGGGGTGCCGCCGCGCGCTGAAATTGGGAGTGCAGATGGCGCAAAACGTTTCCTTGATATGGGGGTGCGGCATTTCTGCATTGGCACTGATATTTCAATTCTCTACGGTTGGTGGCGTGAGCATGGAGATGGATTACGTAAGGCACTTGAGGGACATTAGAATAGTTGTCAGTCATCGGTTGTCAGTTAAAGAGGACTTTGATTCAACAAACGCACCTCTTAACTGACCACTGATAACTGATAACTATTAAAACATAGCCTGCATTTTTTCTGCTACCCAATCTACAGCAACATCAATCATAACTTGTCCATTCTCTACTTTGGCGAGTTTTGCCTGATGGTGGTATTCGCGGTCAGATTTTGCCTGCCCCGCATCGGAAATAGTGAGTTTTGCGCTATCGTAATCCACACCGTTCCAATCAACGTTTTCAGCGAAAGCGGCAAGAGCAAACGCAGTCTCAAACTCCGCTGCGTGCCCCGGACAAACTCCTGATTCCATCTGTTCTTTGACCAACTCGCTCGTATACGCTTCCCAATAGGAATGAAATGCGATGTTAATGCCGAGTTTTTCTCGGTAGCCATCCAACCGTTGATGCACTGGCCCAGCATTCCCCGCATGCCCATTGACAATTAGAATGTTGTCAATACCGTGTCGGCGCATACTATCCGCAACATCGTATAGCACCTCACCGAATACCTCCGCACGCAGCGTGAGCGTTCCTTTGTGGTCCATCCAGTGTTCCGACACACCGATTGCCAAAGGTGTTGTGACAATCACCTGCGGGAACAACTTTTCTGCTGCCAGTTTTGATACATATACAGCGCTTTGTGTATCGTGATACATCGCCAAATGTTCGTTGTGTTGCTCTGTGCTGCCTGTGGGAATGATTGCACCTTTAAGAGTGCCAGCATCTATCGCCTCACGGACATATCGTCGCTGATTTTCCCATAGAAACACCGATT
This sequence comes from Candidatus Poribacteria bacterium, assembly GCA_028820635.1. Classification (GTDB taxonomy): domain Bacteria; phylum Poribacteria; class WGA-4E; order WGA-4E; family WGA-3G; genus MSPOR6. Next base: position 65,037 of record JAPPIG010000116.1, read on the forward strand.
TGATTTGAGACATTGTTTATCCTCCAATTTTTTGGTCTGATTAACTAAATTGTTCAAAATACTCGTCAATTTCATCTCTTAACTCAATGCCTGCCTTTTCAAAAGCATCTAATAAGTCTACATAAGTACCTTCTCCACCGATAAAATCCCAGAGTTCTTCTGCTATTAGAATGTCATGTTCCATATCTAACATTCCTTCCAAGGTCCATCTCTTATAAGGTTTAGGTTCATAAGGATTGTAAGGAACACCGATCATTGTGTTTATAACAATGTCAGGGTCTCGTGCAAACTCAGCAGCAGTCCACTCTAATAAGGTTCGTTTGAAATCCTTAAAATTACTTTTATTAGGTTTCACGGTTTTTAAATCAAATAAGAACAACTGATCTTCATGGTTTTCTAACCAGACATCAACTTTAGGGAGATCTACATCTTCTAAAGTGCCATTTCGACATACTTTTCTGATTTCTTGGATCTCCAAAGGTTTATCTGAATTTATGTTTTTGTTCCCTAATCTATTAATTATTGTCTGAATCTGTTGATGTGCTCGAGTACTAATTTTGGAGTATGTTTTCACCTGACTATCAGCACGTTTAAACCTATCGTGCGCTAAGGCAGTAGCAACTTGCTCATAAATCGACATGCCAAATGTAGTGTTCAAAGAATGGATGAAGGAGTACACAGCCATCCTATCCTTTCCGAGTAAGCGATAATGAAATGGCTTATTAGTTGTTTCAGGACGATATGAATTGAACTTAAAGAGCATACAATCCTTAATCTTCTCTTTAATCATCGTTTGCCGTTGTAAATTCATTCTTCACTACCCTTTTCTCTTAAATGGAATATTGTTTCTGAATACGCTGCCTCCCGATTCTTTTCTGTCCGATTCAAGACAGGTCGTTTGTGTTGATTGACAATACACATTCCTGCCATTTCAGCAATAGTCGGATACATATCAAACTTATCATTTGCTACAACGAAAACATCGTAATCGTCAGCCAAAAACCGCTTACAGTTCTTGAAGACTTCAGCAACACCGTGAATGTAAGATTCTCTCGCCTCTCGTCCTCTCCCTTTAAACAACGGTCCTATTTCTAATTCATCTGACCTTTTGAAGCCGAAGAGATCATAAGCATAAGCGTGCTGCTCATGGTAGTTGATGAGTCCTACGTAAGGTGGACTTGTGAAGATGCCTTTAATTCGTTGTTTTTGGGCAATTTCTGCCAATTGCGGATTTGCTTGTTTTAACATCGTAAAGATGTCGATTGTTCGTGAATCGCCAGTTATGCAATGTTGAAAAGTATCTGTTTTCAATTTATTGAATTCAACCCATCGCTCTATACTATCTTTGCTGTATCGTTCCCACCATCCTAAAATTGAAAAGAGAGGTTTACAAACTTTCCCATGCTTTCTGCAATAGTAGGTTGTTGTCACAGGTTTTCGTAATGTTCCTAAATCTGCGTGTGTTGTGGCTCTACAAGAGCGGATTGTCCTGCTTAAAATAAGCATCAAAGCGTTTTGTGTTGACGTGTCTTTCACTTTGCGAATTTCGCTGTGGACAAAATCTATCTCTGCTTTGACTCCCGGAAGATACCACAGCTTCATAAAACGAGCAGAATCGGTTGGCATCTGTATATTAATTTGAAATTCGGCAACAAGTTGATGGTATGTATCTAAAAAAGCAGTTTCTTTCTCAGCACCATATTTTTTCTGGTCAATCTCACCCATTCTAACTTGGCGTTTGAAAGATACTGGAAAATACTGATTATTGAATTCTGTAAGACTTTCGGCAAGTTTAGATTCAAATTCGGCTATTCCGGACTTGGCAACAAAATTTCTTAGTGCTGCCGTAATTTCCTGACTTTTCTCGTACAGACGGACAAAGTTGAACGTCCCTACCTTTGCATTGCTAATAAATGCATTAAATGCAGAAATATCAATGCCAATTGCATGCATGCCGAGTTCGTTCGCCTGCACCAATGTAGTACCACTACCGCAAAATGGATCAAGCACAATATCGCCCGGCTGGAAATAGACATCTTGCTTAAAATCGTCAGTATGTGCACCTAAGAAATATTCGACTAATTGAGGAATAAATTTGCCTTTGTAGGGATGCAGCCGATGAACGTGTTTGGTTGTCTCTGCCTCTTTGATTTTTTCAAAAGACAATGCCCAATTCAGGTCGTTACCGAGTTCATTTTTCCATCGCTTTTCTCGATTGTTTTGACCATAATAATTTTGTAGGCTTTCCAATGGAATCAACGATGACCCATTTTCAAGTTTGGATTCGATGTGCCCATACTGAATTAAATAGGAAATATTTGCAGTTGTAACGTTTTTATTCAGGTAATCTGATGCCCATTGGCTTGCCTGTTTGAGTGTCAAAAGCATTTCAAATCCTTTTTGATATGACAGCAGAATTGTCGTTACAGATGCTTATGTTCAGTAAAAATAGTATATCATTCAAATATCTCATTGTCAAACCAATCAGTTCGTTATGGGCTAATCTCAATCAATAGACCGTCAAGTAATTATCAGTCTCCCACTGGCTGATACTCAGATGGTAGTTACGCCATTCGTCACGTTTGACCTGAATGTAGTAGTCGGCATACTCATTTCCGAGTGCGTTTTTGATGACTTCGTCTGCTTCAAGCGCATCTGCAGCTTCGTTAAGTGTTGTAGGTAGGGAATCGATACCCCGCCGTTGTAATTCATCTTCTGGCACTTCGTAAAGGTTATCTACATTTTGTTCCCCAGGATCAATCTGATTTTCAATACCATCCAAACCAGCTGCAAGCAGGACAGTCGCCGCGAGATAGGGATTCGCTGCACCATCACTTAATCGATTCTCAATCCGTCCGGGGGCAGGAGTCCGAATCATCTGTGTCCGATTGTTCCCACCAAAAGTGACAAAAACGGGTGCCCATGATGCCCCTGAACGCGGTGCCCTCCGAACTAAACGTTTGTAACTGTTCACAAGCGGATTCGTGACCGCTGTGACCGCTTTTGCATGTTTGAGAATGCCACCCGTAAACCAATATGCCAGTTGAGATAAACCGTTTGCATCATTCTCATCAAGGAACAAGTTCGTCTCATTGTTCTCATCCCAAAGACTCATGTGGAAATGCGCACCATTGCCTGTCAAATTAGTAAACGGCTTCGGCATAAACGTTGCTAACAACCCGCTTTCTTCAGCAAGCGTTTTGACCATCCACTTGAAAAAGGTGTGTCGGTCTGCTGTTGTGAGTGCATCTGAATACGTCCAGTTGACTTCAAATTGACAAGTGCCATCTTCATGGTCATTAGCGTAGGGTTGCCATTCCAATTCCTGCATGTATTTAATCAAGGTTGTCATCATATCAAGGTTGCGATATAATGCTTGTAAGTCATAGCACGGCTTATCCAACGTATCAAGTTTATCCCATGGGATGTATTGCCCGTCCTCATCTTGCTCTAACAACATGAATTCTGCCTCAATGCCAACGTTAAAGACGTAACCCTTCTGCTTTGCTTTTTCCAATTGCTGTCGCAGAATGGTTCGTGGACAATAGTGCCAAGGTTTTCCTTCAACGAACATATCACCCGCAACCCATGCCAAGTTTTCCCACCATGGGACGATTGTGAGCGAATTGAAGTCAGGGATGCTTGCCATCTCTGGGTCATGAGGGTATTGTCCTATCTCACCTGCGGCAAAACCACCAAAACCTGCCCCCTCTTTTGCCATGTCCTCAAGATGTGTCGCTGGAATAACTTTCGCCTTCGGTGCCCCACTCATCTCTACAAAAGAGCAGAGAAAAAACTCAATCCTACGCGCTTCCACGAAAGATTTGACTTGATCTAATGTCATAACCCACTCCCTTTGTTTGACCGAATTAACCTAAAATTAGGTTTAGAATACAACCTTTTACTTCTTAAATGTTAGCATAGACAGTTGATTTTCGCAAGATTCAAGAACAAATGGGGTATGTGAAGTTTTTGTCCAAATACGAGTTGCAGGGTTATTTAGTTTTAAGAATTATCGGTTAATAGGTTTTACTGAGAGTTTATATTGTAGGTCCAAATCAGCGCTATGAATGCCTTTATGGCATTCAACGGGTAGCGTTTACGAAACCCGACAGGATCGCACTACCACACTAAGATTGTCGGGTGTCGCTTCGCTCAACCCGACCGACAATGCGACTATAAAATATTAACGTTTGCAATAAAATGCGCAGAAAAACTGAAAACTAAATAACCCTGATACGAGTTGTAGAGTTGTTGTGAGTTATACTGAAAAGTGGTATTCTTTCCTAATAAACCTATAACAGAAGAGAGGATACCGATGTTTAGCATATCATTAGATCATTGTGAAATCAAAGAGAATGAAGAAACCTGTCAAAGTTTTGTAGAAGTATTCAACACTTTTGCGGTAGATATTTTTACAGACCCGACGCTATCATTGTCAGAAGCGGAGTTTCGAGTATTAGAGGTTTTTCGTTTGTTGCGTCAAAGGTTTTTAGAGATGTTTATATCTCAAAGAGCGAGTGAGCAGGAGAGTGAACCTGTTACGTGTCCAAAGTGTGAACAAGCGTGTAAATTGAAACTATCGGGTCTTGGCTAAAAGCGACAGAACCGCTGCTTTTTGATGGCAACATCACAGCAGTAGTAGCACACATTCGTGGCTTATACCAAATTAACGCGATTCGTTTCGGTAGGTGCGGTTTCCTAACCGCACCTAATGCCAAGAAAATAAGATTAATCCTGTTAATTTGGTATTAGAAGCACAGTACCCGGAAGTTTTGGATATTTTAGAAAGAGAAGCGAGGTATTTTGAAAAACACGCGAAACGAATGCGATACAAAACGTTTCGTGAAAAAAAGTATCAGATCGGCAGCGAGGTGATTGAGAGTGCGTGTAAACATGTTGTGGGGCAAAGATGTAAGCAAGCATCAATGAGATAGGTGAAACCGGGTATCAATGCCGTGCTGAAATGGCGGCGTTTGTCAAAAAATAATGCTTGGGATAGATATTGGTATCCAGACACAAAAGCTGCCTAACGCTCATGCGAAAAACTTTACACACCCAAATTCAGAGCAAAACGTTGCATAATTTGAACATGGAAATGAAGAAAACGATAAACTAAAAGCCCTAAAATTTGTTTAAGAAAAACCTTGACTTTTTCAAATACTTTTGGTATTCTTAATGTTAGGTGGCACTTTGGAATATTGGATTATTCTTAATGTTCAAACTGTGCTCCCTTAGAATTTAGAACAAACATAATCAAAATTTCAACGAGGTATACACATGAAATACTGGGCAGTAAGTCGTAGAATTCTAACTAATGTGACAGTGTGCGTTTTTTTGTTAACAACTATCTCCATAACCGGGACCTATGCTGCAAATGATCTTGTCTTACATCTCCCGTTTGATGCGTTGAAAGGGGACGTCGCAGAAGATGTCTCTGAATTTGGTAACGATGCTACCTTAAAAGGTAAAGTTAAATTGGTTGATGGAAAATTTGGAAAAGCACTTGACTTTGATGGAGCATCTTATGGAGAAATTGCCGACCATAATAGTCTGGATATTGTTGATGGTATTACCGTTCAATTCTGGGCAAATTTACGGCCAAGTGCCGGTGGTCCAGGTAGTGATGTACAAACGGGGCTTGAAAAAGGTACTGGATGGAAGGCGGGACTGTATACGCTTGCTGCATGGTACCGAGGCGGTTCGCTCCTTCAATTTTTCGATTTACCCGCAGATTGTCGTGACCTAAACATTGGCGGCAATATACAGGATGAAACGTGGCACTTTCTGGCAGGCACATGGGACGGTACCACGATCAAGTTGTATATTGATGGTAAACTGGATAAAGAATTGGAATGTAAGGGTAAACTTATTCCGAACGATGACCCACTCTTTATCGGCGCACGTGGGGGAAACCAACGTTTTGTCAACGGTGCTCTTGACGAACTCAAGATATACAATTATCCATTAACCGAAGATGAGCTCATAAGAGATATGGATAATCCGAATGCATCAGATGTCATTCCTCAAGACAAGTTAACGACAACATGGGCTCGTCTTAAATCTAAATAACTAACACAACGAAGGAAATTAATGAAAACATTGGCTTATTTATTACCACTAATTATTGTTACATTCACCTTAACGGGTTGCGTACTCCCATTTTTCTCAAGCAAAGATCCTAAGGAGCAGGGCGAAGTTCCTAAGGAGGAAGTCGCAGTCGTTAAAACTAAAAAAGGCACATTCGTGATTGAGTTCTATACTGAGTCTGCCCCTGTGGCAGTCGAAAACTTCAAAAAATTGATTGAACAGAAGTTCTACGATGGATTAACATTTCATCGAATAGTCGACGCACCCGGTTTGAATATTGTTCAAGGAGGATGTCCGAGAGGTGATGGAACAGGTAGTCCCGGTTGGACCATTAAGGACGAATACACAAATCCTAATCAGCGGAAACATATTAGAGGCACGGTGGCAATGGCACGGGCAAGTATACCAGATTCTTCCGGAAGCCAGTTCTACATCTGCCTCAAACCGCAGCCGCATCTTGATGGACAATATACCACTTTCGGTGGCGTCATTCAAGGGATGGATGTCGTTGATCTTTTACAGATAGGCGATGTCATGACAACAATCCGATTGGAGGCGAAATCAAAATATGTTAAGGCAGCAGATAACTAATCAATTCCCGGTCATAATCTTGTTATTAGTGTCACTGTTTGTTATTTCGGTGGTCGGTTGTGCCCCACAAGATCAAAAGGCAACGGAATCCACTACAGAAACAACGACTCCACAAGAGGTTATTAAACCAGCGGAAGATACTGAGAAGACAGAGCCAGAAGCCAAGCCAATGGTTGATCCAGCGAATGCAATCGCTGTGATTGAAACGGAAAAAGGCAACATCGAATTTGAATTTTACGCGACCGATGCACCCAAAGCCTCGAAAAACTTCATTACTAACGCAAGCCGCGGGTATTACCGTGGTGAGAAATTTCATAATGTAGATCCTCTCTTTATACAAGCAGGTTACACTTATTCTAATGAAAAACTCCCCATTGAAACAAGCGAACACCCTCTTGAAAAAGGGACAGTGTTGATGATAACGGAAGAGGGGTCAAACCTTGCTGATGGAGACGAATTCATGATTTGTAAAGAAGCTATTGAATTAGATGAAGACTGGACTATCCTCGGCAAGGTAACAAAGGGTTTAGAGGTTTTAGATAGTATTGCACAAGATGATAAAATTGTGAATATCACTATTCGCGAACGAAGCACAGAGTAAGAAATTGGGCGGTCAAGCATATCGCTACGACCGTCCACTCTCAATAGCAAGGAGAATTGAATGGCGTTAACAGTTATTCGGACAGCTCGTCCGAGTCCAGTTTGGCAAGAAAGTTATGTACGCGTGAAAAAAGGGCAGCGTCTTATAATTGATGCTGACGGCGCGTGGTCGCCTGACCTACAGAATCGAACAGGATGGTGCGGTGCTGACGGTGTGCCTAAAACTCCTGCCGGAGATGGTTATTTGCATCCCGGTACAAACATCGGCGCGCTCATCGCAAAAATCGGAAGCGACGTTTTCGCTGTCGGGTCACGTTATGATAATCCCGCCCCCGCAGACGGTGTTATTTTTTTGGCTATGAACGAAAACCCAAACAACAATAACCAAGCGGGAAGCCTACTCACACAAATAATTATTTTTGATGAATAATTTTGTTTAATCCATAAAAGAATTTCATATAATTTTCGATATATCACGACTTGTGCCCAGTTAACTCGTTATTTTTGTTATTTTCACAGATATTAGGTATTGTCATATAAACATATCGTCCCTACCAAATCAACGCTATGAATCATGCAGCATGCCAAAAGCGCATGCTGCTAATGGCATTTAGTTGGACTGAAGAGCATATCAACTCAATAGGAAACACGAACAAAAAGTTATTTAGCACAACTTGTTAGGTTAAGCACCATGTTGCGAAATATCAGATATAATTTTTCTGCCAATGTCAATAAATTAACGGTGAGAACTCAATATGTCTCTCTATGATGGGTTTGGTATCAACTATTTAAAAAAATCGTCCTCAGTAAAGAGGAGTGAGTCAGTCTACGCGAAAGATTTGGACCATGAACTGCTTTCTGAATATGAGGAGCAAACACTACTGCGTGAAACACAAGCGGGGGATGAGTTTGCTCGTGAGAAACTTATTCTTTCTAACTTACGGCTTGTTCGATCTATTGTGCAGCGGCATGCAAAACCTGAAATGGGTATAACTGTAGATGACCTCATGGCAGATGGCGTTGTTGGATTGTGCCGAGCAATTTCGGGATATGATGAAAGTTTTGGAACGAGGCTCTCTACTTATGCAACGCTTTGGATTCATCAAGCTGTTGCGCGGAGTCATTTTCTTCACAACGTTATCCGCTTACCCGAGTATGTGTGCAAGGAGATGCGTGTTATCAATAAAGCGGAGTCGACATTAATACGTGAACACCGTACACCCTCTGTTGAAGCACTTTCTGAAATAACAGGGATTAAACTGGAGAAAGTTGAACGCCTGAAACACCTTGAGAGCGATGTTATGTATGTGATGTCGCTTGATGAGCAAGTCGGTAAAGAAAAAGACGCACCGACAGGAATAGATATCGTCGTTGATGAAAATGCCCAAAACGCTTATTATCAAGTTGAATTAGAAGTGGATTTAGACTTTTTTCTTTCTAAACTGGATACAAACGAAAGGTTTATTGTAGAACGTTCCTACGGCATTCCGATAGAAATGACGAACAGCGAAATCGGTGAAATTCTCGGATACAGTCGCCACAGTATTAGAAATAAGTTAGAAAAGGCGATGGTGAAGTTAAGACGTTTAGGGCGTGCCTTGCGCGGTTCGGTCGAAGAACAAATAGAGGCAATGGAAAATCCGATCAAGGTAATGACGGGTGAGCAAGAAATAATTCCACTTTTTAATGCTGCGGATTTACCCATGAAAAAACGCGAATTCATACGCCAAAAACGCCGTAATAAGACGGATGAACCAGACAAAAATATCAATCAACTCAGTCTACTTGAATACTTAGACAAACAAAATCAGCAGCCATGAAACGAAAATGAAAAGAAACAAGCAGAAAACGAGTCTCAGCGTGAAATACGACTATAACATCTTTTTCATGTGGACAAAACACTAAAACTGACTTCACAAGTAATTGATAGTCATATTAAAATCATTGCATCAAATCAGGAGAAGTTAAATGGAAGAAAACACAACCCAGGAAGAAACACAACTCCCCCCAGTAGATTTTGTATCTTTTACCACTGATCTCATCACAACCGCGCATCTTTACCTGCAAGGATTCCGAGACCCGGAAACCGAAAAAGTAATTGTTAATCTCGGTTTGGCTAAGCGAGTGATTGATACTTTAGAGATGTTGGAGGAGAAAACAAAAGGTAACTTATCTGCTCCTGAATCCAATTTTTTAGCAAATTCTCTTTATGATTTGAGAATGGGATATGTCCGGGCTGTCAACAGCCAACCAGATACACCTGAACCAGACGAATCTGAGGATGTACCTGAACAGGAAACACCTAACGAGGACAATAGTTCAACAGAAACAGACCAGACTGAACAAGTTATAGAAGAAGAAAACACTGATTCCTGACCATGTCGGTTGTCAAATAATAAACCGAAGTCTTGAAATTTCACATAGACTACATTAAAACGGAGGATAATGAGTTATCAACACAGGATCATTGTTGCCTTCAGTCTGTTGTTTGTTCTCCTTATCATAGGAACCGTCGGTTATTCAGTGCTTGAAAAGAATAATCCACAGGGTGAGTGGGGGATTCTTGAGGCTGTTTGGATGACTGTAATTACGGTAACAACAGTGGGTTATGGTGATATGGAGATGGGTAATGCTGCACGCATTTTCACCATGTTTCTACTTATCGGTGGTGTTGGATTGTTCGTCTATTGCATTACCATTACAAATGCCATTCTGATTGAAGGACAATTGTTAAGTTTTTTTAAACAAAGAAAGATGCTACGAACAGTGGAAAAATTATCAAATCATTATATTATCTGTGGATTAGGGGATACTGGTTTGCACGTACTTGAGGAGATGCTTAAGGCAGAAGCCAGTTTTGTCGGAATTGAAATGGATGAGGAGCGTTTGGAACACCTCGCTGAAACCCACGATTTCTTGTCTCTGCATGGTGATGCTACCGACGATGATGTGCTTATTCGTGCCGGTATTGAACGGGCTAAGGGACTTGTGGCATGTCTCAGTCGGGACCAAGATAATCTATTTGTCGTCATTTCTGCTAAAAAACTCAACCCAAGTCTGCGGGTTGTCTCCAAAGCGGTGGAAAACAATTCTCCTGATAAGCTTGTAACCGCAGGAGCAGATGAAGTCGTTTTACCTGACCATATCGGTGGAATTCGACTCGCTTCCGGTATACTTGAGCCGCATCTAATCGATTTTTTTGCCAAAATGCAGGTCAGTCGACAAACAACACGGTTCGCTGAATCTATTATCCAACCTGACTCTAAACTGAATGGTATTACAATAGAGGAAGCAAATATAAAAGAAGAAACAGGATTGGTTGTGATAGCAATTCGCAGTAAGGACGGTACATATATCTATAATCCTTCTGGAGACTTAAAAATTGAGGCGGGAGATGCACTTTTTGTAATATCTGACCAGAGACAGCTGCAAATTCTTCATAAACTTACTGAAGATACACGGTAAGCAGAATCATCTGTCTAAATCGAAATTGTCGTCACATAGACCTATGTGTAGCAGGGTTATTTAGTTTTTTGTTTTTCTGCGCAATTTATTACAAACGTTAACATTTTATAGTCGTATTGCAGGTCGGGTAGAGCGAAGCGAAACCCGCAGCATGCCACACGCGCATGCTGCGTTGATTTGGACAATCTTAATATGATAGTGCGATCATGTCGGGTTTCGTAAACTCAACCCAACCTACAATATGAACTCTCAGTAAAACCTATTAACCTATAATTCTTAAAACTAAATTACCCTGTATGTGTAGGTCTAAGCTGGAAACTATTTGAATGGGAAAATCCAACAAATAAGAGAAGGAAAAACTGTATGCTCGCAACTGTCCTAAGTAGTGCAGTGCTTGGAATTGATGCTTATATCGTCAAAGTAGAGGTGGATGTCGCGGACGGTCTGCCTGCATTCAGTACTGTTGGTTTACCGGACAGTGCCATCAAGGAGAGCAGAGATCGGGTCACTGCAGCCATAAAAAACTCCGGTTTTTACTTCCCTCCAAGCCGAATTACTGCTAATTTAGCACCTGCACATATTCGCAAAGCTGGATCCGCATTTGATCTTCCCATTGCAATTGGTGTAATGGCCGCCACAAATCAGGTAGATTTAAGTAGTCTTGAAAACACAATGGTATTAGGTGAACTGGCACTTGATGGAAATATTCGGAGTATACAAGGTGGACTCCCTATTGCCATTGCAGCAAAAGAAAATGGTGTGCAGAATCTTATCCTACCTGCTGAAAACGCTAAAGAGGCTGCAATTGTTGAAGGATTGAAAGTTTTTCCAGTTGAAAATCTATCAGAAGCCGCTGCATTCCTGAATTCTGCTAAGGATATACCACCAGAACCCCATACACTTGGCACTACGGAAGAAAAAGAAAACATAGAACCTCTTCTTGATTTAGTTGATGTTAAAGGACAAGAACATGTAAAACGGGCAGTTGAAGTGGCAGCGGCTGGTGGACATAATCTAATTATGATTGGTCCACCCGGTTCAGGTAAAACGATGATCGCAAAGCGAATTCCTTCAATACTGCCAACTTTGTCTATAGACGAATCCTTGGAAACGACAAAGATACAGAGTATTGTCGGCATTTTGCCAAGTGATACGCCGTTGGTTATAACGCGTCCGTTTCGTTCTCCGCACCACACCATTTCAGACGCGGGATTGATCGGTGGTGGAAATGTCCCTCGTCCCGGAGAGGTAAGTCTCTCCCATAACGGTGTGCTTTTTCTTGATGAACTGCCTGAATTCCGTAGGAATGTGCTTGAAGTTATGCGTCAGCCTTTGGAAGATGGTAACGTGACAATCTCGCGTGCTGCTGCATCGCTTACCTATCCTGCCAATTTTATGCTGGTTGCAGCGATGAACCCGTGTCCATGCGGTTTTTTCAGTGACCCAAATCGAGAATGTAAATGTTCTCCTAACCAGATTCAGACGTACGTTTCTCGAATTTCAGGACCGCTGTTAGATAGGATTGATATTCAAGTAGAGGTGCCTGCAGTGAAATATGCTGAACTTTCTGCAGATGTAACAGGAGAACCGTCAGCAACCGTGCGTGAACGGGTGGAAGCAGCACGTAAAGTTCAGCATCAACGTTTTGATGGCACGACAATTCACGCGAACGCCAACATGGAATCTAAGCAAATTCGAGAGTATTGTACGATTGAATCACAAGCACAGGACCTGCTACGCGTTGCTATCAACCAGTTAGGATTAAGCGCAAGAGCCTATGACCGCATCTTGAAAGTATCACGCACCATCGCTGATCTGGAGGAAAATCCGAATATAGAAACGACACACGTCTCTGAGGCGATACAATATCGGAGTTTAGATCGGAGTTTCTGGAAAAAATAAAAGGATCTATTTGATGAAAACCAAGTTATTGTTTTCGATTGTTTTGGCAGGATTTTTAATTTTTAATGTATATTTACCGACTACTTTCGCCCAAGACTACACAACGTGGAATTTACCCAAAGGGGCAAAAGCACGCCTTGGTAAAGGCATTGTAAACCATATTATGTATACCCCGGATGGTACACGTCTTGAAGTTGTGAGCGGTGCTGGTATTTGGATATACGACGTAGCGACTGGTGAAGCACTTGATTTGCTCACGGGACATACGGATCGGGTCAGTATTGTAGCGTTCAGTCCGGATAGACAAACATTTGCGAGTGGGGATTACAAGACTATCCATTTATGGGATGCGAAAACTGGACAAAACAAGAAAATACTCAC
>JAPPIG010000116.1:78165-78510 GCA_028820635.1 Candidatus Poribacteria bacterium
CAAACACTCGCAAGTGGGAGTTGGAACGGGACTATCCGTTTATGGGATGCGAAAACTGGGCAACACAAGAAAACCCTTATAGGACATACGGGTGCGGTCGGCAGCGTAGCGTTCAGTCCGGATGGACAAACACTCGCAAGTGGGGGTGATGACCCAACTATCCGTTTATGGGATGTGAAAACTGGGCAACACAAGAAAACCCTTATAGGACATGCGGGGACGGTCAAGAGCGTAGCGTTCAGTCCGGATGGACAAACACTCGCAGGTGGAAGTGAGGACGCAACTATCCATTTATGGGATGTGAAAACTGGGCAACACAAGAAAACCCTTATAGGACATGCGGGG
>JAPPIG010000116.1:78610-89621 GCA_028820635.1 Candidatus Poribacteria bacterium
ACGGTCAAGAGCGTAGCGTTCAGTCCGGATGGACAAACACTCGCAAGTGGCAGTTCGGATGGCACAGTGCTGTTGTGGCACGTCACACCTATGCCAACCACCCACAACCTGGGGAAAGATTAAAACGACAGTCGTTTTTCAAAACTACTCGAACCTGTTTAATCCGGAGACGTGATTCCCGTATCGGTTAGGAGCAGCTGCGGACGTACAGCCTATTGGGATGGCAGAAACGAGCGCGGTGAACCCATCGCAAGTGGCCTCCATTTCTATATGTTCACTGCCAGAGATTTCACGTCAACACGGCGGATGCTACTCCGCAAATAGCCAGATAAGAACGAGGTATACAAATGCAACCTAATTTTATAATCTTTTTGACTGACGATCAAGGCTACGGTGACCTTTCCTGCATGGGAGCAACAGATTTTAAAACGCCGCATCTGGATAGAATGGCATCAGAAGGTATCCGATTTACAGATTGGTACTCCAACTCACCTGTCTGTTCACCGTCTCGTGCTGCGTTGTTAACAGGACGGTATCCATGCCATGCAGGGGTGCGATCAATCTTAGCCGGACATCGCACAGCAACAGGGTTGCCACCTTCTGTCCCCACGCTTGCAACTGCACTTAAGGAACTCGGTTATTACACCGCAATGTCTGGGAAATGGCATCTGGGACTCGCAGAAGGTTCACGACCTGAGGATCACGGGTTTGATGATTGGTTCGGCTTTATGGCGGGATGCATTGATTTCTATTCACATATCTTCTATTGGGCATTGGGACGACCCGATTTTGACCAAACACATGACCTTTGGGAAAACGGAGAGGAAATATACCGAAACGGTGAATACTTTACTGAGTTGATAACCGAATATGCAGTGAGATATATCCGAAAATCTGTTGAACTTGGTAAACCGTTTTTCCTCTATGTGCCATATAACGCGCCACACTATCCAATGCATGCCCCACAGGAATATGTAGATAGGTTTCCAAATCTACCTTGGGACAGACAAATTATGGCTGCGATGTTAAGCGCGGTTGACGATAGTGTCGGTGAAATATTCGCTGAATTAGAACGTCAAGGTATTGCTGATAATACTTTCTCATATTTTCAGAGTGATAACGGTCCTTCGCGTGAAACACGAAATTGGTTAGATGGAACACAAGACCCTTACTATGGCGGCAGCGCAGGAAAACTCAAAGGACATAAATTCAGTCTATATGAAGGGGGTATCCGTTCACCAGGGATTATGAAGTGGCCTAAAGAAATTCCGCCCGGAAACGTATTAAGTAAAGGAAATCTATATGGCGCAGCTATGGATGTTTTTCCCACTTTTCTATCCGCTGCTGATGGCGATCTTTCCAAATATGAACTTGACGGACTAAATCAAATACCTGTAGTATGTGATGGTCAATTCACGCCGCACACTGATATTTTTTGGGAGATGGGGAAACAGACTGCTATGCGTCGAGGTAAGTGGAAATTAGTACTGAATGGTCAATTGGTAGAAGGCGCACCACCAGAAGATGATGTTCACCTTGCTGACCTTGAAACAGATATGGGTGAAACAACGAATTTGAAAGACGAATATCCAGAACTCACCGCTGAGTTAACAGAAGCGGCACAAACATGGCGACAAGGGATTGAAGACTATTGGGAGGCACATAAGGAAGAACGGAACGGTACGACCGGGTATGTGAGGCAGTAGTGTGTTAACTGACAAACAAGATGCTTTCGGACACCTGCTTACCGATTACCATAATGGAGAGCAGAACGTTGAAATCGTTGAGCGAGAGGATGGATATATTGACACAAGCCGCTTAGGACCACTCGCCTATTTTGCCAAATACCCTGAATGGGCAGAGCACCAAAAACTTGCAATGAAATATGCTACTGGGCGCGTTTTGGACATCGGTTGTGGTGCAGGACGGCATTCCCTCTATCTTCAAGGAAAAGGACATGATGTTTTAGGGACAGACATTTCCCCTTTAGCCATACAACTCTGTAAACAGCGGGGCATCAAATACGTTTCACTTGTACCGATTACACAACTCAATTCCAAACTGGGTGTTTTCAATACGATTATCATGATGGGACACAATTTTGGACTTGTTGGCAGTTTTAAAAGAGCAAGATGGTTATTGAAACGATTTGCTGCAATGACTACAACAGATGGTAGAATAGTCGCTGAAACAATGGACCCGTACCAAACAGAAAATCCCGCTCATCTTGCTTACCATGAATATAACCGAGAGCGTGGCAGAATGAGCGGACAACTAAGGCTGCGGATACGATACAAACAATATGCCACTCCTTGGTTCGACTATCTGTTCGTATCAAAATCAGAACTGGAAGATATTCTTGTTGGCACAAGTTGGACAATTGAACGTTATATTGACTCAGGCAAACCCACTTATGTTGCAATCTTAAAAAAACGAGTTACGTTATGACACACTTCAAATTTGCCTTTATTACAGACACACATCTTTTTCCTAATGCCACACAAAACTTTGCAGGTGGACTACAACAGCAAAAGAACAGTGTTGCGCTTTATGAAAAGATGATTGAACAACTCAACGCTTTTGATCCTGCATTTGTAGTTCATGGTGGAGATATTGTGTGCGGTGGACAGAGTTTTGATATGTCTGCTGAAGAATATGTAGAAGCTTTAAATACCGTTCAACTACTTGGTGAACGTTTAAATGCACCGTGCTACTATATCCCAGGAAACCATGATCTTGACCCAGAGACCGGTTCTAAAGCTTCGTATTTGGAGCGATTCGGTATAAACGGCAGAGGGTCTACCAGTTTCGTTAAAGAAAACATACGCTTTATTCTAATTGATGCACAAGAAGTGCCCGAAGACTTGACGCATGGATATGTCAGCACGAATCAACTCGCATGGGTAGAACGTGAAATGAAAAAAGCTGTAGATTACGGCGAAGAAATATTCTTCTTTTCACACCAACTTCCTTTTCCAAGTGTAGAATTTCAGGGAATTGGTTCAAGAATTGCAAACTCGGCTGAAAT
The DNA here is from genome assembly GCA_028820635.1 of Candidatus Poribacteria bacterium. Taxonomy (GTDB): domain Bacteria; phylum Poribacteria; class WGA-4E; order WGA-4E; family WGA-3G; genus MSPOR6. The sequence continues at coordinate 81,639 of JAPPIG010000116.1, forward strand.
ATTGGAAATTGTTGCCCCCTTTGAAAAACATATTTTAGGTTTCTTCTGTGGACATCAACACCTCAATCGCGTTTTTAGAGAACAAGGATTGTTATGTATCGTCACTGCTGGCATTATATGCTATCCGATGATGTGGCGACAAGTTCATGTTTATCCGGATAGAGTTGAGGTGAATTCTGTGCCAGTTGACTTGCCAGAGGTACTTGCCGAATCCGAAGCAGTTAATCCAGATAACAATCTATATTTGTCGGGTCGTCCCAGAGATCAAGAATTTACTATCCAACGACGGTATGAAGAAGTCAATGGATAAAGAATACAGATATATTAACAAATTCTGTAATCGTTTTTATAGCCTATGAAAGTAATGGTAATGGAATAATGCGAAAATTCCTAAATGTATTTTTGGGTGAATTGGCAAATAACCTTGTAAATCGTCATACAAAAAGACATTCAAAACGGAAGAATACAAGTAAAACTTTTCGGGCTGAAAGAACTACACCATTAGACAAGCAGCTTCAGGAGTTAGCAGAAGTTTTTCTCCCAAATAAAAGTCCAACACAGAGGAAATCTCACAATACGGAACCACCAACCTTACCACAGGGAAATGAATATTGGGCTGAACTATCAATTTGGTATCGTGAACAAAAAAGATGGACGTGTGAACAATGTCATCTGAATTTGAGGAAAAATAAGCAATATCTTGATACACACCACATGCTGGGTAGAGGACATAACAGTCCTGAACATTTGATGGCACTTTGTGTCGGATGTCATGCGGAACAAAAAACACCGAGCGATCACAGTTTCATGAAAAACTCTAAGAGATATTGGAAATTTATGAGAACTTATAGAAAAAGGAGATAGTATGAAAAGAATCTGGATATCACAAATAATTTTAATACCTTTGCTATTATTTGCACTTAATCCCAGTAATCCCTATGTGTACTACACTTTTCTAAGATGGATCTGTTGTGCAGTTTTTATATATCTCACGATCCGCTCCTTAGGCTTAGGTAAATTCGGTTGGAGTGTCGTTTTGGTTCTTATGGCAATCATCTATAACCCAATCATCAAAGTCTTTGCATTTCGTGGAATATGGAATATTATCAACTTAGCAACCGTTGTAATTGCAGTAGCGTCTATCTTTGCTTTACAATACAAAGAGTGAGTTCAGCGTAATAAATGACCCAAAAATGATTGAAGTTCAAAACCTCTCAAAAAACTACGGTCCATTTCAAGCACTCAAGGATATATCCTTTAGCGTTGAGAAAGGGCAAATCGTCGGGTTTCTTGGTCCCAACGGGGCAGGAAAAACTACGACAATGCGCATTTTAACATGCTTTATGCCTGCAAGTGTTGGAAAAGTCTCCGTTGCAGGTTACGATGTGTTCAAAGAATCGCGCGAGGTACGCAAACGCATTGGATACCTCCCCGAAAACATTCCACTTTACACCGAAATGACAGTTACGAAATATCTGTCTTACATGGCAAAAATTAGAAGCGTTCCACGTAAACACATCAAAGAACGGTTAGATATTGCTATTGAATCTTGTGGATTAATTGAAAGACGCAATCAGATTATCGGACAACTATCACGAGGTTTCCGACAGCGCGTCGGTTTAGCACAGGCTTTGATTCATGAACCCGAAGTATTAATTCTTGATGAACCGACCTCCGGTTTAGACCCTCGCCAAATCGTTGAAATCCGAGAATTAATCAAAGAACTTGGCAAGGAGCGCACTATTCTTTTTAGCACCCATATTCTCCCCGAAGCAAGTCAAACATGTGAACGTCTACTGATTATCAGCAAAGGCAAAATTACAGGTGATGTTCAATTGTCGAACGGTCGCGCTGTTTCAAACCTAACCCCGACTAATGAAGAAACCGATGCTCTGATAAAACCCTTTACCCTTGTAGTGGCTGACGGTGAACCAGATGAAATAATAGAAACACTCAGCAATATCCCCGACGTTATTTCAGTAGAACAGTCTGAAGTATGCACAGATGACACGCTAACATTCCATATTCAGTCCGCTCCCACAGGCGATATTCGAGCAGCGGTAGCAAAAACTGTTGTTGATCGTGGTTGGAATCTGCTTGAAATGCGCACTGATGAAAAAAGTTTAGAAGAGTTATTCCTATCTTTAACCTCCGAAACTACAGAGTAGAGAATATATCTGGCGAAGATTGTGAAAATTTACTGCTATTCACTGTTTCTTATCGCATTATGCATTGGTTTGATCGCCTGCAGCAATGAAGATAACCCAGAGCATCCTATCCAACCCGATGCACAAACTAATCATGCTGTCATTGATGTTGAAGAGATGGTCTTGATTCCTGCTGGCGAAGTAACCATCGGCACCGATGAAAAAACTGATCTAACTTTTGGTAATGAAGTTGATTCGCAGGTCGTTTTTGTGGAAGCGTTTTATATAGATAAATATGAAGTTACAAATGGTCAATACGCGAAATTCTTATCCGAAACAGGTCATCGGCAGCCAAAATTTTGGGACAACCCAACGCTCAATGCTCCCGATCAACCCGTTGTTGGTGTCAATTGGGAAGATGCTGAGATTTATGCCAAATGGGCAGGAAAAAGATTACCGACTGATGTTGAGTGGGAAAAAGCAGCACGTAGTATAGATGGTCGTATCTATCCTTGGGGTAATGATTATGACGCGTCACTTGGTAATTTTGATGACGGGGAGCAAATGAACGGCAAGTTGGATGGCTATGCAATGGAAACTGCGCCTGTAGGGAGTTTTGAGAAAGGAATTAGCCCGTACGGACTGCATGACATGTCGGGTAATGTTTGGGAATGGGTGATAAGTGTTCTTGATGATAGTGCATTAGAAGCACACACTAAAGAATTGACCAACGGAAAAATCTACACAATCCGTGGCGGTTCATGGACAAATGGTGCTGGTGATACTCGTACCACCGTTTTTTATATCTATCCCGCGCAATGCAGCGATCACAGTAGTTCCGTTGGATTTCGTTGTGCAAAAACACCTTAACACTTTTACAGCAACAGATGTTTTCCACTTTTTTAACACTACATCTAACCATGCAAGCACAAGTTCCATTCAAATCTCTGATACATGTCATAGTAATATTGATGTTCGCCCTGTACGGTTGTGGTGGAGACGAGAAACTTCCTATAGAAGAAGTTTTAGAACCAACCGATGAAACCCAACCTATAGAGGAGTTTCCAAAAGATGAGGAAAATACAATAGAGATTCCGGATGGAATGGTGTTTGTGCCTGCTGGTGATTTTCTTATGGGTAGCGACCTTGATAAAGATCCGATGGCAGACCCACTTGATGAACTCCCACAGCATAAGGTATATTTAGATGCTTTTTTTATTGATAAATTTGAAGTCTCTAATGCTGACTATACCAAATTTGTCAAAGCAACAGGGCATAGAAATTCGATATTTTGGGATAATCCAAAATTCAATCACCCTGATCAGCCTGTTGTCGGTGTGACATGGGGTGATGCTGTAGCTTATGCAGAATGGATTGGAAAACGGTTGCCGACTGAGGCGGAATGGGAAAAAGCAGCACGTGGAACAGATGGACGTATCTGGCCCTGGGGCAATGAATTCGATCCTACCAAATGCAACTTTGACGACGAAGGAAAATTTGATGGACACTTAGACGGCTTCGCAATGGCAGCACCAGTAGATAGTTTTCATCAAGGTGCAAGCCCTTATGGAGCGCTCAATATGGTCGGAAATGTCGCAGAATGGGTCTCCGACTGGTTTGACACGGATTACTATTCGGTGAGCCCAAGAGAAAATCCAAAGGGACCCAAAAATAGTGGAATGGGGAAAAAATCATGGCGAGGTGCCAGTTGGTTTGCCGGTTTAGACCACATGCGATGTGCTTACCGAGATTATGACGATATTGTCGCCAGTGGACAGATTATTGGATTCAGATGTGCAATGGATGCCCCTAAAGCGGAGTAATTCGAACTCCAAGACTGCTAAAACAAGGAAATACAGCATGTCATTTCTTGTTTCTACTTCGGAAATGCAGCGCATCAGCATAATAATACCATTTCTGATAATATTCCTCTCTTTTGTAGCACAAACTGTTAGTTTGTGCCGTCCTACACCACATTTCACAAAAACGGGTAATGCGACATCATTTTTTAGAAATGGTATAACTCTTTGGATCTTCTTCTGCATCACAATATCCATTGTTGGCTGTGGAAGTGATAATTCTCTGTCAATAAATAAAGATATTGAAACAGAGGTAGATATCTTTACAGAACGTGAATGGGCAATAATCCAACGTTTATCACCACTCCCTGAGAAACCCCCACCGAATCAGACAAATCGCGTTGCCGACAATCCTGATGCCGCACGATTAGGGCAGATGTTCTTCTTTGATGAACGTTTGTCAAAAGACGGCACCGTTGCATGTGCAACATGCCACTCACCTTTTCACGGGTTCGCAGACGTTGAAGCGACTTCTTTAGGTGCAGGGAGAGGCACGAGAAACGCACCCACGCTACTCAATGTCGCTTACAACAAATGGCAGTTTTGGGATGGTAGAGCGGATACACTTTGGTCACAAGCACTAATTGCCCTTGAAGGTGAAAAAGAACAAGCAGGCACACGGCTTCAGTATGCACATCTCATTAAACGTCTGTATCAAAAAGATTATGAGGCAATATTTGGTCCACTACCCAATTTAGCAGATACTACCCGCTTTCCACTTGAGGGCAAACCGGGAGATGTTCAGTTTGACAATATGTCCGAAAAGGATAAGATTGCCGTTAATACCGTTTTTGCTAATATTGGCAAAGCAATTGAGGCTTACGAACGGCTTTTGATTAGTCGCAACGCAACGTTCGATCAATATGTAGCAGGTGATTTGAATGCGATCAGCATTGAAGCAAAACGTGGCTTAAAACTTTTCATTGGCAAAGGCGTTTGTATTCTCTGCCACGATAATCCGAATTTTACAGACAACGAATTTCATAATCTCGGTGTTCCACAAGGAAAACTCCCAGAAGACACGGGGAGATATGACGGCATTAAGCAACTCTTGAACAACCCGTTTAATGGCGGTGGCATCTATAGCGACGATCCGGAAGTTCCGCAAAGAATATTGGATTTTCTGGAGCCAACACAACAACATCAAGGACAGTTTAAAACGCCTACGCTTCGAAATGTGGCACGCACTGCCCCGTACTTCCATACAGGCGAGTTTCCAACATTGGAATCTATTATTGATTTTAATAATGCAGGTGGCGTTCCGTCTGGATTTGTCGGCATGCGTGAAGGCACGCTTGAACCCCTCAATCTGAATGAACAAGAAACAAAGGATTTAGTCGAATTTCTCCTTACTTTGACAGGCGAATCCCTTCCTGAACACCTGTTAATAAAACCAAATCTCCCATAAGTTCACCCAATCCAATTGAGTGTCCCATCTTTTCTTATAGTAAATTATAACAAGTTGTGCTAAATAACTAATTGTAAAATATTGTTTCACAATTACATCACGTTTTGTTAGTTTTTTTCATGAGTTGATTCCTTCTTCAGTCCCGTAGGGACGATATGTTTATAGAAAAACGTTGAATACCCTATGTTTAGTCCCGCCAAATGCCAAAAAGCGCATTTGGCGTTGATTTGGTAGGGACGATATGTGTATAGCATGAGTTCAGTATGTGTGAAAATAATACAAACAAATAGTTAACTAACACAGTCGTTAAGATACCATTTTTTATAAAATATGTTATTGACATTTTATTTAAAATTTTATATAATCACAATCAAGTTCGCAAAATAAACGTTATGTGAACTTGATATGCGTTAATGTTCAGGATTATTATATTTGCAGAAGGTGGAATACTCCGCCTTACATTCATTAGTCTTACACGTTAGAGTTCCTAATGTGATTTATGAATTTTATCAAAATTTAATTATATAGGAGTTTAATATGAAAAGAGTGATTATTTTAACGGCACTCACCTTGGGGTGCTTTCTTATAGTAGCCGCTATCCCGAATATAAGCATAGCAGCACCTATGGAGAAGTAGCAATCTTTACCGAACAATCTGGTTGGATTGCGCAAGGCACAGCAGCTAAAGAAGGTGAAGAATTAGCAAAACTTCTCAAGAAACCTAAAAAGGTTGTCACATTATCCGACAAGGATATTGGTCCTTGGGCAGAAGAACGTACCGATAACGATTTATCAGATATTATCGTTACGTTCGGCTGGTTTCCAACGACACTCTACACCCCAGGAAATGCTGATCCTGATGATTCCGTTGCAGAATTGTTCCTTGAAGGCGGAAATATTTTCCTAAACACAGCGGATTATATCTTCTACGTCACACAAGGTGGTGGTGCAAACGGAGAACAAGGCTTGAAGAATATGATGGATATCAATGCCGACATGTGGGCAGATGGTACCGCCATCAAACCAACAGACGACGGTAAGAAATATACACCCAGTCTTGCTGCCTTTACCTCAGCACGAACTTTCAAACAGGCTCAAATTGTTAATCCATGGGAGGTTGAGGTCGTTTTTGGTGATAATGGATCAGGGTTTCTCGATCCGGTAATTGTGCACGATACCCAAACCGATGGGCGAATCGGCATCGCTTATCAAATATCTGGGAATGATGGACTCCCGCGAGGAGAAGTATTTGCCGAAATGATTGATAACTATCTGTTTGAGGTCCTCGGTCCCGAAGCCGTTGATCCAAATCAGAAGGTTACTACCACGTGGGCACATATCAAATCTGATATTTAATTAACCTATATCTGTAGGGATGTACTGTTCGTTACGTCCCTACAAATCATTTTATTAAAACTAAAAGGAAAAAATAATGAAAATTAGACATTTGTTAATCTTGTTTACAATCCTGTTTGCTTTCACCATCACAGCATCAAGTTGGGCAGGGCTCGGTGATGTTGCTATTTTCAGTGAAGCAACAGGATGGATTTCAAAAGAGAATGCTGATATTCAGCGCAAAATTGTCTTTGATAACCTAAAAAAGGAAGTGCCATCTGTTGGCGAAGTCGTTTATAAAACCGATGCGGAAATTGGCCCGTATGCAGAAGAACGAATCGACGATGGGAATGCAGATATTCTCATCATTTTCGGATGGTTTCCAACAACACTTTACACACCCGGAAACGTGCAAGTTGACGATTCTATTGCCGAAAGATTCCTCTATGGCGGTAATATCATATTGAACTGTGCTGACTATATCTTTTATGTTACTGAAGGTGGCGGCGCTAACGGTGAGAACGGGTTGAAGACTATTATCAATATCAATGCTGATATGTGGGGTGATGGCACTGCTATTACACCGACTGATGTGGGTAAAGAATACACCCCTTCATTGGTGAATTATACCTCCAACCGACCATTCAAAGCCAACCAGATTGTTGATCCATGGAGCGTAGAAGCCGCCTTTGGTGATAATGGGGCAGATTTCTTCGATCCTGGCATCATTAAGTTGAACGATAGCAGTGGTCGTGTCGGTATTTGCATGCAGGAGGGAAACAATGGAACTCTCCCCCGTGGTCAAGTCCTTATTGAGATGATTGACTTTATTTCACAGCAAGCAGATTTGGTTACGCCTGTTGAACCTGCTGGAAAAGCAACAACGACATGGGGGCACCTCAAAACAACGCGTTAATTTCAATATGATATTGATGTAAATTCAGATTGCATCATCATTTTTAAGTTTGTTATACAGAAAGCATCTTCCTAATTGGAAGGTGCTTTTTTATTTCTTGTAAAGTAATACTAACGACTTGTGCCAGTTACGTGATAGTTTTGTTGTTTTTCACAACTGTTCATATTCTGTAGGCGGTGAATGCCTAAATGGCATTCATACCGTTGATTTCGATCTCCGAAGCGCGAATGTTCATATTCTGTAAAATACAGACAAAAAAATACGCCCACAATTGAAACTCCAATAAAATCACAATAGAATCCCAATAAGAAACACAATC
>JAPPIG010000093.1 GCA_028820635.1 Candidatus Poribacteria bacterium
CCGTGCGGATTTTCTCTATCTCCGCAGTCGCTTTCTTGTCAGCAGTGCGTTGTCTGCGGAACATAAATGTCGTCTCGCCCGGTATCCCCTGCACTTGATTCGCTGCATCAAAGAACATGACAAACATATCCGCCACTTCGTCTTGTAAGGACTGCAGCGCCGCGACAAAATACTCCAATTGCGCCCGGATATGTGTTTCGGTTGTGCTATCCAACACATTCGCTAACGCGGAAACCCCTTTGAAACCGTTAACAACATTCCGTTGTAAGTTTTCTATCACTGTGTTTAGTCCGTTCATGTTGATTGTCACGGGACTTGTAGAATAGTTTACCTGCACTGTGGACGCATGCACATAGTCTTGATCAGGCTCTAAATTGCCTAACACGGACTGGATATTATCTATCTGGTCTTCAATAAACTGGGCTGTGGCTTGGTCATCGCCAGCGATATCCGGGTTACGATCTATCAACCGCAGAAGTTCTTCAATATCCAGTGCATAATCTATACGCGATAAGCCTTGATTAGCAATGACGCGCCGCAGGTCTTGGATAAGTCCCAGTAAAAAGATAGATGAATGCACAGAGGGACCAATAATCGGGCGACCATACGGATTGTCTACCAACTTATCAAATCCTAAATACCGTACCAGTGGCTCCGTATCCAAATACTTGAATCCTGTCCGTGTTTCTTGTCCTAAACGCCACCGATTCCCACGTATCGGATGCGGTTCCCGACGAAACCGCGCTGTCATCGGGTCATTAAACACCAAATCTACCGGCATACGCGCCGTATCATCTAACACCAATTCAGGAAACGCGCCACCCGTGATAAAAATACCTGCCCATAAACTATCTATATGCGACTTAAAACTGCCGTAATAGGTATCTAAAAGCCGTATAAATTTATCTGTCGCGCTTTTAGCACGCTCATTGAGGTTCTGTAAAATATGCGATGGGTTCGCAAACCGTAAAAAATCAAACATCCCTTTGTTCACTTCAGGTGATAAGTCCAGCGCAATCTGTGCCAATCGCGAATACGGCAGATTCAATAAGTGTTTCCGCTGCGTTTCTAAGGTGCGCCAACTTGCTGACGGGTCCGGCAACGGTAACGTCTGATTTAAACCAAAATCAAATACCGCGTCACCACCTGTTTGACGACCGCTCCTTCGCACCGCACGCGACCGAGATAACGCTCGCAGCGACTGCATCCCGAGTGTCTGTTTCATCGGCAGACGTGGTTTGTTCTGTTGAAGATGAGGTAAATTCATGTGTCTCCTTTGTGTATCCAGTCAAGTGTTGAATGTAATCTAACTGACTACAACCACCATCACTTCACGATCCATTTTGTAACGCTAAGTATGCCGGGTCAACGTACTGCATTCAGCATCTCCTCAACGGCTACCCGAAAATCATGCAATTTAGCAAGTGCGACATGTTTCTTGTGTTCCAATTGCTCGTTATCTTCTGGCACTTCCTCAAGTATCAGTTTCTGCGCATTGTAGATACGCCTTTCCAACGAAACACGAATCTTTTGCGCGGGCAACGCATCTTCTACATGCTGCTTCTCATCGTCATGATGACCCGTGATTACATCTAATAAACCCATAAATCTCCTTATGTTGCTATTTAGCAGGATTGAAACTCAACAATATCTTCCGTCACCGTATCCTTTGAGCGAACCTTTTTGCCTGTCGTTCGATGTGCATCACGGAGGCTGGCAATACTAATGCGTCTATTCGATTCATATAGCAACTTCCAACGTCCACCTTCTCGCGTTGGCTTCGGCAGATATTCAACTCTATATCGCATCTTGCTATTTTGCAACTCCTTAGATTCGCTTCTTCCGAGTGGCTGCACCACTGGAAAAACCTATTGCCGGGCGACGCTCTTCACGCCACAAGAACCAATATCGCAACGGGTCTACACCATGATCACTCCCAACAGGTAAATCGTCTGCCAATGACCCCGTCCTACGCGATTTGGGCTTAAATGACAGGTTTTGCATCTCTTTAATCACGGATAACGGCTCTTTACTCCGAAGTAACCGCGCATCAGTGGGCATTCCTTCGCGTAACCCAGTGTAAAAGCGTAAACCCGCTTCTTTGCCTTCCGAAGTGTTTTTCAAAGCATGTTGCATCAAACCTATGCCATCGACGATTGATCCCGGACCTTTTCTTGCCATTTGAGACGGAATTCGGCAATGCGATAATAGCAACTTCTGTTTTTCTTCGTCATTGTCAATGACAGTCGCGAGAATACGCTCCTTGCGAAGTTCACGAACATAATCGCCCAATTCTATGATTGTTAAGCCACTATGCCGTAACTCGCGAGTTACAATCACGTCCTTTGTTTTCGGATGCTCGCCTATCCATAAACAAACGCTTGGGGCTGTCATTCCAAAATCCATCGCGTTGTAGAATACATAATCGCCTATGTCGTCAGGTAAACGGTCTATCAAGTGGACACCTTTATCTAAACCAAATACAGCACCTTCAGGATTGACCCACAACGATTTGTAAAACCTATCATGATAGACACCAACAAGCGAACGGTCTAACTCAGACGTGACAGATAATCCCATACGAGTCCAGGCACCATTCCAATAAAATGCCGGATTATCTTCAAATGTCAACGTGACAAAATCAAGTAAACCTTCTTCTTCACGCTCCTTCAAATAATGGTCTGGACTATCCGGGTTTGCGTCCATGATATACTGATACAATACCTCACCTTTTTTATTACGCCAGACACCAGATGAACCAGCAACACGAGTTTTTAATAACTGATGTTGCTCTTCTGTGCTTTGCTCAGCCTGCGAATAAAACAAAATATCGTATTCAGCACCCAAAACTTTGCCCGGACGATTCATGCCTCCTAAACGCATTTCACCGTCATTGATATAGAGATATTCAAAGCGATTCATACCGCCCACGCCATACTTTACCGGACTGCGCTTGTCGTCTAAACGAAAGCGTAACAAGGTATCCTTGATGTCATACCGAATTGTATCAGTTAAATCAACACTATCAGAACGAACTATCGCTGAACGTAAACCCGGAAACTTGAAATGCAAATGAAATATCTTTTGCAATATAGCAAGTGTCTTACCAGAACGAGCGGGTCCATCTACACACAACTCAGGGGAAGTGGACCGAAATATACGCTCAACATTCTTACTCTGATAAGGAAGTATTTTGGGATTCATCCAACCTTGCATAACATGCTATTTAGCAACTCCAAATTTCCATTATGTAGTACGTGTAATCGTGTACAGTTCTTCAGTTCAGAGAAACCTCCGGGCGACTTCATCCATCAACATCAGTTGACTGGTCATCAGTTGACTGGTCATCAGTTGACTGCGTAGCGTCTGCCTCATCCAGCCAGTCCGACCCTTGCGACTCGGCAGTGGAAACTGGTGTGTCTTCAGGAAACGCAGACGGCAACGCACCCAGCGCCAATGCGTCCTTCAATGCGTCAGGGTCAGCAGTGTCTTTCATAGACTTCTCCGCGACCAGCAGGGTAGCATTATCCCAAGCGATAGCATCGGTTCGTGATTGGAATAGAGTCCAGTCAACGTTGTAGTGGTCACCTAAGCGTCTCATATTCTTCCGAGAGGCAGAGGCTTTGCCAGTCTCCCAGCGATGCACCTGCTGAATGTGAACACCCAACGCATCTGCCAATTCTTCTTGAGTTTCACCACCACGTCTGCGCAACGCACGCATCAAGGACGAGTTGAAATATAGTTTTGCGGACATTAAGCACCTCACAATATGAGAATGAGACTCATTATCATGTTTACAGTATAACACTCAATGTGATAAAGAGCAACTCTTTTTTACATTAGGTTGTATAGGGTGTCAAATGTTCTATGTGGGGCAGGAAAAGAAGATGCCCCACATTCTCATTTGCCAGCACTTGTCGCAAGTCTGGGGAAGCGACAAGCGATTGTAGGTTCTTTGGTAAAGTTGAACAACAAAAAGGACGCAGGTTAGTTTTGCCCATATCTTTTGTGCCAGGCAAGCAGCACTCCAAAAGCGTAAGAAAAAGACACGCATTTGGGGTGTGCTTGCTGTGGCACAAAAATGGCAAAACTTTTTTGTTCAGTAAGTCGTTATGGCAGAACCTCCACGCGGGGCGTGGGGTTCTGCTCACAACGTCTAACTTCACAAAAACCACTGCGATCTATGCTGGTATCATAAAGTGGGTTGGGTTCTCCTATGTGTGCTGTGTGCTGTGGTGCTGTCTTTGTGCTGTGGCAGGCAAGGGGGGAAAAGTGGCAGGAAAAGAAAGATGCCACTTTGTCCGTTCCCCTTGCTATGCCACGCACAAACATGCACCATGCACAGGCACACGAACGCTTGGCGAGGGCATTTGCTTTGGTAAAATAGTTTTTGGGTAATAAAGTTTTTTGGCTCTTATTATCTCACCTATTGCCCTCGCCAGCCGTGCCAGGCACTTCGTGCTGTGGCACGCCACGCTTGCCATTATCAGAAAGTTCCAAGCAGGCTTATCAAATCTTTATGCCAACTATAAGCCTATATGCTTAATAGGGTCAAGAGTTAATAGAAAGTTCGGTTTATTACAACTTAATCCCACCATTACACGCATCTTGCTATTTAGCAGATGATTTTAGAAAAGTTAATTGCGTGCGTTTCGCCCTACTTAAACGGGAATCCATTAGGGTATTTCTCTGTTTCCTTCGGTTTCCACTTGTGAATTGTCAGAAACGCCTGAACATATTCTGCGTATCCTGTGGCTTGTCCTGCGGCATTTTTCTTGCCAAGTTGCGCATCAAGCAGTTTTTTGAGTTTAGGGTTTTCATCTACAATCATTTCAATTGCGTTAAGAAATGTTGTAACATCGTCAATTGCTTTTTGTGCAGTGCCTAATTGGGTAATGGGAATGGCTGCGAAGACAGCCTGTTCATTTTGTCCCCAAGTGGTAATGTTCTTGATACTCATTGTGTGATACTCCTTTATACTAAATGTAAAAATGAACAGGTGAAAAAGGGAGACCTGTAGAGTCGGTTGACTCGGTTGTATTAAAAAATAAATATAATAATAATCTATGTTTATAGGGTGCTTAATGAAACTTTGCCCCAAGTTGTATTCGGTTGTATTAGTTTCACTGTGCAATTTGCTTAATACAACCAATACAACCGAATGAAACTTTATGAAAACGGGGTTAGGTTGTATTAAGAATCTGATAACCGTAGGGGTTTAGGTGCTTAATACAACCGAGTCAACCACGTTTAAGGGGTCTTGCTAAATTGCAACTTGCTTAATACCCCACATCAGCGTGTGGGTCATCTACATCTTCATCGGGTTGTACCTGACAGTGATCTGGGTGATAGTATTTCCCGCGTGTTTTGGGTTGATAAACCTTCCCTTCATATTTAAGGGTTTTGAGATGTTTTCCAACATTCTGTTTTGATGTGGCAGTTTCTTCAGCGATTTCAGAGAGCGTCATACCATCTTCCTGTGCATCTTTTAGGATTGTCACAATTCTGTTGCGTGCATCGGAGTCTTGAAAATCGGAAGCATCTCCGTGTAGTTTCCAAAGACCGCCATCGGTAAGTTCCATGATATATTCTTGCTCAGTGAATTCTCTACCTGTAATACTTAATAGGCAATGGTTTCCGCCTTGTTCTGCTTTTTCCAGTAGCATAAGAGTATCACATGTAGATTGTATGCCGGTGCTGCCTTGCATCTTGTTATACTTATTGTCAGGGTCAGTGGCTTTCCGTGTATGTGTCACCAGCACGACACCGATTTGTTTTCTGTGTGCGAATTCCAGCACAGGTGCAAGGGATTCCACATCAATATCGTATGCAGAACCGGACGCATAGGTTGTGGGTCGGACGTGTTGCCATGTATCCACGATGATAAGTTCAATCTCATTTTCATCAATATATTCTTCCAATCGCCAGAGACCTAATTTGTCAAGTAGGTAAGGGTTAGGAAAAGTGTAAGCAATGAAAATGTTATCGGGAAGTATGCCATCGGGTAAGAGTTTATGTAAACGTCCGCGAATAGATCGCTGTGATTCTTCGAGGCAGAAAAACATCACGCTTCGGGGTTTTTCAATATCAATGGCGGAGAGTGCTTTTCCGCCACTGGCAACAGCAAGTGCAAGATTCCAGCAGAAAAAGGATTTACCGATTTTCGCGTCACCTGCTAAGATTGTCAGTCCTTCGGGAAGAAGTGTTGGCACGATATAATCAATTTCCGTCAGTTCTTTTTCGCTAAGTTCAAGTGCAGTTTCAAAGATGAAAGGCGTTGCGACATCATTAAAAATATCCTCAATCTCGCGTTCAGTCAGTTTGGCTTTATAGGTTTCAGTAAACGCTTGTTTGGTATCAGCAAGGGGTATCTGTGTATCACACATCTTGACAAACGCTTGGCGGGCTTGTTTGAGAACGGCTGCGTGTTCCTGCGGTTTACCTTTGGTATTCCCATTCTGCTTTTTAGACTGGATACCCATACCCACCTTAAAACTGTTCCATGTATTGCGTCCTTTCTGTTTACAGGTATCGTGTGCGCAGTAGAAACCCCATCCTTTTTCATCTGAAAAAACATAGGTATCAGTGGGTGTGTTGACACCAGAGGCATGTTCATTCTGGTAGGGGCAAGGAAGAAAAAACTTATCAGGCTTATTGTTGTCAGGCGTAAATTGGATGCCATGCCGATTAAGAAACTGCTCGAGCGTTTCATCATAGTTGCTATTTAGCAACTTGGACTTTGGCGGGGGTTCTTTCACTTCAGCGGGCATTTGATATTTAGCAAGTGATAAGATATTATCAAGAATATCAAATCCATAACCATGTCGCGCATTGCCAAAGACAGGTTGTGCGGGGCTTCGGGTCGTATTGGGAATAATCGGATATTTCTGGGCAAAGACTTGTAGGATAAAGTTATACTCTTCGGGGCTTGTAATCGGTTCGTCAAAAACAAAAATGATTCGGTGTCTACGGTGTGGCGGGTTCTTGTCCGTAGACATAGATGAAACAGATTGCCCAATCGCGTAGGCTTCATCTTTCAGTTCGGGGAAACGGGTTAGTAATCCATCTGCCTCTTCCCACGGTTCCAAACCATTAGGATTCTCATCTTTGCCATCTTTATCAAAATCAACACGTATGATATTATCAGCGTCAGCACAGACAAAATAAGTGGATTCCCAAGTTTCTTTATCGTGAGTAAATTTGCCGTCAGGAGTAGATTTGAAAAGAGACGGTTGGATAGTATGTCCGGCTTCCAGTTGCTGAATCCATTCTTCAGCTGTAAAAGATTTCAACTGCCAACCGGTCAGTGTGTTACCATAGGGCTTACTCTGGGTCTTTATTATTTCCTCGCCCTGCTCTATGGCTTTCTCATTTATCGTTTTTTGTATCGGATTATCCGCATCATAATAATTGATAATACCTGTGCGGTGGGTAGGGATCAATAATCCTGGATAGGTCTTGCTACTATTTAGCATCTCAGTAACCTCTCTAATTATATTTTAAGATTTCACGGGTATCAATCCGTGATTGAAAATAGTATACCATATCTATTACAAAATAGCAAGCAAAAAAGCAAATGTCCCAAGCGCGTTGGACTCAGGACATCTACAATCTTAAAATATAAGGAGCCGGTTGTGTGTAGGGTGATAAAGCCTACGATGACTCGCTAAATAGCAATAAACCTATTATACATTATTTCGTTACATTATGCAAATAAAATATGTTGACTATTCCCAAAAAGTGGAATTAGTCAGGGAGAGTATAACGAATGTTAAAATATGTGATGTTAATTTTAGTTGTCTTGTCCATCGGATGCGACAATATGTCCAAAAAGATGATGGATACCGTGTTAGATACTGAACCAGAAGTCCAAAGCGAAATGCCGTTAGTCGTGGAAGATACCCCCGCAGAGTCGCCTTTTGATAAGCCGTATGTCGCTCCAGGTCAAGAAAAAAACTTTGAAGCACCAACAGACTTTGAGTTTGCTATGAAACGCTTCAAGGTAAAATCTATTACAAGATACACGGCTGCTTCTAATCCGAAGAGGAATGGTATTCCATATATCGAACCTCACGAAACTTTGACAATTGACTATTTTAATGCTACAGATGGAACTATTACAGAACGCACCCCGCGATCCCGACCACACAACTTATACATCCTTGCACCAAACACAGAAACGTTAGATGGATATGGATATATGCCACACTTTGATAAAAACGGCAATGCATCTTTGTTAGAGGAAGATGAAATTGAAGTTATCCAAACGAATTTTGGAGGCTTGGGACACGTCAACTCCACTTACTTTCGCATCATTCGGAACATCACGCGCCCCGAAGTAGATTACTCTGCTTTTTGGCAATAACAAATAATCAGGCGGACAAACCCTAAATGCTACCTGTTCATTTAGGAAAAGTCCGCCTGTCATGCTGTGTAGGATACAACATGGAATTAGAGATAACTATAGTATACCACGCCACCTGCTAAATAGCAAGTATTTTGTAGTCAAAAAACCTTTAGAAGTATTAGAACTTTTTTTAATGCTAAGGAGTACAGAATAATAAGTACAGTACAATTAAGTACGTACAGCAAAGTAGGCAAAATGTTCTAAAGGTTCTAATGGTGCTTTGAGTTGCTATTTAGCAGGTTATCTACTACGCCCAGTTATCCGTCTTGTCCTTCTCCTTGACGATGCTCTTCTGTATGTCGTTCTTGTTCCACGACTTGATGCCGGCGAGCGAACGGGTGAATAATCAGTAACCACAAAATTGCCGTTCTCATCAACAACCCCATTGTATGTTCCAATCAAAGTACCCGTCCCTCTGGGTGCGACTGTTACCCGACTAAATTGAGTTCGTGTCAAGACCGATAACCCGCCCGTAAGAACATCAGTGACAGTCGGGGTATTTATACCTTGTCCAACTCTTCCTGCTTGAACAGCAGCCTCACGCTCAGCCCTGAGTCCCTTTAATATATTTTCAGCTCCTTCTTCAGAAATCTGTCCGCCACGCCTACTCAAATACCCAACCCGCGGAACTCTGGCAGCACGAACAGGGATAGCAACCTTTATTGGTGTTGCTAACGATGCTGCCTGGATTTGCAGTTGCGATAAATCATTGAGTTGTTGTTCATCAACATAAACTGCAGCACCGGGATTAGTCGCAAACAACTCTCTACCTATTTCTCGTCGTGTTTCACGTGTAGAATGTTGTCGTCTGTTTGTAGAAGGCCGTGTATGTTGCCTGCGGTCAACTGGCGGCACTGTTCCTCTTGCGGGTCCACCAATAGAAACAGGTCTACCAGACTCATCACGCTCAACAAAACGATCAAAGATAGCACGTTCCAGTGGCGACATATAATTCGGATTAAAACCAGTGCGAGGGTCACCAAAATTCAGGATATACCCTTCAACCAGACTCCCTCGATAGTTACTGGCATAGGCTCGCGCACGCCTCAATTTATTGCTTGTAAAATAATCATAGGTCTCACGCGCATCATACTTTTTTTCGGCATAAGCGTTAATAAAAGAAACGAGTCCACTACCAGCACGCGCACGGGCTAACATTATTCTGAATTCAATCGGTGACCCAAGCGAATTTTCCGAATAATAATAGCGTTGATACCGACCAGACGGCAGAAAATCAACCCGTATCCCAAAGGTGCGTAAATCCTCTGTTTCTTCATTACTGGCATCATCCAAATCGCGCAAAATATCACGGGCAAGATTCGGCGTAATAAAATTCGGACCATATTCTCTTTTCAACTGTTCTAACTCTCTCAAGGTTGACGGTGACGCGCCAGCATCAGCAAGTCCTTGTAAATCATCTTCGGTTAAAGGAAGATCGCTCCCC
Organism: Candidatus Poribacteria bacterium; assembly: GCA_028820635.1. GTDB lineage: Bacteria > Poribacteria > WGA-4E > WGA-4E > WGA-3G > MSPOR6. The sequence goes on from JAPPIG010000093.1 coordinate 9,852, forward strand.
ACACCTCTTGAAATTAGAAAAAGATTGGTAACGATATTAGCATACGCTCCCGCTTTGCCACGTGTTGTTTCTGCTGCTTGAGCATCTGCAACGCCTTGCACAAGCCCAACCGCAGCACTCCCAACTTGTCCACCGGGAGCAAGCAGTTGTCCAAGAAAAGGGACAAGCCGTGCAGCAATATCAACTATTTTTTCATCTAAATGTAGATTTTCATCTATACCAACATACTTTCTCGGTGTAGCTCCATCGTAGCCAGGATCAAACGCGGGCGGAGAAGAGGCATGCGGGTAAGTATCACGCGTATATTCTTCGTAGAAGATAGCGGAGGATTGAGCAGAAGTATAGGCTGGCATGTTGCTATTTCTCAAGTGGAATCTGTTAACCGCACCAGATTCAAATTTGCATAGGGATTCTCTACAGCCGGTCCTTCCGTATCAGGGAATGCATCATCCGGGAACGCATTACGGAGACGGTCAATCTCTCTATCGGCTTCTGAGAATAAAAAGGCTTGTCGTTGTTCACTCGGTTGCCATAAATATGATTGCGAGATACCACCCGCAGATTCCGAGACGACAGACGACACAGAGGGAATGAGTTGACCAGCAAGATTAAAAACAACTGCCCTACGAAACTGCTTTTGTTGTGGCGGTTTCAACACATTATTAATAAACATCGCAACATCTTCAGGGTTTTGGTCGCGGACTCGTTCTGCAACCATACGCTCGGAAGTTGTCAACTTTTCTAAATCCATGTCAGAGATTACCGTTTCAAACACATAATCCGCAGAAGATTCCAAGAATTGTACATCCGTAATATATGAATCAGGAAACAACTCCGGTGTCAATCTGGTAGAAATAAGTCTACGCACTGAAATAATCTCAGTTGCAGTCAGTTCTATCACTGCCATTTGGCTTCTCCTTATGCCCAGCGTCCACACAGACGCATTCTTTTTTAGTTTGCGATATTTATTACACTATGAAGACCGCTCAGCGAGTATACGTTGAAAGTATATCTCTTTGCCACCTGTCGTATTAAAACCTGTTATCTCAAATCTGTCGGCTGCCGGGTAATCAGTTGCCGCAGGGGTGTTCACATCCGGGACAGATGGAGCAATTATATCACCCACTTCGGCATCCGGTATCGTATCTTGCGGAATAAGTGTCCAACTATCCAATTGCTTCGAAATAGTAACGCTTGAAGATAAATCTACTTCTCGCGTTGTCGTCTGAATAAAAGTAGGTACATTCCTTTTACGAATAGTTAAAGCAGAGTCTACAACCTTAAAATAATCATAATTTTCTGTATACCTTTCAAAACCAGTAAACTGCTTTCGAGATATTGGAGCAACAGGTGCATCCGGTAATTCAAACGGCGTATCCCCATAAAAGGTTGTCGTTGCTACAACAGACAGAATATAATCACCATCAAACGTCACACTATATGGATTTCTGATACCTGCCACATCATCGCTCTGCGAACGTACATAATTCAAATCATACGCATGAAAGTCAGGCGGAGGTGTAAGTCCCATAAAAACACACCACAAAACACCTCCATCTTGATCTAACAGAAGATTCCACAGATGCTTATTGGAGGCTGGAGGTGTTAACGCACGAGCAGAACCTTGTTCAACTCCAGACGCATTGTAAACACGTAAGTCAGGATTATTCGTAAAACCGCTTGTAATTCCCTGTTGTCCAACAACGAAAACGTTACTACTTGAATTCCATACCAAACCTGCAGGGCGTCTTGCATTACCACCAGACGGAATAACAGGGAAACCTTCACCAGCAACACCAGATTCACTATAAACAGCAATTGCACCATAATAACGAGTCGAATTTACAAGTCTTACAGAATCATAGGAAAACAAAATATAAAAGTTATTACCAACCTTTGTTAATCCACCAACTTTATCAGAAACAATATCAAAACTTTCATCAGGTTTATGATTACCCCTATAATCCCAAACATTCAATTTGCCATTAGACGCATGGTAAATTCGTTCACCATCAGCAAAAGCACGTTGCCATGTATCTGCTATAGACGCAACTGTCGCAAAATTCTGAAGTGTCAATGTTCCTTGATTAGTAAACGCCATATCTTCACCTGCGAAAAGGTGCTAAATAGCAAGAGTGACATCTTGGGGTACGTTGCCTGTGTGGCAAAGGTAGGAACTTGCTATTTAGCATATTGATGAAAAGGCGGGACTCTTACCCGCCTTGTGTTTAGTTTTCTACGTCAAGCACTTGGACTGCTTCAAACGCAAGTTTCGCCCACAGATACGTATCACTGATGACCATCTCGCGAGACTCATTTGCGATATTATCTGCTTGCGCACGAATTGCCATACCGGAACGCTGGACATATTCCACTGCGGCGCGTCTATCCAATGCCAGAATGTGCTTGGCATCTAACTCGTCACCAGGAGTCCGTCCATAGCGAATGCCCGTTGTCCCTTCCGCATTCTCAAAAGTCGGTCCCAATCCTACGGCATTCAGGTTTTCAAGAGCGTTTGTGCCAGTCAAGGCAAGGACTGCATTACGGAACTGACGGAACTCTTGTTTGTTGAAAAGCACATGCGTTGCATTGAACGGCGCGGGGAACGCTTCATCCAAAAAAGCAAGTAAAGCAGATACAGAAAAACTATCAGCCGTGCCATCAAAATCAGTGTTTTTATGCACAGTTGCCTTTGAACCGTTTGTGTTATCCCCATTCTCAAGAATATCTACCAACTCACCGAAAAGACGTGACTCTTCAGTCAACCCTTCGAGACGCACCATTGCTGCCACTTTGTCTACGCGTGTACCCGTACCGGTCAACACTTCATACGGAAGCACAAAACGATTGCCCCATTTTTCCATCTGAATCTGACCTTTGGTTTGCGTTAATGTGCTTGCTGGAATGGTCGCCCCCGGTGCGACATTGAACCGTTTGAGACTGCGCTTACCGTCCTTTTCTTCATCGGAATCAGCGGTTTGGTCATACGCCCACTTGAACGGACGGTAATTGTCTTGTCCCGTTTCTGTGCTGCTCGCGACCAACTCACCTGGATTCATGCGCAGTCCACCCGGCACAGGCGCGGGTTGCGCTTCGCCAAACGGTAAGGTCGGACTACCAACCGCATCATCCGCTTCCATCGTGATCGCTGTCCGTTTGTTGTAGTAAGCATTATGAAGAATGTCTTGCAACAAAGCGATACGGAACGGGTCCTCTAAAAACTCCGTTGTCATTGACGCTTTCGAGAGAGGAGAAGAACGGGTAAACAAGCCCTCATCCTGAGCAAACTTATTCATAATGTTGCGCTTTTCTCTAATCAAGATTTCAGGACATACAAAATTACAATACTGAGACCATGACATCTCTAACTCTGCAGCCCTGTTCATGTGCTTAACAACGTCTGTCCGTACATCTTTAGAAAACTCATCGTAAGAGGTGTACTTCTGAACGTTCTTAAGGTCTTGTGGCGTAACTGCCATCAGTTTATCCTCCTTTTGATATTTAGCAAATCAATGCGACATCAATGACATCGTTATCGTTTGCTGCTGCCTTTAGCGTGAGTCCGCGCGGACGCGTAGACGCTGCAACCGCAGGCTTGACTTTGCCACCCCCAGCACCAATCAGACCAGAACCTCTCGGAACTGCTTCCGCAGCAACTGCCTTCGTTTTCTGTGCAAACACTTCTACCGAAGCGGTGCCGTTCTGACGCACCTCTAACAAACGACCCACAAGTGAGGCATTATTGGCAGCCAGTTGCACGGTGTCATCCGCTGACAAAGATACCCACAGGTTCTTACCAGCATTGGCATTACCGAAGTCTTGGTTCGGGTCGTAGGTGAGTCCTGTTTTAAAAGTCTCAACTAAATAATCCACTTCATTTCTCCTTTCTTGCTATTTCGCAAGATGTCTAACTGAACAACCAAGTCGGCAACACAATATCTGAAGACTGATTCGGAGTGTGATGTCCACCGCCCGGTTCCGTTTTACGTCCACCTTCACCCCATCGCGCATCGCCTAACTTCTGCCATGTCGATGTTTGCGATAAGATGTGGTCACTTTCCATGTTTTCAAGGCGTTTCCGCCAGGTATCTTCGTCAAAATCATCTTCAGCGCGGATACCCTCACCAATCGCTGTGTCAATGAGAGACTTGCGCCACTTCAAACCGTCGCGTTCCAGTAGGGTTTTCGCGTCAGTCGCGCCTGTGCCTAAGTCGCCTTCCTGCTTAATCTTGAGCAGTTCAGCGTCCCATTCGCGCGTATCCAAGAGTTTCGCATTCGGATTGCTACCAGCAGCAACCAAACCAACATGACGCAACCGCGCATTGTCCACAGTATACGTGCAACGTTGACCGTCGTAAGTCCTGCCCGGAATATGTGGACACGGATTGTCTGAATAGAAATCAAATATCTCGCGATGACAGATACTGCACTTCTCTTCCGCTTCACGAAACGCGACAGAAACAGAATTGTAATACCCGCGCTCTATCCTGCGGATATATTCATTGATACGCATATTCTCTGGGGTGTCATCGCTGTCACGCAGCATAGAAACCGTCGCGATGGTGCGTTTCTGTTCTTCATCATACGAAGAAGCGACAGTTCTACCCAAGATGGTATCGATGCCCTCTTCATGGTCTTTCACAAACGGCACACCGCCTTGCGCATCTTCATCGTAGTTTCGCAGCGTCTTTTCCGTCATAATGGAGCAGTGTGCGTCCTCGTCACCCGTTGAGATAACGAAGTCGCATTGCATCTCATCTTCAGGGATAGCACCGCCATCTACGGCTTCTGAACGCACTTGCAATTTAGCAAGATACAAAGTCTTATTCTTCACAAGTTTCCTCCTTTCGAAACCTTTTGTGTGGGTCATGATCGTTTAGCAACTTCTGTACATCTTTCTTGGAACGCTTGAGTTGTCGCTGTTTCTGTGTCGCTTGGCGTTCCTGTTTCTTGGCGACACGCTCATCTACAAAGTCTTTCTTTGGCATCGTTAATCTCCTTACAACGAAACTAAATCAACAGTTATAGGGGAAGAATCAGTACGCGTGAAAGCCCCAAGAAATGAAGATAAAACCAACCTACCAGGACCTGTATAACTACTTCTTAATGAAAAAAAACCATCAAAATCTTCATGCCCTATATGAATATGATTGTAATAAACACCCGGCGGAAATAGCAAGTACCACCTTCTGTTCGGTTCGTTACTCGCATTGTATATCGTGCCATCATCTGTGAGCGGCGAATCAAACGTAACACTTGCTGGCAATCTTTGAAACGCAACTTTACCTGAATTAGCGGTTACGAAAGTATTTGTGTCGGTATTCCATAAGCCATATTGTAACTCACGGGTAGTGACTGCAGGGGCTACAAATTTTCCTATCTCCACTACTGTTATCGTAGCTGATGTCGCTTGCCAAGCGGCATTCTGCGATTGTGTAAATTGAGGATGCGTATAACAACGAAACCTTATTGTTTCATCACTATCAATTTCTAATAAAAAACAATCTAATTCAAATAATACACCACTATTCGCAGGAATCTGATCGTTGCCACCACGATAATATTCAACACTAAAGGCATTTGGTATATCTTGCCAAGTATTATTAACTAAACGTTGAACTCTTATAGCAATACTTGAACGAAACCCACTCGCTTGTGCTGGACGCAATTCATTAAATAAAACCTTGCCAAGATAACGACCTGCGGGTATATTGACAGTATTATTAGCTGTTGATAAATCTGAAAAAAGATCGTTCTCACTATCAAGCGATACCAATGGTAATAGTCTTCCGCCAATAGCACCAGGCGTATTTTGATTAACTGCCGGAATTACACCCGTATTCCCCGCATTGAGAATACCTTTTTTTCCTTCTACAGCCTCTAAAGCATCAACTTGAGATGTTAACAATGCAATTGCATTATTAACGGCAGACAAATCAGCACCACCGCCACTACCACCGCCAGCACCAAGATTAATGCCACCAGACAAAATGCTCATAGGAAATCCCCCACTTCGCGCTTGACCTTACCTGTCCACGCCTTAGCACCCACAGTGCCACCAGAGAGTTTAATGCGTGTGCCTTCAGGAAGATGTGCCAACGCTTGTTGTGTGTCACCCGTGATTGCCGTGACAGCAATTTCTTCATCGTCAGGTGTCAAGATAGACAACGCCCACGTGCCACCATTATGTTTGAATAACAGAAGATGCGAACCTTCTAACTCAAATGTTGCTTCCGTATCCGTTGCTGTCAATCTTTCAACATAACTCATTGTGCCTCCTTTCTTGCTAAATAGCAACTTCTAACTCGTCTCGAAACTGGTCTATTTCTTCACGCGCTTCAACGTCCGAGATGATACCGGCTGTCTGTTTCGCTATCACGGTGTCCGTGCGGATTTTCTCTATCTCCGCAGTCGCTTTCTTGTCAGCAGTGCGTTGTCT
>JAPPIG010000030.1 GCA_028820635.1 Candidatus Poribacteria bacterium
ATTCATTCATAATGTTGATTGTTATTAGGTTAAGCACCATATTGAGAAATATCAGTCTATCATTTTTTCAGTGTCTAACGATAAACCAGAACTAAACAATAAAACGTGTGCTTGTTGTTTCGTAGTCAAGTTCGTTTTGAGAACGCAAACGACATTGAGGAGGTCTGCGAACTTTTTGTGGCGTAGTTGCGTTTGATACACTTCAGTTCTCAGATTCCCCTGTGTGTCGGCAGAGACACGATATTTAGGGTCAATCTGTCGTGGGACGAAACGCTCCCCGTAGATGCGTGGTCGTCCGCGTCCAGCATAAGGTGTTGTCGGTTGCATATACAACGCAGCATTTGTGCGTAGTTTTGAAATGAGATGGAGGCCACACTGCTTTGTCATCTGTAGCGCATTATTATGTCCGAAAAATCTATCAAGCACAAGATAACGGAGGGAGATCGAGTGGCCAACCCGTTGTAGCAACGCCGTGACCATCGTTTGAAGTTGTTTCAATACATCGGTCAGCACAATATCGTCTTTGTTTCGGTTTCGGCTCCCTTTGGATGCCCGCGCTTTGTTTTTGTCGTAGACGCTTCGGTGTTTTCACGATGTTCGGATGCTAAAACTCCCGGATTTGACGATGCGGTGCCACGCACGATTTGCTCCATCACCATTGGATAAGAACACCTTTGGTTGACACTCACTAAGGACACGGCTGAAAATGCTAAACCGGGGACCGCTTTCCCATACAATGCAGAAAAGAAACGCGATAAGCCATAGGTGCGTTCTCCCGACTTTGGTCTGATAGCTTCATCTCCAACGAGAATATAATCACTTTTACGATCAAGCAGATGTATGCGAAAAACAGCCAGCACATCATTTGCCAAGGAAGAGTTGTGTTGAAAAAGCGTTGTATAGTGCGGTAGCTACCGCCTTATAAAGTCCAACGAGATATATTTAACATGGTTACCCGTCCACTCATCGCAAGCAGTGCGAATACAACTCGGTATAACTGCCGGATAGTTGTTGCGGATAAATGTGGAATAAAGATATGAAACAGTGCTATAATTTCAATCATGGGCGGTTGTCCTTTCTAAGTTATGGTAACTGTTATAACTTTAGGACAACAGCCCTATTTATTCAAGCATTTTGGGCGAAGGTATTGACAATAAAAGAAGTATTTGAATGTTTTCGGATGTTAGATACTATAGGCACATCATAATAGTCATTCTCATTTTGACAACAGGGTTTGTTATCGGTTGTGAAAGGATTCCGACAGATGTCATCACTGTGACACCCGTTGATAAGATTGCGGTTGCTAACATCTCAGCGATAGATGGAAGTAGTCTAATCGGAACAGCCACGTTCACGGAAACTAACAGCGGTGTTCACGTCGTAATTGAGATTCAGGATGCTACACCAGGCTTGCATGCTGCGCATCTCCATATCGGCAGTTGTGCTGATGTTGGACCGCACTGGCATCCTATGGATGTCCCAGCAGGAACAGTCGGTGTGTCTGTAGCAGAAGCGACGCTTGACACACCGCCTATCGGTGTAGGTGAAATCGGGAACATTCCAGTTGGTGAAAATGGCACGGGTGTTTTAGAGTTTACAACACCGTTCTGGTCTGTTGGTGGCGACCCAAACACCGATATTCTCGGTAAACTGATACTTATCCACGAAACAGGCGATACCTTCCAAACAAATCCTCACACAGGCACAGGTACACATTCTCATCATATTGGACAAATGCAGGCGGGAACAGAGATAACACAAGCCACCCACGCATGCACACTGGCAGTACTTGGTCAGCAGATTGACTTGGAAGCAGATCACCATCTTCCCGGTCAAGCAGTAAGTCCGCATAGCCATGATTTGCTGGAACTATTGCTTACATGTTTTGTGAGTGCTGAACAACTGGTGGATCCGAGAATTTTGTCTGTAATTCCGCTTAAGGGATTTCCAACATATCAGGCATTTTTGGAAATTGAACCTAAAAGTTTAGCTGCCTACCATGAATTCTTTACGTCTATAGGATTGCCTGTAGACCCCAATTTCTTCACAAATCAATATAAGCAGACCTTCCCCACTGGAACACCTGAAGAATTTGAACAGGAGATGCAAAAACGGTTAACACATCTCTATATTACATCAGGAATAGATATTAAAAATCTGATGGAGACGGTTGGCTATAACGTGCTGCTTACAAGGTTTCTGGATGATCGGACGACTGCTTGGGTGTTAGGTTATTTTCAAGGGGACGATGTAGCGTTCGGTGAGTGGATTGTTTCGGTGCTTGAAGCGGTGCAGGTAAGACCGGGTGGTGGTTCTCGTATTGGTTGTGGTGTGATTGGGTTGATGGAGTAAATCCTTAGCAGCGATTTCCAACTGCATTTGTTACTGTGCCTCACCTGCTTCCTGTAACACAAAATCAATCAGCGGTTTGCTTAGATGCATACCGTTATTCTGCAGCGTTATTATAAGTGGTTTAATCGTATCGATCAAACCTTTTTTCTTTGCCTCCAGCAAAATACCCGCTGTTCCCTTCACAATGAGTCCGACTCTTTTAGCCTCTTGCCGTGCCTTCTTCTCGTCTATAATCACAAAAGAGGCCTTGTGCTCGTTAGCAAGAGCCAGTACCTCCGCCTCACCATCATCAAGTCCCTCATATACCGTCGCGCTTTGCGGATCCGCTAAATCAACAGTTTTAATCCACGGAGCATCATTGAGTGCTTGCTGACGAGCTTCTTTTTGCTTTCGGAGAAACTCCTTTTCAACTGCTCGTGGTATCCACACTTCTGTGTAGAGATCCTGTAACAAAGAAAGAAGGTCCAGTCCCCAAAGTGCAACAAGAGGACTATTATTACTGATGACCAGCTTTGCGGGCATTCTCAAGCTCCTCTTTCAGATCTTCAGCTGTACCAAAAAGAGAAAGCCCATAATTTCCCATCAGATACCAGAATTCTTCGCGCGACACACCTGCGAGTCGTGCAGCCAGTCCACTGCTGAGTTCTTCATTTTCATAATATTTCATTGCTAATGCTATACGCGAATCTTTATCAATTTCAAAAGACTCTGGATTTGAAGACAGTAGATGTATGATTTCTTCAGGTAGTTTAATTCCTATTGTTTTCTCAAAGGCTGCGATACTTCCGTGTGTATGTTGGAAAGCATCGGCAATATCCACGCCTTGGAGTATGGCAGCAGTAAGGTCTCTTTTCGCTTCCTCCCACTGCTTTGCACGTAAGTATCCCTCACCCCGTATGTAGTAGGATTCAGCAACCTTTGGCTTCAGAACAAGCATTTGGGTATAGTCTGCGATAGCCTTTTCCAGATCACCTTTATTGCTATATGCATTACCGCGAAAGTGATACGCCTCAGCAAAATCTGGGTTGAGTTCTATTGCTTTGGTGTAATCAGCAATAGCAAGTTCAAACTCGCCTTTCTTGTTGCGAATTTCGCCGCGATTGTAATAAATATGCACAAGTTTTGGTTCCAGTTCTATCGCCTTGTTATAGTCTTTTATGGCAAGTCCTAACTCACCTTGTTGGTAGTAAACAGCACCTCGATTGTTATAGAGATAAGCAAGTTTTGGTTCCAGTTCTATTGCCTTGTTATAATCTGCTATGGCAAGGTCATATTCCCCGTTGTCACTGTAAGCATTACCTCGATTAGCATATGCTACAGCAAGTTTTGATTTGAGTTGTATTGCTTTGTTAAAGTCGGCGATTGCGCGGTCATGCTCTTTTTTTTCGTTATAAACAATTCCACGGTTGACATAGGTTTCAGCAAGTTTTGGTTTAAGTTGTATTACTTTGTTATAATCTTCAATAGCAAGGTGATACTTGCCTTTGTCACCGTAAGCATTACCTCGATTGTTATAAGCGTTGACATTATCAGGATTAAGTTGTATTGCTTTGTTAAAGTCTTCTACAGCAAGGTCATATTGTGCTCTTTCACGGTAAGCTGCGCCACGATTATTATAAGCTCTGGAGTGCTCAGGATTAAGTTGTATTGCTTTGGTATAAGCGTCAATAGCAAGTCCATGATCGCCGTTTCTGTTGTGAGTTAACCCGCGATTGTAATAGGCATTAGCATAATTTGGATTCAGTTCAATAGCTATTCCAAAGTTTGCGATAGCAAGATCATACTCGCCGTTTTTGGCGTGATTAATGCCTTTATTATTGTACGCCTCGGCACTATCTTGTTCGCGAGATAGAGTATTATTAGCGTAAATAAAACTGGAGTTGTAAGAGACATTAACAAGTCCTTGCATCATTTTTCTCCTGTACAATTTGGATTCCTTGAGGAAATGATACCACACCCAGCAAACTATTTCAACAGAACTTCAAAGATTCACACCCAACAAAATCCCTTGAATTAAACGCCAAATTACGTTATCATATCAAGCCATGAGGATACCCAAACACCTAACAACCATAACAAAATATATTACTTTTTTGTTTTTCCTGTTTGTCGGGAATGCGGATGCACAAATCCTTATAGACTCCGTGATTGCCGTTGTCAATGGACAAGCAATTACCCAAAGTGAACTTACAAATGAATTTCGTATTGATGTTATTATGGGTAAACCCCTTTCACGTGAACCGACTGCGGCAGAAAAACAGGAGTATTTAGATCGTATTATCAGTCGTAGGTTTGTATTGCATGGGGCTGAAAAGATCGGAATTACGGCTGTTGACCACAAAAAGCAGGTGGCAGCACGTGCCGCTGCGATACGCTCCAAATTTCCTTCCGATGTTGAGTTCAAGCGCGTATTGCGAGAACAGGAATTAGAAATTGAAGCATTGGAGAAGTGGATGTCTGATGATATAATTTACGCTGAATATTTTACACGTCAGTTTGTTAGAACCGTCAATAGCAAAGAGATTGATGAGTTAGCACCACAATACTTTGAGGCGAATAAAGCGCAGTTTGTTGTTCCTGCTACGGTTACGTTTCGCTCCGCGCTTGTAGTCGTGGCACCAGATAGTTCAGCAAAAGAAAAACAAGATGCTAAACGTTTGGTGGAACAGATCAATTCACGTTTAGAGCAAGGCGAAACATTTGAGGCGGTTAAGCAAAGTTCCAAAACAGAGAAATCTATCAGTTTTAATTCGCTTACTCTAACGACAGATACGGCATTAGGTGCGATTGTTGCAAAATTGGAGCCTTCCGAACGTAAAGGACCACTCGCTGTTCCAGGGGGATATAGGATTGTTGAACTTGTTAAGAAAACTCCTAAACGTCAAAAACAGTATTCGGAAGTTAAAGACCAGATTGCCAATCTGATTCGTCATAATAAAGCGGAAACAGCGTTTAAAGAATGGTTAGCAGGGCAAAAAGCAGATGAACCTTGGTATATCTTAGAAGATGCACTTAAGCGGGTTTCAGGAATAAAAGTTCAACCGACAAAATAATCTAATGAATTTTGCACAGCACCGAACAGTAATCTGTTCCCTTTTTTTTCTATTCACCGTATCCGTGTTTGGTGATGTTTCATCGTGGGATATATCCACTTACCCTGAAAATGTCCAGGAGCGGTTGGAGAATGCACAGCATGCTTTTCAAGAAGAGAAGTTTGCTGAAGCACTCCGGTTGTATCAAGCACTTGCCACAGATGCTCCAAAACTTCCAATTGTATATATCGGAGAAGGCGACACTGCTGCGAAGTTAGGGGATTATCCGAGTGCGATTGTCGCTTTTCAACGTGCTTTGACACTGATTTCAGAGTTTCCACAAACTAAACGCCTTGATTTTGAACCGACTGTGCAAGCCAAACTTGCTGCCGCTTATCATCGCAATAAACAACTTGAGGAAGCGGATGTTTTGTTTCAGAAAGCCATCAAAGGTGTAGGTGAAAACGCTCCGGTTACGTGGTATGTCGCTTTAGGACAGATTGAAACTGAACGCGACAACTTGGAACAAGCACGTCTATATTATATTGTTGCGGTGCAACTTTACCCAGACACAACGGCTGCCTACAACAATCTTGGACATGTGCTGCTTAAACTCAACCGTATTGATGAAGCTGATGCTGTTTTTCGGGAGGCACTAACGTTAGATGAAACGCTTGCGAGTGCTGCCTTCGGAAGAGGTGAAGTTGCAGCAAAACGCGGCGAACTCATTATAGCGCGACGTTTCTATGAACAAGCTATCCAAGAAACACCACACGAACCGATATTTCACAGTGCAATCGCGGATGTACTTGAGAAACTTGGCAATACAGAGGAAGCTAACGCGGCTCGTTTTCGGCATCAACAAGCGTTAGCAGAAGTTTATCGTCAGCAAGCACACCGTTTTATTGAAAAACAGCAGGGGCAACCTGCGTTAGCATTATTACAGAAAGCACTTGAAATAGATGCAGCATACATTCCTGCTTTGAAGGATTACGCTTACGTTCAGATGCAGATGGATGAATTGGTGTCTGCCAAGCAAACATATCAACGCGTGCTTAAGTTAGAGTCGACTTCGCGTCAGGCATTGCTACATTTGGGCATGATAGAGGCAAAACTTGGAAATTGGACCGAAGGTGAAGCACATCTATTAACACTTATTAAACATGAACCAGACTTTATGGATGCCTATTCCCAACTTGCAAATCTCCGCGAGGCATCGGGTGACCTTAAGGGTGCTAAGAAGGCGTTTACGGCAGGTATTCAACATGAACCAGCATGGGCACCGGGATATTGGTGGCGTGGACAGATTTACCAAAAACTTGGTGAGACTAACAAGGCAGAAACAGATTTTCGCAGTGCAATAAAACTTGCTCCAGATGTGCCGTTTCCAAAAGATGCGTTAGCATACCTGCTTGCAGCAGAAAACAGATCTCTTGTAGAAGCACTTACTCTTGCCAAAGCCGTGGTAGCAAGTGATAATCGTCCAACCCACATTGCGACACTTGCGTTTGTATATTATCGCCTGAATCGTGTTTCTGACGCGCGGCGTGAAATTAAAAAAGCCTTTTTACAAGCCCCTAAACACCCTTATATTCTAAAAGTTCGTTCAAAAATTCTACAGATTAACCAAAAGTAGATGTCGAATCAGTAAGGTGTTACTCAGTTTCACTAAGGTTTTTCAACTATCTAAAAATTGGTTGTATAAAATTTCTTGAAAAATAAAATGAAATATGCTATTATTAAAAAAGGTTGTGTAGTACATAAACCTGAAGTGTGACAAACAAGGTGAAACGGCTTCGCCCCTTTTGAAGCCTCACGAGAAATTTGGAACTCTTCTTAAAATTTACTTTAGAATTCTATAGATAAGGAGCATTATAATGCTAAAATATCAGATAACCCTGATTGCTGTCTTAATCGGTTGTGTTGCTTTTGTGGCTTGTGACCGTGCGCAGCAGGTGTTAGAACCGGTGATGCCTGATCCAGAACCGGAAATGATGGGTATGGATGGATACATGTCGTGGGAAAATAGGATGCTTGATGGACCGTGGTTAGACTTTAAAGGTGACGCCCACGATCTGGGATCCCGTACCATCTATCTCAACGAAGCCGCTGCTATGGCGAACAAGGCAGGGACGGCTTACCCCGTTGGTTCTATGATTGTCAAGGTATCCATGGATACTACTAACGCATTTGTCTCGCAGATCTCAACGATGACGAAAACCGATGGCACAGATAATAGCGGTTGGGAATACGGTGTAACCGGTCCGCCTTCAGCAACAGCGGTAGATATGATGATGATAAACACACTCACATCGGAGATGGCCGCGGGAGCATGCGTTGGTTGTCATGCAAACGCCTCTAACGATTTTGTTTTTGTGCCACTTTCTATGATGACAGGTGACGGCACAGGCGATGGCACTGGTGACGGCACAGGCGATGGCGACGGTGCTACTAATGGTGGGACTGGAAATGGTGCTAATGGCAACGGTAATGGTGCTAATGGCAACGGTAATGGTGCCAATGGCAACGGTAATGGTGCCAATGGCAACGGCGACGGTGCCTAATACATCTCATATAATATAGAAGAGCGGATTAGTATTACCATTTTGGGTAATGCTGGTCCGTTTTCTTTTTTAGGAGACATTCATCGTGATAAATATTCTTGTGTATTCTTATCGGAGGGCTTTGTAAGCCCGATTTATGGTGAATTATAAAAATAAATGGATACCTTCATCCCTCTGTAGGCGAGGTTTCCTAACCTCGCTGGTGTAAAGTGTATAGAGAATTCTAAAATCTACCATATTATTTTTTGGTGTTGAAAACACCTCCCACAAGAGACAAAATTCAATCAAGAGAATTCAACAATCTTGGAAATCTTGTTTGAGACCGACCATTGCACATTGCAAATAAAAAAGCCGTGTATCTAATACACGGCTTTTTTATTTGTGCCATACAATAAGACATTAACTATTTATCACCCCAAGCACGTCCGCGAGGGATTAATAACAGCTGTCCCACACTCAGTTTGGTCCGGTCAAAGATATAATCGTCCTGATTTGCGGCAACCAACCGTGTCCACTTCTCAGGATTATCAAAAATCTCTGGACGAGAGGCGATGCGTTTTAGTGCTGCCTCGCCATTTTCTTTCTGAATATCCTCTTCTTTGACATAATACTTGTAGACTGGTTCCGGACTGGTCACACTAAAACTGAAACTATGCGCTGTAGCGAGGGCATTTCCAGCCATATCCGTTGCCCCTGAGACGGTGACAGTATACATGCGTCCGCAGCGCATCGGCATATCTGAGGTAAACATCACGGAATCACCACTACCACTTACTGTGCCAGTAAGTGTAGCTTCTGTGGGTTCACTCATGGCGTCTTCTGTTTTAGCAACAGCAACTTCAATTGAAACGCTATCAGCATTAATCGGTTCACTGAAGGTAACCGTGAGACTGTCTCTGACATTCAAAGAATCTTCGTATTCAGAGAAAACAGTGCCATCTTCGGGGTCGGTACTTGTTACAGTCGGCGGTGTTGCATCCGTATAGGTAAACTTCTGTGAGAGTGTGACAGGAACATCTGGTTTTCCTGTATTGGTAATGACAACATCCACTGATTGTCCCGCTGTGCCAGCAGGTGTCACCACAGTAACTTCTGTTTTACTTGGCGCTGTGGCGTTTTGACCTTCTTCTCCTCCGAAGGTTACGGTCACGCCATTTTTCATATCAAAATTTTCGCCAGTAATAGTGACAGTGGTTCCTCCACTTTCTGGACCCTCAGTAGGCGTCATGCCTGTCGGCGCGGGTTCCGGATTACAGCCCCCGCATCCTACCATCCACACACAGACAATCGCAAAGATAGCATAAATGGCTATGTTTCTGTGTCTTTTCATCAATCGCTTCTCCTTAATCATCAAGAACGGGTTTGTTGTGTCTAAACGAAAAATAATTTCTTGCAACCTTGGACATCTTCAAGTTGTAATATCGGTTTGCAAACTACGTCCCAAAATTCCCGATTGCTAAAATTATACATGCAAACCGATGTCGTTGTCAACCTTTTTTATTCCCCACGCCAAGTAGTACGCTTTAACGGGTCGTGTACGTCAACGAATAACTCTGGTCCGAAGCCTTCAATTGCTAACCGCACTGTATCACCATCACCCACTGCGGTTAGTGCTTCGTGATGTGTGCCTGTAGAAACTACATCGCCAGGTTCCAGCGTTATTACATTGGTTACTTCAGCAAGCAATTCTGGCACGAAACGTGCCATTGAGTTTGTGGAGAAATCATGTTGCAATCGGTCGTTAATCCAGAGTTGTACGTCAAGGGCATTTGGGTCCGCGACTTCATCGGCAGTAACAAGCACAGGTCCCATCGGTGCGAAGGTGTGCCAACTTTTTCCTAAAAAGAATCCTCCTGGTAAACCGCGCGCAGACACATCAATAAATTGTGTGTATCCAAAAACGCAATCAAGTGCGTTTTCCTCTGTTAAATGCTTCGCTGTTTTCCCAATGACAATTGCCAACTCAGGTTCAAAATGAAACACGGTCACATCTGCCTCTGTGAGTTCCACAGTCTCTTTTGTGGAAATGACGCTGGTAGGTGATTTGAGGAATGCATTAAAATCGAGTCGGGAAGGACTGTCTGGTTCGATATAATTACCAGCGAGACAAACGAGTTGTCTCGGTTGTGGTAGCGGGGCTTTAAGGTTGACGTTGTCTATAGCAATTGGGGTGCCATTTTCAGCTGCATCTACTATTATTGGACGCAGATTATCAAAATCCTCTATTACCATTTGTATTAGTTCTTGCGGCGTATGGGGCGAAATATCACTGAGCGCATCGCTAATATCAACAATTTCGTCTCCTGTAATCACCCCGAGTCGATAATCATCAAAGAATGCAAGTTTCATTCAGTTTTTTACTCCTGTTTTTAAGACACTTTTGGCGTAGCTTGCAAGCCAAAACTTGTTATGAAAATTCAAGCGGATGGTTCCGCTCCTTTAACGGTAGTCGTACTTTTGCTCCATTAAAATGAGAAGTGTAGGTTGCACTTACACACTCAAGCGACGTAAGCGCGTTGTGTCCACCGAGTTCTGGTTCATTTCCGTCAAGGATTGCGTCTCGTATATTTTTTGCACTCCAGATCGTGTGGCGAGACTTCCACGCTTTTCCAGAGATTATAAATGCTGATGTGTCAAGTTCAATCTGTTCCCATGCAGGTGTATGCGATGCAAATGAGACATCAAAAGGACAGTGCCACATTTCATCTATACCTGTTTCAGGGTTCGGTTTAATCATCAATTGTCCCTCTGAACCGAGTAGATGTGGCCCCATCATCCGTCCGTGTCTCTGCTGACGTGGGTAGAGTTCCATAATTCCGTAAGCACCGCTTGCGCCGCCGATATGCACCAGCATTGTATCTCCCGCGACAATACCGTTGTCACGCCGATCAGTTTTGCATAATTCACTACTATGCATAATGTCAGCGTCTGTAACATCATGTCCTTGATATGTGATATGTGCTTGAATCCAAGAGATGCCGTCCAAGAAGAAATCCATCTCATCAAAGTAGTGGACACCCATCTCCATCAATTCAAATCCTGCTTCTCGTCCTTTGCCGACCTCGCGAATTGATCGTAGTTCGCCAATCTTTCCGGCATCAATTAGGGATTTCGCATGCCGAAACAGCGGTGTGAATCGGAATTGGTGACTGACTGCTAAATGGACACCTGCTTCTTTACACGCCGCAAGCATTTGGTCAGCAGTTGCTAAATCAACTGATAGAGGCTTTTCGCATAAAACATGGTTACCCGCTTGTGCCGCCGCGATTGTAATCGGAGCGTGTAAAGGAGCATGTGTACATACGCTCACAATATCAAGTGTTTCATGCGCAAACATCTCCAGATAGTCAGTATATCGATTTGGCACATCGTATTCATCTGCGCGGTTGTTGAGGGCATCGCAATTGATGTCGCACATTGCGACGAGGGCAACGTCTTCTAAACCGTCATAAGCTGCCGCGTGGCTACGACTGATTCCACCACAACCGACAATTCCTGCGCGTAATGCCACAAGTTTTCTCCAATTCCAATATGATGGTTAAGGTGAATGTGCTTCTTACCTATTCATCTCCAACAATGCCTGCCATTGTGCCTCATCTACCAAGACACCTTTCTCAAGACTCTCCTGTCGTATGCGCAACATGCCTTCCCCTGGATATCGCACCTTTTCGTTTTCATCTAAGGAAGAAGCCGTGTGAAAATCGTTGATAATTGCCTCTACGGTTTCGTTCAATACTGTTTGCCCCATCATGCCGGTAACATTAATAGCGATATAGACCTGAGAAACAGCATATTCTGATTTTTGTTTGCCAATCTGATGGGTGGCTTGTCCACCTGAGATAACGGCAGCCATTGTGTCAAGCACTAATGCTAAACCTGAGCCTTTCCAATAGCCAATTGGTAGTGCCCTTTGCGAGTCAAGAATTTCTGCGGGTTCAACTGTTAGGTTTCCCTCGGTATCGTAACCACCCGGTAACGGCAGTTGTTTCCCTTGCAACCTGAGTACTTCTAATTTTCCGTTTGAATACTGACTCATCGCCATATCAAGCAGAATGTTTCCTTCATCACGAGGGATAGCAATTGCTAATGGATTGTTACCAATCTTCTTCTCTTCAGAACCCCACGGCGGCATCAGTTTAGTTGTATTTGTCCAGCAGATACCGATATATCCTGCTTCTGCTGCCTGTAGTGCGTAGGCACCCCCACGCATCCAATGGTTTGTGTTTGAAAGTCCTACACAACCGATGCTGTGTGCTTCTGTCAATTCCATTGCGCGTTGCATACAGATATGGGCGTTGACAAGTCCTACCCCCATTTTGCCATCCCAACGTTCTAACGCGCCGAAACTCTCAACTTTCTCCGGTTTTGCGCGAAAATCAATTTGTTTGCTCTGCAATCCAGAAACAAACCCTGGGAAACGATTAAGTCCGTGTGAATATACACCATCCCGTTGATTTTCGGTGAACAGTTTCGCACATAATTTTGCACGTTCACCAGCAAAACCAATTGCTACAAGCACACGATAAAATTCATCATATAAAGTTTGGAAAGGCACACGTATCATGCAATTCTTCCTTAACAGGTGTTCAATACTATTATGCCTAATGTCTGAGAAGAATGCAAGATATTTTGTGTGTATTACGCAGGGATTCAGTTTTCGATAGGAAATCGGACTTATACCATTTCTATATAATGATACTACATTATCCCGTAGGTCGGGTAGAGTTTACGAAACCCGACATGCACGAGGTGATATGAACGACTTGTCCAAATCAACGCCAAATGTGCTTTTGACATTTGGCGGGTTTCGCTATCGCTTCTACCCGACCTACAAACATTCATAGAAATCCGATATGACACTTTATCAATTAGAAATGGTATTATAAAAAGTCCTTCTATAAGATGGTAAGAGATAAATGAGAATTATCAGTATCAGTCTACATTATTAAGGTATGCTGTAGGCGTGCCTATGACATTACCACATTTCAAGCCATTGGGCAAGGGTTGTCAAAGGTTGCGTATCGCTGCGGATAACCCACTTAAAATCAGGGTCTTTCCAGTAAATAGAACCCGGATGGTCGCCATCACGAAGATAGCGAATGTCAATTGCCCATCTGATTATTTCGCTTGTGGTGTGTGGTAAGGATCGGTGGAGTGTGAGGTTATTGAACACGAGCGCATCACCTATCTCCATCGGACAAGTTACAATACGAGAGTCCTCTATAAGTTCATCCATCACCTCAAGGAATTTACCTTCTCGATTTTCAGTATGGTGGTCAACAACACCTAACCGATGTGAGCCTGCAACCACTTGTAAACAACCGTTGCTCTCGTCTACCGGCACAAGTGGAATCCATGCAGTTGGGATGAGTGATTGCTCACTGACTGTGCCGAAGTAACCGCTGTCTTGATGCCACGGGACGACAGTCAGTTGTTGACCGGGGAGTTTAGGACGCGCATTGAAGACAGGATGACCGATTACATCTGTGTCTGTGAGTTGACCAATTGCGTCTACGAGCGGACCAGCATAATGCAGATCAAAAATTTCGGATGTTGCAATTTGTCCACGCCAAGACCGACCAAAGCGATTAGCGTGTTCACCAGCGACTTGCAACAAGCGAGTTTCAAATGGAAGTTCTGCACCATCATCTTCAACGATTCCCTGTTCTTTCAGCTGGTCAATTATACCATCAACGACGCGGGCAAACCTATCGCGCACGCCATTGATATATGATTCTGGAACAACGTTTTTCAGTAGTAGATACCCATCGTTTTCCCATTGATGTATCTGTTCAGGAGAAAGCGGGGTTGGTTGTTTTTGATCCGTTTCCATTTTTCTCACTTCCGTATCAATATTTTTCATGTTGATGATTTACCTATTTGTTTCCATATACGCTCGGAGCACTGTATTTATCCGCGTGTGGTAATCTTGTCCCTGTTCTTTGAACCATTCTAATATTTCATGTTCAATTTGGAGGTAATTTTCAGGGACAACCCTATTGGCATTTTTCCAAAAATCATCATCAAGTTCGGGAATCTCTGATGTGTCAATCGCTTCTTCAGGGAGACCCTCTATTTCAGATAACCGTGTCTTTGAAAACTTCATAATATCTTCTCTTTCAATATAATGAAATACAAAAATCACTGCCAAAACAATTCTCCATGATTATTATATCACTTTTCTGTAAAATTGACGAATTTTTTCAATTCTACATTTTTGATGCTCTAAATATTGTGCTTATAGCGTTGACATTTCCGCGAGAAAGTGATACCCTACACATCAAGGAGGACGCATCATGGCAACTTTGACGCAGACCGAAAACCGTATTAGACCGCTTTATATTGATGGATATACCGATCAACTGAGTTACGCACCTGGTGAGGAGATTGCATTCAATGTATCAACGAGTGCGGGAAGTTACTCTATGGAAATCGCGCGTATTGGCGCGACGCGCGACGTCGTATTCAACGAATCAGGACTTCCGGGTAAGGCACAACCAATTCCCGTAAATGCTTCATCACACGGATGTGGTTGGGAGGCTACCTATACGTTTGAAGTGCCAGAGACATGGCAAAGCGGATATTATGAAGGCACACTCCGCGCGGCGGATGGAGGCGGTGATCCTATCTATAGAAATCACCGTACAGCTGAAAGTTCTTTGTTTTTCATTGTTCGTCCAGCGAAACCTGGAGAAAATACGCCTATACTGTTTCAACTTTCTACTAATACATATAACGCTTACACCAACTGGGGCGGATTTAGTCTTTACGGGTATCATGGACAGAATGGAATGCAAGGGCGTCGTGTTTCATTTGATCGACCTATTGGGAGCCAATTCAGGACTTGGGAGTTGCCCTTTGTTGTCTGGGCAGAACAGAATGGATATACGCTTGATTATGCAGCGAATAGTGACCTTGAGTTCCGTCCTAAGATGTTGGAACATTACAAGCTTGTATTGAGCCTTGGGCATGACGAATACTGGTCTGCACCAATGCGTGACAATCTTGAGGAATTTATTGCGAAGGGTGGAAATGCAGCATTCTTCAGTGGGAATGCGGTGTGTTGGCAGGTGCGTTCGGAAGACGAAGGGCGTGCACTCGTTTGTTGGAAACAGAGTTACAACCAAGACCCTGTTTACAAAACTGATGACTATAGCACCCTTAGCACTTTGTGGAGTCACTATTTGGTGGATCGTCCTGAAAACCATTTAACTGGTGTGGGTTTCCTACAAGGCGGTTATCACTTGAGTCATGGGCAATTTATGGATGGAGATGGTGCATACACAGCACACCGTCCAGAACATTGGGTATTTGAAGGTACAGACTTGACGAGAGATGACAAGTTCGGTGGACAAAATACTATTGTCGGCTACGAATGCGATGGGTGCGAATTCACGCTTGAAGATGGCTTGCCTGTGCCGACCTATCAAGATGGTACTCCTGAAGGGTTCACTATCCTTGCGACTGCACCTGTTCGTTGGCATCCAGATGATTGCGAATGGTATGAACGCTGGGTACAAGGGCATACAGGTGCCGCAACGATGGGCATTTATACGAAAGGTGGTACTGTCTTTACTGCTGCTACTACGGATTGGTCTCACGGATTGTCAGGTAGCGATGCTGTTGTTGAACAGATTACGCATAATGTTTTGCAACGGCTTTCAGCATAAACATAGATGTATTATTTGTAGACGTTGGTGCTTCTTACGTTTCTCCACACGTTCTGCTTTTTAAGCAAAGAGCGATTCTCTATGGCGTTTATACGCTGTAGTGCCCATTTGTTGGCGATTTTTGTTATGGAACTGGAGGAAAATCGTATCAAAAAGCGAAGTACTCTAAGTGCTATATATGCAGAAGATGTCACTTTGTGACAAAAGGTGCGGATTCGGGGCGTTTTACCTTTGTAGGAGAGTTTTTCCACCTTGATCTTTATTGATTGACAATAGGTTGTTATTAAATGTGACGCGTTGTGCTAGTGGACTGTCTATCGTAAATTTACCTATGTTTCTTTTCTTGAAACTTGACAATCCT
>JAPPIG010000012.1 GCA_028820635.1 Candidatus Poribacteria bacterium
CCGACATGATCGCACTGTCACACTAAGATTGTCGGGTTTCGCTTCGCTCTACCCGACCTACAATAAAATCAAATCATTAACGTATGTGATAAAATGCCTCAGAAATATGGAAAACTGAATAATCCTGCCAAATACTTGTGAAATTTGACAAATAACCTCATACACGTTATATTAAAACATAAGAATGTTATTTCATGGATAGGATTATGGCTTACCTCAATTCTGCACTTCACCGAAACTGGGAAAACAACGGTTATCTAAAAATTTCTGGTTTCTTTTCTCCTCAAGAGATTCAAGACCTACAAACCTGGGTCTCTGAAATCTCATCTTGGAAACCGACAGATGACAAATGGATGCATCACTACGAATCAACACCAAACGGGGCGCGACTCTCTCGTTCGGAAAATTTTGTGCCATATCATACTAATATGAAAGCCACGGTGACAAGTGGCAAAGTTTTAGACGTTGTTTCTGATTTGATGGCAGAACCGGCAGTTCTCTACAAAGAGAAAATCAATTACAAGTATCCCGGTGGCGGCGGTTACGCTGCCCATCAGGATGCGCCCGCTTACGAATTCATTGATTATCATATCACATGCCTGATTTCAGTGGATGTTGCTACTCCAGAAAGCGGATGCCTCTATTTTGCACCGGGTAGACATCAGGAAGGTTTCATCGCACTGGATGAAAATGGTTGTGTCTCTCCTGAAACTGCCTCAACGATGGAGTGGGTCGCCGTGCCGACAGAACCCGGAGACATCCTCCTCTTCGGTTCTTACATTCCGCACAAGAGTCCCGCCAACCGCTCAAATGAACCGAGACGGATTATCTATCTTACCTATAACGCAAAGTCGCAAGGCGATTGGCGTGAACAGTATTATGCTGACAAACGGCAAGCCTTTGCACAGTACGCAGAAGACGATTCCAAACGAGACAAACAAATTAGTAAAATAGCACATTTTCAAGGAAAATCTGTAAATCATGAATAATTATGTTGATCCAAGCCTTGCCCAAGAAATGAGCGACACTACTCCACAACACAAAGTTGATGCACTATTCAACTACATGGAGAAACGTGGACAGTCATTTTATGATGAGGTCGTCACACAACTTGAACATGCTCTTCAATGTGCTGCGCTTGCAAAGCAGAACAATGCAAGTCCTATGCTGATTACAAGCGCACTACTCCACGACATCGGACATATTATCTTAGATGAACATAATGCCGATGTTGCCTTTTTAGACACAGACTTAAATCATGAAGAGATTGGCGCACAATATCTGGAACCGTTTTTCCCTGACGCTGTCACAACACCGATCCGTCTGCATGTTCCTGCAAAAAGGTATTTGTGTACAACCGATGACGCCTATTATGACGGACTATCTGAAGCATCAAAAAGGAGCCTCAAGGTTCAAGGTGGTGTGCTGTCAGACGAGGAGCGGAAGGCATTTGAACAAATTCCGCATTATAGGGAAGCACTTACTTTACGCAGATGGGACGATTTGGCTAAGGTAAAAGGGTTAGAGACTGTGGAATTAGAAACCTACCGAGATGTCGTCCGACAGTGTTTACTATAACATCCAAACCTTAATGTTGTCCATAAAAGCAAATGCTAATGCCTTTTAGACCTTTGACAGCAAGACTTCTATCAAAGGTCTCTTACTGTAGGAGCGACCTCCAGGTCGCGACATTCAATCATTGAATTTACAAACTCACAGAGTCAAGAGGTTAAAACTATGTCTTATGAAGCAATTGAATCAAAGTTTATCGCAACACCAGAAAAAGGCGAAGTCTCCTCACTTCTCATCCGTCCAGACAACGCAAAATGGCTTTTAGTGCTTGGGCATGGCGCAAGCACAAATATGCGCAGTTCAACACTCCAAACCATCGCCGAACGGTTAGCAGACATCAACATCGCAACGTTCCGCTATCAGTTCCCTTACATGGAGCGCGGCGGTGGCGGCAGAGAATCAGAGGCGGTTGCACTGCAAACTGTCAAATCAGCTGCGGCTGCTGCATACGAGGCCGCAAGCGATTGTTCAATACTGGTCGGTGGACACTCCTATAGCGGGCGCATGTCCTCAATGTCGGCAGCAAAAGAACCTATTGAACATGTCAAAGGTCTTGTGTTTTTTGCTTTTCCGCTGCACCCTTCTGGAAAGGAAGGCATAGAACGCGCGGAACACCTTGCTGATGTTACAATTCCGATGCTGTTCCTATCCGGCACACGTGATAAGTTGGCAAAACTTGAGTTGTTGGAACCGGTCTGTCAAAAACTTGACGACAAAGCCACCTTACATCTATTGGACACCGCTGACCACGGATTTAAAACCCTAAAAAGGTCACGTAAATCTGATGAAGACGTTTTTGTTGAGATGACGAGGGTGCTGAGTGAATGGACAGAAACACTGGATTAAGTCCTACATTAGAATAACAAATACTTGCCAGTCTCTTTTCAAGCCTTGAGGTTTTGGATCCAAAACGTGCCGCATCGGATTATGGAGACGATTATGAAATCCGCTACTCTGATTGTTGGGTGTATCCTCTTTTTATTTACATTGCCTGTCAGGGCAGGAACTTATGTTGAAACATTTGATGACCGTAAATTGATGGATTGGAAAGAAGTCAACGTAAAGGATTCCAGGCCTGGCAAATGGAGGGTCTTTAATGGGGAAATTCGTGCTGAAAGTCAAGATGACAATATTCGGCTACTCGTGCTAAAAGATGTAGAATGGATAAATTATGAAGTGCAATTGGATGTGATGCCTCTTAAAAGACATGGAAAAGGACATATTGTGCTTGCTGTCCGCGTCACGCAAACCAGAGCGATTCTCTTTACAATTGGGAATATTTTTTGGGATGCTCCCTTACCAATCGTTACAGGAACTATTCTTAATTTGGAAACTGGAAATTTAGTTGGGTTGCCGTTGTGGTTCCGCCTAAGAGGTGATCAAAAAAACGTTGAAGATGTTTTACGAAATGGCGTAAATCTGCCCTGTAAAAATGTTTACGCACATCCATTTCTAAAGACAAATGAATGGAGCCACTTAAAACTGAAAGTAGGTGGCGACCTTTTTAGGTTCTGGGTTAATGATAAGTTAGTCTTGAATATGATATGTCGTTTGGATAATTTTGTATTTCTTGAGGGTGACCTTGATACTGGAAGCGTCGGTTTCGGTATTGCAGGTTATACTGCTTTTTTTGACAATTTCGTTGTTACGGGTGAGGGAATTCCAAACCGTGGTAGATTGCCGGTTCAGCCACAAGACAAACTCGGAACTACATGGGGCAGATTGAAACATTTAGACTAATTCTATTATGTTTGTGCGATTTTCCTTAGGCAACAGCAAATGCCATTACTTTTCCAAAGGCATTGTTAGAGTATGCCATTTCGCTAAAAACTTAAAATAGCAGTTAATTGTGTAATATTTACGTCGCAAAAGTTTGTGCTACCCGAAAAGAACAATGTATGACAGCCTACCCCAACTCATAGAAAAAATACATCTCGGCGAAGATGCCACAATAGAATTCAAAGAGAGATGCCGCGCAGAAGCAACTTGGCAGACGAAATCGCTGCGTTTGCCAATGCAAAAGGTGGTGTCATACTCATCGGTGTAGACGACGGTAGCGAAATAGTCGGGTTAGACAAAGCGGACTTGGATAAGGCAGAAAAGGCAGTCGTAGAAATCTGCCAAGACAGCATTGACCCCATTGTTCTGATTTTCACAGAAAAATTACGGATTGAGAATAAAACTTGTTGAAGATTGAGGTGCCGAGAAGACTATTTGTTCACAAAACCTATAACGGCTATTTCACAGGTAAGGAAAACCATAAAAAAGAGGTATCCACCGAACAATTGGCGCGGTTGTTTCAAAATCGATCACAGGCACGTTCCACACCATTTGATAAACTGTGTGTCCCAAACACAAATCAGGATACACTAAAAGACCCGCTCTATCGCCGATTTATCACAGAAAGTGCAGCTGAAAATGAGATAGAAGACCTATTGCTAAAAGACGTTTACTTGTCAAGGAAGGTCAGGAGATACGTGCATCTGTTGCCGGTATCTTGTTGTGTCATGACAAACCCGATGACTACCTTTACAACAGTTGCATTCAAGCCGTTGTGTATAGGGGCAGAAATAAGGATGCAAACGACCAGATTGATTCTCAGGACTATACAGGACCCTTGGACCAACAGATTATAGAAGCAATGAAATTTGCCAAAAGATATAACGCGGTTGCAGCAAAGAAGGACATTGGTAGGATAGACGTCCCACAATACAGCATGCGCGCCATTTTTGAGGCAATCGTCAACGCGGTTGTGCATAGAGATTACTCAAAAACGAGTTCTAAAATTCGGTTGTTTATGTTTGATGATCGGCTTGAACTTTATTCGCCGGGGGCATTGGCAAATACGGTAACAGTGGACAATTTACGTTACAGTCAAGCCACGCGAAATGAACTTCTCACCCGATTACTTTCAGAACTCACACTGGACGATGAAATGAGGAGACAGGTGGTTCGCCGCCACTTTTTAGAACGCAGAGGCGAAGGTGTAGGTATCATTCTAAACGAAAGCGAGGAACTTAGCGGAAAAACACCTGTCTATGAAGTTTTTGACGAAGAATTGCGCCTTACAATTTTTGCGTCAAATTCTATTTCGGACCTGAGATTAAAAGGAATATAACGCTGTTAAGGAAACTAACGCACTCAATTTAAAGGCATCATTCCCGGAAGCTGAATCATCATAAAGCGTTTCCTGCTGTATTGGCAACATCAATGTAATAGTCAACGGAACGTTATAGGGAGTCGCAATAGATGCGCCTAAAGATGCCATGCTAAAACGCAATCCTGTATTGATGTCAATCTCACCATCCCAATGTGCATAAGATTGATAAAGTCCGAGATAACTTGTCTGCAGCGAAAGCCAATCGGTGAAACGATAATTCAACCCACCAGTATAGGTGACATCCCGTGAACCGCGATAGGTTTTGCTGTTTTCATAGAACGGGTACTTACTCCTAACACTCACGTTTGCCCTCAATCCACCATACACAGGAAAACTATAACGAAGGTCTGCAATAGGATTAAATGTGCCAGTACCGAATTGAATATGAAGATGTTCCATCCCCATATCTCCGAGGATCCATGGATCTTCTTCGGTTTTGCCGAGTGGAATTGTCGTGCCAATTTTCGCGGTCAGCATATCATTTTGTCCAAAGATGCCATGCTTGTTATACGCTATCAAAAGATCCATATCCGATACACCTTGATAGGTTTCGTCACGGTGATGAATTTCTTGATAGAGTAAAATCTTCCTTCTCACTTCAGGATCATCAATGTTCTCAAGTCCGCCGATGTTGGCATTTTGATCTTTTATCTCATAAGGCACCACTGTCTCCAGTCGCAAATGCTTGTTGAGTTGATATTTTAGACCGACATCAAATCGCACAACGTTCATCTCAACTTCATGTTTGTGAGCAGCCACAACTTCAGGTAGACTACCTATTGAAGATAATCCTTTAACTTCGTCGTGTCCACCCTGTGCATTAAACGTTCGTGTGCCTAAGGTGATTTGAAATTTCTTTTGCTCTGAAGTTAAACTAACTTCACTACCCCCATCTTGTGGGATTGTGGGGTTGCTTCACGCACCTCAGCTCTCTTGTGCAAAACCGAGAGATATAAAAATGAATTGAATGGCAAGTATTGCCAAAATGAGATTTTTCATTTTGTTTTTACCTCAGGAAATGTGTTTTGTATAGTTAGTCATATTTACCTATCAGTTGTTCGTAATTTGATTTTCCCCTCCCAATTAGATTTTATCAGATTTTTCCTGCTAATGTCAATGCAAAATTGGTTTTTTAGTAAATTAAAAAATTAGTTGACACTTTTTCCGGTAGACGAGGTTTCCTAACCTCGCTGGTGCAGCGTGCCCAATTAATTCCAAAATCCACTATAAAATGATGTTGACATCTCTGGACTGATAACATATACTTTATTGAGCAATAATTGTGTGATAAAAAGGCAATATGATTGTGAAGTAAAAAGTTGTCATCTGTTTCTTGGAGAGCAATAAAGTTCTCCAATCTTGGGGTATTTGAAGTATACATATTGATCAAAATTTGGTAAAAAATGAGTAATTACGAAGTAATAGTTAACGCGAGAACACATTTAGTTGTTGACACTGATGCAGGTCGTTGTTTAGGGGGTGTCGGTGCAAATTTTTACCGTCCCTTTGTCTTTCCATTCTATACACCTGCTGGACACACCGTAATTCAAGAATTCGCCTTTGACCATCCGTTTCACAACGGCATCTTTGTAGGACAAGCGCCTGTGAAGGTTGGTAAGCGGGAGGCATGGTTTTGGGGAGCACCACCGCGCCGTTCTTTTACAGACAGACTCTTTGAGCAATTGGGTCGCATGGAAACGGAAAAAGAAATAGACATAGCACCACATGCAGACGGTGTGAAATTCGTTCAGAACATTATCTGGCGCGATGCCAACGAAGAACCTTTAATCGATGAAATTCGGACTGTCAACCTATATTCCATTGCTGAGGGCACGGTGTGCGAAATGACAAGTGAAAAGATTGCTAACTATGGCGCCGTTGAATACCCACAAACCAAGTATGGAAGCATCGGCATGCGGGTTGAGCCAAGGCTTTTGCCGGTTATGGGAGGTGTTGTCATTGGTGATAACAACCGCAGAGGTAAAGTTGAAGTCATAGACGAAAACACATCAGATTTTGTAGCATACCAAAATCAACTACCTGGGCATGGTCATTTTGGTGTCTTTATGACAATTCTTGAGGAAGAAATTCGCGGTCCGTGGTTCATTCGGGATTACGGTATGGCGCTCTATAACCCCACACAGACAGGTCCAGTTTCAACACCAGCAAATGGAACTTGGAAGATTGCCCTTCGGTTTGTTGCTTACGACGGTGAGTTGACAACTGCCAGAGCAGAAGAGTGGTGTATGGTGTAGATGGAAACAGATAACGTACTTGTACTTCAGAATGTTACGAAGACATTCGGTGACCTTGTTGCTGTTGACAACGTCAATTTTGAACTACAAGCCGGTGAAATCCACGCGATTTTAGGGGAAAACGGCGCAGGAAAATCCACCCTTATGAATCTCATCTATGGATTGTACCAACCATCAGATGGGAGTATCCATATTTCTGGTAAACCTAAAATATTCAAATCCCCGCGCGATGCAATTGCGAACGGCATCGGGATGGTGCATCAGCATTTTATGCTAATCGAGAATCTTACTGTCGCCGAAAACATTGCACTCACTGTTGCACAATTCAGTTCAAGAGATGGCACAATAGACTCTGTTGAATCTGACGTGGAATCCGCGTCCAAGGACAACGGCACCCCTATAAAACTCAATAAGTTTCGTTATATAAAAGATGATGCGATCCAGCTTACCGAAGCGCTTTCACATCGGTTTGGTCTGACTGTTGATCCAAGTGCCCTTGTGCGCAATCTCTCAGTGGGATTGAAACAACGTGTTGAAATTCTAAAAGCACTTGCCGTGGATGCACGGATTCTAATTCTTGATGAACCAACAGCAGTTCTTAGTCCACAAGAAGTTACCGGTTTTTTTACAATCTTACGCGCACTCCAAGATGATAATCGCGCAATCATCTTTATTAGCCACAAAATGAGAGAGGTTTTAGAAATCAGTGATAGGATTACAGTCTTGAGGCATGGCAAGAAAGTATATCACGGAAAGACAGGTGAACTCTCTGATCGTGGACTTGCCAGAGAGATGCTCGGCGACGAACTCTCAGAAATAAAACGAAAAGAAAACAGAGTGACAACAGATTTAGTGCTTAATATTTCAGGGTTGACAGTCTTGGGGAGTCGTAATGAAATTGCAGTTGCGGATGTTTCTATGCAAACATTTCGTGGTGAAATTGTCGGAATTGCTGGGGTGGATGGGAATGGTCAACGCGAATTGGCAGAAGCAATTATGGGATTGCGTCCATCCAAGTTTGGCACGGTAGAGATTTTAGGCATGCAACCTTCCGGAACAAAGAATATACGTAGATGTGGTGTCGGTTACATTCCTGAAGATAGGCGCACAATGGGCATAATCACCTCATTTTCTGTAGCGGAAAATCTGATGTTGAACATAACGCATTTTGAACACTTGGCAAAACACGGAATAATAAATCAGAGTAAGAAAAATAATGCAGCGATGCAGCTTATCGATACTTACGACATCCGTCCGCCCTTTGTTAAAATTTCTGCTTCAGCATTGTCAGGCGGAAATCAACAGAAAATCGTCCTTGCCAGAGAAATATCACCACAACCTGAACTCCTTGTTGCTGTTAACCCTACTCGTGGATTAGATATCAGTGCCGCACAGTTTGTCCATAAAAATTTGCTCGCGCAGCGCGACAGAAAAAAATCTGTCCTATTGATATCAACGGAATTGGACGAAGTTTTACAGATGAGTGATAGACTCTATGTAATGTCAAGAGGAAAACTAATTGAAGCCACTACACACCGTGAGAACATTGAAACATTGGGATTATTGATGACAGGGGAGACAGAAACGGATGGATAAATTTTCTGCCTTGTATCAAAGGGTAAAATCCGTATGTTTCAGCACATTGAAAGAAAATATGTTCTTTTTTCAATGGATATTGTCACCAATCGTGATTTTAGCGGCTGCCTTCATCACAAATGGCATTATCATATTTTTGTTTGGCTATAATCCGATAACTGCTTATGGTGCAGCTCTTGATGTGACATTCGGTTCTCCACGGGGCATAGGTGAAACGTTGGTTAAAAGCACCCCTTTTCTTATGACGGGGCTTTCCGTTGCTATTGCGTTTAAGTGTGGAATATGGAATATCGGGGCTGAGGGGCAGTTTCTGGTAGGTGCTTTGGCGGCAACATGGTTTGGCACAAAAATCGCCACACTACTTCCTCATATACCTTGGATAGCAGTACCGCTCTGTCTCACCCTTGCAGCTTTCGTAGGTGGTATATGGGGCATTATTCCAGCAGTTCTCAAAGTAACACGTGGTGTTAATGAAGTTATTAGCACGATAATGTTGAACTACGTTGCGATTCACCTTGTAAGTCTAATGATTGATGGAGGGCCACTACAAGAAACATCAAAAACAGGACCACAGAGCGACCCGATAGTTGAATGGGTATTTCTACCTCGTATTTTTGAGACACATCGGCTTCACCCTGGTATCGGTATTGCTATCTTATTAGCTATTATCCTTACCTATGTCCTGTTTCGTACAACTTTTGGATATCAACTTCGTGCAGTAGGTGAGGGAGCAGCGGCAGCCGAAGCAGCAGGAATTTCTATTGCACACAATACCCTGCGCGTTTTTTTTATAAGTGGTGCACTGGCAGGACTTGGTGGAGCAATAGAAATCATGGCACTCGTCCCGCATCGACTGACTGAAAACTTTTCCCCCGATTACGGGTACACTGCGATTGCCGTCGCATTGTTAGCAAGGTTACATCCGTTGGTGACGGTTGCGACAGCACTGTTGTTTGGAGCACTTGCAAAAGGTGCGTTTGCTATGGAAGCGGAGGTCGGTATATCCAGACAAGTGACGTTGATGATGCAAGCAATAATCCTCCTTTTCGTCATTGGTTCAAGTGCTGTAAAATTTTTCCGTAAACGGACATTGTAGCATTGGTAAATTAGAAAGACATATTATAGGTGTCAATTTAGTGCCTGATTTTCTTGTTGGAGGGCTTTGTAAGCCTGATTTATTGGATTGTCTGTAGCACAAACTGTTAGTTTGTGCATCAAAAAAGGACGCAAACTAAATGAAGATTAATTTATTAATTCGGTGATTTTTCATTATGCATATTCGGAACATTTTAAGTGATCTTCAGTCCCGTAGGGACGATATGTTTATAGCAGCGCGGACGACCTCATCTCCTTAGTCCCGTAGGGACGATATGTGTATGCTAACGACATATTTTTACATATCGTCTCTACGGGACTAAAGAGAAGTTGTTCAACGTTTTTCTATAAACATATCGTCCCTACGGGACTAAAGAAATTACCGAAATATTTATTTAATCTTCATACAGTTTGCGCTACAAAGCAAAGGGCATAATCTTGTCAATCCGATAATCCTGAAAATCCTGGTTCAGACAAAAGAATAATCCGCTTCATCTTTGTTATCTGCGAAAATCCGAGATTTTGACAACACATAGCCGATTAAATCATTATAATGTCTAATGTATTGACTTCATTTAATTTATGTAATCATAGGTATAAAAAGAAACGCAATGAGTAGTTTCTGGCTTATATATGATTTTTCGCCACATTTTTGAATTTTAAAGTCAAGATGTATAACGCACTATATGGAGGCTATGCACTAAACTACACAGATTTTCCTAAAAGGATGTTCTATAGTTAAAAAGTTTCTTCATAAACTACAATTAAAAGCCTATCTTCTTTATCAGATTGATCCTGTTTACGACCATGAAGACCTAATGAAAATAAATGAGGATCTACAGCTGTCCCCCAACCCCAGTATTGATCGAATGCTGCTTTCGGTGATGAACACCCTTGTGTTTGATAATAACATCTGTTAAGTCTTGATAAAATATCCCATCCATGAGTCTCAGCTATTTCTTTCGCGATACAATAATACTTTGCTTCAAAAGTAAAAGAATGTTCAGATAATTCTTCAATTTCATTTTTCTCGTTTTTAGTAAAAAACAGACATTTATATCTTTTTGGATTCTTATCGTGATCTAAACATATATGTTGGAGATAATCATCTAAATATTCAAAACATTCTTTAAGTGAACCAACCTTAACACTAAAATTAAGTGTAATATGGTCATTGGGATCTTCCCCATAAAGAATAGTAAAATAAATCATAGCTTCATACACAGAAAGTGAAAATTTTCGAACGTCTATGTGTATTTTACAGAGACGTTCATTATCTTCTTCTCTACTTTGATGTTCTAAATTACAAACTATTTCACCATTAGAATTTTCTTTCCATTTGCTACTAAAAAGTTTAAATTCTTGTGGTTTTCTTTCGTTAACCATCTTATTCTTTATCTCCTTTTTGGGTTAATAATGTGGTAACAGTGAGAAAGATTGGTGGTGCTATTCCACTTGCTTTGATAAGGCAATAAGTAGTTTTGGATATAAAACAGAAAATCAAGCGAAACTGATGTTGTAAAATCAATTCCACTTGATTCTCTGTTTATAAAATACATTCCTGTAAGAATTACTGACCTACATAAAACATTCTGCCAGACCTTTCTATTTTTTCTAAAGGTTTTAATATACGACATTTGCGTTGTTCAATTACATTTTCAGCTGGCCCTAAAAGTTTCTCACACTCTGTTTTAAGCCTTTTAAAATCTTTAAAAATATTAGCGTTGATATTACTGTTTCGCGCCAATATTTTCTTTTCTTCCTTTGTTAATCTTACCATTGTAAGACCCCCTATTATTTCAATTGCAATTAAAAGTAATTTATACTATGAACGAAGTTGCGCACATTGTTTTGTAGAAGAAAATCGTCTAATAAAGATGCATACCTATTTACTGAAAGCATCAGCTTTTGATCGTCTTCTATATTATCAATTTTCAATCCTATATTTTTTACTGTTTCTCTGGAAAGCATTCGTGTATGGGAACGCCATTCCTCAGATCCAAATTTAGATGCAATATCTTCAGCCTTTTTTACTTTTGCATCGGGGCTTCCATCATCGTCTTTAAACATATATTGAGGTAGCCACTTTTTAATAAGATCGACTGTCAACTTTTTTGCTTGTTTACATTCGTATAAAAAACTTAGATCCATTTGATTTAAAAGTGAAAATTCAACAGTTGTAAGTTCTCCTTTTTTAGCTTTCTTATTTAGATCGTCATACTCATTTAAATATCCTAAAGCACTAAGAAATCTATCTCCTTGAAATATCTGAGGATCAATAGGTCCTAAGCTTGATGGGTACCCCATATATATTTTATCTCCACCCATAGCAAGGATTGTTCCAGCCGACATTGCATAATCTGGTATTACAAAGTATAATTTATTATATCTGTCTCTTATAGTTTCAATTATTCTTTCTGAAACTTCTGCAAGACCTCCTAATGTCTGAAGTATCACAACCAATATATCTTTTTTGTCGGTATCATATAGTAGTTCTATTGCCCGACCAACTGATTTTGCTATGACAAAACCTATATCCCCAAATATAGAGATTACATTGCAATCAAAAATAGATTCAATATCTCTCAAATAATTATCTAATTGAGATTTAGTATGACGATGAACTGACTGAAATAGATCTTTAGAATCCAATTATAACGCCCCTTCTTTTATAGGATAACAAACAAAAAATAATGAGTCAAGTTCTTTTGAGACATTAATTATAGCAAATAAAATCGCAAATAGCAAGTAAATATTTCTTGTGTCCAAAACCATTTATTGCGTTTTATTTTCCCCTTTACATGAACCCGAAATTATGGTAATATTAACTTAGTTGATTTTATTCAATTTTTATTTGACATTGCAATATAATTTTGATATTATACTATAACACATAATGATTATTAGATATATAGGAGTATGATATGAAAAATCAATCATTCAATTCGATTAGATATATAGGAGTATGATATGAAAAATCAATCATTCAATTCGATTGAATGTTTAGAAAACAAATTAGTTAGTTACATATATTAATGGGGTATAGTATGTCTAAAATCACCGATAAACTTTTTAGAAATAATAAAGTTATCTTCGAGGATAGAAAAAAAAATATTAAAGTTAGTGAACCTGAAATTCCAGGAGATCCTGTAATTGTTGAGCGTATTGATAAAAATCGGGATCTTAAATTAGATTTAAATAACCGAAAACTCAAGCGCCATATTATAAAAGATGGCAAAATTAACTTTAAGATAAAAGATAATTCATAAATTTGAATTATCTCATATATATTTCATTATGTTTATGCTCTCTCAATCTGGCTAATATTGCTGGATTTTGAGAGCGTTTTCACTATTGAGTAAAACATGAAAATTAAAAAAACAAGTACCGAAGATATGGTAGAAGTTGATGTTGAGTTAGATATAAATACAATTCATTCAATCTCAGAAATTAAGTTAGGCCAAAATAATGAATTGAATGTGAAATTTCATGAACAGACAGATAACATAACTGGTAAAACAAAATTATATAATTTGATTTTTAAGAAATGTATTGGATTCATTAAAGAATTTAAGTGGTTATTGGGATTAATGGGAGGAGGAACAGTAACTGGAGGATTTTTAAAAATTCTTCATAATATACCAATCGGAACTATCATACCTATATTTGTAATTATTATAGTATTTATATTATCATTTAAAATAGCATTCAGTAAACGGAAATAATTTACAGATCCTGTAGATGTCCTGAGTTGTTAAAATTGCGGTAGAAATCACTACAATTGCAGTATCTAAAAATGTTAATTCAATATTGTTTTCTGTTTGATTTTTCATACGTCTTTATACACGTATGATACCAAATTGTTCCCGAAAAATCAAGGGAAATGTTTGTAGTTTTTTATTTTAATTTGACAAACGATGTAAAATGTAGTATACTATTTGTGTAATAAAAAAGGGAGGTTGCAGTCTCCCAAGATTCAGAATTTAGACATTCCGCAAATCACAAACGGAGTTGCTTTTCTGATGAGTATCTTACTATAATTATACAATATTTCGGTATTTTAGCAAGTATCTTTTTAACATAACTATATAGGCATAAAGCGACTCCTTTGGATTAATTTCAAAGGAGTTTTTTTATTGTGGATATTCTTGAAATTATGCAAAAGTTCCCTGACCAAGATGCGTGTATTAAGCATTTAGAGGAAATCCGTTGGGGAGATGGTAATGCTACTTGTCCGCATTGCGATAGCACAGAAGTAGGTCGGAAAAATGAGAGCCAAGATGACGGTAAAGTAGGGCGCACAGGTCGCTGGAATTGTTATGATTGTAAAGCAAGTTTCAAAGTGACTTGTGGCACAGTTTTTCATGGAACAAAAATTGCCTTACAGAAATGGTTTGTGGCAATTGCCTTGATTATGAATGCAAAGAAAAGCCTATCAAGCCATCAGTTAGGACGTGATTTAGACTTGAATCAGAAAACCGCATGGTCAATGGTGCATAAAATACGAGCAGAGATGTTAAAGAAAACAAATGCATTACTCTTGCGAGGTATCATAGAGGCAGACGAAACCTATATCGGTGGTAAACCTCGCAAAGCAAACAAAAAGGAAGATAGAAAGCCAAGCAAGCGTGGACGTGGGACTGAGAAAACCGCGATATTAGGTGCAGTTCAACGTGGAGGTAAGGTTGTAGCACAAGTGGCAACAGAACTCACAGGAAAGGCAATCTATGATTTCATAAAACGCTACGTCAAGATCAAAGATTCAGAACTCATGACTGATGAATTTCATGCTTATACTGAGATTGGCAAGGAAATGAAACATCACATTATCAATCATCAAGAACAGTACGTAGAAGGTGATAAGCATACAAATACGATTGAGGGATTTTGGTCCCTGCTCAAGCGTGCTTGGTATGGAACTCATCATCACTTTAGTGTAACATATACACCACTTTATGTTGCAGAAGCGTGTTATAAATACAACTATCGTCATATAGATAACATATTTGCAAAGTTTGTTTCTGAAAGTATGAAACTCAAGAAAGGAGGTGATTCAAAATGATGAATTCAGAAAATTACGAAATTAACATCAACCATCAAGATGCTGTATTTGAGCATTTAGAAAATAGGTTTAATAAGTTAGCAGAACTTATTAACACCAAATCTATTTCCTACGCTCTAATTTTACAAGAAATTGAAGCGGTTCAAACAATAGTTCATGCTGCGAATGAAATCAAGTCAAACAGTGAGAGAGTCAACAGTATCATAACAAAATTTAATGGTGCGAACCCAGTCACAGAGGGAACTGAAGCAAAAAAATTTCATTTGCCTTGATTTTTTGGGAACATTTTGCCGATTGACGTGTGTAAAGTCACTACGGGTGACTCACCATACGATGATTTTTTCTTGACATTTTGTCAATTTAAAACTATCATTTATAAGTGAAGTTGCAGGGTTATCCCGCAAAGAAAAACCCTGCAAACAAATTGAATCACAAGGAATAGTTTTGCTATCCCTCGCTAATTTAAATTGTAGCATAATTAGGTTTGTTTGTCAAAAAAATATCATGTAGCCTGAACCTAACAAAAATTCTGTTTAGGATCAAGTAACTGAAATTGATAGACATTTCTACAGAAACATGCTGATTTTTCATTGGCAAGGGATAGCAAGCTATTCCTTATCCCACCAATAGGAGAATCAGCATGTTTGTTTTTAAAGAAATAAGCATAAAGAGAAAATTGTTTAAAAATTTGTTGTCAATAATAATTCTGATCTTTATATTCGGCTGTGGTTCAGATGTCATTGAAGATGAGCCTGAATCTCCAGTGATAGTAACTCACACAGAGGAACAAAGACCAGTCATAGAGGCGGCGGGGGAAGTTGAAAATGTTACGTTTAATCAAATACTCAATAACCCCTTTCTATTTAAAGACAATGACCAACTCTATTCGTTTTATTTGACAAATTGTAGTGCATACGCTTATTTAGACCACAATTTTGCAAAGTTAAGAGAAGGTTTG
>JAPPIG010000072.1 GCA_028820635.1 Candidatus Poribacteria bacterium
ATTCCCCATAAACACACATTTTATTCCCCATAAACACACATTTTATTCCCCATAAACACACATTTTAAAATCAGCGAAATCAGGTGTGGCGTGGTCTCGTAGCACCCTTAAACATTTTAAAAGTATATATTAAAATAGTTAAACAACATGCACCCAAACCCAAACCTTTTGGAAAAATGAAAGCCCCCGGTTTTTTGTTGTTTAACAATTAAAAAATTAAAAAAGAAAATAAATTGGCAAAATATAGCGAAAAATATCACGGAATTCATGTCAAGCACCTTACAAGTTTCCCAAATTGCTCTATAAATTTGTGGGTTGACACGTTTTCGAGTGCCCACTGGCGGGAGTGTTGGTGGAGTTTTGGATTGGGGAGTTGTGTGAAGTTCTCTGTGAGTTCCGCTATTTTGGCGACTGCCTCGTCCGGGGTTTTAACCCAAAATCCGGGACGCCGGGTGAAAAGCGGATGTCGTCCGTGGATGGAGATAACACCGCTCATTAACAACTCTTCATTCGATCGACTCGAGCAATCGTGCCAGGTGTCGTTAACGGCAAATGCTGCATGGGCGTTGTGATAGGCAACCTCTATTGGCGATGCGTTTTGCGGTGGCTCTCATCCTGCCATGGTAATGAAGTCCTTCGGGTGCGGGGGAAGGTAAAAAGCCGTAAGACTCTACGAGATGATCATACGAGTAGTAGTAATAACTATAGTGGACCTGAGCAGTTGCCGCTTTCGGGATATCCGCATTCACTGAAAAAGCCGTAAGTATCAGCAAAATCGCAAGTCCAAGAAATGTGATTTGACTGTTTTTTTTCATGGGTGTCGTCTCCGTTTCGGTGTGTTTGCTTTTCAGTGCGGTGGCAAGTTTTTCAAGAGTTCTTCAGCGGCTTGAATGTAATCTTGTTTCTTTCCCTGTTCGACGACGCGCTGTAGAAACTCTCGTGCCATTGGTGCGTTGCCCCGATAGGCGTATACCAATCCGATGTAGAAATGGTATACCTCGTTTCTGCTATACCGCGCCCAAGTCTCATACTGGTCCAATAACCGCCTGAGGAACGCGTCGTTCTCGGCATAGAATCTTTCGTTATTCAAGATGTATGTGTTTCCATCCCACTCGTAGAAACTCATCCATTCCAGATATGCCGCTGTCGGTCCGTCGATAGAGATGCGGTCGGGAATCTTGATTTCATAAATGCCGTCCTTATCTATATCAACGTATTCTATGGGGTCCTCCCTTTTGTGGGAACTATAGGCACTACAAACTTCCTTGAACTCCCCCTCCTGAAACGAAATGACAGCGACACCGTAGGCATGGTCAACCCATACGTCCAAAATGCCATCGCCTGTCAAGTCTACGAGTTCAAAGGAGACACCTTGGAAATCTCCGCCCGATGCTCCTCGGAA
This sequence comes from Candidatus Poribacteria bacterium, assembly GCA_028820635.1. Lineage (GTDB taxonomy): Bacteria > Poribacteria > WGA-4E > WGA-4E > WGA-3G > MSPOR6. The sequence goes on from JAPPIG010000072.1 coordinate 1,403, forward strand.
GACGAAAGGCGCGCTCTGAACTTCAATGGTTTTCCCGGGGACATTCAAATCATGAGACGACCCGCCAAAAAGTCCGAACAACTCTTTTGTCTTGGGAAATCCGGTTATCTCGGTCTCAGCCTCAGTAATGAGGAGAAACGCTTTGTTCCATTGCCCCACTTCTACCCATTCTCCACTTGGCTCAGCCACCATGAGAACAATCGTCTCTTTTTCGGGTGTGTCATCAATATTTGCGATGGCTTTCAGCCGGGTCGTGTAAGAGCGTTTTTCCGAGGGCGGGTTTCCCAAAAAACGGTGATACTTTTGACCCCCAAGATCATAAGGCCAGTCATACCTTACATACTCGACATCAAAAGCGTCTGTGAGTTTCTCTCTGCTAACGGTATAATTACTGAAGACTTCCTTGAACGCGCCCTCCTGAAACGAGATGAATGCCACCCCGTGTGCAGATTCCACCCAAACATCCAAAGTGCCATCGTCCGTCACATCTACGAGTCTAAAGGAGACATCCGTCGGTTCTGTGAAGACCAATGGGGCGTTATGAAGTTCAATAGATTTCGTTGAGACATCTAACGGGACCCTCCCCGTATCAAAAAGTTTGAATAAGGCTTTCCTCTCAAGTTTCCCTGCTTTTCTTTCAGCAATGATGAGAAACGCGAGAATCCAGTTGTCAACCTCTGTGGGGTCGCCAGAGAATGTGCGAGGTTCTGTATTACCAACGATTAGCACAATGTTCTCTTTTTGAGGCGTGTCGTCAATATTTGCGGTGGCTCTCATCCTGCCATGGTAATGGAGTCCTTCAGGGGCGGGGGAAGGTAAAAAACCTTGATACGCTTCAAGGAAGTTAAAGAGGGTATAATAGTTATACGTGACTTGAGAAGTCGTCGTTTTGGCGGTCTCCGCATTCACTGAAAAAGTAGTGAGTATCAGTAAAATCGAGAGTCCAAGGCGTGTGATTTGAATGTTTTTTTTCATGGGGGTTGTCCCTTTTTTCTGCGTCTGCAACAATTACACCACACTTTTGGAGGAAATGCAAATGTTTTTGGACAGTGCATTTATTGATTCAGACGAAAGTAAAGGGACGCACGTAGCATCGAAACCGAGACATGTCCGTGCTACGTGCGAAGAGAGGTAAACTATTCCTGTGGCGGGTTCTCTGGGTTCTCCGCTGGTGGATTCTCTGAAGTCGCAGTGGTTTTGGCCGGCTGCCGTGCGGTCCCATCCACTTTGATGGGCCACAAATATTTTGGGTTGCCTGGATGTGGGTTCTTTCCCTCCGTATACAGTTTCTCGACCTCTGCTGGATATTCTACCTCGTTCCCTTTTTCGCCATTGTAAAATCTTAAGGCACCCACGGGACCCCACCAGTCTCTTATTTTTATAGCGTTGGTACCTTTAGCAAGTATAACGCGTTTAGCAATCAGCCAGCGTATCCCCCATTTAAAACTATTGTCAACTGGATTATCTGTTGGCGTTCCATATTTCATCGCTCTCGGAGCGGCTGTTGCCACGGTACCTGCATAGTTATGACCGAGAGCGAGGGCGTGTATGTCGTTCTCCGTCTTTGCGTGGTTGGTCGTCATACCATTTAGGGCTGCTGGGGTTAACTGCATCAGATCCTGTCCAGCGTCACTCGCAGTGGATAGACTTGACTCTTTGTACGCAACCGCCTTTACGAGATCACCGGAAGGTACCGCGTCCGTCATAAAAGTGTAATACTTATTCTTATTATTCGGGTCATTGTCAGGTCCAATTTTCCAATCCGTCCAGTACCTGAGCCATTTATCGATGATTGAATCATGCTCATTAACGTTTGGATTGCTGCTATGTGTGCCGTATTTCCGGAGTCTATGAACAATGTGGAGGTCGCCCGTTACTGCTAACACAGATGGCTCTGGATTTGGCGTAGGTCGCTCTGAATTTGAGGTGTCGTCTTCGACGACCTCAGTTACTTTAAGCCTGACGATTTGCGCGATATTGATAACGGCTTTGAGCGTTTTCGTCCTTTCCGTATCAGTTGGTACCGCTGGGAATACCAAAATCCCATCGTTTTGAAAATCATACATCTGGACCTTACCGCGGCTGCCAAGCGTTTGATGTGTTTCTCCTTTAGCAAAACCCAACTGCAGCTTGTAAGCCTGTGTTCCCGTTACAGTAACTTTAACATTAAATACCTCATCTCTATAGAACATATCCCGCGGGTTCTCAGGCTTCACTGCTGCTATGCTAACAGTTCGCTGGTTCGCTGGCGGAGTCGGTGTTGATCGTCTCATAGCACCAATACGACCGCTGCCTTTAGAAGCACTTGTTCCCATGGAAATTCTTTTTCTAAGCATTGTCATGAAAATCTTCGGACTCGGAACCACGCCCTTTCAGGCACAGAGGAGAGTCCGCCTCCTTTTTGGAAAAATAAACTATTGCTTTATCAACTTTGAATTTGAGGGAGGTTCGTAGTAGGGCGATTTATCGCACTGCCTTGAAGTGAGAGGAACGGGCAATGAATTGCCCTACTACGAACAGGATCACCTATAAACTCAACCTTGAAGAAGCACTATTCTGCTATTCACACTTTTAGGCTGGACAGCCCACTATAAACTATTGCCGTGCCGACCCATCAGATTTGATAGGCCACAAATAAGTTGGCGATGTCCCTGAATTTGGATCCATACCTTCTGCATACAGTCGCCGGACATGCATTACATAGTTCGGATCGTCTACGTAGGCTGAATTGTCCGGATCTTTAGGATATGCTTTTACGGCACCATCATGGACCAACCAGTTAATCCTTTTCACCCCAATTACTTGTTCTACGGTGCTTCCATCTTTTTGAGAAACACTTTTCTTTCCGTGAACTGTCCGTTTGGCAATCAGCCAGCGAATTCCCCATCTAAAACTATTGTCCGCTGTATTGACTACCGGCGCATAGTTCATCAATTGCGCAGCGGCTTTGGGGCCTGAATAGGTTCCTAAATAGACGATGCAATTATCATCATCTAATTCTGCCTCTCTATCTGGAGTATTGAGTAGGAGTTCACTCGCGTTTACATCTTCCTCTACATTAGCGTGCCCGGTTGTCATACGATTTAAGGCAGACTGGGGCACCCGCATCAGATCCAGATTATCTTGGTCACTCGGGTTTTGTTTAGTAGCAAGCCTTGATTCTTTATATGCGATCGCCTTTACGAGCTCACCATCAGGTCGCGCGTCCGTCATAAAAGTATAAGGCCTTGCCGTTTCCGCCTGGTTCTGTGGTGTTTGTCCCCCTTGATTCTGTGGAGGTGGCGGCGAAATATCCCAATCATCCCAACGATTGAGCTGATCGACGATTTTGTCATCATAATTGTTGACAGTATCGTTGCTATTGTGTGTGGTGTATTGCCGGAGCCTATAACCGATGTGAATGTCACCCGTTTCACCGGATAGATTATAGTTCTGTTGAGGTGTTTTCACATGAGTCGCTTTAATCTTGACGGTTTGTGCAACATTGATAACAGCCTTGAATGTTTTCTTGTATACTCTTCTGACTGTCACTCCACCCTCTACTGGCTCCGTCCCCTTGAAATCAGTCTCTGAGAATGTTAGCTGCGTAATGCCCGTAATAAACCTACGATCTTGACCCGTGCCCTCTTCTCTGCCGAAGTCATACATCTGGATATTACGGCGATTTCCAAGCGTTTGCTCTTTTGTGTCCGCAAGCAATTCCAACTTCATGGTTCCGTCATAATTCGCTGATACGATTTTTACAGTAATTTCAACATCAAATATTTCGTCTCTATAGAACATACACAGAGAAGGTTCATTCGCAGGAACCGTAGGAGCCGTAGGAGCCGTAGGAGCTGCAGGAGCTGCAGGAGCCTCATGCGCTACTTCTATAGTAATAATTGGATTTTCTGAGGGGGGCATATAGGGGGTGCTCGTCCTTGACTGGCTCCTCTGGTTACTACGAGCATTCCTCGCAGAATTACTTGCTCCCATGGAAATTTTGTTCCTAAGAAATGTCATCTATGCTTCGGACTCTGAACCTCGCGCTTTCGGATGCCGAGGAAAGTCCGCCTCCTTTTTCTTTGAAATAAATCGTTTGATAGTAATTCAATCACACCGCTACCGGTGTGAGGGTTTGCTAAGGTGTTCCCCAATATAGAAGTGAGTAGAACCTATCTCATAAATACCAAGCCGACAGCCGACTAAGTTGTAGATACGACTACCTACCGGGTGGTATTAATAACTATTTTGTATTAACTATTTACATATTAAGTAAATAATTTGTCAATAAAAATGCCTTCTTCTCCAATGTCTATAATCCTAAAAATCCCTGAATCCTACTCTTCCTCTTCTCGAAAATACGTAGACGGTTGTTCAACGAACCGTCCTCAAGGTTTCCGCTGGCGAGGTTTGTAACCTCGTTTCCGCTGGCGAGGTTTGTAACCTCGCTCTTCCTATAGGAGGGACCTCCGCTTCCCGACTCCCCATCTTCTATAGGAAGGAACTCCGATTTTATCGGACAATACAGAGTTGATAAACGTTATGTCGTTTATGATACGTATTCGGATCGAAATCGGTATCCTCGTTTTTTAGCAGTTCCCACATCAGCGTATTGCAGACCATCAATTTAGATTCTGTCAATGGCGGTAAAATGTCTGATATATCGATCGGCAACATATAGACGTTTTTATGGATTTCCGCACATTTCTTTTTGATAAGGAAGCGGTTAGCATCCTCCTGCAGGTAGCCAATGAACGGCAAATTCCCCACAAAGAGGCGATCACAGAAAAGCCCCGCACGTAGCATCAGGTGCTGTTCTTGCGTAGAGACAGCCGCTTGGTTGTACGAGATAAGGATCAGATCTCGGTTGCCTTCAATGCTTATGAAAGTGTTTATGGTACTTGTGTGGATGAACTCATTTTGCATCGTCGAATAATATCCCTCCATTGTTCGATAAATGTGTTGTAACTACAGTTTTCAAGTGCCCAGTGTTCTGATTCTTTCCTTTTCTTTTCGGCAGGCAACTGCGTGAATCCGTTGGTTTCGGAACTGATCGCATTGACAAACTGTAGCGGATCGTCGAGACCGTGAACCCCCGGACGTTCGTTCCATAACGCATGAAGGCCGTAATAGCATCTACCGCCTGCCATTAGGAATTCTTGGTTGCTCTCCGAGCAGGTTTCGTGTGCCGTATCGAAAATACCACAACTTGCACGGGCGAAAATCTTGGCGACCGTCGCTTGCGGCACATTGTAATAGAACTTGTCTGCGAGATGCCGTATCTCGGACTCCATTATGTCCGCTTCAGTCACAGAGTCACCCCACAGATCGGCACCACCGAGATAGATAAGTTCCATTTTGCCCTTCAGGCTCTTGAATATCTCCACAATTTTTGACGATTGTTTTATATCACTGATGCTGCCACACGCGATGAGAGACAATTCCTTTTGCTGATTCGGGTTATAAAAAACCTCTTCGGGAACAGGATCACAGAAGCGCGCACTTTTGAAACCCAGTGCTTGATAGACCCCTTCTTGAAACCGACAACAGGTTGTGACAAGGTCGGATGTCCGAAAAAAACGCTCTCGATGCATATAAGCGATATTCAAGGCTGAAAGTTCACTGCCATATAGTACTTTGAAACGCGCCGGATGCGTTTCATACTGGCGGATAGTGTCGTTGATATTTTCCGTGAAGGAAAAAGCGAGTGGGTCTACAACAAGATACGCCTCCGGCTCTTGTATATCCCACCAGTTCTCAACCATCTCAACGTCATCATACCAATCCTTCCACGCCTCGAAAACACGACACGCTTTCGTGCTGATGCCGCCACCCGGATTGGTCTTTGAAACCGGTAAGTCTAAACGATATTTGCCGAAACGATCCGGCATGCCGTAAATGATTTTCATTGTTTCTTGCTTCCTTCTAAAAAGCGTTTGCGACGCTGACAAGGTCTACGCCCTTCGCCAATTGTCGCCTGTTCTAATGGCAGTGTTTATTACGGATTTTCCAAAGGCTTCATCGTTATAGATGTAAATAACTCCGTATAGAGGATTGTATACAAAAAAAGTCGGCAAAAAAAATTTTACTTCACCCTCAAAAATCGTATGTGCAAGTGCTTTTGCGTCCCCACCACCAGTAAAAGGACGATGTGGTATAATCTGTGTGATGGGTATGATTTGTGGATTTGTTAGACGGTGCGTGTCGGCTTCAGCATCTTCTTGAGTTCTGAACCATTTGATTTCAAAACTATGTGCGGGCTGGTAGCCGCGAGTATATTTGAATTTCGCCAATATGGAGCGACCAGGGTGCCCTTCCAAAGGTTCTTCAATATCAATTGTGGGTAGGATTGTTTCATTGACAGTTTCTATGCGTTGTTCTGTTCCATATCTCGCACCGACGCTGAAAAGATTGTTTCGAGAGTTGGGCAGCACCCTTCTGTGTGGCATTTTTGTTTCCTTTCAATTATTCATCATGGACCAATTTCCAAGAAATAGCGTCATAAACCGCTTCTGTGATTCCGGACTCTGTAATTATCAAATCCCAATCCATAGAACACTCGACCCTCGGAAACCATTCTGCAAGAAGTTCCGCCAGCATCGGATGCTCCTCAATAAGTTTCTCAGACCACGATAAATTCCGAAACCACCACTCAACCCCTACCGCAAAATATTCGTGCGGTGCTACTGCCATGTGGTATTTTGATTTTGCTTCCTCTCCGAACTCCGCTATCATCTGATCATAAGCCTCTTTTATTCGATCCCGAATACCAGGCTTTAAATACTCCATCTCCCACTCTAATGCATGCGCAAACTCATGTATAAATACGTTTAACGGTGGGCAGGCGGATCTTTCATGGACATGCGCAAAACAGTAGCCTCTTACATAATCAGCGATTTCACCCTTCACTTCAAATCCTGTGTTTTTACTGCACGCGCCAGCGTAAAGATATTCTGTATCATTGATAACTGAGTTATTCAACTGCATCTCAGGGATGTCACGCAAATCTTTAAGGTCCTTAACAAGTATCATATAAAACCTGCCGTGTTTGGAGAGCAGTCGATCCCGAAGTTCAGGAAACCTGGAAGTCATGACAAGAATAGCGTCTCTGGCAGCAACTAAAAACACATCATTGACCTTATCAGGTGCCACAATCGCAATGCCACCCGCATCGATATACTTGGTATAAAACGTCTTTTGGAGCGCGTGGAAATCTATATCTGGTAACCCTTTTTTAACAACCTGTTGCTTCTTCTGTTTCCAGTGCTCCGCTATCTCGGGATTTTCTATGTGGCGGTCAGCTATGGTAAGTATGTTTTTTACCTGTTTATCCATCTTATCCGCTTGGAACTTCATCGCTTCAAGGACTTCTGGTGGCAGTGTTGTTTGAACAGTGGACGGCTCCGTCTGAGCCTGAAGTTGCTCCGCAACGAGTCCCATGTCAACGTTGTCGCTACACCCAACAACAGAAAAACAAGCGATCAACAAAAGGGAAAGTAATCTTCTCATCAAAACGCTCCTTTTCATACGATCTTCAATAAATCCCGTAGCTCTTTTTCAAATCTCATGTTAATTTTGCCGTGCAAGATATTGCCGGGTGGATTAAAGCTAAAATAATATGAAATATCGTTAGAAAGAATGCCTGCCTCACGGTGCAACACACTCACCTCTAAACCGAATTTGTTTGTCCAGTAGCCTGCAATGACTTCATCGTTGCCCCAATACGGCGCATACGTTTGCATCCATTCTATGAAATCTTGGTGATTCTCGTGGTAATGCTTTGCAGGATATACCCACAACGAACAAGAAGGCTTCATGATTGTTTGACGGTGCGTTGATACGTTTGACATCTTCAGTAATTCATCAACACTTATACCTGTTTTTTCAGTATCTTGTGCAAGCTTCGCAAGAAGATGATTCTCCAAATCTTTAGATTCCGAAATAGAAACATGGATATATCCTGCCTGTTTCGGCAGACTGTAGGTTTTCGTGAACATCTCGTTTGGGAGCGTTTTCTCCGGCTCATTTTGACTTCTTGTTGTCTCTTCGGGCATGAACAGTATATCTGCATCCCATATCCAGAGCCACTCGTATTCTGCGAATCTTTTATCCCAGTACGGGACCATCTGTTTACCAAGATGCCCCCAGGATCCATCGGCACTGAGTTCTAATGGATCCGCAGTAAAAAAGAGAACGTCTCTGTCTATATCTATAAAGTTTTGTTCAAAAATTGGGATCACGTGATCCGCAATACAGTCCTCTACCAAAAATTTGATACTTACACCCCGCAAAACAGCATCTGTGTATTTCAGACATGTCCAGCGCGAATACAATGCAACCCGTACCCAGGCTTCCATGTTCTGTATACGCGTGTAGGCATCACTAAAAAGAGGGATGAGACACAACATGTCTGGATTAACGATAGGGGGTTCAGGGGGCGGTGCCTGTAAGTTAGGCAACCGCCATGCTCCTTTATGCATCGGATCTATCCAGCCTTGAGTTTTTCCGTATTCTGGAAAAGGTTTTTTATGGATACGCATCTTATGGATTTTCCAGAGGTCCTTGACGGATAGCAACTATTCCGTAATACGTAATATCTTTGGAAAGATTACTTGGTATCGTGCCATCGATTTGCCCCAGGTGCTCTCCAAGAGTTCGCTCCATAGTGGCACCGCTGGGTGTCATAGTTGCCGCGAGTGCCGTCACAGTAGCACCGGAGCCGAAAGACCAATTGGCATCTTCGGTACCGGCTACAAGATTATCCCTCACTGTGTTTCTGTCGGCCTCAGCGGTATAAATTCCGAAGCCAACATCCGTCGCAGTGGGTTTTATACCAGGATTATACGTAATTGGTATTGTGAATCCCTCACCTGGGCCGGCAGTGGAATCGTAACTGTTAACACGGATTGAAGCTGCAACGGACTTTACTGATGCAAGCAGCGCGAATATATCAAACGCATTTGGCATGATATGTCTCCTTTTTTAGTTTAACATTGATTCTAATTTTTTCATATTGGTGTTGAAATCATCGACTTGTTCTACACGAACACGGTAATATCCCATCACAATGGCTTTATACATTTTATTTTCATGTTCCACCTCCACAATGTAATGCGTTTTTTCCATGGCATTTATAGCGTGGATTGGTAAGTTAGGGTTCAAAAGCAAACACGGAAGTGGTTCTGTGAGGGCTTTTTCAAAGATCACGCTTTCTTCTATGAAATCACCATTGAGATCGAAAGGCATATTTCCTCTTTGTTAGTCTTCTACGTTGCTATAGACAGCATGTATATTGAATGTGTTGACAGCGTTTGGCATTCCAACCATAGTCGTAATGATCGGCAAGATCGGCAACATAGTGTGCGATGTCTTAGCCATTACGGTATGAGGCTGCTTTTGTCTTTTTGTCCCTTGTAACAAACTCAGTTCCGCTAAACGCCGCTTTTCTTTTTTTTCAGCCGGGTGTCCTAAAATCATGATACTATCCTATCCACACCTGATAAACATTGTATTTCTTATGACACTCTTGGGCATCAAAATCTATGTCTTCGTTTTTGAGCAGCTCCCACATTGGTGCGTTACAAACCAAGACGTTTGGTTCTGTCAGTTCAAGAGAGGTCGGTGTGTGGTTTATTGGCAGCAGATAAACGTTTTTATGAATTTGTGCGCATTGACGATAGATTAACTCGTTGTTTTCAGATTCGTTTATGTATCCAATAAAAGGCAGAGTGCCCCGAAAGAGGCGCTCACAAAACAAAGCAGCTTCAAGTGCTAACTGCTGTTGGCACGGGTCTATAGGGGCTTGTTTATAAGAAATCAGCACAAGCGTGTGTTTGCCTTCAAGGCTTACGTATGTGGTTGTACTGAATTTGTAGATGAAATCATTTGGCATTGACGAATAATCTCTTTCCATTGCGCCATAAAAGCGGTGTAGCTGCAATTTTTGAGTGCCCAAGTTTCGGACGCTTCTCTTTTCTCATCCGCGGGCACCTGCTTGAATTCTTGTGTTTCTGAGCTGATGGCGTTGACAAAGCTGAGTGGATCAGTCAAGCCATAGACACCCGGCCGCTCTCTCCAAAGTTGATGGAGTCCGTAGTAGGCTCTGCCGCCTGCCATCAGAAATTCAGCATTTGACTCGGAGTACGTTTCGTGAGCCGTGTCAAAGATCCCACACGCCGCTTGTGCAAAAATTTTTGCAACTTTTGACTGCGGGACGTTGTAGTAAAACTCTTCAACAACATGTCGCATCTCCGATTCGAGTCGCAAGTTTTCTTGCGATGTGTCGCCCCAGAGATCTGCACCGCCGACATAGATGCGTTTCATCTTTCCCTCGAGTGCTTTAAAAATCTCTATCGTTTTATAGGATTGCTTGCAATCGGAGATGGAGCCGCAGGCGACGACGGAAAGCTCTTTTTTATGCTTTGGATTGTAGAAAACATTTTCTGGCACTGGATCAGCAAATCGAGTGCTTTTGATATTTATGGCGTGAAAGATGTCTTCTTGGAACTTGCAGCAAGTTGTGACGAATGTGGAGGCATCAACGATTCGTTGCCGCAGGTCATAAGGGATTTCCAAGATCGAAAGCTCAGAGCCATATAAGATTTTGAAATGTGCGGGATGTTGCTCGTAGACTTCAATGACGGCTTCAACATTCGGCGCAAAAACAAAAGAGAGCGGATCTATAACCAGATAGGAAGCCGGGTATTGTGTAAGTTCCCACCACTTTTCAACCATCTCAACGTCATCATACCACTCGTTCCAAGCTTCATAGACGCGCTGTGCCTTGGTGGAGATACCACCACCTGGGTTGCTTTCAGAGACGGAAGTTTCTAAATCATACTTTCCGAATCTATCAGGGATTCCATAGATAATCTTCATGTTTCATCTCCAGAGGGCTGTCATACATCTTTCAAAATCAGCGCGCCATTTCAGAGAGTCGTCCATCCCGGGTTGCTTCTCTGCGTCCTGCATATCATTTATAAGGTTTATCATGTTACCTCCAAAGTTTCGTAAATTCGGAGAGAAATCTGCCCCTCCATTTGGCGTACTTTTCTATATCTACTATGTAATCTGGTGCTTCTACCCGAATATACGTAAAATCCGTATAATCTCTCTCGTACGAAATTTCTATATTTATGTGTGCCGGACGGTAAATATGCCTGTCATCGTATCCCTTTAAATAATTGTAAGCTCCGATAAATGCCTCGTCAGTTACAAATAATGTGTCTTTTTCATTTGCTTTTTTCAGGGTGTTGGTATAGATTTTATCATTGAGTGCCTCTCGACTGAACCCGTAAAATTGTCCCCCTGTACTAAAAAATACGTCATCCGCGGACATGTTTTTCCGAGTTTTTTCAGGTGATTCCAAAAACAAATTTGACATACTTTTGATGAATTCGTCGTATCTGCCTTCAAGCGTATATTTCTCCTTTTCCAACTCAAAAGCACCGTTACTGATGTTTTCGTGATTCAGAATCGGATTCTTCCATTCTTCAATGAGAGGTCCCCACACCTTCCCTTGTGTGGTGCTGTTTTCCCAATGTAGTAACTGGGCATTTACCGTGATGAGTCTCTTTTTCTTTGCGAGTTTTTTGTGTAGTAAAGATTCGTGTTTGGTTAGGAAATTTTTCTGACCATATTCATGTCTTTTCATTTTTTGATAAAGTATATTTTTTTTCGGAATGTTCGCACAACGTAGATATGACATTGGAATTTCAGATGCATCTTCATCCATTATGAAATAGACATGGACTCCTTCCGATACGGCATCTGTCCACTGAATGTACGAAAGCGCAGCATAGATTCCTGATTTCGCGTAAAGATGTCGTGCCGCTAAGTTTGATTCAAAATGATTTTCCCAAATTCTGATGACGATGGCGAGTTCATCTTCTTCGGGGTAGTCAAATTGATCGGAAACATCTCGATCAATATAGGGAAGATCGTAGAGATTCTGATATTCAGGTCTTATGAATTGCAGATTTTCGACATTGATGAATTTATCTTTGATATTTTCACCAAAATGATTATCAATTCTTTCGCCAATATTCGTCATGCCGCCCTACCTCCATAAAGTTGTCATTTTTTCTCAAGATCTGTTTGCCGCCCGATCGCCTGTGCGACGCTCACGAGGTCTAATATATTCACCACGCCATCGCCATTGACATCAGCGTGGGTGGGGTTTTCAACCCCGAACTCCCCAGCAACGATAACCAAATCAAGGATATTCACAACCCCATCATTATTGAGATCGACTACCACAACAGGGACCTTCAAAAATATCTCGCCATCTAAATCAGGGATTGTGTGTTCGATAGCCGTAATCCCACTCTCCACACCACTTGATTTGACGGGAAACTTGACAATCTGCTCTTCTCCACTCCGATTATACACCGCCCAGCCGTTAGTGAACTCACGGATAAACAGCCCTTTGATATTCTCATAGACTTGCCCTTTCTCTCCGACCGGATGCCCCAAGTCGGCATCATAGAAGTCGTACCAGTAGTTTGAATGATCAAGACCGTTATTCCAAACAACATATCCGTTAGAAAACACTAAACTCATGACTGTAAAGATCCGCATAAATCTGCGATTTGTGGGACTATCTGGGGGTTGGTTAGGATTCCCCCACCCCTCCAAGCAATTAACCTGTGGTTCGCGAAGATTCTCTTCCGCCCATCTCAAAGTATCTTCAACACCAAGAAGTCCTTCCCTTGAATAACCATCACGCCGATTAGCACCATCTCTGAGGGTTTCCATAAAAAGACCATTGACATAGGGTGCAGAAATCGGGATTTTTTCGCGGTTGGGATTGACGAAGATCAAAAAATCATCGCCGGCATATTCTCGTATTCTTTGGAGTATCGAAAGTAAGGCATCGATCTGCGCTTGGGTTGATCGCAATTGTTGTCCTGTCGGTGTGCTTAAGATCGTTCCGTCCTCTTTATACCAATCCAACAGAATTCCGTCGAATAGCCCACATTTCGCCAATGCTATCGCCTTCTCTACGATCCAATCTTGCGCACCAGGATGTGTGAAATCAATCATAGCAGCGTTCCACCCCAATTCATACACCCGGTTGCCTTCGGCATCTCTCATCCAATAGGGCCAATCGTCAGACTTATCATCTTTGCCTATATAAACCAGAGGTGTTGCAACAATGAAAAGCATATTTGGGTTTAGAGCCATAAATTGATCGCGAATCTGTTGTGCTCTATCAAGATCTCCCAATACACGGACTTCAGGTCTTTCTGGTGTAGAAGTATCTAACTCTGCAAATTTAAATACATGATGTGCGTCACCAGTGATCACCAGATCATAATATGCACGATATTCTTCACGATATTCTTCACCATGATGTGCTTCAAACTCTGCTTCAAATTGTGAGATCGGCACCCAAAATTCTGTACTTAATTCAGGTTCATTAAGCATCGGACCATCAACAGCCTGAAACACAGAAGGGAAACTTCGATTTTCCATCCGATCTGTGATTGCGGGTCTTAGGAAGTGGCAAAATTCATCGTATATAAAAGTTTCTATTTCAAGTGCATGGAGGAGACTGTAATTCAAAGCTGGGTTTCTACTGATATTTAAATATGTTAAATATCGCAATTCCAGCAACGGACTGAAATCTCTGATATGATTCGCACGGAGACTTAACCGAGTGAGCATTTCAAGGTTTCGTAACACGCGAATATCTTCAATCTTATTGTATCCAAGGGACAGGCTCTCTAATCGCACTAAGTTTTTTAGCGGGCGAATATCTTTAATTTTGCTGCATCCTTCGAGATTAAGGAGTGTTAGTAACACACACACGTGAAGGGGTTGAAGGTCTGATATAGGATTTCCGCCAAGCACTAAAAAATCTAAATTTGTTGCGTGTTGTAGTCCTGTAATGTCGGCGATGTCGCTGTTGGGTGCTACCAACTTCGTTAATCGTTTCATGGCATCTTGTGTGAGAGGTTCATTAGGTGCCAGCTCAAGTGCTTCACGAACCGCTGCGCGCAATGCTGGGTCAGGTAACCATATCTCAGGCGCTATTTGTGCAGAGACTGAGAAGCATATCAACCAAAGCCACAAAATGAAGTGCCATCGCTTATTCAGACCACAATTTCGCAAAGTTAAGATAAGGTTTGT
>JAPPIG010000101.1 GCA_028820635.1 Candidatus Poribacteria bacterium
GATTGAACACCTGTTCGGAAGTCCTGAAAAGATAAAATTGTCCAAACTATAGTAAAATTACGGTTGTTAATCAAAAGTAACAGTAACAACTTCTCCACCCTTCCCTTTGAAAACACCGCGCTCCTTAAGTTGACTCATTATCTGTTTACGGACTTCTGGAGGAACATTCTGAAATTTTCCGCGCATCTCTTGTGCTTTTTTCATTGCTTCTTCCTTAGCCTTTCTCATAGCAGCTTCTTTATCAAAGGATTTAGATGAGGCCTCCTTATTGTTGCTTTCATTACGATTAGTACTTGCTGATCTGGATGGACTACTGCGACGCGAACTACCGCTTTTGAGAAACTGCATATTTCCCTTTCTGAGTGTGATCGTTTCGCCATTTTTGTCTAAAGTGACTTTCTTCTGTTGGATTTCTTTTACGATTGCATCACCGACTTTATCACCGACACCAACTATATAAAATTCATTTGAACGTTCCTCTGATATAAACGCCTCCATTTTGGTGCCGTTTGGATTTATAGCAGCACCAATTAGCGTATATTGAGGTTCTCTATTAGGTGGTCTCCAACCGAGCGGGCGGAAGATATTATTGTCAATAATCACCTTATAAAAATCAGAATTATCAGATTTTTTGCTTCTCGAACGTCTCTGTGCCTCCCAATTGACACCTTGTGGAAGGTTACGAAATTGGACTACTTGAGGTGGTGCTTGTGTTTTCATATCTTTTGCTTTGGCAATGATCATTTCTTTTTTATTCGCATTCTGTGCTTGGATTCTTACCCCAAATACGAGTAGTACCCCTGCTACACAACCTATTCCCAAAAAAGTTAGGATTTTTGAATACTTCACTATATTCTCCTTATTTGCAGTGCAAGCGAACTGATATAGATACACAAAGTATTATACATATAATATTACGAACTTAGTTTTATTGTAGTGGATTTTACAAATAACTTGATATTTTGAGTTGTAAGAGAGAACTCCGCTTCCCAACTATCAAAGTGTCTGAGTGCTATTCGGAAATCGCTCCTACAGAAGAGACGTCACCATAATATTATAATATATAAAAAGGCTAATAACAACTGAAAATTAATACATCATAATGTCCTATAGTTAATGACGCGAATGTGCAGGAAAAAGGTTGCATTATTTTACTCTGTCGTAAACCATGAGCGAGTCTATAGTTTGTGATACATATACGATCACTTCTTACCAGTTTCAATAATGTTTTGTATACACCCCTTAATGGTCTAATTAAAATAAAACAATACCGAATGATCGGCATTCGGTATTGTCTGGCGCATTATGAGATCTTCAATAATAGTTTTAAGTAAAATTACAAATGATATATGGTTTGAAATATTTTCTACAAATCTGCTATTAAGTACAACGAAAACCCCACATAAACTTTCATAAGTCCGTTGTGGGGTTATTTGTTGAAGAATTAGGTTAAGATAGAAAGTGTGACCAGTACTCTTAGCGACCTCTGCCTCTACGTCCACCATATTCACGGATCATCCGCATACGTTCCTCTCGCGAAGCATTCCCAAACCTTCTACGCATTTCCGCTGCTCGTTTCATCATTTCTTCCCTCATTCTTTTCTCAGCATCTTCTCGGGCATTTTTCATAGTGGCTTCTTTATCGGATTTAGACGTGTCGTTATTATTGTTTTGATCCCGATTGGATGATTCTGATCTGGACGAACTACGGCGTGAACCACTGTTCAGAAACGGACTATTTCCTCTTCTGAGCGTGATCGTTTCGCCATTTTTGTCTAAAGTGATCTTTTTCGACTCAATCTCTTTTACGACTACTTCACCAACTTTATCGCCAACCTTAGCTCTATGAAGCTGGTTTGAACGTTGTTCTGAAAAATACGCCTCGGAAAACGTCCCTGTTGGGTCTACTCGGGTGCTGATGAAAGCATATTCCGGTTCCCTATTAGGTGGTCTCCAACCGAGCGGACGGAACAAGTTATTATCAACGATCATCTTATAAAAATCTTGATTGCCTTTAGAATCTGAAGTTGAAGAACGCTGTTGTCCACCCCATCTTGAAGCTTGCTGGCGCCCCGGTGTCCCCTCGTTTGAACCTTGTTGTCGGTTGCGAAACTGCTCTATCCGAGACATTGCTTGTGCTTTCATTTCGTCTGGATTCACAGCAATAGATTCCATTTTTATTTTATTCTGAGCTTGGAGTTTTACCCCATATACAAGTAGTAAACCTGCTACACAACCTATTCCCAATAAAGTTAGGATTTTTGAATACTTCACTATATTCTCCTTAATTGCAGTGCAAGTAAACTGTTATAAACACACTAAGCATCTTTTTATGTAAGTTTGACAATTTTATTCGTAAAATGTTCATTTTTTTATTTATTCAACTCATATCTACTGCTTACAATTTTACCATAGTTTTCACCTGATGTCAAGTTTATATTTACACACCCTTTACATACCTCTCATTTCAGAGCCATTCAATTCTCCCATGATTTCTTCCTTACCAAAACGCCAAACTCACCATCCTCCGAAATGCGGAAAACAAAATACGCATTCAACCGAAATTCAAAAAACGCGTCAACCCAATTTTTTCAACAAACTTATTGGAAATATATTAGATATCTATTGTCCGGCAACAACAAAAACTTCTCACTATCACCTATAACAAGGGTATAATATCAGTTAGAAAAACAAAAACGATCCTAAACACTAATAGAACCAGACCAAAATCTTGAGCAAAACATATAGGTGAGAATGTTGAAATTACTTGGCAAAAAACGGCAGAGAATCCAACAAATCGCAAGCGCACTGAAAACTAAGCCTGTTGCTGAAAATTATACCAATTTCGCCATAATTATTGAAAAATCGTTAAAGTTGCGTAAGTCCGAAATTCAAAATTAATACCTTCATAAAAAATCCTTTCTAAACCCAGTCAGAGATTGTGTTTAGGGCAATTTTCAAAAAGATACCACGGTATAAAAAAATATACCGTATGGTATCTTTTGAGTAGCAGCAATTTCCATATTGCGGTAGCAGCATCAACGAATTGCTACTTCATAACTCAAACGGATAATATGTTGACAATTGAACGCCTCTGGTAGTTTGGCAGAGGCATTCAATTGTCACAAAACATCTTTGTTGGAGGGGTTTGTAACCCCGAATTTTCATGCTGTATTTCTGAAATCGGGTTGGAACCCCGCAGCATGCCAAAAGCGCAGGCTGCGTTGATTCACTCCAACAATAGCAAAACTCAACAATAGAATGCCTCTACCTCTCATTCAAAAAGCATTGACTTTCACAGAAAAATTGGGTACACTTTAATAATAACCGTATTACCTTGAATAGAAAGGGATTAACTTCAAATGGAACATAAAAGTTCGAATCAGAAACGGTTTGCAATCGGAGTATGTTGTATTTTTTTTATTGGATTGACAATTCTACCTGCACAGGCCGCCCGCCGCTCACACGGTCTTGCTATAACCTTGTTTGCATCTGGAGTAGGCTTGCAAGTCGGTAGTACGCTGCTGCATACTTCTGCTGAACGTCGGTATGAGGAATATCTCTCTGCTGCAATCCAAGCGGATATTCAAAGTCACAAAAGTGACGTAGTTGCGAGGGAAAATGCCAGTGTTATTATGTCTCGCGTCGGATACGGATGTATAGGACTTGCTGTAGTCCTTTCCATCTTTAACCAGTTGGAAAACGCTTCAATCGAAACACCACCATTAACGCAAATACCAAACTATATTAATAGCAATACACAATATCCAATCAACTTCGCCTCTTCACGTGTATTAGGGGACGAAATTTTGGGTGAGTCGCTAATTTACAACTTTCGACCTTACTACGATTTCCAAAAACAGCGAGTTAGTCTACAATACTTACACCGTTTCTAAAGCCTCTTATTGTATTGTTTAGTAGGCATGTCTTTAACACCCTATTCCGTAGTGTGAGACAGACTACCAATTTGCGGGAGAAATTAAATGTATTCATTTTACAGTCTTTTTAAAACGCAATCGCACCGTTTTTCGTTAAGAAGAGCAGCCATACATTGTTTGCCGTTGTTCCTAATAATTACGGTGTTTTTAGCATGCACGAATAGTGAGGATTTCGCAAACCCGCTTGACTCAGATAATTTGCGAACAGCTGGGTCTCCTGAAGGACTCACACTTTATCCTGGTGACCAACAAGTTCGCGTGACTTGGACAGATATTGGGCAGGAAGGTATCAAGGCTTACCGAATCTATCGACGTTCAATAGCCAATTCAGATGAACCGTTTCAGTTAGTCGGAACGGTTGACGCTCCTGCAAGTGAGTTCGTGGATACCCAAAATATTGAAAATGATCGTAAAGATTCACTTGGTCGTGTACTTGCGTATGAATATCGTATTTCATACATTGATATAAACGATGTTGAAACACCAGATCCATCTAACCCACCAAGTATTTCTGAAGAACCGATCCAAGTTTGGCAAACAGTTGCAGGCACACCAAGTATTCCCCCTGCCCTTCCAGTTGTAACATTGGGAACCCCGGCAGACCTCACCGTCAAACTATTTTGGGAAAACTACGATTTTCCACACGATTTTTCCCTTTTCCGAATCTACATAGCAAGAGATGAAGGAACAGGAAAAGAGCTTGCTTTTAGACGCGTGGCGGAGATAAAGCGAGATCAACTCTATTATTTCGATGTCAATTTTCAAGAAGACGGTGAATCCAAAGTTTATCGTGTAGCTGCTGTTGACGAGTTTGGTGTAGAAGCCATTACCACTATTAGTGCCATCTCTCCACACTTGCCACCCGCCCCACCCAAAAATGTTACGGTAATTTACGCAGCCCGATCCTTTTTTAACAACAAGTACGATGCTATTATTTCATGGACCGCGAATACTGAGAGGGACCTTGCAGGCTATCAAATCTATACAAAAGATGCAGAAGGTAATTTGCTGCCGCGTCAGTCTGCTGGTCCAAGAGACAACGGTTTGACAATCCCTGGCGAAGACCCGATCTTAATTGGCCAGCAACTTGTAACTCGGTCTTACTTCATCACTGCATTCGACGATACGCCTGGACCTGATGGCAAACGAGACGAAAGCGAGATGGTTGAAGCACAAGCACTTAATTGAAACTTGGTAAAGAAATATTAAAGGAAAATCTATGCACTTTAAAAACCACATCACTATTGGAATCATTTTAATTTTCATCGGAATTAGTTCTCCGATTTTTGCACAATCATTGTCCACTTCCCAACTCACAACTATCCAAACTGCGGAAACGATAGGCAAGGGCGGATCTGTCACATCCTTTGGCTTGTTCCAGCATTCTAAAAATGAAATATTGCCCGAACATAGCCAAAAAGTTGTCATCGGTGGATTTGAAGAATCTCACCAAGTCTCGCTTGAGATTGAGACATTCGTTATACCTGTCCGATTTACTTACGGCTTAAGTGAACAACTCGATTTGCAGTTGGGGGCTACCCTCTCAACAGGCGGTGTTAACAAAGTCGTTCACGATTTTTATAATACTGGAGACCCAGAACTTGATTCTAAACGAGTTTACGACCAACCGCTCTATGAAGGACTTATCGGGATTAAATATAACATCAAGCCCGAAAAAAATGATGGGTTTCCAAGTATTTCAGTTGGAGGAGATTTCTATTCCGGTTTCACCGCAGATGACCGCCTTAATTCTGATAACGATTTCATTGATAAGAGTCCTATTGATGGCTTCCCATTTGTCGGTGTCAATACTTATATCGTTGGCACACAAAGATTTGGTAGGTATTTTAAAGTTCATGCAGGAGCGGGTATCTTTTTATCTTCAAAAGCACTCAAAACAACAGACTTTTTTACGCTTAATTGGCAGGCGGGTGGTGAAATCGCTATTTCAGATAACATGTGGCTCGCCGGCGATTTCTCACGTGAAGTCCAGTATGCAGGGGTCAACTTCTCAAGTATTCTCGGTCTTGCATTCCGTTATGAAGTCTCTAATACGTTGGCATTCCAAATTGGACTCAATAATCTACCCGGATTTCATTTTAGCCTAACGTTAGGTGGCGAAAAGGCACAGCAAATGGATGGAAATAAGTTGCTATTTTAGAGTTATGTGTAAAGGCTTCAATCACACTATTCATTTGAAGCATTCTATCTCAGTTTTACGGAAAAGTCTAAATGAGAGCAGTCATCCAACGTGTCAAATCAGCAAGTGTGAAAGTAGACGGTGAACTCGTTTCTGAAATCGGAGCGGGGTTGCTTATATTTCTTGGCATTGCACATGACGATACTGAAACAGAATTGGAATATATCGCCAACAAAGTCGCTAATCTGCGTATTTTTGAAGATGCGGATGGTAAAATGAACTGTTCGCTGCTTGATATAGGCGGTTCAGTCCTCGTTGTATCACAATTCACACTATACGGCGACTGCCGCAAAGGGCGACGCCCAAGTTTTATAGACGCAGCACGTCCCGAAGTCGCAAATGCACTTTATGAACAATTCATCACCGCTTTAGAACAACAGAACATTCCAACACAAGGCGGGACCTTTCAAGCTATGATGGACGTGGAACTGATTAACGACGGTCCTGTCACCATTCTATTGGATAGTGACAAACAGTTTTGAGCAAGTTGTGATTAATTTGGAGCTAATGAACGTGCTGAAATACCAACTCTTCCCTCGGTCCGTTGGAATTACTGGTCAGATTGAGCAGGTCATTAATTGCTTTGAACGAGCATACGAACAAATTAAATCTCCAGAAAACGAACTAAAAAGCGACGAAGTTTTAGATGTATTGAGACCTCATCTTGAGGATATAGAATTTACGGTAGAAACAGGGAAAGCAAGAGGGCAAAAAATACCTGTGCCTGTTCTGTTTGGTTTGAATAATACCGTTGACCAATCCTTTAATGCAGATGGTATAAGCAATGATGGGAAAATTGTTCTTGAAGTAGAAGCAGGTAGGGCATACGCTAATTTTGCATTTTTGAAAGATGTCTTTCAGGCATCTATGATGTACGGCGTAGAATTTTAATCTTAGCTGTTAGGAATGACTACAGAGGTAACAATGATTTTGAGAAAGTTTATACGTTTTTAGAAACGCTATATATCAGTAATCGGTTAGTGTTACCATTGAAAGGTATTATCCTAATCGGATATTAAAACAAACACAGTGAGGTACCCCATGCGCAACAGACCTCCAACAATCGGCGAATACCTACTCAAAAAACTCGAAAGTTACGATATTGAACACATCTTCGGCATCCCAGGCGATTATGTGCTGCGCTTCTACCATCTCATTGAGCAAAGTGAAATTCAACACATCGGCATGACACGCGAAGACGCAGCTGGCTATGCAGCCGATGCCTACGCACGCACAAAAGGTATGGGTGCTGCGTGTATCACTTACTGTGTCGGTGGATTATCAATGGTGAACGCTATCGCGGGTGCTTATGCCGAAAAATCTCCTGTTGTCGTGATTAGCGGAGCACCGGGTATCAAGGAACGCGGCAAAGATGCACTCCTCCACCACAAAGTCAGAGATTTTCACACACAACAACGCATTTATGACGAAATAACCGTTGCAACCGCCCTACTTGATGAACCTTTTATCGCATTCAACGAAATTGACCGCGTGCTTGATGCCGTGTATCACTACAAACGTCCGGGATACATAGAACTCCCGCGTGACATGGTAGATGTGCGCGGCACGCTCTATCGCCGTCCTTCTACTGGTGGGCGCGTCAGCGATCCAGAAACACTGAATGCCGCCATTGACGATGCGGTCAAGTTTATCAATCAAAGCAAAAATCCTGTCATCCTTGCAGGTGTAGAACTTCACAGATTTGGATATCAAGGCAAATTGCTCAAACTTGTTGATGAAAAACGCATCCCTGTTGTTGCGACACTACTCGGCAAATCTGTAATACCGGAGTCGCATCCGCTTTACTTGGGAATTTATGAAGGCGCAATGGGTAGAGACGAGATTAGAGAATTTGTTGAAGATTCCGATTGCGTTATTATCCTCGGCGCGTTCATGACGGATGTTAATCTCGGGATTTACACTGCAAACCTTGACCGTGCGCGCTCAATCTACGCGACTTCAGAAAAAATCTCTGTCCGATACCACTCTTACGAAACAGTAATGTTTGATGACTTTATTGATGGTCTCATTTCCCCACAACTCAAAAGACGAAAGAAACCGAACTTGGCGTGGGCATTACCAGATGCAGCACCTTTTGAAGTCAAACCTAACGCACCTCTAACAGTTGAACGCTTGTTCAAACACCTCAATGAATTCATTAGCGATGAGCTTGCGGTAATTGCTGACGTAGGTGATAGTCTATTCGGCGCGGCAGAACTGCGAATTCATCAACACACTAATTTTATTAGTCCTGCCTACTACACCTCAATGGGTTTTGCGGTACCAGCATCTGTTGGTGCACAACTTAGTACACCAAATACCCGTCCACTTGTGATTGTAGGGGATGGTGCTTTTCAAATGACAGGCACAGAACTATCAACTACCGTTCGTTACGGACTGAATCCGATTGTGCTTCTCTTAAACAACCATGGCTATGGAACGGAACGACATCTCCTTGAAGGAGATTTCAACGATATTGGGTGTTGGAATTATAGCTGCATGCCTTCACTATTTAGTTCAGGACGCGGGTTTCATGTGCAAACCGAAGGCGAATTTGATGAAGCGATGAAAACTGCCTTAGCTGAAACGCAACAATTTACGCTTATTGAGGCAGAACTTGAAAAGTTGGATAGGTCTCCAGCACTTGCGCGGTTAGCAGAGCGAATGTCTGAAACGGTCTGATATTCTATAGCGCATCAATCTTTTCCTGCAAAAATTTCACACAGAAAGGCACTTGTTCTTCAGAAAGCCCATGCAGAACTACCGCGCCATCATAACCACACTCCTTTAGCAAAGCGAGATATTGATCGTAATCCAGCAGTCCTGTACCTGCAGCAAGATTCCCAGCATGCCCATCCCTATCCAAATCCTTCGCGTGTGCCAGGGCAATATCATCACTAAGCAACGCAAACGCCTCGTCAAGCATTTCACGCATCTTTGACAACTCACCTTTATGGAAGATATTCGCTGCATCCATACAAACCTTTAGGTAAGGGGATTGCATCTCATTAAGTAGGCGGCGCGCTTTCTGAGCCGAGTCAATCACATTTGACACTTCCGGTTCAAACGCCAATGTTACCTTGTATTTCTCAGCAACCATCAACGCCTTTTCCATAGATTCAACAAGGTCTTTCCATGCAGATGCTGAGTTGTTATCAGGATGCGCACGCCACATACTCTGTGGATCACGAGAACCAGTGCAAAGTGTAATGACAGATGTCCCAAGTGCTGCGCACTGCTCAGCAACATAACGTAACTTATGCAAGCCAGCGTGACGTTTCTCAACATCAGGGTCAATCATATTGTAGGTGCCGGAAAGCGCTGAAATCGTAATCTGCCGCGCATCCAACTCTTTGCGAATTTCTGCAAGTGAGGGAGAATCTGCGGACAGATGGTACTGTAGGTAGTGAATACCGTGTGCTGCCACAGCATCAAGCGTTTCTGCCAGCGTTCCCCGTCGAATTGTTCCCTCCATCAGACCAACATGCATAAATTGCTCCTATAGTATAATTGGTGATAAGCCTATCCTGAAACGAAAATATATAGTTAGGAATTCATAATATCCTTACTTGACTAAACAACGTTTCAATGGTAGCATATTATTCATTGAAATCCCAATTCTATTAATATTAATGTATACATCAGTCAAACATGAAAGGGAAAATTATGGCAAGAGTACCAATTGGTTTAGAGTTATTTTCTGTCCGCAATGAGTTAGCAGAGGATGCGCGCGGCACAATTAAGGCAGTCGCAGAAATGGGATACGAGGGCGTAGAATTCGCAGGTCCACCCCGACATTCCGCTGAGGAGCTGAAAGGTTACCTTGATGAATTCGACTTGGTCTGCTGTGGATGGCACACACCGTTCAACCTCGTTCAAGAGGACACCCTCGCTGACACGATTGAATTCAACAAAGTGCTTGAAAATCGTTATGTTATCATTCCCGGTATCCCTGGAGAACTGCGTCAATCACGTGCAGATTGGTTAAAGTTAGCAGATTTCTTCAATGACCTCGCTGATAAACTGGAACCACACGGCATGGTAACAGGCTATCATAACCATCACGTTGAGTTTTCACCTATGGATGGCGAGGTTCAGTGGGACACTTTCTTCGGTAACACAAACGATGGAGTCGTTATGCAATTGGATATGGGGAATGCTCTCAATGGCGGTGCTGATCTCGTTGCAATTCTGGAAAAATATCCGGGTCGTGCGGGGACAGTGCATCTCAAACCTTATACCATATCTGATAATGAAGAAGATGGACATGCCGGTTTTCGCCCTATTATTGGCGAAGACAGCGTGCCGTGGTCAGAGATTTTCCGTGTCTGTGAAACGACGGGCGGTACGGAATGGTATATCGTTGAATACGAAAGTGATGCCTTCCCACCTTTAGAGGCAGTGGAGCGTTGTCTAAAAGCACTACAAGGAATGGGTAAGTAATTTGGTTTTATGGTGAAGAATAAAACAAGTAGAAATTTTCGTTCCTCCGTAGGCGAGGTTTCCTAACCTCGCCAATTTAGAGTGTCCAGATAATTCAAAAATCTACTATTGTTGGAATAAACTTATGAAAACCTATTGTGCAAGTACCCTCCCATTTTCACCTTATAGCTTAAAAGAGTTTGTTGGCGAGTTATCCCAAAGCGGTATTTCTGCCATTGAACTTGCCCAAGCCCATTTTTCGGATGTGAAAGCCGAAACTATTGCCACACTCCGAGAAGAAACCGGACTCCATTTCAAATCTTTGCTCAGTACGGTAGCAGTTGACGCGCCAGATGGGCTTGAAGCACAAATCTCAATTCTTGACACTGCTCAAAGGCTTGGAATTCCAATAGTCAGCATAGCGAGCGGTGGAAGTGAAAACGCCACTGCTCGCGAGATTGACACAATTATTGATCATCTCAAAACAGTCACTGCAGAAGCGGAGGCACGCAATCTGACTCTCGCTCTCTATGCACACGAAGGTAGCCTGGCTTACAACATTGAGAGCACACAGCAAATCTTCAATGCAATTCCCTCCGAAAACTTCGGTTTTTACTACAGTCCGTTTCATTTTTATCGCGCAGGAGACGACCCCGTTATCGCACTGCAAACCTTTTCAGAACGGTTAAATAACGTCTATTTCAACTGTGGTGTTGATTCGCAGACTGGAAGCGAACCTTTCTGGGCACCAGAAATGGATTTTGGCACTATTTGCAAAGAGATAGAGCGGGTCGGCTACGACCAAGAAATTATGCTTATCTATTTAGGATTGAAAGCGGATACACCACAACCGATTATTGAGGGGGTTTCAAACGCACGCGCAAAGTTAGAAACCTATTTTAGTTAGGGAAACCTTGTTGTTCTATTTACACGTTACACGAATTAAAAAGATAAATACCTTAGGTTAGGTAGGACACCGTGAAACCAGGCATGTCAATTTTGTGTTGATTTAAAGGTAGTAGGCACACTCCGTGTGCCGTACACCCGATTTGTTTACGGCACACGGAGTGTGCCTACTACTTTGCAGATGTAATATCGGAGTTGAAAACTTCTCCTACAGAATGTAAAAGACACCAAGTTATGTACGCGCATTCAGCGTTGATTCGTGAATCTTTGTTGAAATAAAACATACTCACCCTACTTCCACAAAAACAGATCCAATTTCTTAAATTAATCTCAGGGGTGTATGCCGTGAGCCCCACACTTTTATATCTGCATTATAATCACTAAACCTTACAGAAAAATTGCTAAAAATTTTGATAATTTCATTTTTTTTCAGATTATGCACGTTTTCCTCACCAAAATTACGTCTTTAGATAATCAAATGATAAAACAATCGTTTCGTTTAATATCTGAAGACCTAACATTTGGAGGAAAAAGATGATTTACAGAATTAAACACGCCATCGTGGTATTACTGGTTCTTGGCAATTTTTCCCTTGCATCAGCTGTACCACCTGATGTGACACGTTTTACATTAAGTAACGGTATTAAGGTTGTCAGTCTCTACGTTGAGGATTCCACGGATGTCGTCATTTTGAGTTATTTACCGCTCGGACTTGCCAATGATGGGAAAGCAAAAGCACAGTGGAGCCATCTGATTGAACACTTAACAATTCGAACCACAGGACCCATTGATTTTAAAACAAGTAGTGCAGAAACAATGACTGATAACATGCGCTTGGAGTTTATCGGTAACACCGATAACTGGATGCAGGGCTTGGAACGACACGCAAAGTGGCTTTCTGGATTACCGTTTTCAGAGAAAAGTTTAGCAGAGGAGCTGCCGAGTGCCTTGTCTGAGATTGACATTACTGAAGCGAGATTAGCGACGCACAAATCGGCGTTCGCCGCATGGAACCAAGTCTTTCGACACGGTGAAACCGATATAGCGATGCGCGGTAATGTTCAGTCAGCAAAGTTAAATGAATTACAAGAATATCGCGATCTACATTTGGTCCAAGCAGATCGTGTCCTTTTGTGTGTCATCGGCGGAGTTGAGGCAGAAACATTACAGCCAGTAATGGAAAAACAACTCGGATCTATCAACCTGACGGCAAAAAAACTCCCGGCAGCAACAGCAACATTGGAGGCAGCGAAAGACCAAATTGCTACTTGGGATGTCAATGTAACCCACTATGTGGAAACTTACGCGATACCCCGCCCTGAAAACGAAGATTATCCGGCGTTGTATATAGCGAACGCGCTCCTTGGCTTAGGACTCATGCAGGATATCCAACTGAAAGAATTGACAGGTTTTGTTCTCTGTGGTGTTGACCTCGTCACGCCTGAACAGACCTATCTACAAATCAGTGCTTCGCTCAAGCCAGATACAGATGTAGAAAAGGTTAAACAGCGAATTAGACAGCTGGTAAACCGACTCAAGCAACCCGAGAACAATGTGCAGGTTGTCATGGCTGCCCAGACATTCTCCATGCAATTCAGTTCACCCGTGGATGTAGAGATGGTAATGCAACGGATACCTGCAGATACGTCAACAAGCATGGTACTTGGTAATATTGGAGTACGGTGGGGGATGCTTGAATATCAATATGGTGATACTTTACCGCAGCTGGCGAAAGCGTTTGCCAACGTCTCTGCGGCTGATGTTGCCAATGTTGTCAAACGGTATTTAACCGAAGATGAGCGAATGACATTAGTTCTTACACCACGTGATGCGTTTCTTGATGAATTCGGCGAGGTTAACGAAATTGACATAAAGCAACCCGAACCGCCGCCTATAGAGTCGATGCCGGAAGTGAGTGAAGCAGACGTGACGAAAGCCAAAAGGATACTCGCCGCAGCAGTTGACGCACACGGCGGGCTTGAGAAACTGCAAGCAGTGAAAAATATCGTCATGGAGGGGCACACATCCGCCAATTCACCCACAGGACCGCAAATAGAAGGCACATCATACTACGTCTACCCTGACAAATTTAGACAAGATTTGAAGATGCCGCAAGGCGAAACGGCTTACGTCTTTGATGGCACTTCTGGATTCGTGTTGATGCCGATGGGGGTTCAACCAATACCACTACAGATGGCTAATACCTTCAAAGATGCGGTTTTCCGAGAACCGTTGTGGCTACTGACGAACCTCTCACAAAACGACATCCCGATTCAGTATGCTGGCACAGAAGACGTACAAGGTAAACCTACGTCTATTCTGCTGCTCCGGCAGCCATCTGGCGAGATGATGAAACTCTTTGTGAGCGAGGATACATATTATATCGTGAAAATTGCCTATCCTGATTCCTCCCAAGGTATTACTGTTAATCGGGAAACGCTCTTGAATGATTACCGCGATGTTGATGGCGTTAAAGTTGCGTATCATGCTGTGCAGAACGTAGAGGGTCAACTCTTTAGTGAGAGCCGGGTAACACGCATTACGTTGAACGCTGAACTTGAGGAATCGCTATTTCAGGAACCGAAGTGAAACGGAATGATATGAAGTATTAGCAGAAATCCAATCGTTTGTGTTGACATACTATGGAGAGTCCCGATGGATAAAGACGACGTTCAGTTAATTCACAGCATCTTGTCCGGCGACGATGAGGCTTTCGGCACGTTAGTTCAAAAATACCAAAAGAGTGTTCACGCTCTTGCGTGGCGGAAGATCGGTGATTTTCACTATGCTGAGGAGATTACGCAAGACACCTTCTTACAAGCATATAAGAAACTCTCAACACTTGAGGATCCTAATCAATTGGCTGGATGGTTATATGTCATTGCAAATCGGCTTTGCATAGATTGGATGCGAAAGCAAAAACCTACGATGCATTCTTTGGAGAACACAGCCGTGAAAACAATAGATAAGTTGATGTATGAACGTTATATATTGGAACAGCGTGAGACAGAAGCGGCGGAGCATCGTTATGAGATTGTCAAGAGACTTCTGGAAAAACTGCCAGAGAGTGAACGCACTGTGGTAACGCTGTACTATCTCGGTGAAATGACAGCGAAAGAGATAGGCAAATTCTTGGGTGTGTCGGTCAACACGATTACGAGTCGACTCAAGCGCGCACGAGAACGTTTAAAAGCATCAGAAGAACTCTTAATTAACGATACGCTTGGCGGTTTACAATTGCCTAACAGCATATTCGAGAACATCATGCGGCAAGTTGCAAACATTGACCCGGTACCTTCTCCATCTGGAAAACCTTTACTTCCATGGATGGCTTTTAGCGCAGCCACGGTTTTGGTTATATTGCTGCTCGGTATGAGTAATCAATACCTTGCCAGATTTCAGAGACCGTATAGTTTTGAGGCACAGTCCGAACCAACTATTGAAATTATAGAGGCACTTACCATTCTTGATACTGACGCAAAACCGGCTGTGCGAAGTCAAATTGGGAAGATTGCCGCTTTTGATAAAAGCAACAGCACTGGATCACAAGTTTCTGAGGAAGTTTCACTACCTAATGCTTCCGAAGATTTCCCAGTGATTACTGCTTCTAATGGTCCGCCTAAAGTGACACGATTTACTTTGAGCAACGGTATCCGAGTTGTTAATCTCTTTGTTGAAGACTCCACGGATGTCGGTATTTTTAGTTATTTACCTCTTGGACTCGTCACTGATGGAAAAGCAAAGGCGCAGTGGAGCAATCTAATTATGCGCCTATCAGTCCGAACTTCAGGCCCCGTTGACTTAAAGACAAGTAGTGCAGAGACAATGGCTGACAATTTGCGCTTGGAGTTCCGGGGGAACACAGATACATGGACACAGGGTTTGGCTCTCCATGCGAAATGGCTTTCCGGACTACCGTTTTCAGCAGAAAGTCTCGCCAAAGCAGTTCCGTATGCCTTGGCCGAATTTGACTATATTGAGAAGAACTTGGCAACGCATAAGTTAGCACATGCAGCGTGGAATCAAGTCTTTCGGCATGGCGAAACCGATATTACGATGCGCAAGGACATTCAGTCTGCGCAACTGAGCCAACTTCAGGAATATCGTGATCTACATTTGGTCCAAGCAGATCGCGTACTTTTGTGCGTCATTGGAGGCGTTGATCCCGATGTTCTGAAAGATACTATGGAAAAACAATTGGGCACTATCCACTTACCTAAGAAGACGCTACCCCATCCAACAGTATCTCCAGAGTTCGCAAAAGACCAAAGCGTTACTTGGGATTTCAATGTAACGCATTATGTAGAAACCTACGCGATTCCTCGTCCAGAAAACGAAGACTACCCCGCACTCTATATCGTAAATGTGCTATTGCGATTAACCTACATGCAGGATGAGCAATTGAAAGAATTAACAGGCTACGTTTACTGTGGGATAGACCTCGTCACGCCTGAACAAGTATACTTTTACGTCAGTGCGTCCCTCAAATCGGGAGCAGATATAGAAAAGGTTAAACAACGGATTCGGCAGTTAATGAACCCGTTAAAGCAATCCGAAAATAATCCTCAAGTTCCTATGATTGCCCAGTCTCTTTCCAAAGAACTCAGCGCACCGCCGGACATAACAGTGCTTATGCATCAAAAACCAAAAAATATAACAGAGACCCACATGCTTCTTCAACTTGGTGTAACTTGGGGAATGTTGGAATACCAATATGGTGAGACCATGTCACAACTTGCAAAGGCATTTGCTGATGTCTCCGCTGCTGATGTTGCCAGTGTCGCCAACCGATACTTAACCGATGAGAATCGTAGGACGTTAGTTCTCACTCCACGGGCACCAGAATAATTGGTCCAGGGGTTAGCAGGTGCTTGCTTTTAGCGATTTACCGTCCAGATTGCAAGCTGCGACTCCTGCGATTCAGATTTCTTCAGTTTCCGACTTTTCTCAACAATTTGGACATGGTCGCGACCAGGAGGTCGCTCCTACAGGAAGAGACATATCAGTGAAGTTAGAAATTATTGGAGAATTGAATGGTTCTGTTTTACAATTCTTTTAATCCTACCAACAGATTCGTTATCTCTTCACGGATCTGTTCTTCAACAGATGGTAGCAGTGCTAAACGATACGGACCACTGAGTGCATGATTGCGAGGACCGGCTTCATAACCGCCTCGCAATCCTAATTCATAGTCCTTCTTCGTGGCAATGTAGACTTCACTGCCGTTCGTGTATCCAAAAACGAATGTGTGTGAGAATGGTGATGTTTCGTCGACAAAAAGTTGATACTCCGCAAAAAGTTCATGTGCTACGGACAGGAAACAGAGTGCATCTCCAACAGCGAATGCACTCATTGGGAAGGGTAAGGTGCGTTTTTCACTACTCTTTGCAACTGCTAATAAAGCCTCATAGCGTTCGTCGTCAGGAAATTGTTCAATGAGCTGCTTACATTCCTCCACTGATGGTGGGTTTTGGAAAGGGAGATTGACAAGCGCCGAACGCGCCTTAAGCGGTGCAGCGGGAATCTCTTCAGCAGTTTTTAACGCTTGGTGTGTTGCAAATGCAAGTGTAAATCCTGCAACATCGCACGCGCTAAATCCGCCTCGCAACGGATATCCATTAATATTTGCCGCGCATCCTTGCGCGAACAGCAAAACACTTTCCGGTTTCAATTCTAAGAAGTTACGTAGATGTTCAACTGCATAACCGGGGAAATCAGCACCTATCTCTTCACTTGACCAATGCACAATTACTGGATGTGCAGCATGTGAAAACAGCACTGCAATGACTTGTTCATCTTTATCATAAACACCTAACACGTCAACCCATGGGACAACAGCTCCTTCCGGGTTCGGTGCCATTGTGATATAACCCTCATCGTTCATCAGGCGACGGTTGTAGCCAACTTGCACAGGGGCGCGTCCCACGCGTAAAGTTGCAGGTTCAAGTGCATCTACAGCGTCCTGCACCAATTTGGCAAGGCACATTGCCAACCATGTTTCAGATTCCTCGGTTATCCAGCGTCCATCAACACCAGGGGCATTGTGTGTATGGCTGCAGTTAATGACGATATTTTCAGTCGGGATGCCAGTAGTTTGATGAATTGCATTGAGGAGTCGTGCGTTGTATTGAAGCGGAAACTGCCCATAGTCTGCCGTCACGATAGCAAGTTGTGTTTCGCCATCCGCAAGCACCAACGCGCGTGCATACAACTCAGCGTAAACTTCTGGTTTATCCTTTATAGCAGTAATATTAGTTTCCGCCGCACCTGCCTTTAGGCGTGTTTTCACAAGGTTGCTCCATATCGTTGTGTTACGGCACACGGCGTGTGCCTACTACCTTTAAGTCAAATCCGTCAATTGCGGCATCACTTCATTCTTCAGAAGTTCCATTGAATGCGTCCACTGCTCCTTAGGTTCCCATTCGTGTCCCATTGCAAGTAGCACTCCGAATCCACCGACATCCTCATACAGTTGACGTAAGCGATTTGCAACATGGTCAGGACTACCAACAATCCACAATGTATCCAATAAAGTCTCTAAACATGTTTCTACGTCTGGAATATCTGGGTTCATTTTAAATTTTTCCCATCCAAAGAGTCTAAACCAATAATCCCGAAAATCGCGTCCGAGTGTGCCTTCAATAGCCTCTTTTCGTGCCTGCTCATCGGTATCCGCAACGTATACTTCGCGGGCGATGCGCCATGTGGATCGAGATGGAGAGAGTCCAGTTTTCGCAGCACCCTCTTCAACGGCATCCCAATGCGTTTTAATGACAGAAACAGGTGCAAGATTGATACTCATCGGAATCCACCCACGTTCACCAGCAAAAATAAGCGTATCGGATTTGGCTGATGACCCCGCAAGCGCAATTGGCGGATGCGGTTTCTGATACGGCTTCATGTGGATACTAACGATGTCTGGATGTCCTTCAGGGATTTTAAATTCCCAGAAATCGCTTTTATAATGTCCCGGTACAGGATCCGTCCAAATTTTAAGAACAGCATCAATTCCTTCCCGAGTTGCCTGCCGTCTGTCAGCGGATGCCATGAACATTTCTGCATCGCTCGGTGTAGAACTGGAGCCAACGCCCCAATGGAATCGTCCGTGTGCAAGATGGTCTAACTGCGCGATGCGATGCGCGACAACTGCCGGATTATGTATCGGCATGCACGTTATTCCTGTGCCAAAGATAATGTTCTCTGTCATCCCAAGTGCTCTGGCGATAAAGAGGTCAGGAGACGGAATATTTTCCCATGTAAACGTAAAATGTTCACCAATATAAGCTTCTTTGTAGCCTAATTTGTCTAACGCCACTACCTGTTCAAGGTCATCGTCCAATGTTTTGGTCGTGTTGCTACCGGGCGGGTGCAAAGGCATTGTGAAAAATCCGAGTTCCATAGATAAACTCCTTTATGTGTATAAAACGAATGGAGTAGATATTATGATTCTTGTCTGTGCTTCTGTAAGTCGTGGACTATGTTTTTTAAATCGCTATTTGTTGTCTTGGAAAAGGCAATTTGAGGATATATTTCTGAACTTGACAAGATCAAAGGAATCTGTTATTGTTTTCACAAGTTTTGAAACTATCAAAAGGTTACCAAAAATCAACATATTTTTCAAGCGTTTTACGCGAAGGGGAGATTGCACATAATGAATATAAAAAGTTTTTACTTCACTTCAATTGTTCTATTAGTACTTCTAAGTATATCTCTATTAGGATGTGAAAAAGTTGATCAGATGATTCCAACCGACACCACATCTCCGATGGATACAACGCTAAAAATTGGTGTCATTCAACCATCACATAGCTACACCACCTTTAGTCAAGGTGCTGAAACCGCTCGTGTCCAAATTAATAAAAATGGCGGAATACTCGGCATGGAGGTTGCGTTTATCACCCGAAATAACCAGCCTGTAGCAGATGAACCACCGACATCTGAAGCAAGCATCAGTGCAGCAAATGAACTGATTGATATGGAAGAGGTATTTGCCCTACTCGGTCCCGTTCGCTCAAGCATGGCGCTCAAGGTCGGACCAATTGCACAGCAGGCGCAGCGACTCATGCTTCCCGGTTCAAGCGGCTCAGATGTGCCGGAATCGGGAGATCATATCTTCCTCATCACGGTGCCAAACCCATTTCAAGGAAAGGTCATGGCAAGTTTCGCGATTAATCCTGACGAACTTGGTGCCCAAACGGCGGTAACAATCTATGAAGAAGGTGATAACTATTCCATCAACCTCGTCCAAGCATTTGAGGCATCTTATAAGGAAATCGGTGGTCAAATCGTTCACAGCGGCTCCTACCCTTCAGGTGAGACTACCTTTACAGCACTGCTCATGGAAATTCAGGAGCTGGACGTTACACCTGATGTTATCTTCTCTCCCGGTCATCAACCAGAAACTCCTCTTTTGATAGGGAAAGCACGGCAAGCTGGCATCAAAGCGACCTTCCTCGGTGGCAGCGCTTGGGATGACAGAGAACGGTTCCTTAGCATCTTAGACGATAGCACTATGTTAGACGGCAGTTATTATCCGACTAATTTTTCCGTAGCGACACAGGACGTAGATGTGCAGGAATTTGTGAATGGTTATACGGCACTGTTTGAAAGTGCTCCTGATGGCGTTGCAGCGTCTGGGTATGATGCGATGCGGCTTTTGGCACGCGCAATAGAGAAAGCGGGTTCACTTGATTATGCTGCTGTTCGCAATGCCTTTGCAGAAGTCAAAGATTACAAGGGGGCAACAACTATTTCGCATTACGATGCAAATCGTCATCCCGTCAAAAGCCTCGCAATTCAGGTAATTCGTGGTGGAAAAGTTGAACACTACAAAGTTGTGAAACCGTAAAACGTGTAAAATAAAATGGAACATGAAGCAACACGTCCAAAGGCTTTTTTGATTGATCTGGATGGAACACTCTATTTTAAAGGCAAACCTTACCCCGGAGCAATTGAGACTGTTAATTATCTGCGGGAGAAAGACTTTCAACTCCGATTTTTGACAAACACAACTGCTAAAACCCCAAAGATGCTTTACGCACAAATGCAAGGATTAGGCTTTGGCATCCATGAAAATGAGATTTTTAATGCGACTTATGCGTGTCTCTTCTACTTACGTTCACAGATTGGAATAAGTTGCCATTTTATGGTTGACGATGCTATTAAAGCGTTTTTCAAAGAAATACCATCAGATGACGAAGCACCCGATTTTGTCGTTATTGGAGACTACGGTCAAAAGTTTGACTTTCACACTTTGAATCACGCTTTCCGCCTGCTGATGGATGGGGCTGAACTTATAGCATTACAGAAGGGACTCTACTGGTTTTCATCTGAAGGAATATTCTTGGATTGCGGTGCCTTTGTGACACTTCTGGAATCCGCCGCAGATAAAACCGCCAAGGTCATGGGCAAACCGAGTGAGACGTTCTTCAAGCTTGCTCTTGATGATCTTCAGCTTTCTCCAAGTGAAGTAATTGTAGTCGGTGATGATATTACGTCTGATATAGTTGGGGCACAGACAATGGAGATGCGGAGTATCTTGGTTAAGACTGGAAAGTTTAAACCTAATCAATTGGAAAATCCTATAACGGAGCCAACATGGGTGCTTGAGAGTGTTTCTGAGTTAAGTCAACTTTTTTAACAGTTTTCCAGAGAAGTATCGGAGACAACACTTATGACAAACCAAATTATTCAACTCGGAGTCGTCGGATGTGGATGGGCAGGCTGCCAAGCTATTAATGCCGCCAATGCCACCTCTCGACTAAACGTCATTGCTATCGCAGAACGTGACCCAACCCGCCGTGAACAAGCAGGAAATGACTACGCAGTACCACATCGCTATGCTGACTATACAGAACTCCTT
This sequence comes from Candidatus Poribacteria bacterium, assembly GCA_028820635.1. Classification (GTDB taxonomy): domain Bacteria; phylum Poribacteria; class WGA-4E; order WGA-4E; family WGA-3G; genus MSPOR6. The sequence goes on from JAPPIG010000101.1 coordinate 21,329, forward strand.
GACGACTCATCTGTTGATGCTGTTTATCTTGCTACTTCGCCAGATGGTAGACTTCAGCAAGTCTTAGATACGCTCAATGCAGGCAAACATGTCTTAGTCCAAAAACCGCATGCTATCCGCGCTCCTGAAATATTAGAGATGGAAACAGCAGCGCAGCAGTCTGGCAAAACACTCCAATTCTGCTATTTTATGCGTCACTTTCCAAACAACCGACAGATTCGGCGCGCTGTCCTAAACGGTGCAATTGGAGACCCATTTCACGCCCGCGTTTTTGGAAAATACAACTTCATTCCAACCCTGGATACCAACAGTCGATGGTTACACGTCTATGGACAGAAAGGTGGCTCATTAGGACAACACTATTCGCACGAACTCAATCTGACATGGTGGTGGATGGGGTGTCCAAAACCTGAATGGGCATTTGCATCAAAGCATGTGCTTTATCCACAATACGATGGACCTGAAGGCGCTGCAGAAGACTATTTCACAGGTCTCCTGGGTTGCGAAGGTGGTAAGACCATCCAGATTGACTGTTCACGGATGAGTCATTCAGATTCTGGCAGCGTTGTGGAACTTTACGGCACTACTGGTGCGATCACAAATGGGGGCATATCTCGATTCAAAGATGGCCAATTTGTCCGAGAATCGATTGATGAACCTATTGAAATTGATCATGGAGAACAGCCTGAAGAAGTGCCTGTATTCTACTACGAACTCAATCATTTCGCTATGGCTATTGCGGGAGAAGTGACACCAGATGTATCTTCAGAAGATGCCTATATCTTTATGCAGATATTGGATGCACTCTACGACAGCGCGAAAAGTGGTGAAATGGTTTATATTTGACAAAATCACATCTTTCTGTTAATCTTATAGCAAAACTGATACATTTCTAACTAAGGAGATTTTTCTATGTACAAAAGTGCGATGTTAGGGTGCGGTGGACGCGCCGGGGGGCATGCAAGTGCCTATCGCTTTGTTAAAGGTGGTAAACTCGCAGCAATCTGCGATATGAACGAAGAACGACTAAACAACTTCGGTGATAATTTTGACATATCTTCCCGTTATACAGATTTGGATGAGATGCTCGAAAAAGAGAAACCGGATCTGCTACATATTGTGACCGCACCCGTGCTGCGCGGTTCGAATGAACGAATACGGTATTCACTAATGAAGCAAGCCTCAGACCACGGTGTGCCTGCAGCGATTGTGGAAAAACCGATTGCTGTTGAAAGCGAAGATTGGAAACAGATTGCCGAATTAGCAGATGAAACAAAAACGAAGTTTGTTGTCAATACACAACTTAACTTCCATCCAAAAAACCTTGAATTAAAGCGAGATGTCGCGGACGGTAAGATAGGTGATCTTAAGTTCATTGACGCGAGTGCGCGCAGTACACCAGTAGATCAAGGTCCACACGTGCTTCAATTGGTATCATCCTACATTGATAATTCCAGACCTGTGAGTGTACTTGGGCAAATATCTGGAAGAGAACATCTGGATTCAGCGCAGCCTTCACCGATGCATGCTGCAGCACAAGTTATATATGAAAATGGACTTCACGTCTCTCTTGCATTTGGGCAAGGCATGGGCACGATGGCATCTGATGATCAAGGTATTTATTGCCACAAGCGCGTCTTTGTCATCGGAACAGAAGGATTCGTTCATTGGCGGTTTAGTAATTGGGAGCGCGCCACGCAAAAAGGAGGTTATGAAGGCGGTCCACTCAACTATGGTGAACAAGATGTTGAAGCACAAGGAAATCTCACGGAGGCTGTCTTTGATTGGCTTGACGACGAAAAAAATGAGCATCCGACACATCTCAAACAATCCCTTGCAGAGTTCAATCTGCTTTTAGGAATGTACTACAGTGGTATTACAAATCAGATTATTGATCTACCGTTTGAACCACCCGACGGTTTGATGGATTCACTGAGAGAGAAGTTATAAATTTACTTTAGATTTTCCTTCTATAAAGATTGGCGGTAGCAGCGAATTTATTTGCAACTACCGCTAATTATTATATACCGTATGTGGAACATTTATGTGCGCGCAGTACAGAATGTATAAGGAGAAACATCTGTGTATAAAAGTGCGATATTAGGGTGTGGTGGTCGTGCCCGCGGGCATGCAGGTGCGTATCGTTTTGTTAAAGGTGGTAAACTCGCAGCGATCTGCGATATGAACGAAGAACGACTCAACGACTTCGGAGATCGTTTTGATATATCTTCCCGTTACACCGATTTGGATGAGATGCTTGAGAAGGAGAAACCCGATCTTCTCCATATTGTCACAGCGCCATTATTACGCGGGACTAATGAACGCATTCGGTATTCGTTAATGAAGCAAGCATCAGACCACGGCGTGCCAGCAGTAATTGTAGAGAAACCGATTGCTGTTGAAAGCGAAGACTGGAAGCAGATTGCCGGACTCGCAGAAGAAACAGAAACAAAGTTTGTTGTCAACACACAACTGAACTTCCATCCCAAAAATATTGAACTAAAACGAGATGTCGCAGAAGGTAAAATTGGCGAACTAAGGTTCATTGACGCAAGCGCACGCAATACAATAGTAAACCAGGGACCACACGTGCTTCAATTGGTATCATCCTACATTGACAACTCTCGACCCGTGAGTGTGCTCGGGCAAATCTCTGGAGGTGAACGTTTGGATTCAGCAGAACCTTCACCGATGCATGCAGCAGCGCACGTTTTATATGAAAATGGACTTCACGTGTCCCTTGCTTTTGGCACGGGAATGGGCGCGAAGGTATCAGAAAGACCCGCGAATTTCAGACATAAACGTGTTTTTGTTGTTGGCACAAAAGGTTTTGTGCATTGGCGGTTCAGCAGTTGGGAACGCGCAACGCCTGAAGGTGGTTATGAGGGTGGTCATCTCAGCTATAACGATCAGGATGTTCAAGCACAAGGAAATCTCACAGAGGCTGTCTTCGATTGGCTTGACGACGAGAAAAACGTACATCCGACACACCTCAAACAATCACTTGCTGAGTTCAACCTCCTTTTAGGTATCTACTACAGCGGTATAACAAATAACATTATTGATCTTCCATTTGACCCACCTGATGGGTTGATGGATTTGCTTAGAGAGCAGTTGTAATGGTCTGTTCATATTCAAATTGTAGGTCGGGTAGAGCAAAGCGAAACCCGACAAATGCCATAAGCGCTTTTGGCGTTGATTTGGGCACGTATGATCAGATACGGGTATCCATGTCGGGTTTCGTAAACTCTACCCGACCTACAAGTGATTTATATAGAAAGTCAATAAGACAATATGTCATTTGATATGATATTATATCCTAACACTCTGGCAGGCGCGGTTTCAAACCACGCCTACAAGAAAGAGTTAACATTTTGAATTTTACTAAGGAGAAATTTCCATGTATAAAAGTGCATTTTTAGGTTGTGGTGGTCGTGCCCGCGCCCATGCAAGCGCATATCGTTTCGTTAAAGGCGGCAAAATCGGCGCAATCTGTGATATGAACGAAGAACTTCTCAATAAATTCGGTGACGACTTTGATGTTTCTTCCCGCTACACAGATTTAGATGAGATGCTTGAGAAAGAGAAGCCTGATCTTCTCCACATCGTCACGGCTCCAGTTTTGCGTGGGACCAATCAACGTATCCGCTATCCATTGATGAAGCAGGCATCAGACCACGGTGTGCCAGCAGCGATTGTTGAGAAACCGATTGCCGTTGAAAGCGAGGACTGGAAACAGATTGCTGGATTGGCAGAAGAGACAAAAACAAAGTTTATTGTCAACACACAACTAAACTTTCATCCCAAGAACCTTGAACTGAAACAAGATGTTGCAGACGGTAAGATAGGTGAGATTAAGTTTATTGACGCAAGTGCGCGCAGCACGCCTGTAGACCAAGCGCCCCACGTATTGCAGTTGGTATCGTCATATATCGATAACTCGCGTCCGGTACGCGTGTTAGGTCAAATTGCAGGTAGAGAACAATTAGATTCTGCGCAGCCTTCTCCGATGCATGCTGCTGGACAGGCAATATATGAAAATGGTCTGCACGTTTCTCTTGCGTTTGGAACAGGCATGGGAACGTTGGCATCAGAGGGTGGAGGCACAGTAACACATAAACGTGTTTTTGTTGTCGGCACAAAAGGTTTTGTGCATTGGCGGTTCAGTAGTTGGGAGCGTTCCACACATGAAGGTGGTTACGAGGGTGGTCCGCTCAGCTATGGTGAACAGGATATTCAAGCACAAGGCAACCTCACTGAAGCAGCTTTCGATTGGCTTGATGATGAGAAAAACGAACATCCGACACATCTCAAACAATCTCTTGCGGAATTTAATCTGCTGTTAGGTATTTACTATAGCGGTATAACGAATCAGATTATAGATCTCCCGTTTGACCCACCCGATGGGTTAATGGCTTCTCTCAAGGAACATCTATAAACTAAAAATGGCGTGGGGCAGACATGTTGTATGCCCCACGCATAAAACCACATCAGAGCCATTCCATTGTACTGAAGCATTCTTGTTGGAGGGCTTTGTAAGCCCGATTTTCAACACATTATACTAACATTTTTCTTTGCTTGATATAAGTATATTAGGAGACATTCTATGTATAAAACAGCGATGTTAGGATGCGGTGGTCGTGCCCGTGCACATGCAGATGCCTATCGCTTTGTAAAAGGTGGTAAACTCGCAGCAATTTGCGATATGAATGAGGAATTGCTTACCAACTTTGGCAATGATTTTGGTATCTCTTCCCGCTACACAGATTTAGATGAGATGCTTGAAAAAGAAAAACCCGATGTGCTTCACATTGTAACAGCGCCTGTTTTACGCGGCACAAGTGAACGCATTCGATATCCGTTGATGAAGCAAGCATCAGACCACGGTGTGCCTGCCGCAATCGTAGAGAAGCCTATTGCCGTTGAAAGCGAGGACTGGAAGCAGCTTGCAGGATTAGCTGAAGAAACACAAACGAAGTTCGTTGTTAATACACAACTCAATTTTCACCCGAAAAACTTAGAATTAAAACAGGATGTTGCTGAGGGCAGAATTGGTGAAATCAAGTTTATTGATGCCAGCGCACGCAGCACGCCTGTAGACCAAGCACCCCACGTATTGCAACTTGTCTCTTCCTACATTGACAACTCGCGCCCGATCCGAGTGCTCGGACAAGTTGCTGGAGCTCAGGATTTGGACTCCACTCAGCCCTCTCCAATGCATGCTGCCGCTCAGGTCATATATGAAAATGGACTTCACGTCTCTCTCGCATTCGGAGCAAGTGTAGGGACGCGAGTGCCTATAGATTCGGGTAATCACACACACAAACGCGTCTTTGTCGTAGGAACGAAAGGTTTCGTGCATTGGCGGTTTAGCAGCTGGGAACGCGCAACACCAGAAGGTGGTTACGAAAGTGGACCACTCGACTATGGAGAGCAGGATGTCGTCGCACAAGGCAATCTGACCAATGCTGTTTTCAATTGGCTTGACGATGAGAACAATGTGCATCCGACGCATCTCAAACAATCTCTTGCGGAATTTAATCTCCTCCTCGGCATTTACTACAGTGGCGTAACAAGTCAGATTATCGACCTTCCGTTTGAACCGCCCGATGGCTTGATTGATATTTTGCGAGAAAAATTATAAGACTTTATTTGTAACAGAACGGTTAGAAAACGCTCCTACCGTGTAGGGTCCAAACTGCATAAGCATGGGCTATAATGGAGACATCATGTATAAAACTGCGATGTTGGGATGCGGTGGTCGCGCCCGTGGACACGCAGATGCTTATCGCTTTGTGAAAGGTGGTAAACTTGCAGCAATCTGTGATATGAACGTAGAGCGACTCAACAACTTCGGGGATGACTTCAATATCTCTTCCCGTTATACCGACTTGGACGAGATGCTTGAAAAAGAGAAGCCAGATGTCTTGCATATCGTCACATGTCCCGTGCTTCCGAGTAGTAACGAACGTATCCGCTATCCGTTGATGAAACAGGCATCCGATCATGGCGTGCCAGCGGCGATTGTGGAAAAACCAGTCGCTATTGAAGGCGAGGATTGGAAGCAGATTGCAAGGTTAGCAGAAGAGACGAAAACGAAATTTGTCGTCAATACACAGCTCGACTTCCACCCAAAAAATCTTGAATTGAGAAAAGATGTCGTGGAAGGAAGAATCGGTGAGATTAGGTTTGTTGATGCCAGTGCGCGCAGCATGCCTGCTGAGCAAGGAGCACACGTGCTACAATTGGTGTCCTCCTACATTGACAACTCACGTCCAGTACGAGTTCTTGGACAAATCTCTGGAAGCAAGAATTTACATTCTGCTTCGCATCCCTCTCCGCTGCATGCAGTCGGGCATGTTTTGTATGAGAACGGTGTCCACGTCTCTCTTGCATTTGGAACAGAGATGGCACAAATGGCATCCGATGACCCGGGTATTTATGGTCACAAACGTGTTTTAGTTGCTGGTACGAAGGGCTTCATTCATTGGCGTTTCAGTAGTTGGGAACGCTCAACACTGGAGAATGGCTATGAGAGTGGACCACTGAACTACGGAGAGCAAGATGTTGTTGCGCAGGCAAACTTCACTGAAGCCATTTTTGATTGGTTAGACGATGAGAACAATGTGCATCCGACGCATCTCAAGCAATCGCTTGTTGAGTTTAATATTATCTTAGGGATGTACTACAGTGGAATAACAAACGAGATTATTGAACTCCCGTTTGAACCACCCGATGGATTGATTGATGTTTTGCAAGAAAAACTATAAAACGTTGACTTACATTGTGTTTGTTGTTAACACTATCTATTTTGGTTTAAACCAGCATACTATTAAGGAGATTCTTTATGTATAAAACAGCGATGTTAGGTTGTGGTGGTCGTGCCCGTGCACATGCTGATGCATACCGCTTTGTGAAAGGCGGCAAACTCACAGCGATCTGCGATATGAACGAAGAACTCCTCAACAAATTCGGAGATGATTTCAGTATCTCTTCGCGTTACACGGATTTAGATGAGATGCTTGAAAAAGAAAAACCGGATGTGCTTCACATCGTCACGGCACCATTGTTTCGTGATTCAAATGAACGTATTCGGTATCCTTTGATGCAACAAGCATCAGACCACGGCGTACCAGCAGCGATTGTAGAGAAACCGATTGCCATTGAAAGTGAAGGCTGGAAACAAATTTCTGGGTTAGCAGAAGAGACAAAAACAAAGTTTGTTGTCAATACGCAGCTTAACTTTCATCCACAAAACCTTGAACTGAAGCAGGACGTAGCAGAAGGTAAAATCGGTGAAATCAAGTTTATTGATGCAACCGCTCTCAGCACACCTGTAGATCAAGGCCCACACGTGCTTCAGTTAGTTTCATCTTATATTGATAATTCGCGTCCAGTCCGCGTATTAGGGCAAATTTCTGGAGGTGCAAATTTAGATTCTGCGCAGCCATCTCCACAATATGCTGCTGCAAGAGTTCAGTATGAGAATGGACTGCATGTCTCTTACGCATTTGGGACAGCCATCGCACCCTTTGGCTCCGATGATCCGAAGGCTTTCTTTACTAAACGCGTCTTTGTTGTTGGCACAGACGGATATGTGCATTGGCGGTTCAATAGTTGGGAACGTTCGACCAGAGAAGGCGGCTACGAAGGGGGTCCGCTCAACTACGGGCAGCAGGATGTTGTTGCCCAAGGTAATCTCACCAATGCTGTTTTTGATTGGCTTGATGACGAGAAGAAAGTGCATCCGACACATCTCAAGCAATCCCTCGTGGAGTTCAATCTGCTTTTAGGAATATACTATAGCGGTATTACAAACGAGATAATTGAACTTCCATTTGATCCGCCAGATGGGTTAATGGATTCGCTTAGGGAGCGATTGTAATTAGCGTGTACATAACTTTTGCTATTGCGAGTTATGGAAATATGTGAACATTTCAGTGGATAGCAACTTCCACCCGGTAGGCGAGGTTTCCTAACCTCGCCAGTTATGGTGTATAGTGGTCTATCTACTCTAAAATCATAGGTCGCGATTCGGAGATCGCTCCTACCGAGAACATTGTAGGAGGAACTCCGATTCCCGACTATTGATGAGACATATAAGTTTAGGATGGACTATCCACTACCCTTTACTATCGGAAGTAGAAACGGACAAAACTTCTTTGCTGGTGTTGTTGACGAAGTGGCATTTTGGAACGAGGCAATTTCTGTTGAGGAATCCATGAACCCATCACCTGTACAACCAAAAGGTAAACTCACAACCACTTGGGGTAAGATAAAAGATCGCCACTAAAAAGATGGAAACCAATTCTGAAAAATTCGCTGAAGATGGCTACCTTGTCGTGAAAGCGGCACTACACTCAGATGATTTGGCTCCGTTAATTGCGGTTATTTCTGAAGTTGTTGACAAACGCGCACAAGAATTTCGCAACGCTGGAACAATCTCAGATATTTACGGAGACATGCCATTTGAACGGCGCTGGTATACCATCCTTCAGGAATGCGGTAGAGAAAATGAGGTGTTTGGCTGGCATACACTCGTTTTTAGTGAAGCACTCTTCAACTTAATCACACATCCAAAAGTGTTAGATGTTGTAGAAACAATTATCGGTTGTGAGATTCAGTTCAACGGTGATTTTTGGGTGCGCCCGAAATTGCCCAACGAAAAACTCACGACATTGCCTTGGCACCAAGACAGTGCCTACATGCCTCATACAGAAAAGGATACACACCTAACAGTATGGCTGCCGTTAGTAGATGTTGAAGTAGAAAACGGTGCGCTGCAATTTTTGCCCGGTAGCCATACATCTGGTTTACAAACCTACCATCGTGTTGAAGGCGAGGCGTTCGCTGTTCCAGTGCTATCTCCGACATCATCCCACAACAATATTGACACATTAGAAATGAAAAAAGGGGACCTGCTGATTTTTAACAATCTGGTATTTCACCGTTCTTTGCTAAACTGTAGCGATATTATTCGTTGGTCTGTTGATTTTCGGTTTAGTCGGAGTGACACATCGTTAGATGGACTCTGGCACGAAGCGATTGCGTGTCCCGTTCGCAATGGAAACAACGAGCAGTGTCTAACATCATGGGATGCTTGGCAAACACAATGGGAAGCAAGTCCACATAAAGGCAAATTTGTTTAATCTTCAGACTGCGTTGTTAACGTTTCTCTATAGTGTAACGCTTCAATGGCTGCTTTTCTCATTTCTTGTTGCTGCTGTAACGGGGCACCTGCGGCTCCTGGCGCAGCAGCGTGCGGTTTAAAGATGAAAACCATGGTCACTTTGTCGTCAACATCAAAATCAAATGAGATACCTCTTTTCAAGTACCAATGCGTTTTCACACCATCTTTAAGAAGGTCTTCTCGTTCGGCATTTCCAAACTCCTCCTCCACCTGCTTGAGTGTATTTCCAATACCTCTTCTGCCTGCTGTTTTTGCTTTATTAGGTCTTCTCACAAATATATCTGTAACAAGATTATTATTATCTACAAAACCGGATAACCCTTTGTCAGGATTCCAATACGAAAAATGCCGATCTACACCAAGGGGACCGTCCGGCTCTCCATGAACTTTTTCAACATTCTTAAACGGATCTCCTAACTTGATACCAGCGGCGCTCCTGCCAGGCACGATAAGATTTATTTGCGGAGGGTCGGGGTCTGGTAATATCTCTTCTATAGGATCTGGTGGGATGAATTTCTTGTTTGCGCTCTTTTTCACTCGCTTTGTAGATTTGGAAACACCATCACTCACAATAACTGTCACTGTAACCGACTCAATATCCGGAGGCGCAGTCCATTTTACAGTTGTTCCCGTTGTTGAACTTAGTTTTCCTGCACTCACTGTCCAAGTATAGTCCAATGGGTCGCCATCTTCATCAAAAGCAATTACCTTGAATTCAAGAGTTTCTCCCGGGTTGAATTCGGTTGGAACAAGAAAAGTGTCAACAGTAGGTGAGTTGTTGGTTGGTTCATCACTATCGTCCGAACCACAACCAGCAATGTAAAGGCTGATTAGACATACCATAACAAGACTTATTAAACGATATTTATTTTTCATTTATATCTCCTTAAAATTCAGTAGTTTCTCCTGTTTTCAAAACAACATAACTACGATATCGTTCTGGGTGTATCTCCCCGGATTCAACGGCACTTTGAATGGCACAGTCAGATTCTTTAACGTGTGCACAATCGTTATATCTACATTCACCAAGAAAAACTTCCATCTCAGGAAAATAAAGTTCAAGATTTTCTGTATCAATACCCCACAAACCGACCTCTCGGATACCGGGTGTATCTGCAACTTCACCACCAATTTCGAGAGAAAACAATTCTACGAGCGTTGTTGTGTGTCTACCTTTTCGAGTTTTTGAACCTACTTCCGCAGTTCTTAATTTAAGATCCGGTTGTATGGCATTTAAGAGGCTTGATTTTCCTACACCGGATGCTCCTACAATTACACTAAATTTATCTCTTAGTGCATTCCGCAAAGATTCAAGGGTTGTGGACGTATTTATGCTCGTGTACAATACTTGGTAGCCGAGTTTCTCGTAGATTTGGAAAGTAGAGGTAAGTTGTTCACGCTGCGTTGAATCTACTAAGTCCATTTTATTCAAGCAGATAACCGCTGCCATGTCTCCTGCCTCTGCTAAAATCAGAAACCGATCCAGTGTCCGAAAGTTTAGAGGAGGCATCCGTGTTGAAACAACGGCTACTACCTGATCTGCATTGGCAACAATAATTTGTTCAATTTCTTCATGTTTTCCCGCATACTGCCGTGAGAATTTGGTTTGGCGTGAAAGGATTTCCTCAACGACACCTTCTTCTGAATCAAGTTGAGTAAAAATAACTTGGTCCCCAACAGCGACTGGGTCAGCATAAAGCCTACGTCCTGTTTCGGAACGTCGTTTTCTTTTTAATGTGCCGCGTAATGTGCATCGCAGAACAAGTTCACCGTGCTGAACATCATAAAATCCTGTTCGTGCTCGGATGACTCTGCCTTGTTCACGGGTAAGGATAAATGCCACCTCCCAGTTATGGATGTGTAGAATTTCGTATTAGTTTGGTGTTTTCTAAAAACATTCTTTCCTACCAAATCAACATCAAATGCGGGTTTGGAATTTGGCACTTCGGACATTCTTTCTGTAGGAGGGAACTCCGATTCCCGACTACGATTGGCTTTGGTCGCGATTCGGAGATCGCTCCTACAAATCAGGTGTATAATTATTTCAATAATTCACCATAAATACATAGATTGTATATTAGATCGTTGACTTCAAACATATTTTTTCATTGTTTTTAATGCAGTTTCAATATCTGCATCAAAGTTTTCAAATTTGCACTCACACGAGATGCGTCCGTCGTATCCTGCTTTTTGTAGTGCGGTAAAGAAATCTGAAAAATCAAAGTCATCATTTCCAGGATAGGAGCGTTTGACAGGTTCAGCGATATGAACATGTGCTAACCATTCTGCAGCGTCAACAATGTTTTGCATCGGTTCGTTTTCTTGCCAGACGTGATATAGGTCAGCCAATGTTTTAATTCCTTTTCGGTTGACACGTTTTGCCATCGCTAATCCGTCTGCAACAGTGCGTAATATGTTTCCCTCTTTTAGACATATCGGTTCAATAACAATTGTGATGCCGTGTGCTTCCGCATGGTCAGCACCCATATCAAGAAATTCTGCGATCTGTGCTAATGCTCGTTCTTCTGAATAACCTTCCTCAACGTTTCGTGAACCGCTGCTGCCGTAAACGATGACTTCTCCGCCAATCTCGTTGGCTCTACGACATGCAGTTTCCACATACCGAGACAAACGTTCAAAATCCACTGTGTCACCGACAACGCGCAGGTCTCTGGGGATAAATCCGGCATACGCTTCAGGTTTCAAGGGTGCTTCTACCACCCGTTCTCGAATCTTCTGAAATTCGGTTTCATCTGCTTCTGGCATAAGTGCATTTCGTACACCTAATTCAATATAGTCGTATCCGACTTCCGCAAGCCGATTAACATTTTCTAAACCAGTACATATTCCAAATCGCATGAGTTACTCCAAAATAGATGTGTTTAAAAAGCAAAAATAAAAAAGCGTATCACAGTTTCGATTATAGAAATTAACACTGCCGCGATGAGCGTGTTTAGGAAGCCGTCAATTTCGAATCCATCAACCAGTTTGTTGGTAATCCAAAGCAGAAATGCATTGATGACAAAGTAAAAGAGTCCCAACGTTAAAATCATAAATGGAAGCGATAAAAATACCAAAATTCCGGTGAAGAGAAACTTGAAAATTCCATATACAAGAGCAACCCCCACCGCAGTTGCACACCCTTTAACTCGAACTGCAGGCAAAATATATGTCACAATCAAAACTGAAACACTCAGTATCAGTAGGTTCAAAATCCAATTTATTAGCATTTTAAATTCTCCAAGACATGTGTTTGAAAAGATATATTTGACACCGATTGTTTATATAGATTTTAGAATTAACTGGACATTATTCATCTGTAGGAGGGAACTTCGATTCCCGACTACGATTGGCTTTGGTCGCGATTCGGAGATCGCTCCTACAGGTGAAATGTTTAATGATTTCAATAATTTACTATAAACATTATTTTTTAGTTGGTGCTGTGCTAAGTATCACCATAAGTGTCAATTTAGCGAGTAACATTTGTGCATTTGATACACCTTTCGCCCCTCTGGGGCTTGATGAATACGGACATTATGCTGCTATACACCTTTCGCCTCTCCGAGGCTTTGGCAAATAGCATCATAGCACCAGCGGTGCGGAATGTTTATAGAATACACGTGCCATAAGAAACCAAGCACCAGCGGTGCGAAAGGTGTATAACACAAAATCGGGCTTACAAAGCCCTCCCACAAGAAGAAATCCGCAATTTTTTCTTAAATTGACACCTATGGTACTGTGCTAAGTATCACCAATCATTTTCCGAAGCGGCGTTTACGATGGCTATAGTCACGCAAAGCTCGGAGAAAGTCAATTTTTCTAAACGAGGGCCAATAAGTATCACAAAAATAGAATTCTGAATAGACGCTCTGCCACAATAGAAAACCAGATAGACGCACCTCTCCGCTCGTGCGAATAATTAGTTCTGGGTCGGGAAGATTAGAAGTATATAAATATGGTGCGATTTTATCAACACTCAATTCTTCAACGATTTGATCGGCATCTTTACCATCCTGAATTTCCGCTTTTAGATGTCCTTTAAATGCCTCAATTATTTCCTCGCGTCCACCGTAAGCGACAGCAACATTCAGGATAAACTTGTCATAGTTTTTTGTCGCTTCTTCTGCTTGACGAATTGCTTCTTGAAGACTGGGCGGCAGTTGTTCAATTTGTCCCATTGCTCGCACTTTAATCTGGTTAGCATGTAGCCCTTCAATAGTCACCAATTCACGCATTTTTCTTTCGATTAATCCTAAGATTCCTTCAACTTCATCATCTGCGCGCTTGAAGTTATCCAGTGAGAAAATCCATATTGAAAAGATTTCAACACCAAGTTCATCACACCAATGGAGAACCTCTTCAAGTTTGTCTGCGCCTTCATAATGTCCTTTTATTATATCGTCTAACCCACTGGCTTTGGCGTAGCGGCGGTTTCCATCAAGAATAACACCAATATGGCGTGGTATATTCCACGTACCTGCTTCCGCTTCCAGCCGTTTTTGGTACGCGTTGTAAAATCGCTTTTCGATCTTATTTTTAAGGAATTTAAGTGGCTTCATGTGATCCCTTGTAAAATGACTCCAATTTATTAATGACTAACTTTTGACATCGGATTACGAGTAGGTATACCGATAGGTTGGTTAAAATGCAATGTCGAATTGTGTTGTTTTCCAATTATACCATGAAAACCGTGTTAAGAAAAATAGAAACTAAAATTATTGTTTACAGCAGCGTCATTCAATTGTCAATATTATCCGTTTGAGTTTGAAGTAGCAATTTGTTGATGCTACTACCTCAATACGGAGATCACTACTACTCAAAATATACCATACGGTATATTTTTTTATACCGTGGTATATTTTTGAAAATTGCCATAAACTCAGTTCCTAACAGGGTTTAGAAAGGTTTTCTTATTAAGGTATTAATTTTAAATTTTGGACTTACGCAACTTTAACAATTTTTCAATAATTATGGCGAAATTGGTATAATTTTCAGCAACATGCTTAGTTTCCATTGCGCTTCCAATTTGTTGGATTCTCTGCCGTTTTTTATTAAGTAATTCCAACGTTTTCATACTGATATTATACCCTTGTTATAGGTGATGGTCAGCAGTTTTGTTGCTTGCCGGACAATAGATATCCAATATATTTACAATAAGTTTGCGGGAAAATAGTTTTCAGTTGGTAGGTGTACCAGCATTTGTCTGAATCAAGATTTACGAATCAACGTCAAATGCGTTTTTGGCATTTGACGGGATTATACTATTTCTAACGTGAGTTTGAAATAGTATAATCCCGCAGCATTCTCCGTTATTTTTGGCAAAAACGGCACAACCTAACAGGTTATGCTACAAAAACAGTGCTTTTTTATGCATGAAAAGTGTTTAGAGCAAACTCACATTTTATTATCAAACTCATGTTAAATTAATGTGTATGGCATAAACGCACAGGACACCCTGCAAGAGCCCTTGTCTTAAAGACGCGCTTACAAAGCGCGCCTACTTTGTTTCAGGCGTTATGGGTATCACAACTAAACATGTCGGGTTTCGCAAGCTCTACCCGACCTACAAGACTATATCGGGGTTGAAAACCCCTCCTACAGAGTAGAGGAAAATGTAAGGTTTGGCACGCTCTATCGCATCGTAAAATAGCAGTTGACAACCCAAGCGCGTTGCGGTAGACTACATAAGAATAATACCCGTGAATTGATTCAAGACTAAATGGAAATTCAAAAAGCCCCACTCTCGACGTCCTCGCAAATTCCTGCCCACGGGGTTACGCTCAAATCCATCCTAATTGCTGTTATTCTAATTCCAATAAATTGCTACTGGGTTATCGAAATGGAGGTTATCCGCTATTCTGGTCACCCAGTCACGATTTCACTTTTTTTTAATGTTATTTTCAGTCTGTTTGTAG
Organism: Candidatus Poribacteria bacterium; assembly: GCA_028820635.1. Classification (GTDB taxonomy): domain Bacteria; phylum Poribacteria; class WGA-4E; order WGA-4E; family WGA-3G; genus MSPOR6. The sequence goes on from JAPPIG010000101.1 coordinate 36,434, forward strand.
TTATCGGTGTTAACCAACTGCTGCAGCGTTTTCTGCCACGAATTGCGTTGGTCCAAAGCGAGTTGGTTGTTGTTTACCTGATGCTTTCCATTGCCTCAGGAATTACTGGGCACGATATGCTTGAAATTTTGGTGCCGATGCTTGGGCATGCTTTTCGCTTTGCAACGCCTGAAAATGAATGGCAACAACTGTTTTTACCTTTCCTTCCAGAATGGCTCACCGTCAGTAATAATAACTTGTTGCAAGGTTATTATGAAGGTGACCTACCACTCTATACATTTGAAACCTTACTCGGTTGGGCAACACCTGTGTTGTGGTGGACAGTGTTTATTAGTGTGCTGATTTTCGGCATGCTTTGCATTAATATTATTATCCGAAAACAGTGGATTGAGTATGAAAAACTAAGTTACCCGATTATCCACCTTCCTCTCCAACTTACAGAAACCCCTCATAACCGTCTTTTCCAGAATAAGCTAATGTGGCTCGGTTTTTGTGTTGCTGGTGGCTTGGCATTATGGAACGGTATAAGTTTTCTATACCCCTTTTTCCCGGAGTTGCGTACCCGTATTCAGAGTTATCAGGTTTTTACAGAAAGCCCTTGGAACGCGATGGGCAGAATTCCTTTTTCGCTCTACCCATTTGCGATTGGACTTGGTTTTTTTATTCCACTTGACCTCTCATTTTCTTGTTGGTTTTTCTTTTGGTATTGGCGGTTAATGCGTGTTGCGGGGGCAGCATTCGGATTTCGTAACCTACCTCGTTTTCCCTATACCAACGAGCAAGCATCTGGCGGGTATCTTGCGTTGTGCGTTTTAGCTATATGGGCAAGTCGCAGACACCTACTTCGGGTAGGACGAGCACTCTTTAGTCAAAAGAAATCACAAGAAGATGAAAATGAAGCAATTTCTTATAGAGCCGCCGTTCTTGGACTCATTGCTGTAATGGTTTTCTTAGTGATTTTTTGCTACTATGGCGGTGCCAACATAGGCATCATGCTCGCGTTTTTCGCTATCTATTATATGATTTCTATTGCAATCACGCGTATGCGTGCTGAGTTGGGAACGCCCGTGCATGATTTGCACTATTCTGGTCCCGACCAAATTTTAACGCGGGTGGTCGGTACACGCAGGTTGGGCAGAGATAATCTCATCATGTTTTCAATGTTTTGGTTCATCAATCGTGCATATCGAAGCCACCCGATGCCACATCAGTTAGAAGGGTTTAAAATTATAGAACGAACTAACATGACAATGAAACGGATTATCTTTGCCTTTATGTTAGCCGCTGTGTTAGGGTCGTTAGCAGGTTTTTGGGCTTTAATTGACCGTGGCTATCAATTAGGAATGGAAGTTCGGGCATATTGGCCATCCTTGAGTGCATTTGGTATAGAACCCTACCGCCGTCTAACGGGCTGGCTTCAATCTCCTACTGATACGCTTATCCCAGAAAGTCTGTTTACAGGTATTGGTTTTCTACTGACAACTGTGCTAATGCTGTTTCGAATGCGTTTTGTGTGGTGGCCGTTTCATCCTGCTGGTTTTGCTATTTCTACCAGTTGGGGCATGCATGTTACATGGGGTTGTCTTTTTATGAGTTGGGTAATTAAAGTGATTATTCTCAAATATGGTGGACCAGTGAGGTATAGAAAAGTAGCACCTTTCTTTTTAGGACTTATCCTTGGGGAGTTTACGGTAGGAAGTGTCTGGACAATTATAGGAATTGTTGGCGGTATTCCAACCTACGGATTCTGGGTTTAGGTTCTATCTTTGCGTGGATTTATCGCCAAATTTAATGGTAGCAATAGCAAAATTAGACTACATAAAGATGTTATTATCCATTCCTGCTGAAGCGGGACGATTTTCAATACGTCCTGCATAGGTCCAATGTACATCGCTGATACGTGAATTCCGATAACAATAACAAAAATAATAAATAAACGTATGTTGGTGAACATTCTTTTAAAGAGAGATTCCCATGGATATCGTGTACATTGGAAATAAACCGCCACCTGCGCAAAAATCAAAGTAGTGCAAGCTGCTGTCTGTGCCACTTCAATATTAGATTCAGTTCCAGAAGATGTTACCACCAAAAAATGAGTTATTGTCATTAGACTGATAACAAGACTTCGGCAAACAATATCAAGTACGGCAGTTTTTGGAAACATCATAGTTGCTCTACCAGGGTGATACTGCTTTTCATTGACGGATATTTTTTCATAACCTAATCCGATTGTAGGAAGCAAAGTTGTCAAAAATTGGGTCCAAACCACTTGTGTTAGTGTTAGCGGCAACTCAAACGTGAAAGCTGTATGTAGAATTAATCCAAAAATAACAGTGAAAAATTGTGCCAGTGTGCAGGAAAGACACCACCGAAGTGTGCCAGAAAGGTTGTGATATGCTTCTCGCGCATAGAGCAGGCAGTCTTTGACTGCCTTAAAACCTTTTTCGATTATCAGGCAGTCCGCGTGGTCTTGGGCGAAATGTGAAGCGTACCTCGCATCTGCAAATGCAAGGTCTGCAGTAATCATGGCTCTTTGATCGTTAGCATTTTGACCTAAAAAACCTACAGAATGATTATGGCGTTTCAAACTGAGAACAATATTCCTGCGTTGTTCTTGTGTCGGTTGTGAATAAGCATTCCAATTTAAAATCTCTTTGTCAAACTCTTGTGTAGATAGTTGCCTCAGTTCTTCTCTTGTTCCGACGGCGTTGCGGGTATGGACGAGCCCTAACTCTCTGGCTAAATCGGTTGTTGCTTGTTCATCGCTTTCACTCATTAGAATGACCTTTATGCCAGTGTCCATGAATGATTTTATCACTTCTTTTGTTTCGTCGTTATCAGTTACAGAAAAACTTATGAATCCTAAAAAGGTTGATATTTCCTGAACTTCTGGCGGGGTTAGCGGCACCTCGGAATTTAGTGATGCTACGCCATAGACCGTATCCCGCGGGTTTTGCATATAATTAAGAATTTCATTGCACATCTCGTACTGTTCATAGTGAAATTCACTTACTTCCCCGTTTACAAGTATCGAATTACATGCCTCAAGCACGTTCCGTGCATCGCCAAAAATAATATTTAGGTACTCGTTTTCACCTGATTCAAACACGTGAAGTTCATATCCAAAGTTTGGTGTCCATGGGTATTCTGAAACAAGATGCATATTAGCTTTAAGATCAGCCAATTTATACCCGAGTTGTTCCATTGTATCTTGAATAACGAGTTGATGTGCATGATCAATACCTGTTCTATCGTAATATCGCTCGCCAGAAGTACCTAAACCCGCAGTCAACACAAGACCAGGTGCACCTTGTGGAATTTGGAACCTTGGTGGAATATTGCTGATTCGTTTATTCTTTTCTTCGGATGATTGGGATTTCAGGGAATTTAACCAATTTTCCCATTCTGAACGGTTCACCATTTTTTGGTCAACAAAAATACTGGAAATAGTAAGAGATTTTGTGCTCGCGATGCCCTTTTCATCAGAACAAAAGGCTGTAAGACGATTCAATTTCTCAAGGAAATGTCTTTCCCTGAGTGCTATACCTTTTTTTAGCACAGCAGAGACTCTCTGGTCAAGAATGGAGTGTAATAACAACACTAAGTCATGCGGCGTTGCGGCAATTGCAAAAATTAGACCGAATTGAACAAACTCTATCCAATTTGGGTCACTCTGTGGCGATTTTTGCCACCAGAGAATAGCGACTGCAATGCCTCCTAAAACCAAACCAGATACTTTTAGAATATCATTGAAAAATTTTATTTGATTTTCTGCGACCGTCATCTCATTCGGTAGTTCGCGTGTGCTTCCACGGTTCTGATGCATTTCTAATTCATTGCCCGTTCTAACGACAACCGCATTGCCTGTTCCGGCATCAACGTACGTCCCACCGAAAACCATGTTTGTCTGTTTTTCCGGCGGGAGTCCCGATTCAGCTATTTCTTTGAAGGTTTTTGCGGCGGAGCCGCTACTCCCGAATAGAGCAGATTCGTTAACTTTTAACCCGTCTGATTGCACTATACGCGCATCCGCAGGGATGTAATCGCCGGGTCTAAGGAGAAGCAAGTCACCCGGAACAATATCGGAAGGCGAGCATTTTTCTTGCGTGCCTTGACGCATTACTGTAACGGTAATGTTGAATTGTGCTTTTCGCTGCTTGTGTTTACGTCTAAAACTTATAACGACAATGATTGCCCAAAAGAAGGACAGAATCAATATCCCGCCGATAAGTCCAATTTTCGGAATATCAGGGGTAAATGCGAAAACTGTTGCGGCAAGTACTAAAAGCAGCAATCTCCAATTAAGCACTTGCTCGAAAAACAAACCAATTTGCGAAGTATCTATCTTGGAATTCGGCTCATTTTTACCATGGATTTCCTTTCGCCTTTCTACATCAGCGTGGCTCAAGCCGTATTCAAGGTCGGTTTTGAATTGGTTTAGCAGAAAAGAGACACTTTCTGCATAAAAATTAGACATCGTTTTTCCTAACGTTTTACCTTCTGACAGAAATCACCATAGGTCGTATAATTATAGATTTTTACCTTCGTTTTTCCAGACTTTTGCACCTTCCAGATCAGTGCTAAGCACTTGGATTTCGCATGGAATATTATGTTGTTTAAAGACATTCTGCATCCGATTTCCAATCTCGTCCATGTTATTTAAACAGTATGCTGCGATGGTTGGTCCCGCACCACTTAATGCGATGCTAAGCGCTCCTGCATCTATCGCAGCTTCTACCACGTCATCAAATCCAGGAATTAGACTGCTGCGATAAGGTTGATGTAACTTATCCTTCATTGCTGCTGATAACATTTCCAATTTTCCGGTGGCAATACAAGCAACTAATAAGGAACTTCTACTAATATTATAGATTGCATCAGTGAAATTAACGGTTTTGGGTAGAATGTCTCTCGCTTTCTGTGTTGACAATGTAAATTCTGGAATGGCGAGTACAACATGAAGAGTAGGATCACATGTTAGCCGTATTGTATGGACGTGTTTGCCTTCTTGCACCGAAATGACCATGCCCCCATATAAAGAAGCAGCGACATTATCGGGGTGTCCCTCTATGTCTGTTGCAAAATTGAGCAGTTCCGAATCAGAGAATGGATGACCACACAGTACGTTTGCTGTCAGTAATCCTCCAAGAATTGCTGTTCCGCTTCCCCCTAACCCGCGAATCGCAGGAATACCGTTAGTAATGCTTAATTTTAAACCCTTGGGCTGTCGCACGCCGCTCCGTTGGAAAACAGATTCTACGGCTTGAAATGCGATATGTTCAGGAGTGCTTGGAATCTTATCAATATCTATCCCGCTGATTACAACTTCTGTTCGGTTCCCAGTAATTTCTAATGTTACGGTGCTGTAAAGTTGCAAAGCAAGACCCAACGTATCAAACCCAGGACCCAGGTTTGTAGTGCTTGCGGGGATACGCGCGCTAATTTTTTGAGACATACTAAAAATTTCCCAACTTAGCTCTATAACTTTGCAATTGCAGTTTCAATTCGGTGTAATGCCTTTTCAATGTTTTCCAATGAATTCGCATACGAAAGTCGCAGATACCCATCCCCATATTTACCAAAAGCTGTACCCGGTAGTAAGGCAACTCCTGCCTCATCCATTAAGTAATCTGCAAGCGTTTCACAGGAAAGAGGAAGTTTTGTGACATTCGGAAAAACGTAGAACGAACCGAGCGGTTTGATACAACTAATCCCGTCAATAGCATTTAAACCCTCAACAATTGCATCGCGTCGTTTCCGAAATTCCGTAACCATTTGGGTGACAAATGTTTGAGGTCCAGTTAACGCTTCTATTCCAGCAATTTGTGTGAAGGTTGCGGTGCAGGAATTTGAGTTAATTGTCAGCTGAGTGATCTTATCTGCAATCGGGCGTGGAGCAACACCATATCCAAGCCGCCAACCGGTCATAGCGTAAGTTTTTGAATGTCCTTCAATCAGAATAGTCTGGTCTTTCATACCAGGGAGGCTCAGAATACTCTGATGGGTGCCCTCGTAAAGGAGGCGTGAATAGACTTCATCAGTTAGGATATAAAAGTTATGTTCTTGGGCGAGTTTCGCTATTGCAGCAATGTCTTCTGCTGTGAGGATTCCACCAGTCGGGTTCTGCGGTGAATTTAGTATCAAAAGTTTTGTGCGTTCAGTGATTGCATCAACCAAATCTTCTATTCGGAAACGAAAATCAACCTCTTCCCGAAGTGCAAGCGGGACTGCTTTTCCACCGATAAAATCAATGACCGATTCGTAGACAGGGAAGCCAGGTTCTGGATAGATTACCTCATCGCCTTCATCAATTAATGCTAAAATTGTGAAAAAGATAATCGGCTTTGCACCCGGTGTAACGGTTACTTCATCTGGATGAATTTCCACACCGCGCGTCTCAGAAATGTGCTGGGCAACGACTTCTCTAAATTCGGGTATTCCTGCTGATGGGCAATAACCGGTATGCCCATCTTTCATTGCCTTGAATGCAGCTTCACAAACATTCATCGGCGTAGAAAAATCTGGTTGACCTATTTCTAAATGAATTATATCTTTGCCTTGTGCTTCTAAACTTTTAGCTTTGGCTAATACCTCAAACGCAGATTCTGTCCCCAAGCGACTCATCCGCTTGGCGAATGTAGGGCTTCCCAAAATTTCCCTCCTTTATATCTAACAACGAATTCATATTCGCGAGTTTGCCCTAATTGATTCTATAGTTACAAACATCTTTGAACAGTTATATATTCCATGTGTACTTGGTGGTTATTTTGACTTTAAGATTAAACCGGTTGACCCTACTAACCAAGCAGTGTCTTTATCAAGTACAAATACATTCATCATTTTAATTTTTTGAATTTCTTCAGCCATTTCTTCAATTTCCCATTTTTTCCCGCCATTATTGGTGCTGAGAATAATACCTACTCCGAAATCGCCTCCTACTGCCCATCCAGTATGTTTATCTGCAAATTGGACGCTTCGGAGAGTCTCTGTGGTGCCGCTTTTCTGTTCTTCCCATTTTTTTCCACCGTTGGTTGTGTGGAGAATGACACCGTTTTCACCAACTGCCCAACCTACTGAAGCATCAAGGAAAAATATATCTTCAAGAATATCCTCTTTTCCTGTTTCTTGCATTTCCCACGTCATAGATCCATCTGTGGTTTTCTGAATAACGGTCTTTTGTGCCTTATCAGCAGGAAAAACGCGTACTCCGGCTATCCATCCAGTGTTTTCGTCAAGAAACTGAATCGCATTGAACATACTTGTTTCATCATCACCTACGTTTCCAACTTTTCCGCCTTGTAAGGTTTCCCAATGCCTTCCACCATTTTTCGTTGAAATAATAGTATCATTCTGACCTACAGCGTACCCAACGTCTTTGTTAATGAAATAGACAGCTTTAAGTGCCGTATTCAATTCAAGGACTTTGTCCACCTTACATACTTGACGTTCCCAGTCTCTACCGTTATTAGTGCTAACAATTATTCCATCTGCTCCGACTGCCCAACCATGATTAGCATCTAAAAAATAGATTCCATGTAGGTCTGACTTAAGTTTAATTTCTGATTTTTCCCAAGTTGCCCCACCATTTTTTGTGTATCCAATAAAGCCGGGGTTTTCAAAATCTTCAAAAGCTGCTGAGCCGACAACCCATCCGGTTTTTGCTCCTGTAAATGTAATAGACATATAATCGCGGATGTCTGGGTCGCTTTTCTGTAATATAACCCATCCCGCTGCTGGTAAGGTAAATGCTAAAGTGCAAATGATTGAGAATCTGATGATTTTAGATAAATGTAGTGATGATTTTAATCTGTTCATGATAGCTCCTTTAATATTTTATTTCTTCTGAGAAGAGTCTAATTAATAGTATACATACGTAACTACTATTAAGTCAATATTCTAAATTTTCTTTTCAAGGTTATTTGGTTTTCTATATTTCTGAGACATTTTTATACACCAAGTCTAAATCGGTATAATATTGATGCGGTACTATTTCGCAACAATGATTGTTCCTGTTTTAATACTATTCCCAACTTGTAATTGATAAATATAGATGCCGCTTTCAACGATTTCACCACTTTCATTTTTCCCGTCCCATTTTAGTTCCGTTTCACCAAGTTGTGCGGTCAAGGTTTTTACAAGCACTCCGTTTAGATTGAAGAGAAGCACACTAAATTCACCTTCAACTTCTTCAACTGCGCGTGCTGGGAAGATTAAGGTGTTGAAATCGGGATCAGCGGATAGCGGTGTGAACGGATTGGGATAAGGTTTATCAAATATCCGAAATCTTTCCTTTGCTGGAGTAGATTCGTTGTCTGCCTCGTCAATCGCGATTACAGCATAAATAAAACTCCCCACTGATAAAGGTCTTCTATCAACAAATTTAAAATCGGAAGATTCATGTGAGACATCATCAGTAGATATTTCACCATCGGGGAGAGGTTCCAAAGTTTCAACTTCTGAAGAACCGAACAGAATTTGATACCTTGTTACATCACGACTAACACTTGGCTTCCATGAAACTTCTATACCTTCACTTGAGGTAACAACACGGAGCATGTTCGGCGATTCAGGTGCGGCAGTGTCTTCTGATACCTCTACAGTCTGTATCGGCGAACGTCCTGATTGCAAAAAGAGCGTCTTGTAAGCAGTTATCTCATACGTATGATTTCCGGGGAGAACGTCTACATCACGAAACGTTGTTGATGCTCGGTTTTCTACGTTTATTTGGAAATCTTTATCCCTATAGATGAGGTAACCGTTAACATCTGGATCAGTTGATTTTTGCCAACGGAGTGTTACATCATTTTCACCAGTTTTGTCAGACTCGGCAATAAAGCCAGAAACAGGGGCAGGCGGCACATTTGGGATTACTTGTAATGTGAAGTCATCATTATTTAATTTACCATCTGCTTGTCCTTCTTCTATATATTCACCGATCGGAACGTCATCGTTATTACGCAGCAGTACTCTAAACACCGCTTCAAAGAAATTATTTGATGTTCTACAGTCAAATGCAATTTCATATCTTGAGTTCTGAGTATCCACGATCGTTTGCGCAAGTTCTATACGCAGCGCATTTCCAGAGATTATCGCTTTCGCTTTTAGTGTTTCTTTATCTCGTAAGATACTATCAAATTCGGATACTTGGGGGACAAACCCTGAGGGCATTATTATTTCAATAGTCTTGATTTCTTCACCGATTTCTGCCAATGACCTATCAATTTGAAGTGTGACAATGAGTGGCACTGTTGAACTGGCAGGGACAATACCTTTAGTTTGACCAGCGACGTTAATTTCACCCTGTGATGTGACCGCACCGTAACTATAGTGAGTAAAAAGTAGGCTAATGATTAAGACCAAAATAAGAAATGGATTTTTCATGAGGCAATAACCTTTGTTAGAATAGTAGATTTACAGAAAATCGTTGTGTTGTGTTATCTTGAAGGTCACCGGTCAGTAACTGAAATCCGTAATCAAGTTGAAGTGCTGTACTACCAATTGGTATCTTGGCACTGCCACCGAGATTTAGGGTTGTAGCTGAATTACCACCAGTTTTCATTCCGTAGCCGCCTCGAATTGCAATGGCTTTATTAAGCCAGATTTCTGCACCTGCACGCGTGAAAATTTCACCATTGCGTGATGTGACCTCAATAGTTCCTAAACTTGCTTTCAACAAGTTACTCATTACAGCACCTTGGGCACTCATTTCAGCAATTGATTCAAGCCTATATACAAGACCAGCACGGATATTCTGAGGAACTGAATCTGTATGTGCATCGGATACGCTCATATCTGCAGGAAGTAAATTTTCTACGGATATTCCGATACTGAGACTATTGAAAGGTTTAGCAATTAAACCAACATCGAAAGATAAAGCTGAACTTGAGGTTTGCGTAAAATATGGATTCTCAATCACGAATTCGTTATCTTCATCATAAGTAATGCCGAACAACTTTAGATTTGCACCGACTCCCAATTGCTTAAAAATAGTATTACCATAAGAGAAGCGAATTGTTTGCTCTTGATAGATGTCAGAATCTTCTGTAAGGATACCGATATTTGCACCGAGTGTTCCCACACTTCCGAGCGGCATGATTCCTCCTATCGTGTTGTAGGTAATGAGACCGCTAAATCGCTGTGCATACGTAGCGCCAATTTGGATCTCCTCAATATAGGCTAATCCAGCAGCGTTGTAGTTTGGAGCATTGCTATCATCAGCGAGCGCGACGAACGCTCCACCAAGACCGAGAGGACGAGCACCAACACCAATATCATTAAATGCAGCAAAAGTCAGCGGCGTAAAGCATAGGGTCATGAACAGTATGTAAAAACAACTCAGTTTAATTTTTGTCATTTTTTTTCCTACGGTCTACCTGTCATTGGAACAAAATTAACGCCAGTGATTCTTGTGGTTTCAAATTTACCGCTACGTTTCTGTACTAAGAGAAGTTCTTGTATATCCGAACCAACAGGGATAACCATTCGTCCGCCTTCGACGATTTGTTGTGTAAGTCTATGTGGTATCTTTTTAGGGGCGGCTGTTACAAGTATGCCATCATACGGGGCATGCTCAATCCAACCGTAATAACCGTTTCCTTGTTTAAGATAAATGTTCTGATAGTTAAGTGCATTTAGCCTTGCTTTTGCACTTTTTGCAAGTTCCGATAGAATTTCAACTGAATAAACATCCTTAGCGAGTTCTGCCAATACTGCCGTTTGGTACCCACACCCTGTGCCGATTTCAAGTACTCTGGAAAGAGGATTTAATTCCAATAATTCTGTCATTAATGCAACTATGTAAGGTTGTGAAATTGTTTGCCCCTTATCTATTGGAAGGGGTCTATCATGATATGCCCATTTATAGAATTCGGGTGTTACAAACAGATGCCTCTGAATTTTTTCCATCGCAGCCAGTATTTCAGGATTCTGAATATCACGTTTTTCAAGTTGGTTGCGTACCATTTTTTGTCTGGCAATAGTAAATTCATCGGCTTGTGTCATTGTCTGCTTCCTTGAATTTTATCATGTGCCTGACTCGCAAAATTACAATCTGAAATTATGGTAGAGATTAGAATTAACGTTACATTTCTGAACTGTGAATCAACGCTGAATGCGCTTTTGGCATTCAGCCAAATCAACGCCAAATGCGCTTTTGGCGGGAGGGAACTCCGCTTCCCGACTGCTCCTAACTTTCTGTCGCGATTCGGAGATCGCTCCTACAGAGGAAATGTAGAATTATTTCTATAGTCCACTATAAATTAAAACTATGAACCGACGTTTATTTCATAAGGTATCATCAGAAAGATTCGATGCTTTTTGATGATATTGAGTAATTTTAAGCTCGGTGTTTCTCCAAACAATTCATGCCCAAAAGATTGGTAGATATCCGACATCTGAAACATCCTACTGGATATGAGTTGGATGTTTCCCAACAATTGAGTAATCCAAGGCAGCTTAGGTAGTCGGACTATTTCTACCACTTCATTGTCTAAACCTGCCCGTTTTTTTGCGATTGAGAGTGCCTTGCTGAGACCTCCGAGTTCGTCAACCAAGCCTTTTTCTTTTGCTTGTCGTCCTGTCCATACTCGTCCACGGGCGACTTTATCTACATCTGCTTTCGTTAATTGTGTTCTTCCTCTTGCAACTTTAGATGTAAAATCTTCATAAATTTCGTTGATCTGTTTTTGCACAATCTCCTGTTCGTCTTGCGGAAAATCACTATAATTGCTGTAAAAGTCGGCATGTGCTCCACGTTTTATAATTTCCTTCTTGATACCGAGTTTTTCATATAATCCCTTGAAACTATATTTTCCACCAATTACACCTATAGAACCGGTAATTGTCCCTGGTTCTGCAACAATAACATCAGCGGGTGCAGCGATGTAATATCCACCAGAAGCGGCAACATCTGCCATAGAAACGATAAGTGGTTTTGTAATGGTAAGATTTATGAGTTCATTCCATATAATATCCGCTGCGATGACCAATCCACCACCACTATCGATTCGCAAAACGACCGCTTTAATCGCTTCGTTTTGCCGTGTGTATCTGATTGTCCGCGCAATGGTTTCAGCACCCATCACTTTCGTTCCTGTAAATGGGTCCGTGAAACTCTCGCCCGTCAACATCATTCCCTCTGCCTTAATAATCGCAATTTTCGGTTTTGGTACCGTCCAGTCATGCGGATATAACCCACTATTTAGATATTCATTTACGTTAACAAGGTTAACTTTGCTTTCTGCAAGTTTGTTGGCTCTGTGATCCAGACCATCCGTATAAATAAGTTCATCTACAATTTTTAATTTACGTGCTTGATTTGCAGTAAAAGGACCTTGATCAATCAGTTGCTTAACGTATTCAGGAGTCCAACCTCTTGCAGTTGCAATATCTGTCGTAAGTTGGTCGTATAGATCATCAAGGATTGAATTTAGGTTTTCGCGATGTGGATCGGACATATTGCTTCGAGTGAAAGGTTCCGATGCAGATTTATATTCACCAATATGTTCAAGATGTGCTCGGATGCCGAGTTTGTCTAACGCCCCCTTGTAAAAGGAGCGTTCTGACCGTAAACCGATAAGACGTACTCCGGCACTTGGATGTATCAAAATTTGATCACATGCCGAGGCTACGATATAATCACCAGTGGAACAATCGGTGATATAGCACATAACGACTCTACCCGATTCCCTGAATTCCATGATTGCATCGCGTATCTCTTGGAATTGCCCCATTCCGTACTCACTCCCGTTAATTCGGATTAAAACACCTGCAACATCTTCGTCCCATTTAGCGATTCGAAGTATTGTGTCAAGGTGCTGCAACCCTGTGTCAAGAAATAAGCGTTTACGGGGAATTGGTTTGGTGATTGAAGCTGATGAAAACTGAAAGTAACCAACGCCTGTGTTCGTTTTTCTGTTTTCATCAAAACAGTTTGCGGTGCCGATGCCGATATTTCCAATGTTAATACCGAAACGTATATCAAAACTGCGATCACTATTATATGCGCCGCGGAGCATAAGTTCACGAATTGGGCGGATTTCAACAGCGTAACTCAGATCAATTCCACTCACGTCTTGTGTTTTCTGCATATCTATGGATAAAGTCGTGCGCCATGTTCCTGGTCGAAGTGCGATACCAAAATCGTAAGTTCGTCCTAACTTTTGATTGAACAATTTTGGGCGATTCAGGTCGCGTCCTATTGCCCCGATTGAGAAATAACGGCGACGATACATCAACCCGATAGAAAGCGAATTATATCGGTCGTAAAAGCGATTATCTGAGTTAACCCAACTATAACTTGTTCCCCAGTATAGTGCATTGCCGAAATGGTGTCCTGCAGACAAACTGTAACGCGTAAAATTAATATTCTCCGAAGCGTTTGCGAATTCCACGCTGAATCCACCACTTGGCACCGAAATAAATAGGGCATCATCACTCGGCAAATCGCTGTGATATGTTCGTAAGTAATATAGATTTAGTGCGCGGCGAGTACCGAGACCTGCAGGGTTGAAAAAAGTCGCCAAAGCATCGTCGCTCATGGCAACAGAGTTTGCGGGCAGATGCGTGCGTATCTTTGGAGGTTCTGCTCTTGCCAGAATTGGAAGCAAACTACAGATAAAGAGGATACAAATTAACTTTTTTTGCATGTTCAACGAATTGTCTTCTTTGGTGGGATTGGAATTCATTTTGTAACAATACCATATATCTGAATAAATGGCAAGAGAAAAGTATATAGGCAGGGTTTTGAAAATTTTCGGTTTCTAATTTCAATCTTTTGGCTGGGTTTGTAGGGTAGTCAGAAATTAATTTTGTGGTCAGGTTTGTCGTGCGTATTGTGGAAAAAGTTCATCATGAATGTCACTACATTGCTGAAGATGGATTTTTCGCGTCTCGTCTGCAGTGTCTACCATAGTTGGGAAGAACATACCTGCGCCGGTGTCAATGTTGTATCCACCAGCCGAATGGACGCTCAGATATTGATGCAACGTCTCTAAATCAGGTTCTGTTGTGCAATGTTGAGTGCAATTCATCGTGAACATCCGCCGCCGAGTTCCACCGCCAAATGATGCGTGGTAGGTATCGTGATTGAAAATTACTACATCACCAGGGTTGCTTTCTAACGCGATACTTGTTGGGAAGTCGCGCGGTGGAATACCGAACAACGCTTCCGATTGATTGGGATCAATCTTTTGTGCGCGTACAAAGTGTTCTGGGTTTTGGCTACCGGGTATTATTCGCAAGCATCCGGTCTCGCGTGTCAGAGGGTCAAGATAGAAGGCAACTTTACACGCGAAAAGTCTCCCCCAACTTCCATCAGGGTGCCAACCTGTATTACCTGTATAATAGTTTCCATCGCCGCCAGCATAGTTGAAATCTTCTCCGATAACTCCACCTATTAGTCCCTTTATACGCTCATCATCAAGCAGTGTACAGAGTTGAGGTCGATGTTCAATGGGGCCTCCGAACATTGTGCGGCGTGTACCGTCATGTTCCTTACCGCCACCAAATTCTTGGATTGAAATTTCAAATTCTTCTGTGATCCATTCAACTTCGCTCGGCGAAAACATATTGGGTATTGATAGGTAACCGAATGTGTTAAAGAAGTTTACTTGGTGTTCTGTAAGTTTCATGATATTCTCCTTTCTCAAAATCGGAACTATGGGCGATAGATTACTTTCAAAATTTTGGTGTTGTTACGTAACATTATCAGGTGTAGCACTAATTGTCAAGGAATTTGATAATGTTGCATGAAATGTTTGAGATGTGCTTAAAAAAATAGACATCAAATCAATTGTGTCCCTAAAAAATGTTCTTCCTTAAATGGAAATGACGAGGCACAGTAACCTCGCCTTACAATATAGTAATTATGTAAATAAGTTCACATATTCTGTAGGAGCGATCTCCGAATCGCGACCTTTTGTGAATGTCGGGAATCGGAGTTCCCTCCTACAACTTAGATGTAAAGTTAATTGTAAAATCTACTATAAATTAAGAAGTCAACAGAATGTTTATGTGTCTCTACGAAAGCCCATCCCAGTATTTCCACATATCTTCAGGGGTATCAAACTTGATCTCATCCAAGTCTTTTCTGCGATACCTACCGATAAGAGCGATTCTGACGTTGCGTCCGCAGTTTGGTCCTGCGGTATGGCTCATCTGATGATGCCAGAAACAGACATCTCCACCTTCACCCGTGAATTCATAACTCGGTCCTAAGTCAAATGGAGCAACACCACCGGGGAGACTATCCAAATCATGATGTCTAAAATATTCCGCCCAAATGCGGTGACTTCCAGGCCAAATAGTAAACCCTCCACCTTGTTTCTCAACGGTGTCAAGATAGACGGATGCGCCCAATGTAAATGCCCCTACGACACCTTTAGGCACACCGTTACTCGGTGTATGGTATCCGTCGAGATGTCCTAAAGGTTCGCGCCACTCTCTGTCTGGGTCAGGAAAATTGATATGCGGTCCTGCACCACCATCGGGATGCAGTTTGCCCTCGCCTACCATCTCCTCCGCCATAGCGAAAACGTCGTTCCCGTAGATTGTCCCTTTAATGACATCTTCACCACCGATGGGGGCAGTGCGATATCCTTTGCGTATCCAAGATTCTGGGTCGTTCCTATCTTCTTCAAGTGAATCCCAAACTTTATCTAATGCGGCATCAATCTCTTCTTGACTGAGTGCGCCGCGCATAACCAGATAACCGTTCTCTTTGAAAAATTCTTTATCTGCGTCTGTTAATAAAGGCATAGTTTTGTTCCTTTCAAATTTAAGCGTTGACAATAAATCCGTTTTCTTCAACTGCTTTTTGATACGGTTCTTCATCTATCCTTAAACCAAAACCGGGGAGATTAGGGATATTCACATATCCATTAGAAATAGAATAGCTGGAATCGTCTATTCCTGGCGTTGTTGCATGGTCCCATTCAACAAATTCAAATTTTTCTACCTTTGCAGCAAGATGACCCGTAACAAAATTGCCGTAGTAACCGCCGTAGTGATGTGGTGCTGTGCCGACGTTGACTGCATCTAATTCAGGTCCCAACTCAAGCCATCTTGAGAAACCTGGATGGAAAATATCGTATTGCACGATGTCAATGAGTCCATCTTTCGCCCAATTAACTAAATGAAGGGATGCGCCACCTTCGCCATCAGCGATTTTGGTCTGTATGCCTTCGGCGTTTAGCCATTCCTTCAGTAGACTATAAACACGTGCGTCCTCATGGAATGCTTCCTCCATCCAATACACGTTTGCTTCTGCTGCTCCACCTAATACCTGTTTCGTAATGTTGAGATTGTAGCCGTTGTTTGCATCAATTAGAATTGTGGCATCCTGTCCTACGGCATCGCGCACCGCACAGATAACATCAATATCGCGCTGCGTGCCTTTTTCAAGGGGCATGTGCATAGCACCACGCCCAACCTTAATCTTATATGCGTTATGTCCACGTGCTTCGCCTTCAAGTGCTTCGGAAGCGATAAGCGCAGCAGCCTCTGCATTGTCTTCAAGATGTAGGTCATCAATGTAGAGAGAAGTATCATAACACGGTGCTTGAAAATCGCCATTTTCACCGGATAACATCGCATAGACAGGTTTTTGTTTCAACTGCCCAACGAGGTCCCATAGTGGATACTCCATGAACTGATATTCCTCAGTCACACCGTCTTGCGCGTCAAATGCCTCGCTTAACTGAAACCCTACGATTGCCTCCGCTTTCTCACGTGAAATTGACGAAAACCCGATGCCACTTGCACCGTCAGAAGTTGTGATACGTGCAATGGGTGGTCGCACATGTAAGCCGTGTTCACCGAGCCGCGAGTTACAACCAGCTTTGCGTGGGCGTTCACCTGTCAGACGTGCCCACTCAATTCGATCTATTTTTACATTTTCCAAAGATGTTCTCCTTATTGACACTAATTAAACTCCTGCTATGTCCACCTATATTTTATGGTTTAAAAGTCGCGACCAGGAGGTCGCTCCTACAGAAGAGGTCTTGCTGAAAACAAAGATATCCAAGATTTATATAATTCACCCACAATTGTAAGTGGAAATAGCATTACATTTGCGTTTGAAGTAGAGCAATGCTCTTCGGGTCTAACTTATTGTAGTTCTCAATTTCATATCGATTGCCATCAGCATCTTTAATGAGGACGCGTCCGCTTTCAAGGGTAACTATGTCATATCGGGTACGGATTCCGAACTCAACATCGCCTTGACTTGTTTCAACATTCCAGGTCGTAACGCCAAATTGCCCATCAAGCGAATTGATTTTGGTAATTTTCGGCATAAAATATCGTTTCTGCAATTCTTCCGTGAGGACATCGCGTGAATTAGGCGTGAGTTTTTTTACATCTTCAACGATACCGAGCTCGTTTCCCTCATTATCTAAAAGGGAAATGTAGCGAGTAGTTTCACTTACCGGAAAACTACGCACTGGTTCAACCTTCGTGTGAATTGTCCCGTCCGGAAGTTGGACTACAAGTTCTTCAAAAGCGTTACGACCAATGCTGACCTTGCTTGCGTCAAGGAATTCTAATTCATCAGCAACTTTAATCGCTTCATTCATTAGCCTCTCCCTAATCTATTTGTAATGTTACCACGCGCGAATTTTGGATAGTTCCGTCTGTTTTTGACACAAACTGGCGTAAGTGCCATCTTTAGCAATTAACTCCTCATGTGTTCCCATTTCGTCAACCTCACCTTCTTTTAACACGATGAGTCTATCGGCATATTTTAGGGTTGACAACCTATGCGCGATTGCAAACACCGTTCTTCCTTGCACGAGCCGTTCCAAAGCCTCTTGGATTTTGGATTCTGTTTCAGTATCAACTGATGAAGTGGCTTCGTCTAAAATCAGGATTCTCGGATTTTTCAAGATTGCGCGTGCGATAGAGATCCTTTGCCGTTCACCACCAGAAACGCGTGCGCCTCGTTCACCGACCATTGTGTCGTAACCGTCAGGGAATTTGATAATGAAATCGTGAGCATTTGCGGCTTTCGCAGATGCGATAATCTCATGCCGAGATGCGCCAGGTTTTGAGTAGCCGATATTTTCAGCGATTGTGCCTGCAAACAGAAATGGATCTTGTAATACTACGCCAACCTGTTGTCGTAGTGCTTTAAGCCGAATTTCTTTGCTATTGTGACCATCAATTTCTATTGTGCCTTCATTTGGGTCGTAAAAACGGGTAATTAAATTAATAAGCGTGCTTTTCCCCGCACCACTATGTCCTACCAATCCAATCATTTCACCGGGTTGCACTTGGAAACTTACGCCATTTAGGGCGTCCTTTTCGCTATCGTAAGAGAAATAGACATCCTTAAATTCGATGGCACCTCTAATATTCGCGAGTGCAACGGCATCCCTTTTATCTGCAACGCTTGGTGGCGTATCCAAAATTTCAAACACACGTTCTGCTGAAGTGCCTGCTCGGATGAACCTTTCATTCATTTGGCAGAGGGTATACACGGGTCTAAAGAATTGCATCATGTATGATTGAAACATGAACAGGATACCAAGTGTTAAATCACCTTGAAAAATTTGCCATCCCCCAACTAACCAGATGATGATAGACCCTGAATAGGTAATAAATTCCATCATCGGACGGTAAAGTGTTCCAAGTTTTGCTGCGTTCATCTCTCCAGTAAACACCTGATGGGTTAAATCACTAAACCGACTAATCTCATATTGTTCTCGTGCGAATGCCTTGACAACACGCACCCCCGGGATTGTACTTGCCAGGATTGTACTGATATTTGCGTACCGTTTCCATAAAACATGGTACACTTTGCTCATTTTTTTGCCAAAAAAGATTGTAAAGATGATAAGACAGGGTATCGGAATTAATGTCCATAAAGCAAGTTTCCAATGATAGGAGAACATGAAAGTACACATAAAAAGGATGGTGAAAGTATCGCCGACTATATCTTGTAATCCATTTGCAACAAAGTCTCTGAGTCTGGACACATCATGCGTGATTCTGGACATCAGATTACCAGTGTCGCGTTCATGAAAAAAGTCAATAGAGAGCGCATTAAGATGTTCATAGGTCTCATTTTGCAGTCGTCGAGTGACATTCTGTCCTACCCACGCCATCATATACCCACGGATGGAGGAAGTTCCCATGGTAAAGACTCTAAGACCTACCATCATAAAAATAATAGCAATTAGGTGTCCAAAACTACCACCGAGTGGCATACTGCCGAACCATCCACCTAACGTGTCTGCTATACCTTGCAATTGCCCCCAAGATGTTTCTGGCAGTGCTTGATTAGTAGAGACTGCAGTTCCGACTGGCATCAAAATATTGTCGATCAGTTCTTTACTTAGAATAGGTGGGAGAACCGCAACAAACCGGATTAACAACATCAATAAAAAAGCAGGAATGATGACATGTAAAAATGGGACAGCATATTTGAATAGACGGAAAATAAGTTTACTTTTTTTGACACAATTGACGCAGACACCAGACCAACTTGGGATAGGTTCACCGCATTTTTCACATCGGCTTTTATCGCCTCCAGGCTGCGTGCCATTACCACCATTACCGCGCCTACCACGCCGCCTGCCGCCTGCGCCGGGACCGCCTCTGCCACGCCCTCCATCACCTGAATCAGCATCCTTAAGTGCAGATAATTTTTCTAATTCCGAAACAGCAAGGTTGAATTTTGGAGTTAACCTTTTTGAATAGCGTGCCAATTCAAAGGCATTTTCTGAGGTCGTAACCTTGAGTATGTTATTGCCGTACATCTCAAGGATTTCAATGTCTTCAACGGAGGTGAGGGACACCTCTCGTATGTCGTGTCCAAGGACACCGCTCTGATTGAAAGCAATCAGGCGCTTATCTGTAACTAATAGCCAATCTTTTCCATAAGTGCTGTCAAACCGCAGGTCGGTTGAAACAGCAATCTTGATTTCCTCCCCTTTTTCAAGTAGTCCTTGTGCCTGTTTTTGTAGGAGTTCAGGCACTTCTTCCTTTGTCGTTAACTCGTTATTCCCCTTTTTTCGGCGCGGTTTTCCATTGAAAGACCCCATCCGATGGGATCTCCCGCGTCCTGAACTTGACATAGGACCGTGCATAAATCAAACTCCATAGCATTAATTTATACTAAAATTTGGTAAATATGCGAACATCTGCTAATAGTCGCACTTTGGAAACGGGCGTTCAATGATGTCAAAGTAATTACGGGTTTACTATAAAAGACTTTTCTTTTTAACGAATTTTTGGGGGAAAGGTTGAGTGAATTTTATTATGCTTACGGAGAGATGGATTTATCTTATGGCGATATTTGCACAGTTTGACTGAGGTTGTCAATGTCTGAAGTGTGGAGAAATATGTTACCATAAGCAAGAGCGAGTATCTAATTTCAAATGTAAGGTAAGTTCAGCTTTCAGTTGTAATAACTTTGAAAGTAAGAGTTCTCGGATTAATAGTCTATTACTTCTAACCCTTGCATCCGCTCAAGTGCAAAGACCCGAATATCTTGACGCAATTCACAGAATCCTTCTACACACAACGTCTGGCCAGAATCTCGACTGTTCGGTATATTAAATAACCGATCTGGGACAACTGTGCGCGTCATCCACGTCTTAGCGTTCGGCTTCTTATAGTCAAACTGAATTCTCTGATTATTCTCAATAGCAGATTGGATCTCCTTAACTTGTGGCGCGAACTCTGATTGGGACGGATTCAGGGTAAAACTATCAAAAATATCACCTTTACCGTACATACTGTCATGACATACCTTGCAAATCAATTCGAGATTATCCAATTCGTTGGTTCCGCCTTCACATAAATCAATTTCATGTATCAGATAAACGTCCCGCTCTTCTCCACAACTTAAGCAAATTGAACCGTTTTGCTGGATGAGGTGGCGTTTGCGCTCATGCCAATCTGGTGGCCAACTCGGCAAGAAGTCATAAATTGAGGTTAAAGTGTTTTTTAGTTTTGTTAGTTCAGAAGATAAACTTTCAACCTCTTCCTCTGATGCTACTTCTTTATTTGGAACTTCGTCACGCACAAAGAGAGACATAATGAGTTGTGAACTGTGTTGACGCAAGATACTTTCAATTTCATCTTCCCGTATTTGCAGCTTGAGCAGACAAGAAGTGTGAAGATGATCGCCATTGGACAGCATCATATCGTATTCATAGTCTGCAAATTGTTTGCACACGGTACAGTAAGACATTTTCAATCCCTATTTTAATTGTCAAAACTTTCTGCTGAGGGACGTTCCTGCATAACAGGAATCACATAACTCCGAATCTTAAAATCTTCTATTTCCTCTGTCTCAGCACGTGGTTCTGGATTAGTGCGATGGTCAAAGACAACATAGTACCCTTCCGTTGCGCTTTCTAATTTGAGATATGATGCAAGTTGCCGCTTACCTTTCTGATAACTTACTTCGCCTCTCCACACTTTTGTCTCCACCACGTATTTTCGTTGATTATGCGTGATTAATAAATCCATCCTACCGCGCCCTGTTTGCACCTCAATGTGCATAAAGCCGCCTACTAACCGAACAAACTGCTCAAGATACGCAAGCAGCAGATGCCGACCTACAGATTCTTGTGGTGTATCTGGCACTTGTAGTATATTAAATCCCGCACGTGCGATGAAATCTCGGAAGTTATCAAGCAGTGCTCCCATTTCTATATGTCCAGTTGTAGAAAGGTAATCGAGAAAGCCTTCGCGGGTGTCTTCAGGCAGATATTCCTGCTCTAACCCGTTCACTGCTGGTTTGAACGTTTGTAAGATGCAATAAAAATAAATTGGGTTCGCAATTTCACACATGCCATCTGTGCCTTGTTTTATAACGCCATAAGTTGCAAGTTCACTGATAAGATCGTCGCGAAGATTGAAAGCTGGACCATCATCAGTTGCGGTAATTCTCATCAAGATACTTTCAAAGCGTGGGTTTCTGCGGATATTTGTTGTCAAATGGTCAATGTTGGTATTGCGTTCATGAAGCAGCTGGAAGTGTGCTTGTGAGAAGTGATCCATCGTAATTGATTCTGTCTTTGGAATGTCAAGTTCACCAGTCAGTATTTGTGCGATTCTATTGACAAGGAAAGGTTGTCCTACAGTCTGTTTATGGATAGATTCAATTACCTTTGGCAAAAAGGATTGTCCGACTTCTTCCGTATACTGCTGTAGGAGTTCATGCACTTGTTCACATGTGAAGTTTGGGAGGTGGAATTCATCTTGAATATTGAAGGGGGAGATAGATCGGTCATAATTGAGTTGTGCGATACTTTTAACTCCGACAATCCCAACGCTGTGAGGACATCGCGGTTCATCAGAAAGATAAATGTGTCGAAGAGCATATAGGAAATCACTTACGGATGTCTGTGGAATACCATCAAACTCATCAATAATGATTACAACCTTGTTCTTTTCTAAAAAATCAGAAAGTTGTTGAAAAAACGTGATCATTGAAAAAGCATCGGTTAGTTGTGTATTATCAAAAAATAATGTAAGGTTTTCTGAAAGTGTCTTTCCACGCTTCTGAAAGACACTTTCTATCTCCTTGCGCAGCATGTAGAGGAATCTCTCATAAAAAACGGTAGGAGATATATCGCGCATTACCTGAAAATCCAGGCGAATCGTAAAGTATGTAGTATCTTCAGATGCAAGTGTGTCAAGAGACCAGCGAAAAAATGTGGTTTTACCAGTCTGGCGCGGTGCGAAGATAACGATATAACGTCCGTCTTTGACGCGGTCAATGAAATCGTCAAGCTCGGCAGAACGACTGACAACATAATTCTTTTTCGGATGGACGGGACCTTGTGTGCCAAAACGTCTCATTTTGTTTTCCTTCATCTGTGGTATCTTACAAAGACAAGGATACCACAGGAAGAGTCGGTTGTCAAGAGTCGTGTAAAAGAAGGTCTTTTCAATCCAACGGGAACAACGGCCGCCGAACATTCTCATACTTAAAATGCAGCGGATTCACAGCAGTCAATCCTGGTGTATCCACCTCAATAATCTTCCCCGCAATCGGTTCGTAAGCAGCACGATATGCAATTGCCGCTTTCACAACAATCATTCGCATTGCCTTTGGATTGATGCCGAGACTCAGTAATTGCTGCAGGCTAAACGGTGTTTGACGTTTACTTGTCAGCATCACTAACGAATCCGCTACTGCTACAACAGCTGTTAACCCTTGATTGTGATATTTTTGTCCGCCGTGGCGTGGTTCGGTTTCAATAAAATGACCATCATGAATTAAGCGGACTTTGCCGTTAATCGCTACTGGATCACCGTGCAGTTTATCTGCCTTTCCACCGACCTGTAAGGAAACTTCATTACCAACACCTGCCTGAATACAGGTTTGCACACTCTCAGGATCGCATAGAATAACAACAAATCCTGATACTTTTTGTCGCAACAACTCCGCCAGAATGAAAGTGCTGTCACCGGGTGATCCGCCGCCAATATTATCTCCCATTTCAACAAGAATTATCGGATATTGATCGCTTGAAATTGCTTGCTGGACAGCGTGGGCAGCATCTGGCAGATTGAGTGTTAATTGGTCGTGGACATTCCACAACATATCTGATAACCGAGTAGCCTCTGTTTTTGCAAGTTGTGGGTTATCGTCCGTTACGACAACGAAGGATGGACCTATTTCATAGACATCTGCGTAAGGATATCCTGCAGCGACATTTGCGACAAGAACGTTAGAATTGTCTTCAAGATGCTGTGCCGCGTTCAGAGTAGAACGCATAGGTTCAGCACTTGTATTTTGATATAGGATATTGAGAATCATAGGTGGTTTCGCAAGCACCTGCGTAGGTGTTACCTCTTTTCTGAGAATACGCATCATCAATTCTGCTGCCTGTAACCCACGTTGCCGCTGATCAATGTGTGGATTTGTTTTGTATATTACAAGTGCTGTTGACTTGTCAACCATCTGTTGAGAGACATTTGCGTGATGGTCAAGTGTAACAACAATTGGCAAAGATTCTCCAAAAATGTCCCGAAGCCTCCGCAATACTTCCCCGTCGCCATCAGGAAAACTCTCTACGACCATTGCGCCGTGCAGCGCAAGCAGTAATCCATCCAGTTTCGGCATTGCTTTGAGTTTCAGTATAAGCATATCAGTGAGTTTTTCAAATGCCTTATCAGTTACAGGGCCAGCAGGTGTTGCGGCAGCCATTAAAGTCGGATGTGCTGTGTAACCATGCTGTTCAGCACCTTGAATAAATCCGCCCATTTCATGATGTGTCCCCTTCCAAACCGATAATAAATCATCTCCAATAGTATGAGAAAATGCCTCAAAGTCCGTTGGTGTATCACTAAACGTATTAGATTCGTGCATGATTCCACCGATAGCAATCGTAACCATAATGATTCCCCTTTGAAAATTCAATCTGTGAAAGTGGTTCTGTTCTAAAATATCGTATCTGAATATTCTATAGACTAAATATAACGTGAGTTCGGTATAAGCAACTTTCGGAATCGGCAGAATATGCCTCCTAAAAACTATTGTTATTTTGTATACTAAAATAATACCGGATTTTTAGAGTCAATTATGACTATTTTAGTCATAATTGACTTACCAATCCAGTAATAACAAAGGATCGTAGCACATTACAAAATCCTATCATTTTCCGATTGACTCTAAAAACTCTAATAATCTTTTTATAACGTAAATACGGAGAAAAGATATGGAATTTTTCAGGTCTTTATACCGAACTCACGTTACAATACAAGTATTTAAAAATATCTTGACGGAGAGCGTAAAAATAGTGTATTATTTAACACTGTTTTAATCTCCGAATTTCTAACAAATGTATTGTTTACAGGTATTTATAGGCGTGAATTGAGTAGCGATAGGACGCATGGCGGAAAATGACATTCGGAAAAACCGTATTGAAGAAGCGATAGAACTCGCCGCACAGGCACACGATGGGCAATTTCGGAAAGGTACTAAAACCCCGTATATATCGCATCCGTATGCTGTCGGTCTTATGTTGATGGATGCTGGCTGTTCAGAAGCAGTTGTGATAGCAGGAATTTTGCATGATACGGTTGAGGATACCGACCTGACATTGGCGTGCATTCGGGATAGTTTTGGTGAACCTATCGCGGAAATTGTTGATGGATGTTCTGAAAATAAATCTTTGCGGTGGCGGGAGCGAAAGACTGAACGTATTGAAGCATTAAAAAGCGCCAGTACTGAGGTTTGCCTTGTAACATGTGCCGACAAACTTCATAATTTACGTACCGTGATTTCGGAATTCGACGACATCGGTGATGCGGTATGGGAACGTTTTCACGGTGGTTTAGAGGCACAAGCGTGGTACTACCAAAGTATTTTAGAGAGTTTGCGAACACATATAGATAAAAAGGTGTCGTGTGACGGGATTGTCCAGAAACAATTCAAGATTATTTTTCAACAACTGCAACAAGCTGTGATATATCTGTTTGAAGGGAAGATAGAATGAAGATTGCGTATGCTTTTCGGCGGTGTGCATCTTATCCATATAACGGTGGTGGACTACCCACCGATACTAAAAATCAACAACAATTTCTGCAAAAGGCGAAAGAAATCGGATTTGAAGGTATTGAACTACCGACAATGAACCTGCCAGATGCAGAGATTGGGACACTCCGCACGCAGCTTGAAGATGCAGGCATGCCGTGTGTTGCAATACGGGGTGGTGGCGGTGCTGCCCATCCGCGTGTTGCTGCTGGGAATAAACAAGCCATGATAAATGCAGTTAATTTTGCTGCCAAAATAGGTGCAAATGTAGTGAATTCTACAGTCACTACGCCACCACGGGATCCGAACGGCAAAGGCACGTATCGTGGTGAGCCTGTCTCGCAAGGCTCAAGCCGCCAAGCAAGCGCAATAGATTATGAACAGACAGCGACTGCAGTCTCTGAAGTGGCTTCTATTGCTGTTGACCAAAACGTTTCTATCTCCATTGAGGTCCATCAAAATTCAATTGTGGACAACAGTTGGTCAGCACTACATCTGTTGGAGTTAATTGATGCACCAAATGTCGGTATCAATCCAGACTTAGGCAACATCTATTGGACTTATGATATTCCAGAGGAATCGTGCGAAGATGCTATTGTAGCACTTGCACCGCATGTCAACTATTGGCATTGCAAGAGCCTTTATCGTGTGCATATACCAGATTTAGAAACTGCTATCTACGTTCAAGTGCCACTTCCAGATGGGGAAATTGACTATCGTTTTGCCATTGCTGCACTGTTAGATGCGGACTATGATGGATATCTCGCAATAGAAGGTGTCCGATATGGCGATCAGTTCCATCAAGATGGACGGAGTGTCGCGTATGTTAAATCCGTTATAGCGGATCTCAAGTCGTAAAACTAACTTTTGACCAAAATTTGATGAATACTGCTGAAACTTCTGCGTTTTGACCGACACCAAAATTATTTAATCCAGATATCCAAATTATTTCAATTTTAGACCTGTTCGATTCTACATCCCAAAATTATGACAAACAAGAAAATCCGTCTTACTGCAACTGTCAAATGTGCTGGGTGAGCGTCAAAACTTGCTCCGGGTGAGCTTTCACACATTTTAGAAAACCTGCCCAAGTCTACTGATCCGAACCTGCTTGTTGGCACAGAGACCTCTGATGATGCGGGGATATACCGTATTTCTGACGACCTTGCCCTTGTCAACACTGTTGACTATTTTACGCCTATCGTGGACGATCCGTATACATTCGGTGCGATCGCAGCGACAAATTCATTGAGCGATGTGTATAGCATGGGCGGCATGCCGAAAACTGCGTTGAATATTACCTGTTGGCCGAGGGATGACCTTGATCTCTCAATTCTCGGTGATATTGTGAGAGGTGGTGCTGAAAAGGCATCAGAAGCGGGAGCGGCACTTCTCGGTGGACATACGGTGGATTCACCTGAATTGATGTATGGACTTTCTGTAACTGGGGTTGTGCATCCTGAGAAGTTTGTCAAAAACTACGGCGCGCGTCCTGGTGATGTTCTCATTCTAACAAAAAATCTCGGTATCGGCATTCTCACGACAGGATTAAAATTCAACAAAATCAGTGATGAAGTCTTACCAGAATTGGTTGAATCAATGACACGGCTCAATGCTTCTGCGTCTGCGGTTATGTTAAAGTATGATGCATCCGCATGCACAGATGTTACAGGGTATGGATTGTTAGGACATGCATCAGAAATGGCAGCGGGCAATGATGTGCGTTTAAAAATAGATAGCAGTGCAATTCCATACTTTGAAGATGCGCCAGCACTTGTTGCGAAGAAGACTTATACGCAGGCATATCTTGCGAATACTAAGTTCCTTTCGGATAAAGTTTCGTTTAGTTCGTCGGTTTCGGAGGAGATGCGGCATATTTTGATGGAAGCAGAAACGTCAGGCGGATTGTTATTTGCATTGCCAGCAGAAAATGCCGATGCAGCAATAAAAGATCTTCGCGCTGTTGATTGTCCTGAAGCCTCTGTTGTTGGTGAAGTCATTGCAGAAGATGCTGCATATATTGAGGTGCATTAGAATATTTGCAAAATGGTGACTTTATATGACAAAATATGAATTGGCAAAGCAGATTCGTGCAGTAGCATATCTTACAGGTGAATTCAAGCTGCGTTCAGGTAAAATTAGTAATTTCTATTGGGACAAATATCGGTTTGAAAGTGATCCATTATTGCTAACTGCAATTGCAGTGGAGATGGCAAAATTACTACCAGTAGAATGTGACGGTTTAGCAGGATTGGAATTAGGGGGGATTCCTCTTGCGACTGCAATCTCTTTACAGACCGGAATCCCTTGTTTTTACGTCCGTAAAGAGGCAAAAACTTACGGCACATGCAATCTCATAGAAGGAGGTGTAAAAGAGA
Organism: Candidatus Poribacteria bacterium; assembly: GCA_028820635.1. Lineage (GTDB taxonomy): Bacteria > Poribacteria > WGA-4E > WGA-4E > WGA-3G > MSPOR6. The sequence goes on from JAPPIG010000101.1 coordinate 64,310, forward strand.
AGAGCTTACTTGTTGTGATAGAAGATGTTATTACGACTGCCGGACAGGTTTGCACATCCATAGAACAGATTCGTGGAGAGGGACACACAGTGGAACATGTTGTAGCAGCCATTGACAGGCAAGCGGGGGGAGAGGAGAAAATTAACGCGCTCGGATGTTCATTCGCATCGGTTTTTACACTTGCGGAGTTAGAAGCAGTATAACATCTTTTTCAATTGGATAGCACACTAAACAGACTTCACAAGTGAATTAATATATAATCAGACAGATAGGAAATTCCGCTAAAGCAAAAATAACACGAGTAAACCGTAAGAGATTACGAGAAATGTGATAAAGAAAATGAAAATACTGTTTATAGGAGATATTGTTGGAAATCCGGGGAGAAGAGTTGTAACTGAATTTTTGAAAGAGCTTAACAAAACTACAAATCCGTATGATTTCATCATTGCGAATGGCGAAAACGCTGCAGGGGGAAAAGGTTTAACATTTGAAGTTGTTGATCAGTTGTTGGCATCAGGTGTTTCTGCCATTACAACTGGAAACCATGTTTGGGATCAGAAAGAAATCTTTGACTTTGTTGACACAACGCCGCAGTTGATTCGTCCAGCAAACTATCCTGCGGAAGTGCCTGGTCGCGGTTTCACCATAGTTCCTTCAGTTGATGGACGTTCCAAACTCGGTGTAATCAACCTCGCGGGCCAGATATTCATGAACAGATACACCAATCCGTTTCATGCATTGGATGAAATACTATCTGAGGTGAAAACTGAAACCCCTTATGTGATTCTTGATTTTCATGCTGAAGCGACTTCAGAAAAAATTGCAATGGGATGGCACGCGGATGGTAAGGTATGTGCTGTGATTGGCACGCACACGCATGTTCAAACGGCAGATGAGCGCGTTCTGCCACAAGGCACAGCATATATTACGGACGTTGGCATGACAGGTCCTCATGATTCGGTTATTGGGAGCAGGATAGATAAAGTACTTGAAAGTTTTTTGACAATGATGCCAGCGCGCTTTGGTGTAGCGAAAGACAATATCAAATTATGTGCTGTTCAAATTGAATTAGATGATGAAACAGGGTTGGCACTCAGTATTGAACGGATTCAATATCAACTTTGAAGGACACTCAGAATGCAGTTAGAACTCCCGATACCTCGGACGATTTTTAGCGTTACGCAAATAACTAAAACCTTGTCCCGCATAATTGAGCAGCAACCAGTACTTCAAAATGTGTGGGTGAAGGGGCAAGTTTCAAATCTCAGTCGTCCCGCGTCTGGGCATATCTATTTCACACTTAAAGATGAGAACAGTAATATCAGAAGCGTCGCGTTTCGGAGTAGTGCATCTCGGTTACAGTTTTTGCCGCGTGACGGGGATGAAGTTCTGGTGCAAGGACGAATCAATATCTATGCTGCAAGTAGTGAATATCAAATAATTGTCAATACGGTAGAACCACTCGGAGTTGGGGCACTGCAGCGAGCCTTTGAAGAACTAAAACAGAAACTTTCAGATGAAGGGCTATTTGATGATCGGCACAAAAAGCCGTTACCCGTTTTTCCAAAGAAAATCGGGGTAATTACTTCTGAAACAGGCGCTGCAATACAAGATATTCAGCAACAACTTCAAAAGAGGTATCCGTTAGCTGAACTATTGCTATACCCGACACTTGTGCAAGGGGAATATGCTGCGGCCCAAATTGCCCGTGCCATACGTGTTATGAACAGTAGAACTGATATAGATGTTTTAATTGTTGGGCGTGGTGGCGGTTCCCTTGAAGACCTATGGGCATTCAATGAAGAAATTGTTGCACGCGCAATCTTCGACTCTGATATTCCCGTTGTCTCTGCTGTCGGTCATGAAACAGATTTTACCATATCTGATATGGTTGCAGATCACCGATCACCAACACCGTCTGCCGCAGTAGAACATGTTGTCCCTGACAGATTAGATTTATTAGCACAGTTAAATGGCGTGATAAATCGTTTGAATGAACTTATAATGCGGCAGATTACCACACAACATGCCGAAGTAGATGCGTTGGAATTGGGGCTTTCACCATCTAAACGAAAGGATACAATCTATCAGTTGTCTCAATCTGTTGACGGTCTTGAAGCAACATATCAAAAAGCAATAAATGATAGATTGAACGTAGAAAGCAACCGATTACAATCTTTAGCCGCTCGGTTAAATGGACTTAGTCCATTAGCGACCTTAAAACGAGGATATAGTGTTTGTAGGACATCTTCTGGAGATGTTGTAACATCAAACGATCAAATAAATGTCGGGGAACGACTTGATGTAAAACTTTCCCAAGGTAATCTCGTTTGCACTGTTGCCGAGTGTTTAGAATGAAAATATAGCGAAACTATTGATATTGTTAGGTAAGGAGAAACCGTTTGACATTTGAAGAAAAACTTGAAAAACTAAAAGAAATTGTTGAAAAGTTAGAAGCACCAGAAACTTTGGAGTTAGATGCTTCTCTGACACTTTTTGAGGAGGGTGTCGGATTAGTTCGTTCGTGTAGGGAACTTCTTGAAGCTGCAGAAGTCCGAGTACAAAACGTGTCTCAAGAAGATAATGAGGACACGACAGCGGAATCTATATCCGAGGATGAAAACGGAGAATAGGATGGTTTTGGAAAAAATTAACTCACCTGTTGACCTAAAGACGCTAAATATAAGCGAGTTGGAAACACTCGCTGAGGAGATGCGTGCCTATTTGTTGGCAGTATTATCCAAGCATCCCGGTCATTTCGCTCCTAACTTCGGGACTGTCGAATTAGCGATTGCCTTACACACGGTTTTCGACACACCTCAGGACAAACTAATCTGGGATATAGGTCATCAGGCATATCCTCATAAACTTCTTACGGGGCGTTTAGATTCTTTTGATACCTTGCGGCAAACTGATGGGATTAGTGGGTTTCTGAGCCGTGAAGAAAGTAAGTACGATGTCTTTGGAGCAGGACATTCGAGCACCTCAATTTCAGCGGCATTAGGTATTGCAGCTGCTCGCGATGTTAATAATGATGATTTCAAAGTTATTGCTGTTATAGGCGATGGCGGGTTGACGGGAGGGATGGCACTTGAAGGATTGAACGCCGCGGGCGATTTCAGAAAGGACATGTTGGTAATTCTAAACGATAATCAGATGTCAATTTCTCCTACTATCGGGGCAATCTCAAAACACTTCCACAAACTGATTAGTTCGCGCGGCTATAATCGCCTTCGAACAAGTGCGAAAGAATTGATAAGCCTTTTTCCATCAGATGCGAAAGCATTAGCACAGAAGATTGAAGCGTCGCTAAAACCTGGAACACTGTTTGAGGAATTTGGATTCAGATATTTTGGTCCCCTTGATGGAAACGATTTGGAATCGTTAATACCTATTCTCACAGGTATTCGTGAATTGACCGGACCGATCTTAGTGCATGTGGTTACAAAGAAGGGAAAAGGGTATCTTCCTGCTGAAAAAGACCCGGTTAAGTTCTATAGTGTCAGCGGGCAGTTCGACGTAAAAACAGGTAAATCGCTTCGTCCTACCTCCGCCACACCTAAATACACAGATGTTTTTAGCCGTACTCTCATTGAAGAAGCCAAGCATGATTCTCGTATTATAGGTGTAACAGCAGCCATGTTGGGTGGAACTGGTTTAGACAAGTTTTCGGAGGTATTTCCAGATAGATGTTTTGATATTGGATTAGCAGAGCAGTGTGCTGTCACCTTCGCTGCAGGACTTGCAACGGAAGGTCTAAAACCAGTTGTTGCCATCTATTCTACCTTCTTACAACGTGGCTATGACCAGGTTCTCCATGATGTATGTATTCAGAATTTGCCGGTTGTCTTCGCACTTGACCGTGCAGGAATCGTAGGGGCAGATGGACCAACACACCACGGCGTTTTTGATATTGCTTACCTCCGTTCAATTCCTAACATTGTGTCAATGGCTCCCAAAGATGAGAATGAATTGCAGCACATGCTTAAAACAGCGTTAACCTATGAAATGGGTCCTATCGCGTTGCGTTATCCACGTGGAACAGGAATCGGTGTTAAATTGGAAACTGAACCTAAACCGTTACCCATCGGAAAAGCTGAAATCTGTCAAGAAGGGGATGATTTACTGATTGTGGCACTCGGAAACCGCGTTTACCCCGCACTTGAGGCAGCAAAGACTCTGAGTGAAACAGGCATTGAAACGACAGTGGTCAATGCACGCTTTATTAAACCTTTAGATGTTACATTGATTGTAGACTTAGCAAAACAGATTGGCAATATGATTACAGTAGAAGATGGTATATTGATGGGTGGGTTTGGCAGTGCTGTGCTTGAAGCACTTGCAGCGGAAAGAATTACAGATGTACGTGTGACTTCACTCGGAGTGCCTGATCGGTTTATTGAACATGGAGACGTAAATACATTATACGATAAATACGGTTACGATGCTGAAGCCATAATTCGTGCTGGAGTTGCATTAGCTGTCGGATCATAGAGTCAACTTGGGAACATCAATATTTGTTACGAGTATTTGAGGTAATGTTCACAAGCAATCTGTATAGTTTTAATCGTAAATTAGATATGATGAAAGATGGATAGGTTAGATATTGTCCTTGTTCAACGCGGTTTTGCTGAAAGTCGTCTCCAAGCAAAGCGTTTAATTTTTGCAGGTGCAGTCAAAGTAAACAACAATTCAAACCTAAAACCCGGACAACGCATACCACTTGACGCTGAAATTGAGGTTGAACATCCGCCAAAATATGTCAGTCGTGGTGGATTAAAACTTGAAAAAGCATTACAAGATTTTGACATAACCGTCCAAAATAGAGTAGCGATTGATGTAGGTGCTTCCACAGGTGGTTTTACCGACTGCTTACTCCAACACGGTGCAGGTTTCGTTTATGCGGTTGATGTCGGGTATGGTCAACTTGCATGGAAACTTCGCAAAAACCCGCGCGTGCACGTACTTGACAAAACCAATATCCGCTACATTGACCAACACCTATTTTCACATCCACTTGACATTGCAGTGATTGATGTGTCTTTTATCTCCTTACGAAAAGTGTTGCCTGTTGTGATTGAAAAGTTAGGCGTATCGGAGATTATCGCTCTCGTAAAACCACAGTTTGAGGCAGGGCGCAACCACGTTAAAAAGGGCGGCATAGTTGACAACCCAGACGTCCATAAAGTAACTTTGGGTAATTTGATTGAATTTGTACAGCAAAATTTTGCAGTAATACCTTTCGGATTAACCTTTTCACCGATTCATCAAGATATAGGTAATATTGAATATCTCCTCTGGCTGCGTAAATCCACGACAGCAACACAATTTGAATCTGGATTAGAAATCCTAACTACAATAGATATGGATTTTGTCAGTGATGTAGTTAACACCGCGCACGACGCGTTTTATGTTAACAGCGTAGAAAAATCGGAACAAGAATGATGAAAAGACAAAAAAGAGTATTTATTTCAATACCTCTAATTACGCTACTCATCGGAATCGTTGGATATTTCTATATCAGTTCAGATTCCTTCCTAAATAATTTCATAAAACCTCGTCTTGAAGAAGCTCTTCAAAAACAGGTCAATAAAAAACACACTGTGACATTTGGCGAATTGAGTGGCAACATCTTTACCGGTGTTGAAGTCGAGAATTTTAGGATAGAAGACGATGAAAAATTGCCTATACTCTCCACAGATGAGATAGTCCTGAAATACTATTTTTGGGGTCTACTACAACGCAAATTTCTTGTAACTACGTTAGAAATTAACTCCCCAGAGTTTAACTTAAGGCGCAATTCGGCTGGACAAGTTAATTTAACGCAGGTGTTTCGGGAATCTTCACAAGATTCGGATGCGTCTTTCGCATTTGCAATTTCCAAAGCTGCTATTAATGGCGGGAAGATTCTTTTTACAGATACACAGCAAAACATTAAATTAAGTCTACCAGATATTGACATTGAGTTACAGGGTAGGTTAGAAAAATGGGATCATACAGGAAAACTCTCTATTGGTAAAGGGGATTTTATCCTAAATGGAACCGAATTGCCAATTGGGCAGTTGACGGATATAGATTTTTCTCTTTCAGTGAAAAGTGGTCAATTATTGGAATCACTCAAACTGCAATTAGGTAACTCACTATTAGAAGTACAGGAATTGAAAAAGAATTGGGATAGCGGAAAATGGAATACGCTTGTAGAGATAACGATTGATGCGACAGATGTGCAAAAGTTTCTTGGTAACGACACGCAACTTGCAGGATTTGGCAAAGTTAAATTGGATTTAAATGGAACAGATTCAACTTTAAATGGAACACTTATAGGCACATCTGAAGCACTTTCAATCAAGCAATTTCCAACAGATTCATCTGAATCCAAAACAAGACAAATTGATATTGCGAATCTTAAGATTGACACTACGCTGAATTTTGCGGAAGTTGCGGGGATGACGTTAGAAGAATTCACTGCAGAGGTCGCTGGTGGTACACTTTCTGGAAGCGGTCGTGTCACATTTGACAATAACTCTGAAGGTAATCTAATTGAGCGATTACAGCATTTTGTCAAACAACCTATTACCTATGATAGTAAATGGGATATTTCAGACGTTCAACTTAATTTGCTATTGGTAATGTTTGGAGAATTATCAAAACAAATACCGCAACTTGAATCTGGGACATTTACAGGCACAGCGTTAATAAATGGCAATACTACAAGAGATTTTCATCTTGATAGCAGTGTGAAGCTTTCAGATACCCGTTTTCTTATCAAAGACGAATCTATACCTTTGAACGACTCATCGCTGAATTGGAAAATATCTTCGGAACATACGAATGGTTCAAATATCAGGATAGATGGCACAATTGATAATACAAACGTTGATATTAACGGATCTTTTGATAGATTTGATGTTCAACTTGAGAATGTTGACTTTGGGAAACTATCAAGAATTTTAAATTCTGTGCCTTTCAAAGGTATTGGAAGCATTACTGCAGAAATAAAAAAAGATGGTACTGCTACTGGGCATGTAGAAATGCCTGAAGCATTCTATTGTCACAGCGATGAGGACCCAATCCCACTTGGTCGTTTAGCCGGAAATTTTCGATATGAAAATCGGGTTGTGTATTTTGAAAACGCACATCTGACAAAACAAGGTGGTACAAGCGTTTCCATTGAAGGTAATATTGGTATAGATGGTAAATTACCTGCGAGTTTTAGCATCGTCGCTGATCCGCTTGTGTTGGATGCTGACTATAACAAACTCTTTTTTACTGTAGTCTACCCCATTGAAGGTGATATAAAGGGGGAATTAAATTTATATGGTCACCTCATTGACCATCTTGATGGCAGCGGCAATTTTGTTGTTAATTCTGGAAACGCCTGGGGCATCAATTTTGATCCTGCAACATTGCAATTAGAAATTGACAATTACTCACTCGCCATTCCCGATTTTGTAATACCGACACGCGGTCAACAGGTTATTCTTAATGTCAATGTAGAAAGTAATGGTGATTTTAACTTCACTGTAAAAAGTAGTAAAGACAAACCGGTTCAATTAGTTGAACTTGCACGCGCTGCAGACATCACCGATTTTCCACTTGATGGCAAAATGAGTGTTAACGTTGAATCATATCAAAAAAAGCCGCAAGACCTCGTATTTACAACAAAATTTATTTTTACAGATCTCACCTTTGAAGACAATTCGCTTGGCGATGCCTATCTGGACGGCATTCTCATAGAAGAAAAAGATCACTTTGAATTTACCGGCAAAGGACTTGCTGGAACAACTGATATTGAGGGTACAATCAGTAATGCCTTATCTAATCCATACAAGTTTTTCCTTAAAAGTGAAAAAACTGCGGCCCCTCCGATTCTACGCATTTTTCATCCTGCCCTTGATGCAATTACTGGCACGATTGATAGTATTGTAAAAATAGAAGGCACAATTACTGAGTTAGTCGAACCTGCAAAAAAAAGTGTTCATCCTTATGATGTTGACATAGTTATCAACCAGACTCTACTTCAGTACAATTCCTTACGTTTTACAAATTCCAAGACGATACGTCTAACTTTAGAAGATGATATTTTGACGATTTCTGACAGTTCGCTCTCTGTGAATGGTGAGGAATCTCCATTCATTCAACTCACTGGTACCATTGATACAAAAACCGAGAAGATTGATCTTTATTCCAAACATAATCAAATATTAACACTGGAATCTCTCGGGACAGCATTAGGGTTTCCCATTTTGGGTAATGTTCATTATGATTTAAAAATAAAAGGAACGTTCAGTGATCCTATTGTTGATCTCAAATGGACAATACCAATGTTAATTCAGGAAACCGAAATAGGGAAAATCAGTATAAGTGACGCAAACGGTGAAATAAAATTTCAAGATAACACACTACATATCAAACCTTTTCAAATGCTAGTCCTGAATAGCCCGTTCGAGATAGGCGGAAATATAGTAATTGATGAAAATGAATTTAACAATTCCAAACTAAATTTTAAAATCATAAGCGACAATCTTGATTTAGCAAAGTTGTCAGATTTACTCAGGAAAAGTCTGCCCGTTGAGACAGTGAAACGCCTTACGTCTAACAAATCTGCCTTAATTGCAGGAAATATTGGGGCTGTGCTAAATGTGGCAGGAACCGTTACTGAACCTATTGTTGATTTAAACACACATACAATTGAAAATCACCCTATTCGTCTTGGTGCATTTGCAGAACCGATTACACTGAACAAATTGCGCGCACTAACTACTATTAGAAGGCAATCAATGCAAATACAGGACTTAATTGCCAATGGACAGATCGGAAAAGGCATATTTCAGATAAATGGTGACACTCTATTTTCAACCAAAAACAGAGACAAAATGACGTTTGACTTAGATATGTCTGTTGAGAAACTGGAGGTAGGAGATTTTATAACGTTTTACCAGCAAACTTCTCCCTTAAGTGGTACAGTGAGCGGCTCTGTGAAGTTAACAGGAACAGGTTTCACCAGCGATCTTTTAACAGCAATATGTAAAATAAATGAACTCAATTTACAAGCACATGATTATAGAATTTATAATACCGTACCTATAGACTTCAAATTGAAAAATAATAGCGTTACTACTCTTCTTCCCTTACAGATTGAGTCTTCTGCACTGGGATCCGCAGTTAAAATTGGTTTTGATGGTCCGCTTACTATGCCAAACATCACAGCGAAATGGCAGGGAACTTTCAAACACCCTTTAAAGCAAGCAACAAATTCACCTCTACAGTGGAACGGTAATGCTGAATATGCAAACAAACAGATAAAATTGAGAACTGAACTAACTACTAACGGTGATAATTTAACCCTCAACGGAATAATTCCCTTTGATCTCACTTTGGTACAGATCGATTTCTCAGAACGATTCCTTGAAGCACCTATAGAGGTACATCTTCGCAGTAATGAACTACCATTTACTTTTTTCCCAGGTATTGATGCTGTTTTTTCGGAGACAGGAGAAGGTGTTGTGGATATTGATTTGACACTTCAAGGCACGACGCGAACGCCATATTTACAAGGGAATGTTAATTTGCAGGCTCCAAAAATCGGTTTCAAGAATTTCAGTCAATCCTTTGAGAATGTTACAGTCCAACTCAAAGCACGTAGAGGTGTTCTTGAGTTGGCAAAGTTTCAATTTGATATAGAGGATGGAACTTGTAATCTTGAACAAAGTGAGTTGGAGCTTGATGGTTTAACTCCGAAATTTTTCTCGGCAAAAGGATTGTCAATAAAACAGTATCCTCTCGGTACAATTCTGCGACAAGCACTACCTCAAGATATCTTTGAAGATGTGAATGGAAATGTAGCAGCTACGCTTAGGGAATTGAACATACCGCTTAAAAACTTTTTTGAAAGTGGCGAAAAATTCCCAATTCCGAAAATACGCGAAAAAATCTCTTTTGACGCTCTCACTCAGGTAGCAACAGCGGATTTTACCATTGATAACATTTCCTTGGGTTTTACTATTACTACCTTAGATCAGCAATTCATTTTTGAAAATCCAGAACCCATTCCGATAACGTTAGGAAATGCTGGCACATTCACGGTCAATGGATTTAAGTTCGAAAATACTCTTCCAATTTCTTCTGATATAGCAGCGGATCCGCTTGTTTTCAGCTGTTACGGTAGATGGAACATACAAGGTGATATATTTGCCAACCTGAAACTGGACAATTTCAATATCTCTATTTTAGATTCACTTTTACCTACGGAGTTTCGTGAGGCATATCAGAAGAAGGGAATGCTATCAACGACCATTGACATCAAAGGTTCTTATGCAGCACCTGAAATAACAGTGAAGTGTGTTGGACATGAACTTGCTATCAATAAAGCAAACATTGATGAATTCTTTGCAGAACTACAATATAGTCCTGATGACCAACAGTGGACAATTTCTGATAAGTCTATCTTGAGATTTGGCGGGAATCAGCTCTCTTGCTCAGGGCATGTGCCTTATTTGCTTTCCTTATCTAACCTTCAAGCAAAACCGCTCTCCGAGGAAATGGAGGTTGAGATCGACTTTAAATTGGAGGAACTTGAAATTTTGCATCTTTTGGAACCTCTTATTCAATCTGCAAGTGGAATAGGTTCAATCAATGCAACAGTCAGTGGAACGCCACAAGCCCCACGACTTAAAGGCGAGGGAAAATTTTCAAAACTTAAACTCTCCATCTCCAGTTCGCCTGTTTACTTTGAGAATACTAACGCACAGTTTGATTTCACTGAATCAAAACTTGAAATCATAGCCATTGAAGGTGAATTGAACAGTGGTGATTTTTCTGCAAGAGGTGAAATTGCCTTAAATTGGTTTGAAATAGATGATATTAACCTTGTAGCCAATTTAACAGACTGCACCTTTACCCAACCGCGTTTGTACGAGATCAACATAAATTCTGATGAGTTACGTCTACATGGAAAAATTGCAGATATGATTCTGGAGGGGCATATTAGAATCGACTCAGGGTACTACCGACAGGATTGGAATTGGGAAGACGTACTTAATGCTTTTTCTGCTGGTATTGTCCGAGAAGCAGATCTATTCTCGTATGCTCCACTCTTGCGCGAACTTGACTTAGATGTAGATATTGATATACCAGACAACTTTCACTTACGTTCATCTACTGGTGGAAACACTGACATTGAAATCGCTTGTAGCGGTCAAATCACAGGTGCGTTTCAGGAACCACTTTTTACGGGTAATGTTTCCATCCTCAAAGGGAAAATTGGTATCATTACACAGGTTTTTGAAATTGTAGGGGATTCAACGATTAGAAACTCAAGCACGACTGCCTTCAATCCAGAACTAAATATCTCCCTTGAAATTCCGAACCCAATCCGTGGTGTCTTACTTAGAGACGGAAGCACAGCAGATCTAAAAATTACCGCAACGATAACTGGTATTCTCGAAAACGGCGATATTGACAAAGCGAAGCTTAATTTACATGCAGAACCACTTAATTCCTCCACAACTGAATTCTTGACAGAAGCAGATGTGCTTGCGCTCCTTTTACCGGGTAACTTTTTTTCACGATCATTTGGCGGAATCACCTTCACTATTTCATCTGGTTTTGATCCCAATGAGCGCCACATTATTGCAGAATATCCATTACCTAAAAATATGTCCATAAAAGTAGAAGGTGATGAAAAGGGTGAAGTTGGCGTAGATATTCAACTGTTGGAGCGGCGATTCTAAATGTGTAAATTTGGTTTGAACCATACGCTAAAATCCTTGTCTGTTTGTTTGGTTAAGGGAAGTATATTTTGTGGACTAATACCAATAGTTCTCTATTTTTTTACCGTTGAACCTCTCTTCGGAGAAGTTACAGACACCTCTCAATTCCTTGATTCCTCACCTGAGATCTTCCAACAAAAGAAAGTTGTTAAAATTGAATATCTCATTGACGACCTCCCTGTAACAAATATTGAGGCACTTGATAGTCTTAAAAAATTAACCAATGTAACGAATAGTTCACAGTTTTCGCGTTATGCTATCCAACAAAGTGTTAGTTCACTTTTTTTGTCACAAAGGTTCTCGCAGATTGATGTTTACACCTTACAAACACCTGAAGGGGTTGTGCTGAGATTTGATTTAAAAAATGTGATGCGCATCCAAAAAATTAAGATAACAGGTGAACTGCCTGATGAACTTAGACAAGCAATCCGTGCTGCGATAAAATTGAAACTTGGGGCACGGTATGTACCCGTAATTGGTAAAAAAGATGTAGATTCTATCAAGCTGGTGTGTGCTGAAAACGGTTATTTTGATGCTGAGGTCAAAGAGAATACAATTGCTTCTGATGGAAGTTTAATATATCAGGTTGATTTAGGAAATCCTACGGTTATTAAGAGTTTTAAGATTCTGGGTAATTCGGCGATATTCTCAGAACAGATTAAATCAATATGTAAAACCAGTGACGGAAAAGTTTATCGTAGGTCTGTTTTAGACAAAGATATTGAGAAAATTCGTGAACTTTATAGGAAGAAGTACTATCCGAGTGTAGAAATTGTTTCAACCTTTGCACATAAAACTGGCGAATTGGAACTTGAAATAGTTGAAGGCACACAATTATTGCTTGATTTTGTAGATGAGAACGGAAAACCGATTATTCAAGACTCTCCGGTTCGCAATTTTTTGGCAAAATTAGGTATTAACACAAAAGAATCTGAAAGAGATCGACTCAGAGGCGAAATAACATTTTTAATAAATAACCGTCCTTTGTGGGAGGAAACCGTACAAGATCACTTTGAAGCGGAGGGGTACCACGGAACCGAAGTAAAATCAAAGGTATTAACCAATTCTCCACTCCATGTTAAATTTACTGTTTTGCGGGGTATCCGATATATAGTAACTGATGTTACATTTTCTGGAAACAACGCTTTTTCTGATGAGGAGTTGTTGCGCGAGATAGAGATGAAACCTCACCGTTCCATCTCTCGCCTCTTTCGCAAGCGTATTTTTTCTCAACAGACGCTTTTAAGAGATATACAACGTTTAACGATTTTATATGAAAAAACTGGATATCCTGATGCTGTGTTAAAGTTACCAATTCCAGAAAAACAGAGTTCTAATAACCGAAATTTTGGCAAAATTAAGATACATTATACGATAATTGAAGACCACAAAAAAGTGATTAATCGTTGTCTGTTTAGTGGAAATGAGGTGTTAGACACGACTACGCTCCTGAATGCTTTGCCGAGTAAATCTCAAGAACCCTATGCACGGCTTATTCAGAAAAATTACGAAAACGCAATACTTAAAGCATATCAAGATCGGGGTTACATAGATGCAGAAATATTAGATACACAATACCTACACAAAACAGACGCACCCGTTTTTCAGATAGAAGGTAATTTTTCTGAACAATTGGATTCATGGACGCTGCCGGAAAAATTACGAGATGCATTTAAAAAACACAATTTATCGCATGCTGGAACGTCTATTGCTACAAACATAGATGAAGAGTGGAGTATTCAAGATTTTGATGGTAACGCTCGTTATACGCTTGAGCAGGAAAAGAAGCATCTGTCAGTTTATGAACACGGTATTTTACGATTTGAAATTTCTGAAGGAGCTCAAATAGTATTTGGCACGTTCAGTTTTGTAGGTGATACTGGGGTTAACACAAACATACTAAATCGCGAGATTACGCATCTTCGGGGTGCCCTTTATACCCCAGACAAGTTAAGTCAAGCTATCCAAAACCTCTACAGTACGGGAGTTTTTGAACCTGGAATCCGTGTAGGAGAACCTATAATTCCAACAGATTTTGACAGTCAACCAAGTTTTTCTTCAACACAACCGATAGTCAGAGATGTAGCAATTCTACTTCAAAAGAGGGCCCCACGCTCATACGGTGCAAGCATTGGTTATAGTTCTTCAGACGGACCACGCGGGACGATTGCCCTAAGCCATCTTAACCTCTTCAAACGAAATATACGATTTCGATTACGCGGTAGAGGTGGAACACTCGGCTACCTCTATGATACGATTTTAACTGAACCTTGGCTCATAGGCAGAACAAGTGGTAGTTTGCAATTCTTGGGAAGAAAATTGGAAGAAGACGACGGTGTTAGAGCACTACAAGGTAGTTTTAGTCTCAGTAGAAAGTTATCCAGATCACATCGACTCAATCTACAATACAGTTTTCGTGATTTAAAAGATACTTCTGTGGCACCTCTGATTCCAAACCCATCAACTACGGTTAGCAGTCTTCGTCTCTTATGGAGACAAGATAGTCGTGTGCCATCTCTTAATCCAACATCTGGCATGTTAAACGAGGTTACAGTGGAATATGCGGGAGGATTTTTAGGTGGAAAAAGCAGCTTTACTAAAATTATAACTGACACCCGCTATCATAGAAAACTAAGCGCACGTGGCCCTGTGTTAGCAACTGCCCTCCGATTAGGTTATACCCCAGGTCTCCAAGCTAAAGCTGGCAGCGATGCAGAACTAATTTCTTTTGAAAGATTCTGGGTAGGAGGCAGTACAACAGTTCGAGGTTATGAGGAACGGGGACTTGGACCTGAAGATATTACTGGAAAACATCGGGGAAATGTGCAGTTCATCTTTAATACCGAATTGCGTTTTCCAATTTATACACCAATTGATGGGGTTTTGTTTTTTGATGCTGGCAACGTATGGGACACTGCAAAAGATATTGAGTACGAATGGTTGCCTTCCTCTTTAGGTGTAGGTCTGCGATTAAACTTGGGGCCTCTTGTTGGAGGAATAGATTATGCTGTGCCACTCATCTCTGTGTCTGGTGTTTCAACAGAGGTTTTCTATTTTCGCGTTGGTAGCACATTTTAGGCATGTAAGATTACTCTGATGGGTCATAAGGTTTTCCTAATGCGAGTGGCGCCTCTGCTCGTCCTACAAAACCTGCCAACACCGCTAAACAAAGCACAAAGGGCAACATCAAAAACCACTGATATTGGATATCCCAGCCAAATGCTTGGAATCGATTGTCCAGTGCGAATCCAAGCCCAAAAAGTAGTGCGGCACCACAGGCTTTCATTGGATGCCATTTTCCGAAGATTACTATCGCCAATGCAATAAAACCGCGACCCACTGTCATTCCAGGGGAGAAATAGGGCACATCTGCAAGTGATAGATAACCGCCGCCGATCCCAGCCATAGTTCCGGCAAACAATAGACACATCGTCCGTAATAGTGAGACGTTTGATCCAATAGTAGAAATCGCTTTCGGATGTTCACCACAAGCGCGAACTCTTAGACCGAGTTGTGTATGGTAAAGGAAAAAGTAGACGCAAGGGACCATCAGGAAAGCCAAGTAGACAATGATATTATGTGAAAATAGTGCTTCCCCAAAAAATGGAATCTGCGAGAGCAATGGCACATCAAATTGTTTAAAATCTTGAACGCTATGTGAACTGCCCGTTTTCCCAAATAGTCGTTGATATACTACCTCTGTAAGACCTAAAGCCAATAGTGTTATTGCTGTGCCAATTACAACCTGATCTCCACGCAGTCTAATCGCAAAAAAGGCGAATAACGCAGCGGTAACTAATCCGCTCAATCCTGCAAATAAAAGACCATTCCACGGGGCAAGGAATGGTAGTTCAGCAGTATAAAAAGAACCCATCATCCCGAAAAGCGCACCGATGAGCATCATGCCTTCAATGCCGATGTTTATCACACCAGCACGTTGTGAAACCACTTCTCCTAATGCAGCAAGTAATAGTGGCGTTGCTCCACGGATTGTAGCTGCAAGGATATCTTCAAGTATTGCTATAATATCCATTTCTTTTCGCAATGAGCAGATTTGGGCTTTCGTTGTTTCATCTGTAGGTTTTCGATTTTTTTTGTGAGTGTGCAGAGAGTGATAGATTTTTGACTAAAGGTAAGTTAATCCTATGATTAGGAATTTTGTTGGCATATATTTACCTAAAGTTTAGCGTAAAAGTCTTCACCTTTACATCAATTATACCGTATCCTGAGACTGTTTTCAACGACTATTTTAAGTCCCTACGTGCTACCACGATCTAAATAACACACTTATTCTATTAGATTGTTCTGCTATTTATCCTTGCGAATATATTTTGTTGGATTGTATAATCCATAATAGTAAAGAACCTGATAGAAGGCATAGATTATGATTTTAAAATACGAAGGCATAAACGATTTTGTGAAGTATGCTCCTGATGAGATACCACAAAGTGATACAGGTGATTTGTCATTAAGGATTACTGATGATTTTACCTTTTCTGATGAATTAGAACTAAAAGCAAATTTTTTTGATACGTTAAAAGACGTTATCGAAAAAATTGCTGAAAGACGATTTGATTTAATACTTTCTGTAGGGAATAGAGATGAATCTTACTGTAATATAGATATAAATACTGATTTCTTTCTTTCTCCAGGTAAGCTGAGACGTGCTGAGGAAAGATGCACTGCATTCATTATTCAGTATGATCAACCTCACTTACGATACAAGCTTGATGGTGTTGAAAGCAAAGATGTTCTGTTAATAATCAATCATCTCTACAATGATGTTTTTGACTATAACCTTACGCAAGCGGACTTGCGCAGGGAATATCAGAAAGAACAAGACCTTATAGGAGAACAAGAAGAAGCTGAAGGTAAGAAGTTCAAAAGAGATGAAAAAAAGGTGTTTAAGTTTGTATCTACAACCATTAGATATAAACCACCTATTCCTGATATAAAGGAAGAAGAATAAACTAAAGAAGCGTGCTAAAAATACAACTATAGGTGCAAGAAGCAATATTATCAATAGCTTTATTATTATCAGGATAATGTTCTTCACCTATTTTTTTGTGTTTATCAAAAAACCCTTTTATTTTACTTATTATTACTCCTTTTAGATCTATAGGGGCGTAATGTCCCTTCCAATACAAGTTGATCTATCTGAACGCTCCGTTTTTGATAAATCAAAGCGTGGGACCTCTTGACTACCGCCTCTGACAACACGTTCTTCATCGTCTATAAGTATTGTCAAGATACCTTCAATAATTTCATAGGCAGTAGCTCCGCCTGTCCTACGAATGCCCAATCGTTTACTAATCTCGTGTTGCCTTAGGTTGGGTTCGTAAAATAAGACTTCAAGGATAGCTTCCTTTAGGTAAGTCATTCCAATTTGTGCAATTGATTTTGGGTTAGACACAGATAAATTCTCCTTTATGGTTTCAGGATAGGTGAAGCCCGTCCTGGTTCCAAAGTTATCTGGATAGTTGAATAATATAGTAAGTGAGTTATACACTTCTTTTTGGATACATTTTATAGTTGAGATCGCGTTATTATTCCAGCATTGTAACTGATGTGAGTCAGTTGATAGGGACCACGCCAAGCGGCGTGGCTCACATTCCCTTCTAACAATGCTAAGGTTAAGTATATTACAGGAAATCAGAAATGTCAAGAGTTAACATTAGAGATACTCAATTCTAAAGAATTAGTAGATTCTATTAGTTACTTGAGGAATCTATTATATCACCTCAATTTTAGTCGTGCCCATTGCGTTGTAAGTTTGCCTTTAGGGTGTATAGCAAGGTTATTGTCTTGCTTTTCCTCATCATTTGGTAAGCAGTTTGGACAAGGTTTTATTTCAGGGGTTTCGCCTTCATCTTCTTTCTCTATCGTGATAAGGTTGTCGTCAGGAATTTTTTCAGGGTTTTTGTTAATAATGACGGGGTTGGGGTCATGTTCTTTTTCAGGAATGGTGATATTCCTTATGTCTTTTACGATATGATTGCCGTTTATATCCATAATTTGAAACCACACATCATCACCATTTTTTACCCAGTGTCGTGATACTTCTATTTCAGCAACATCGCTGTTACCTTCAAGAGGACTGCTACCGATTGCGAATGCACCTGCGTTCCGACACATTTGTGCATGATATAATCCGCTGTTACTACGGACGACGGCTTTGAATGAGATTTTAAAAGCACTAATACGTTTAGCACCAACATAAACAAGGAATACAGGTATATCTGTTCTGATGTGTGTATCATTGAAAAAGTGATGCCTGTCTAACCATCGTGCTTCGTAATCCAATAATATGTCGTTTCCTGGCCCCATCACGGCATTAGCAACATCTGTATGATATAATCCGAAAGCGTGCCCTAACTCATGAGCAACTATTGAGACATTTAGTTGATTGCCCGCAATTACTGCGTTTCCGCCTGTGCGCCAACCTGTAATCGCCCAACCGATACCGAGAGCTACGTTATCAACTAAGTGTAATCCGCCCACAATGAAAATGTGTGCGGTGTCCTGTGAATTTACATTTTCCGATCTAAATTCAAAAGGAATTTCTTTTATCATTTCTTGGTATGTTTTGGCAGCATAATGCTGAATCTTATGATTGCCCTTGATTGCATGAATCACAATGTTGCCACTGCCATCTTCTTCATAGTCAAATGTTTTAAATCCGTATTTGTAGAGTTCCATCTGCACACCGTAGAATTCTTGAACTTGCCTCATTATATCTTGAAGATTATCAGGTTGTGCTGGAGCGTCTGTTGGCTGGAAATAGATAACACGGACTTTAAATTGCTCTATTGCATCAGAACTAACTGAAAATAAAATGAAAGTTAGCAATGATAGTATAATTAAACAATACTCTTTTCTTTTCATTATAGTCTCCTTGATTTTCTTAGGGTCAGATTTAATCTTCACATAGATTTTTGTTGAAATATATTTTTTGTAAATTATATAATAGATAAGAAGCAGACAAAATTGCCCGCTTCTATTGAGGTTTTACTT
Organism: Candidatus Poribacteria bacterium; assembly: GCA_028820635.1. Taxonomy (GTDB): domain Bacteria; phylum Poribacteria; class WGA-4E; order WGA-4E; family WGA-3G; genus MSPOR6. The sequence continues at coordinate 83,095 of JAPPIG010000101.1, forward strand.
ACTAATACTCACAATGTAAATTGCCTTTAAAACTTCTTCATGAAGTTCCTTCAGCAGTTCACGGTATTTCTGAGATCGAAATAAATTAATCATAAAACCAATCAAAATGCCAATCACCGACCAATAAAGCAAGAATAACAAGGGTTGCAGCACCACAAAGCGTTCCGAATGGATCAATGCCTAATCCCTTATTTCCTGCAAAAATTTCATGCCAGGATCGGAATGGCACTAAAACAACAGTTTTTATCATTCGCCATGTTCCCTTTATCATACCGTGTTTTTTGTAGTGTTTTATAAGAAGTTTTGGTCCTTCTGTAAACACGTTTGTCATTCCTTTCCAATCTCGTTGAGTCGTTGATTTAAAAGATGTGTCAAGTGCATGTTCAATCGCCGTTTCGCGGTCAGGTGCTAGTGCAAAACGATCATAAAACTCATCGATGTTGTCTTTATGCAATACCCCTATATCCCAAAGTTGCTCTATTCTTACCTTTTCTGCATTTGTGAGAATATCAATGTATTTTTCACTCTTTCGGATTGGGGGAAGTCCTGCGAGCAAACAAAAAATCAACAAACCCCAAAGTGTCTTTCGCATTTATCACCTCAAAGGTTAGACTGTTCTGGTAATTCTATTAGATTCGCCCAAACATAAACATGTGTAGGCACACCAATAGTTTCTACAACATGGTAGAATTTTAGTTGGCAAGAATAGATAGCACCATCTTCTACTACACGCTTTGTTATACTTTCGGCACAGACAAATTCTTTTAGAACGATACAAAGCGTTATTTCGCCAAAATCAGGACTTTTACCTCTTATTTGTATCACATCTATATATCCAACTTTCGGTAGCATAGCCTTTGCTGGTTGAATATAATTTAAGCTATTTGTACTGCCATCGGTTTTTTAGACCACACCCTAAAGGAAGATTGTGCTACAATA
>JAPPIG010000089.1:0-5677 GCA_028820635.1 Candidatus Poribacteria bacterium
TTGTCTATTTCGCATCAATACTCATGGCAACATAAGAAAATGTAAACACTACCTAGGCATTCAAAATGAGAGGCAATCACTTTGATTACCTCTCACGCAATTTTAACAGAATAGATTTATTCTATTTTGAGGCAACTACGGGAAGTGAATCCCCAATTTACGGCACATCTTTCGGATTTTGTTAACCGCGCCGCCGACCTTCCTTCCGCCCCGTGTAACGCCAAAGAGATGTTGACTGACAACCCTGCGAGAAATACCGAGGATACAACCGATTTCCTCCTGTGTTTTCCCTTCATAAAAATAGAGTTGAACGCAATCATTTTGGCGGCCAGTGAGTTCTTTGGAGACAATCTGACGAATCTGCTTTAGGACTTTTTGTCGTTTCGCTTGACGGGCCCTTGTATATTCGTCAGATGGGGACTGATACCAAAAGTGGTCTTCCGTAGTCAGTTGGTCAAAATATTCCGGTGGCACCGGAACTTCCCAGAAATCGGGATTAAATTTGGACATAGATAACGACTCCTCAGAGTGAGGCACTGGTACCTATGCCATTTCAAATCAATATTTTGAGAATGGGCAGAGGCACCATCGCCTTGTACGCAATACGTTTAGATTAAGGGTGGTGTGATTCAAATACAACATAATGGTCCCTCCTTATTTAGAATGTAAAATATGGAAAGTGTTAGGATGTCAAAAGACATCGGTGAAATCTAATACATGCATCCTACATGCAAAAGTATACAATAAAACTTAAAAAATCGCAATGATTTTAACTATACACATTTTCGGATGCACTTTTGGAATGTTCAGCGAAATTATTTCTAAAGTTTTACCAAGTTGTTTGTAGAAATTGGGGACAGAGGCAAACCTCTGTCCCGGTCAGAAAGTGTGCGACACTTAGTGTCACACCAAAGGGCGTAACACTAAGTGCCACACCTCCTCTGATTTGCTAACATAACAAATACCTCCTTTTCCGCAATACAGCGGTAATAGGATACCATTACCATTAAAAATGATAATGATTCACCTATACACATTTTCGGATGCACTTTTGGCTTCATATTGCGAAAAAGTAGTAGATTTTTTTCATTTTAAGAATTCTTGGAGCGTAGCATGCAGTCGTTGGGATGTAATTTGTTCATCTGTTGAATTATCTGGCTCATCATTTTCCCACTCACTTCGTTCAACTCCCATTGTGTAAACTGGTGCGTCTACATCTGTATAACCGAGATATTGGAATCCCGCATTTTCAAAACATGTAAGTGCAGCATCGTTATCAGGGGAAACTTGTAAGGTGATATGAACGGCGTTCAACTCCTCAAAAGCATAACGCATCGTCTCCGTAAGTGCGTCTGTCCCGTAACCGCGAGTGCGATAACCAGGTCGAATGATTACAAATTCTACAACAACGACATCAGCGCTACATCGGAGGAGCATAAATCCGAGGAGCAGTCGCGTGGTGAGCGTTTCAATTGAAAGTGCATGGGTTTCTGCATCCGCAGTCCAACGTTGCCAATCTTCCACAAAGATTTCAAACGATATTTTTTCTGCATATAGCATACCCCTCATATCAGGTTGATTTATCCAACCCCAAATTCGACGTAGTTCATTCTCAGTTGTCAAACGGAGTTGAATTCCGCCACTTTGAAGACGCTCCAATTTGTATAACTCACTCCGCAAATTCTCCAGCTGCGCCGAATGCATGTCAACTTGTGCTTCCGCTGCACGTACTCTTCGCAGGCTTGGGGTTTCCATGAACTGCGCTTGCTTCAGACGATTCTGAAAAAACCTGAGTTTCTTCTCAGTTCTTTCTATAATCTGCTGCATCCCATGAATAACACTTTCCCACTTATCTGGATCGGTGTCTACGTTGTCGGTCAGTTCGGTTTTTTCGTTTGTTATCTGTATTTCGCTCATATCTTCCTTCTGTGAACCCAGAGATACGTAAGTAACTTTCATATCGAAGGGAATTGATATTACCTGTTTCAACTGCTTGTTTGACTGCACAAGTAGGTTCGTGATGGTGTGTACATGCAGCAAATTTACACTCTGGAATATAAGGACGCATCTCAGGAAAATGGATGTCTAACCCTTGTTCATCGTCAATTTCAAGTAATCCGAGCGTTCGGACACCGGGTGTGTCCGCAACGAAGCCTCCAAATTCAAGTGGTAACAACATTACTTCTGTTGTGGTATGTTGTCCCTTGTGAATACGCGAGTCTACCTCACCAATACGTAATTGTAGTCCAGGTTGTAATGTATTCAGTAAGGAAGATTTTCCCACGCCAGATGAACCAACAATTGCTGAAATTTTATCCCGCATTACTTCGCGCAAGTTATCAATCCCGAAATCTGTCACGATGCTTGTATAAACAACTTTGTACCCTAATTCTTCGTATAAATTGAGTTCGCGTTGAACATTTTCTAATTTTGCCAAATCCATTTTGTTAATACAGATCACGGGTTCTATATTCGAGGCTTCTGCCGTGACAAGGAATCGATCAAGCATCCGCAATTTGAGTGTTGGGTGTCGTGCTGCGAAGATGATTAGCAACATCTCAAGATTCGCAACAATAACTTGCCGCCAACCGTCCATGCGTGTTCGTCCGAATTGGGTTTGCCGTGGGAGGCACTCCTCAATGTAACCCGAGTTCTCTGTAGATACAGCGGTAGAAATACGGACTCTATCGCCAACAGCGACCAAATCGACATAAGGCATTTCTTTTGTTTCATTGAGACGGCGCCTTTCCGCTTCAATGAGGTGATGGCGCAACGTACAGATATAGCACTGATTGCCAACCTGAACTTCGTAAGCACCACCACGCGCTTTTATTACAATACCTTCCATAACCATAGTCAACCAAAGACGGTATTATGTACCTGGATTCCGCCAGACAATCCGCCCGCGTGTAAGATCATAAGGGGAAAGTTCAACAGTAACCTGATCCCCTGGAAGAACCCAGATATTGTGTTGCATCATTTTGCCAGCAAGGTACGCCACAACTTTGTGATCGTTCTCTGTTAACTCTACACTAAATAGGTTTCCCGGTAGAGATTCTAAAACGATCCCAGGCACACGGATGGCAGAATCTTTTGCTGTTTTCAGACTTTCTTGCATTGCGTCTTGCGTTTTTTCTTTATTTTTCATCTTTTACTCCCTTCTTCTTCAATAGATTGTCATCGCTGTAAATGTAACATTTGGACAATTTGATTAATTTACTTGAATGTTAATTCTCGATGTTGATTCGCAATATACTACGAACCAGTATTTGTTCCAATGAGTTTTATGAGACTGATGCAAATAAGGAATAGGTAGTTAATCTTTAAGTAAGAAGTAATCTTAACTTAACACACTGTTGGATGCACTTTAGTTAACGAATTGTTCAATAAAAAAGTTGACATACTCCTTAAAAGTTGATAAGATATATCGGAATATTTCGTCACTCGGAAGATCGTATTTAAGGAGAAGAAAGAATGAGCCAAGCGTTACCACTCATAGCATATCCTGACCTTGAAAACCAAGTCAAGGCAATGGAAGAAGATGGATATGCGTATCTGCCACAAGTTATTAATGCGGAAGAACTTGCAGAACTCCGCGACGCGATGGATAGGTTAACAGCAAATCCTGAGAGTTTTGATAGACACAGCGTGCCAGAAAATGGTGAAGGTTTTCTTAATAAGCATATAAATAATGCTTTTAATCGTGATTCAGTTTTCCTACACTACCTTGACAAATCACCTGTTATTGAGTTAGCGGAAGCGGTTCATGGAGGCGATTGCCATGTGATTGGAATGACAGCATGGATAACAGGCCCTGGCCGTCCCGACCAGGGGTTACATTCAGATTGGGTGCCTATCTCGCTCCCTGCCGACGTTTTAGAAGACCCTCGTATTAAAGTGCCAATTTATATTACAACTGCCCACTACTACTTAGATGACCTTTATGAAGACCTGGGTCCAACGAAGTTTGTCCCAGGCAGCCATCTTTCTGGACGAAGGCCTGATGGCGAAACAGAGTGGAAAGGGGCAAAAGAACAGAGTATCCTCTGCAATGGAGGCGACGTTGTAATCTTCAGGAGCGAGGTTTGGCATAGAGGCACTGCAAACCGTAGTGACCAAACCCGCTATTTGCTACAGGTGCATTATGCTAATAGAATGATAACACAGAAATATCCACCCTACTTGAATCGGTTCCAGTTCGATGAATCGATTTTAGAACAAGCGACAGAACGCCAACAACGACTGATGGGAAATCATCGTCCGGGTGCCTATGATTGATATAACGGGTAGATTTTCAGCCATCGAACCTCGGATGAGGACATCAGTTTTCCTTGAATAAAAAAGAATCCATCGGGACATCACCAATTCGACATGTTATCAGCGAAGACCCTCACGGGAAGATTATTGCCCTCAGTTTGCTCCTCGCTTTTCTTTGGGGTGGGAATTCCCCTGCGATTAAAGTCGGTTTGGAAGACCTACCCCCGATGGCATTGGCATTTTTTCGTTTTGTGATTGGCTTTGTCGTTGTTGGTGGATGGGCACTCTATCGTCGTATTCCACTTGGGTTAAACCGCGGGGAATTCTCCCGCCTGCTATTCCTCACCATCATTTTCATATCCCAAATCATCGTGTTGAACACTGGCACCATGTTCACGACAGCTTCACGTTCGACTATTTTCGTTAATGTATATCCATTTTTTACAGCACTTTTTGCACATTTCTGGATTCCGGGGGAACGACTCTCTGTTACAAAAACGTTGGGAATTATTATTGCTTTCAGCGGAGTGTTTGTAACTGTCGCGCCAGATCTCGGAAACGGTGAAACAAACATCCTTGGAGACATCTTGGTGCTTGCAAGCGGATGTTTCTTAGGACTACGGGTGGTCGTGACGAAACTTTTAGTCCAATCAATTCACCCGTATAGACTCTTGGTATGGTACTTAAGTTTGAGTCTGCCGGTCTATGCTGTCCTGAGTTTTCTGTTTGAGCGCGGCGGAACATTTCAATTAACACTCGCAAGCAGCGCAGCGCTCCTTTATCAAGGCGGTGTCATCGCTGGCTTTTGTTTTTTGGCGTGGACAGCAATTCTCGAAAGATATAGTGCAAGCAAACTTGTCGTACTCTTTTTTGTTACACCCCTGTCGGGAGTACTGTTTAGCCACCTGTTTTTAGGTGATGAATTGACGTTTAGTCTGTTAGCAGGCGCTGTTCTTGTGGCAGCTGGGATTTATCTCGTGAATATGCGGCGTTGATGTCTGGTATATGAATAGTCGTTTTGTTTCTATGGAACATTGATGAGGGTATCTAAAGCAGTTTGAGTATCGTTTTCAGGGTCAAACGTAAGCATTCTCTCGCCTTTTGCAGCTCTAATGAGGCGTTTATTGGAACTGACCAAAACCAGTCTGTGCCCATCTGACCGTAAATCATTCGCCAAATCAAGTGCACATTGAAGTATAATTGCATCTGTGCTATTGATAGAATGCTTTTCAATGAGTTCCCAGGAGTCAGTTATCTAATCTTCAGTTGCAAGGACTAATTCTACTTCGTTGCGATAGATAAATTCATTCTCAAATTGCTGTTTTAGTTGATTAAAGAGCGTTTTAGTAACGTTTCTGTATTTATCATCATTCTTATGTCGGACGAAGATAGAGATTACTTCACCTATCCCGTTAAGTAA
>JAPPIG010000089.1:5777-82763 GCA_028820635.1 Candidatus Poribacteria bacterium
ACAGTACATTTGAAATAAACAGTACATTTGAAATAAACAGTACATTTGAAATAAACAGTACATTTGAAATAAAGGGACATGAGCGAAAAAGTAGTTCATTTCAGGCGTTCCTGTTTCGGAAATGTAGTGTTTGATAATTGCACTTGCATCTAACCAGAAATAATTCACTCGCTTCGTTTCTCCCGCTCCTCAATTATAGCGCGACTAAAAAGATTATCTTCTGGTTTTATTCCCTCCTCTAACAGAAGTTGCTGAATTTCTTCGGCGCTAAGGGATTCAACGTCAGAATTTGGTTTTCCGAGCGCTTTTTCAATTAATGGGCGCCGCCTTTCATTCTGTGCTCGCACGCGAGCTAATCGAGCGGCTTGGTACTCTTCGGGCGTGAGGGACTTCATTAAAGGTGCTTGAAGTTTTTCTAACTCCTTTTTGACCTCTGCTAAATCCCATTCAAGTTGCTCTATTTTTATGAGTAGTTCCGTTATAGGCGGTATCATGAGTGTTTCCTCATTTAGTGTAGGTAAGGTGCGTCATGTCAATTACCTACCGTTGATCAGATATAAGGCAAGGTCCAAAAACCTTACTATATCACATAACAAACAACATTTAACTACGTATCTGCTCATTTAAAGTCGCAGGATAAATCTCAATGTCAGAACGCGATATGAGCAAACCAACGTAAAAGGTAAGCCAGTTCCCACAGAGTTCAACAGACATCAGTTCTTCATTATCGTTGATGTATTCATGGAGTTCTGCTTCAAATTCTTCTTTTCCCTGCGCATCGGTAACGGTGAGTTTTGCTGAGACAATCTCCTGCCGATTGTAGACAACAGCGATTTCCTCATCCTCATTGTCAGGGTCAGGATAATAGAGCGTCATCTCATCTGGCAACGGGTCTTCAAGCTCCTGTTCACCATCAACAATCCACCGCGATACCTCATACTCGTCTTTCGTTCCAGCAATTTGGTCAACCCCAACTACAAGCTCACCCTCTACATCTCGGACGTGATACATATAGCGGAGAAGACCATCACCTTCGTATTTCTTTCCCGTGAAGAGCGTAAAGGCATGTGAGGTGTCTCCTGTCTCCTGATATGTAGTCAGATCGGAGAGTTCAATGATGCTTTCAATCGGAATGTCCACCAACTCATGCCGTTCCGACTTTTTATCCTTTTCCTCTTTCCGTTTGCCAAAAAGAGATTTTCCCTCTTTTTTACCGAATAGTGCCATATCACCACCTAAAAATAACCCTTATTATACAATACCAACATGATTATGCCAACGATAAGAAGACTCCCAAAAATGAGAACAAACCACGTCGCTCCCGAGGTTTTCTTCTCTACAATAACCCTTTGGGGCTGCGGTGGTGCGCGCTGTGTATTAGAGGTTACAGTCGGTGTTTCAGCAGATGCAAGAAGTTCCTGTTTTATTGCTTCTTCATCAGGAAGTTCCTCAACTGTGACAGCCTCCGCATTTTCCCCATAAAACTTATCGGGATTTTCTTCAACATAACTTGCGACGTAGTCTTCATCACGATTTGTGCCAGGGTCTACGTAATTCGCGTTCGGTTCAATCCCTTGGCTTTCGTAGTACTCTTTATAAAACTCGTACTCTTCCTGCTTTTCTTTACTCCAATGTGACCGATCATAATCCCGATGGTGATAATGCCACAAATAACTATGGCGAATCCTATGGTTATAGTAGTCATGGAAATAGATGCCGAATAAGAGATTGTTAAACGCCAGAGATGCATGATAACTATACAATGAATAACCTGCCACGGGATAGTAACCACCAAAGTTGTTAACTGTAATAGTTTGACGTTGTTGCCTGCGTGCGCTTGCCGTTTGTCGGTTTGATCTCGTTACCTGTCGTTTCAAACTACGGTTTTCAGATTTCAGTTGCCGCACCTGTTTGCGACTCTGTGCCGTGGTTTGGCGTTGTTGACTACGTGTAGCAGTACTCTTTCGTGCTGACGTTGTGTTAGTTGTCTTGGCACGATTCGTTGCGGTCTGTTTCTGGCGTGCTGTGGTGCTGGGGCGTGTGGAAGTGGTTCTTGATGTCCGACTGCCGTAGCTGCTGCTTGTACTTCGCGTGCTACGCGTTGGTGTAGAACTTTTCGGTCTGCTGTAACTCCTGGAACTTGAACTGCGACTGTAACTACGACTTGAACTTCTGCTGAAGCTACGACCAAAGCTGCGGCCCCCACCAAAACCGCCACGGCGACTTTCTACCACATCGGGGGCAACACTGAATAAGAAGATAATGACTGCAGCGAATGACAATATACGTTTACAAGCTGCCCCACTATCTGAAAGTTGTTGAATTATCCGTTTCATACTGAGATTCCTCCGCAATGCTTTACCGGAGACATTCACTTCTCCAATAGTTTTTTATATTATTCAAATATCTCTTCCTGTAGGCGCGAACTCCTGCTCGCGACTTCTTCTTGTAAGAGCGAACTCCAGATCGCGACCCAGTTTTTAAAGTAACGGAAAACTTGGAAACTGAATGGCTCTGGACTTTACACAAAAAACTTGACAATAATATCCGAATTTGTTACACTATTAAAACTTCTTTTAACGTATGTGCCTGTAGCTCAGTTGGATAGAGCGTCAGCCTCCGGAGCTGAAGGTCGGGCGTTCGAGTCGCCCCAGGCACGTTTTTATTTTCGCTCGGTTAGGAAACCCTTTTTTAATTGATCTATCACGCAATTGTATTTAATGTTATCATGAATAGGAATGCGTGTCAAGGATATTGAAAGGAAAGGGGTGTGTAAAGTTTTGGTCTGAATACTCTTTTTTTCTTGTTGGAGGGATTTCAACCCCACTGAATGCCATACGCGCATTCAGTGTTGATTTGGATTTCTCAATTGCCACAAGCATATTGGACATTGACTTGGGTCTCTTCTGTAGGAGCGACCTCCTGGTCGCGACCGGGAGGTCGCTCCTACAGAATCCGCATAATCCGTGAACTAACAAGTGACAAAAACTTTACACACCCAAAGGAAAGGAAAGGAAAAACATGGCACTTGATGTCCGTGATTTACGTCTATTAGATTTAGTAGATTCAGAAGCAACTGTAGAACAATTGGCTACCGGATGTAAATTCACTGAGGGACCACTCTGGCATGCTGTCGGAAGGTATCTGCTTTTTAGCGACATCCCTGAAAACAAAATACGGCGATGGGATGAACAATCCGGCATGACAGTTTTCAGAGACCCGTCAGGAAAATCAAACGGCTTAACTTTTGATAAAGGCGGTCACCTAATTGCTTGCGAGCATGACAATCGCCGTGTATCTCGAACAACAGCAGACGGAGAGGTGCTAACGATTGCTTCACATTATGAAGGTAAACGTCTGAACAGTCCAAACGATATCGTGGTTAAATCCGATGGAAGTATCTATTTTACCGATCCACCGTACGGATTATCTTCAAAGGCTAAATCCGAAAAGGAACTTGATTTTCACGGCGTCTATCGCTTATCACCCGATGGTGAAACGTTAACACTTCTTGTTGATGATTTTGATAGACCCAACGGCATCTGCTTTTCACCCGATGAGTCTATCCTCTATATTAACGACACGAAACGTATGCATGTGCGTGCATTTGATGTGCAACCTGATGGCACAATAGCAAATGGTCGTGTCTTTGCTGAGGAAGAAGGAGACAACGGGGTTCCGGACGGAATGAAAGTAGATGTGCAAGGGAATGTCTATCTAACAGGACCAAACGGTATTTGGATATTCGCGCCAGATGGAACACATCTTGGTATCATTATCGTTCCCGAACGCTGCGCGAATCTGGCATGGGGTGGAGATTTTTGGAAAAGTCTTTTCATCACAGCGAGTACATCCGTTTATCGTATAGAATGCAAAATAGAAGGGATATCGGTGTCGTAATGGATGTGAAAATCAAACGTATAGATAAGTCTTTGCCACTACCGAAATATGAAACCGAAGGTTCTGTTGGATTTGATTTGCTCTGCCGAGAATCAGCGGAAATTGCGCCACAAGAAATTGCCTTAATCCCAGCGAACGTTATTGTGGAAACCCCTCCCGGCTACATGCTAATGATATGCATGCGCAGTAGTACGCCACGTAAAGTCGGTTTGATGATGGCACAAGGTTTAGGTATTATTGATAACGACTACTGTGGTGAAGAGGATGAACTAAAAATTCAAGTCTACAATTTCACCGATGAACCTGTGACAATTGAAAGAGGCAGTCGGATTGCACAAGCGATTTTTGTCCGTGTAGGAACGGCAGAATGGAATGAAGTAGATCAGATGACTATACCATCTCGCGGTGGATTTGGCAGTACAGACAAGTAACTTTATGCTCCTAAATGCGTTTTTATAGAAACGCTTATTAATTTTAAAGGAGCTTTAGTAGTAACATGAAACAGTATCTTGAAGGACTTCAGCAGATATTAGATACCGGTGTTGACCGTGATGGTAGAAATGGCAAAACACGTGCCCTTTTCGGCATGCAAATGCGATACAATTTAGAAGATGGGTTTCCTGCAGTAACCACAAAGAAACTCGCTTTCCGCTCTGTCAAAGCGGAACTTCTGGGTTTTCTGCGTGGTTACGATCACGTCAAACAATTTCAAAAACTCGGTACACAGATATGGAATGCAAACGCCGCTGCGTGGGGACGTGATGGCGCACTCGGTTGTATTTACGGTGTTCAATGGCGTCGGTGGCGAAAAGAAAACGGCAGAATTGATCAGTTGGCAGAGGTTATTGAACAACTTAAGATAAATCCGCATAGTCGTAGACACATTGTTACCGCATGGAATCCGAGTGAGTTAGATCAAATGGCATTGGCACCGTGCCACATGTTTTTTCAATTCTTTGTAGCAGATGGCAAATTGTCTTTACAGATGTATCAACGTAGTTGTGATATGTTCCTCGGTGTGCCTTTTAATATTGCATCCTATTCGTTACTGCTATCCATGATAGCACAGATAACTGACCTCCAACCGAGTGAATTTATCCATGTTTTGGGGGATGCACACATCTACCACGCGCATTTTGATCAGGTCAAAACCCAACTACAACGACAACCCTATCCACTGTCAGAGCTCGTCCTAAACACCGATATTACCTCAATTGACAATTTCAGAATCCAAGATTTGCAGTTGAATAACTATCAACATCACGATGCAATTCGCGCAAAGATGATCGTTTAATGGAGATGGAAAATGACCAAAATAAAAGGTCTGATCGCTTTCTTCATAACCTTCGCGATACTACTTGGTGGATGCGGGAAACCCACGCCCGGTTACAAAATTTTTCGGATTAATGACTCACTTTTAGTCTTTCTGGCTATGAACAACAAGTCAAAAATTGTTGATACTAAAATTGATAACAAAGAATTACATGTAGATATTGCTAACGGCGAAAAGATTGAGAATCGTGTAACGTCGTTGGATAAGGCATTTAAGTTTCCAATAACTGAACCTGATGAAACTCTTAAAATTCACAGCACAAACAGGATAAACAGATACGGTGTTGTCCATTTAACAATATCTTCTCCTATACCCAGAAACACGTCTACGACCTTTCACTGGAGCGGTTGGGAAATAAAAGGTTTACAAATGAAAGATGGACCTTTTGCAAATTCTGGTGCCTTTCGGGTTGGAGACAGGATAACGGCTTACTGTTATCTTCCAGAGGCAAAAAAACCGAAAAAGAAAAAATCTATGTTTTGGATTAATTTTGATGTTAAACGGACACCCGCAACTATGACCGCTAACACCTTTGAAGATGGCATGATAAATATAGAAACATACAATGCTAAATCCAAAAAACTAATCCGTAAATTGAGTTACCCGCTTGATGACCTTGAGACTCATGAAACAGTGGAAGTTGAGGATAAAAAGAAATTAGGTAATGATATCCATATTGCGTATTTGAAGGTCGTTGCAAAGAAAAACGAAGTGATAAGGGTTACCCCACAGAGAAGTCGTCCAACTAACCAGTCCTTTTTAAGAGACCGTTAATATCTATTTCCTGCGTAAATCAGGACCAGGCAATACAACCTGTGTATTTTCCATAGGAGCACCAAAAAACATTGCGAATCTCAATGATTGCCGCCATAGATAAAAACCGACTCATCGGCAACGGACCGCATATTCCGTGGCGTTTACCTGCTGACCTTCAACATTTTCGTGAGATGACAATCGGCAAACCTGTCGTGATGGGACGTAAAACCTTTGAAACGCTTCCACGCCCGTTGGCAAAGCGGCGCAACATTATCCTTACACGCAATCACGACTATAAGGCACCCGAAGGTTGTATTGTGGCACACTCAGTTGAGGATGTGATTAAGACTGCGGAAACACTTTCTGAAAACGACGGGTCGGAACTCATGATATGTGGAGGTGCACCTATCTACGCAGCATTTTTACCGCATGCAAGTCGACTCTACCTTACACAGATTCACGCTACTTTTGACGGAGATGTCTATTTTCCTGCATTTGATTGGAATGAGTGGAAAGAAGTAAAACGGACTGACTGTGAAGCAGATGAAGAAAATCCGTATTCTTACAGTTTTTTATTTTTGGAAAAGAAGTAGAAGAGATTAATCATTATTTTTATGGAGTAAATTTGTGCTGAATTTGTGTATGCTTTCCGGTTCCTTTGAATACGACTCCGAAACATCGTTAAATATCTTCAAAACCTACATTGAGAAAAACTACCCTATCCAAGCAAATTTGATTGTCTACGAATCAGAAGACGATAACCCTTCATTAGATGCATTAGATGATGCAGATGCCTTGTTGGTATTTACGCGTCGCCTTAATACAGAAGGAGAATCGCTCAGGCAATTTCAATCATATTGTGAGCGAGGTGGACCACTTGTAGGTGTTAGAACGGCAAGCCACGCGTATCAGAACTGGTTAGAATTTGATAAAGTTGTTTTAGGTGGAGACTATCAAGGACATTACGGACACGGTCCCATAGTTCAATTAGAAACGGTAGCATCCGAACATCCAATTCTAAACGGTATTCCAAAATTTGAAAGTTATGGCAGTCTTTACAAAAATCCATTGCTTCGTGACGATACTTCTGTTCTGTTGATGGGACACACAGACGAACATTCAGAACCCGTAGCATGGACGCGTTTACATAATGATGGACGCATCTGCTATGCTTCATTGGGACATCAAAAAGATTTCGAATTAGAACCGTTTTTGCAGTTTCTTGCACAAAGCATTCTCTGGGTATCAAAACAGATTTAAGGAAGAGATTTTGGGAGATATGGAAACACTAACGATTGTGAATGGCGACATCTATACCCCTAAACATTACGGTCCGGGCAATCTCGTCATTCACGGTGATACAATTTCAGCAATAACTAAAGAGCAACTTCCACCGTCAGACGAAGTTATTGATGCTGCAGGGAATCTTGTAATTCCCGGATTGATTGATGGGTTGATTCACGGCGGCGGCGGCTACGACAGCATGACGGGTAAAGTTGAGGATATTGAAACAATAGCGCGGGCGCATGCTGTTAACGGTGTTACGTCGTTGGTAGTGGGTATCTCCTCTGGGAGTATGGAGCAGATCAACGCATCCCTAACCGCAATTGCACAGGTCGTTGACCAACCGACAGCAGATGGTGCACGGATTATTGGATCGTATGTTGAAGGGAAATTCGGAAGTCTCGCAAAAAATGGCGCACAGAACGCCAAATACATTACACCTCCAAACTTTGAAGAGTTCCACGCCATGTGGGCAGCCTCTGACGGCACTCTTAAAGTAATTTCTGTCGCTCCAGAAAACGATAAGGATTTACAGTTCATTAAACACCTCGCCGCTTACAAGACAGATGCCTATAACGACATCGTTATCGCAATGGGGCACACAAATGCCACGTATCAACAAGCGATGGATGCCATTGATGCAGGCGTAACACGTGCCACACACACCTATAACGGCATGAGTGGCATGCACCACCGCGACCTCGGCGCACTTGAAGCAGTTTTCGCACACCCTGATGTCCACGCTGAATTGATAGTTGACGAACACCACGTTCACCCCTTCTGGGGCAAGCACCTGATCCAACATAAAGGAATTTTAGGGGTCGGATTGATTACAGATTGCACTGAACATGCAGGGCTAACAGCAGAAGAATGGCAAAAAGACGCTATCTACGAAGCAGAACACGACGCTTATCGCCTCAACGCAGCAGCAGCAGCAGATTCGGATCCTCCCAAATACATAAAAAACGAGGCAATGTGGTTAGATGTCGGCAAACCGACTGAACGACTCGCAGGTGCAATCATTACCCTTATGGATGGCATTCGGAACGTTATAGGTTGGGGGTTTTCTTTAGAAGAAACCTTAACGATGGCAACATTAACACCTGCTCAAAATTTAGGTATTGATGATCGCATAGGTTCAATTGCACCAGGCAAAGCCGCAGACATAGTTATCGTTGATGAAAATTTGAACGTGCAGAACGTAATTCTGCGTGGAAAAGCGATTAAATCGTGATAATTTAGCAATTTCGCAATAAATCTCTAATAATTTTCATAATTTTTCTAAATTAACTTGACAAAAGACACAAATCAGATTATAATTAAAGTTTTGAGTGTTGTAGTAAGTTTTGTTTAGAGAGAAACACAGGAGGCATTCAATTTGGAAGCAGTCTAACGTCGTTTTTCACAGCAACGTTAACGTGTTCGGTTGAATCGTAAGCCCTGTGAGGGCTTTTTTCTTTGTCTATAAGTTGTCATTATGTCAACGAGGTGTGAAGATGCCAACAATTAATCAGTTAATTAAAAAACCGCGTAAAAAATATCGTAAGAAAACGAAATCCCCGATTCTGCAGCAATGTCCGCAGCGCAGAGGTATCTGCTTACAAGTGAAAACGGTAACGCCAAACAAACCGAACTCTGCTTTACGGAAAGTCGCACGTGTCCGGTTTACCTCTTCTGCTGACGAAGCGACCTGCTACATTCCAGGTATTGACCACAATCTGCAGGAACACTCAGTTGTGTTAGTTCGTGGTGGACGAGTCAAGGATTTATCCAATGTCCGATACCATATTGTGCGTGGTAAATTAGATACAGCTGGCGTAGAAAACCGTCGCCAGGGACGCTCTAAATACGGAGCGCGGAAACCCAGTTAATTAACTGGCAATATAAATTTCATCGTTGTTCAAGGAAACGCGATAGATTGTAATACCGGTAAGAGAGTGAGTTGTTCTCTCAATTTCTGGAGGAGTAATAGATGCCGAGGCGTGGAAACGTCACAAAACGGGATGTAAGTCCCGATGCCGTTCACAACAGCAAATTAGTTTCAAAGTTTATTAACCATCTGATGTGGGATGGAAAAAAAGGCACTGCACAACGGATTGTGTACACAAGTTTTAAAATTATTGAAGAGCGAACGAAAGATGAAGGTTTTGACGTGTTTCGTCAAGCCATCAATAATGTAAAACCTGTGCTGGAAATCCGTCCACGGCGTGTTGGAAGCCAAACCTATCAAGTGCCGGTTGACGTAAAAACTGAACGACGAACAACATTAGCAATTAACTGGATTATCCAATCTGCGCGGAGTCGAGGTGAAAAAGGTATGCCCGCACGGTTAGCAGGTGAACTTTTGGATGCCTCACAGAATGAAGGTGAAGCAATTCGTAAAAAGCAGGAACAGCACCGCATGGCTGAAGCCAATAGGGCTTTTGCACATTACAGATGGTAATTAAATTATATTTATATAAAACAACACGAAAAATTGTAAGATGATGTTATAGAGACTAAATAAACAGGGAGTTATTAAACTGTGTCGGACAAAAATCAAAGAGTGCCACGCCGCTCAACCTTATCAAATACACGAAACATCGGTATTATGGCGCACATTGACGCGGGTAAAACGACTGTAACCGAACGAATCTTATTCTATACGGGTAGGGTTTATCGGATCGGCGAAGTCGACGATGGCACGACCACAATGGATTGGATGGTGCAGGAGCAGGAACGCGGCATTACAATTACTGCTGCGGCAACTACCTGTAACTGGAAAGAACACCATATTAATATCATTGATACGCCAGGACATATTGACTTTACAGTTGAAGTGGAACGTTCACTAAGAGTTCTGGATGGGGCTGTTGCTGTGTTCTGTGCGGTCGGCGGTGTTGAACCGCAATCGGAAACCGTCTGGCGACAAGCAGATAAATACGAAATCCCTCGCATCGCTTACATCAATAAAATGGATAGAACTGGTGCTGACTTCTTCCGAACCGTTGAAATGATGGGTGAACGCTTAGGCGCAACTGCCGTGCCTATTCAACTCCCAATCGGATCCGCCGAACAATTCAAAGGAATTGTTGACCTCATTTCAATGAAGGGACAATTGTGGGACGAAGGAAGTCTTGGCGAAGTTATTCATGAAACCGATATTCCCGCAGAGATGGAAGAAATGGTGCATGAATATCGCGATCGGTTATTTGCAGCAGTCGCAGAATGGGATGATGAACTATTAGAGAAGTACCTTGACGGTGTTGAGATTACTCCCGAAGAAATTAAAACTGGATTGAGGCAAGCAGTACTCAGTAGTAAAGTCGTTCCAGTGCTTTGTGGTAGTGCATTAAAAAACAAGGGAGTCCAACCGCTTCTGGATGGGATTGTTTCTTATTTGCCTGCTCCAACAGATGTCAAACCTGTTGTAGGCTTTAATCCGAAAACTGAGGAAGAAGAGACTCGCCCCGCAGACAAAGAAGCACCATTCTGTGCGCTTGCATTTAAAATTACCACTGACCCACACGTTGGAAAACTGACATACTTACGTGTCTATTCCGGTGTTCTAAACAAAGGTGATACTGTTTACAACAGCAATAGTGAAAAATACGAACGCATCGGCAGACTGATGCAGATGCACGCTAACAAACGAGAAGAACATCAATTGCTTAGTGCTGGTGACATTGTAGCTGCAATTGGGCTAAAAGAATTAAGCACTGGTGACACAATCTGTGATCCCAAAGCACCGATTGCTTTGGAAACAATGGTGTTTCCGTTACCTGTTATGTCGGTGGCAGTTGAGCCGCGTTCACAGTCAGATATTGATAAATTGAATCTTGCGCTCTCAAAACTGGCAGAGGAAGACCCAACTTTTAAGGTTCATCAAGACCCAGACACAGGACAAACACTACTATCCGGCATGGGTGAACTTCACCTTGAAATCATTGTGGATAGGTTAGTAAGAGAGTTTAACGTTTCCGCCAATGTGGGTTCGCCTGAAGTGGCATACCGGGAAACGCTTCTTAAGCCAGTAAAAGCTGAAGGCAGATTTGTCCGACAGTCAGGTGGTAAAGGTATGTTCGGGCATGTTGTCATTGAGGTGACACCGCTTGAAAAAGGCACAGGTTTTGAATTTACTGATGAGACCAAAGGCGGGGTTATCCCTCAAGAATACGTCCCTGCAGTGCGAAAAGGTATCGAAAATGCAATGAACGTTGGCACTTTAGCCGGTTATCCAGTCGTTGATGTAGGTGTTCGCCTTGTAGATGGTTCTTTTCATCAAGTAGATTCGTCTGAGATGGCATTTTCAATTGCCGGTTCAATGGCGTTCAAGGAAGCTGCAAAAAAGGCAGGTTCGGTGCTACTTGAGCCAATCATGGCAGTTGAAGTTATAGTGCCAGATGAGTACCTCGGAAAAGTGATTGGCGATCTTAATTCTCGACGTGCTCACATTAGAGATACAGAGATCCATGAAAAATCTCGAATTCAAGTAGTTCGGGTAGATGTGCCATTATCGGAAATGTTCGGTTACGTCAAAGCACTTCGTTCGCTGACACAGGGACGTGCCAACTATTCTATGGAATTCGCACATTATAGAGAGGTCCCAACAAGCGTTGCGGAGGATTTGATTACAAACACGACATCAACATCGTAAAACATTATAGTGCGTTCAACTTTAAAAGTTATATTGAACGCTATTAATTTTGACGGAATACTTTCAAACAAGATATTTACTCACAAAGTGAACATCTGATATTGATTACTTCAAAAAATAAAAGTGGCATGCCAAGTGATATAATAATCACAAGGCTATTGTGAAAGTCCGAAACATTCGGACACAGTGAAACACGTTGTGCGCCTACTAAGCGCGCCTATGAGAACATAGATATAACTCGGGTTTAGTGATATTTGAAACCCTTTATATATAACCTATAATTGGAGTTTGGACAGAAATGGCAAAGCAAGCTTTTGAAAGGACAAAGCCACACGTTAATATTGGCACTATTGGCCACGTTGACCACGGTAAAACAACGCTTACAGCAGCAATTACTATGGTCTTATCAAAACTCGCTGACAAAGACTATGTCATGACCTATGAGGACATTGACAAGGCACCCGAGGAAAAAGAACGTGGCATTACAATTAACACCGCTCACGTTGAATACGAGACGGAAAACCGGCACTACGCTCACGTTGACTGTCCTGGTCACGCGGACTACATCAAAAATATGATTACGGGTGCTGCCCAAATGGATGGTGCTATTTTAGTTGTTTCCGCAGCAGACGGTCCTATGCCGCAGACACGTGAACACGTACTGCTTGCAAGGCAGGTGAACGTCCCATCCTTGGTTGTCTTTCTAAATAAGGCAGACATGGTGGATGACGAGGAACTGCTTGAGTTAGTTGATCTGGAAGTCCGCGAATTGTTAACCGAATATGAATTCCCAGGTGACGACACGCCAATCATTTCAGGTTCTGCTCTTGAAGCGATGGAATCTGCTGGTGATCCAACGAGTGAAGAATGTAAACCGATTCTTGACCTCATGGCATCTGTTGATGAGTTCATTCCAGAACCGATTCGGGATACAGAAAAACCTTTCTTGATGCCAATTGAAGATATCTTTACGATTAGCGGACGAGGCACTGTTGTCACAGGTCGTGTTGAACGGGGTATCGTTGAAGTCGGAAATACGGTCGAAATCGTAGGACTTCGCGACACTACAGACACGGTTGTCACGGGTGTTGAAATGTTCAATAAATTCCTTGATGAAGGTAGAGCAGGCGACAACATCGGCGCACTGCTTCGAGGTATTGATCGGGATGATGTTGAACGTGGACAGGTCTTATCAATCCCCGGAACAGTTACACCCCACACCAAGTTTGAAGCTGAGGCATATATCTTGACAAAAGAGGAAGGCGGACGCTGGAATCCGTTCTTTAGTGGGTATCGTCCACAATTTTACTTCCGGACAACAGACGTTACCGGTGAAATGAATCTGGCTGAAGGTATTGAAATGATTATGCCTGGTGACAACGCGCAGATTACTGTTGAACTGTCTAAACCGATTGCTATGGAAGAACAACTTCGCTTCGCAATCCGTGAAGGCGGACACACTATCGGCGCTGGTGTTGTCTCTAAAATCCTTGAGTAACGGGAGTTTTATCGGATACGTTCCCTCGATTAGTTTGGGCATATAACGTGTTTATGTGTCTTGTCGGAGCATTCAAGGCTAATAAGACAATGATTGATTAGATTAGCCCTGATAGTTCCGACAAGATACGCTGTTGATAATCTAAGGGCAAAACACGAGGGAACGCACTGTTACTTTTCAAAGAAGGAGCCAAGAGATGGACAATCAAAAAATTCGCATTCGGCTCAAAGCGTTTGATCACCGTTTACTTGACCAGTCTGCGAAGCAAATTGCGGTCACCGCAAAACAGACCCAGGCGAGAGTTTCAGGTCCGATTCCGTTGCCGACAAAGAAACACATCTATACTGTTCAACGTTCCACGTTCAAGGACAAAAAATCGCGAGAACAGTTTGAGATGCGGATCCACAAACGGTTATTGGATATTCTGGAAACCGCTCCAAAGACAGTTGACGCGCTGATGCGGCTTGATCTCCCCGCTGGGGTTGATGTCAAAATCACATTACTCTAAGGGAGGTAAGAAATGGTTAGCGGAATTATCGGCAGAAAAGTTGGAATGACCCAAATCTTTGAAGATTCCGGGGAGGCAATTCCGGTCACTGTGATAGAAGCTGGTCCATGTCCAATTGTTCAGGTAAAAACGCAGGAGCGGGACGGTTATCAGGCTGTACAGTTAGGATTCGGCAAACGAAAAGAAAATAAGTTTAATAGCCCGGCGCGCGGTCACTTCGCTAAAGCGGATACAGCACCCACACAAGTACTTCGAGAATTTCGGGTAGAAAGTCTTGAGGGTGTCGCAGTTGGTGATACTGTTGATGCAAGTTTATTTTCAGAAGGTGAACTTGTAGATGTAACCGGCACTTCAAAAGGGCACGGATTTACCGGTGTTGTTAAACGTTGGGGATTTAAGGGTGGCAGGAAGAGCCACGGTGGTGAGCAAGACCTACGTCGTCCAGGATCTATTGGTGCAAGTGCTACTCCATCACGTGTTTTTAAAGGAAAGAAAATGCCAGGACGCTACGGTGCTAAACGACACACCGTCCAAAATCTGCAGGTTATCCAAGCCGACGCTGAACGAAATTTGTTGGTTGTTAAAGGAGCAATCCCAGGTCCACCAAAAGGGTTCCTTTTAATCAGGAAAGCCGTTAAGGTTTCTGGAAAAAACAGTACTGACAGTAATGAAAGTTAACTTGGTAATAGTTATATTTCCTTCAACCCCTGCAACTTCCTGAGAAGAGCAGGGTAATTGATGCCAAGTTCAGCACATCGGAGAAATAAATAAAGATATGGCAACTTTAAACGTACATAATCGTTCAGGAGAAGTGCTTCGCGAGAAAAACCTCGCGGATTCGTTTACACATGCTGAGGTTAATACAGCTGTCGTCCATCAATGTGTGGTGGCTTACCTTGCTAACCAAAGGAGCGGTACGGCATCAACGAAAAGCCGTAGTGAAGTTAAGGGGAGCGGCAGGAAATTATACCGTCAAAAAGGAACTGGTAGAGCACGTGTCGGAGATGCCGGATCTCCCATTCGGGTACACGGTGGTGTTGCATTTGGTCCGAAACCTCGCAGTTTTCGTCAGCGTACCCCCAAGCAGGTACGTCGTCTCGGTTTAAAAAGTGCCCTCGCTGATCGATTCCAAAATGAACAGTGTGTTTTGATTGAAGATTTCACACTGGAACGTCCTCGAACAAAAGAAATTGTGTCTGTCCTAAACGCATTGAACCTGGAGGGAAAGGTCTTATTCGTTCTTGACGAACATAATCCGAACATCTATCTTTCCCTAAGGAATATCCCTAAAGTTAACAGTTGTACTTGGGATATGCTCAATATATACCAAGTAATGTGGCATGACAAACTCGTCATCACTGAACGCGCTGCAGAAAAATTAGAAGCGAAATTCGTAGATTCTGAAGGTTAATGTTATGAAAGATAAATATAAAGTTATTTTGAGACCGCACATTACAGAAAAAAGCACGCTTCTTCGTGAGGATAATAAATACTCGTTTGTTGTCAGTCGAGACGCAACGAAAACGGACATCCGCCGTGCTGCTGAGGAATTGTTTGAAATTCAAGGAAGCATCATTAACATTCACACGATGCAAATGCGGGGTAAAATGAAGGGTAGAATGAACCGTTACCAACGCGGACGACGTCCCCATTGGAAAAAAGCCATCATTACCGTGGAAGAAGGGACTCGTATCCCAGTTTTTGAAAGTATCTAAACTCTATTTCGTTCATGTATGGTGCCGCGTGTCAATCGTTGGGTCTCATGAAAGAATGTTTTAACGAGAGGAATTGAGAGTGGCTAAAACATATAAAGCTGTCACGCCGAGTCGGCGTTTCATGACTGGATATACCTTTGAGGAGATTACACGCCAGAAACCAGAGAAATCCCTCGTCAAAGGTACCAAGCAAAATGCTGGACGTAACAGCAAAGGGCGTATAACGGTACGAAGACGGGGTGGCGGACACAAACGGCGATATCGCGTCATCGATTTCAAACGCGATAAGTTTGGTATTCCCGCGAAGGTAGCCTCAATTGAGTATGACCCGAACCGTTCTGCTCATATCGCTTTACTCCACTATGCAGACGGAGAAAAGCGGTATATCTTGGCTCCTGTCGGTCTTCGGGTTGGCGATAGTGTTACATCCGGACCAGACGCAGAAATCAGTGTCGGAAATGCCTTACCCCTTGAAAATATTCCATTGGGTTCTTCAATACATAATATTGAAATGCAACCCGGTAAAGGTGGACAACTTGTTCGTAGCGCAGGCGGAGCGGCACAGTTAGTTGATCGTGAAGGTAAATATGCACGTATCCGTTTGCCTTCTGGTGAAGTGAGGCTTGTTCCGGTAAATGCCATGGCAACTATTGGACAAGTTGGAAATGTTACGACTATCGTTATCGGTAAAGCAGGTCGTTCAAGATGGTTAGGAAAACGTCCAAAGGTTCGAGGTGTAGCGATGAATCCGGTTGATCATCCGCATGGCGGTGGTGAAGGTAAAAGTTCCGGTGGAAGGCACCCTGTTACACCTTGGGGCGTACCAACAAAAGGGTATAAAACTCGAAACCCGAAAAAGAAATCGGGTCGATATATTATGGGAAGGCGTAAATAGTGGTTTTTACAACTTATCTTCTAAGGCACATTCACACTTAAAAGGAGAAATCCGATGCCACGTTCTGTTAAAAAAGGCCCTTACGTTGACGCAAAACTCGCAAAGCATATAGCGGAGATGGAACAATCTGGTAGTAAACGTGTGGTTCGCACGTGGGCACGAAGTTCTACTATTACACCGGAATTTGTTGGACATACCGTCGCGATTCATAACGGGAAAAAGTTTTTTCCCGTTTATATCACAGAAAATATGGTTGGTCATAAACTCGGAGAATTCGCTCCGACCCGGACTTTCCGTTCTCACGCGGGCGGTGCGGCGAGAAGATAATTTTATATTGTGTTCATATTATAAGTTGAACGTTTCTGTATTACGGTGAATTATAAAATAGGTTAACACATTCGCCCAGTAGACAAGGTTTCCTAACCGCGTCGGTGCAGGATATTCAAATAATTCTAAATCTATTATAGATACGCTTATTGGTTTGATACGTTATTAGATAATATAAGCAAGACATTGTACACAAATTTGTGCTTAAAGTTTTGTTAGGAGAAAAAAATGGAAGGAAGGGCAAAGATTCGGAACGTTTCGGTAGCACCGCGAAAAGCGCGACTCGTTGCCGACTTAGTTAGGAATCAATATGTTGACGATGCGCTGAATCAACTGCTCTTTACACATAAAGCGGCAGCACCTATAATTTATAAACTGATTCAATCCGCTGCAGCAAATGCCCAATACCAAGAGCCTGCAGTGGCAATCGAAAATTTGTACGTTAAAGAGATTCGTGTTGATGAAGGAATTACACGAAAATGGATACGCCCCCGCGCACGAGGTATGGCAAACCGAATTTTCAAACGCCAGAGCCATATCACTGTTGTCGTGGATGAGGAGAGTGAAAATGATGGTGAGTAATCAATGCCACCACATGTCCTCCGAAATCATATATAGGGTAGTGTCCACCAGGAGGTTTATGTGGGACAAAAAACTCACCCGCGTGGGTTACGCTTAGGGATAATTGAGACGTGGGATTCAAAATGGTATAGTGAGCGCGATTATGCGAAATGGTTGCATGAAGATTTTCAGATTCAGCAATACATTAAAGACCAGTTGTCGCGTGCTGGGATCTCTCGAATTGAAGTTGAACGCGTTGCTGAAAAATGCACCATCAATATACACACTGCCAGACCCGGTATTGTGATTGGACGCCGAGGCGTAGATGCAGAGAAATTAAAGACGGAACTCGAAAAACTCATCGGTCGACCAGTCAAAATTGACGTTGAAGAAATAAAAGCCCCTGACCTTGATGCGCAACTTCTCGCTGAAGCCGTAGCAACCCAAATTGAACGCAGAATCAGTTTTAAGCAGGCAATGAGACGCAAAATTGCTGATTCAATGCAAGCCGGCGCGCAAGGCGTTAAAATTATGGTCAGCGGCAGGCTCGACGGAAAAGAGATCGCTCGTTCCGAATCCAGCCTTGAAGGACGAGTGCCGTTACATACCCTTAGAGCTAATGTCGATTACGGATTTACTGAAGCAAATACAACTTACGGGAAAATTGGTGTCAAATCGTGGATATTCAAAGGTGAAATCCTTGGTGTACCAGAGGCATTAAGTGGCGAATCAGTGAGCCGCCGACAGCAGGGCGCGAGACGCAGCAGCGGAAGGGACTCACGTGGTAACACTCGACAAACTGGTAATCGTGGCGGGGGACGCAGGCAACGAGACCAAGGACGGAACAGACGCAGACAACAAAGAAATGATAGCAAGCAAGGTAATAACTAACCGACCAATAAGTATGCTCGTGAATTTCATAAACTGATTTAAGGAGTAATTCAAATGTTAATGCCGAAACGCGTGATGCACCGGAAAGTTCATCGCGGAAAACGCCGAGGAAAACCACGCAGCGGTTCACAGATTAGCTTCGGCGAATACGGGCTGCAAGCAATGGAAGCCGGCTGGATAACAAGCAACCAAATTGAGTCTGGACGCGTTGCCATTACACGACACGTACGTCGCGGTGGGAAAATATGGATTAAGATCTTTCCGCATAAACCTGTAAGCAAAAAACCTGCTGAGACGCGAATGGGGGGCGGAAAAGGAGCTCCAGAATTTTGGGTCGCTGTTGTTAAGCCTGGGCGAATCCTATATGAATTAAGTGGGGTGTCCCGTGAAGTTGCTAAAGGAGCAATGGAACGTGCTGCTCACAAATTTCCTATTAAGACGAAATTTGTTGCACGGGATGAGGTGTAATGTATGAAGGCTCATGAGTTAAAAATCATGTCAACAGAAGAATTGGAAAACGAATTAGAATCTCTTAAAGAGAATCTTTTTAACCAAAGAGCGCGGAGTATCTTAGGACAGTTGGAAGACACAAGTCTTCCCGCAAAAATTCGGAAGGACATTGCACGTGTGAAAACTGTTCTACGTACTCGTGAATTAGAAACCGAAGAATAGAAGATTGAAAAGGATAAATTAAACGTGGAAAAACGAAGACACCGAAAAATTCGAACCGGCACGGTCGTTAGTGATCGCATGGAAAAAACTATCAGCGTGGCGATAGTTCGGAGTTATCAACATCCGCTTTACAAAAAAGTCGTACGTGCGACAAAAAAGATTTTAGCGCATGACGAACAGAATAATTGTAAAGTCGGTGACGTTGTACAGGTGATTGAAAGCCGCCCAATTAGTAAGCGTAAACGGTGGCGGGTACAATCTGTAATATCAGCGGCACAGACTGCTGATTAATTGGAAGGAAGGTACGGCAATGGTTCAAAATTATACTCGATTAACCTGTGCTGATAATACGGGTGCCAGAAATCTAATGTGCATTAGTGTGCTTGGGGGAACCCGGAGGCGTTATGCACGAGTAGGCGATGTAATTGTGGCAAGTATTAAAGAGGCAGCCCCAAATACACAGGTCAGAGCAGGTGAAGTGGTTCGCGCTGTTGTTGTCCGGACTGCCAAAGAATATCGTCGTTCAGACGGTTCTTATATTAAGTTTGATCAAAATGCAGCAGTTCTTCTTACTGCCGAAAATGAGCCACGTGGGACACGAATCTTTGGACCGGTTGCTCGCGAATTACGCGAAAAATCGTTCACGCGAATCGTTTCCCTTGCTCCTGAAGTCATTTAGGAGGAATTATGTCTAAGAAGAAGCTGCATATCAAAAAAGATGATTTAGTGACGGTCTTGAGTGGTCAAGACCGAGGCAAGCAGGGGGTTGTGTTGCAAGTATTTCCAAAGAAAAATAGAGCTGTAGTTGAAGGCATCCATTTCGTCAAACGACACTTGCGTCCTAATCAAACAGGACAGGGTGGTGTCGTCGAACGTGAAGGCACTATCCACATCTCTAACTTGAAAAAGGTTGATGGGTAGATTCATTTTGCGAATTGAAATATCAATTAATGACTTTTTTGAGGTCTTTGTTTAATATCAATCACATAACCATTATGCTATAGGATATAAGGCTGATGAGCCAATTTAAAACATTTTATCAAACAGAAGTTGTTCCAGCATTACAAAAGGAATTTAATTACAACAATGTAATGCAAATTCCGAAATTGGAGAAAATTGCACTAAATATCGGAGTCGGCGAAGCAAAAGAAAATCCAAAGGCGTTGGAAGACGCAGTTGAAGAGCTGACGCTTATTGCCGGTCAGCGTGCAATTATCACCCGTGCAAGGAAATCCATATCTGCCTTTAAAATTAGAGGCCCGTCAAAGATGTCCGGGGCCCAAGGTGATGCAATCGGATGTAAAGTCACACTTAGGCAGAATCGGATGTATGAATTCCTGAACCGCTTGGTTAATGTTGTTTTACCTCAAATACGGGATTTTCGAGGTGTTTCCCCCGACGCTTTTGATGGTCGTGGAAATTATTCATTAGGCTTAACAGAGCAACTCATCTTCCCGGAAATTGACTATGACAACGTGGAAGGTATCCGCGGTATGAATGTGACGGTTGTGACAACCGCCTCGACTGATGAAGAAGCACGAGCGTTATTACGTGAACTGGGCATGCCTTTTCGCGAGTAACATGAGTAAGTTACGATCAAAGGAGAACTGAAGTTGGCGAGTAAATCATGGATTGCCAGAAATCAAAAAACCCCACGTTTTCGTACCCGAAAATATAGCCGTTGTAAAAGTTGTGGACGAGCACGAGGGTATCTGCGTAAATTTGAATTATGTCGTATCTGCTTTCGCCTATATGCACGAGCGGGGAAAATCCCTGGCGTAAGAAAGGCAAGCTGGTAAAAAGGAGATTTTTGATGTCAATGACTGACCCGGTCGCAGATATGTTGACGCGGATACGTAATGCTAATATGGCAGGGCATGAGCGCGTTGAGGTGTCAGCGTCCAAGGTTAAATTGGAGATTGCCCGTATTTTGTCTGATGAAGGTTTCGTCCGAAACTACCGTCTAATTGAGGATGGGAAACAAGGGATTATACGAATCTATCTAAAATACGGTGCACATAATAAAGAAAAAGCGATTACCAATCTGAAACGAATCAGCAAACCCGGAAGACGCGTTTACGCAAAATCAGATAAGTTGCCGCGAGTCTTTGGTGACTTAGGGGTTGCTATTCTATCTACATCGCAAGGGGTCAAAACCTCAATTGAGTGCCGACGCGCTAAAATCGGGGGCGAAGTCCTCTGTTATGTTTGGTAATTATGTGCAAAATGCTTAACAGCATACCTGCAAGTTCAAAATGTAAATTGGAGAAATAGAATGTCACGCATTGGACAAATTCCAATTCCGATTCCGAGTGCAGTCAAAGTTGCTTTCAACGACAGTGAGGTCCAGGTAGAGGGTCCCAAAGGCACACTGAATTGGATTATTCCACAAGGAATTGATGCGAATATAGAAGAAAACGCTATCACGATCACACGCGCGAACGATGAGAAACAACACAAAGCACTACACGGTTTAGCACGCAGCCTCATCGCAAACATGGTGACAGGGGTTTCGGAAGGTTTTGAGAAGAAATTGCGCGTTGTCGGTACAGGATACCGTGCAGAGGTTAATCGTCAGAATGTTTTAACCCTTGATGTAGGATACTCACACTCTGTAATCTTCACCCCTCCCGAAGGAATCACATTGACTGTTGAACCTTCGGAGAATATTGATGGACAGGCACATATTCCTATTGTTGTGAGTGGAATTGATAAGCAAGTCGTTGGACAAGTCGCTGCCTCTATTCGTCAAATTAAGAAACCCGAAACTTATAAGCCCAGTAAAGGTATCCGATACGATGGCGAGCGTGTCCGCGATAAAGAAGGAAAGGTTGCTGGATAATTATTAGTAAAACACCTGGTAGGCGCGTTTTGTAAACGCGCTGAGACAGAAAATATGCGTAATCAAGTATGATTTAGAGTTTTGCTGCGGGAGGAAATCCGTTGGAAAAGATGAAGAGCAAACAGATGAGCCATCTTCAAAGAAAGAAAAGAGTTCGCCGTAAGATTAACGGCACGAGTCAGCGCCCTCGGCTCTCTGTAAATAGAAGTTTAAAACATATTTACGCCCAAATAATTGATGATGAGAATGGTAAAACGCTTGCTCATGCCTCCAGTTTATCCCCTGAAGTAAAGGGAAACGCCGATGAGGGAGGAAAAATAAAAGTTGCTCAAAGCGTTGGTCAACTCATCGCACAAAAGGCAAAAGAACATCAAATAGAGGGAGTCGTTTTTGACCGAAGCGGTTATTTATATCATGGTCGAGTCAAAGCACTCGCTGAAGCTGCAAGGGAAGAAGGGCTTAAGTTTTAACTGCCCAACTTCGTCCTGAAAGGAGACTTTTTTGCTATTAGAAAAAATCAATCCTGATGATTTTGAATTTGAAGAGCGCCCTATTGACATAAACCGAGTCATGCGCGTTGGTAAAGGGAGGAGAACACCAAGTTTTAATACCCTCTCTGTTGTCGGCAATCGTGACGGCATCGTCGGAATCGGTTTTGGAAGCGCAAGCGAAATTGCTGGCGCGCTTCGCAAAAGTTTTGCCGATGCTCGCAAAAATTTGATTCGTGTTCCCTTGTCTGATGGAACTCTCCCACATGAAATCATCTGTGAATTCAAATCTGCTAAAGTTTTACTTAAACCTGCAAGCCCCGGTACCGGTATCATTGCTGGGCATGCTACGCGCGCAATTTTGGAATATGCAGGTGTCCGAGATGCCCTTACAAAATGCTTGTCTTCAAGAAATGTCAAAAATATCGCTGAGGCTACGATGATCGGCTTGAGAAGTCTCAAGGATGTCAATGAAGTCGCACGAATTCGAGGCAAAACGGTCGAAGAACTTTTACATAAACGTCCTAAAAATTCTAACAGCTGAACCTACTCAGTCATATCTAAGGAACGAAAGATTCAATGAAACTTAACGAACTCAAACCTGCACCTGGGTCAAATCGCAACCGAAAACGCGTTGGTCGTGGTCGTGGATCGGGTTATGGCGGCACTTGTGGTCGTGGGCATAAAGGACAAAAATCGCGTTCTGGCAGTTCAATTCCCGCTTGGTTTGAAGGCGGACAGATGCCATTGGTTAGACGTGTCCCAAAGCGTGGCCCCCGAAGAATCGCACACAAACGTTTAGAGTACGATGTCGTTAATATTAAAACTCTTAACCTATTTGAGGATGAGGTGGAAGTCAATCCTGAACGTCTGCGCGAAATCGGCATCATCAAACGCAAAAACGCCCTTATTAAAATACTCGGCGACGGTGAACTTGACAAACGGTTGAACGTGCGCGCACATCGCTTTTCAAAATCAGCCATTGAAAAAATTGAAGCAAAAGGCGGCACAGCCGAGGTGATTTAAGTGATTAAGCCAATTCAAAACGCTTTTAAAATCCCTGAATTACGCAAACGTATTATTTTTACTGTGCTTCTCCTTGTTGTTTACCGACTTGGTGCACACATTACGCTACCCGGTATTAATGATGGTGCACTTGAAGCTTTTTTCAAGCAACTTATGGAAACGAATGAGGGTACGGGAAATGTTCTGGCGTTGATCAATATATTTTCTGGTGGCGCATTCAGCCAGATGACGATTTTCGCTCTCGGTATTCAGCCTTATATCAGTGCGTCAATTATTATGCAGCTGCTTGCTGTCATTGTTCCGTCCCTTGAAAAACTCTCTAAAGAACCGGATGGACGTAAGAAAATTACCCAATACACCCGCTACGGTACCGTTCTTCTCAGTATTGTTCAAGGAGTAATGATTACAATTCTGTTGAGAAACCCGGGACAACTTGTTGGCCAAGAAGCTGGGACCATAGTTGATAATCCGACCATCTGGTGGCACGCCTTGGCGGTCTTAACGTTGACCGCAGGTACCGCTTTTGTCATGTGGCTCGGTGAGCAAATTACCGAACGTGGTATTGGGCAAGGAATCTCAATAATTATTACTGTCGGTATTATGGCAGGATTTCCAAATGGTGTTGCGACTGTGTTCAGGAGTCTGGTACAGGATACGCGTTTTGGACTTGCTCAACTTGCTATGTTACTTGCTCTTATTGTCATCGCTGTGTCAGGCACAATCTTTATCCATCTTTCTGTGCGTAAGATCCCAGTTCAATATGGACGGCAAATACGAGGCGGAAAAGTGTTCGGCGGACGCGCAATGCACCTGCCGCTACGTGTCAACACCGCAGGTATGATTCCGATTATCTTCGCTATCACATTGATGACGTTCCCAGGAGTACTTATTGGCATGTTGCCACAAGACTGGACATTTGTCAGGACTTTGGCTACTTTGATGGATCCGGGAAATCCGACCTTTTTCTACCTCTCTGTTTATGCGTTGTTAATCATTGGATTTACCTATTTCTACACAGCAGTCCAAGTTAACCCCGTTCAAATGGCAGAGGACTTGCAGAAATACGGAGGTTTTATCCCCGGACTTCGTCCTGGAAAACAGACAGCAGATTATATCAACACCACATTAACCCGTATCACGCTCCCCGGGGCTCTGTTCCTCGCCGCCATTGCCGTAATTCCTATTTCTATCACCAGTTGGCTCGGCGTTGGTGGCATGGTTGAGGGGGCATCCGTTTTGATTGTTGTAGGTGTTGTATTGGATACCGTTTCCCAAATTGAATCTTACTTAACGATGCGTCATTATGATGGATTCCTAAAAGATAGACGTTTGAAAGGACGCTCAAGAAGATAACAACACTATATCATAGGCATGTATGCTGTATGAAAGGAACTTGCTTGTAAAGTGCCCTACAGCAAATGAATTGAAGGAAAAACTATGAAAGTCCGACCATCTGTCAAAAAAATGTGTAATCGTTGCAAAGTTATAAAAAGAAAAGGGGTTATCCGCGTCATTTGTTCTTCAAATCCGAAGCACAAACAACGGCAGGGATAATCTCGTCCAAATTTAAGGAGAAACCCATGGCACGCATAGCAGGAGTAGATCTTCCTCGTACTAAACGGATTGATATTGCGTTGACGGCTATTTACGGTATTGGTCGTCATACTGCATCACAGATCGTCACCGACCTTAACATTGATCCAGCCAAGAAGGTTGATGCTTTAGCTGAAAACGAAGTCAGTCAACTCCGAGATAAAATCACTGAAGAATATAAAGTTGAAGGTGACTTACGCCGCGAGGTTGACCAAAACATTAAGCGCCTCATGGATATTAACAGTTATCGTGGACTCCGCCACCGACGGCAGTTACCTGTACGAGGGCAACGCACAAATACGAATGCCCGCACACGAAAGGGTAAAGCCCGAACGATTTCTGTTGGTAGAAAACTCAAAGAGACAGCACGCAAAGCCGGTTAATTTATACAGTGTTCCGCAACGGTATTATTTCTTTGCAGAAAAACAACCGCTGCGGATTTGCTGCTGGTTTTGAGTAAACATTGTTTCGTGATTGCCTATGTTATGTCTAAGGTGTTTTCACGGTTAATTGCTCAAAATTCAATACAAAATATATTTTCTAAAGGAGAAACAGTTTGCGTTCACGAAGACGGGAACGAAAAAATGTGCCGGAGGGCATTGCCCACATCCAGGCTACGTTCAATAATACAATTGTGACTATCACTGATCTCAACGGCAACACGGTTGCTTGGGCGAGCGCAGGAATGACGTTCCCCGGTTCGCGCAAGTCAACACCTTTTGCCGCACAGCAGACAGCCGAAGCATGTGCCAGAAAAGCCATGGAACACGGTGTGAAACGCGTTGAAGTGAGAGTCAAAGGTCCCGGATCAGGACGAGAGTCGTCTATTCGCGCTCTTGCCGCCGCGGGCTTAGAAATTACTTTGATGAAGGACATGACACCTATTCCACACAACGGGTGTCGTCCACCGAAAAGACGACGGGTGTAAACCAAGGAGACACATGAGTAGATATTTAGATTCTGTCTGTAAGTTATGTCGTCGAGAGGGTGAAAAACTTTTCCTAAAGGGGCGCAGATGCCTCGGTCCCAAGTGCTCCTTTGAACGGCGAAGTTATCCACCTGGCGACCATGGGCAAAAACCACCTACACGGGCTCGTGGGGACTTTCGACGGCAACTACGTACAAAACAAAAAGCAAAGCGAATCTACGGTATTTTTGAGAAGCAGTTTCGCAACTATTACTTCAAAGCGGCACGCCAAACCGGTATCACTGGCGAGAATTTAATCGCTCTCCTTGAACGCCGCTTAGACAATGTTGTTTATCGATTGGGATTTGCGACATCACGCAAGCAAGCCCGACAACTGGTGAAACACAACCACTTCACTGTCAATGGAAAGCGTGTCAATATACCTTCTTATCTTGTTGAAGTAGGAGATGTTATCACCCCTCGCGAAAAGAGCCGCGAAAACATCACGATTCAAGAGGCGTTAGAATTTTCAAAACAACGGGGCGCACCAGAATGGCTCGAAATTGATTCCGATAAACCTGAAGGACGAGTACAAGGTGCCCCAATTGTGGAGCATATTGCATCTGAGTTGAACACACAACTAATTATTGAATTGTACTCTAAGTAACACCTAACCACTTTGCCTCTTGGGTGTAAATCCGAATTTGATCCACTTACCAATCAGATGTTATACAATCCTTCTGATTGATTAAATTGGATAAATCAGTAAGTATGCGGTTCGCTATAGTTTAGGCTATATAAAATACTTGAATCCACCTTACTTTTGCAGAACTCCAAGAGATAATTCAAGTTGTTTTCACAACTCCGCTGTCAGGGTTTCTATGCTATTTTATATGACTCGGAGAAATGATTACGCATTTCGGACATGTCGGCGATAAAAGGTAGTTATAACGAGACATACCACAAAAAACCACTGTTCCGCAAAACCACTTCATTCCCACGCACAATACTCGTGGTGAAAATTGTTTCTGGAGCAAAGCTGTTTGACTCTGTTTATAGAACAACTTAAGCCAATAGGAGGAAATCGATGGATAGATTGCGTTTAACAATGCCCGAACGTCTGGTAGCGGATACCGAAACCTTACAACCTAATTATGCGAAGTATACCGCAGAACCGCTTGAGCGAGGATTCGGTACTACGCTGGGCAACTCGCTTCGTCGAGTACTTCTCTCCTCGATTAAAGGAGCCGCCATAACTTCCATTCAAATTGATCAGGTCAAGCATGAATATTCAACTATTCCAGGGATTCTTGAAGATGTAGTACAAATAATTCTTAACCTTAAGGCAATTCGGTTTCGACTTTTACAGGACGACCCTATGGTACTGGAACTTACCGCGAGTGGTTCAGGAGAACTGACAGCAGCGGATATTCGTCCTAATTCACTCGTTGAAATTATTAACCCTGACCAACACATCGCAACACTTGATGCGTGTCAGGGTGTTGATATGGAAATTCAGGTCCAAACAGGACGCGGTTACTCACTTGCAGAAGAACATAGGGATTCAAAACAACCCATTGGATGGATCCCGGTTGATGCCAAATTCTCACCTGTCGAAAAAGTCAACTTCTCGGTAAGTGAAACTCGAGTTGAGGATGTGACCAATTTTGATCAACTCAATCTGGAAATATGGACCGATGGAAGTATCACACCGAAGCAAGCAATTACGCAGGCAGCAGACATTTTACGTAGCCAACTTGATATCTTTACTGAATTCGATGAATCCTACGTTGAACCTGAACCCGAAATTGACGAAGCCAAAATCTTAAGAAACAGGTACCTTTCTAAACCTGTTGCTGACTTGGAACTTTCAGTACGGGCTGGCAACTGCCTTGAAACCGCAAATATCAAAACTATCCGTGAACTTGTCGTCAAAAGTGAAAAAGAGATGTTGGAATACAAAAATTTCGGTAGAACTTCTCTGAATGAAATAAAAGACCAACTTGCCAACATGGGTTTGTCTCTTGGAATGGATGATTTAGATGACGACGAATATATTGAAACGGACGGGGAGGAATCAGAATAATGCGTCATAGAAAACGTGGCAGAAAATTAGGGCGTACCACAAGCCACAGAAACGCTCTTTTCCGCAATCAAGCCACTGCGTTGTTTGAACATGAACAAATTCGGACAACCTTGCACAAATGCAAGGAACTCCGACGCGTCGCGGAAAAACTCATTACGCTCGCAAAGAAAGATACTTTACACGCACGCCGACGCGCTGCACGACTCTTATATGGGGCTAATCTGCATTATACCCCACGCCGAGGAGAATCAGGTGCCATACAAAAGCAGGCTATACTTCAGAAACTTTTTGAGGATATTGCCCCCCGTTATCAGGATCGCAATGGCGGTTACACCCGAATCATACGTGGCGAATTAAGACGCGGCGATGGTGCGCAAATGGCTTATATTCAGCTTGTTTAATAAGTGCCACCATTAAGTAGATTCACAATTATAAAAATTGAGGTCGGAGTTGAAACTCCGACTTTTTCTATTTGGTAGGCGTGATTTGAAACCGTGTCTACTTTGGAATTCACTATAAACGAAACGCACAAACTAAAATCGATATGCCCCTGAAACGAAAACTCGATGTGTATTACGCTTCGTGGTCAAATCATTTCTGTGCTGCTGCCAATTACCCCACATATACGCGAGGTCAAATTTCAGAGCATCCTCAAAAATCTTGCCTATACCGAATGTTAGGAAATCCCGTTCATTTTCAATCTCTGTATCCGTAAACGGAATCGTATCACGGAAATAGCCGACACGTAGATGTGTATCAATGGTAGGTATACGGAATTCGGCACCTAACCTCGCTTGTAGAGTTGTCGTATAGAATTCTTCAAAGTGATTCTTTGAAATGTCTTCTGCCGGTATTGGGTCGTAACGTGTTTGCCGCCAATCTGTCAGGTGAACATCACCCGCCAAAATCAACTGTTTATCCAACAGTTTAACAGCAACACCTGTTCCAATTTCAAAAGGTCTCTCAATATCAAACGATTGGGCACCGTTTGTAGGATCCGAAGCTTCTTCGCCATCATCGTAAAATACAACGGTATATTCACGCCATAACTCTTCAACGGCCAACTCTGTCGGAGCAACCAACGTCACACCAAGACTGATTGCATCTGTAAAGTTGGCTAAAATTCCAACTCTACCGCCTACACCTGAGTATTCCCTATCAATTTCGTCGTCAAATCTAAAACGGGATAAATCGTTATCAACGTTCAACGTATCGGTTGCTGTTGCATCCAATTGGTTACTGCTATGTCCATTCCAGAAGTCAACCGAACCTCCAATTAGGAAATTCTTAGTAACATACACACTTCCACCAAAACTCCAAATCCCTATACCTCCAGAGTTTATATTCGTCTCATCAACAACAAGACCACTATAAAGGTTACCTGAACTTGGGTCAACTCCTTGAACCGCTGTCTGGAAATCAAAGTTTTGGGGACGGTTATAGCCAAATGCTACCGCAAGTCCACCCTGTTGCGTGTAGATCGGATAAACAAACCCAATTGAATTCGGACGCATCCGTGAACGACTTGTTCCAGTGACTTCATCGCTTGAGAAGAAGCTATCAGTGTTTGCTGTGTTATGCGAAAGACTTGTAAAGAATTCAAACTTCTGAATTTGTGCCAGTCCCGCAGGATTCCAATATAGTGAGGTGAAATCATCAGCGAGTCCCAGAGAAGCACCACCCATGCCCATTGACCGCGCACCTACACCAAATGTGTTACCGATTGCCAGTTCCTCCACTTGTGCTGGACACATCACTGTAAACAAACCAGTAACAAATAGACAGATAAAAACACCCAAAATTGTTCGTCTCATTTTGTTTTCTCCTTTATTTTCTCCGTATTCACTTGTTTTCTTAATTAACCTTGTATCATGCTAATTCTCATTCCTGTTTCTCGGTATCCGTTGCGGACGTTCAGATCGCGGATTAGAGGAAGTGACACTACGTGAAACCCGAGACCGACGGTTCTCAGATCGATATCCCTTCTTGTAGGTGCTACGGGACGTAGGATAATATGTACTGCCGTAATACCTCCCATAATAACCTCTGTATGGATAATAACCTCTATAATGCCGGTAATAGGGTGCGTGATACCCATAATACCCATATCCGTAATACCATGGGTGTGGGGAATAATACATTGGTGGATAATATGCATACGATGGATATGCTGCGTAAGGCACCCAATATGAATCATACGCGTCCGAATAGGAAGAACTATAACCGGGCTTGCGACGACCGTAGTAACCTTCAGTTTCTAAATCAGAATCGGAAGTTTGTGTTATCTCTTTCTTACCTTTTTCTACCCGTTTTTCTTGTTTCTCCTTGAGATTTGCTGGTTCATAATAACCGAGCTTTGTATAACATCCAACAAGCGTTACCGTTGTAAAGAGAAACAGTAATATAAAGGCGGCTTTCAAATTCATTTCTCCATCTCCTTTAGATATAACCTTCACTTTTGATTATTATAACATATCCATTTCAGTCTGTCCATATAATTTCCTTGCGCCTCTTACATTCTGTAGGCGGTGAATGTCAATTAGGCATTCATACCGTTGATTACGACCTCCTGGTCGCGACCATCTCCAATATGTTTAGAAAAACTTGAAAACTGAATGGCTCTGCCTTTATGTAAAAACTTTCACTTGCCCCTATCTCGTGAGCGTGCTAAACTGACTTCATGAAAGTCTTTATCCAAATTGGGCACGGCATCATCGGTGCTGCTATAATATCCCTTCTCTGTATCTGGCAAGCAGGCAGTTTTGGTGAAGCACGGCACACAATTAGCATCATCGGTGCTATTGCTATCTTAATTGCAAGTCTCTATCTCTTGCGCAGCCGTTGGATTCGGTGGGGTAATCGGCAAGTATGGCTAAAATACCATCAACGCCTTGCGTCCCTCGGTTTATGTCTTGTGTTGTTCCACTCTGCGTTTCAACCGCTTGCTTGGCATTCATGGTTGACCTTTCTACTTGCCTTGTCAAATTTTGGCACAGGAATTGCGGTTAGCCTAACTGCTCGGAAAGTGCGTCAGACGCTGCTGAAATGTCACCTCATTCTCGCGCCAATCCTGTTGATTAGTATCGTGTTTCATGGACAAGCTAAACTGGACCATGATGATTTCTTCCCTCTTACCGATGTTCACGATGTCGCTTGTGCGAAATGTCACACATCCGAACCTTTCCTCTTCCATCTTGATGCAACAACACTACAACAAGAATTGGATACGTCCAAGACTATTCCAGATGATATACATTGGTGGTTCTTACAGCACGATGTAAAGGTGCCGCAAACTGCAGAAGTTTCTATCAAGGAAATGGGCAACGTTTGGAGAATTGATGACAAAGAAAATCGCCGCATCTATAATGTCAAGAAAAAGGCAGACCAACTCGCGCTCTACGCCGATTCTCCGTATCGCAGCT
This sequence comes from Candidatus Poribacteria bacterium, assembly GCA_028820635.1. GTDB lineage: Bacteria > Poribacteria > WGA-4E > WGA-4E > WGA-3G > MSPOR6. The sequence goes on from JAPPIG010000089.1 coordinate 37,118, forward strand.
ACACATGCATCACCTGTCACGAACATAACACACCGGAAATCGTAACAGCACATGAACTGCACGGTGTTGCTGATTTTCACAGATGTCTCGTGTGCCACCAAACCGAAATAGATGACACACGTTTCGGCAAACAACGCTTCGATTGGGACTACGATCCCAATTGGTAAAGTCCTAATGTTCTATTGTAGGAGCACTTTTGCGAGTCTGATTACCAACATATAATAAAAAAGGCTTGAATCCAGCAAAAAACTGAACTCAAGCCAACCAAACTGCTAATTATACTTATAGACGTGATTTAATACTGCCCCAAGTGGTAGTAAGTTTGTCTTCCGGTTCCACAGCAAGAAATTCACCATCCATAACCTGCTTAATCTCATCTGCCGACAAAGCACGACCAAATAGATAATACTCATCCAGTAGCCCAGCAAACCAGCGTCCATTTTTATGGTGGCCGATTCCTGCCGTTATACCCCAATTTTCCTCAAGCTTTCTGCCGCTCCCTTTGGCTGCATGAGTCTCTTCACCATTAATATAGGTTTTCACATCACTGCTATCACTATCATACGTTCCGGCAAAATGAACCCATTTATCCGCTTCAATAACAGGACCGGGGTTAATATTGAAAACTTGTGTGTTCGTTCCATCTCTATGAAACCATCTAAAGCCAGCCGGACGAATTTCCGCGTGATAGAGCCCACCTTCAATTTCAGTGCCGAGCGCATCAAGCAGCGTTTGCGGATCACCTGAACCTGTGTGGTTAACCCAAACCGCAAGTGTGATTCCATCAATCGGCGGGTTATTAAATTCTGGTCCATTCATATCTATCCACACGTTGGCTGCTAACGCAATAGCTTTACCAATAACACCTTCCTCCCATTTGGCGTTCCCCACAACTTTTCCATCATTGCCATTAATTGAACCATCTTTGACGGTTTCACCTTCTTTGTCAAAACTATAGTAAACAGATAACGCCGGATCTTTAAGATCTGCTTGGACTGAGAGCACACACGCCCCCATAATTACCAATACAGCAAAATATACGTGAAAATATTTTATCAAATTAAAACACATTTATAACCTCCAATAATTAAAATAATAGAAAACGGTTTGAATCCAGTGAAGCCCTGGATTCAAACCGAAAACAGAGAATGTTATTATTCCTAACGATGCGATTTAATGCTGCCCCAAGTGGTAGCAAGTTTATCTGCCGGTTCTACAGCCAGCAGCGCGCCATTCATCACATCCATGATTTCATCCACTGGCAAAGCACGGTTGAATATGTAATATTCATCAAGTAGACCATTATACCAGCGTCCATTCTTATGATGACCGATTCCCGCTGTAACACCCCAATTGTCTGAACATTTACCGGAACCTGTAGCTGAGTGGGTTTCCTCACCATCAATATAGGTCTTCACCTCACCACTATCGCTATCGTACGTTCCTGCGAAATGCACCCATTTATTCGCCTCAATAACCGGACCCGGGTTGATATTGAAAACTTGTGTATTTGTTCCATCTCGATGGAAAAATCTAAAGCCACCGGTGCGAATTTCCATGTGGAAAAGACCACTTCCATGATCTGTGCCAATCGCATCAAGTAAAGTCTGTGGATCTGCAGAGCCGGTATGATTAACCCATGCCGCTATCGTGAACCCATCAACAGGTCCATTCTTAAATTCCGGTCCATTCATGTCAACCCACGTATCGGTTTCCAAGACCACAGCATCGTCAAAAACGCCATCTTCTCGCATGACATTTCCGACAATCTTACCGTCGTTACCGTTGGTTGAACCGTCCTTTACAGTCTCACCTTCTCCGTCAAAACTATAGTAGACAGAGAGCGTTGGATCACTTAGATCGGCTTGGGCAAACATCACGCCTGCTCCCATCATTACGAAGACAGCAATGCTGACGTGAAACATTTTTATTAAATCTAAACGCATTTTATTCTCCTATGTAGTAAATAGTGGTTATTGAATATCTCAGTTTCAACACACATGAGAGTGGGCTGAACCATAAACCTATAAACATCTTTTTAATTTCTAATAATTAATATATATTTGTCTTTATATGAAATAGGTTTGAGATAAAATACCATACATCGCTTTTCTTGTCAACAAAAACGTTAAGTTGCCAGGGTTATTTAGTTTTCGGTTTTCTGTTATATTTTACATTCAATATAACCATTTGTAGGTCGGGTAGAGCGAAGCGAAACCCAACACGTCCCTTTTCTGTCGGGTTTCGCTTCGCTCTACCCGACCTACGATATAAACAACCAGTAATACTCATTGACTGATAATTCTTAAAACTAAATAGCCCTGTTAAATTGCTTATTCAATATTCACATAGACAAACACCAACTATTCATGTTATCATTGCAAAAAAGAAATAAAAGGAGATGGACGTAATGGCACATTCTATAACATTTCGTTGCTTGTTCACAGTCTTGCTTTTTTCAGTGGTTATGGTTTTGCCAGCATATTCGGTGGATGTAACCGTTGGATTGCTGGCAGGAAGTAACGAACTTGGAGAAGTTGAGGAGGCTGCTTACCAATGGGCAGACGACAATTTCCAAACGACAATACTCACAGCGGACAACAATGGCACTTTCAAGAACAGTAGCGGCACGGCAATAAAATTAGACCAATTCGCAGTGTTGTGGCTCTTCTATACAGAAACGAATACGTTGCCGGAACCGTTGCTTGCAGACGCAACTAAAAAGGCAATTCTTGACTATGTAGAATCTGGTGGTGGTATATTTCTCTCCGCGCTCGGTCTCCGATACGTTGTAGACATCGGTGTTGAAGATGGCGGTAATCCACGAGTTTTTCAACCCCTTGGCAAAGGCCCACCCGAAATTGGTATTAAGCCAACGGCTGATGCCAAAGACCATCCAGTCTTCAAAGGATTTGATACCAACGGACCTATTTTTCTTACCAGCATGGCACAGGCAGGTTTCACTGCAGATTTCATCAGTTTTAAAGCTGAACCACCCGGAGACCTGATACTTGGCACGAAGACACGCGGCGGCGGTGCTGGTGGTGGAGAACGTCCCTTTGTTGAATATGATGTGGAAGATGGAAAAATCATCACGCTTGGACATCATAACGGCGTTTACACAGATAACAAGTCGGAAGAAGGAGATAACCTCAGAAAACTCACAACCAATGTATTGAATTACCTTGCAGAGAATTCCGCATTTCTCGCTGTTGAACCCGAAGGGAAATTGACGACAACGTGGGGAAATCTAAAGTCTGTATTAAAATAGATTATGAAACAATCTTTGCAATAAATTAACCCGTAACATGCGGTTGTTACGGGTTAATTTGTTGTTCGGACTGTCATATTAAAATACGGACGATTTACAAAATTGCCTCTTTATCTGTTTCTGTGGACGTACTACGATTAGATGTATTTAGGCTTGAGTGGTGCAGTGCCCAATAGATTGCTGCTGTGACCACACCCCCGATGAGTGTTGCTAACATCCATATTATAGATTCTACGAAAATTGGGGTGCCGAAACGTTTGGCATCTCGGTAGACTGCCACCGCAAACGTAATATGCACTATAATAGTCGTGATCCAAAACGCAACTATCCAAAAAACGCCAACCCCAAATGGAAACCCTATACCGCTAAAGTCAAAATTCATTTTCAATTTCTCCATGCTATTTTAAGTTTAGTATACTCCGTTTTTACCCAAGTGTCAAGAGTGTGTAAAATCTTCACATCTTGTTGTAGGGGCGGGTCCCTGTGCCCGCCCGTTGTCTCGGTTAGTTAATACCAATTCTAAAATACAATGTCCCATTTAACATACTGTAATTTAATGGAGTATCAACACAAGAAAGAATGTAAGAGGCGCAATGAATTGCGCGACTACGAACGCGTTTTTGGTAATGAGAAGTTATTATTTAGAAATGGTATAATACCAATTAACGTGATTCGTCTTGCTAAGTGTGCGGTTAGGAAACCGCACCTACCGTCGGAAAAAGATAAATTCCGTTAATTTGGTATAACATAGGCGAGGCACAGAGACCCCGCCCTACGATGTGTACGGGATTTGCCTACTAAATTGACGCCTATGGTGCTAAAATATATACACACCATAGGCGTCAATTTAGCGTCTAATTTTTCTTGTGGAGGCTTTGAAAACCTGATATTACAGATTGAGTTCCGTAGGAACGATATGTTTATAGAAACACGCCCAAACATTCTCTTGAGCTCCGTAGGAGCGACATATAAGACAGGACACATATCGCCTCTACGAGGCTCAAAATGGGTAACCTTATCCGCTATAAACATACCGCCTCTACGAGGCTACACACACCCTAAAAACAGAATTAAATTCCTTAAATTGACACCTATGGTGCTAAAATATATACACACCTACTCCGAAATACATTTTGACAACAACCTTTATTTCTGCTACTATGACTGCTGGTTCTTACTGTAATCAAATTTAATGTCTATTAACATTCCAACTAAATATGAAAATATCTGAAATACAAACCACTTTAGCAACATTAGGCCTTGATGCTTGGCTTCTATACGATTTTCGCGGCATCAACCCAATTTCACAAAACGTGGCAGGTTTGACAGGTGCAAACATCACTCGACGCTGGTTCTGCCTTATTCCCACGCAAGGCGAACCCAAATGGCTAATCCATCGGATTGAAACGTCAAATTTTACCGAAGTACCAGGAAGTATCTCACTATATGCTGGATGGCAGGAACTCAATGAAGAGATGAGAATCCACCTTAGTGATGTCGAATCAGTTGCAATGGAGTATTCGCCTAACGCATCAATCCCTTACATTTCACGTGTAGATGCTGGAACGTTGGAGTGGATCCGCTCTTTTGGAATTGAGGTGCATTCCTCAGCGGAACTCGCACAACGCATTGAAGCGCGCCTGAGCGAAGCACAGTACGAAGGACATCAAAAATCTGCCAATTTAGTTCTACAAACAAAAGACTATGCCTTCGCTTGGATTGGCAACCAACTTAAGGCTGGCAATACAATCACTGAATACGATGTTCAGCAACAGATTCTCAACCAGTTTGATCAAATGGAGCTGATAGCTGATCATCCACCTATCGTTGCTGTCAATGCAAATAGTGGCGACCCACATTACGCGCCTACCAAGACTCACACACAACAGATTAAAGCGGGAGACTTTATCTTGATTGATTTATGGGCAAAGCAGAAGGACCCAGACGCTGTTTTCGCTGATACAACGTGGGTGGCTTACGCGGGGGCAACCGTTCCTGACAAGTATGTTGAAATATTTGAAATCGTAAGGGAAGCACGGGATAGGGCTGTGGCGTTCATCCGTGAAAAATGGGCAGCAAACGAACCGATTCCCGGCTACGCTGTTGACGATTGTGTCCGTGGGTACATAACTGAAAAAGGATATGGAGAATACTTTATCCACCGCACCGGACACAATATCGGTACTGTTATCCATGGAAACGGAGTAAATTTGGATAATTTGGAAACACAAGATGCAAGGTTACTTATTCCGGGCATCTGTTTCTCTATAGAACCGGGGATCTATCTCACCGATTTCGGCGTTCGGACTGAAATTGACGTCTATTTAGCCGGAGAAGGGAGAGATGGCGTAGTATTGACAACCGCGCCCGTTCAAAATCAGGTATTGCCTCTGCTGTAACTTTATAATTCCGTTTTTTCAAATCTTTTAAAATGTGCGCAAAGTAAATTCGTGTGTTAAGGATCCACTGTTCCGCATACGCCGTAGCCAGAAGCGGCAACGCGATTGTTAAACGTTGGGTATTAAGAAGCCACTGCTCCGCATACGCAGCAAAGTCTGTCTCTACTAATCCTGTACAACCAAGTGTATAGATTACATAACGTTTGTCATCACGCCGTGCTTCTCTAACCTCAAGTGCCGTTTTAAGGGACATACGTCTGTTACTGTCAATTTCGAATACCCAGAAAAAATAATCCTCGTTGTGCGCAAGATAACCGATTTCCACTTCAAGTCGATGAGGTGTCTCAGTTGGAATCGGAATTGCCTCCAAATCCCGATTGACTAAAATCGGGTATAGTGCCGCGAAAAATATCTGTTCTAATCCGAGCGGTTGTTCCACATGGTTGAGGATTTCCAATAGTATTTGTTCATCTTGTGGTTGGCGTAGTTCAAGACAACTTTTTGAAAAGACTTCATCACGCAAGGCATGCATTTCGGGGGCAGCATTTTCATCTAACGGTTTTAGTTCTCCCACTAATTTAAGGATACGACGACGTTTCGGCAAAACGCGCCACAATACCCAACGCGTCAAAGCTTGCCATGTCTCCTTTTCAATCAATAGTGACAAGAACGCTTTCACGGCATTAAAAGCCTGTTTAAAGATACTTTCAGATGCCAGACCTCTTCGTTGGTTCGCCATAATTTTTTGACTTTTCTCCCCAAATGTGTTATATTTTAATTGTTTTTCTTATTATATGATTTCTGAATGTCCATTTTCAATAATAAAAAACATGTTTGTAGTCGCGCAATTCATAGCGCCTCTTACATTCATCGGTAGGCGGTGAATGCCATACGCGCATTCATACCGTTGATTTGGAGGTTTCCTAACCTCGCTGGTGCTGATTTTTTTCTGCCGGAGTGGTGAAACTGGTAGACGCACTGGACTCAAAATCCAGCGGGCCCTAGGTCCATGTCGGTTCGAGTCCGACCTCCGGCATAAGGCGATGGTTTCAGCAAGCCATCGCCTCTGTTTTTAACATCTACATCGCAACAATCTTACGCATCCGTTGTGCAAGATCAATTTGTGCGTCCCTATCTCCACCAACTTCGTGAACAACGTAACCGTCATAACCAACGGCACGGAACGCTTCCATAACCGCTGCCCAATCTGTATCGCCATCTAACAAGTTCGTAAAACGGTGTTGACCACGCGAGAAATCCTTGAAATGCACGTTTTTTATCCGATGCCCAAGTTCACGGATCCAATGTTCAGGGTAACCATACGCCATCATGTTGGCTGTATCAAGATAAGTTCCAACCCAATCACTATCAACTTCGTCCACAATCTCACGCATCTCCTTCGGACTGAGCAGGAATTTGTTCCACACGTTTTCCAAACCGATGGCAACTTTGTGTGTTTCAGCGGAAGGCGCAAGGTCTTTTAGAATTCCGACAAGATTATCCCACACCTGTTGGTAAGTGCCTTCAACGGAAAGTTGACCGGGGTGAAGTAAAATACCACCAACCCCAAGTGCTCCTGCAACTTCTAACCCACGCGCAAGCGATTTCGTGCCGTTCTCGCGTTGTTCTGCATCAGGGCTAAGCAAGTTTCCACGGTTCGTGTATCCTGCAGTTATACTGGCGATCTCAATACCAGCATCTTCACACTTCGCAGCAATTCCTTTGAGTTCGGAATCGCTCATATTTATGTCTGTGTCTTTCCCTTCACCAAAAGTAAGTTCAACCGCATCGTAGCCAGCATCTTGGCAGAGCGAGAGGGTATCATCAAGTGACATATTACCGAGAATTATTTGGGTAACGCCTATCTTCATTTTTTGTTTTCTTTCTCCTTTTCAGTATAAAACTGCGTAGGTGTCAACGCCTGTATGCACAAGTAGCGTGTTTCAAGACATTGTGGACACCGAAGTTCAATATAATATGTGTGGTTAAAAACAGCATCAATCCAATCTGTAAGTCTATCTTGGGTTTCTCCTAAAAACTGTTCAAGTACTTCATATTCACGGTTACAATCTGGACAGATCTGCAAGTCGTGTCCGATCTCAATACTGTCTAACCATCCCATGATTACCACACAATACCCACATTAATTGTAGCTCGGAGTCTCTGTATCCTTAACCGAAAATTGTAAGACTGATTTGAGATAACGACCCGGCAGACGTGCCTTGACATGAACAGCATCCTCAGCATATTCCGTGCCTAACACCGTACCATGCTTATAGAGCATATCCAATGCTTTTCCGTCCGTATAAGGGATACTCAGATTGAGCATTGCACCGTGCGAAGCGAAACGTTGTGCTAAGGTCTCTGTCAGCGTTTCAATACCATCTCCCCGCTGCGCAGAGATGGATATTGCCTCTGGATAACGGGCTTTCAGAATATGTAGTTGGTCTTCTTTTTCAAGTTGATCTATTTTATTGAATACCATGACCATCGGAATATCTGAAGCATCCAATTCTTGAAGCACCGTGTCTACTGCAGCGATTTGTGCTTCTGCTTCTGGATGGCTAATATCCACGACATGCAACAACAGATCAGCCTCTGTCACCTCTTCTAAAGTTGCTTTGAATGCAGCAACGAGTTGATGCGGTAACTTCTTGATAAAACCGACGGTATCGCTTAATAGAATGTTTTGATTTTCTGGTAAATTTACCCGCCGTGTGGTTGAATCTAAGGTGGCAAACAGTTTGTCTTCTGCTAAGACGTTTTCGCCTGTTAATGTATTAAAGAGGGTTGATTTACCAGCGTTGGTATATCCTACGAGAGATACTTTGATTTTTTCTGAACGGTTTTGACGTTGCACCTGTCGCCGTTTTTCAACCGTTTCTAACGCTTTTTTGACTTGAGAAATTTGCCTGCGAACCCACCGACGGTCCATCTCAAGCTGCGTTTCACCCGGACCACGTAGTGCTCCACTACCGCTGCCACCACTGGTTGCGATCCGTGAAAGGTGTGTCCACATCCGTGTGAGTCGCGGGAGCGCATATTCCAATTGTGCTAAGGCGACTTGTAACCGCGCTTCACTGGTTAATGCACGTTGCGCAAACACCTGCAGGATAAGTCCTGTTCTGTCCACAGTCGCGATATCAAGCATGTTTTCAATATTTCGCGTCTGTGCAGGTGATAACTCTTCATCAAAAATGACAGCATCCGCTTCAAGTTCCGCTGCGACATCTTTAAGTTCTTCAACCTTACCTTCTCCAATAAAATAGGTTGGATTCGGCACGTTGCGCGACTGAATTGTCTCACACACGACTTCAATCCCCGCAGTTTCTGTCAGCTGTCGGAGTTCTTGCAGCGATTCCTCTGTTTCGTGCATTAAGGCATCTCGCAGTTTTACACCGACAAGAATTGCACGAGAGGGTGGATTTGGTGCTTGTGTATCGTATAGTTCTTGCATATCGCCCCTTTAGCAATTATGGAGTTGGTTATAGTATATACAGTTTATCAGATTAATATGCGGTTTTTCAACCAAAACTTGCAAATCGGGTGTATAAAAAAGTTTTGGTACAAAGCATGTTGTCGGTTGAGTTTCGCTTTGCCTTCCCGATGGACACCTTCAATTAGGACGTTTGCACGTCACATTTAGGACGTTTGCACGTCACATTTAGGACGTTACACGTCACATTTAGGACGTTTTGCACGTCACAGTGACGTGGTAAAACCCAGTCAGGACAAGGAATGTGACGTGATTTTTCAGCTTTTTTGTTTTTTCTTCTCTTTATTCCTTAGAAATTTTGAGTGTATTGAGAACATTATTTAATTATGTGATAATAATATTAACACAAATATATTGGTTTGTCAAGTTAATTCTCAAAAATAATCGTTGACAAAACTTTACCCACCCTTGCAAATTGAGACTACCCAAAAATATAGTGGACTCAATGTGTCTGATTATACTAAAATATAAAGTACTAAGAGAATTAACGCTGTTATAATGTTCTTAAGGAAGTACTCCTATGATGCCTCGTGATTATCGGGTTGAGACTGCTGATTACCAAGATTTCATGACATCTTTCCCAGCAAAATCAGTTGACCTTATCTTAACTGATCCGCCATACTGCATAAGCAAAAAGACAGGATTTAAGTCTGTAAAAAATGGAGAGAAAAGGTTCGCTGTGAGTATGGACTTTGGGCAGTGGGATCAGACTGAAGTTAATCTTGAGGATATGGCAATATCGTTTTACGATGCTTTACGGCGCGGGGGAACTGCTATTGTTTGGTATGATATTTGGAAAATAGATAAGTTAAAGGAAGCGATGGAATCTGCAGGGTTTAAAATGATTCGGTTGATTATCTGGCAAAAAACTAATCCTGTACCGCTGAATATGAGGGCAACCTATCTGTCCAATAGTAGAGAAGTAGCAGTTACGGGAGTAAAAGTCGGCAAACCTACCTTCAATAGCGAATATGATTCTGGTATTTATGAATATCCTATCCCACGCCACAATGGAAACAGGGTGCATCCAACGCAAAAACCTTTACCACTCTTTGAAGATTTGGTGCAAAAACATAGTAATATGGGGGATTTGGTCGTGGACCCGTTTCTCGGTTCAGGCACGACAGGTGTTGCTGCTGTAAGAAACTCCCGAAGATTTGCCGGTTGTGACTTAGACACAAACTATGTAAAAATAGCGCGTGAAAGAATAGAAATGTGTTCTTAATTTGTAGACCGAGAGCTAATGACATCACCGACATTTAGAGGTTTTTCCTCAAGCAAAATATGGAAAATCCCGTGCTGTTTTGTAGCGATATAAAGTTTATCACTACTCACCGCTACAGATAGCACTTTATCAGGGATACTTGAAGAAAACTGATTCCATTTACTATCAGAATCTAAGCGGTAAATGCCCATATCCCCAACACCATATAAACTTAATCCATTTACAGCGAGTTTATCTATGACGATATGTGTTCCAACATTATCGGTGAGCGGACGCCAATATTCGCCAGTTTGCGAACATAAGACACCTTTATCTGTTGCCACATATACCTTCATATTAGCAAATACGATATCCTTAATATGGGTAAAGGTTGAGGGTAGACTCAACGTTATATCCCTCCAACTTTCTCCGCCATTGATGGATTGGAATAGTTTCCCATCTCGTTTACCGACATAGACGGTTTGTGATAAAGCAGCTACCTTGAACCCATTATCCATTTCATGATCAGGGTGTTTGTTTGTATCTATCAAGCCGGTGTCCGTAAATATTAAACTGTCCGTATCCCATTTTAAAAGCCTATTTTTATATGGTATGAAAATTGTGTTATTTTCTGTGAATACGATATCCTGTATTCCTTCAGAGAGCAGTGTAGTGGATGATTTGGCGTTTTTCCACAGTTCCCGAGAAGATATCCTTTGAACCAATGAAAACGCAGCTTCACCTATGCGTAAACGGAAAATGTCTAAATCCTCACCTTGCGATGAAATTAGATAAAGAGATTTGCCAACAACCACAAACTTGGAATCCGTAAGATGATGAACAAAAGACCCTGACTGTCCAAGTTGTTCGGATGTGAACTGCCCATAATCAAAACGCACCGGCACCCATATTTTCTCGTTGTCCATCGTTTCATAAATGTCGCTACCTGTATATACATAAAGTCGATTGTTAAATGAAATCAACTCCTGGACATCTGTTCCTACAATTCCATCCATGAAAGAGTGCCACGTTTTACCACTATCAACTGTGCGATGAATGCTGAACTTATCCAATTTGTAAAAAGTATTCTCATCTATCGCTATAACTGTAGCATGTGCTGACGGTGATGATTTTGTGTCAAATCCAAGGTTTGTCCACGTTTGCCCCGCATCTGTTGATTGGAAAGTTGGCACACCTAAAACGAATAAAGTCGAACCTTTTGCCATAATACGAGTTGGGCTTGCAGGCGATGTGCCTATCATGAAATATTTATCTTTAGGCGTTATATCAGTCCATGTCATACCAAGGTTCGTTGAGTGGAATATCTTACGAGCACCTCTATTCTTTGTATCGGAAAGGTCATTGGTAAGAAAATCTTGCCCCGTTGCTACATAAAGGTCATTCTCATCAACTGCCAATGCATGGACTGCGTTGTCGGTATCATCTCCCACAGATAATCGTTCCAAATCATCTGAAATCAAGCGAAAAAGCCCTTGGTTCGTGCCAATAAACACAGCATTCCCCATCGCGGCGACTGCTGTAATCTTCTTATTATTCAACCTATCATTGAGTGGAATCCACTTTTTACCAGCATCGGTAGACCGAAATACACCTTTATCCCGCATGGCAATATACATAATAAAATTTGTGCGTGATTTTCGTTCGGATGTTTTGTCTCTTATAACCAATCCAATAGGTTTCCCAATTGGACGCGGAGAAAATACTTGCCATGAGATGCTATCGTCAGTTGACGTGTATATATTATCGCTACCAACAACATATAGCGTATCTTGATATTCAGCAATTGGCGCCCCGATGATACTTGTCGGTATGTTTGCGCTGATATTTCGCCATGATGTCGTGCCTTTGCTTAATTTGTAAACACCAGTCCATGAAAATGCGTAAAGATTACCATTTGAGGTAGAAAAGAGATTATAGACAGGATCACCTTGCGGTACGTATGTCTGTTTCCATACCGATGATAAATGTGTAGCATTCTCGCGTGCATTATTTACTAAGACCGCTTCAGATACTTGCGATTCATCATTATCAACATTACCATCAAGAATACTCTTCCCCACTTGATTGTGCAAGGCAGGTTTAGAAACAGTATCAAGGTGTATAGGAGATTCAACAATTTCAATCGTCGGTTCTGATTGGGCATTAAAGTCATACGGTTTTTGTATAAAGCCAAGTCGTTGACTCATCGCACCTAACAATAATATAACCAAAACCGCAGCAGTGCTCAAAGCAATCCACGGTAGCAATGGTTTTGCTACTTGTGGTGTCGGTTTTATGTCTGCAATCTGCTTCATGATGCTTTCGGTTAGATCCGTAGATAGTTGTAAACTGCCAAATGCTTCAGAAATCAAGAGATGTTCTTCCGCTTCTAATCGGTTTCTTGCACGATGCAGCCTACTTTTGATGGTGTTGGCGGATACACCTAAGAAATTACCTATATCTTTTACGGACATTTCACTGAGATAATAGAGGATTATGACAGTGCGTTCACTCTCCGGCAATTTTTCCAATAGTTTCTTGACGACTTCGCGGTAATGTTCTCTGATTTCTGTCGTCCGTTGCTCTGATTGGTATTGTGTATGATAAGTTCTATTTCTTTCTTCAATCGGGATATCTTCCAAAAACGGCATCGTGTCTTTATTCCTTTGTAGCCAATTGGAGCACAGCCGATTTACAATCACATAAACCCATCCATCAAACAGTTTTGGATTCTTTAGTTTGGACAGGTTATTATATACTTGGATGAAGGTATCTTGTGTTATCTCTTGGGCGATATGGTAGTCACCAATCTTCCGCCAAGCGAGGGCGTGGATTCTCTTCTGATACTTTTGTACTAATATACTAAATGCTTCCTCTTCACCAGTCAAAATCCTGTGTATCAGCTGGACAATGTTATCTTCCATATTGTTACCTCATTATCATCCCAATTGGCTTGTAGGAGGGAACTCCGATTCCCGACTACAATACCCTCGCGATTCGGAGATCGCTCCTACCTCATATCCGGCGGCTTATAGTATTCTCGTTCAAACTCAAAAAAACCATCGGGAAAATCAACATTAAATTCCGCATCAATCACTTCATCTGTTATCGTTCTCTTTATTCTACCATCCCGGAAGAAACTATTACCAACATGAACCTGCGGAAACCAGATATCCCCATATTTGACGAACTGTTTAAAAACACTCCGCCAAACCACCAGTTCTATTGTCAGGGGTAAATGGTCAACCCTATGTACAGCGTAGTCTTTTTTAGGATCCACCCATATTCTTAATCTCCGATTGTTCGGTATTGTAAACGCAAGGATATGGCATTCTACACCGTCAATCTTCTCTGTTCCAACATGTTTTGCATCAGGTGGGACAAAGTAACCCGATCTACCAGAAAAGTGCAAATTAGGATACCCTACGTGTTGAGTCCTATCATAAAAACTAATAGCAGATGGATCATCTAAGGAAAAGATAATATCTCCTATAGATTCTTGGACTTGGGTTTGCTTATCATAAACGAGAAGAAAAATATCATCTGACGGTCTGAATCGGCTTGACATCTCATCAAGAGGAACGCCTGGCGAGTCAACCCGCGTTAACTTATACTGGTATTGAGGCTTGTGGGATAAGTCACCTGCACTCAGAACTTTGAAGAGTGTCGTCGTCCGGATAATATCCTTGTGTTTACGATACCTTCGGGCACTATCTTCAAGAGACGCTTTGAGATATTCTTTTTCATAACGTTCTATATCTGCTTCAGAAATTGATCTACCAGAAGTAAAGCTCTGCAACTCCTTCTCCTTTTCCGTTTTGATCAATTCAGCGATCTCTTCCTCAGTTTTTTGTGCTTCACTTTCTTCTATCGTTTTGGAGTAAACTTCACCGCTTTTGATTGTAAGCCGTGCCTTGTTCACACCGCCGATCAATTCTTCTACAGATATATCCGCTGCTGGGCATACCGAAACGAAAAACAGCAATGTTATAATAATTGTGATTGCGTTTTTATACAAGGTTTATCTCCTATTCCAATTTTTTTGTTGAGAGCATTTGCTCAAAATGTGATGCCTTAGTGGGGTATCCATTCTAAAATTATAGGTATCAGTAATAGTCGGGAATCGGAGTTCCCTCCTACAAAGACGGACCATCTTCTGTAGGAGCGATCTCCGAATCGCGACCTATACCCGCAATTTTAGAGTAGACAGAGCATTAATTCTCTAATATCTCGCCATGAATGTAGACGAAGTGGGTGGCTTTCTGACCTTTATGTTCATAGTCTATCATAAGATATTGACCAAGTTTCCCAATAGGAAAGGTCGGCATAAATTGTAGATTTGCATGCGGAATACCACTCTTTGTCTCCAATGTTGCCTTAATATGTTCTGAGTCGGTTCTCACCCCTAAGAGTTTCGTGTTCTTTTGCAAGTGTATTGAAACCCGCTTCGTTATAGGGTGATTGAGAAGCAATTTTCTTTGCCCGAATGCTACCCTATCGGGTAACGTTTTGAGCGGCGTAAATGCCTGTCCTATAAGTGTAAATGTCAATGTGTTCTGTGTCGGATCATCTGTATGTATGTATATGTATTCTTGCATCATGCCATTTCCAGGATAAATCTTCATGGTCGCTAAAACTGTACCTATCTCCCCGGGTAGAACTTCATTTTTTGAAAGGACAGTTGCGGTGCATGCACACGTTTCTGTAATGTCAAGAATATTCAACGGTTTTTGACCGATGTTCTTGACAGCAAAAGTGTGTTGAACTTCACTGCCACCGAACGCTCTTCCGAAGTTGAAAACTGGTTCGTCTGCGTAGATAAGCGGCACCTGCATTGGTATCGCTTGCTGACCATCCATTTTATCAAACACAAGCAGTTCACCACCCCATATCTTTGAAACTTCATTCCATGTAAGATACGGATGATACTTGTAAAAAGGATCAACGACTTTCACACCGTCCCTATCCGCAGATTCAAAGATAAGAAAATGGCTGGTATCCACATAAGTGATAGCAGGTAACGACACCAAATTCCATTTTAGCGAATCCAATGATGTCTCTACACTTGTTAACGGTATACCTTTGGCAATAGCAGCCTTTCTCAATCCTTTCATCGTAGTGCCTTGTGCCGGATCGAAATCTGACAGCCGCATAAGTTCTTGAATATCCGTTTCAACCTTTAGCAACTTACAATAGTGCAACAGACTATTTAGACTGCTCAGCAAAAGCATCTCAGAGTAGGGTGATGGTTGTCCGGTTCTTCGGGGACTATATTGGTTTCTATCTATCTTAAAGAAATCCTTGGGAAAATCGACATTAAATTCTGCAGAAGTGATCTTGTTGGTAACACGTTCCCGTATTGATCCATCCTTTTTATAGTAGGTTTCTTCTATACGCATAGGAAACCACATCTGATCGAATTTCTGAAAAACTTTATTTTCTACACGATAAGATATAGGGTCTGTTTCAGTTGCACCTAAAGATTCAAACTTGCGTATACAATAGCGAAGGGATTCATCCACCCAAATTCTGATTTTCTGCTCGTAAACGTTCGTAAATTCCAAGACATAACATTCCTCCCCATCAATGTTTTCTTTCCCAACGAGTTGTGCATCTCTTGGCACTTTGAAAAACGTTCTTCCAAATAGTGAATAAGGCGTATATCCATACCATACAGTAGAATCTTCTATCTCAACTGAATTCATGGGAGATATCAGATTTCCAATAGATTGTCTTACTTGCGTTTCGGTGTCATAAGCAAGAATGAGTAATTCACTCGCATGGTGATTCTGTGCTACTTCACTATCCAAAGAAAGTCCTGGTGACTTCTCAAATGTTAATTTATATTGAAAGAGTTTAGGGAAGCCAGCGGTATCAGGTTCAATAATCTGAAATGCTGTTGTCTTGTGTTCTACTTCTGTGCGTTTACGTTGCCAATTAGCAATGTAATTTTGTTTCGGTATGAGATACTCTTTTTCAAATGTTTCCTTGTCAACGCCTTCATGTGGGATATAGGATTTCAACTCATCTTCTATACTCTTTTTGATAGATGCTGCAATTTCTTCTTCCGTTTTCCGCGCAGCGTTTTCAGTCGATATTTCTGCTTGGACTTCGCCGCTTTTTATGTCCCAGCGTGCTAAATTTACGTACTGGATGAGTTCGTGTGTGGATATGTCTGCTGCGTGGCATAATGTGTTAATAGATAGTAGTATAACGATGACGATAGCAAAAACATTTCTATACATGTCGTTCCTCCTTTTCCAACTTCATTCTTGGTTTATCAATATCAGTTTCAACCTATAGCAAGTCACAGTTAACACAAGACTATTTGTAGCAAACAAACGTTATTTATCTTGGGTTACCATATAACTCTCTATCTATCCTAAAGAAATCTTTTTGAAAATCGATATTAAAATCAACATAATTGACTTTGAGGGTCCTGTAACTATGCGTTTTGTTATCTTTATTATAAACGGTTTCTGTTTTGATTTTTGGAAACCACACATTTTTAATTTGTTGAAAATCTTTATATTCAACCTGAAGAAAGACTTGATCCGTTTCTAATCCTCTTAAAAATGCTATTCTGCGTATACAATAATTAATGGATTCATCCACCCAAATTTTGAATTTCTGATTCTCACTGTTTGTAAATGCAAGCACATAACATGCCGCGCCATCAACGGTTTCTGTTCCAACGAGTTTTGCTTCTGTTGGCACTTCATAATTTGATCTCCCGAATAACGAATACTGTGCATATCCATACCATACATCAGAATCCTCTAATTCAAGTGAACCACCTGAAGAGATCAGATTCCCAATACCTTGTCTTACTTGTGTTTTGCCATCATAAGCGATGAATATCATTTCACTTGCATGGTGGTTCTGTGCTTTTTCACTATCCAGAGAATATTCCGGCTCTTTTAACATCGTTAACTTATATTGATAAAGTTTAGGACGGCGGCCTGCGGTGTTAAACTCATCAATCTGAAATAGGGTCGTAATATGGTCTACTTCTGTGTGTTTGCGTAGCCAATTAGCGATGTAATTCTCTTTCGGTATGAGATACTCTTTTTCAAACGTTTCCTTGTCAACGCCTTCATGAGGTATATAGGATTTCAATTCATCTTTTATACTCTTTTTAACAGATTCGGCAATTTCTTCTTCCGTTTTCCGAGCAGCGTATTCACTTATTATTTCTGCTTGTACTTCGCCACTCTTAATATCCATGCGTGCAAGATTAACACGTCTGATGAGTTCTTCTTTGGAAATATCTGCTGCGTGGCAGAATGTGTTAATAGATAAAAGTATAATAATGATGACACTCGCAAAAACATTTCTATGCATTTTGAATTCTCCTTAATATCGATTTTGTTGTATACGTTTTGTAGGAGGGAACTCCAATTCCCGACTATCTGATCGATTCGAAAGCACACATACGGGTTTATTGATTGAACATAGAATGTGGAGATTTATAGAAATCCTTATCAATATCAAAAAAATCTTCGGGAAAACTCACATTGAATTCCGCATCAATCACTTCAACTGTATAACGATTTCGCAACGATCCGTCTTGAGAATAGGTAGTACCTATATAGATTTCCGGAAACGATAAATTGCCATATTTTTTGAACGCTTTATAAACATTCCTAATATACCACCCCCTTGTAGGATGTAGAAGTTCATATTGATGAACAGCAAAATCCTTTTCAGGATCAACCCACATCCGAACTTTCAGACCTTTAGGGGAGGTATAAGTGATGATATGGCAATCCACACCATCTATCTTTTCTTTACCCATTTCTTTAGCATCTGATGGCACACGATATGGTGACCTACCAAACATAGCAAACTGCCGATAACCGTAGTGATAATTGGAATCATAAAAACTTATAGAAGATGTAGAATCCGATGAAAAAACAATGTTACCTATACGTTGTTTCACCTGCGTGTGCGTATCAAAAGCAAGTAGATAGATACTATCTGATGGTATATACAATTCCGACATCCTATCTATCGGATACCCTGGATTATTTACCACCGTTACCTTATATTGATTCTGTCTTGGGACCGTTTCATCATCTGGATTTAATACGCGGAAGATTGTCGTTGTGAGTTCGGTCTTTGTGTGTTCACGATAACGATTTGCCCATGAGTTCAAATAAGGTTCGAGATATTCTGTTTCATACTGTTTTACATCAACATCCAGATCAGGGGGAAGAGGTGTGTATTCACTTATTCTCTTTTTCTTTTCCGCCTTCATCCATTCAGTAATCTCCTCTTCAGTTTTTGAAGTAGGAATGAGTTTCGTCGTTTTGGAATAGACTTCACCGCTCAGAATCTTTATCCGATGCTTATTGATGCCGCGTATGAGCTCTTCTATTGAGATGTCTTCTGCATAGCTAAAGTTGTAGCAGCAGAATAAAATCAGAAGAGTCGTAATAATCTTTCTATGCACGCTAATTACCCTCATATATGATTTTGTAATCTATGTATGTAGTTCTTGATTTGGATATCTCTGCCACGCAATGTTGCTCATTGTAGGAGGGAACTCCGATTCCCGATTATCGCGATTCGGAGATCGCTCCTACTCAATACTTTTTGCACATCTGAAACCGATGTTGTAATATCTATATGAAGGTGGATGTGCTACGCGATGGGTTGAACGCAAATGCAATCGTATAGAATTCCATCCACCGCCTCGAACCGCTTTTTTATCCTTATCATGTATATTATCCGCGCACCATTCAGCCACGTTGCCTGCCATATCCAGCACACCATAAGGACTCGCTCCGTCTGGATAACTCCCAACAGGAGACAACTTTTCGTGATGGGGAAAATAATTAAGTTTGGAAAAATCAAAATCGTTCCCCCACGGATAGAGCCGGGAATCAGTGCCTCTGGCAGCCTTCTCCCACTCTGCCTCGGTTGGCAGACGTTTACCTGCCCATACAGCATAAGCAGATGCCTCATACCAACTCACCCCAATAACCGGGTGGTCAGGTTCTCGTGATACAGAATTTCCTTCAAAACCAAGTGGTTTGTCAATCCGATACTTTCTCTTTGCTGGATAACTATAGACAAATCGTTCCTTCTGAATGAAGCCCCACCCTTCTTTTATCCAATATTCCTGTTTATTGTATCCATCTGCTAAGATAAATGCTTGAAATTCGGCATTTGTAACTTCGTGTTTGTCAATGTAAAAAGCCTCTACATTTACTTTGCGTGCGGGTCGTTGGTCATCAGTTGCCTTCGGATCATCTGTGCCCATCGTAAACTCACCTGCGGATATCAGCACCATCTCTTCTGGCGGTTCGCTTATTGCCAGTCCTGGTGCTATGATTATGAATAGTAGTAAAAAAACAAGTCTTTTCATTGTTTTACTCCTTATTTGGTATTTTGGTTCAGTAAAATTGATACATTTTGTATGTATGATATTAAAGACACAGTTTTTTGTCTACAGGTTGCATAAAGTGGAAAATATGTGTTATTTTTTCTCAATCTACCAAAATTTATCATATTATTCGCTCAATTCCAAATGAATACTATGGCCATTAGTTTTCTATACACACCATTAAACCACATTTTCCTTGCACACTTCATATAATATATGGTAGAATAAGGATTATTGTGAAAAATAAAAAGAAATCCCCACAGAACCCAACGATTACTGTCAACCGGAAAGCACGGTATGACTATCATCTACATGATCGGTATGAGGCAGGCATCGTTTTGCTGGGGACTGAAGTAAAAGCGATTAGAAACGGACAGTTTAACTTGACCGACAGTTACGCACAAATAACAGACGGAGAGGTATTTCTCATTGATGCGTTTATCGGTTTATATGATCAAGGAAATCGGATGAATCATGAAGCGAAACGTCCTCGTAAACTTCTACTGCATCGTAATGAAATAAGAAAATTAACGCGATCAGTTCAGTCAAAGGGAATGACCTTAGTTCCAACACGTGCTTACTTCAGCGGTAGTAAGGTAAAATTAGAATTAGCAGTTGCCCAAGGGAAGCGAGTCTACGATAAGCGTGATAAAATTGAACGTGAACACGCTAACCGAGAAATACGGGCATATACATAAACTCACAAAATATATTTGGGGGTGAACTTGGTTTCGACGGAGGTAATTGCGATACAGGTTGCATGTCGAGGTCTCCGCAGGCCTCGTAAAATAGGCGGAACAATTATAATTGCTGATCAAGAATTAGCATTAGCTGCTTAATACGCAGCTACGCTTGGCCAACCTGTTTCCCGTCAGGGAAGCTAAAGCGCCGCAATACGGGATAGCGGTTTGATTGTTCTCAAGGGGCATTCCGTGAACCTAAACTTGAGATAGCCTTCATGAATCCCGCACAGGGGAGCCTGAACAGCGAAACTTAAAACCTGTGATAAGCATGTAGTAGCCTTTATCAATATGCTTTCGGACGCGGGTTCAATTCCCGCCACCTCCATCACCCACTTGGCATAAATGAATCTAAGCGTATCTCATAAATCTTATGTAGGGCGAGGTCCCCGTGCCTCGCTATCTCCATAAATGGAAATAATGGGCGGGCACAGGGACCCGTCCGTACAATGAAGATGAATTCTCTGCAAGAAAATGCGTTTAACGATTTATGAGACAAGTTGTAATAGTTGCCAGCGACCTAAAGTAAATTTTTAGCTATCTTTTCGCGGCTAAATGTCTCTATATTGGAGGACAACGCACGATGGCTGAATTTGAGAATCTACCAGTTCGCATTCAACAGATTACCAAGGCAGAACTTCAACCGAATGAACAGATATGTTTATGCGTTCTTGGTCGTTCTTCACTGCTGCACCCTGATTTTGTTTTGATTACCACGTTACGAGTACTGATCTTAGACGAAAAATATATGGGAAGTTTGGCTATCTCTTACGCTAATATCCGATGTAATGTGTTTTTTAGCGAAATTAGCACTGTGAAACTTGCCCGACTTTTGAAGCATCGTTTTTTTGGACAAGCACGACTTGAAATTAATGTCAAACGTAATAGTTTTTGGATTGATAACATGAGTTTGCGTGAGGCGCGGCGAGCTCATCAACTTATCGCCGAACAGATACAGAGGTAAATATGGGTTTTTGGACTTACCTAACTGTAACATATAATGTATGGTTTACTGCACCGCTTGCTGTCGTGTTTCTGTTTGCAATTTTTCGGCTTATCCTCGGTGGTCTGGACTTTGGTGGAGATGCCGATGTAGACGCAGACGTGGACTTCGACGTTGATGCCGATGTAGACTTTGATGTGGATGCTGACGTGGACTTCGACGTTGATGCCGATGTAGATGTAGACGTTGATGCTGATGTAGACATGGACGTTGATGCAGACGTAGATGCCGATACTACTATAGCAGCAGATTCCGGTGTAAGCGGCAATATTTTTGTTGACGTTTTGGGTTTTCTGAACGTAGGCAGAGTACCCTTTATGATTGTGGTAATGACACTCTTTACAACGTGGGGTTTCACAGGTTTAATCGTCAATGAAATTCTGAATGTGAACGCAGCACCGAGCCTGTTCTTTTGGATATCTTGCTCAGCTGCTCTCGTCTGTAGTGTTTTAGGCACACGATATTTATCGCTTACACTTTCAAAGATCTTTCCTGAAAGTGATCCACCTACAAAGGATCTTCACCTACTTGGTTTACAAGGCAGGGTGATTAGCGGTCAAATCACACCGACTTTCGGCACTGCACGGGTACAAGCCCCGGATGGCAATACCCTAACAGTGAAGTGTCGCGTCAAACCAGATGAACCCAATCCAGTAAAGGGTGATATTGTAATTTTAATCAATTATGATCCTGAGAAACGAATATTTGATGTAAAACCTATAGAAGCGGAATTGCACTAATGCCGATTCCTTTATTAACCTGATTCTATCAGTCAAGGAGATATAAAATGCCAGATTTGTTTATTCTTATTGTGGGCGGTCTGATTGCGTTGTTTGTTATTTTCGTACTAATATACAAATCCTTCTACAAAAAAGCCCCTGCGGACGCTGCATTAGTAATCTCAGGGGGAAGCAAAAAACGGGTTGTATTTGGCGGAACGCTCGTTAATCCAATCACGAATGTGACACAGATCATTTCTTTAAATACGTTGCAACTCCCTGTTGAACGTGAGGGACAAGCAGCACTGATTACTAAGGACAGTTTGCGTGTTGACATACAAGCGGAGTTCTATGTAAAAATTGAACCGAATGAAGCAGATGTGCTTAAAGCTGTAGCAAGTCTTGGTGATAAAACTTTAACACCGCAGGCAGTGAATTCATTGCTGGAAGGTAAACTCGTTGGTGTTCTACGAAGTGTTGCTGCGACTATGGATTTGCAGGAACTTCACGAAAAACGCCAAGAATTTTCCGACCAGGTTCAGGAGGCATGCCTTGAGGATTTGGAACAGAACGGTTTTAAGCTTGAAACCGTTGCAGTAACGAACCTTGACCAAACCCCACTTGAATCGCTTGATGAAAACAACCGATTTGATGTCGTTGCAATTATGACGATCAAGAAGGAAGTGGAAGAAAAGCAGACTGAAACCGCCAAGATTGAGCATGAGAATAAGGTCAGACGTGAAGAAGATCGTCTCCTTGCGGAACTCGAAATTAAGCAAAAGGAAGAGGAAACAGAGACAAAAGCTTTAGAAGTAGAACAGAGGCTTGAGTTTGCACAGGAAGAACAGCGCAAGGAAATTGCTACGAACAAGGCTGAACAAGAACGCGCGGTTGAGGCACATAAGTTTGAGCAGCTGCAAGCGGTTGAGGAAGCACGCATTAAACAGGAACAGGCTGTGAAATCCGCTGAAATTGTACAGACTCAAAAAATAGAGATGGAACGTATTGAGCAGGAAAAGATGGTTGAAGAAAGCGAAATCGCACAGAAACAGGCTGTCGAAATTGCCCGCGTGCAACAACAGCAAACGGTTGAAGAAGCTGAAATTCAACGAACCCTTACTATTGAAAAAGCAAAGATTGATCAAGAAGCTACCGTCAAAGAGACTGACATTGAGCGTAAAATTATTCTGTTGGACAAAGAACGTGCAGAAAAAGAAGCTGAGGCGGAAAACACTATTTTGGTTTCAATAAAAGAAAAAGAACGCGAGGCTGCCCTCATTGAATTCTTAGAGGTTTCAGCTGAAAAAGCGCGTGCTGAAGCAGCCGTTGAAACAGCTGAAGCAATTGAAAAAGCGGAGCGTGAAAGCAAGGTAGAACTGATTCGTGCCGAACAAGAAGCGGACGAAGAAAGAATTGCAAAAGAAAAGACCGCTGACGCGGAAGTGTATACTATTGTTGAAACGGCAAAGGCAGAACTTGAAGCAGCGCAAGTCAAGGCTGAAGCAACAAAGATACTCTCCGAAGCACTCCTTGTTGAAGCAAGAGCCGAGGCAGATGGTGAGGAAGCATTAATTACAGCGAAAAATCAGGCTGAGCCACAAGTGCTTGTCAGTGATGCAGTACTTGCCCTCGTAGAAGCACTACCTGAAGTCACGAATGAGTTGATGAAACCCGCGGAACGGATTGAAAGCATCCGCGTGCTTGACTTAGGTGGAAATGGTGGTGGTAATGGTAGTTCTGGTAGTATGAACCGAATTCTTGGGTCGATTATCAACGCTGGCGCGGCAATGCCACTTCTCAAGGAACTGGTGAACTTTAGTGGTATTGATACAGCAAAGATCGGACAAACAATTTCAGATTATGCTAAGGGATTAAATCGGAACGCCGTTTCGGATTCTGAATCTGATTCCAGTTCCGAGCCAGAGTCCGAACCTGTTTCTGATTAAATTAATATGGATAATTTACGTAAACCTTGTTGTCAGTGTAATCTTCTAACACAAAAGAGCAAGACAATGGTTAAAGTTGAAATTGACAGCATCACACAGACCGGAACGATGGAATACCAGTAGTCATTCGTACCAATCTATGTGAAGACGATGTGATCGAAAAACACGGATTCTTAGAAAAGGAGAAATAACATGGTCGAAGTTAAGATTGAATTTCTGACCGTTGATCGAAATACAGGCGCACCGGTTGTCGTCTTAAAAGAAAAAGAAGGCGAATCTAAACGGATATTGTTGATATGGATAGGTGAATCGGAGGCATGGGCAATAGAGAACCGACTGAAAAAAGTTGATCTGCCACGACCGATGACACACGACCTGCTCAAGAATGTCATTGACACAATCTCCGGCAAGGTTAGTTCCATTTGTATCAATGCAGTTGAAAAACAAACCTTCTTCGCCCAAGTAAAACTTGAATTGAACGGGCAGGAATACGATATAGATTCTCGACCGAGTGATGCGCTTGCTCTCGCAATCCGATGTGAAGTGCCGATCTATGTTGAGGAGAATGTCATTGAAGAAAACGGTTTCCTTGAAGCGGAAGTAAAAAAAGAGAAACCTATGCAGCGTGACGCTAAAGATGTTTTGGAAAATCTGGATGAAGAGATTGTAAAAAATTACACGGTTTAGCCAGCAATCTGTAAATCCCAAAGATTATGATACACAAACACTCCAAGAAGACTTTGTTCTGAACTCCGTTACTGTGGGAACGCGGCTCCATGGGAAACTCATTTAGCAAAGACTGTATCGTGCTGCATGACAGTTGCACAACAGCTTTGGATACCAGTAACTTTATCTCAAAGATAGACCTTTCCTTTCTTGATCCTCCCTTCAATCAAGACAAAGCATACAATCAATGGAATGATAACCTACCTCCTGAAGAATATTGGGAATGGATGCGAGAGGTATGCTCTAAAGTCTATGCATTAACTTCGGATGGCGGCGCTATCTATTTCATGCAACGCGAAAAAAATACAGAATTCGTTTTGCAATGCTTACGCGATAGTGGGTGGACTTTTCAAAATCTAATTGTTTGGAAAAAGAAAACCTCAGCAGTCCCAGGGATGAAACGTTTTGGAAAACACTACCAGATAATAGGGTTTGCAACGAAAGGCAAAACACCACGTGTTTTCAATCGTCTACGTATTGATCCACCACTGCCAGCAGATTACAAGTACACGCGTGAAAACGGAATGTATGTTACCGATGTATGGGACGATATTCGCGAGTTAACATCGGGCTATTTTGCTGGCGATGAAGCACTTCGTGATGCGGAGGGAAACCGTCTACACAAACAACAAACGCCTATTCAACTTCTCCTTCGGATTATCCTTTCTTCTACAAATCCAGGTGATGTTGTTCTTGATCCATTTGCTGGCTCAGGGACAACGTTGGTTGTATCAGAACAATTAGCACGAAAATCGATAGGTATTGAACTTGATGCATTTAACGTAGAACTTATACAAAACAGGCTTGCAGAACAGAGAGAATCAGACGATGTTTCTCGTTTTTTCAAGGATTACGCCTGCACCTCTGATTTAGAAGCAATTTTGGGAAAAGAACAATCCGAGTTAACAAAGTCAATTATTTCTAATCAAAAACCCTTTTTTGCAGCAAATATATAAACAGGATTTATGGATTCAGTACAATTAGCCTTTGATTTTTACCAACCTAAAAGTTTTTTGGCTTCTGTCCCTACCGAAGTAGACGAATTTTGGACAGCAAAACAACGTGCTGGTCACTCCATCCATGAGATTTCATATCGCGCCTGTTACAAACCGCAATTACCAGCATATTTTATCAAAAAGTTCTGCGAACCAGAATCTGTTGTTTACGATCCGTTTATGGGACGCGGAACAACTTTAATAGAGGCTCAGCTTCACGGACATAAAGTAAGTGGAAACGACATAAACCCTCTGTCTATAATCCTTACATCCCCTCGCCTTAACCCACCTACATTAGCAGATATTGAAAAGAGATTATCTGAGGTTGACCTATCAAATGATGCAGAAATTGATCCAGACCTTTTAGTCTTTTTCCATGAAGACACACTCAGAGAGATTTACGGATGGCGAACCTATTTCCAACAAGAACAACTTGACTCAATTGATGCATGGTTACAAATGGTAGCATGCAGTCGTCTTACAGGGCATTCTACTGGCTTCTTCTCCGTTTTTACCCTACCGCCAAATCTGGCAGCCTCAGTTGTTTCACAGCGAAAAATTAACGAAAAACGGAATCAGACACCAGAATACCGAAATACGAAGGAATTGATACTCAGGAAATCAAAGCAGTTGCAGCGCCATAGCCTTCCCAATCACTTCTGGCGGGACGATGCTGTACTACTCACCGAATCAGCAGATAACACATCCCAAATAGCAGACGAATCCGTTGATTTAGTTGTCACCTCACCCCCTTTCCTTGATACTGTGGACTATGAGCAGGACAACTGGCTACGGATGTGGTTTTGCGACATAGAAATTGAAGCAGGGAAAATCTGGAAAATAAAATCTCTGGACGATTGGGTTGCACTTATGACAGATGTCTTTGTGGAACTACATCGGATATTAAAACCTACTGGCAGAATTGCTTTTGAGGTTGGAGAGGTTCGCAAGGGTGCCATTTTGTTAGAAGATCCCGTTTTCCAAGCATCGGTAGAGGCAGGATTCGTGCCAGAAAAATTAATGATTAACGCGCAGCACTTTACGAAAACGGCAAATTGCTGGGGTGTTTCTAACAACAGCAAAGGCACAAATAGCAATCGTATTGTTATCTTGAAAAAAGATGGTTGATAATTGACTAAAACCTAAGATATATTTCTTATTGACAAACTGCTCTGTTTCCTGTAAAAAATACTTTCGTTGCGGAAACCTCACTCAATTTCATATACCACAGTGATATTCACGGTGACTGTGAGTTCACCCGGCACAATAGGCGTGGAAGAGCGTGTTGCACTATCATCAAAGGCTGCTTCTGCTACTGCATACGGAATTGGTGGACTTTCAAAATACGTGTTTTCTGATATAGTGACAGGTTTTCCAAGTACTACCCCACTTGCATCCGCTAAGGTTTGCGCTTTGGCTGCAGCATCTTTTACCGCCAAACTACGGGCTTGCTTCTGGTATTCAGTGGTGTCGTCAATCATAAATTGAACGGAGTTTACAACGATGTTATCTCCTCCCGCTTCTGCGGCATCGTCAATCACATCGCTGAGCGTATCCAGTTCTCGCACCTTCGCCCGAACGGTGTTATTTACTCTGTAACCCCGAAGTTCGCGTTTGCCTTCCGAATAATCGTACTGTGGGTAGATACTGAAATTCTCAGTATTAATATCTTTTTCAGTAATATCGTTCGCTTTCAAAGAATCTATCAACGCTGTCATTGCGCTTGCAGCTTCTTCGCGTGCCTCAGCAACTGTCGCTTTTTCCACAGAGACACCTAAATTAAGCGTTGCAATATCTGGTTCACCCGTAACTGAACCGCTCCCTGTAACATGGATAGTTCTGCCGCTTGTTGGAGGCGACAATAGCTGCGAGGTAAAACGTGTATCGCAAGCCGTAAGTGTTGAAATCAGCAATACAGAGACCGCTAATAAACAATAATCGTATCTTCTCATTTTTTCTCCTCTAAGTTTAGTGAATTTTTTGAACTTCTTTAACATTCCTACTCTGGTGGATTTACGCCCTCTATCTCTGGAGGCGCGGCATTTTCCGTAAGCGTGTCAGATTTCTTTATTAACCTATCAACATTTGATTTGTACAACATAAAGACAGGTTCTTTATCTTTGCTTTTGACATGAAGTTTGCCACCTTCCTCTTTGCCGACATGAAGCGTAGCAGTTGTACCATCGTTGAGGATAGCAGAGATAGATGAGGTTGGGGAATCTAATCCGTATTCGGCAAGTTCTTTTGCTTCTGCGAAATCGTCTGTCTCCAGTTCACTGAAATAGGTGAGCAGGTTGTCAACTTCGGTCTGATTGGCAGCAGCATTTATCGGTTGGTGCATCTGCCACTTATTTTCAGCATCTAACCGCAGTTCCACCGTTTCTTCTGGAGAGGTAATGTTTATCTGTGTAACAATGCCTTTGTTAAAATCAAAGATGGTTCGGTCTTTCCAAGTTCGTGTTCCTTTGTCAAAAACAGATTGTAAATAACCTTGCGCAATATAGACATCGTTGGAATCAGCGACGCGCACGTAACTGCTTAAGAAGCCAGGCGTATTTTTCCCGACAAACAGGTGTGCTAACATTTTATCGTTTGCATCCATCAATTTTGCTTCAACACCTGAACTATCTACTTGGAATTCAGCTTGATTTTTCGGATTGTCGGAAACGTGGTTGGCATTGTTAAATTCTGCAACTTTCTCCAATAAATCTTTCACGCCTTCGCTATCTGCTGGATATTTATCCATAGAGGTAACAACCCATTGGTCGTTTTGTTTTGAGAGAGTTGTAGTTTGACCTTTGGCGATGATTTCTATTTTTGTAACTTGATCCATATTGGAGTTCGGGAACAGCGCGGTTGCCGCTTCAATCTTCTTTTCGTACTCACTTTTCCTGAAAGGGTTTTCAAAGATGAGGACGACGAGTAGTAGAAAAACAAAGATACCACCTAAAATAAGAAGTTGTTTCTTTTTCATCGTTCCATTCGGTTGGCAAATTCCAATGTCTCTGGAAGTTTAAAGCGGTGAACCGTAGGCTCCAACCAACCGTTTTACCCTCCTTTTTAAGAAATACCGAATTAGCCCAAAAATAACAATTAACAGTGGAATCCCGATAGTACACAGGTATTTGATGAAATTCTTCGCAAAACTTGACACCTCCTCATTTAGAGGTCTATCGGTGATGGCGTGTGAACGGATGCCAATGAGAGTCTCACCAAGGGTTAGCCAGTCTATACTGTTTAAGAAAAATTCAATACCGTTAGGGTGCAACTGTATGATGAATTGTGCTGTTCCTACCACAACAATTTGCGTTTCAGCACTTTCAGTAATAGTTGTTCGTTCCCCATCATCTTGTACCGGGGCGTTACCATTTTCGGTATCGGTGTCTGCTGTGGATGCGACTGCCGGAATTTCTTTATCGGCATAGAAACTTTTGAATTTTCCTTCCAAAGCAGCAGCAACAGTATATGCTTGTAAATCGGTTTGTGGAATTGGAAAATTTGGATCTAAGTTGTAAAATCCTTGGGAACTCCGTCCAAATTCGCTTGTCTTTGCTAACGGTGTTGCTTTGATACTTTCTTTATTTAATATCTCTAAGGAACTTGTCCAAGGCAAAGTCAACACTTCCAATTGACTGGTCACAGCATGTTCTTTTGAAAAGTTAGCTTTAGCGATCTTAACAAAATAAGGATAAGGTTGAATCAATCTCATTATTCCCCGGTCCATCCGTACGCTATCATGGAATCTAAGATCTGCAAGGACGTTATTTCCCAGTTTGATACCGTAATGTTCAAGCAGATCATTTAGACCGGTGCTAAGAGGTGTTGCTTGTACCGTTCCGGGCGGCATTGTAACGGGATCAATCAGGAATATAGTCCTTCCACCACGCATAATAAATTGGTCAATCTCATATTTCTCTCGATCTGTTAATTCTTGTTTTGGTCCTGCTACAACTAATGTAGTTATAGATTGATCCACCGGTTCTCCTGCACGTAGGTCAACTGTGGTAAGATTATATTGTCCCTGTGCGTTTTTATCCAAGAATCCGCGAAATTGTTGATGTCCTTGTGTTTGTGCGTTGATGTCGAATTCATCGTGTCCTGTCAAAAATCCAACTGTTTTTGCTTCTTTAGTGGTTACCTTGAGAATTGTAGAGGTGAGTTCATATTCCAAGTTAGAAGTTGAACGCACAACTGGAAGGACTTCTTCTTTACCACCATAGCCGACAGAAATAGCCATATACACGTTTGCTATTTCAAGTTTGTCTTCCCCAGGAACATTAACTTGCACTTCAGGAATACCTTTGAAACGGAGTTCTTGTTTTTGTGCATCGTCAAAATCGGCAGGATCGATAAAGTCAATCTGAAGTTTTTGGGAGAACGCCTCATATTCGTCAAGGACATCTCTGACATCACGACGGATTCGTGCTACGTCCGCCGGTTCTGTGGAAAAGTAAACGGTGATTGTGACAATATCATCCAGGCTTTTAATAACATTCTTGGTTGCTTTTGAAACAGTGTAACGTTTATCCTCAGTGAGGTCAGCGCGCAAAAAACGACGGGAGGATAGAAAGTTAATCAGCACCAAGATACCTAAGATGAGTGCAACAAAAGCAACAGTATTGCTACCGTATCTGATCCGTTTATCAGCCAAAACAGTTTGCCTCCTTTTCTTAACGCCACTTTCGACTTTCAACCGACAAAGTGCTTAAATAGAGAAAAAATCCAATAATGGAAAGATAGTAGATAATATCACGAGAATCAATCACACCGCGGAGAATGCTGCTGTAGTGTGAACTGAGACCGAGATAACTAAAAATCGGGTATAACCAACCGGGAGTGCTGAAAAGCACATAATCTGTGCCGATAATCAGTAAGACAAAGCATATAGTTATTCCGAGAATAAAGGCTATAATCTGATTTTCAGTCAACGTTGAAGCGAACAGTCCGATTGCCAGATACGCGCCTCCCATTAGCAGTAACCCGATGTATCCACACACAATTGTGCCACCATCCGGGTCGCCCAGATAGATGACAGAAATGGGAAGTCCGAGCGAAAAGAGGGCAGTAATGGCAAGCAATCCGAAACTTGCTAAAAATTTTCCAACGACCACTTCGTAGTCCCGAATCGGTAAGGTCATCAGGATTTCTGCTGTGCCGATTTTCTTTTCTTCAGCCCAAAGTTTCATTGTAACAGCGGGTATGAAAAAGAGAAATATCCATGGCATTAACCCAAAAAATCCCCGCAATTCGGCTTCGTTTGCAAAGAAAAAAGTTTGAAAAAACAGCCACGAAGAGATGCCGAGGAAAAATGTAATGAAAATATACGCAATGGGTGAATTAAAATAACTTCTGAATTCTTTTTTGAAAATAGCGTTGATGTTCTGCATTGTATTCTGTTTTAGTGTCGCGCGCTCGGTTATAGAAAACCGAAAACGTTAGCCTTAAATTTACTCTTCTTCTGCAGAAATTTCTTCTCTTGACAATTCTGCAGCGGGGGTACTATCACTGCCCGGCTCAGATGTAAAATGGAGGAATACGTCTTCCAAATCAACAGATTCTTGCCGAAGTTCAACCAAGTCCCAACCGTTTTGGACAGCAGCGTTGAATAGTCCACTGGTAGCATCGTAGCCTTCTTGCACTGTCGTGACTTCATATCCCACAACACCATCGTCCGTTTTGACAGGCACAACGCCAGTGATGCCATCTAACTCTTTTAGTTTCGTGGTGATTGCCTCTTCTGAGCCTCGGATAGCAACTTGCAACTTGTCTTCACTCTGAACCTGACTTAAAAGTTCCGCCAACGTACCGTTCGCGACAATTTTCCCACGGTGGATAATCAGAATTCGGGTACAGGTAGCAGCTACCTCAGGCAAGATATGTGTGCTGAAGAGTACCAGTTTTTCTTTCCCGATCTCTTTTATTAGATTCCTAATTTCAATAGTTTGGCTCGGATCGAGTCCAGAGGTGGGTTCATCTAAGATCAGGATAGGTGGGTCGTGGATGAGACTTTGTGCCAAACCGACGCGTTGTCGGTACCCTTTAGAAAGTTCACCGATGTCTTTTTGAATAACGCCTTCAATCCCACAGATATCAACGACTGTTCTTAACCGTTCTTTCCGCTGACTTTTGGGAATTTCCCGAACTTCTGCCATAAAGTTGAGATATGCAACGACTCCCATGTCTGCGTAGAGTGGTGCGCTTTCTGGGAGATACCCCACGTTTTTTCTCACTTCAATGGCATTTTCAAGGACATCATAACCAGCAACGGTAGCACTTCCAGCGTCTGCTGTAAGATAGCAGGTCAAAATACGCATCGTTGTGGTCTTTCCTGCACCGTTCGGACCAATGAATCCGATAACTTCTCCAGCATGTGCATTAAATGATACCTGATCAACGGCAAGGGTCGGACCGTAAGATTTAGTTAGTTCTTTTACTTCAATCATTAAGTCTTAAGTTTTAAAATTTTTTTGCGTTTTCGCGCATTGTTAACATCAATTTTGAGTCTTGAGTTTGCCCCAAGTTACCGTCAGTTTTCCAGTGTGTTCAACCGCCAACGCCAGTGTATACAGTCTCTTCACGTCAGCATCACTTAACGCCCCTTCAAAAATGGCAACTTCGTCAATAGCACCGGCGTACCAGATACCGCCCAAATGCTGTGTGTAGGCGATTGTCGGTTTTTGCGAGGCACCGTAAGCGATGCTGATTGGGTCAGGTGCCGGGGTGCTCTTTATTAACTCACCGTCCAAGTAGATTCGGACGGACTTTTTGTTCTCAACAACCCCTACGACATGATGCCATTCGCCATCAGTGGGATACGGCACATAAGCAGAAGGCCAATGTTTTGCTTGGTTCGCTGTGTCCGCACGAATCCAGAGGCCGACGTTATTGTTATCAAGCAGTTGAATGCCGTAGTTGTACTTATCATAAATAGGATTTCGTGTGCCAAGGGTCGGCTTAATAATTGCCTCCATCGTCACAGAAGGGAAAAAGATGTCCTGGTCCATTCGGATCAAATCAGTAACACCGTCAAAATCTAAAGCCTCACCGCGAAACCCATCAATTTGGTCGGGTTTGCCAGTGATGGTTCCGTTGTTCTCCCCGAAAACATCTTCAACTTTGTTCGCTTGAATGGTGTCTTTGTCAAAGGTCCAAAGTGCAACAAGTCCCATTTTTGATCTTGGGTCCTCTGCCTCTGCGGGCTGAATCACCGTGAAAGGAATTACTAAACCGACTAAAAGCAGAAAAGAGACAAACAATTTCATTTTCATGAATCATCCTCCTTAGATTCTGATTTCCTTACTAAGCAATTATAGGTAGATTTAAATCCAATAATACCCTCGCCAAAAAAGGTTGAACAAACGGGTCAATGTCCTATATAGTATGGAGATGCAGTTGGTAAAAAGGATTCCTAACCAACGTCCTACAAGGATAAATACTTTAAAATAATAACATGAAATTCTGGCAATGTCAAGAAAATTGAAAGAGAATCTTGACAGATTAAATGACACAAGATTGCCAGATAGGGAGAGGTTAAAAACAGAAAGGACAGGTATAAACACCTGTCCCTACTAATTTTCATAAATGCAACAGAGATACAGATTAGATAGCGGCGGGACCTCTTTCACCTGTACGGATTCTGATTGTTTCATTAATTGGGATGACAAATATTTTTCCATCCCCAATCTTACCGGTTGATGCTGCCTGTTGAACGGCATCAACGACTTTATCTACATTTTCTTCTGCGACAACGATTTCGATTTTCAACTTTGGTACGAACTCAATCGTATATTCGCTGCCACGATAGAGTTCGGTATGCCCACGGCTGCGTCCGAATCCGCGAACTTCACTGACTGTCATTCCCCGGACACCGACATCGCTGAGAGCTTCCTTGACTTCCTCCAGTTTGAAGGGGCGAATAATACACTCTAATTTTATCATGGGATTTCTCCTAATACCTACGCAAATTAGATAGGATTGTCTTGGCGGATCCGGAGATTCGCCTTACGTTTATCAGGGAGCTGTGGACGGAACCAAATCCGTCTTTAAGGTGGATGCTACCTGCTTTATAGCTTCTACGACTTCATCAATAATTTCTTCTGCAACAACGATCTCAATTTTCAACTTTGGCACAAAATCAAACACATGTTCGTTATCACGATAGAGTTCGGTATACCTACGGCTACGTCTGAATCCACGAACTTCACTCACTCTCATTCTCCGGACACCGACATCGCTAAGAGCTTCCTTGACTTCCTCCAGTTTGAAGGGGCGAATAATACACTCTATTTTTCTCATGGGATTCTCCTAATATCAACGCAATTGAAAGAGGTGTTTTTACGGATACTGAGACTCGCCGATTGTAGCGGACAGATATAAGATTCGTCTTTACAATAGACTGAGGCATCAAATTAACGCGTTTTCTTTCTATGATTTAAGATAAATGTATTTGCTGGATGTTATCCTTTGCAATACACATGAAAATCAACATTCGCGCTGATATGATGCCTCAATTTGGGGTTCTTGTCCACAATGTTCATTAGAACCTATCTCATGATAGAAATAGGTCTAAATATCGTGATAGAGGAAGAATTCATACGGGTGCGGCCGCATGTTAATAGCGTCTACCTCATTTTCGCGTTTGTAATCAATCCAAACATCAAGCACATCTTCAGTAAACACATCACCCTTGAGAAGATATTCATGGTCATCTTCAAGCGCATCAAGTGCGTCACCAAGAGAAACCGGCGTGGATTCAATATCGTCAAGTTCCTCTGGTTCAAGGTCGTAGAGGTCTTTATCCAAAGGATCGCCAGGATGGATTCGGTTCTGAATTCCGTCAAGTCCAGCCATCATCAACGCGCTAAATGCAAGATAAGGGTTACATGATGGGTCTGGGGTTCGGAATTCTACCCGTTTCGCTTTTTCACTCTTAGAATATACAGGGATCCGTACGCATGCGCTTCTATTTCTTTGGGAATACGCTATGTTAACTGGTGCTTCATACCCTGGAACCAACCGTTTATAAGAATTGGTTGTCGGGGCAATGATTGCACATAATGAACGTGCATGTGCAAGTAAACCACCGATGTAATAAAGTGCAGTCTCACTCAGAAGTGAGTAGCCTTGCGGATCAAAAAAGACGTTTTTTCCGTCTTTCCATAAACTTGTGTGCACGTGCATCCCTGAACCGTTGTCTTGGAAAAGCGGTTTCGGCATGAAAGTGGCTACCAAATTGTGAGAACGCGCAATATTTTTGATGATGTATTTATACAACGCAATTTTATCGCCGGTATCTGTAAGCGTTCCATAGCGTATGTCAATTTCACCTTGTCCCGCAGTTCCGACCTCGTGGTGATGTACTTCTACATCAACGCCGGATTCTATAAGCTTAAGA
Organism: Candidatus Poribacteria bacterium; assembly: GCA_028820635.1. Classification (GTDB taxonomy): domain Bacteria; phylum Poribacteria; class WGA-4E; order WGA-4E; family WGA-3G; genus MSPOR6. The sequence goes on from JAPPIG010000089.1 coordinate 72,402, forward strand.
CAAATTTCAGAACGGATGTCTTGGAGTGTGTCTGATGGCGGAACGGGGAAATAACCCTCTTTATAGCGAGGTTTGTAACCAAGGTTAGGATTTTCTTCCCTACCAGAGTTCCAACTTCCTTCAACGGAATCAACATGATAAAATCCAGAATTCTGGGTTTGCCCGTAGCGAATATCATTCAATAGATAGAATTCTGCTTCAGGTCCCCAATAACTAATATCAGCGATACCTGTGGACTGAAGATACGCCTCCGCCTTCTGTGCAATATGCCGTACGTCGCGAGTGTAATTTTCCAAAGTAATTGGGTCTTTGATATTACACGTAATGCTTAACGTCGGCACTTGACAGACTGGATCAACCAGTGCTGTTGAAGGATCAGGAAAGAGCAACATATCGCTCTCGTTAATGGCTTGAAAACCACGGATACTTGACCCATCAAAACCGATTCCTTCTTCAAACAGGTCTTCGCTCAATTCATCAACCATAATGGAGAAGTGCTGCCACATCCCTGGTAGGTCCATGAATTTGAGGTCAACTATCTTAATATTTTTTTCTTTTGCAAGTGCAACCACCTCACTTGGTGTCATTCGCATTTCCTCCTAAGTGGATCAAATATAGTAATTATAACTCGTAATGTGTCATCATATCGGTGCGCAACTTATATAATATTCCACAAGAATTCTATGGAAAACTATGCAAAGTCTATGCCAATTTTGTAACCTTGCTTCAGTTCTGGCATTCTAAAACACGCCGATGACGACAAAATCACACAGAGCATAGAAAGAAGCCACGTAATTAAACATTGATAATTAAAGTCTCTATGAGAAAATATGTAGAAAAGGACTACGAAATATGCTAAATTATTAGGCATAGAATTGCCCAAAATTTCAGCAGAATTACGATTCTTTCTATTTTTTTAATTCAACATCTTCAGCAAAACGACTCATTTCAGGGCCATCTTGCCCAGCATATTTATTCGCTGGTTTCAATCGGTAAGGCATACTTGATGGTGATGAAAGTTGTTCAAAGGTAAAGGCACAAATCCGCATACCTGGATAGAGTTTGACAGGCATCCGTCCGAGATTGCCAAGTTCCAGAGTAGCGTTCCCAACCCACCCCGGATCGAACAGCCCCGCGGTGCTGTGAACGATAATACCGAGTCTACCGAGACTGCTTCTGCCTTCAAGCCTCGCCATCACGTCGTCTGCTAATTCCAGTTTTTCATGTGTAGCGGCGAGAACAAACTCACCTGGTTGCATCGTAAATGCCTCACCATCAGGCACATCAACTTCCCGCATGAGATCATCAGCATCGACCTTTTCCTTCAAATCAATAAACGGATATTTGCTATGCTCAAAAACGCGAAAGGTGTTGCCCAATCTGAAATCAATTGAACAACTTCCCCATTGTGTTTCTAAATCTGGCTCAGGGGTGATCTTAATTTTTCCTTTGCTTATATATTGACGAATATCTACATCTGATAAAATCATAATTTAATACTACCATAATTTTGCAAAGATGTCACGTTTTTTATAGTTTCGTTTTGTTCACACAAATTCGGAAGGTTGATCCTATTCTTCCCAATCTTCTGGAGAAAGGCCGCGATAGGCATAATCAAGAAGAGTAACGGGATGCATCGCTTTCATATTTAATCCGTGTTTTTGGATGCCGAGTTGGATCTGGAGTAAACATCCAGGATTTCCAGTTGCGACAATATCCGCGTCAGTTTCGGCGATGTGCTCCATTTTCCGTTCCAGAATTTCCTGTGAAAGTTCTGGTTGTGTGATATTGTAGATACCCGCACTCCCACAACACCATTCGGATTCTGTCAACTCAATTAGTTCAAGTCCCGGTATCGTTTGCAAGACTTTTCGGGGTTGTGATTTCACACGTTGCCCGTGTAGGAGGTGGCACGGTTCATCGTACGTGACTCGTCGTTGAATCTCGCCTTTTGGTGGGACCATCTCAATTTCGGCTAAGAACTCACTAATATCGCGCATTTTATGGCTGAAGTGTTCTGCTCTTTCTGCGTAAACTGCATCGCTTTCAAGAAGTGCCTCATATTCCTTGAGCGTTGCGCCACAACCGGCTGAGTTGATGATAATTGCGTCTAAATTCTCGTTCTCAAACACATCTATGTTTTGTTTAGCAAGGTCAGAAGCGACATCGCGCGCGCCGTTATGTAGGTGTAGTGCGCCACAGCAGGTCTGCTTGCGCGGTGTGACAACTTCACATCCGTTTTGTGTTAATACGCGAATAGTTGCCAAATTTGTCTCAGTAAAAACCTGATTCATGATACACCCAGGAATAAAACCGACGCGAAATCGTGTCTCCCCTTCCGCTGGTGTGATGTCACGTATTGTATATTTGAGGCGGGGAGATGGTATTTTTGGAAGTAAGGACTCCATCTTTCCAAGTTGTCCCATCAGTTTGAGAATTCCTGTTTTCTGAACTAACCAGCGAAGACCAAGTCTTTGATAGAGCCACATCAATTCAAAAATGAGGTCTAACCGTTCTTTGTTCGGTAGAATTTGCTTGAAGACGAGGTTAGTCCAAAATCGGTAACTGATAGAACGGTGTGCGTTTTGTTCATATATGGCGCGCGCTTGTTCAAGAAGTTCCCCGAAGTGAACACCAGAAGGACAAGCGGTTTCACAGGCGCGACAATCTAAACACCGATAGATGTATTCTGCCCACTCTTCGTTAAGTGGCGTGGCATCTTGCGGTTTGAAGGCACTCCCCATGAGATATAATCTTCCTCTGGGGGAATCGGTTTCTAATCCTAATTCTCGGTAAGTTGGACAGGTAGGTAGGCAAAGACCACAGTGTGTACAGGCATCCCATTTTTTCCAACTGAAGGTCTCCATGCCGATTAGCGGTTGTGTTTGTTGGGTGGACATATAAAGTTTATTACGTTGGCGTTATTTCTTTCGATTTCAATTATTTGATTACAGTCTATCTCAAAAATCGTAGGAGGGCTTTCTAAGCCCGATTTATTATCCAAAGGTAGGCGCGTTTTGTAAACGCGCCGAGACCAGACCTAAGACGACATAAACGGCGCGTTTACAAAACACGCCTACCAGGGTGGGGCTTTGTATCCCTCAAACTTTAAAATCCGAACTGCATTTTACCCAACCAGACTATGTTATCGGTGAAATCTTTCCAAAATTGCATGGGTAAACCAAAGCAGGACTAACACAATTAAGCCAATTGTGGCAAATATCATACCTTTGGAACTGACTGTGCCAACGAAACTTTTCTTGATATTATTCCTTCTGCTTTCGTTAATCTTATCTGCAAGCATCCGTTTTTCGTATTTTGTCAAGTTTTTCTTTTGTGTAGGCAATAGGTCTGAGGGATTCCGTCTATAAATTCCGCTTTTCCATTTTCTGTATAGAATGCGAAAAACTATTACACATCCCACAGTTCCGAATAAGATGGCTACACCAATAAGCACATCTGTTATAGGAAGAAAGTTAACAGGATCAGTTGGATGAGGTCTGTCCGGTGCGGCGTATAAAGTCTCGCTTATGATGAAAACCGCATGAATTGTTTCCATTTTTACGCCCCTGCAATGGTTTTGGTTATCCCTTCATTCAAACTACCGGAGCGATACCCTTGCAGATCAAGTGTAACGTGGGCGTATCCGAGCGTTTTAAAGTGTGCGCTAATTTGGCTTCGCGTTTCTTGATGTTGCAATAACGAAATTTCTTCTGTGTCAAGTTCAATTCGGGCAAGTTCACCGTGATGACGAACGCGGAATTGACGAATGCCTAAATCGTAAAGGAATTGTTCTGCAGCATCAACTTGACGCAGCAATTCACGTGTGATACGCATGCCGTAAGGAAACCTTGAGGATAGACAAGCGAACGCCGGTTTATCCCATGTTGGCAAATCCCATGCTTTTGAAATTTCGCGTATCTCTGATTTTGTGAGATCAACATCAATTAAAGGGGCTTGAATACCCATCTGTTTCGCTGCATCCATCCCAGGACGATGGTCGCCAACATCATCTGGAATTGCTCCGTATACGATAGTTCCTACGTTGTATTTATCTGCGATTGGACGTAGTTTATCGAACAGTTCAGTCTTACAAAAGAAACATCGATTGGTCGGATTGCTCGCGTATCCTTCTAATTCTAATTCTTCGGTGTGAACCGTTTCAAAGCGGATACCTATCTGTTTAGCGATATCCTGGGCTGCTTTCATTTCTCGGATAGGATAGGAATCGGAGATTGCCGTAACAGCGAGTGCGTTATCGCCTAAGGCGTGTTGTGCTGCCTCTGCGAGAAATGTGCTATCAACGCCACCTGAGAAGGCAACAATGACTTTTTCATAGTCTCGCAGGCAATTGTAGAGTTGGTTTACTTTTGTTTGTAAAGGTTTCGGTATCATCTGTTCACATCCTAAGTTACTATAAAGGCCTGTCGGCTTTCTGTATTTTTTCCAATTCGGGACGAAGCAATTGTCTTTTTAAACCGCTAATCCTGTCAATAAAAAGCGTTCCGTTGAGATGGTCAATTTCGTGTTGGATCACACGGGCGAGAAGTCCATCCGCTTCAATCTGAATATCTTCACTGTAGTCGTTCATTGCTTTAACGACTATCTTTTCCGGACGTTTCACATCAGCACGGAGGTCAGGGATGCTCAAACACCCCTCTTCTGCCACACTTTCACCTTCAACACTCAAAATTTCAGGATTGAACAGCATGAGCGGTTCATAGTCTGCGTCTTCTGGGTCTATATCAACAATAAGAAATCGTTTTAAAACGCCAACTTGTGTTGCTGCGAGTCCGATGCCGTGTGTAGCGTAGAGCGTTATCAACATCTCTTCAGCAAGTGTCATTTCTGCGTCAGTGATTTCCTGAATAGGTTCCGCTTTTTTACGGAGCACCGGATCACCGTAATAACGAAGTTGCAGCGGCTTTGTTTTTGGTAAGCGCGGTATTTCGTCTAAGCCCTGGTCTTCGGATTGCCTATTTTTACGTTTTCTTTTCGGTTTTGACATGCGTTAGACAATTTCTCCATTTTCTTTCAACAGTGAAAAAGTTTTAAATATCATAACACTTGTAGTGGAGTATGTCAAGTAAAATTAGATGTTAATATCTTAATTGCAAAGTTGGGATGGGAGAAGATTAGAAAGGATTATTCGCCAATGCAGCGGTTAGTAGGCAACATTTGCTAAGGTCACGGTTGAAATATCATGCGTAGTATTTGCCTGCGATGGGAGGAGTTCGTCTGATTCGTCAACAAAGTCGTGTTTGGTCTTGAGGAGTGCGATTAGTTTTTCGTTGAAGTTTTGTTTTGGCATAAATGTAGTATCTTTCATAGTTCTCCTGTGTTTATTCAGGAAATGTTACGCGATCATAAATTTCACGCAGAGGCAGTTCAGATTGGACGGAAACAAGTGGTAGGCGTTCATCAAGGTTTTGAAAATCGGTGAGAATCCAATTGTTCTCTTGGCGGCTGAAGCGTTCAACACAAATCTTGTCTTGTGCAACAAGGACGTATTCCTGTAAAGATGGCAGCTCTCGATAGTGCATAAATTTTTCACCGCGATCATAAGCCTCTGTTGAAGGTGACAAAACTTCTATAAGAATAATCGGATTGAGGAGTATATCAAAGACATCGTCTTCAAAACGTGGTTCTTCACAAACGACAACAACATCGGGGTAGAAATAGGATGAAGTGCTGGGTGTGCTTACCCGCATTTCGTTTGCGATGGCGACACATCCACTGTCTCTCAAGCGAGAATGCAATCCAGCAGATATGTTTGCTGTAATCAAGTTATGTGCAAAACTTGCTCCAGACATTGCGATTATTTTCCCCTTAACGTATTCACTTCTAACCGTTTCTGCGTCAGGTATCGCCTTACGTTCTAAAGTAATATATTCTTCAGGTGTGAGGTATGTTTGTGCTGCAGAAGTTGCCATGGGTTCCTCCGGTGATTCAATGATAATTTAATTATAGCGTAACCGGTAGTATGTGTCAAGGTGGGGTGTGTAAAGTTTTTGTCACTTGTTAGTTCACGGATTATGCGGATTCTGTAGGAGCGACCTCCTGGTCGCGACCGGGAGGTCGCTCCTACAGAAGAGACCCAAGTCAATGTCCAATATACTTGTGGCAATTGAGAAATCCAAATCAACACTGAATGCGCGTATGGCATTCAGTGGGGTTGAAATCCCTCCAACAAGAGAAAAAGAGTATTCAGACCAAAAACTTTACACACCCTTTTGAGCTAATATGTGGGTGTGTGAAAAATTTGGTTGAATGTTCAAATTATACACAATGATGTTCATTTTATAGCTATATTTTCTTGCTATTGTTGGCGGAATTTGCGATGGTTCTATGCTGCAGATGTTTCTGCAATTGGCATCGTATTTGCTACTATTTTGATAGTAAGATAATCAGTAATGAAATTACTGTTCCTTTCTCTTCAAACCAGGGTGTGTAATATTATCACATAAGCTAAATTTATGAAACGTCTATCGGACCTTCTATTGTAGTTCGGGCACAGAGCTTATCCCTACAAAAAAGGTGTGAGGGTTCGCTAAAAACTTTACACATCTGTAATGTGTAACTTCCTTGAAATTAGCAACAATATCTGATATAATCATAATATCAGTTTCCCAACGATGAAAGAAAAGCAATCATCGGAATAGAAAACTCAGGAGACAACATCATGAATCGCTTTGAAAGAAAACAACGTTCACTGAATGCCTGCTTGATTGCCGGGATTATACATCTCTGCTTCGCACTTGTCTTAACCATTTTCTATTATACACGAGTTGCTTATTACTCTGAAGATGTTGTCGGCGTGGAATTTATAGATATGAAGGACCCGACAAAACAAAGACGCCAACTTAAACGGCCACCTCCCAAACAGTTGCATACCCCAAAACAGACGAAATCATCGGCTTCAGGACAACCGAGACATGTAGCCTTAGCTGCTTCTTCCAATTTATTTGATGAAACCGTTCGCCCTTCTGAAAAGGTGCTGATGCATAGTGCTACAGAAGAGGTGTCAAAAACAGCGACAGAGTTACCTGAGTTGACAACACAAGCGGAACAGTTGAATAGTCGAACATCAGCACTTGCAAAAACTGTCACAAGTCCCTTTGAAATAACCTCTGGCGCAGGGAAAGAAAGTCTACGGCAACGAGTCAAAGGCGATGGTGAAAGCGGATTTAACAGACTTGAGTCAACGGGAACTGCCGAAATTGCTATCGGTGAGGGAATTGGACAGGGAGACGGTGAAAGTGGGAAGGGGAAAGGCAAAGGCAACAAGGACGCTTCCAACCCATTTGCCGAAGCACTCGAACAGATTGCAGACCACATTATTGCTACTCGTACACTTGATAAAGTCAACGTGGTCTTTGTGCTTGATACAAGTAAAAGCATGGGCGATAACATTCAACAGGTTGCCGAAAACCTATTTAGTATGACAGATGCATTTGATCTTGTTAACATAGAATATCATTTAGGCATGTCCGAGTTCAGCGTTCGGGAAGACGGACAAGAGCTTGAAACCCGCGCGCTTGCAGCTGATGTAGGTTATCTCCGTCGTCGCATGCAAAAAGTAAAACTGAGTGGAGATGAAAATGCACTTGACGCGATTATAGACACGTTGAACTATATGGATTTTCATGCTGATGCAGACAAACACTTAATTTTGGTTACGGATGAACCCGCAACAACAAGTATGAGAGAAAAAAATGCTTCCGAAACGGTGCGAGCAAAAGTGATTGATCAGTCTCAAATAGAAGATATTCATGTTAACGTCCTCGGATTCAATGAACCTTTTCAACATGAATTAGCTACAATTACAGGCGGCGTATGGACAGAAATTCCCGGAAGTGCCTATAATCCGGCTGCGCTCCCCGCTAATCGTGCTGGAAATCAAAAGTTTCTCAAAGTATTCCGAGATATTGCAACTGATATTCGGCGCAGCGGTGCCAAATTGCATTTCAGTCTTGATTTACAGTTTGATGTGCTTTTTGAAGAAGGTGATATACCTATAAACAAAATACAACAGGAATTTGATGAGAAGGAACTTGGATTGAAAACGGATGCTTTCAGCTCTGGATATGCAACGGTTTTAGAAAAACAGAACAGTGATATGCTGATAATTACAGACTACGACAATGGGCGAATATATGCCATGCGCAAAATAGGAAATAAATTAAAAGTTTATGCAGGTGAACATCCAGAACACTGGAGTCTAAATCCACATCTTATAGCTCGAACAAAGCAATCCGCTAATAAATGGACATTTACTAACCAAAAGAGCCACCAGATTTACACGATCCGTAGAGATCAAGATAGTCTTAAAGTTTCTATTGGGGCACAACCAGGAGGTGCTGCAAGTCGCAGCGAACAACCGATCGTTGATGTCTTAGTGATGTTAGACTATAGCAGAAGTATGGGTGGAAAGTCGCAAGCAATCATGCTTGGATTAAGCACGCTCATAGGAAGATTATCAATATTTCCACTAAAATATCGAATTGGGCTTATCCGTTTTGCTGAAGCAAAAGATGCTATTAAAGTTGTTGACGGTGCTGTCGTATCTCAGATGCCGCTCAACGAAGTTTTGATAGAAAGTCTTATGGAAGACCCATTTGGTGGAGATGAACATCTTATTGATGCGATTGTTGAAGGGCTGCCTGAGGTAAAATTTAGCCCTTACGCAAGGCGATTTCTGCTTATTTTAACTGATGAACCTACAACCGGAAAATATCCTGCGGAGCAAGCACTGGAAGTATGTCAATCGTTAGGTATTACCGCCTATGTGGTGGGTCATCCAGACCCGAACGATTTTCAATCCATTCTTGCTAAACAAACCGAAGGAATCTTTTTTTCTATGCCGAGGCATTTGGAGAAGGCATATCCAAATCAATAAATTGACGAAAAGAGGAAATTTATGACAACATCAACAAGCACGCAACAACATCGAGAGATTGCAGCAGAAGAGGGGCCTGTGTCGGTTGCGATTGTTACAGTAAGTGATTCCCGTACACCAGAAACAGACACAAATGCTGCTTTTCTCCGTGAACAACTTGAAGCAGAAGGAAACGGCGTAACTGCCTATCAAATTATAAAAGATGAACCTGATCAAGTTTCTGATGTATTGGATAAAATGGCTGAAACTGATGCACAGGTAGTCATATTCAACGGTGGAACCGGAATCGCACCGAGAGACACTACTTTTGACGTGCTTAATCGCAAATTAGAAAAGACGTTACCGGGATTTGGTGAACTCTTTCGGATGTTTAGTTATGACCAAGTCGGTGCTGCTGCAATGTTATCGCGCGCCACTGCAGGAGTTTATCGTGGGAAAGTGGTTATCTCTACACCAGGTTCAAATGCTGCTGTGCGGTTAGCATGGGAAAAACTGATCGGGCCAGAATTGCAACATTTGGCATGGGAGGTCGGACGTTAAAGCACCTCGCGGGTAAAAGTATACACACCCCTCAACCACGACCCGTAATAGATACCATTCGCATAACAGAAATACAACACCTTCAAACCGATGACGCAAATAAGACACACAAATAACACCGCAAGCAAGCAATAATCCCGCTTTCCCATCTGTGAGGTGCGTAAAAATGTCCGTTGCGTTGCTGTATCAGGAGAAAATCCACGACTTTCAACTGATTCGCCAAGGTTAGTCGCATGCCGAATGTTACCCGCCAAGATAGGACGGAAACTATTGATAACACCTCGCATTGTGGCAAACAGATTGAACTGTAAGTAGCGGAATCCGCGCAGTCTTTGTGACCGAATGACTGCAACGGCTTCACCGGCAATCACAGGAATAAAATGCAGCGCAGTTGTGACCATAAATGCAAGTGCTCCTGGCACACGCAATTGTCCCAATGCGAGAAGTAAGTCGCGAGGTTGTGTACTCCAAATAATATAGCAGCCAATCACGAGGGTAGTATTAAACCGCAGTGATTGAATTATGCCGTGAAATAGTCCCTCGCGATAGATTCGGATACCACCAGTCCACTCCCCGATAAGCGGAAACTCCGCTGGAACAAGCGTTATCAAGACTGTACGTGGAAATGCATTGTAGAACATACCTTGACTGTAAATCAAACCCCACGTTGTAAAAAAGAGGAAGATGAGCAGCAATCGGATCTGTCTTAAGGTCGGTTTTGAAATTGCGATTAACACCAGGCTGGCAAGGAAACATGTCAGCAGGGCGGTTGGGCTATCCAGCAAAATGACAAGGCAACCGCAAATCATCATAATGAGTATTTTTGTGCGAGATTCCAGTTTAGAATTGCATATAGTCATTTTAAAATTTACTTCCGTATCAACATTTTCCGCGTTGATGTGAAATCACCTGCAGTGAGTGTA